>CALFZH010000033.1:0-32053 GCA_937952215.1 uncultured bacterium
CAGCCGATCGCCCGCGTCGGCCCCAGGCGGCACCGGCGGCGGCAGGGCCGGCGGCCCGTCGCCCTCGGCGATCGCCGCGCCCGGGCCGTCGTCGGCCCCCCGGCGGCGCGCTCGGGGGAACGCCTCAAGCTGCTCCGCGAACTCCCGCAGGTAGGTCGCCAGCGCGGCGCCCTGGGGCATCGGCGGCCCCACCGGCAGCGGCTCGCCGTCGATGCCGCGCACCAGCACCGCGTCGACCTTGGGCTCGTGGGCGGACAGCCGATCGAGCACCAGTTCCGCGGCGCGGAAGTCACCGGCGGCGGCGGCCTGCAGCAGCTTGGCGATGACCGCGCCGAGCGCCTGTTCCAGCGTCAGGCCGTTCTTCTCGCAGACGTCCCGCGCGATCCGGTAGAGGCGCGGTCGCCCTTCGTTCCGCGGCCGACCGATCGGGTTGCCGGACTTGCCGGGCAGCCACTTGCCGCGGGCGTCGCGCGCTTCGACTTTCGGCCGCTGGTCGCCGTGATCCTCGTGGTCGGCCTGCAACTCGGTTTCGGTCACGCGGCGAACCCTACCGCGCCCGACGGCACCGCGGGGGCGGCTGTCTGCGATGGTGTCCGAGCGCCGCCGCGTCGCGCGCCCGAACCGCACCCAACGCACGCGGCGCACGCGGCGATCGTCGGGGCGGGGAGGCATCCGGGGTCGGGCCGCGACGCCGGCCAATGGAGCGATCGGCACCGGGGGTGCGCAGAAGCACGCGGCGTCCGTTTCCCGCTTCATCAACGATCGTTTCCCCCCACACCCCCCCGGGACCGGGAAACGGTCCGGCTGGCGCCGCCGTTTCCCAGCGATTCCCGGGCAACGATGGGAAACGGTGGGAAACGGGAAACGGTGAAGGCCCGTCAGGTCGACGGGCCGGCCACTTCGTAGCGGTGGGCCTTGCCGTCGATCCGCTTGACGAGCAGACCCTTGGCCACCGCGGCGTCGACCGCGCGAAGCGCCTCCGTCGTCTTTCCGCCGATGGCCGCCGCGAGTTCGCCCTTCGACAGGCCCGGCTGGCGCCGCGCCAGGTCGACCGCCTTCTCGACGCGCTCGTCCTGGCGCTTCCCGTCTGCGGCCTCCTGCGCCTCGCGCTCGCGGTCGCCTGCGCCCTCGCGCAACGCGCGCTGCGCCTCCGTCTCGGCGAACAGCAGGCCCCCGGTGCCCCGGGTCAGGTGCATGGGATCGGACGGACGGCCGTAGTTGTTCTTCTCGACCGCGAAGCGCGCCCGGTCCAAGCCCACCGCCGTCAGCGTCGCATGCCACCGGAACCCGTCGGTCAAGCCCGTGACGCCGCGGCTGTCGGCGGTGCCCATGCGCCGCGCCAGCTTCGACGAGTGGGCGACGACCAGGACCGTCGGGTTGCTGGGGGCCGTGGTCAGTTGTTCGACGTGCTGGACGAAGGCCGTCGCCAGCGCGTTGTCCTTCTCGACGTCGCAGCCGGCGAACCGGCTCTGTGGGTCGAGGACAATCAGCCCCCAGCCGTCGCCCGCGGCTTCCTGCAGGCGCGCATGCAGCGCCTGCATGTGTTCCGTCGGCCGCGGCTGCCCATCCGGCCCCAGGCGAAGCAAGGGCGTCACGCAAGCCGCGAGGGGCAGCGCGACGACGTTGGCGCAGACCGCCTCGCGTTCGGCAGGGGTCAACCCGAGCGCAGCGCCCGCGGCGGACAGCCGGCGGTGGACCTCCCCGGCGTCCTCCTCGCCCAGCAGCAGCAGGACACGGCGGGGTGCGACGGCGTCGACCGCGAAGTGGCCCAGCCACGGACGCCCGGTGGCGACGCTGACGGCAAGCTGGCAGACGGCGTTCGTCTTGCCGGTGCCGCCCGCTGCGGACAGCGTTGCGGCCTTGCCTTGCGGCAGCAGCCCGTCGCCGTCGGGGTGGCGCAGCAGGTAGCGCCGCGGGGGCGGTTGCTGCGCGAACCACGTCGGCGCGGCCTGCGGCCATAGCTTGTGCAGCGGTGATTCCGGCGCGCGGTCGGGCTGCGCTGGTGCGTCGGCCGCGACGACTTCGAACATGTCCTCGGCGCCGAGCGTGAGCGTCGGGTTCTTCGCGGCGCAGCGCGCGACTTCCTTCTCGACCCACGAGCGCCGCTCATACTTGGACGGGTCGGCGCTGTCGTCGACCTCGCCGCGGCCCCACGCCGTGCGGTGCAGCAGGAAGTCCACCGCCGCTTTGCCGTGGCCGTTCGCTGCGCGCAGCACCATCTGCACGACCGTCCAGAACGCTTCGCTCGCGCTCTTGCCCGCGCCTTCCGACTTCGCGAGCAGCGGTTTCCAGTTCGCGTTGATCGCGTCGTCGCCGCTGGGCTGCCGGCGCAGGCTCGCCGCGATCGCCTCGGGCGTAGGCGCCGAGCCGGTGCCGCGCGGCAACGCAGCGGCGGCCCCGTCGGATGGGCCGGGCATGCCGAACCCGTAGTGGTCCGAGAAGCGCCGCCAATCCTCGATCGACATGCGGCCGATCTCGGGCCTGCCGACAGCACGCCCTTGCTGGTCGGTCGCGTAGCGCTCGCCGGTGACGGTCATGTACTGCGCAACGCCGTAGCCGAACAACTGCAACTCGGCGTGCTTCGACTCTGGCACGTTCGGCGCAAGGCCGGCGCCCTCGGGTTGCGCCTTCATGCGCTGCGGCTTCGGCAGCTCGTCGCCACCTTGGACGAGCACCCAAACGTGCAGCCCGCAGCCCGACGGCGACACCTCGACCCATGCAGCAGGGAAGAAGCCGAGCACTTTCTGCGCCCACGGCTCGACCCCACCGCTGCGCGGGTCGCGGCACCCGTCGATGTCGATCGCGAAGAGGCGCGCGCCTTCCACGTCAACACCGCCGGTGAAGATGAATCCCGGGCCGCAGTCGTGCGACGGCGTTGTGTGCAGCACGTCGTCGAGGCCGCGCCAACGCGAACGATCGGTCGTGCTGCAATCCGGCGCCTTCGTCAGCTTGCCGTGCGCGTTCTTTTTCAGGCTCCAGGTGAGCCAGTTGCGCACCCGCGCGAGCAGCTTGGGGAGTGTGATGGTGCTCACGTCAGATCCTCCCACACGCGGGCGCGCAGTTCGGGGGGCGCTTTCAGCAGCAGTGCACGAATGCGCGCGTAGCACCACGGTGCGATCTGGCACCGCGGGCACAGGAACAGCAGGAGCACTGCGTCGGGCGCCGGTGCCTCGACGAGCGCCGCGTCGCCGGGCCGCGGCTCCCACTGGGCCGGGTGTCCCTGGCGGTCGCAGAACAGGCACAGCCGCAACGCCGGGTCGAGCGGGTAGCCGTCGGCGTCGAACTCGGTAGCATGCTTCACGTCGAACCTCCCACGTTCGCAGCCTGGGACTCGACCTTGCCGCGCCGGACTCGAAGCCGGCGCGGCGCTTTCTTCTTCTTCGGCCCTGGCGTCGGCTGCGCGTTGCGCGCCGCGCCGGCCGCCACGAAGAACTGCGCGAGGAGCCGCGCGGTCACCATGCGCGTCTTGCCGACGCGGAGCACTTCCAAGCGAACACCGCCCGTGCCCTTCGACTCCCAACGGTGCAGGGCCGAGCGGTGCACGCGCTGGCCGGTCAGCTTCTCGACGATCAGGGCCGCATCGAGGAGCGGCACCGGCTGGTCAGGTTCCGCGACGCGGGCGAGCAGGGCTTCGGTGAGGGAGTTCACTTGGAACCCTCCCAGCGGGCAGGAACCCGGTGCCGCAACAACCACGCGCGAAGCTGGTCCGCGTCGACCGTGAGCATTCCGAGTTCGTGCGACGCGGGTAGCGAGCCGACTGCGATCAGGCGCGCGATCGTCTTCTCGCTGCAGGTCAGCGCGCGCGCGACTTCGGAGACGCGCAGCTTGCTGCGCCCGAAGAACGCGCGGCGGATCGTGTCACGGCCGTCGCGCCCATCAGGCGCGTGCCCGATGCTCAGCAGGTCGTGGTCGCCATCGAGCAGCAAGACGCGGCAGCGCGTCTTGTCGCCGCGGTCCAGCGGCACGAAGGCCAAGCTGCGCGCCTTCATCCGGTCGTAGATCAGCGAACGGCTGACAGCGTAGATGCCGCAGCAATCGGCAGGGGACAGCCCGACGCGAAGGTCGGTTGCAGATTCGGGAAGCAAGGAGAACACCTTGCGCTCGGCCGCGGCGGGGCTACCGCCGCGCCTTGCGCGGTTCGTTTGCTTCCCGGGTCAGGCGTCGCCGGGATTCTCAAGCCCCGCGACGCGATCGCGGGGACTCGCCAAGGCCCGCGACGCGGCGTGCCTGGAATCGGGCCTCCCCCGCCGGTGGCCTGCCTCCTGGCCACCGATCGCGGGGTGCGTCGCCCACAGCCCACTAACAGCCGGGGGCTTGGCGAGAAGGCGGGCCGCGTTGGTCCCCGCGGGGCACGCGAGGTATCCAGGGCCGCGTGGTCTTCTCAGACCGGCTGCGTTCTAAAGCTCGACTCGATTGAGAAAGCGCCCGGCTCGCGCCGAGCGCGCCCGGCTCGCGCCGAGGCGAGGGGCACGATGCGGCGGGTTCCTTGCCGGCGCAAGGCCCCGCAGCAGAGAGTTGCATTTGCTACTCGGTGAGCGCGCCGCGCGGCCACCCGGCATCATCGAGCAGCTGCAGATCGGCGGCGACGCTGCGCGGGACCTCGGGCAGCAGCCACCGGCATCCGGGGTCGGGGAACGACGGCAGGACGTCGCCGCAGCAGATCAGGGCGCAGCGATCCGCCAGTTCATCGACGAGCCGATCGTCCCACGGTTCCAGGCCGGGGATGAACGCGACGATCCGGGGCAGGTTCTGCGGCAAGGAGCCGCCCGGACGCCACCACGAGGCCGGTGCCACAAGCGCGTCGAAGCCCGCGTGGATCAGCCCCGCGATGAGTCCGCGGCCGATCTCCTCGGCGACGCCGCCTTGCAGAAGGATCGGCGGCGGCGGCTTGAGGCCCGACAGGCCGTAGCTGACCCATGCGGTGATCGCGACGACGCCCTCAGGGCTCAGGGCGTCGTCGAGCACGCGCCGCGCGAAGCCTCCAGGCTTCGTCACTGGAGCAGCCCGTTCTCGGCCGCTGCGGCGCGTTCGTCCAACGAGGCGAGCATCGACTTCGCCTTCGGCTGCAGTCGTGCGTTGATGGCAGCGTGGCCGTCATCGACATCGGGCTTCGCGCTTTCGGGAACGCTCGGGCCGGTGCCGAGCACGATCCCTGTCACCGACAGTGGCGGCGGCAGGTCGGCGTCCGCAGGCCGCGGCTTGACCTTCTCGCCCGGTGCGAGCGGCTGCAGGTAGATGAAGTCTGCGAGCGGTCGATCGCCGGGCTGCGGGCAGAACGGCCGCGTCGCACGATCGCGCTTCGCGGCTGCCGCGAGTTCCTGTTCCGTCGGAATCGTCAGGATCGCGGCTGGCAGCGGGCGCTTGGCGTCGAGCACGACTTGGCCGTGCGTGTTCTCCTGGTCGGTGACGAAGCCGCGGCTCGGGCGGACGACCCCGCGTGCGAGGCGATCTGCGAGCAGGTGCAGCTTCGTCTCCGTGAGCCGCAGCACGACGCCGGCATTCTTCGTGCGCTCGACGACGCCAAGGCTGTTCTTCCAACGAACCGTCTCGGTGACCTTCGGGAACTCGATGCCCGCGACGTGCACGACGACCCGCGGGCACTCCGGCAGCGCGCCGACCCAATACCAGTGGCCGAGGTCGACCTTCTCCGGGACGAGGTTCGGCAGCGCGATCGGGATCGTGCGCTTGGACTTGGGCGCGGCCTGCGGCGCGGCCTTCGGCACCGCCGGTGCCGCAGCCGGGGTGAGGCCAGGGGGGACGGGGACGGCGATCTTCTTCGGGTTGCTCATGGGTGGCTCCTGCGGCGCTGCAGCGCCAGTTCGACGAAGCGATGAAGTCCGACGGTCGGCGCGTGGCCGCTGTTGATCAGCTGCTCGAACTCGCGCTCGGCCGCCTTCATCGCCTCCAGGTCTTCGATGCCGGCGCCGTCGGCAATGGCGCGCTCGCGCATGAGATCGCCTGCGGTGCGCTTCTGCCGCGCCGTGCCCGCCGCGGCTGCCGCGTCGCGCAGCTGATCGGCCAAGCTGTTCACGAAGCCGCCCTGACCGTCGCGGCACCGCGCGGCCAGCAAGCGAAGGTCGAGCCCGATGCCCTGGGTCGTCTCGCACAGGCCGCCGTTGAGCAGCGTCGCGCCGGCGATCACGTCGACCGCGGCTTTCAGTTCGTCCAGGGTCCGCTTGCCGTCGTCGGGCACCGGGCCGACCTTGCCTTCGGGATCGCGCTGCCCGGGCGCCGCGGCCGGTGCCCAGCGTTCGGCGGGCTTGCGCGCCATCGACTCGCGCGGGTCCATCTCCTGCTCGGCACCGGGCGCGGGCCGCGGCGGCTCGGCGAAGAAGGCCCGTGCGATCTCCAACGCAGCACCAGGCGCGTCGTCGTGCGCCGCGAGAACTTCGATGGCGTGGTCGATCAGCAGCCGGCGCTTCTGGGGGTGGTGCTCGATCTTGATGGCTTCGACGAACGCCACCGGGGGTGGCTGGTCGTTGCGCTTGGCGGAGATGATCGAACGGGCCGCGATGATCGCGCGTCGGTTCGGGGTGGTGCTCACGGTTGCCCTGGGGTGAAAGTGCCGGCACCCCGCCGGATGGATTGACCCGCGCGACGAGCGCGGGATGAACAACGGGGTGCCGGGCGCCGGCCTGCCGCCCGAGGATTGCGCGCGGCAGCCGACCCTCGGCAGCAAAACGAGCCGAGGCGGTTCCGGCTACGGCATCGAAACGACGGTGGCGCACGGGCGGACAGGAGGCGGTTTCCGAGGCTCCCTGGCGGGGCGAGACCGGCGCCACCTGCGACCCTCAGCGGTTCCGAAGGCGGCCTGAAAGGGGCTGCAACCAACCTCGGAAAGTTCCGAGCTTTTGCCCGGTTTTGGGCGCGATCGGGCAAAATCGGGCGCAACCAAACAGAACCAGACGGCACCCGTTGCTACCGGCGCCGCGGGGGGTTACGCTCGAATCCTTGAACCCGCGGGGGCTTGCAGCATCCCCCTGGGCCGGCTCGACAAGCTGAGGGTCGCAGGTTCGACTCCTGCAACGCCCACCATTATCGACTTGCTGGCCGCACGTTGCGGCAACCCGCGCCCCTGGCTCGGTGCAGCGCCTGAAAAGCTTGGTAGTCGACTACCAAGCGGGAGCTCACCATGGTGCCGGAGGTTCCGAAGAGTGTCGCGGTTCGCGTGCCGAAGCTCGGCGTGCACAAGGCCACGGGGCAGAGCCGCGTTGTGATCGAAGGGCGGACCTACTACCTGGGGAAGCCTGGTCCTGAGGCGACGGCGCGCTACCGAGCGCTGCTGGCGACCTACCTGCGGGATGGGGCTCCCCCGCCAACGGCGAGGGAAGCAGCGCCGGCGAAGCTCCTGGTAGGCGATCTGGTCGCGTCCTTCCTGGAAGCGCACGCGACCTACTACGTCGGCCCGGACGGTCGGCAGACCGGGGAGCTGTCGAACTACGTCGAGGCGTTCGGGGTTCTGCTGGGGTGCGCGGCAACGCAGCCGGCGAGCGACTTCTCGCCGCGCTGGTTCTCCGGGCTGCAGAACGCGATGGTCGCCAAGGGCTGGTCGCGGTCGCACATCAACGACCAGGTCCGGCGGTGCAAGCGGCTGTTCAAGTGGGGCGTACGGCAGGAGCTGGTTCCGCCGAGCGTGTACCACGGCTCGCTCGCGGTCGAAGGTCTGAAGCGGTTCCGAACGCCAGCGCCGGAGACTCCGCCGGTGCTCGCCGTGCCGCAGGGCGTGCTCGATGCAGCGCTGCCCCACTTGCCGCGCATGATCTCGGCGATGGTCCGGCTGCAGATCCTGACCGGGATGCGCGTCGGGGAGCTGCTGCGCATGCGCGGCGGCGAGGTCGCTCGGAGTGGCGCCGTGTGGATCTACCGGCCGAGCCAGCACAAGACGCTGCACGTCGGGCGGGATCGCGCGATCGCGATCGGGCCGGAGGGGCAGGCGGTGTTGTCGCCGTGGCTGGTCCTGGATCCGAAGGTGGTCATCTTCTCCGCGGAGCGAAGCGAGGAGCTGCGCGCCGGCGAACGTCGCGCGTTGCGGAAGACGCGAGTGCAGCCGAGCCAGGTCGCGCGCGCCGAGCTGGCAAAGCGCCGCGTCGGCCGACGAGAGCGTGCGCCAGGCGAGGTCTACACGGTTGCTGGCTACCGCCGCGCGATCGACCGCGCTTGCAAGGCTGGTGGGGTGGAGTCCTTCGCTCCTGCGCGGCTTCGGCACAACGCTGCGGAACGGGTACGCAAGGCGTTCGGAGTCGAAGTTGCCCGGTGCGTGCTCGGGCACGCGGACGTCCGAACGACGGAACTGTATTCGAGCCTCGACATCGGGAAGGCAATCGAGGCAGCGGCTCGCCTGGGGTAGCTGCACCTGGGGGCAGGTTGACTCGCAATCCCGCTGCGAGTCAGCTCGGGGACTCCCTTGAACGAGCCGAGTCATGAACCTGCGCGGCCTGCCATTGACTGGCCGTCGGAGCTCACCATGTTCGTGAACCGGCTTGCGAGCTTGGTGCCAACGCGTCGCCGCTGCGAGCGAGGTGCGGCAGCTCAGGTTGCCTGCTTGTGGACCGAGTTCCTGCCTGTGCTTCGTGGGGCCTGGGGGAACCACACGCTGCATTGGCTACTACACTGGCTGCGCGGAGGCCTGCAGACCTACCATTTCGCAGGTTGGTCCTACGCTGATGTCGCTTGCACGCTTGCCGAAGCCCACCTGCTGGTTGGTGCCGAGGATGAGTTTCGGGCGTTTGTCGATACGGCGTTGGAGGTCCCGCGAAATCAGATCGTTCATTCGACGTGGCGTAGGCTCGAAGCGATCAAGGACGCGGGAGTCGGCTCGGATGTGCGCGAGCCGTTGACCACGGCCGAGCTGGACTTCCTGCAAGCGCTGCCTCAACGGACGCTTGTGGCTGCAGCGGGGAAGGCAGGCCTAGCACCTGACACGGTGCGGCACTTCTCGGCCAGCCTGCGACAGCGCGGCTTCGTCGAGAACGACCGCAAGCGCGGCTGGACGCGAACGAAGGCAGGAACGGATGCCCTAGAGGCAGCGAGTCGGAAGCCGAACGGCTAGTACGTGAGCGGGGCTTCAACCTGGGGCAGTGTGTCAGCATGTGCGACTGTTGTGCTTCGCACAGACTCAGGGCGTCCGAAGTGCGAAACGGGCGCGCATGCAATTGCGCGAGACAACGGCTGAGACCCTCCTGCGCGAGGGCCTCGTTCCTCTTCATGACGTTCCGAAGCTCGTGCCGGCGGGCGCGAGCGGCCGTGCGATGCACCGCGCAGTCGCATGGCGTTGGGTCCGTGCCGGCGTCGTTGGACCTGGCGGCCTTCGGGTGACACTCGAAGCGATCCGCGTGGGTAAGCGATGGATGACGAGCCAGCTCGCGCTCGCGCGGTTCTTCGATGCGCTCTCCGGTGGGCGGCCCAACGGGCCTCCTGGGGCTCTGCAGCCGACAACCTCGGCCACGCTCTCAAGATTCGGGCTGGCTCCGGAGGTGAGCCCATGAGCTCCTGGAAGCGCTACGGAGATGACCCGTTGCCGCCGCCAGGCGGCAACGGGTCTCCGGATCTGCCGGAGCATGGGGGCAAGCCAACGCCCCCACTTTTCTTGACCTCTGGGGATAAGTCGCTGTCGGCCAAGGCTCGCTGGGAGCAGCTCCGTCAGGCTGCCGGGGAGCTGGTCGTGGCAGCGATGTTCTCGATCGCGAATCGGTTCGCTGACGCGGCAGACGATGCGCTGGCCGACTCGCGAGTGAACGTCGACTCCGGCGACTACATGTCGCTGCGCGAAACCGGGAACGTCTGGAGGCTCAGGGCGAGCCGCGTGCAGGACTGCGGCAGGCTGAAGTCGATCCCGTACCAGTGCGCGAACGGTCACCGTTGGGAAGTCGTCCCGATGGGATGCGGCTTGCGGTTGTGCCCGCACTGCGAGCGACGGGCGTCGATGCACGTGCGGGAACGGCTGAGCTTCCTCCTTGGTCAGTTCCGGAATCCCGTGCGCCTGCTCACGCTGACCATGCGCAACCAAGACGAACTCCAGGTGATGCTCGACAAGCTGGTTCGCGCGTTCGCCAGGTTGCGAAACTCATGGGTGTGGCGGCGCAGCGTGGTTGGAGCCGTCGCCGTGTTCGAATGCACGGCATCGGAGGATCGAGGCTGGCACGCGCACGTGCACGTCGCCTGGGACGGCAAGTTCATGCCCTGGCGGGAAGTGCTCGAAGAGTGGAAGCGGATAACGGGCGGCGAAGGCCAGCGGGTCGACCTTCGAGGGAGCCGGTGGCCGAAGGCTGCTGCCGTCAACTACCTGAGCAAGTACGCGTCCAAGGGCGTGAAGGTGCTCGATCTTCCCGACGGGATGGTGCGCGAGTTTGTTCAGGCCTGGTGGCGCTTCCGAACGCTGCGGACGTTCGGCTGCCTGTTCCGTGCGAAGGTGCCGAAGAAGGACCCCTGGGATGGCATCGTGCATTGCCCGATCTGCAACGAACCCGGGTTCGCGTTCGGGGTCGTTCCGTGTTCGGCACCCCTGGCGCCGCCGACTCCACCGCGCGCGCCTGGTGCTGGTCCGCCACGTGCGCGCCAACGCCTTCCGCGACGCCAACTGCGCCGGCTCCCGGGCTCAGCTCTTCGTGGCCGGCGGCCCGACCCAAGAGCCGGCTGATGGTTCAGGGACGAGCCGAGTCGATCGGGAAAAGGGAAGAGAGGGGGATGGTTCGGAAGGGGGAACCGAAGGTGGGTTCCCCCTTCCGACTCGGGCGAGGCACGCGAGAAGCGACGCGGCCTCGTCGTTTGCGTTTGCCGTACTGTGCCGCCCGGAGTAGCTGTGCACCCACACGGCATGTCGGACGCTCTTGAGGGACGCGTGACCACGCGCAAGGCGCTGGTGGATTCGCTTCGGGTTGGAACCCTGAGTCCGCTATCGCTAACACCACCTGTGTTGTTAGTCGGCGCGGGCTGTTCTCGGACAGCCGGCATCCCGCTAGCAAGCGACATGGCTCGGCAGCTGGGTGCACTGTATGCGAGTGCCGCGCAACTGCCGAGTGTGGACGGCCCTGATTTGCTGGCAACCATATTCAACCATCTGAAGCACCCGGTGCCGGCGTCCTGGGGTGAGGCATTCCCACGGCTCTTCTCGGCGGCTCTTCCGTACGAGACTTACCAGTCTGCGTTGCTTCGCAAGTTGTTGGGAAAGGCACGGCTGAATTGGGCACACGCGTGCCTAGGCCATCTGATGGCGCGAGGAGTCGTAACTACCGTCCTCACGACCAACTTCGATCTCCTGTTGCAGCAGGGGATCGTCCCACATGGTGTAACACCAATCGTCGCGGATGGGCGCGAGGCCTTGCGGCAGCTTGTTTCGCGACCAGGCAAGCCGCAGATCGGCCACCTGCATGGGTCGATCACGAACTACAAGTGTGCCGTGACTCAAGAGGATGTAGAGAGTCGCGATTCGGAGCGGTGCTTTCACGCGTGCTTGACGACGGTGCTGCGTGATGCAGCGTGTCTGGTCGTCGTCGGCCACTCTGGGAGCGACCCCGCATTGATGAGGGCCCTGCGGAGCGTCGCTGCGACGTACGAAAAGCCGGTCTACTGGCTGGTGCACGAGAACTCGTTGGGAATGGTGAGTGCTGGCGTCCGAGAGTTCATGCTCGCCGTGGGAAGCGGAAGGTTGATTCTCGGCGAGGATGCTGACAGCTTCTTCCACTACCTAATGGCTGAGCTGAGTGCGCCAGCTCCAGCTTGGATGTGGAACCCTCTGGCGGAGGCCGCCCACCTCGCAGGTACCGTCACGGGTTGGGATGTTGACTCGAATGCGCAGATCGCGTCGTACGCGAAGTTCGTAGGTGTCCTGCGCGCGATCGTCAGCCCCGAGCCGCTGCCGGCGAATGAGGCCGCTCTTGCGGTTGGCGCCGTCAAGGACCATGTGCGTCGCCACATGAGTGCGGTAGCCGCTGGCAAGGTCGCCGCGAGGTTGGGCGACCCTGTAGAGGCCGCTGCGAGTGCATCCATTCTGAGGTGGCGCAGCCGAGGTGACAGCTGGGATGCACGTCTGATCGAGGCCGAACTTGCTAGGCTTCGTGATGGGACGAAGGGGCTTACACGCTCGCCGGCGGGTGAGCTGCGCCTGAAGTGGGCCGAAGCATGCTGGTTGCTTGGGTTGGGCCGGCGCACGGGAAGAGTGGACATCCGTACGCGATGCCTTGATCTGATGCGCGATGTCGAGGAATCAAGTAGGCGATATCCGGAGCTGGCGGCGGAGCGTCGCTTCGTTCTGTCTGACTTCGCCGCCGCGATGGCCGAGTATGGGGCAATATCCAGGCTTTCGAGAGACGTGTATCGCGGCGCGGTCGAAGAGTGTGTAGAGCAGAGTCGCAAGGCGGGCGACTGGTATTGTGAGTTCTCGGCGATCCTCAACGAGAGTATGATCGTCATGAACATGGCCGACGCTGACGGAGACGAGCTTCGGAGGTGCGCGCTATCCCTAGATGCAGGATGTGACGACGAAAGGCTGAAGGCGGAACCCCGATTGCTGGCGAAGCTCTTCAACAACTCTGGAGTACTCTGGCTGAGAGTCAGCGAGCTCAACGAGGGGGATTCGCTTCGCGCATGGCATGCGGCCATCAACCGGCTGAATGGTGCGATCTGGATTCGAAGCACTCTAGACGATGAGATTCGCCTTGCTGAGAGTCTTGTAATGCTGGGAGCGGCGACGGCAGGGATGCCGCGTGGGCACGAAGACGTTCAGGAAATGGACAGAGGAATCGGCATACTGCAACACGCGATGAACCGCCTTGTGGAGCTAGGCGCAGACAGGTGGTTGACGACTTGTGAACTGCAAGTGATCCTATCAAGGTTCAACCGGGCTTCGGCAGCCGGCGATCTGGTGGGAATGAAGGCGCTCCTTGCGAGTGCCCAGGGGTTCGACGCGTCAGGGCGGTTGCAGCGAGACGACCAACTCAAACTCGCTGATCGAATCGCACGGATGGAGAAGTCGATCGAGGAGATGGGGCCTCGTCGTGAATAGCTCAATCCGCAGCGGTCAAGAGTCGAGGCCAAAGCCCTCTCATTCATGCGAGCGGCGAAGTAGGATGAGCTTGATTCCCTGCTTCGCACACGTCTCGTCGACGACCATGAGTTTCGACTGTGTTGCGGGAGAGACTGGCCACGCATCCGTGGAGATGATGATGGCGGCGACAGGTCGCTTGCCGGTCTTCAGGGCGTAGTGCGCTGCTTGCCCAATCGCCTCATGCCACTTGTCGAGGCGATCAACTTCGATGGCGTAGTGTTCAGTTAGGACGTCGACTCGGCCGTTCTCGACGGGAACCTCAGTTCGCCCCTCGAGGGCTTGGGCCAACTCGGCCGACCAGGCAGATTCGAGCTGAGGATCCGGAACCCGGAGTGCAAGAGATGGAATGAGTGACGACCCGGCGAGCGTGGGTTCGACGCTCGGGTCACGAGTGCGAGAAGTTGTGCTTGGGGTGTCGTCGCGGCGGCCACCGGGCAAGAGGTTCTTGAGGCCTGCCAGAATGCTGAAGGTAACAATGGCGACCGCGATGGCGATTATCGCGACTCGCCACGTGGGATGAACCCGGACGGTGGTTGGCATCCCTAGAGGCGCGAAAGAACGAGGAACGCGAGGATCGCGACGACGATCGCAATAACGATCACAACATTGCTCTGGGACTTCTTGATCTCGATTTGTGTGCGGCCGCTTGCGGTCTGGTACTCCGCGCGAATTGAGTAATCGCTCTGCGTGGCGCTTTCGAGCTTGCGCACCTGGTCGATGGTGTTGGCCATTTCCACGCTGCTCGTCCGATATCGGTGCTCGGCTTCGACGGCGCGAGCATCGATTTCGAGCTGCCGCTCCAGGGCCTTTTGGGCCAGCGCTCGTTGCTGCTCTTGAGGCAAGTGAGCGAGGGCTGCGTCGAGCAGGTTACTCGGCGGCTTGGTGGGCAATCGCGCGGGGTCCGGAGAGTTCGCTGGGAGAGATTCGCTCATGGCTCAGGAAAAAAGTTCTCCGAGGGTTTGCCAAAACCCCTTCTTCTTCGGCTCGGGGATGGCAATCGTGACGTGAATGCTGCCTTGAGGGATGTGAATGTCGTGCGAGACGGAGCGGGTTGACGCGATGGTCTGAAGTAGCAGATCGATCCGCTGGAACTCGCCTTCGAGGTGTGCAAGACGGACGACGGCCTCCTCCTGTTCGGCCGCCGCGAGTAGCGCTTGGGCCGCGGCGGTGTCACCGTGCGCAAGCCAGTGTAGGCGCTCAAGGGGCTCGCCTGGCAGTTGGAAAGCGCTGCTTGCAGCTAGGAGCTCGGCGATGACTGGGGCCACCTTGGCGCGCCAGTCCGCTGGAGCGCAAGAGACCCAGCGAGTCTGCTTGCGCATGTACCTATAGCGGAGCTTCTTCACGAGCTCGAACCTGGTGGAAGAGTCCAAGACCAGGGGCACGAGATTCAGAAGCCGCTGAGCGACAAGGCCACTCATCTTGACGCCACCGCGCCGCCAGCTGCCGTACGTTTCGATCGCGTAGGTCAACGCGCCCGGTCCATTCTCTTGGCCGTAGCGACGAAGCACCGCGTCAAGCTGCTGGGGCGTCAGGTGCAAGAAGTAGTGTTCGATGTCGCGATCGATGCCTCCAACTGAATGCGACAAGGCAACCCGAGCGGACTTCTTCTTGGGCCGCCTCACGCGGCCTTCGCTGTAGCGGCGAAAGTAGCGACCCATCGGACGGCGTCAGGTAAACGAGAGGGCTCGGCGAGCTGGCCGAGGCTACTCGCGATTGGAGCGATCCGCGAGCGCGTGGCGCGCCCTTGCACACGCCAGCGGGTACCCGAACTTGACGCGTCGGTGCGCGACCGCTAGCATCGCTACCGGCGCAGGAATCACCGTAAGTAACTATGCTGCAATGAGCTAGAAGCGGTCGACAAGCTGAGGGTCGCAGGTTCGACTCCTGCAACGCCCACCATTTTCTCAATCTGGCCGATCCCAACGACTTGGGCACTGCGCTCCACCGGGAGCGCCGAGCGGCGCAGGAGGACCGCCGCTTCACCAGGCCAGGATCGGTCAAGCGAGCACAGGGTGCACGAGTCGGAGAGCGCGCCGCCGTTGCCTCTTCCACCGCCAGCGCCGCGCAACGCCGCTGCCATCGGCAGGATCGACTGCACCGTCGCGAGGTAGACGACGAGGCGGAGCACGTCGATCACGATGGTGGCGAACGGCCCGCTGCCGAACGCCAGCCTCCTTGGCTGGCAACGGTTCCAATCCGCTCGGGAATCGACAAGATCCCGGCGTGTCGCTGTCCGCATCGGCTGCTGGGCCTGCACCGGTTCGGGGGCCCGCTTGGTCGCTCGGCGCATTCCTGCTGGTGGCGTTGGCGCTGCGGGCACCCGCGGTGTTGCTGGCCCACGGCTTCGAGTTCGTCGACCAGCAGTACCAGTACGTCGATCCGGCCTGGCACCTCGCGACCGGGGCACCCATCCATCGCACCTGGGAGTGGATCGACGGCGTGCGCAGCCAGGTCTACCCACTCGCCTTGGCGGCGCTGTTGCGCGCGGTGACCGCGCTCGGAGTCGAAGGTCCACTCGCTGCGTTGACGCTGGTGCGCGCGGTCAACGCCATCGTGTCGCTGCTGCCGCTAGCGGCCTGCTGGTGGCTGGTCATGCGCTGGCGGCCGCTGGCGAAGCCGCGGCTGCCGTTGCTGCTGATCGCCCTGTCGGGGCTCACGGTGCACGGCGTGCAGCCATCGGGGCCTGCGCTGGCGTCGACGCTCGCGCTGACCGCGGCGGTGTTGCTGGTCGGGCCCGGTCGGTGGCCGCCGTTGCTGGCTGGGCTCTGCCTCGGCTTCGCGTTCTGTTGCCGCTTCCAGGATGCCTTGTTCGGTCCGGCCTTTCTCGGCGTGCTGCTGTGGCAACGGCGCCGTGCCGCGGCGGCGTGGTTCGTCGCGGGTTGCGTGCCGGGCATCGTCACCCAGGGCCTGGTCGACTTGCACACCGTCGGCGGCTTCCTGCTGGTGCCGTGGCGCTATGTGCAGACCAACGTCGGCCTCGGTGCGGCCGAGAAGTGGCAAACGCAGCCGTGGTGGTTCTATGCCATCGCCGGCGTGGTGCCGACGGTGATGCTGGTGCCGGGACTGCTGCGCGTGGCGTGGGCGCGGTTGTGCGCTGGCGGAGTGCTGGTGCCGACTGTGTTGGCGGGTGCCGTGCTGCACCTCGGTCTCCACAGCTTCATCGCCCGCAAGGCGCTGCGGTTCGAGTACCCGGCGCTGGCGATGCTGCTCGTGGTGGTGGCCATCGGCCTCGCCGCGGCCGCGGGGCAGGCCGCACGATGGCATCTGCGCCTGCTGCTGGTGATGCACTGCGGGCTGTGGGCCTGGACGTCGTTCGCCTTCGGCAATGCCGGGGCGGTGCGCGCCGCGTTGTGGTTGTCTCGCCAACCGGACTTCACCGGTGCGGTGCTGGTGGTTGGTGGCGACCCGACCTCGCTGGGTGGCTACTTCCACCTGCGACCGCCCGCCGATCGAGCGGTCGGCGTCGCGCGCGCCGACTTCACGACGTTCTGGGCGCAGAACAGTGGTCGGTTCGACCACGTGGTCTTCGTGCGTGAGCCGCTGCCGATGGAACCGCCGGTGGCGTCGCTCGAGTTGGTGGCCGAGTTCACCGGCCAGTTCGACCAGCGCCGCAGCGATCGGCGCTTCGTCTATCGCCCGGTCCGCGCGCCGAAGTGACGGCACGGCAGCGGACACCCCGCTCCCCCACCACGAGCTGGGCCACGTCGGGCATTGTGGCCACCATCCCTCCGCGTCGACATCGAAGAGCACGCCACCGACTCCCCTGAGGCGCGTCGCCGCCGCAGCAGATCCGCTGGAGCCGCAGTCGGCCAGCGGGTCAGCCATCGACTTCCCAGATGCGAGCGGTGCCGTCTTCGGAGCCGGTCAGCAGCCGGTCCCCGCGCGGCGAGAAGCGCACCGACCAAACCGGGCCACCGTGGGCGCGGATTTCGCGCACCAGCATGCCGTCGCCGCGCCAGATGCGCACCACGCCGCCGTAGTCGCCGCTGGCCACGAGCAGTTCGCCACGCTCTCGCGTCCAGTGCACGTCGCAGACGTCGTCGCGATGCCCTGCGAACGACACCACGCTGCCGCTGTTGCCGCCGGGTGCTAGCAGGTGCAGTCCGCCATTGGCCTGCGCGACGAGCAGGCTGCCGTCGTCGACGCATTCGAGCTGGCGGATGGCCTCGCCGAGCCGGCGGGTTCCCGTGGGCATGAAGCGCGCATCCGCGCCGCGGTCGAAGCGATGCAGCACGCCGGCAGGTCCAGCCGTCCACAACGTCCGCCCATCCGCGGTCGCGGCGATCGCGAGCAGCGGGCTCCCGGCATCTGCGGCTTCGCCGGTGATGGGCAGGCGCTGCCCCACGGCGCCGGAGGGACCGTCCAGCACCACGATGGCGCCATCCTCCTCCGCGATCGCGAGGCGGCCGTCCGGCAGGGTCGCGACATCGACCGGAAAGCGCAGACCCAGCGCGGTGGCCGCTCCTGCGACACGCAACGTGCCATCGCGGTCCGCGATGGCGGTGATCTGGCCGCGTCGGGCGCGCCCCGAGGCGGCGAGCCAGTGCGTCCCGTCTGCGCTGGCGACCAGCCGAGCGACATCGTCGGTGAAGAACTGCTCGCCGAGCAGGGCGCCGTTCACGGCGTTCCAGCTGCGCACGCGACCGCGGAGGTCCGTGCGTGCGGTGCCCGTCAGGATGCGGTCGTCGCCACACCAGACGGCGCTGCGCACCGCATCGCCGCACAGGAACCGTGCATGGTCCGTACGAAACAACGGCCACACGCGGATGCCGTGGTCGCGATCGGCCGTTGCGAGGTGCGTGCCATCGGGCGAGAAAGCCGGCGGCAGCGCGGCAAGTTGGCGACGCCCGAGGAGAAGGCCGCGGGCCCCATCCGCGGGACGGATCTGCACGACGCCGAAGCCGCCGGCGACGGCGACGAGGTCGCACGCCGGTTGCTCGACTGGCGGCGTTGGATGTTCAGGGCGCCACGCGACGGTCCCGAGGTGCGCGGCCCAGCTGACCGTGTTGCTGCCGCCGAGGAACGTCCCGTTCGGTCTCCAGTGGGCCAGCCAACCCGTCGGCGACAGCGTGAAGGCCGTGCCCCCGTCGGGGGTCCACGCGGCGGTCTGCACGCGCTTGCTCGAAGCGAACGGCAACGGGACGAGCGCGTTCTCCGTGGGCGACCACCACGAAGCCGTATCGGCCGCATCGACGATGAGTACCGCCGCCGGCAGTGTTCCGCGGGGTCCCGGGCGCCGGTGGAGCGAACGGACACCGGCAGCAACGGCTGTCTCAGACGTCGTGCGTACACCGTCGGCGGTGATCTGCACGGCGCGCAGCCAGTGCGATGTCGGCGCCGCGTTCGCTCCGACTTGCGGCCCGCTGCCGAGCAGGAACACGTCGTCCGTGAGCCACGCTGCTGCGGTCACCGCTGCGGCCGGCGCAGCGACCTCGCGCGTGTCGCCGGCGGCGTCGACGAGCACGGCCGCGCCAGCACCACCGGCGAGCAACCAGTGACCGTCGGGCGACCACTGCAGTACCTGCACACGCTCACCGTCCGCTGCGGCGCGCCGTTCCCATTGCAGGGCACCGTCACGAGTGAATGCGCGCAGCATGCCGTCGCGTGCGCCGCCGCTGATGACCAGGTCGCCGCGGGGCTGCAGCGCCACCGCCCCGACACCGCCGGGGTGCAGCAGCGTGGTCGCGCCGCCGCTGCGCAGGTTCCATAGCCTCGTGGTGCCATCGAGCGACGCCGAGACGAGGTGTTCGCCGCGTTCGTCGTAGCACAGGGCAGTCACCGATGCGGTGTGGCCCCGCAGCACCTGTTCGCGATCGGCCGCCTGTGCGGCGAGAAGGGCGGTTGCGGCTTCGTGACACCCGGGATCGTGGCGCAACGCCTCGCGGGCCAGAGCCTCGGCCCTGGGCGGATCGGCGGCCAGCGTGGTCATCGAGGTGGCGGCGAGCACACGCGCGTGATCTCCGGCGGCGCGCTGCAGCACCCGCGCTGTCTGCCACGACGCTACCAGCGACGCCGTCACGAGCAGCGCACCGAGCGTGGTCGGCAGCGGGTTGCGACGCAGCCAGCGGCGGGTGCGTTCGAGTCGGCCCGGCAGCTGCGCCAGCGGGCGACTGCCCGCACGCACGCGCTGCAGATCCGCGGCAAGATCGGCAGCGGTCCGATAGCGGCGATCCGGCTCGCGCGCGAGCGCAGTCAGGCAGACGACGTCGAAGGCATGCGGCAGGTCGGCGGCGTGCTGCGACGGCGCGGCGGCGTCACCGGTCAGGATCGCGCGGTATAGCGACTCGCGCGTTGCCGCCTCGTAGGGACAGCGGCCGGTGAGCCCTTCGTAGAGCAGCACGCCGAGTGCGTAGACGTCGGCGCGACGGTCGACGGCGCGTCCGTCGGCGATCTGTTCCGGCGCCATGTAGGCCGGCGCACCGATCACCTCGCGCGACTGCGACAGCGTCGCGGCGTCGTCGCGATCGAGGCGCGCGAGCCCGAAGTCGAGAACGATGGGCTGGCCGTCGTGACCGACCAGCACGTTCGCGGGCTTGACGTCGCGGTGCACGAAGCCTCGTTCGTGCGCGTGATGCAGTGCCAGCGCCAGCGCCTCGACGAGCGCGAGCAACCGATCACGGTCCGCGGGCGTGCGCGCCGGCCCACGCGCGAAGTGCGCCTGCAGGTTTTCGCCGGGCAGCAGTGGCATGACGAGGAACGGCACACCTTCAACCTCGCCCGCATCGCGGATCGGGCAAATGAGAGGGTGCGCGAGCTCGCGCAGGGCCTGAACTTCTCGATCGAAACGCAGGCGCGCGCGTCGCACCGGCAGCAGGCCTGGCTGCAGCAGCTTCAGCGCGCACTCGCTGCCATCGGGGCCGCGCGCTCGGTAGACGACGCCCATGGCGCCGGCGCCGAGCCGCTCGAGCAGCAAGTACGGGCCGAACGGCAGCGCCGATGCTCCCGCGGCCCCCGCCGCCGCGTCGCCACCGAGGCCGACGCGATCGAGCGTCGTCAGCAGCCCTTCGACTTCGGCGCGCACGGCAGGATCCTGTGCGGCCAGCAGCTGCGCGACAGTCGCCAGGTCACCGGTGGCACGCGCCTGCAGGCACTGGCAGACGAGGTCGTCGACGAGGTCGTGCTGGTCGTTCATGGGACCGGTGGCGAGCGCTGGCTCAGAAGTTCAACCGGTCGCTGTTGTTCAGCAAGTCCGGTCCAGGGCCAGGACAGGTCGCGCTGGTGAAGCAGAACCACTGGGCCGCGAGCCCCCAAGTGGTGGGCATCGACAGGCCGGCGGGGATCGCGAGGGTGTACCGCGCCGCGCCGAACTGGTTCGACGAGGTCGTCAGCACCGCGAGCGGCGCGACGAGTAGCGTGCCGCCCCATGGCGGCGGCACCACCACGCCGGGGAGCGGTTCGGCCGTGCCGATCCCCAGCACGGTGATCCCGTTCGCGGGCGCGCCCGCGACGGTCAGCGTGAACGACGTGCCGGGCAACGGGGCCTGATGGGCGCTGCTGTGCATTGGTTCCGTGCACGGCGACATCGCGAAGTTCGAGCCGTCGCGCGTGACCCCGCCGGCGAGCAACGGCATGCAGGTGAACACGCCATCGACGCCCCCACCGGCGATCGCCAGTGGGTTCACGAGCGGGTAGTTCGGCGACGACGTGGCGCCGACGAAGCAGGCGTCGCCGAACGCATCGAGCACGATGTCCGTAACCAGCGTCTCGGTGAAGGCTGGCGCCGCGGTGTATTCGAGGAAGGTGCCGTAGTGCAGCTCGTCGCCAGGCAGGCCGGTGGGGCCCGCGAGTTCCAGGCGGGCGACGAAACCGGTCCATTGCGTGGGCGCACAGTTCGCCTGCAAGCAGCGTGGCGTCGTCCAGAAGGTGCCGCCGGCGGTCGT
This sequence comes from uncultured bacterium, assembly GCA_937952215.1. Classification (GTDB taxonomy): domain Bacteria; phylum Planctomycetota; class UBA1135; order UBA1135; family UBA2386; genus UBA2386. The sequence goes on from CALFZH010000033.1 coordinate 20,923, forward strand.
GCCGGCGAGCGTGACGACGCCGGAGCTGGCGACAGCGAGCGCCATCACGTTGTCCTCACCGTTGGTGCCGCCAAGGTAGGTGGAGTTGAGGCGGCCGGCGGCTCCCTGGGACGGGTCGATGCGACAGAGGAAGCCGTCGCTGGCGCTACCGAGTGTGCCGCCGCGCGGCGTCTGCTGCAGACCACCGCCGGTCACCGGCAGGTTGGTCGACCACGTAGTGCCACTGATCACGAAGCCGCCGGCGGGATGCGCAGCGATCGCGCGGGGGCGTTCGTCGAGGGAGCCGCCGTGGAACGTGGCGTAGGTGAGGGCACCGCCCGGCGAGAACACGGCGAGGTAGCAGTCGCCCTGGCCACCGTGGAACAACTGCGGTGCGGTGGGCGTCGTGGGCGCACTGAGGCCGCCGATGGCGAACGACGCCGTGGCCAGCGCCGGTCCTCCGGCGGCATCCACCGCCATCGCCATGCGATCCAGGTTGCCGGCCCACATCACGCCGAGGCCGCCCCAGCTGGCGAACGGCATGCCGTCGGTGCTGCCGCCGCCGACGTGGGTCGACCAGTTCGTCGTCGCGACCCCGCTGCCGGCGTCGATGCCGACCTGCGCGACGAACGCGTCGCTGAGGCCACCCCGGTAGCTGTTGGTGGGAGCCATCGAGGACGGCAGGTTCGCCTCGGTGACGCCAGCGACGAAGACGCCGCCGCCCGGCGCCGGCTCGACTTCGCACAGGCGGTCGTGGCCCGGGCCACCGAAGAAGGTGGCCGTCAGCAGCGCCGCCCCGCTGGCGTCGAGGCGGGCCAGGAAACCGTCGCTGGGGCCGTTGCGCGTCGGGGTCGGCTGCCCGGCGGGTGCCGGGAAGTTCGTCGAGCGGCTCAGGCCGACCACGGTGGTGACGCCGGTGGCCGGATCCACGGTTGCATCGAAGGCGAGATCCAGATCGGAGCCGCCGAGGTAGGTGCACCAGACCAGACTCTGCGTCGCGGTGTCGAGGCAGGCGACGAACACGTCGCCGTTGCCCTGGTTGGTCGGCTGCAGCACCGGGCCGGCACCGAGTGGCAGGTTGGTCGACGTCGTGTAACCGACGAGCGTCAGCCGTGCCCCGGGGCCGGGCACGACCGAGACGATCTCGTCGAGGCCGTTGCCCCCGAAGCGGCTCGACCAGGATGGCGCCGTCGACTGACCGGGGGCGGCAGCGATGAACAGAAAGAGAACACAGGGGACAGCGGAATGGTGATGCATGGGCGTAGGAGCGTCGGGTTCTGCTGGCGATGCCAGCGCCTGGAGAACCGCCGCGCCGCTGTCGAGCCAACGCAGATTCCGGCGCATTTCTGGGATCGCACCGACGAGCGCCATGGCGCGCATCGACGCGAGCTCCTGCCCGGCGATATCCTCCCCCGCCGTGTCCCGGGATGCCCACGATGGCCGCGCCGCAGCCGACGACGGTCCTCCTGCCCTGCCGATGCACGAACTGCTGGTGCAGCACCAGGGGCCGTTGCGTGCCTACCTGCGGTTCCACCTCGACCCGGTGCTGCGCGCCCGCGAGTCGTGTTCCGACATGGTGCAGTCGGTGTGCCGCGAGTGCCTCGCCGAGGCGGATCGCGTCGTGTTCCGGCACGAGGCCGCCTTTCGTGCCTGGTTGTTCCAGAAGGCGCTGTCGAAGGTCGTCGACCGGCGCCGCTATTGGCTCGCCGACAAACGCGACCCGGGCCGGGTCGGCGACGTAGCCGTCGACGTCGTCCCCGCGCCGGCCGCGAGCGTCAGTGGCCTCGCGATCCGCGATGAGGATCTCGCACTGATGGAGCAGTGCTTCGACGACCTGTCGCCGGAGCATCGTGAGGTGATCACCGCCGCAAAGCTGATCGGGCAGTCGCACGCCGAGATCGCGGCGGCGATGGGCCGCAGCATCGACGCTGTTGGCATGCTGCTGCACCGCGCGCTCGCGCAGCTGGCGCGACGCATGCGGGCGCGTCGGCCCTGAGCGTTGGCGCCGCGCACCGTTGCGCGCTGCCGCACTCCGTTCCCGGTCGCACTCCACCCCGCTTCCAGCGTCCGCGATCGTGCAGTCGTCACCCAGGCGTGCCACGGCGATGCCGCCCCGATCGACATCCCGCTCGAACGCCACGTGCCGGCACTCGGGAACGGCTTCCGTCCGCACTCCCCTCAGGTCGCGAGCAGCGCGAGTCGCGCGCCAAAGTCCGCCAGTCCGTTGCCACGAAGTGCTCAAGAAGGTGGGCCGCTTCGAGTACCGCGGCGAGCATCACCGGCTCTGACCGTTCCGCACGTCCCGGACCAAGCCGATCGAACGCATCCTCTACTGGCACAGCGCGATGCGAATGGCACTCCGCGTCGTGCGCTCGCCTGTCAGGCGAACTTTCGAACCCCGGGGCGTTCGATCGCGGCCCGCCGGCCGGTGCGAATGGCGCGCCCGATGAACGGCGCGGCGACTACCGAACTGACACACCACGTGATCAGGACGACCGAGACCATGGAGCCTCTGGGGTTTCTGGTTGCACCGCTCTACGCGGCACCCGCCCCCCATTGGCCCAGGGATTCCCAGGGACTCGTGGGTTTTCCACATCTCCACCGACAACCACGGTGCCACCGGACACCGTGGGTGCCGTTCGCGAGGAGGACACGAGGCCGTCCTCCAGCCGGTGGGATGGCCCGGTCAGGAAGAAGGCTTCCCGAACCCGCGGTCGACGACCGCCCGGTCCCCCTGGACCGCGGTGCGCTGCAGGTAGGGCTGCAACCCGCGCAGGCCGCCCAGTTCCTCGCCACCCCCTGCCCGACCTGGGCCACCGTGGATGGTCGCCGGCAGCACGGCCCCCGGTCCGATCGCCTGACCGAGCGTCTTCTCGCTGCCGAGCCACACGCGGCCATGCCACGGCGCGATGCCGAGCACGAGGCTCTCGACGAAGGAGCGATCGTCGCTGTAGGCGCTCGCCACCAATCCGCCGCCGCCGCGGTTGCACAGTTCGATCGCCTGCTCGACGCCGCCCGCGTACGGAACGATCGTCGCGCACGGCCCGAACACCTCGAGTTCGTGGATCACCGCGGCATCGGCCTGCTTGGCGCGCAGCAGGGTCGGCGCCACGAAGTAGCCGCGCTCGGCGATCGCCTGCGGGCCGCCGAGCACCGTGTCGCTGACCGCCTGCAGGCGCTGGATGCCCTGCCGCACGTCGCGCAGTTGCTCGCTGCTCGCGACCGGCCCCATCCGCACGTCGTTGTCGGCCGGGTTGCCGATCTTCACGGCCCGCAACCGCTCGACGAGTGCCTCCTCGACTTCGGCAACGCGAGGGCTTGGCACGAAGATGCGGCGCACGGCAGTGCACTTCTGCCCCGCCTTCTGCGTCATGTCGGTCGCGACGTTGGCGAGGAACTGCTCGAACGTGTCGCCGCCCGGCTCCACGTCGGGTCCGAGCACGGCCGGGTTGATCGAGTCGGCCTCGATGTTCACCCGCACGTTGCGGGCGACCAGGTTCTTGTTGCCGCGGATCAGCACGCCGGTTGCGGCACTGCCGGTGAACGCCACGGCATCCATCGGCCCCAGCAGGTCGAGCAGGCCGGAGGCCGATCCCGCGACGAACTGGAAGGCGCCTTCCGGCAGCAGCCCGCTCTGCACGACGATCTGCGCGATGCGGAACGCGAGCAGAGCACTCGCGGTACCGGCCTTCTCGATCACCGGCACGCCGGCGAGCAGCGCACAGGCCATCTTCTCGCCCATGCCCCAGGCCGGGAAGTTGAACGCGTTGATGTGCAGCGCCACGCCGGGCCGCGGCACGAACACGTGCTGGCCCCAGAACCGCGACGTGCGCCCGAGCTGCATGCCATCGCCGTCGACCAGGTGCCTGGTCGCCGGCAGGCTCGCACCGAGTTGTGCGTAGTAGGCGAGCGTGCCCGACGCGCCGTCGAGGTCGAACTTGGCGTCGCCGCGGGTGTTGCCCCCGTTCTTGCCGGCGATCTCGATCAACTCGTCGCGGTGTTCGTGCAGCTTCGCGGACAGCGCCTTCAGCGCTTCGCCGCGCTGCGGGAACGTCATCGCGCGCAGAGCGGGACCGCCGACCTCGCGCGCGTGCGCGAGCACGGCCCCGAAGTCGACGCCGCCAGGGCGCACTTCGCCGAGCACGGCCTCGGTGGCGGGATCGTGGAGAGTCTTCGGATCGCCGCTGCCGGCGACCCAACGACCTTGGACATGGCTCTGCAGCGCGATCATCGGGGCAAAGACGATACCGAGCCCCGCGGGCCGATGCACGGCGCCGGCGCCGCCGTTCAGAGGAACGTCATCGTCTTCGTCTCGCCGACGCAGGCTGGCACCGCGAGCGGCGTCTGGCTGAGCACGCTCCAGTGCATCTGCCAGCCGGCCAGCATCGGCACGAGCCCTGCCGGCAGCGTGAACGTCGCGGTGGCGCGGCCGAGTGCATCGAACGTGCCCAGTCCGTTCTGCAGGAACACGCCGTTGGGATCCTCGGCGAGCAGTTGGGTCACGCCGTCGGGGTTCAGCGCCACCGGGAAACCCGGCCGCCACGTGAAGCCCGGCGACGTGCCGCTGAGGCCGGCGATCGCGAGGTAGGTGTTGCCGGCACCGGCCGGCCCGACGTCGAGGATCACCTGCACCTGCCCACCGAACGTCGCCGACACGAACGGCGGCACGAGTGCGATCACGGGACCGGCGTTCATCCGGCGGCGCGTCGTGCTGACGTGGTTGTCGGCGTCCTTCACCTGCATGGTCGTGAACCAGGTGCCCGGATGCCGCGCGAGGTCGAGCGTGGCGCCGTTCGGCAGCCAGCCGGTGTCGAACACCGCATCGCCGTCGAAGTCGAAGCGCACCTGCAGCGTGTTGGCCGCCTGGTCGACGTCCTGCGTGCCCGCCGGATCGAACGTGCCGGTGAGCCGCGGCGACGACACCGCGTACTGCGGACGCGGCCAGTTGCAGCCGGGCACCGCGAACTGCGCCATCTTGGTCCACCACGACGGGTTGTTGACCAGGAACTGGTAGCGGAACGCCTGGTAGCCGTCACCGCCGCCGAGCAGGGCGCCGGTGATCGACGCCTCGATCGTCGAAGTCGTCGTCGTCTCGCCTTCGCCGGTGTAGGTCTTGATCGTCGGTTGCACGCGCCGACTCGGGAACCCCGCGTTGGTCACCGCCTGACGGGCGTACTCGGCGGTCTTGCGCACGTACGCCTGGTGCCCGGCGTAGGTGTTGTAGATCGAGCCGTCGGCGGTGTAGGCCATCGGCATGAACACGTCGACGTACGGCGCGAGGTTCTCCCAGTGCTGGCCGAACTGCGACTGCAGCTGGCTCATCGTCGACGCGTACGAGTTGAAGATGCTGTTGTAGGTCGGACCGTCGAACGAGTAGCGGTTGGCGAGCAGGTAGGCGTGCAGCGACAGGTTGCCGATGCGCTGGCGCACGTCGGCCACGAAGTTGGTGACGTTCGCCGCGTTGACGTTCGTGCCGCCGACGTAGCGCACGTAGTCGAGCGCGAGGCCGTCGAGGTCGTAGACCGGCGCGCCGTTGCCCTGCCAGGCGTCGACGAAGTAGTCGATGACCGACAGCAGGTACTGGCGATGCGCCAGGTTGTCCGGCTGCACGGTGTCGGCGAAACACTTCAGGATGCCGACGACGCGCACGTTCGCGGTGTGGCAGGCGGTGATCAGGTTCTGCAGGTGGATCCCCGCACCGCCCGGGCGCACCGGGCCCCACGCCAGGTTCCAGTCGCCGGCGCTGTCGGTCACCCAGAGATCGCCGGTCGACGGGCCGGTGGCGCGGAACACGCTGACGTAGAGCGTGTCGATGCCATACGTCTGGCAGTTCGTCACGATCTCGTTGATGCGCGCGTCCATGTTCCCGACCAGGAACGGGAACACGCCGACGGCGACGTCGGTCGACGGCGACTGCGCGACGGCGGCGGCGAGGAACGAACAAGCGACGAGCGGGCGCAGCATGGCGCGGCCCAGCATGCCGACGGCGGCGGCCGCTGTCACGCCCGCCACGATGCGGTCGACCGGGCGGGGGATCCCTGGCCACCGCCGCAACGGTCCGTATCGTGCGCGCTCGCCGAGAATCGCCATGAAGCACACCCTCGTTCCGCTCGCCGCCATCACCCTCGCCGTCGCCGGCACTGCCCAGCAGACCCTGGTGTTCACCGGCCGCTTCCCGTTCGTCAGCCGCGACTTCGTCAACGAACGACCAGGCGGCGCGATCACGACGCTCGAGGAGTTCGACTTCTCGTACGTGGCGCCGGCCGTCGGCTGCGTCGCGCGCACGCTGCTGCCATCGACGGCGTTCCACTGCTACCTCGGCGACGGCAACAACGACGGCAGCTACACCAAGTTCGCGGGCTTCAAGACCTACTTCGAGAACATCCAGATCGGCGGCCTGTTCGTGCGCGCCGCCGACACCGCGAACGTCACCTGGGACAAGGTCTACTTCACGGTGCGCGACAACGTCGCCGGCAAGGACATCGAGGTCATCAAGGACAACGGCGTCTCGGTGCACACGATGGTGCCCGGCGACTGGGTGCGCATGCAGCCCAACGGCAACGTGCAGTTCTTCCTGACCGCGGCGCAACTCGCGGTCGCTGCCGGCTCGCCACCGGCCGGCCTGGCCAGCGTGCACGGCGCGCACGCGCTGCTGCAGACGCCGGCGGGCGACCTCTACTACGTGCCCGTGCAGGGCGGGCAGTGGGTCAACGGCAACAGCTCGGGCGCTGCCTTCGCGAACGACGGCGCGATCTGCAAGATCGACGCGGCGGCGATCACCTACGACGTGTTCGGCAACGTCGCCAGCATCGCTCCGAACTCGGCGCGACTGGTGCTCGAGGAGAACAACAACGGCCCGTCGACCAGCCCGCTGACCACGCGCCAGTGCGTGCTCAACTCCGGCGGCTACAACCGCGACGGCCTGCCGCTCGTCGTCGCCGCGACGTTCGGCAAGGTGAGCGGGCTGGCGTTCGATCCACAGGGCGGCACCTTCGCCGCGCGCTGGCCGGACAGCACCGGCGCGTTCCCGCTCGAGCCCAACCTGCTGTTCTGCAGTGACGCGGGCAGCTACGGCGGCACCATCTTCTCGACCGCCAACAACGGCAGCATCGCCACGATCAACGGTGTCTTGTGCGGCAGCCTGACGCCGGGTGTCCAGGCGAAGGGCGCCTGGCTCGGAGTCGAATTCGACTACAACCAGTTCCAGCCGACGTTGATGGGGTTCCAGCTCGTCGGCCCGCTGCCGTTCGCACCGTTGGTGATCGACCAGAACGGCTTCGGCCGCCTGCCCGTAGCCGGCAGCCAGCCGACGTGGGACATCGACATGTGGGGCGACCCAGGCTTGCCCGTGTTCCTGTTCGGTGGTCTCGGCCCGACCGCGCCGGGAACCTACGTGTCGTCCGTGCTGCGCTACCTGCTGCCGCTGAACTTCACCAACAACAGTTGGGACGACGCCTTTCCGCTGAACGGACTGGTCCAGTTCGGCGTCGCCCTGACCGATGCCTCCGGCTACGCGCTGCTCAGCTACAACAACCCCAACAACGGTTCGCTGGTCGGCGCCAGCGTCGTGCTGCAGGCGGTCGGGGTGACCGGGCCGGCTCCCGACCTGCAGTTGTCGTCGCCGCTGATGGTGCAGCTCAACTGACGGCGACCGTCAGTTCGCGACGAACTGCTGCAGTTCCTGGAACCGCCGCTCCACCATCGCGCGGTCGGCGGCGGCGATGCGCTCGACGCCGAAACCCTCGACCGTGAGGCTGGCGGTCACCGTGCCGTAGGCGACGGCGCGCTTCATGTTCCACAGCGTGACCGCGTCGCAGTTGGCGAGCCACCCCATGAATCCGCCGGCGAAGCTGTCGCCGGCACCGGTCGGGTCGACGACGTGCTCGGTCGGATACGCGGGCAGCGCGTACTGGAAGAAGTTCGAGAACAGGAAGCAGCCGTGCTCGCCCTTCTTGACGATCACGAGCTTGGGACCGAGCGCCAGCGCCGCACGTCCGGCCTGGATCAGGTTGGTCTTGCCGGTCAGCTGCTTGACCTCGCTGTCGTTGACGACGAGGCCGTCGAGCCGCGGCAACAGCGCCAGCAGGCCTTCGCGCTGCTTCTCGATCCAGAGATCCATCGTGTCGGCGACGCAGAACCGCACGCCCTGCATCTGGTTGAGCACGCTCGCTTGCGTCGCCGGCGCGCCGTTGGCGAGGAACACGAACGGCGTGTTGCGCCACGCGGTGGGCACCTTTGGCGCGAAGTCGGCGAACGTGTTGAGCTGCACGTCGAGCGTCTGCCGCGAGTTCATGTCCGCCGCGTAGCGACCGTGCCAGCGGAACGTCTTGCCGGGCCGCTGCTCGACGCCGGCCAGATCGACGCCGCGGTCGGCGAGCAGCGTGCGGTGGCCGGCCGGGAAGTCGTCGCCGACGACGCTGACCAGGCGCACCGACGTGAACAGCCGCGCCGCCAGTGCGAAGTAGGTCGACGAGCCGCCCAGGCAGTCCGCCGACTTGCCGTGCGGGGTCTCGATGGTGTCGAACGCAGTGGAACCGACGACGAGCAGCGACATGGGGCGGCGGACGTTAGCCGGCCCGTTCCGGCGGGTCCATGTCGCCGTCGGCCTCCTCGATCGCGGTCTCGCGCTCGATGTCGGCCTTGGTCACGCGGTCCTTGGCGAAGAGCACCAGGAGTCCGCCGAGCAGCGACCAGAGGGTCACGTGCAGGCGGTAGAGCACCGACAGCGCCACGCCGCGCGTGCCCATCGTCGAGCGGGCCACGGCTTCGGGAACCCCGGCCAGGTGCACGCTGCCATAGGTGGCGAACAGGCTCCGGTAGAGCATCTCACCAAGCCCCCAACCGTTCGGTGCGATCGGCAACGCGGTGACGATGTTGATCACCGGGATCAGCACGAAGTACTCGAACGGCGGCAGACCAACGCCGAGCGACTCGCCGATCAACAGCACGCTGCCTACCGCGATCACGTGGTTGCCGACGCCCGCGAGAAGGCTGGCGGTGATCACCCACTTGTGGTCGCGATAGAAGAACACCGCCTGATCGACGAGCTTCAGCAGGTGCCCGATGCGGTGCGGCAGCCGGTCGAGCACCCACTTCAGCCGCACCAGGCTGCGCAAGCGCTTGCTGAACGCGACCGCGCCGATCAGGAAGACCCCGGTGATGACGCCCCAGATCGCGAGCGCCAGATCGCCGAAGCGGTCGAGCGCGAACAGCACGACCACCGCCCCCAGCAGCGCCAACGAGCCGAGCCCCAGCACACGGTCGACGATCACCGAGACCAGCACGTTGACGCGATGGCCCGGGCAGCGCTTCATGATGTAGAGCGCCTTCACGATGTCGCCGCCCGTCGCACCAGGAACGACGTTGTTGAAGAAGATGCCGATCCAGGTGAATCGCAGCGTCTCGAACAACGACACGTCGGTGCCGTTCACGCGCAGCAGCCACCACCAACGCGCGCCCGCGATCCCCGCGGTCAGGAAGTAGCAGAGTGCGCCGAGCGCGAACAGCAGCGGATCGAGGCTCCGCCAGTAGGTCAGGAAGCCCGGGTCGACCGACAGCGTGCGCCCCTCGCCGGCGTCGCCGCGCGACGCGGTCCGCCGTTCGGTCTCGCCCGGACGCACGTAGGCGACGGGGTCCTGCTTCCACGGCCCCTGGATCTCGATGATCTCCTCGGCGACGACGTCCTCGCCGACGCGCCAGCGCAGGCGATCCTCGAAGTCGATCTTGCCGAACACGTACCACATCAGGCCCGCGACCAGCGCGAGCTTGAGTCCCGTGACGAGGCGCCCGTTCACCGCCACTCTCCTTTCGGTCGCACCTTCGCGCGCGCGTCGGCGATCGATGCCTGTTCGGCGGCGGCGGTGGCCAGCAGCGCTTCCCCGAAGCGCCGCGGCGAGATCCCGAGATCGGCGAGCGTCGCGATCGCGACCGGAGCACCACCCGGCGCGGCGTTCACCGCGAAGTGCAGCAGCGAACTCACCGGGCTCACCGTCGCGATCGAGATCGACAGCTTGCCACCACCGACCCACAGATCGTCGCCGTCACGGCGCACGGCGGCGGTGGCGCCGAGCCGTGCCAGCACCTCCGCGGCCTGGGCCGCGAACAACCGCTGCCGGTGCACGGCGAGCAGCAGATCCGTCTCGCGAAACGACTCCCAGACGAAGTGCACCATGTCGTTGGCGGCGATGCCTGGGCCGTCGACGTCGGCCAGGTCCGCGATCTCGTCGCGCTGCACCGCGCACGGCCCGCGGAAGCCGACGCACGCGTCGCCGACGAGCCCGAACCGGGCGAACAACCAGTGCGCCCGCAGTTGGCTGCCGTCGTAGGCGATGGGTTCGTCGCACCAGAGGGTGTGCATGCGGGACGCCGGCTATCGGCGCTGCGCCCGCCACTCCCGAACCCATGCCGGATCCGGATCCAGTCGCGGTCGCTGCAGCGACCAGGTCAGCGCCACCAGCGCCGGCAACCGCAGCTTCGAATAGTGCTCGCGCCCGGTCAAGATCGTGTTCGCCAGGAAGTCGACCGGCGACAACGGCAGCCCATCGCGGCCCGGCAACCGCACCGTCGACGTCGCGAGATCGCCGCGCAGTTGCCCGCAGAAGTGGATCAGCCGCAGCTGCACCAGCGGATCCGGGTCGAAGCGGCTCTCCCCGCGCGCGAACTCGTCGGCGGTGCTCGCCATGACCGCCAGCAGCAACGGCACGCTCGCTGGCCCGCCGAACGCGCGCACGTGCTCCATCGCGCACAGCCGCAGGTCGACGTTCTCCGGCGCGCGCCCCTGCACGATGCGCAGCAGGGCCCCTTCGAAGACGTACTGCATCGCCGTCCGCACCGCCGCCTCGGCCGCCGGCAGCACGCGCTCGTCGTCCTCGGCGACCCACAAGCCGGTGAGTTCTTCGAGCAGGCGCAGTCGGCCGCCGCCGCTGTCGAGCGGGGCCACCGTCAACGACGTCAGCCCGCGCGCATAGGCCTCGGCCGCCGCCGCGGACCACGGACCCGCACCACGGGCCGCCGGAGCGCCGATGGCGATGGCGGCCTTGGCGGCGAGGAACGCCTCGGGATCGACGACCGCGCCAAGGCGGGCGAAGTCGCCTTGGAACACCGGCAGCCCGCTCGCGACCGGCACCGCCAGCGCCGCCCCGACCTCGGCGAG
>CALFZH010000034.1:0-45031 GCA_937952215.1 uncultured bacterium
CGCCGACGTGGCTGCGCAGCCGAAGGCGGCGCGCCACCACGATCGTCGGCTCGCGTTGCTGGAGACCCTGCTCGCGGCTCACGGCGACGACGCGAGCCTACGGGCCGCGGTCGCCGCGGCTGCCGGCGACGACCTCGTCGCGTTGCTGGTCCGCTGGCGGGAACGCGGCGAAGGTGCGTCGGAGTGGAGGTTCGCTGCCGTGCGGGATCTCGCCGCGCGGGCCTTGCGCACGCGGCGCGAGAGCCTGCAGCGGCAACTGTTCGACGCGGCGGCGGCCGCGTCGGGGGACTGGACGCGCGCGCTCCTGCGCGGCGCCGTCGACGGGCTGCCGAAGGGTGCGGCCCGCGACGGGTGGCTGGTGCTCGGTTCGCCATCGCGCACGCTCGTGCAGCTCGCCGGCGGTGGCGAACGCGACGTCGCCGCCCTCGCGCAGGAACTCGCCGCGGCCGTGGTGATCGCTGGCGCCTCGGCGCCGTCGACGGCGCACGAACTGACCACCGCACAGCAGCAGCTCGTGCGGGCCGGCGAACGCGTCTACGCGCGGGCTTGTGCTGCCTGCCATCAGCTCGACGGCCGCGGCATGCCCGGACTGGCGCCGCCGTTGCGCGATTCCGAGTGGGTGGTCGGGCCACCCGAACGGCTGGTGCGCATCGTCGCGCATGGCGTGCGCGGTCCGATCGAGGTTGCCGGCACGACGTGGACGCTCGAGATGCCGGCCCAAGCGCAGCTGTCGGATGCCGAGGTCGCGCAGGTGACGAGTTACGCGCGGCGCGCGTTCGGCCACGCCGCGACGGCGGTCGAGGTCGCCGACGTCGCCGCACTTCGCGCGGCGCACCGCGACCGCTCCGAGCCGTGGACCGCGCAGGAACTGCTCGGCACGAAGTGATGGCGTCGCTACGTTCGCGACGCATCGCGACCATGCCGCACCCGACCTTCGCATGACGGCGCCCGGAGCGTTGTTCCTCGGCATCGACATCGGCACGCAGAGTTGCAAGGCCGTCGTCGTCGATCCGGTGCGCGGCGAAGTCGTCGGCCGCGGTAGCGCGCCGCTCGAACTGCTCGCCGGCCTGCCGCCAGGGCACCAGGAGCAGCGCCCCGCGGACTGGCTCACCGCCCTGCGCAGTGCGGCCACGCAAGCGCTGGCTGCCGTCGATCGCACGTCGATCGCGGGGCTCGCGGTGTCCGGGCAGCAGCACGGTGCCGTGGTGCTCGACGATCGAGGCGAGGTCGTGCGCCCGGCGAAACTGTGGTGCGACACGGCGACCGCGGCCGAGGCCGCGGAACTGACGGCCAAGCTCGGGCGCGTCGTGCCGACCGGCTTCACCGCGAGCAAGCTGCTGTGGCTCGCGCGGCACGAGGTGGCCCACTGGGCGCGCGTGCGCAGCGTGCTGTTGCCACACGACTACGCCAACCTCTGGCTCACCGGCGAACGTTCCGCCGAGCCCGGCGATGCATCGGGCACCGGCTGGTTCGATCCGGTCCGACGCGGCTACGACGCTCGCGCACTCGCCGCGATCGACGCGCGGTTGCCGGCGATGGTCGCACCGCTGCGCGCGAGCGACGGCTTGGCCGGGAGGCTCACGGCCGCAGCGGCGAACGCGCTGGGCCTGCGGCCCGGTATCCCGGTTGCCACCGGCGGCGGCGACAACATGATGTCGGCGATCGGCGGCGGAGCGACACGCGATGGCGTCGTCGTCTGCAGCCTCGGCACCTCGGGCACGATCTTCACGCGCTCGGCGTCGCCGATCGTCGATCCGCGCGGCGCGATCGCGCCGTTCTGCAGCAGCGACGGGGGCTGGCTGCCCCTGTTGTGCGTGATGAACGTCACCGGCGTCGTCGAAGAGGTGAAGGCGCTGACCGGCCTCGACCACACGACGTTGACGGCTGCCGCCGAGCGCGTCGCGCCCGGCAGCGACGGACTCTGCTGGCTGCCGTTCCTGCTCGGCGAACGTGTGCCGGATTTGCCGGCGGCCACGGGATCGCTGCTCGGGATGCGACTCGGCTCGCTGCGGCCGGGAACGCTCTACCGGGCCGCGCTCGAGGGCGTGGCCTGCAACCTCGCCGACGGGCTGGACCGGCTGCGCGCGCTGGGGATCGCGGTCGGGGAAGTGCGGCTCACCGGTGGTGGTGCGGGCAACGCGCTGTGGCGGCAGATCCTCGCCGACGTCTGGGGCGTGCCCGTTCGCGTGCTCGCCGAAACCGAGTCAGCGGCGCTCGGGGCCGCGCTGCAGGCGGCGTGGGTGGTTGCCCGCTCGGCCGGCGAGGCCGCGCTCACCGCGGACGCCGTCGCTGCGAACTGCGTGCGCCTCGGACCGGCGATCGCCCCGACCGCCGATGCGCCCACGGTGGCGGCGCTGCGGCGGCGCTTCCGCGAACACCTGCGCCAGCAGCACGGCGGCGCCTGACCGACGTACGGGCGCACCGCGCTGCACGGTTCCGGCCGGGAATCGCGGGCCTCGCACCACCATGGGAGTGGCGCAGCCGCACGACCACCTGTTCCAGCTCGTCTTCTCCGATCCCGAGCACGCTGGCCCGCTGTTGCGCAGCGCCCTGCCAGCACCCGTGGTCGGGGCCATCGACTGGAGCACGCTGACGCGGCGCAACCCAGCCCAGCGGGCGCGTCGCACGCGCATCGTCTGCGACGTCCTGTTCTCGGTGCGCCTCGCGGCTGGCGGTGACCTGATGCTCTACGTCGTGCTCGAGCACAAGTCGAAGGGCTCGCGGTTCGACGCGTTGCAGATGCTCGAACAGGTCACCGCCGTCCTGCGCGGACACCGGCGGGCGCATCCTCGGGACGCGTTCCTTCCGCCCGTCGTGCCCGTCGTCGTGCACGCCGGCCAGAAGCCGTGGCGGTCGCCGTTGCAGGTGCGGGAGCTGTTCGACCTCGCGCGCATCCCGACCGAACTGCACCGGTTCCTGCCGTCGCTCGAGTTCGCGCTCGACGACCTGCACGAGGCGTCCCCCGATCGTCTGCGTCACCGCGCGCTTTCGGTGTTCGGCGTGTGCGCGCTCTCTACGCTCCAGTACCTGCCGCCCTCCGCTCGGAGCGAGCAGGCGTTCGCAGCCTGGGTCGATGCGTGGAGCGACGTCCAGAACGCTGCCGCCCGCCTGGCTGAAACGTCCCCGGCCGACGAGCTCTTCGTGGCGGTGCTAGACTACATCCAGGCGACCACACCGCTGCCGTTGGCGACCGTGCAGCGTGTGTTGCAGCGCCGCATCACCAGTTCCCGCATGACCAAGAAGTTCTTGTCGTTGGCCGAGCAACTGCGCAACGAAGGCAGAACCCAAGGCCGCACCGAAGGCCGCACGGAAGGCCGCACGGAAGGCCAGGCCAACGCCTTGCTGCGTTTGGTCACCCGGCGCTTCGGCCCGCCTGCCGACGCCGTCGCCGCCCAGATCCGAGGGGCGAGCCCCGCCGAACTCGACCGCTGGACCGACCGCATCCTGGATGCGCCAACGCTCGCTGCGGTCTTCGTCGACTGAGCCGCCGGCGATCGGCGATTGGCGGACGGTGCGACGACCGCCTACCGTGCCCGCATGTTCCTCGTGCGCAAGATCGGCTCGGTGCTGCGCGGCAACGCGACGCCGTTCCAGGTACTGCTCGCCACCGTGTTCGGCGGCGTGCTCGGCTTCGTGCCCGGCTTCTTCCTGCCCGGCGACCTCGGCGGCGGTTTCCTGCAGGCGCCCGGCCTGATCCTGCTGCTGCTGGTCCTGGTGCTGATCCTGAACGCGAACCTCGCCGTGTTCGGGCTCACCACGCTGGTCGCCAAGCTGCTGAGCCTGGCCCTGCTGCCGGTGTCGTACACGATCGGCACCTGGCTGCTCGACGGTCCGCTGCAGGGTCTGTTCCGCGCGCTGATCGACGGCAAGGTCACCGCCTGGTTCGGGCTCGAGTACTACGCGACGACCGGCGGCCTCGTGCTCGGCCTCGCGTTCGGTGTCGGCGTTGGCATGCTGCTGAACCGTTCGCTGCGCGCGCTGCGCGCGCACATGGCGGGCCTCGAGGCGAACAGCGAGCGTTACCAGAAGTACGCCAGCAAACGTTCGGTGCGCCTGTTGGCCTGGCTGTTCCTCGGCAAGGGCAAGGGCAAGCTGTCGTGGCAGGAACTCGCCGAACGCAAGAAGCTCGGCCTGCCGGTCCGCCCGATCGGCGTGCTGATGGCCGGCGTGCTGGTCGGGAGCCTCTGGGTGTTCCAGACCTGGTTCAGCGAGCCGGTGATGACGCGCGTCGTTCGCGACAACCTCGCCAGCATCAATGGCGCGACCGTCGACCTGAAGTCCGCGCGCATCGGCCTCGGCGACGGGCAGGCGAAGCTCGCGGGTCTCGCCCTCGCCGACCGCGAAGACCTCGGCAAGGACCTGTTCGCGGCCGACGAGATCACTGCCCAGATCGACACCGGCGAACTGCTGCGCAAGCGCTTCGTGGTGAAGAACCTGATCAGCGACACGGCGCGCAGCGGCAGTGCGCGCGCGACGCCCGGGGTGCGCATCGACCCGCCGACGCCGCCGCCCGAGCCGCCGCCGCCGCCGGCTGGCGAGAAGACGATCGAGGACTGGGTCGCCGAGTACGAAGTCTGGAAGCAGCGGCTCGCGCAGGCGCAGGAGTGGCTCGAGGCGATGCGCGGCGACGAGCCGACGGCCGAACCAACGCCCGAGCAGCGTCGAGCGGAGCGGGAACGGCAGGAAACGGCGGGCCTCGCGAAGGTCGTCGCCACGCACCTGCTCACCGCGGCCCCGCGCTTCCTGATCGAGAACGTCGCGATCAAGGGCATCGG
The DNA here is from genome assembly GCA_937952215.1 of uncultured bacterium. GTDB lineage: Bacteria > Planctomycetota > UBA1135 > UBA1135 > UBA2386 > UBA2386. The sequence continues at coordinate 4,776 of CALFZH010000034.1, forward strand.
CTACTCGATCTCCGGCAAGGCCGACAAGCTCGACCTGATCGCGACCAACCTCAGCGACGCGCCGTCGCTCGTCGACGGCAACCTCACCTTCGACCTGAAGGCCCAGTCCGGGGCGATGGCGCTCGGCCTGCTGCGGCCCGGCCGCGCCGCGAACGGCGCCGGCCTGCCGGACCTCGGCCTGAAGTTCGCGCTGAACGAGCTGCCGGTCGATTCCGTTTTCGGCAAGCTGAAGGTCGGCGGCGCACCTCCGCTGCGCGGCGGCACGATGAACCTGGCGCTCGACGGCGGCTTCCGCGGCCCTGCTGGTGCACCGCTGTCGATCGACGCCCCGTTGCAGGTGACGCTGCGCGACACGCTGTTCGCGCTCGCGGGCAGCAAGGAGACCAAGGTCGATTCGCTGCTGGTGCCGATCGGCCTGCGCGGGCCGCTGACGCGACCGTCGGTCGCGCTCGACGACAAGGTGTTGCAGCAGGCGCTGCTGGCCGCCGGGCAGCAGGAACTGGCGAACTTCGTGCAGGGGCAGGCCGGCAAGCTGCTCGGCGGCACGCCGCTGCAGGGCATCGTCGATCCGACGAAGGGTCTGCAGGAGAACGTCGATGCGGCGAAGGCGAAGCTCGACGCCGAGAAGAAGAAGGCCGAGGACGCGGCGAAGCAGAAGCTGCTCGACGAAGCGAAGAAGAAGCTGCCGGGCGGGCTGCAGGGCCTGATCCCCGGCGGCGGCGAGAAGAAGGAGTGACCATGGTCCGCCTCGACCGCACCGAACAGCGCATCGTCGGCGTCCTGATCGAGAAGCAGTTCTCGGTGCCCGACACCTACCCGATGAGCGAGAACGCGCTCGTCAGCGGCTGCAACCAGCAGAACAACCGCGACCCGATCACCGAACTGGTCGCGTTCCAGGTCGCCGGGGCCGTGATGTCGCTGCAGGAGAAGGGCGTCGTCGCGCGGGTCGACGGCGGCGGGCGGGTGCCGCGTTTCCGGCACAAGCTCGACGAGGTGCTGCAGCTGTCGGCGCACGAACTCGCGGTGGTCGCCGAGCTGCTGCTGCGCGGACCGCAGGCGCCAGGCGCCTTGAAGCCGCGCGTCGCGCGCATGGGTTACCACGGCACGCCGGAGCAGATCGAAGAACTGCTGCGCGGGCTGAGCCAGCGTTCGCCGGGGCTCGTCGAGCAGTTGCCGCTCGGTCCACGTGAGCGCGACCGCCGCTGGCAGCACCGGCTCGGGGATGGTGCGGCCGCCACGCCTGCCGGCGAGTCGGCGCCAGTGGTGACCGCGCCGATGCGCGCCGAGCCGGCCCCAGGCGGCGGCGATCTCGCGGCGCGCGTCGCGGCGCTCGAAGACGCGGTGCGGGAGCTGCGCGCGGAACTGGCGCGGCTCTCCAGCTAACGCTCGAACACCACCTTCGCCGTCGCTTCGCACCACGTCGCCTCGCGCGCGCCGGTCGCGACGACGTAGGCAACGGCAAGGCGCACGGGCCGTTCGCGGGTCGCCGTGGCCGACCACGTCGCGCCAAAGCGCCCATAGCCGCGAGTCGACCACGATGCGTTCGGGTTGTCCGGATGCTCGACACGCAGCACGGTGACGTCGCCGTCGGCGAACGGCAGGACCGCAGCCGTCCAGCGGCAGTCGGCCCAGAGGTCGTCGCGGCTGGCGCGCGCCGTCGGCGGCCGCACGAACCGCACTGGCGTCGCACCGGCCTCGGCGAACGCCTGCACGGCGCGGAAGTGGCACCCGGCGTGGTGGGGGTCGCCGCCGAGGGCGACGTCGTCGTCAGCGGCGCGCAGTTCGGTCGTGAAGTGCAGGACGTTGGCGTCGGGCAGGCTCTGCACGGCGAGCCGTCGCTCCTCGTGCAGCACCGGGTGGCCGTCCTTGCCACACCAATCGACGCGCAGGACCTGCGCTTCGCCCGGCCCGGGCTGGCGTTCGACGCTGCGCACGCGCTGCGTCTCGCCGTTGCCGCAGTGCCAGAAGTCGAACTGGCGCGCGCCGACACGGACGCGGTTCCAGCCGAGGAAGACGCCGCGGTGGTGTTCGTGGGAACCGCCGAGGTCCTTGGTGAGCTGCTTGCCGGTGGCGTCGAACACCTGGTGCCACGGCTTGCTGGTCGCGGCGTGCGCGGTGGGGTCGTAGGCGGCGTGCACGAGCCGCGCGACGAGCGCGCCGTTGGTGGCGGTCAGGGCGTCCGGCGTTGGCGCGCGTCCGGGGGGAGTCGTGCCGCAGGCGGCGAGCAAGACGAGCCACGTCGACGCGCGGTACATGCGGGCGATCCTAGCCAACGATCCGGGTAGGCTCCCGCCCGCGACCCGAATGCAGCTCTGCCTCTACGCGCATCCGTTCGATCTCCGCGCGCTCGCCGAGCACGGCGGCCTCGCGCGCGTGCGCGACCTCGGCTTCGCCGAAATCGCGCTGGCGACCAGCTACCACGACGGCCGCTGGCTCATGCCCTGGAACCCCGAGGGAGCCGTGCGCTTCCTCGAGGACGGCACGACCCACTTCCGCCCGCGCGGCGACTACGGACGCCTCGTGCCCGAGCCGTCCGGCGAAGTGCCGCCGACCGGGCCGTCGCCGCTCGAGCGTCTGTGCGCCGACGCCGCCAGGCACGGTCTCGCCGTGCGCGCCTGGACCGTGTTCACGCACAACTCGCGGCTTGGCGAACGCCATCCGGACCTCTGCGTGCAGAACGCGTTCGGCGATCGCTACGTCTACGCGTTGTGTCCGGCCCAGCCCGCCGTTCGCCAGTACACGCTCGCGATGGTGAAGGACCTCGCCGCGCACCACGGCCTGCGCACGATCGAACTCGAAGCGCTCGGCCAGATGGGCTGGAAGCACAGCAGCCACCACGACAAGGCGAGCTTCGCGCCGAGCGGCCTGCTCGACGCGGCCCTGTCGGCGTGCTTCTGCACCGCGTGCACGGCGCAACTCGGCGCGCTCGGCCACGACGCCGAGGGTCTGCGCGCGGCGGTGCGCACCTTCGTCCAGCAGAACGTGCGCGATGCCGACGCGATGGCGCCTGCCAAGCTGCCGACCGCGGATCCCGGTTGGCTCGCGCCGATGCTCGCGGCGCGCGCGCGCACGATCGCCGCGCTCGCGGCCCAGGTCGTCGCCGCGACGCCGAACGTCGCCCGCGCCGTGCAGGTGCATCCGAACCCGACGTTCACCGGCAGCCAGCTCGCGCTGGCTTCGGCCGCGGCGTTCCCCGCGACCGACGAACGCGTGCTGACGTGCTACGGCGAGGGCCCCGAGGCGATCGGCAAGCTGCTCGCCGCCGACGGCATGGCCGGGCTGGCGCGCCAGCGCGTCTGCCTCTGGCCGAAGGCGCCGCAGTTCGCGAGCGACGCCGACCTCGAGGCCCTGCGCGCTCTGTGCGGCAAGCACGGCGTCGCCAGCCTCGCGATCTACCACCTCGGGCTGTTGCCGTGGCGAACGATCGAACGGGCGGCCAAGATCCTCGCTCGATGAAGCGAACCGCCGTCGTTCTCGCCGCCCTCGTCGCGGTCGCTGCCGCCTGCGCGCAGGAGCCGGGCACGCCGGCACCCGTTGGCAACCCGCCGTTGTCGGAGCCGCCGCGCCTCGTCGTGGTGTGCGCCGTCGACCAACTCGCGAAGTGGGTGTTCGCGGCGGCCGAACCGCACCTCGCCGACGACGGCGGTTTCCGGCGGCTGCTGCGCGAAGGCGCGCGCTTCTCGCAGTGCGCGTACGAACACGCCTGCACCGAGACGGGCCCGGGTCATGCGACGATCGGCACCGGCGTGCCGGCGCGCGTGCACGGCATCGTGCGCAACAAGTGGTGGGTGCGGGATCGTCGCGCGACCACGTACTGCGTCGACGAGGTGGTCGCCGCGCTGCCCGATGCACCCGAGGGTGCCAATCGTGGGCCGGGATCGATGGTGGCGCCGACGCTGGCTGCGGCGATGAAGAAGGGCGTGCCCGGGAGCCGGGTCGCGAGCGTGGCGTGGAAGGACCGCAGCGCGATCCTGATGGCCGGGCCGCAGGCCGACCTCGTGATCTGGTGCGAGTCGAGCACCGGTCGTTTCGTCACCAACAGCACCTGGGTGGACGCGATGCCGGCGTGGCTCACCGAGTGGAACGCGGGCAAGCCGATCGATCGTTTCCACGGCACGGTGTGGGAGCGGACCGGGCCGGATGCGGCCTACGCCGGCCTCGTCGACGAGCGTCCGTACGAGACCCCGCACGCCAACGGCGGGGGCGGACGCACGCTGCCGCAGCCGATGACCGGCGGCATCGCCGCTCCCGGATCGGCCTTCTACGCGCAGGTCTACGCCTCGCCGTTCGGCAACACCGCGGTGCGCCTCGCGGCCGAGGCGACCGTGCGCGGCATGGAACTCGGCGCCGACGCGATCCCGGACCTGCTCTGCGTCGGGTTCTCGTCGACCGACGTGATGGGCCACGTGTTCGGCCCCGAATCCGTCGAAGCGCGCGATGGTCTGCTGCGGCTCGACCGCGACCTCGCCATGTTCCTGCAGTTCCTCGACGCGCAGGTCGGCGCCGGCAAGTGGGCGATCTGGCTCACCGCCGATCACGGTGTCGGTCCGACGCCGGAGTGGGAGATCGAGCAGGGGCGCGAAGGCGGCCGCGGCTTGCTGCAGACGATGGTCGGCGCGGTCGCCGAGCAGGCGGTCGGCAAGCGCCTCGGCCCGCCGCCGTCCGGGCGGCGCTTCGTGTCGCACGTCGGCGAGTTCTCGGTGTATCTCGACGACGACGTGCTGCAGGCGGTGCGTGGCGATCGCGAGCTCGCCGAGGTCCGACGCGACGCTGCGCGTGCGGTCGCGGCCGCCGCCGTCACGCGGCCCGGCATCGCCGCCGCATTCGCGACCGAGGACCTGCTGGCGCCGGACGGCGCGCCGGACGCGCTGCGCCGTTCGCTGGTCGATGGCCTGTTTCCGGGCCGGGCCGGCGAAGTGCAGTTCGTGGTGAAGCCGCACTGGCTCGATGGCGCCACGCCAGCGTCGCACGGCACGCCGCACCTCTACGACCGCGAGGTCGTCGGCATCGCGCGCGGGGGCGGCGCGCCGCCGGGCGCGACGATCGACGAACCGTGCACGCCGGGCTTCGGTGTGGTCTGGTTCTCACGGTTGCTGGGCTTGCCGCCGCCAGCCCACGCGAGCGACCGCGTGCCGCCGGCCTTCGTCGGGGCGCGGTGAGCGCCGCGGAACGTCGCTCGCCGGTCGTCGTCGTGGACCTGCCATGAAGTACAGCGCTGCCTTCGTCCTGTTCCTGCTCCCCGCTGGTGTGCTGGCGCAGGTCGAACCGGACCCGGCCCGGCTCGATGCGCAACGCATCACGTCCGGCGAGTTCTCCGTGCAGGCGTTCGGGCCGGTGCGCTGGCTCGACGGCGCCCACTACGCGACGCTCGAGGCGCTCCCTGGCAGTGGGCTCGAACTGGTGCGCTACGAGGCCGCGTCGGGCGCGCGCGAGGTCCTGCTGCCGGCGGCCCGGCTCGCCGCCGGCGTGCTCGGCGGCACCACCGTGATCGAGGACTACACGTTCGCTCCCGGCGGCGGGCAGGTGCTGTTGTTCGCGGACAGTGAACGGGTCTGGCGCCAGAACACGCGCGGCGAGTACTTCGTCGTGTCGCTCGGCGGCGACCGCCCACCGCGGCGGCTCGGCGGCGACCTGCCGAAGTCGACGTTGATGTTCGCGAAGTGGTCGCCGGACGGAACCCGCGTCGCCTACGTGGCGCAGAACAACCTGTGGGTCGAGGAGGTCGCGACCGGCAAGCGCACGGCCCTCACGAACGACGGCTCGCGCACGATCATCAACGGCACGTTCGACTGGGTGTACGAGGAGGAGTTCGACTGCCGCGACGGCTTCCGCTGGAGCCCGGACGGCAAGGCGATCGCGTACTGGCAGCTCGACTGCTCGGGCGTCGGCGAGTTCCTGATGATCGACAATCTCGCCGATCGTTACGCCAAGGTGGTGCCGGTGCAGTACCCGAAGGCGGGCACCACGAACTCGTCGTGCCGGGTCGGCGTGATCGCGGCGGACGGCAGCGGGGAGCCGGTGTGGATGCAGACGCCGGGCGATCCGCGCGAGACCTACCTGCCGCGCATGGAGTGGCATCCCGCGGGCGAGGAACTGATGGTGCAGTGGCTGCCGCGGGCGCAGAACGTGCTGCACGTGCTCGGCGCCGGCGTGAAGACGGGGGCGTGCCGCATCGTGCACGAGGAGAAGGACGAGGCGTACATCGACGTGCGCGACGACTTCCGGTGGGTCTACGGCGGCGAGAAGTTCTTCTGGACCAGCGACACCGCGTTCCACGAGGGCGCGGGCAAGCGCTTCCGGCAGTGCGGCACGATCGAGTGGGACACGCGCGGCAAGCAGGTCCTCGTCACGCACGTGGCGCTGACCAAGGGCTTCGACGTGATCGAAGTCGAGCACGTCGATCTCGCTGCCGATCGGCTGTACATCGCCGCATCGCCCCAGGACGGCACGCAGCGCTACCTGCACGCAGCGCAGCCGGGCGGCAGCAGCAAGCAGTTGACCCCGGTGGGGGCGCCCAAGCGCTACGCGGGCCTGGCCGCGACCGCGAGTGCCTCGGGGTGGCACGAGTACGACGTCTCGCCCGACGGCACGCTCGCGATCCACACCTGGTCGGCGTTCGACCACGTGCCGGTCGTCGACCTGGTGCGGCTGCCGTCGCACGAACGCCTGCGGGTGCTGGTCGACAACGCCAAGGCGCGCGCGGCCTACGGCGCCGTGCAGTCCGGCGAGAATGCGTTCTTCGCGGTCGAACCCGGCGACGGCCTCGTGCTCGACGGCTGGGTGATGTTGCCGCCGGAGTTCGACACGACGAAGTCGTGGCCAGTCGTGTTCCACGTCTACGGCGAGCCGTGGTCGCAGACGGTGAAGGACACGTGGTTCCTGTCGCACCACCTGTTCCACCGCTGGCTGACGCAGCTCGGCTACGTGGTGATGTCGATCGACGCGCGCGGCACGCCGGCTCCGAAGGGCCGCGATTGGCGCAAGGCGCTCTACCAGCAGATCGGCGTGCGCAGCTCCGCCGACTGGAATGCGGCGGTGACGAAGCTGCGCACGCAGCATGCGTGGATGGACCCGCAGCGCCAGGCGATCTGGGGTTGGTCGGGCGGGGGCGCGATGACGCTCAACATGCTGTTCCGCTACCCGGACCTGTTCGCGGCCGGCATGTCGGTCGCGCCGGTCACCGACATCGCCCTCTACGACACGATCTACCAGGAACGGTACTGCGGCGACCCGCGGCATTTCCCCGAGGTCTACCGGCAGTGCTCGCCGATCACGTTCGCGAAGAACCTGACTTCCCCGCTGCTGCTGGTGCACGGCACCGGCGACGACAACGTGCACTACCAGAACACCGAACGTCTCGTCGACGAGCTGGTGCGGCACGGCAAGCGCTTCGAGATGCTCGCGTATCCGAACCGCACGCACGCGATCCGCGAAGGTGACGGCACGCGTGCGCACCTCTACGACGCGCTCGCCGACTTCCTGCAGCGGCGCGTGCCGGCCGGAGCGCTGCCGCGCGTCGCTGCGCCGAAGTGAGTGAGCGGAAAGGAACGCGTGTGGCGCTGGTGTCGCGACCGGTATCGTGGCCGGCGGAGGAACGCTGCCATGTCCGTGTGCCCTGCCCTGCTCGTCGCTTCGCTCGTCGTCGCCGCGCCGACCAGCACCGCACCTCGTCGGCAGGATCCGCCGCCGCCCGTCGCGCCAGCGGCTGCGGCCTCGCCATTGTTCTCGGGACGTGCAGCGCGGCGCGAGCAGTTCCGCAACGACAAGGTCGTCGTCGCGATCCGCCAGGGGGTCGGCTGGCTGCTCGCGCATCAGGATCCGGACGGGAAGTGGGACGCCGACGCGTTCATGAAGCACGACGCTGCCGACGACCCGTGCCGCGACCCCGGCAACCCGATCCACGACGTCGGAGTGACCGGTCTCGCCCTGCTCGCCGTGCTGGCGCAGGCCGACACGCTGCACGACGAAGCGTGCCATCGCGCCGCCGACTGGTTGGTCCGCCAGCTCGACAAGGAGGGGCGCGTCCCGAACGCGTCGTTCGACTTCCTGTACGGCCAGGCGATCGCGACCATGGCCTTGGCCGAGGCGACGGCCCTGCTCGGCAACTCGCGCCATCGTCGTGGGGCCGAAGCCGCCGTGCGCTATCTGGTCCGGCACCGTGGCCCGGACGTCGCGTGGCGCTACATGCCGCGCGAGCCCGACAGCGACGCGTCGCTGAGTTCGTGGTGCGTCGCGGCGCTGTGCGCGGCGTTCCACGCCGGCATCGAGGTGCCGGCCGCGGACGTCGGCGCGGTGTTGGCGTGGTTCGACGTGGTGACGACGGCCGACGGGCACTGCGGATACGTGGCTCGCGGTGAGCCGTCGGCGCGCAAGCCCGGCGATCACGGCATGCGCTTTCCACCGGAGAAGGGCACTGGCAACACCGGTGCCGGACTGCACGCGAGGTTGTGGTGCGGCACGCCGCCATCGGATGCGGTGGCGCAGGCCGCCGCCCAACTGCTGCTGGTGAAGCCGCCGTCGGCCGAGCTCGGCGCTGTCGACCTCTACGCGTGGATGCACGCCAGCTCGGCGATGGGGATGACCGGCGGGGCCAGCGCTCGCCGCTACGAGGCGTCGCTGCAGAAGGCGCTGCTGTCGCTGCAGCAGACGAAGAAGAGTGCCGCCGGATCGTGGCCAGCGACCGACGTGTGGGGCGAGGACGGTGGGCGGGTCGCGGCGACCGCACTCGCCGTGCTGGCGTTGTCGAGTCCGTACCGGCTGGTTCGGGGCGATGCGTTCGCGCAGGTTCCCGACCAGGTGCCGTGGCGGCGACTGCATTCGCTGCTCGCAAGCGACGCGCTCGGCGACGCCATGAACGAACTCGGCAAGCTGGCGGCACAGGGACCTGCAGCCGACGCCGGAACGCAACAGCGCGTACGTTGGCTGCTCGACGTGCAGGCAGCACACGCCGAACGGCAGCTCGCGCGCCTGGACAAGGTCTGGCCGAGCCTGCGTGAGCGGCGGGCCGGGCTCGAAGCGATGCAGGCGCGCTGGCAGAGCCATGCGCTCGCCGACGCCGCGGCGAAGGCCGTCGCCCGCGTTCGCGAGGACCCGGCGTTGCGACGCGAAGACGCCGCGGAGAAGGCGCTGCGCCCGCTGCAGAAGGCGTTCGATGCGTGGCGTGCGCAACCGTCGTCGTCGCGGCAGCGGGAACTGCGCGCCGATCTGCTGGCGTTCGTCGCCAAGCACGCCGACACCGAGGCGGCGAAACAGGCGGAGAGTCTGCTGGCGCGGCTCGGCGGCGGCTGACCCGCGGCGCCGGATTCCGGCTAGGATCCGCGGTCGCCATTCCACCCATGGGGAATGGCCGATGTCATGACCACGACTCCTCGGGTGCCCGAGCTGCGCGCCGGCGACGTGCTGACGCGCCACGAGTTCGAGCGGCGCTACGCCGCGATGCCGGACGTGAAGAAGGCCGAGCTCATCGAAGGGGTGGTCTACATGGGGTCGCCAGTTCGCTACCAACAGCACGGATTGCCCGAACAGTCGTGGGCGGCGTGGCTCGCGTTCTACCGTGCGCTCACGCCCGGACTCGGTGGTGCAGGCAACACCACGGTCCGGCTCGACCTCGACAACGAGCCGCAGCCCGACCTGCTGCTGCGGGTGCCAGAGCACGCCGGCGGCCGCTCGCGCATCGCTGCCGACGGCCACCTCGAAGGACCGCCCGAACTGGTGGTCGAAGTCGCGGCAAGTTCGACCAGCTACGATCTGCACCAGAAGCTCGGCGCCTACCGCCGGAACGGCGTGCGCGAGTACATCGTGCACCGCGTCGAGGACGGCGTGGTCGATTGGTTCGTGCTGGCCGAAGGCGCCTACGTGCGACAGGCCTTGGCGGCCGACGGCACGCTGCGCAGTGTGCAGTTCCCGGGGCTCTGCCTCGACGTGCCGGCACTGCTTCGCGATGACCTTGCCGCCCTGCGGGCGGTGGTCGAACGGGGTGTCGCCGCGGCCGCGGGCGAACACGGCGCCTTGGTGCAGCAGTTGGCGGAACCACCACGCTGACGGCGTTTGGTTCTTGTTCGGGTCGCCGCTACGTTCGCGGCATGGGCGGTTGCCAGCACGAGGTCCAGCGATGGACCTGAGCGACTTCGTACGGCGCCTGTGCTCGGGTGGTCACGACGCACCCGGCACGGTCGACGCGATCCACACGCAGTCCGGGCGCCCGGCGGCGATGCGGCCGCTGCCCGAGTGGCTGCACCCGGACCTGGTGCGCGCCGTGCAGGCCCGCGGCATCCAGGAGCTCTACGCCCACCAGCGCGAGTGTGCCGACCTGCTGCACGAACGGCGCCACGCGGTGATCGCGACGTCGACGGCGTCGGGCAAGTCGCTCGCCTACCACCTGCCGGTGCTCGACGCGGTGCTGCGCGATGGTCTCGATGCGCGCGCTCTCTACCTGTACCCGACGAAGGCGCTGGCGCGCGACCAGATGGCCGACCTCGAACGGCTGCTGGGGGCGACGGGGCGCTCCGACCTCACGGTCGCGGTCTACGACGGCGACACGCCGCCGCCCGTGCGGCAGGCGCTGCGCGAGCACGGCGTGATGGTGCTGACCAACCCGCACATGCTGCATCAGGGCATCCTGCCGAACCACACCAAGTGGCAGGGGCTGTTCACCGGGTTGCGCTTCGTGGTCGTCGACGAACTGCACACGCTGTCGGGCATCTACGGCAGCCACGTCGCCAACGTGCTGCGCCGCCTGCGCCGCATCTGCCGGCACTACGGCAGCGACCCGGTGTTCTGCGGCGCCTCGGCGACGATCGGCAACGCCGGCGAACATGCGCGGCGCTTGTTCGAAGTGCCCGTTCGCGTCGTCGACCAGGACGGCAGCCCGCGCGGCGAGAAGCACTTCCTGTTCGTCAATCCGGCGGTCGTGTCGGCGGCGTCGGGCATGCGGGTCCCGGCCAGCGAAGCGGCGCGGCAGCTCGGCGGCATGTTGCTCGGCAGCGAACTGCAGTCGATCTTCTTCGCGCGATCGCGCACGCAGACCGAAGTCCTGCTGAAGTACCTGCGCGACGAGGCGACGGCGAAGAAGATCGACCAGGAGCGCGTGGCGGGCTACCGCGGCGGGTACCTGCCGAACCTGCGCCGCTCGATCGAGAAGGGGCTGCGCAGCGGCGAGATCCGCACCGTGGTGTCGACCAACGCGCTCGAACTCGGCGTCGACATCGGCAGCCTCGACGTCTGCGTGCTGGTCGGCTATCCGGGCACCGTCGCCAGCACCTTCCAGCGGGCCGGCCGAGTCGGTCGCCGCAGCCAGCCGAGCGCCTGCGTGCTGCTCGCGCGCAGCTCGGCGATGGACCAGTACCTGATGCAGCATCCGGGCTACCTGTTCGACGCGCCGCGCGACGCCGTCAGCATCGATCCCGACAACGCGATCATTCTCACCAACCACGTACGGTGCGCGGCCTTCGAGCTGCCGATCGCCGACGGCGAGTCGTTCGGCGAAGCACCTGGGCTGCCCGACGTGCTCGAGTTCCTCGCCCAGGACCTCGGCGTGCTGGTGCACCAGGCCGGGCGCTGGCACTACGCGGATCGCACGTATCCGGCCGAAGGCGTGAGCCTGACGGCGGCGGACATGGACAACGTCACGATCCAGGACGTCGAGAGGAAGACGATCCTCGCCGAGATCGACCGTCCGTCGGCGATCACCGAGGTCTACCAGGGCGCGATCTACGGCCATCAGGGCGACACCTGGCTCGTCGAGCGCTTCGACTTCGCCGACCGGCGCGCGTTCGTGCGGCGCATCGACGCCGACTACTACACCGAGGCCGACACCGAGACGGAGGTCAAGGTGCTGCACCTCGATGCCGAGCAGCGCCACGCCAACTACACGGCGCACCGCGGCGAGGTGCACGTCAGCACGCTCGCGAAGGCGTTCAAGAAGATCAAGTTCTACACGCGCGAGAACGTCGGCATCGGCGAGATCAACCTGCCGCCCGAGGAGTTCGAGACCGAAGCCTGCGCGCTGGTGCTGGCGCCGGAAACGGTCGCTGCACTCGGCCTGCAGAAGGGCGGCGAGGCGAGCTGCCTGCAGGGGGTCGGCGAGTTGCTGCAGGGCCTCGTGCCGCTGTTCGTGCGCGTCGATCCCGGCGACGTGCGTGTGCTCGCCGAAGCGCGGCATCCGCACTTCCAGGCGCCAGCCCTGATCCTCTACGACCGCATCCCCAACGGCGTCGGCCTCGCCGAGCGCATCTTCGACGTGCATCGCGAGATCCTGGCCGCCGCACTGCGTCTCGTGCAGAAGTGCGCGTGCCGCAGCGGCTGCCCGGGCTGTGTCGGCCCGCAAGCGAGCCTGGGCAAGCGCAGCAAGACGGTCGCGCGCACGATCCTGGCGGCGATGCTGGCCGATCGGCCGGTGACGAGGACGGAGGCGGAAGCGGAGACGGAGCATGGTCGCGCCGAAGCGTGACGGACTGCGGCGGGCGTTCCGCGTCGCCGCGCCGCCGGATGCGCCCGCTCCGGCGCCTGCCACCGCATCGCCGGCGACGCGCGCGTTCCTGCAGCGCCGGCAGCAGGCGTTCACGGCGCCGCCGCGCCAGCCCGTGGCGCTGCCCGCGGCCGACGAGTTGGCGACGCCGAACGGCACCCTGTGGCGCCGCGAACTTCGCTACGCGCTCGCTTCGCGCCATGGCACGCGCCCGCTCGGCGCCTGCCGTTCGCTCGTGGGCGAACGACTCGCCGCGCTCGCCAAGGACCCGGCGATGGCAGAACTGCGCGCCGAGCAGTGCCTGTTCCTCGACACCGAGACCACGGGTCTGGCCGGGGGTGCCGGCACGATCGTGTTCGCCTACGGGCTCGGCTTCGTGCGCGGTGACGAACTGGTCGTCGAGCAGCTGTTCCTGCGCGATTTCGGCGAAGAGCCGGCGATGCTCCGGCATCTCGCCGAACGGCTGCGCGAGTTCCCGGTGCCGGTGACGTTCGTCGGCAAGAGCTACGATCGCCACCGCATCGCCGCGCGTCTCGCGCTGCACAAGCTGCAGGCGCCGGTGCTCACGGCGCGGCACCTCGACCTCTACCACGCGGTCCGGCGGCAGTTCGGCAAGCAGTGGCCCGACACGCGGCTGGCGACGGTCGAGCAGCGGCTGCTGGGTGTGCATCGCACCGACGACCTGCCGGGCAGCGAGGCGCCGGCGGCGTTCCTCGACTGGATCCGCGACGGCACCGGACCGGTCGACCGCGTGCTCGAGCACAACCGGCTCGACGTGCTGAGCCTGGTGGCGTTGCTCGGGGCGCTCGCCGGTGCTTCGTGAGCGCACCCTGCGACCCGCGCCCTGGGCCGGTTGCGCGCGACCGCGGAGGGTCGCATCGTCGCGGGGTGAGTTTTTCGGCGCGGCCGCGACGGAACGGCCGCTCGGCGCCGTCTCTGGGGCACGAACCGCCACCGACCACCGAGATCCCCATGAACCTGCCGTCGCGCCTGATTTCCTGTCTGCTCCTCGCCCTGCCCCTCACTGCCCAAGATCCAACGCCTGCCAACGACCCGCGTATCGGGCGGCAGGTCCCGGTGATCCTCGACCTGTCGTTCCCGGGCGGCACCGTCGCCGAACTCGTTGCGCGCATCCGGCAGAAGGAGCCGCGCGCGAACATCGTCGTCGCTGACCACGCAGCGACCGCCGTGCTGCCGGCGATCGAGCTGCGGGGCACCGGGATCGACCAGGCGCTCGCGGGTGCGTGTGCGGTTGCGTCCGGCGACTACCAGATCCGCGTCAACGACGTGCGCGGCGTCGGCGAGACCGTCTACACGATCACTGCGCAACGGCCGCAGGGGCCCGGGGTGGTCGTTCCGAAGGACGGGCCGGGCACCGAGGTCTACTCGCTGCGGCGGCTCACCGCGACGCCGCGCGAAGCGGGCGGGGTTTCGGCGGCGACGGTGCTCAGCGCGGTCGAAACTGCGGTCGGCGGCGAACTGCGGCGCCTGGCCAGCCTGCTCTACCACGAGGACTCCGGCCTGATGATCGCACGCGGTTCCCGCGAGCAGCTCGAGATCGTGAAGGACGTGCTGCGCAGCCTCGAACAGAACCTGGCGTCGGCGCGCCCCCGCCCGGCGCAGGAGGGTCGGTGACCCCCGCAACCAGCAAGTGACGACGCCGCGTGACGCAGGCCAGTCAGCCGACCGACGCCGCTGCGACGACGCGCGCGATCGCAGCGGGCGACGAAGCGGCGTTCGCCGCGTTCTACGCCGTCTGGTTCGCGCCGACGCTGGCGATGGCGAAAGCGGCGAGCCGCCGCGACGAGTCGTTCTGCCTCGACGTCGTGCAGGACGTGATGCTCGCAGTGTGCCGCCGCTTGCCGGCGTTGCGCGACGAACGCGCGCTGCGCGCCTGGATGGCGAAGGCGACATGCCGCTCGGTCGTCGATCGTGGACGCGCGGAGTCGCGGCGCCGGCGGCGCGAACACGAGGTCGCGGCGACGAGCGAGGTGGGGGAGGCGATCGACGTGGTGCTCGATGCCGAGCAGCGCGCGTGGCTGGCGACGGCGCTGGGCGAACTGCCTCTGGTCGAGCAGAAGCTGCTGTCCGCCCGCTTCGAGCCCGGTGGCTCGGTGACGGCCGCCGGCGCTGCACTCGGATTGTCGCCCGACGCTGCGCACGGACGACTGCGACGCGTGCTGTCCAGGTTGCGCGAGCGCGCGAGGGAGTGGTGGCATGGCCATTGACGCATTGCTGAGTCCCACCGCGCGGGAGCGCATGGCCGCGGCGTTGCCAATGCTGCTCGGCGAAGTGCGCGCGCGGCGACGCCGCCGGCGCGCGGCGCGCGCGGCAGTCGCGGTGGCGGTCGTCGGGCTCGTGGTCGGGCTGGTCTTCACCGGCAGCGAACCACCGGAGCGGTCGGTGCCCGGGTGGACGATCGTGGCGACCGACCCCTCGGTGCTCGCCCGTTGCCGCGTGCCGACGACCGTGCGCGCGGAATGGTGGTTGTCCGACGACGACCTGCGTTCGGCGCTGCGCACGGCCGAGCGCCCGGACGGTCTCGTGCGAACCGGTGGTGCGGTGCGTGTGCACGAGACCGCGGTCGATGCGTGGCCGAGCGAGTCCGCGGAGCAGTGACGCTCAGCCGGCTGCGTTGCGCTTGGGCACCGGGTCGTAGCCGGGCTCGCCGAACGGATGGCAGCGGCACAGGCGCTTCGCGGTGAGCCAGCACCCGCGCAGCGCGCCGTGTTCGCGCAGCGCGTCGAGCGCGTACTGCGAACACGTCGGGTCGAAGCGGCACGTCGCCGGCTTCCACCAGCCGATCAGCCAGCGGTAGAGGTGCACCGGCAGCGCCAGCAGCCACCTCATGACTTCGGCCGCCCTCGTCGGCTGGGCTGTGGCGCGGTGAGCGCACGCGCGACCAGGGCAACCACTTCCTCACGCAGCGTCGCGAGCGGGAAGTTCTCGGGTCGTTGGCGCGGGATCAGCACCACGTCGAGGCTCGGCGGCAGGCGCATGCGCTCGAGCCGGAACGCTTCGCGCAGCAACCGCTTCAGCTTGTTGCGGCGCACGGCGCCGCCGTGGTCCTTGCTGACCGACACGCCGAGTCGGGTCCCGGTGGCGTCACCCGGACGCTGCGGCAGTGCTACGACCGTGAGCCACGCACCGGCTGCGCGCCGGCCGCGTTGGTAGACGGCGCGGAACTGCTGCGGCGTCTTCAGTCGCGCGCTGGCGGGCAGGCCGGCCGGCTTCGCCGCTGCGGTCACCGGTCCAGCGCGCGCAGCGCGAACGTCGCGCGATCGCTGGCCATCGGCGTCGCCGGATCGGCAAGGAAGCGGCGGAAGTCGTTCTTGGCGTCGTCGGCGCGACCGAGTTCGAGCAGCACGCGGCCGCGGTTGTAGTAGTCGATGAAGCGGCGAGGGTCGACCTCGAGCACGCGGTCGAGGTGCACCAGGGCTTCGGCGTACTGCTTGCGCTGGAAGTGGAACTCGGCGGCCACGGCCCGCACTTCGAGTTCTTCCGCGCGCAGTTCGCGCAGCGTGTCGAGCTCCTGGCGCTCGAAGTCGACGTTCTGCGCCTGGTCGATGCGCGCCTTCGTCAGTTGCTGGGCCTTGTCCGACTGTTCGCAGTACGCCTTCGTTGCCGCGAGGAACGTCGCGTCGTCGCCGCGCTGCAGGGCGATCTGCAGCCGGTGGTTCTGGGCGAAGCGCAGCATCTCGCCGCGCTCGACCAGGGCCTGCAGCAGCGTGTCGGCGCGCAGCAACAGATCGTTCGACTGGGCGCGCTCGTCGTCGGCCTGCCTGCGCAGCGCCGCCGCCGCGTCCGCGGTCGCCCGTCCGGCCTGGCCGTCGAGGCGCGCGGCTTCGCCGCGGCGCCAGAGTCCCTGCTTCTGCAGCGCCCGCGCGTAGTTGAGCAGCAGGTGCGGTTCGTGGCGGTCGAGGGAGCGCGATTCGAAGTGCGTGGCGAGCAGGGCCGTGGCTTCGTCGAGCTGCTTACGATCGGTGCGGTCGCCCTGGCTCGCCGCGAGCAGCAGGATGCCGCCCTTCATCGAGTTCAGCTTGTAGTCGTCCGGCGCCAGCTCGAGCCCACGGTCGATCTGGATCATCGCCTGGGCCCACTTGCCGCCGTCGAAGAACAACGCGGCGTTGCGCTGGTAGGCAGCGAGGCGTTGGGCCTCCTGGGAAGCGAGCGAACTGCAGGCGGCGAGCAGCAGCAGGGCGAAGACGCGCATCGGGGGCTCTTGGCTTGGAAGCATGGCGCCGCGCGGGCGCCTTCACCGAGGCCGGGGGCAGGCGTCGGTCGCAAGGGGCGGGAGGATACGCCGCCGGCGGCCGGCCTGTCGAGTCGGCGGCGCGCTTGCTTCCACTCACGGCCGTCCGTAGCCTGTTTCGCCCTCTGACAGCGAACGTACGCGCCGGGCGACTCGTCGCCCCGGCCCTGACCTCTTCGCCCCTGACCGGCGCCGTTCGCGGCGCCCCTTCCCCCGTTCGTACATGACTGGCAAAAAGACCCTCGGCATCCTCGGCAAGAAGCTCGGGATGACCCAGATTTTCCGCGGCGACGGCGAGTGCGTTCCCGTCACCGTGATCCAGGCCGGACCGTGCAAGGTCCTGGCGGTGAAGATGGCGACTGCCGCCGAGCACCCCGAAGGCCACCGCACCGCGTCGATCAACAACGGCAAGAAGCGCGGCAAGCACAGCCGGCCGCGCGCCGGCGACGGCTACTACGCGGTGCAGCTCGGCTTCGACGACAAGCCCGCGCGCGTCACCAACCAGGCCGAACTCGGCCACGTCAAGAAGGCCGGCCTCGACCACGGCAAGCGCTTCGTCCAGGAGTTCCGGCTGACGCAGGCGCCGACGGTGAAGCCCGGTGAGGACGTGACCGTCGCCGTGCTCGACGGCGTCAAGTTCATCGACGTCACCGGCGTCACCAAGGGCCGCGGGTGGGCGGGCACGATCAAGCGCTACAACTTCAGCCGGCAGCCCACCTCGCACGGTAACTCGCTGAACCACCGCACCGGCGGTGGCCTCGGTCGCCAGCACTCGATCAGCAGCGGCGTGCCGCGGGGCAAGCGCATGGCCGGTCACTACGGCGTCGAGCAGGTGACCATGCAGCGGCTCGAGGTGGTGAAGCTCGATGCCGAGCGCAACCTCGTGTTCGTCAAGGGCGCGGTGCCGGGCCACACCAACGGCTACCTCACCCTGAAGCAGACGGTGAAGAACGAGCGCAAGGTCGAGTTCAAGCCGGGCCTCGTGGTCCGCGCCGCCGCGCAGAAGGCGATGGCCGCGAAGGGCAAGAAGTGATGCGCGGCCGCACCTGATCCACGGACCACCAACCACGTATTCCAGGAGAACCCACGATGGCTCGTTCCCGTACCAAGAACGGCGGTCCCCGCCGCGGCGTCTTCAAGCGAAAGAAGCTCGGCAAGGGCTACACCGAGAACCACAAGCAAGTCGGCGCCAGCCGGCCCGTGCTGCGCATCACCGAGCCGGCGACGCCGGCGAAGGGCTGATGCCCGCGCGGTGCTGGCATGACAGCACCGCGTGACGCTGCCGCCGACGGCGCGTTGCCCGCCACGGCCGATGTCGTCGTGGTCGGCGGCGGCGCTGCCGGCCTGATGGCCGCGATCCAGTCCGCGCGCCGTGGCCGGCGCACCGTGCTGCTCGAGAAGAACCAGCGCCCCGGCCTGAAGATCCTGATCAGCGGCGGCGGTCGCTGCAACCTCACGACGACGCGCGCGGGGGCGGACCTCGAAGCCCAGTACGGCCCGCGTCGCGGTCGCTTCCTGCGCCACGCGCTGCGCTCGTTCCCACCGACCGCGCTGCGCGCGTTCGTCGAGGCCGCGGGCGTGCCGCTGCAGGAGGAGGACCTCGACAAGCTGTTCCCGGTCTCGCAGCGGGCGCGCGACGTCGTCGACGCGCTGCTGCGCGTCGCTGCAACGAGTGGGGTCGCGCTGTGCACGCAGGCGGGTGCGCTCGCGGTCGAGCGGGCGGGTGCTGCCTTCGTGGTCACGACCGCGCGCGGCGCGATCCACGCGTCGTCGTTGGTGCTCGCGACCGGCGGCCTCAGCTATCCGAAGACCGGCGCCACCGGCGACGGCTACGCCTTCGCGCGTTCGCTCGGCCACTCGCTCACGGCGACCTGGCCAGCACTCGCGCCGCTGCCGGTCGCCGAGGCGTGGGTCCGCGAACTCGCGGGCATTGTCGTGCACGGCATCACGTTGTCGTCGCTCGACGGCGACGGCCGCGTCGTCACGGCGCGGCAGCGGCCGGTGCTGTTCACGCACTTCGGTCTGTCCGGTCCGGCGCCGATGGACCTCGCGGGCGATGTCGAGGAAGCGCGCGGGGCGGGCGCCGTTCGTTTCGACTTCGCGCCCGACGTCTCCGCCGACCGACTCGAGGCGGCGTGGTTGGTCGCGGCCCGCGCCCACGGCGCGCGACAGATCGAGTCGGTGCTGCCGGACACGCTGCCCGAACGGCTGCGCCGCGCGTTGTG
Source organism: uncultured bacterium (assembly GCA_937952215.1). Lineage (GTDB taxonomy): Bacteria > Planctomycetota > UBA1135 > UBA1135 > UBA2386 > UBA2386. The sequence goes on from CALFZH010000034.1 coordinate 23,719, forward strand.
CCAGCTCGCGGGCGGGCCGGGCACGCTGGCGAACTGGTCGCGCGACGGCCGGCGCCAACTGCTCGCCGCGGTGAAGGAGCTGCGCGTGCCGGTGGCGAAGAGCCGCGGCTACGACCACGCCGAGGTCACGCGCGGGGGCGTGCCGCTCGACGAAGTCGACCCGCGCACGATGGCGAGCCGCTGCTGCCCGGGGCTGTTCGTCTGCGGCGAACTGCTCGACGTCGACGGCCCGATCGGCGGCTTCAACTTCCAGGCGGCGTTCGCGACCGGCCGCCTCGCGGGGCTGTCGGCATGATCGGCGACACCATCGTCGCGCGCGCGTCGGCCGCCGGCGGCAGCGAACGCGCCGTGCTGCGCATCTCCGGGCCGCGCGCGCGGCAGCTCGCGGCGGCAGTGTTCACGCCGGCGTTGGCCGCGACGCGGGCCGTGGTCGAGGGCCAGGTCGTGGTCCTGGGTCGGCCGCTCCCGGCGATGGCGTTGTCGATGCCCGCACCACGTTCGTTCACCGGCGAAGACGTCGTCGAACTGCACGTGCCCGGCGGCACCGTCCTGGTGCAGGAACTGCTGCGGGCCCTGCTGCACGATGGTGAGGCACTGGGCGTGCGCGAGGCGTTGCCCGGCGAGTTCACGGCGCGTGCGGTGCAGAACGGCAAGCTCGACGCCGCCAACGTGGAAGGCCTGCTGCTGCTGCTGCACGCGGCCGACCAGCGGGCGGCGGGCGCGGCGATGTCGTGGTTGCGCGGCGGTGCTGCTGCCGAACTGCAGGCGCTCCGCGGGGGCCTGCAGGACGTGCTGGCCCTGCTCGAGGCCGGACTCGACTTCGGGGACGGCGAGACCGGCGAGGTGCCGCGTACGGCGTGGCACGAACCGCTCGCCGCCATCGGCCGGCGCATCGCCGCGCTCGCGAGTGCGGTGCCCGCCGCCACCCCGGGCGGCGAAGTGCTGCTGCTGGGTGCCGCCAACGCCGGCAAGTCGTCGCTCGCGAACGCGCTCGCCGGCCGTGCCCACGCGCTGGTCGACGCCGTCGCGGGGACCACGCGCGATCTGCTGCGTATCGAGCTGCCGGGCGGCGGCGTGCTGTGGGATGCGCCTGGCGACCTCGACGATCCACGTGGAGTCGACGCCGACGCGCTGGCGCTGCGCGATCGGCTCGGTGGCGGCGCGGCCGGTGTGCTCGTCGTGCTCGCCGCCGACGCGCCGCCGCCGCAGCGGCCGCGTTCGCTCGGCGCCGTGCCGGTGTTCGGCATCGTCTGGACGAAGTGTGATCTCGGCGCACCCGGCGTCGTGCCTGCCGCCGTCGCGGCGGCCGCGGCCGGCGCGCCGGTGTTCGCGACGAGCGCGCGGTCGGGCCTCGGCCTGCGCGAACTCGCCGCGCATCTCGGGACGCTCGCCCGCGGCAGCGTGGTCGACGCCGGTGGTCCACTGCGCGCGGCGCTGCACACCGCGCACGACGCGGTGGCGCGGGCGTTGGCGCTGGCCGATGGCCCCGAAGTCGTCGCCGTCGAACTGCAGGCGGCGCTGCGAGCGCTCGGCGGCATCGGCGGCGCGCATTCGCCCGAGCAACTCCTCGACCGCATCTACGCGCGGTTCTGTCTCGGCAAGTAGGCGTTCGCATCGACCCGTCGCGGCGCGCCGGGCGGGTGCTGCGAGGCTGGGAGTGCAGCATCTTCCACCACCTGACCCTTTGACACGCAAGATGTTGGGGCCGTATGGTCCGCCCGTCCGTGGGTCAGGTTCCCGGGGTCAGCCGGGCACCCGACCGCCGAACGCCTCCCTGCCGCGGCCACCCGTCGTGGCCCACGCAGGGCCTTCGCTGCCATGCGTTGCCCGTACTGCAAGGCCGACAACGACCGCGTCATCGACTCGCGCGCCAGCGCGGACGGTTTCGCGATCCGTCGTCGCCGCGTGTGTGCGGACTGCGGTCGCCGCTACACGACCTACGAACGGGTCGAGACGGCGCCGCTGCGCGTGGTGAAGAAGGACGGCGAACGCGTCGCGTTCGACCGGCAGAAGGTGCTCGGCGGCATGCTGCGCGCGTGCGAGAAGCGGCCGGTGTCGCTCGAGCAACTCGAGGTGATCGCCGACCGCATCGAACGCCAGTGCATGGAGGCCTTCGACAAGGAGGTGCCGAGCAAGGTGATCGGCAACCTCATCATGAAGGAACTGCGTCAGCTCGATCAGGTGGCCTACGTACGGTTCGCGTCGGTCTACCGCGAGTTCAAGGACGTGTCGCAGTTCCTCGACGAACTGAAGCCGATGCTCGAGAAGCGGCGGGAGGGCGGTCATGAAGAGGCGGGCAGAACATCTGGTGCAGAAGCGTGATGGCCGGCGGGAGTTCCTGCGCGCGACGAAGCTCGCGCGGTCGATCCACCTGGCGTTGCACAGCGTCGGCGTCGACGAGGACTGGCGCGCCCTCGAACTCGCGAGCGTGACGCTCGAGGCCTTGCGGCAGAAGCGCGGCAAGGGCGGCTCGCCCGACGCGTCGGTGCTGCTGACGACGGCGGAGATCGCCGACGCGGTGCAGCACCTGCTGGTGGTCACCGGCCAGGCGACCGCCGCGGTGTCGTTCGGAGCGGTCGCGGCCGAACGCACGCGCCGCCGGCAGTCCTTGGCGACGTTGTCGCGCGCCACCGCCGTGGTGGCTGCAGCACCGCCGTTGCGCGAGGCGCGGCTCGGGAGGGAGTGAGCGGATGCGCCTCAAACGCCTCGTCGCGCGCGGGTTCAAGTCGTTCGCCGACCGCACCGAGTTCGAGTTCGACAACCGGCTGACCGGCATCATCGGGCCGAACGGCTGCGGCAAGAGCAACGTCGTCGATGCGATCAAGTGGGTGCTCGGCGACCAGCGCGCCAAGAGCCTGCGCGGCACCGAGATGACGGACGTCATCTTCAAGGGCGCCGAGGGTCGCGAGGCGATGGGCATGGCCGAGGTGACGATCACCTTCGAGGATCCGGAAGGCCGGCTCGACGGACGCACCGAGGTCGACATCGCACGCCGCCTCACGCTCGACAAGGAGTCGAGCTACCTGCTGAACGGCAGCGAAGTGCGGCTCAAGGACGTGCGCGACGTGCTGCTCGACACCGGGCTCGGCACCGGCGGCTACGCGGTGATGGAGCAGGGCCGCATCGACGCGGTGCTGTCGGCCAACCCCGAAGCGCGCCGGGCGATCTTCGAGGAAGCGGCCGGCGTGGCGCGGTTCAAGCTGCAGAAGAAGGAGTCGCTGCGCAAGCTCGAGCGCACCGACCAGAACCTCGCGCGCGTGACCGACCTGCTCGAGGAACGTGCCCGCCGCATCCGCAGCCTGCGCATCCAGGCCGGCAAGGCGCGGCGTTGGCAGGAACTGCAGGCGTCGCTGTGCGCGCTGCGTGCAGCGCTGGCGGTGATCGACGGTCAGGTGCTGCGCGCGGAGATCCGCGGCCACGGCGAACGGCTCGCGGCGATGCAGCAGGAACTCGGAGCGGTCGAAGGCCGGCGCGACACGACGCAGGCAGCGCTCGTGGCGTCCGACGCGCAGATCGAGGCGGCGTCGCAGGCGCTGGCGGCGGTCAACGACGAACTGCGGGCTTGCCAGTCCGAGTTGTCGACGCATCGCGAGCGCGCCGAGGCGCAGGCGCACCGCGCCGCGGACCGCCTCGCCGAGGTCGAGCGCGGTCGGCAGCGTGGCCAGGGCCTGCTCGGGCAGCGCGACGAGCGTGCGGCCGCGTTGGCAGCGGCCCAGAACGGCCTCGCCGGCAAGGAGGCCGAACTGATCGATCTGCACCGGCAGCTGTCCGAGCAACGGCAGACCGCGCAGCAGGCCCATGCGGCGCTGCGCGCGCTGCAGCAGCAGCGCGAGGCGGTGCGTTCGGCGTGCCTCGAACTGCTGCACCAGCGCACGCGCTGCCGCAACCTCGCGGCGGACGCCACGGCCCGGATCGGCGCCGTGCGCGCCCGGGCGCAACGGCTCGGCGAACGGCGCGCGGTGCTCGGCGAGGAGGTCGCCCGCATCGATGCCGAACTCGCGAACTGGCGTGCCGAGCAGGGCGATCTGGCGACGCGGGAGCGGCTGCTGCGCGAGCGCGAAGCGCAGGCGCTGGCCGACCTCGAGGGCGCCGATGCCGCGGCGGCGGCGATCGCCGAACAGGAAGCGACGCTGCGTCGCGAACTGCACGAGGTCGAAGGCCGGCGCGACGCCCTGGTGGCGATGGAAGCGCACATGGAGGGCTTCGACGCCGGGCCGCGCCACGTGCTGCAGCAGCGTCCGCCGGGCCTGCGTGGCCGTCTGCTCGACCTGATCGAGATCGACGTCGAGCACGGCCCCGCACTCGAGGCGGCACTCGGCCCGTACGTGCAGGCGCTGGTCGTCGACACGCGCGAAAACGCGGCGGCGATCGTGCGCGACCTCGCCGAACGGCGTCTCGGTCGTGTGCTGCTGCTGGTCGAGGAGTCGTTCGGCGAGGCCCCGCAGTGCGATCACCACTCGACGTTGCTGGCGCCGCCGCCCGGTGCGCAGCCGCTCGGCGCGCTCGTGCGGCACGTCGCTGCCGGCGGCAAGCCCGACGACGCGGTCAGCCGGCGGCTGCTCGGCTGGTTGCTGCGCGGCGTCGTCGTGGCCGACTTCGACATCGCCGACAGTTCGCGCGCGGACCTCTGCTTCGTGACACCCGATGGCACCCTGGTGTGCGGCCCGCGCATGGAAGGCGGCGTCGGTGCCGACGGCCACGCGGGGCTCGTCGTGCGTCGTTCGCGCATCCAGGAACTCGGCGCCGCCGTCGTCGCGGCGCAGGCGCGTCTCGCCGAACGGCTCGCCGGCAAGGAGCAGGCGACCGGCCGGGTCGATCGGCTCAAGCGCGAGTTGCGCGCGATTGCCGACGCGCTCGGTGCGGTGGTCCGCAGCGCGCAAGGGGTCGCGGCACAGGAGGCCCGCCTCGGCGCCCGGACGCAGGACGTCACGCGCGAACTCGGCGAACTGGACCACGAATCCGGCGAACTGTCGGCGAGCGAGGCGGCCTCGCTGGCGCGGCTCGGCTGCACCTTGTTCGACCAGTTCCTGCTCGGTCGCCGCGAACACGCGGCCCAGGCCAGCGAGCAGGAGTTCGGCGAGCGGATCGCGGTCGCCGAACAAGCGGCTCAGGCGCAGCAGCGCGCCGAGCAGGAAGCCCGCATCGCGCAGGCGCAGGCCGTCGAGGCGCGCGAAGGCCTGGTGCGCGCGATCGCGATGCACGAGGAAGCGCTGCGCGACTTCGAGCGTGCGCTGCACGAGCTCGGGGACCGGCTGCATGCGGCCGAGGATGACCGGGTGCGGGCGATCGCCGAGAGCGAGCGGTTCGGCGTGCTGGCGGCGCAGGCCGAGCAGCGTCACCAGGCGCTGGGCGGCGACAAGGACGCGGCGAACGGCGCCCTCGAGGCGGCGCGCGCGAATCGGGCCGCGGTGGCTGCCGAGATGCAGGAGCACGAACGGCAGCGCAGCGCGGCCAGCGACGCGGCGACCACCGCGCGGCTGCACCTCGCCGACGCCGAGCACCGGTTCGTGCGGCTCGAAGAGCGGCTGCGCGAGGACACCGGCATCGAACTGCGCCGATGCCTCGGCGAGATCGAGGGCATCGGTCTCGAGGACGACGCGGCCTGGCACGGACCGATCGCGCCGAGCGATGCCGTCGAGCAGATCCAGGGGCCGCCGCAGCCGCCCGATGTCGTGCGGTCGTGGTACGGCCTGCAGCGCGCGTGGCTGCAGCCGGAGTTCGACGTCGACGCCGCGCGCAAGGAAGTGCAGGTGCTGCACGGCCAGAAGGAGCGGCTCGGCGCGGTCAACCTCGAGGCGGTCACCGAACTCGACACCGAGGAGGGCCAGTTCGGCACGCTCGAGCAGGAAGTCGTCGACCTCAAGGAGGCGCGGCGTTCGCTGCTGGAGACGCTGAAGAAGCTCGAAGCCGAGTCGAAGACGCTGTTCGAGTCGACGTTCCACGAGGCGCGCAAGAACTTCCAGGAGCTGTTCCGCAAGCTGTTCCAGGGCGGCAAGGCCGACATGTTCCTCAGCAACACCGAGGAGGACCTGCTCGAAGCCGGCATCGAGATCGTGGCGCAGCCGCCCGGCAAGCAGCTGCAGTCGATCAACCTGCTGTCGGGCGGCGAACGCTCGCTGACCGCCGTCGCGATCCTGTTCGCGTTGTTCAAGGTGCGGCCGAGCCCGTTCTGCATCCTCGACGAAGTCGACGCTGCGCTCGACGAGACCAACGTCGAGCGTTTCCTGCGCGTGCTGCGCGACTTCACCGCGCAGACGCAGTTCTGCATCGTCACGCACCACAAGCGCACGATGGCGGAGTGCCAGGTGCTCTACGGCATCACGATGCAGCGCCGTGGCATCAGCTCGCGCATCGCGGTGTCGCTGCAGCAGGTCGACAGCTTCCAGCAGGGCGAGGCCGTCGCCACCGCCGCCGCCGACCCGGCGCAGAAGCGGCGCATCGCCGGCGAAGAGGCGGTCGGGTTCGCGTGAGCGGATCCGGCCTCGTCCGCCGGCGGGTCGGTCGGCGGTGGGGGTTCGTCGTCGTGGCCAGCGCGACGACAGTGCTCGGCGGCGACTGACGCGGCATTCCAGGCCGCCGCGCCGCGATCGGTCCGCGGCAGGCGAGGTGGCCGCTGTCGTCGGGCGGGAATCTGCACCACGCACGGGGCTGACCGACGCCCGGCCCGGTAGAACGCGCGCGATGACGACCACGCAACGCCAGGGTCTCGCCGAGTTCACCGTCAAGGCCGTGCTCGCGGGGCTCGGCTTTGGCGTGCTGTTCGGCGCCGCCAACGCCTACCTCGCGCTGCGCGCCGGACTCACCGTGTCGACGTCGATCCCGATCGCCGTGCTGTCGGCGCTGGTGTTCTCCGCGTTCCGCAACAAGGGCACGATCCTCGAGACCAACATCGCGCAGACCGTCGGCAGCGCGTCGAGCTCGCTGGCCTCGGGCACGATCTTCACGATCCCGGCGCTGTTCCTGTGGGGCGTCGTGCCGAGCGTGTGGCAAGTGGGCATGCTGGCGATGGCCGGCGGGGTGCTCGGCATCCTGGCGATGGTGCCGCTGCGGAGGCTGCTGATCGTGCAGGCCGACGCCGAATTGCCGTACCCCGAGGGCCGTGCCTGCGCGGAGGTGCTGCGGGCGACGCAGTCGTCGGGTCGCGGCGGGCGCTGGATCGTGATCGGCATCGCCGTCGCGTTCCTGATGAAGCTGTTCTTCGGGGCGCTGCACGCGCTGCCGGAGACCGTGGCGTGGGCCCCGTCGTTCCTGCCGAACGGCAGCCTCGCGCTCGCTCTCGCGCCGGCGCTGATGGCGGTCGGCTTCATCGTCGGCTACCGCGCCGCCGCGGTGATGGTGTCGGGTGCCCTGCTCGCGTCGCTGGTGCTCTACCCGCTGGTGACCAAGGTGCATCTCGCGGGACTCGTCGACGCCGGACAGGCCGACGCCGTGGCGCTGTCGGCAAAGGCGGTGAAGGACCGCTTCCTGCTGTTCGTCGGCGCGGGTGCGGTCGCGGCGGCCGGGCTGTTCACGGTGGTGAAGACGGCGCCGACGATGCTGGCGTCGTTGCGCGCGGTGCTCGTCGGCGTCGGCAAGCAGACCAGCGCTGCTGGTGGCGGCGACGACGCCGACCGCGACGTGCCGGGCAGCGTGCTGATCGGCGGGCTCGCCGCAGTGGTCGCTGCGCTCGTCGTCGTGCCGGGCATCTTCGCTGGCGAGATGCCGCTGGCGGGGCGATTCGCCGCGGCACTCGGGGTGGGCGTGTTCGGCTTCCTGTTCGTGCCGGTGTCGTCGCGACTGGTCGGCGTGATCGGCGTGTCCTCCAACCCGACCTCGGCCATGGCGTTGATCACGTTGGCCGGCACGGCAAGCGTGTTCCTGCTGCTCGGCTGGAAGGGCGTGCTCGCGCAGGCCGCGGTGCTGACCGTCGGCACCGTCGTCTGCGTCGCGGCGTCGAAGGCCGGCGACATCAGCCAGGACCTCAAGACCGGCTGGCTGGTCGGCGCCTCGCCGTGGCGTCAGCAGTACGGCCAGTTGATCGCGGCGTCGGTCGCGTGCTGGGTCGTCGCGGCGGTCGTCATCACGCTGTGCACGACCTACCAGGTCGGCAGCGACGACCTGAAGGCGCCGCAGGCGATGCTGATGAAGACGATGATCGAGGCGGTGCTCGGTGCCGGGCTGCCGTGGGATCTGCTGGCGATGGGCGGCCTCGTCGCCGGCACCGGCATTCTGGTCGGCCTGCCAGCACTGCCGTTCGCGCTCGGCATCTACCTGCCGATCTCGACGCTGGCGGCGGTGTTCGTCGGCGGCTGCGTGCGGCGGTACGTCGAGCGGCGCGGCAAGGAGACGATCGACGCCGAGTCGGGCGTGCTCTGCGCGTCGGGCTTCGTCGCGGGTGAGGGCCTCGCGGGCGTGCTGATCGCCGGCTGGGCCTACGCGACCAACGCGACGCGCCATCAGGAACCGCAACGCGCGCCGTGGGAGGCGTTCGCGGCGCTCGCCGTGTTCACGATCGCGATCGTCGTGCTCGCACGCTCGACCCGGAAGCGGTGAGACGCGGTCAGGCCTTGCGGCTCTTGCTGCGCGCCTCGAACGGATGCGCGAACGCCTGCGGCTGCACGCCGTCGAGCAGCGTGCAGGTGCCGCGCTCGAGGTCGTCGCCGACGCCGGCCACCGCTGCGCGCAGGCGGTCCATCTGCCACAGCCCGGTCAACAGCCGCGTGCCGCGCACGCGTTCGCGCAACTGCTCGCACTGCAGGGCGGCGATGCGCCGTTGGCTCGCGTCGCTGCTCGCCGTGGCGTGGTGGCAGAGCGCCAGCATCGTCACGAGTTGCTCGATCACCTTGCCGAGCCGCTGCAGCGGGATCTGCGCCCGCGTCAGCTCGAGCTGGAAGTGCAGGTTGATGCCGAGCCACGCCCACCGCAGCCAGCGCAGGCGCTGTTCGGCGAAGCGCGCGTGGCCGCGCAGTTCGACCGGCAGCAGCTGGTACCGCGGGAGCCAGCGCGTCGGCAACAGGTGCAGCGGCGACCGCAGCACTTCGAGCACGAGGTTCCAGACGATCCACAGCACGAGCAGCCAGAACGCGCCCTTGCCGAGCAGGCGCGTCGTCGCCTGCCACAGGCGCACCGGCTCGCGGAACAGCATCCCGGGCGTGATGCGCAGGACGCGTCGTTCGGCCGGCAGCGGCTTGCCGTCGGGACCGTCGTTGATCGACTGGATCACCGACAACATGCCGGCCATGTAGCGGGTCGTGAACGCGTCGGTGACGTCCTTGACCATGCCCATCAGGATCAGGTCGTCCTCGCCCTCGACGACGCCGAAGACGTGCATGTTGTGCCGCGCCTGGTGCACGCGCGAACCCTGGTCGAAGGAACGGCCGCCGAGCACACGTTCGCAGGCGATCTGCGAGACCAGCGCCGACGTCGCCGCGGCCGACTTGGTCAGGTCGCGCAGGCCCGCGAGGTCGACGCCGTCGGCATCCTGCTGCAGCGACAGGTGGCTGAGCGCGCGCGACTGCAGGGCGCCGCCGAGCATCGCGCCGAGGTGCTGGCGCGGCAGTTCGTGCTTGATGACCGCACCACCGACGCCGTCGCGGGCCTTCGCGTAGGCGGTGGCGTCGGTCGCGAACATGCGTTGGTAGCCCGCCGCCATCGCCGCCAGCATGCAGCGGCCCATGCGCAGGCAGTAGAAGAGCACTTCGACGCCGTCGGCCTGGATCTGCTCGGAGGCGGCCAGCGGGTAGTTGGCGAAGTGCAGCCGCGAGTTGTGGTTGGCTGTGAAGGCGCCGGTGTTCGATGGCTTGCACCAGAACTCGTGGTCCTTGCCGTCGCCGGGTCCGATGTCGCTCGTCGGCAGCCGCGTGACGAACAGACCGACCTGCTTGCCGTCCTGGCCGATGCGCGCGACGAGGCCGACGAGGGCGCCGTGCGTGGCGTTGGTGATCCACAGCTTGTTGCGGTCGCCGTGCGCGAACAGGCGGAAGCCGCCGGTCGCCGGGTCCGGTTCGACGTAGGCGCGCACCTTCTTGGCGTTGACGCCGATGCCGACCTCGGTGAGGCCGAACGCCATCAGCTCGCCCTGCGCGACCAGCGGCAGGAACGTGTGCTTCTGCGCGTCGGTGCCGTAGGCGAGCAGCGAGCCCGCGCCGATCGTGAGTTCGCCGGAGATCTCGACCGCGAGCGGCCCGAGCCCGTTCGCCGCCATCTCCTCCTCGACCAGTGCCAGTTCGACGTAGCTGCCATCGAGGCCGCCGAACTCGGCCGGCACCGTGAAGCCGTAGCCCTTTTCGCCAGCGACCGCCCCGCGCAGCGCGTGCGACAGCTTGCCGTCGGCGGTGAACGCCTCGCCGCGCTGCAGGCATCCGAGGGCGGCGGCGACGACCGCTTCGCCGCGCGAGGTCGCCGCGGTCATGCCGGTGGCGCCGGCCTGCAGTTCGGCGGTGTCCGGCGGCGGCCCGTAGATCAGCCGTTCGACGAGGCCGCGCTTCTGGCGGCCGAGCCGCGAGGCGGCCTGCTTCGCCGCGGCGTCGAGCGCGCCGACGTCGCGCGCGGATTCGGCGTCGCCGGCTGCGGCGAGGGCTTGCGCGGCGGTGGACGAAGCGGGCGTGGACGGACCGGGCGGAAGGGTGCTCACGACGGGGCCCCCATGGTGCCCGTTCGGTCCGGCGCGGGGAACAGCGGCCTCGGCGTCAGCGGCAGATGCGCGACATCACCGCGTTGGTGAGCTGCGGCACGGTGGTCGGGTCGGCCGCGCCTTGCGCGTAGATGACGGCGCCGTAGACGGGCGCGGTCTCCGGCAACGCGAGCGAGAAGCGGGCTTCGCCGTCGGTGTCGGCAGTCTCGAGCAGCAGCAGCAGCGGGTCGACGAGCAGCGTGCCGATGCCGGGGAGGATCGTGTGCTGGGGGCGCTCGGCGAGGCCGAGCAACGCGTACGTGCCCGGTGTCAGTCCTTCCATCTCGTAACGCAGCGAAGCACCGGCGGTCGGCACACCGAGCCCGCGCAGGGCTCGCGGGTTGCTGTCGTGGTCCTGCGCCTGGTACGGCAGGTGACCGCAGGGCACCGGGCCGTTCTTTCGTTCGGGCGTCGGCCGCGGGAACGTGAACAGCGAACCGGGTTCGAGGTCGAGGCGGCCGATCGACTCGTCGTCGCGCTGCGGCCCGAACGCGAACTGGTCGACCACCGTGAGCCCGCCCGGCATGTAGAGCCCGATCGATTCGCCGAGCCCGCTGAGCTTGAACGTCGCGTGCAGCAGACCCTCGGCCGGCTCGTCGTCGGCCCAGACCAGCAGGTGCCCACCGGCGCGGATCATGGTGCCGGTCGGGAACGTCCACTTGGTCGGGTTGTTCGGGTTGTCGGTGAGGTGGAAGCCCGAGAGGTCGACGTCGACGAGCCCGCGGTTCTTCAGCTCCAGCCAGTCGTCGTGGTCGCCGGCTTCGTCGGTGAGGCCGGTGACGTTCTCGGCGAGCGCCTCGTGCACTTCGACGAGCGGCAGGTTCGGGCGCGCATCGAGCCGCAGCTCGTGCAAGGCACTCCATTCGCTGCCGATCAGCGTGCGCGCCTTCAGCACGAACGGCGCGTTCACGACGATCGAGGTGCCGTTGCCGCCGTTCAGGCCGGCGGGCAGGCCGTTGCTCGCGCGCGGGTCGCTGCCGTCGGTGGTGTACCAGACGTTGCCGACCGCACTCGCGCGCACGAGCGTGATCGTCGTGCCGGGGACGACCCAGGCCTCGGTCACCATGACGTTGGTCGGCGGCGAGCCGACCTGGAACAACGGCGGCTCGATCGACGGATACAGCGAGGGGTGCACCGACGGCACCGCGGTGTTGCGCAACGCCGCGACGAGCTGCGGCGTGTTGCCGACGAACATCGCGCGCACGGAGTTGGTGTACGGCACCCAGTCGGCGTTGCGGGTCCAGGTGATGCCGCGCGGATCGAAGCGACCCCAACGCGCCGACTCGGTCACGGTGCCGCGATCGACGACGCGCGTGATGCGGTTCCAACGCTCGAGCAGGTTGCTCTCGCTGATCGCGCCGTCGTTGTAGCAGTGGCGGTAGACGCGGTCGGCCCACTGCAGCCGGAAGTCGGCAACGGCCTGCAGTCCGCGCCAGAGGATCGACACGTCCAGCGGTCCGACCAGCAGTTCGTTGACGATGCGCGCGCCGTCGTGCGGGGGACCGGGGCGGTTGGGCAGGTTGATCCAGCTGTCTTCGCAGTCCCAGACGAAGAAGCGCACACGACCGGTCGTCGGCAGGTTGCGGTTGCCGGCGTACCAATTGTTGTTGGCGCCGTTGAACGACGGCCAGTCGCCGCCGCCGCAGTGCGTCCAGTAGAGGATGTAGTCGGCGAAGGCGCCGACATCGAGGCGCGCGGACGCCGTGGCCCAGTTCGCCGCGCCGCCGATCAGGCCGTTGTAGTACGTCGCACTGCCGTCGATCGTGCCGCCGTGGTTGCGGGCGAAGTAGTCGTTCTTGCTGCCGCCGAACGTGTCCGACCAGAAGCTCGACTCGGGGCGCTCGACCGGGTTGTAGAGGCCCCAGTAGAGCCCGTTCAGGTAGAGATGGACGAACGTGCCGCGCGGCGCGACGCCGGTCATCGCCAGCTGCGAATGGCGGCCCATGTCGTCGACCGCGAACGAATAGCGGCCCGCGCGCGCGGGTTCGTTGTAGAGCAGGCCGTCGTTGAAGCCGGCGCGCAGCACCAGGCCGTCGAAGCTCTTGATGCCGACGCCATTGCCCTCGGCCGAGCCGCGGAACAGGTCGTGCCGCCACTTGTCGGCGCCGTAGGTCGAGCGGAAGTAGACGCGGATCGAGCGCTTGTTCTGCGTCCAACTGTGCGGCGTCAGCCCGCAGTCGACCTGGTCGTCGCGGCCGTCGGGGTGCACCACCTCGATCGAGCCCGGAACCTCGATGGTGCCGTTGCCGGCGCGCACGACGCCGTTGCTGCCGAACATCTGCGTGTACGGCGCGACCACGGACATCGTCGGCAGCAGCGACAGGTCGCCGAGCACGCGAGCGGAGTAGAGCGGGTTGTTGACGACGTTCTGGTCCATGGCGAAGTCGATCGCCGTGGTGAAGCCCGTCGGCCGGACCTGCGTCAGCACGCGCTGCGGGAACACGTAGGTCACGGTGTCGACGTTGGTCGGCGTCATGCCGGGAGCGAACGCATACGCGCGCAGCACCACGCCCGGCGTCAGCGGCCGCAGGCCGCCGTTGGTGCTGACCGGGTCGATGGTCACAGACAGCGGGCTGCTGCCTTGGGCTGCGACCGGCGAGGTGCGCGGGTCGCTGCAGTCGAGCGTGTAGCGGATCGTCGCTCCCGGCGTCGCCGTGGTGATCGCGACGACGAACGGCGTCGTGTACAGGCCGCGCGGCACCGAGAACTGCGTGTCGGCGACGGTGGCCTGGGCGCCGGCGGTGCCCGCGGCGAGGGCGATGGCGGCGAGACCGGCCGAACTCCGTGCGCGCATGGAGTGCGCAGTGTGCCACGTTCCGCCCGGCCCGCACATGCCACTGGCGCCGCTGCCGGGGCGGGCCTACCTTCGTGCCCCGAAAAACCCCGAGAGAGCATTCCCATGAGCGAAGTGACGACGATCCAGGTCGGGCAGACCGTGCCCGAGTTCGAGATGGAGACCTACCTGCCGGCCAAGAAGGACTTCGGCAAGTTCAGCCTCGCCGAGGCCAAGAAGGCCGGCAAGTGGACGGTGCTGGTCTTCTACCCCGCCGACTTCACGTTCGTGTGCGCGACCGAATTCGCCGCACTCGCCGACCAGTACGCCGCCCTGCAGAAGCTCGGCGCCGAGGTGCTGACGGTCAGCACCGACACCAAGTTCACGCACCTCGCGTGGCAGAAGCACGAAGGCGAGCTGGCGAAGGTCACCTACCCGATGGCGGCCGACCGCACCGGTGCGGTGTCGAAGCTGCTCGGCGTCTACATGCAGAACGGGCTGGCGCTGCGCGGCACGTTCATCATCGGCCCGGACGGCAAGCTGCACGGCAGCGAGATCAACTTCCTCAACGTCGGCCGCAACATGGAGGAGCTGACCCGCAAGGTCGCTGCTTTCATCCACTTCAGCAAGCTGCCCGAAGAGGCCTGCCCGGCGAACTGGAAGAAGCCTGGCGACAAGTCGCTGAAGCCGAACGCGGCGATGGTCGGCAACGTGCACCAGGCGATGAAGGGCTGAGGCGGCCCAGCCACCGGCGCCTGCTTCGCGGCGGCGCCGGTACAGACGGGAGACATACGCGCGGCGGCGCCCCGGCTATCGTGCCGCGCCATGGTTTCCCGCTCCCTTACCACTCTCGCCGCCGCCGCACTGCTGGTCGGCGCGCTTCCCGCCCAGTTCAGCAAGGGCCAGACCCCGACGCCGCTCGAGTTCGTCAAGGTCTGGAACGACGGCCCCGCGAGCTTCGACGACTTCGCCGGCCGCGTCGTCATCCTGAAGTTCTCCGAAAGTTGGTGAGGCCCCTGCAAGGCGGCCGTCCCGCATAACAACGAACTTCACGCGAAGTTTGCTGAGCGGGGGCTGCTGTTCCTCGGCGTGTCCGGGGAAGCGGAAGGCACGATCCAGAAGGTCTTCATCGACCAGCTCGGCGCGAAGTATCCGATCGCGCAGATCAAGGAGTCCGACAAGGCGGCCTACGGGCTGAAGTTCTTCCCCAGCGTCTACGTGATCGCGCCGGACGGCACGGTCCACAGCACGCCGGACGACCGCATGCCGAACGAGCAGGAGATCGAGGAACTGCTCAAGACGGTGTCGCTCGCGCCGAAGATGCCCGACGACCCGCGCTACGATCCGTTGCGCGCGCTCTGGAAGAAGGGCGAGTTCGTCAAGGTGCGCGACTACCTCGACAAGAACCTCGCGGCGCCCAACCTCGACGCGGCGATGAAGGACGTGTTCACCGCGCAGCGCGCCGAGATCGACAAGCGCGCAGCGGCGGCGAAGGCGCGCGTCGCGCGGCTCGGTGAGGGCCCCGACTATGCCGAGGCCGAGACCCAGCTCGAGAAGGTCGAGAAGCAGTGGAAGGGCATGGAGCCCGCCACCGCTGCGGCCGCCGAGAAGGCGCGCTTTGCGAGCGATGCCAAGATCAAGAAGGAGCTGACCGCCGGGCGCGCACTGCAGAAGCTGGTCGCGTCGCACGACGCGAGCAAGACGTCGGGCCGCAAGAAGCTCGGCGAGGCGCTGCAGCAGTTCCGCAAGAAGTACGAAGGCACGCACGCCGCGTCGCAGGCCGAGCAGAAGATCACCCAGCTCGCCGGCATGCGTTGACCGTCGGGCCGTCGTGCCGCACGAGCGAACGTTGCTGGTGCGGCGCGGCGGTCTCGGCGACACGCTGCTGATGGCGCCGGTGCTGCGCGCGCTGCGTCGCGCGCACCCGGGAACCGTGCACGTTGCGGGCGTGCACGAGTTCGCCGTCCTGCTGGCGCACTTTGGCGTCGCCGATGCCGCGTTCTCGAGCGAAGACGTTGGCACATGGCTCGCCAGCGGCTCGCCCCGCTTTCGCGACTACGACGTCGTCGTCGCCGACGATCCGCGGTGGCTCGCCGCGCAGGCGCACGGGCCGCGCGTGGTGCCGTTCGATCCACGTCCCGGCGATCGGCGGCCGCTGCCGCAGCAGGTCGGTTCACAGCTCGGCCTCTGCTTGCAGTGGCCGGACGACGCGGCGCTCGCGACGTGGACGCCGCCAGGCGGGGTGGCCGTCGTGCTGGCGCCGGGCAGCGGCGGGCGCGCGAAGTGCTGGCCGCGCGCGCACTGGCTCGCGCTCGCGCAGCGGCTCGCCGCCGCGGCGCTGCCGGTCGAGGTGCTGGTCGGGCCGGTCGAAACCGAACGCGACGATCCGCGGCAGTGGCCGTGGTCGGTACCCGTCGGTTTCGTCGTCGAGAACGATCTGCGCGTCGTCGCCCGGCGGCTCGGCACGGCGCGCGCGTTCGTCGGCAACGACAGCGGCACCACGCACCTCGCCGCGATGCTCGGGCTGCCGACCGTGGCGTTGTTCGGCCCGAGCGACGCCCAGGTCTTCGGCCCGACCGGGCCACGCGTCGCGATCGTGCCGGCCCCTGGCAACGACCTCGCGATGCTCGCCCCGCCCGCCGTGTTCGCGGCCCTGGCGTCGCTCGATCAGGGCAGCGCTGCGTGCACGCGTTCCCAATAGCGCCGCGTCGACTCCTTGCCAGCACCCTCGGGCCCGCCGTTGTGCACGCGCGCGATCGTCTCGGCATCGCCAGCGGCCCACGCCGCCGGGGTCCACTTCTGCATGTAGGCGGCGACGACGCGTTCGGCGTAGGCGCGTCGCCGGCAGTCCTGGTAGCTGCCGCCGAGCGACGGATCGGCGCGCACGGCGTCCCGCCAGTAGGCCTCGTGGATCTGGTAGACGCCGATCGCCTTGCCGCCGTCGCCGTCGGGGACATCGTCGCGGTCGCTGCTCTCGACGAAACGGATCGCCGCGAGGATCTGCTCGCGCGGCCAGGTCCGGTACCGTCGGTCACCTGCACCGAAGTTCCACCACAGAACGCCCAGCAGCAGTGTCGCCAGCAGGGTCGCGATCCGCTTGCGGGCCCGTGCGGACAGGCTCGACAGCCGCAGCGTCGGTCGCGGCAGCCGCCAGCGGCCTCGTCGCGGCGAAGGCGTCGGCAGGCGCAGGCGGAACGGCGAGCGGCTCATGGGCCCGGCCTGCGCACGACGAGTGCGATGCCGGCGACCACGAGCAACGTGCCCGCCGCGAGGGCGCTGCTGAAGGTGCCGTCGCCGACGAGCGCTCCGAGCAGCACGGCGAGCACCGGGGTGACGTACGAGACCAGCGACAAGCGCGACGCCGGCACGCGCTGCAGCAACCAGAAGTATGCGCCGAAGGTCACCGCGGTGCCGAGCAGCGCGAGCCAGACGGTCGCGAGCACGCCGCGCCAACTCCACGCGATCGCCGTCACGTCCTCGGTGGCGAAGGCCGCGGCCGTCAGCAGCACCGCGCCGAACAGCATGCCGTTCCGGTTCAGCACCACCGAACTGCTGCTCGCGCCGAACCGCTTCACCAGCGTGGTGCCGACGGCGGAGATCACCGGGCTCGCGAGCAGCAGCAGTCCCGCTTGCACCGCGGTCGCGTCGAGGTCGGCAGCGAAGACGACGACGATGCCGGCGAACGCGACCAGGAAGCCGAGGACCTGCGCCGGGCGCAGCCGTTCGCCGAGGAACAGCACGCCGCTCGTCGCCATCAGCAGCGGGAAGATCGCCCACAGCACGGCGGCGACGCCGGACGGCACGGTCTGCTCGGCGACGTAGAGCACGCCGTACGAACCGGCGAAGTTGCAGGCGCCGGTCGCGAGCCAGAGCCACGTGGGCGGTGGCGGCGCCCGATCGACGGCGCGCAGCCCTCGCGCGACCACCACCATGACGGTCCCCGCGAGCAGGAAGCGCAGCGCCGCCGACGTGAGCGGCGGTTGGTCGAGCAGGCACAAGCGGATCGCCCACCAGGTGCTGCCCCAGATCAGGCACAGCAGCCCGATCAGGGTCGGCACGAGCCAGCGGCTCGTCGCCATGGCGTCGTTGCCGCGGACGGTCACACCTGCATTGGTCCGCTGCGGGCTGCGGCCGTCAAGAGTGATGGGGGCGCGACTCATGGCGAGCGCGCCTGGACGCGCTCGCGCCACGACGTCACGCTATGTCGATGCGCGCCACCGGCCTCCTCGCTCGCCTGCTCCCGTTGCTGATCGCAGCGAAGGCCGCTGCGCAGGACCCGCCGCGCGACGTTCCGCTCGGCACCGTCGCCGAAGCGTCGTTCGTCGACCTGCGGTGGCAGCAGCGCACGCTGCGCGAACTGCCGGCAGCGAACGCGACCGTCGTCTGGTTCGCGACGATCGAGTGCCCGCTGGTGCAGCGCTATCTGCCGCGCATCGGCCAGATCGCAAGCGACTACGCGGCGCGCGGCGTGACCGTGCTGGTCGTCAACGTCGGCGCGGGCGACCCGTTCGTCGACGCGGTGGGCGAGGTCGCGCACAAGGCGCCGGCGGCGGTGTTCGGCAAGGACGTGGACCTGCGGGTGGCCGCTGCGTGCGGCGTCGATCGCACGGCGACAGCCGTCGTGCTCGACCGGGAACGGCGGATCGTCTACCGCGGGCGCGTCGACGACCAGCACGGCTACTCGGGTTCGCGCCCGCAGCCGAGCCGCGACGACCTGCGCCTGGCCCTCGACGAACTGCTCGCCGGCACGCCGATCGCCGTGCCGACGACGGAGGTGAGCGGCTGCCGCATCACCCCGGCACCGGCGGTTGCGGGTGCGGCACCCAGCTACCTGCGCGATGTGGCCCCGATCGTGCATCGCCACTGCATCACCTGCCATCGCCCGGACGGCGAAGCTCCGTTCGCGTTGCTGAGTGCCGCCCAGGTGCAGAAGCACGCGAACATGATCGGCGAAGTCGTCGCCCAGGGTCGCATGCCGCCGTGGTACGCGAGCAGCAAGCACGGTTCGTTCGAGAACCACCGCGGCCTCGACGAGCGCGAACTGGCGATCGTGCGGGCCTGGGTCGCCGCGGGTGCTCCGGTCGACGACCCGGGGCAGCCCGCCGTGGTGCCCGAGCGCCCGGCCGGCGGCTGGCGCATCGGCGAGCCGGACCTCGTCTTGTCGATGAAGGCGCCGACGCGCCTGCCTGCCGAAGGCCCGATCCCGTACCACTACCTGCTGCTGCCGTACCGCTTCGAGCACGACACCTGGGTCGAGGCCATCGAGATCCGCCCGCAGAACGAACGCGTGCTGCACCACTGCAACCTCGCGCGCGTGAAGCTCGGCGAGAAGTTCTCGCAGGACGGCTTCATCACCGGTTACGTGCCGGGCGGCGACCCGCTGGTGATGGACCCCGGCATCGCGGTGCGCATTCCGGCCGGCTCGGCGCTGGTGCTGCAGGCGCACTACGTCGCGACCGGCGAGCCAGAACAGGACCGGCTGCAGGTCGGCCTGCGGTTTCCGCGGACCAAGGTCGAGAAGGAGATGCAGGTCGCGATCGTCGCCGACTTCCGGTTCGCGATTCCGCCGGGGGCGATGGCGCATCCGGTGCGCGCGAGCCGCACGCTGCGCGAGGATGCGGTGGGCATCGGCATGTTCGTGCACATGCACCTGCGCGGTCGCGACATGATCGCCACGGCGACGACGCCGGATGGAACGACGGAGACGCTGCTGTCGGTGCCCAACTACAACTTCGACTGGCAGCAGTCCTACCGCTGGCACGCGGGCAAGAAGACGTTCGGCAAGGGCACGCGCATCCAGGCGCTCGCGCACTTCGACAACTCGGCGTGGAACCCGGCCAATCCCGATCCGGCGATGACCGTGCGCTTCGGACAGGAGACGACCGACGAGATGATGTACCTGTTCGTGTTCTGGGTCGCCGCGGCCGAACGGCTCGGGCTCGTCGTCGACCCGGCGAACGGCCGCGTGCTGCCGACGCCGGGGCGCTGACCCTTGCGGGGCGCGCCGCGCCACGTTCCGCTGCCGCGATGAAGTCCGCCGTCGTCGCTGCGCTGTTCGCCGTCGCCTTCGCCTGGCCGCAGGATCCGCCGTCGCCCGCCGTGCTGCAGAAGGCGAACGCAGTGGCGCAGACCGACGCGCACCACGCGAGGTTGCAGCGGCTCGTCGGCGAGTGGGACGTCGTGCTGACGACGCAGTTGCGGGGCGAATCACCGCGTGAGGATCGCGGCAGCGTGCGCGCGGCGGCGATCCTCGGTGGCCGCTACGTCGTCGCCGACTACACGCTGGCGATCGCGCCGGCGACCGTGCACGCCGTGCAGATCTTCGGCTTCGATGCGCTGCGCCAGCTCTGGACGTCGTCGTGGCGCGACGACCTCAGCACGTGGTCGGTCGAGTGCAGCGGCCCGCCGGCACTGCCCGAGGCCGGCGTGCTGACGCTGCGGGGTTCGCTCGCGGACGCCCGCGAGCCGACCGGGCGCCCGTTCCGGCAGGTCGTCGACCTGTCGGCCGAAGGTGTGGTGGCGGTGCGGCTCTACGACACGCACGAGGGCGTGGAGTTCGAACTGC
Organism: uncultured bacterium; assembly: GCA_937952215.1. Lineage (GTDB taxonomy): Bacteria > Planctomycetota > UBA1135 > UBA1135 > UBA2386 > UBA2386. Next base: position 43,708 of record CALFZH010000034.1, read on the forward strand.
AGCGCCAGCGCTGGACGAAGCGGTGAGGGGCGCGGCTACCGCGCGTCCTCGAGCCCGAGCTTCTGCAGCTTCGGCGCGATCACCGCGCGGCAGTAGCCTTGGTTCGGGTGCTTGCGGAAGTAGTCCTGGTGGTAGTCCTCGGCTGGCCAGAACGTCGACGCAGCGCTGAGTTCGGTGACGATCGGCTTGGCGAAGCGCGGCTGGTACTTCGCGATCGCCGCCAGCGCCTGTTCGTGCTGGCCGCGGTCGTGGAAGAAGATCGCCGAGCGGTACTGCGTGCCGACGTCGGCGCCCTGGCGGTTCAAGGTCGTCGGGTCGTGCGAGCGGAAGAACCACTCGAGCAGCGTTTCGAACGTCACCTTGGTCGGGTCGAAGGTCACGCGCACGCACTCGGCGTGGCCGGTCTCGCCGGTGCAGATCTGCTGGTAGGTCGGGTTGGTGACCTCGCCGCCCATGTAGCCCGAGACCACGTCGAGCACCCCGGGCAGTTGTTCGAGCACGGCCTCGGTGCACCAGAAGCAGCCGTTGGCGAAGGTCGCGATCTGCCTGCCGGCGGGGAGCGGAGCGGGAGTCGGTTCGGGCGGCATGGTCGGGTTCTCCTCGGGGTTGGCGACGACCGGCGGTGGCGTCGGCGCCATGGTCTCGGACTCCTGTCCCTGGCAGGCGACGAGGGCCAACGCGGCGACTGTGGCAAGGGCCGGACGTGGCTTGGGCATGGGCGCCACAGTAGGCCGCTGCTGCCGGCCACCAACAGGGGGAATGTGGGCGAGGCGCTTCCGGCCCGGCGGGTCGCCAGTATCATCCGGCCCGTCCGTGCGGGGCTGCCCGCGCGGTGGCACGCACTGGCCGGACCGACACCTCGCTGAGGCGGCTTCCTCGACGGCTGGCGCGTGGGACCGCGACCCAGAGGAAGTCACACTGCCATGGGCAAGAGACTGTACGTCGGGAACCTCCCGTACGATGCCGACGAGGCCGCGCTGCTCGCGGCGTTCGCCCAGGATGGGCGCACCGTCGAGCGCGTGCACATCGTCCTCGATCGCGAAACGCAGCGGCCGCGCGGGTTCGCGTTCGTCGAGATGGCGACCGACGACGATGCGCGCGCGGCGATCGCGGCGATGGATGGCGTCATGATCGGCATGCGCCAGATCCGCGTGACGGAAGCGGAAGAACGGCGCGCGGGTCCGAGCGGCGAACCGCGCGGGCGGAGTTTCGGACCCGATGCACGGCCGGCGCGCGAGCGCGAACGGGAGATGGAGCAACGTCGCGCGTCGCAGAAGAAGCGGGGTGGCGGCGGCGGCGGGGGTGGCAACGACGATCACGGTGG
>CALFZH010000035.1:0-29601 GCA_937952215.1 uncultured bacterium
GTGGCGGCTACGGCGGCGGGGGTGGCGGCGGCCAGGGCTTTGGCGGGATGCCCCAGGAAGCGGGGTTCGGCCAAGGTGTCCAGGGCGGCAATGGCGGCGGCGGGGGCAACGGCGGCAACGGTGGCGGAGGTGGCGACATGCGCCCCGTCGTCGAGGGGCCGACCGAACAAACCAGCGGCGTGCTCGAGTACACCAAGGAAGGCAACGGTTGGCTGCGCAAGCGCCAGAACAGCTACCAACCCGATTCGATCCCCAACGGCGACACCTTCGTGCCGGGGTCGTTGATCCGGCAGTGGCGGCTGCAGGAAGGCAGCGAACTCGTCGGCCAGGCGGGTCTGCCGAACCGCGGCCCGCAGCGGTACACGATGGCGTCGATCGAATCGGTCGACGGCATGACGCCCGAGGAGCGGCGCGACCGCAAGGCGTTCCGCGAGATGACGGTCATCGATCCCGAGCCGATGTTCGTGTTGGCGCCGGGCGACGACGAGAACATCAGCCTGCGCATCGTCGACCTGCTCTGCCCGCTCGGCTACGGCCAGCGTGGTCTGGTGGTGGCGCCGCCGCGTTCGGGCAAGACGGTGCTGATGCAGCAGATCTGCCACGCGATCAGCCAGCACTACCCCGGCGTGCACATGATCGTGCTGCTCATCGACGAGCGGCCCGAGGAAGCGACCGGCTGGAAGCGCAGCGTCGAAGGACCGGGCCGCGAGGTCATGGTGTCGACGCTCGACGAAGGGCCCAAGCACCACATCGCCGTCAGCGAGATGTGCATGAAGCGCGCGCAGCGCCTGGTCGAGACCGGGCGCGACGTCGTGATCCTGCTCGACTCGATCACGCGCCTCACCCGCGCCTACAACAGTTTCCTGGGTGGCCGCGGTGGCGGCACGATGTCGGGCGGTCTCGGCGCGAAGGTGCTCGAGGTGCCGAAGAAGTTCTTCGGCGCGGCGCGCAACTGCGAAGAAGGCGGCTCGCTGACGATCCTGGCCACGACGCTGGTCGACACCGGGTCGCGCATGGACCAGGTGATCTTCGAGGAGTTCAAGGGCACCGGCAACATGGAGCTGGTGCTGAACCGCCAGCTCGCCGAACGCCGCATCTTCCCCGCGATCGACATCGAGTTGTCGGGCACGCGCAAGGAAGAGCTGCTGCTCGGTGCCGACACCACCAAGCGCATCTACACGCTGCGCCGCGTGCTCGCGCGCATGAACGCGCTCGACTCGATGCCGCTGCTGATCGATCGCCTGATGAAGACCGACAGCAACAAGCAGTTCCTCGACAGCTTCCGGCTGGAGGAGTGAGCGGCGCGAGCGGCATGGGCGGCCGATCCGGAAGCAACCACGCGCCGCGCGCCCGCGCGGCCGAACCCACGTTCCCACGATGATCGAAGTCGAACGGCTCGAGAAGTCCTACGGCTTCGCCCGCGCCTTGAAGGGCATCTCCTTCCGGGTGTCGAAGGGCGAAGTGATCGGCTTCCTCGGTCCCAACGGGGCCGGGAAGTCGACGACGATGAAGATCCTGACCGGCTACCTGCTGCCTTCGGGCGGCAGGGCGTCGGTCGCCGGCCACGACGTGGTCGACGACTCGCTGGCCGTGCGGGCCTGCATCGGCTACCTGCCCGAGAGCACGCCGCTCTACGCCGAGATGCGCGTCGACGAGTACCTGCGCTTCTGCGCCGACATCCGCGGCATCCCGGCCGGTCGGCGTGGCGCCGCGATCGCGCGCGCGGTCGAGCTCTGCGGGCTCTCTCGCGTGACCGGCAAGAACATCGTCGAGCTGAGCAAGGGCTACAAGCAGCGCGTCGGACTCGCGCAGGCGATCGTGCACGAGCCGCCGGTGCTGATCCTCGACGAGCCGACGTCGGGCCTCGACCCGAACCAGATCGTCGAAGTGCGCAAGCTGATCGAACGCCTCGGCCAGGAGCACACCGTCGTGCTCAGCACGCACTACCTGCAGGAGGTCGAGAAGTCCTGCACGCGCGTGATCATCGTCAACCAGGGCGAGATCGTCGCCGACGGCACGCGCGCAGAACTCATGGCGCGCCAGCCGGCCGGCGCCGTGCGCCTGTGCGTGCGCGGCCCCGAGGCGAGCGTGACCGCGCAGCTGCGCGAACTGCTGCCGGCGGGCACGCCGGTCACCGTGGTCGCACGCGCGGCCGACCTGATCGAGATCCTCGTCGATGCGCCTCCCGGTGGCGTGCCACTCGAGGAGACCATCGCCCGACTCGTGGTGAAGAACGGCTGGGACCTGCTCGAGCTGCAGCGGCAACGCGCGACGCTCGAGGACGTGTTCCGGTCGCTGACGATGCAGCGGCAGCAGGAGGCCCTCCATGCGTGAGTGTCTGGTCGTGATGCGACGCGAGGTGAAGAGCTACTTCTGCTCGCCGATCGCCTACGTGTTCGGAATCCTGCTGGTCTCCGTGCTGCTCTGGTACACGACCGAGGCGTCGTTGCAGAACGGCGGCATCGCGTCGGGGGAGGCCTTGTTCGGCACCTTGCCGCTGATGTTGGTCCTGTTCCTGCCGGGACTGACGATGCGGCTGTGGGCCGAGGAACGAAAACTCGGCACGCTCGAGCTGCTGATGACCTTCCCGGTCACGATCGGCCAGCTGGTGATGGGCAAGTTCCTCGCCAGCATCGTCTACCTCGGCTGCGTGCTGCTGCTGACGATCGGCCTGCCGCTGACGCTCGCCACCTACGGCAAGCTCGACTGGACGCCGGTGCTCGGCAGCTACCTCGCCTCGATGCTGTTCGCGGGCAGCTTCGTCGCCGTGGGCATGTTCTGGTCGAGCCTGACGCGCGACCAGATCGTGGCGATGTTGTTGTCGCTGGTCTCGGGCTGGGTGCTCTACCAGCTCGGCGATCCGCGCAACATCGAACACGCCAACGCCTGGATGCCCTCGTGGTTGGTCGACCTCGTCAACGGCATCAGCCCGAACCGCTACTTCACGAGCATCGCGCGCGGCGTGATCGACACGCGCGACATCGTCTACTTCGCCTGCTTCAGCGGGCTCTTCCTCTACGCCAACGCGCTGGTGCTGCAGTCCCGGCGCCAGAAGGGCTGAGCCATGGTGCCGAACCACATCCGTCCTGCCGCCGGCATGCGCGGCGCGGTACTCGCGACGACGCTGCACGTCGTCTTGCTGCTGCTCGTGCTCGGGCAGGTCGTCTTCCTCGCGTCGCGCAACCGCGTGCGCTTCGACCTCACGAGCGACCAGCTCTGGACGTCGACGGCGTCGACGCGCGACCTGCTGGCGAAGCTCGACCAGCGCCTGCTGATCGAGGCGTACATGAGCCCGAAGGAGAAGCTGCCGGTGCTCTACCGCACCACGCGGTCGTGGGCCGACAGCTTCCTCGACGAACTGGTCCAGCTCGGCAAGGGCAAGGTCGTCGTCAAGCGCATGGACCCGAACGCCGACAAGGCGATCGCCGACAAGGCGACGCGTGTCGGCATCAAGCCGCTGGACCTGCGCAGCCAGTCGTCGACCTCGGCGTCACTCGACCGCCACTGGCAAGGCCTGCGGCTGGTCTACGGCGGCGACAAGAACCGGGTGATCGCCCAGTTCGCGCCGCCGAACAGCTTCGTCGCCGAGGCCATCGTCACGCCGGCGATCAAGGAAGTGCTGACCACGCAGAAGCGTCGCGTCGGCTTCATGGAATGGCCGGCCATCAACCCGGCGGGCCCGCAGGGCGGTTCGCTGGGCTGGAACATGCTGCGCAGCAACGAGGGCATCGCCAAGCGCTACGAGTTCCAGAACCTCAAGGACGAGGACGGCGCGCTGCTGCCCGACGACCTGCAGACGTTGTTCCTGTTCCGTCCGAAGGACCTCACCGATCGGCAGAAGTACGTGCTCGACCAGTTCGTGGTGAAGGGCGGCACGCTGGTCGCCCTGGTCGACGCGGCGGAGTACTCGATCGGCCAGCAGCGCTCGTTCACGCGCATCCCGGTCGCGATCGACGCCGCCGGCGCCCAGCAGAAGTTCACCGACCAGTTGCTGCACTACGGCCTCGAGTGGAAGCCGCGGCTGGTCGCCGACCTGGTCCCGCGCGCGCACATGCCGTCGGACCCGCTGCGGGGCAGCAACGAGTACCTCGGGGTCGTCCAGCAGACTGGCCTGGGCTTCCAGCAGATGGTGCCGATCGGCTACCCGTACTTCTTCCACGCCGTCGCCGACGACTGGAGCCGGCACGCCGACGAGCTCGCCAAGGACGAGAAGGGCCAGGTCGACAAGGATCTCGCGGCGCAGTACCGCAAGGTGTTCGTCGCCGGCATGCCCAGTGACGAGTTCGTGTTCAAGGCGTTCAAGGGCATCGGCCGCGGTCCGGGCTTCTACTGGCCGACGTGGGTCGGCCTGCGCAGCAAGGCCGGCGGCGTGCCGGACCTGCCGCCGAACATCGAAGGGCGCGTGCTGCTGTGGTCGAGCCCGGCGGCGCTGGTCGAGGATCCGCCGCAGATGCTGAACCCGTTCGGTTTCGGCGACGCGATGCAGAAGCAGCAGGAACTCGACAAGTGGAAGGTGCGGATGATGGAGCGGTACCGCGCCGAGCCGCGCCAGCAGGCGCCGTTGATGAGCGAGGTGAAGGGCCGCTTCTCGTCGTTCTTCGCTGGCATGGAGCGCCCCAAGCGGCCGAGCGAGATCAAGGAGGCCGAGGCCAAGGCTGCCGAGCCGCCGAAGGACCCTGGCGCCGGCGTCGAGGCGCCGAAGAAGCCCGACGATCCTGCCGCGCCCGACGCCAACGCGACGCCGGCCGAAGCGGCGATGGTCGCCGAGGGCACGCGCCCGGGGCGCATCGTGTTGATCGGCGACAGCGATTTCCTGCGCGACGACCTGGTGCGCGGCGACTACGCGCAACTCGGCGGGCCGACGTCGCGCCTCGGCGGCGCATTCCTGGTCCACCTGCTCGACTGGCTGGCCGAGGACGGCGATCTCGTCGCGCTGCAGTCGAAGGGTTCCGTCGACCGCACCCTGAAGCTGGTCGAGCCGACGCTGTCGGCGAGCGCCGACCCGCGGCTGCAGGAGCAGGCACTGAGCAGCAAGACAACCTGGCTGCGCACGCTCAACGTCGTGCTCCCCGGCGGCCTGCTCGCGCTGCTCGGACTGGTGGTGTTCCTGCTGCGGCGTGCCAGGAAGCGCGCCTTCTTGTCGTCCCTGAGCTGAGATGCCCATGAACCTCGTTCGCGCCAACGCCGTCCTGGCCGTGCTCGCGGCCGTGCTCGCGGTGCCCACATTCCTGCAGCTGCAGAGCGACGCGGCGGCTGGCGTCGCCGACCCGACGGTGCCGCCGCTGTTCGACGGATTCACGGCCGACACGGTCAACGTGGTCGCGATCGCGCTGCCGAAGAAGGAGCAGCCGCCGCCGAACCCGCAGAACCCGCAGCAGCCGAGGGTCGCCTACGACCAGTTGCAGTTCCAGCGCACCGACAAGGGCTTCGTGCTCGCCAGCGGCGACCTCATCGGCGCCCCGGTTGCCAAGGATCGCCTCGAGAGCGACGTCTTCGCGCACCTGCGCGCGATCCGCGCCGATCGCGACTCGCTGGTGCAGGCCAACGCGACGGCCGAGCAGCTCGTGCAGTACGGGCTCGACGAGGCCCAGGCGTTCGTCGTGCGCGTCACCGACGGCGCCACGCCGCCGAACGTGGTGGCCGAGTTGCTGGTCGGCCGCGACGCCGGCCAGGGCCAGACCGGCACCGACGCGATGCGCGGCGTGTTCGTGCGCAAGAGCGACTCGACCGACGTCGTGCTCTACGAACTCGACAAGCCCTGGCCGCGCATCGTGCAGCAGGACATGTGGCTCGACAAAACGCTGGCGCGTCTCGAGCCCGAGAAGGTCGTCCGCTTCACGATCCGCAACGCCGCCAGTGGTGCCGGCACGTGGACGTTCACGCGCGAGAACGGCAAGGCCTCGTGGCAGGTGGTCGAGCCGCCGTCCCCGGTCGGCGCCGTGCGGCAGATCGAGGTCGAGAACCTCCTGCAGCGGCTGCGGTGGATCACGGTGCAGGACTTCCGCGTGGCGCTCGCGCGCGCCGGCAACCCGGCCGCACTCGGCCTGGCACCGGCGAAGCTCGAGGTCGGGGTCACGGTCAAGGAAGGCGACCGCGAGCGCGTGTTGCAGCTCGCCATCGGCAACCAGGTCGACGGCAAGAACGAGTACTACCTGATGTGCAACGAGTCGCCGTTCGTGATGACGTGGCCGGCGGGCATGGTGACGCCCATGGAACTCGACGTCGCGGCGACGATGTTCGACCCGCGCGCCCCGGATGCGCCGGGCGCAGGCGAGCGGAAGGACGGCGACGGCAAGTAGGATCGCGCGCGTGGGCGACCTCCGCGATCCCGCACCGCCTGTCGACCTGCGCCACTTCGCGCGCGTCGTGCGCGCGCGCCGTTGCCGCGCGGCGGCTTCCTTCGCCGGCGTGCAGGCGCTGCTCGGCGCCGCGCTGCCGTGCCTGCTCGCCGTGTGGCTCGTGCCGTCGTGGGTGACGCCGATCGTCGCCGGCTGGCTGCTGCTCGGTGGGCTCGCCGCCGGCCGTGCCGCGGCGCAGGCCTGGTCGCTCGCCGATGCGTCGTTGCTGCGCGGCGCTGCCGACACGCCCGCGGAGCAGCAGTTGCTCGCCGAACTGGGCGACGAACTCGCGACCTGGCTCGAACGTCCCGTCGACGCGGCGCCGATGCGGGCCTGGCTCGGTGCGGACGTGCAGCACAAGCTGCCGCAGGTGTCCCCGGGCGTGTACCAGCGCCTCGGTCGTCGGCGGCACGGTCGCATCGCCTGGCTGGTGCCGCTCCTGGCGCTGCTGCTCCTCGTCGCTGCGTGGCTCACGAACCTGCTCTCGCCGCCGTGGCCGGGTGTGCTCGGCGGCCGGCAAACGGAGCCGACGGCCGGCGACGGCAAGGGCGACCGCCCGCACCGCGGCCAAACGGCGCGTCCTGGCGACGGCCAGCCGATCGCGGGTCCTCGGCCGCCGTCGCAGCAACCGCCGCCGCCATCGCCGTCGCCTTCGGAGCCGCCGCCGACCACCGAACCGCCCGCACCCTTGCTCGACCTGCCGACCCAGCAGCGTTTCGTCGTGCCGGAGTTCGTCGGCGATGGTCCGACACGGCGCGCGCGCATGCACGCCGCCGAGGTCGAACAGGGCAGTGCTGGCACGACGGCAGCGGCCGACGGCCGAGGCGAGGCGGTGGGGGTGCCGCCGCCGTCGCCGCGGGAGCAGTTCGAGCGCGCCGCCGAACGGGCGCTGGCGTCGCGGCACGTGCCGCCCGCCGAACAGGCGATCGTGCGGCGCTTCTTCGACGCGCTGCAACAGGCGGCGAAGTGAGCCGCCGACCGTCGTTGCCGGCGATGCCGCCGCCGTTCCCGCCGGCGTTCGAGTCGTTGCTGCACACGTTGCTCGGGCGGTCCCGTGATGTGGCCTCGGCGCGCGACGACCAGCGGCGGGCGCGGCGCGCCGTGCTCAGCCAGAGCGGGACGTTCGTCGGCCATCGGCCGTACGTGCGCGGCGACGATCCGCGGCGCATCGACTGGGCGGCGTGCGCCCGCACCGGCGGCTTCTTCGTGAAGCAGCTCGAACAGGAGGAACGGCGCAGCACGGCCCTGCTGCTCGACCTGTCGCCGAGCCTTGGCTGTGGGGAGACGCCGCGCCGCGTCTGGCAACTCCGCGTTGCCGCCGTGCTCGGCGGGCTCGCGCTGCTGCACCTCGATGGCGTCTCGGTGCTGGCGCCGGGGGCCGGCGACGCCGAGGTCCGCGCGTTCGCGGGCGCGCGGGCGCTGCCGGCGCTGCTGCGTCATCTGCAGTCGCTGCCGTTCGTCGTCGTCGAACCGTCGCATGCGATCGCGCGCGCCATGCAGGAGCATCTGCCGGCGCGTGTGCATTGGCTGTCCGACTTCGCCGATCCCGCGGCGGTCGCGCGGCCGCTGCAGGCGCTGCGTCGAGGCGGCATCGCCGTCACCGGCTGGCTGCCCGAGGTGCCTGCCGACCGCGACCCCGCCGTCGCCGGCTACGTGCGCGTCGTCGACCCGTGCAGCGGGAACGAACTCGCCGTGCCGATCGATGCGGCGCTGCGGACCGAACTGCGGGCCCAGCTCGCGACCCTGGCCACGCGCCAGGATCGGCTGTTCCTGCAGGCCGGGGCGCCGCTGGTGCGGTGGCTCGTTCCGGCGGTCGACGACACCTCGGTCGGGCCGTGGGCGCCGCTCGTCGCGCGTGGCTCGGCATGACCTTCTCCGCGCCGATCCCGTGGTGGTGGCTCCTGCTGCTGCCCGTGCTGTGGTGGTTGGCGCGGCCCGCACCGCCGCGCGCGCAGGTGCTGACGCCGCACTTCGCGCAGTGGCAGGCGGCGTTGGCGGCGCTGCGGCGCCACCCGGTCCGGGCGAACACTGCGCGGCTGTGGCTGCTGATCCTGGCGCTGGTCGCCGTCGTCGTTGCCGCCGGTCGGCCGTTCCTTCCCGGCGGCGAAGGGGCGAGGCGGCTGGTCGTCGTGCTCGACGGATCGGCCAGCATGGCGGCCCGCGTGCCGGACGGTGGTTCGGCGTGGGAGCGCGCCCAGGTGTCGCTGCGCGATGCGTTGTCGGCGGTGCCGCCGCACGTCGACGTCACGGTGCTGCGCGCCGGTGGTCCGCTGCTGCGCCGCCACGGTGCGTCGGCGCGCGCCCTGCAGGATCTCGGCGCGCCGAACGGCTCGCTCGGCCTCGACCTCGAAGCGCTCGCCGTGGCGGCCGTCGCCGTGCCGCACACGGCGGTCTGGACGCTGACCGACGGTCAGGGGCAGACGGCGTTGCCGACCGTCGGCGCGCTCACCCGGTTCGACACGCGCGGCGACAACGCGTCGCTGCTCGCCGTGCGCCTGGTCGATCGTTGGCCGCTGCCCGAACTCGGCATCGAAGCCGACGTCGCGCTGCATGGCGCCGGCCCGGCCCGCGTGCGGGTTCGCGTCGAGGGCGCCGTCGCCGGGTCGTTGCAGGCCGAACTCGAACTGGCGCCGCGCGCCACGAGCACCGCGTCCTTCACGGCCGCGCGCACGGCCGCCGGCGGGGAACTGCGGGTCGTCGTCGAGCTGCCGGGCGATGTGCTGGCTGCCGACGATGCGTGGACCGCGCTGCTGCCGCCGCTGCCGACGCCGCGGCTGTGCTGGCTCGCCGATGCGCAAGCGGGGCCGTTCGCCGCCGTCGCCGCCAGTGCGCTCGCAGCCGAGGTCGGTGGCACCGTGGTGCCGCCGGGTGCGGCCGAGGTGGGCTTCCTGCTGGTCGATGGTGGACGCGCCGCGTTGGTGCCGGGGCAGGCGCGCGCGCTCGTGTTCGGCTCGGCGACGCCGGGCAGCGGCGACGTCTTCGCCTGGCCATCGCCGACGGTCGTCGACTGGGATCGCACGGGCCCGCTGACCGCGGGCCTCGACCTCAGCGAACTGCGCGTGCAGCAGGCCTGGCGCGGCGTGCTGCCGGCGGGCACGCCGTTCCTGTGGGCCGACGATGGTGCGGGCCGCGAACCGCTCGCGGTCGTTGCCGGCCGCGGCGACGTCGCGTCGGTGCACTTCGCGTTCCGACTGCAGGACTCCAACCTGCCGCTGCTCGCGGCGTTCCCGCAGCTGCTGCGGCGAGCGTTCGTGCACTGCCACGGTGCGGGCGTGGCGCCGCGGGTGCTCGGCGCGGCGCCCGCTGCCGGCGAACAGGAACTGCACGACGCCGCGAGCGGCGACGACCGGCCGCTGCCGCCGTTCGCCGAACCCGACCACGACGTCACGGCGTGGTGCCTGCTCGCCGCGCTCCTGTTGTTGGCGCTGCGGACGTCGGTGCGCTGACGGGTGGCCGGCCGCCTTGGTGGGCGGCACCGCGCGCGGTAGCGTCAGCGCCCCGCCGCCCCGCGGTCTTCGCCATGAACCAACCGCCGACCCGCCGTTCGTTCCTCAAGTCCACCGCGGCCGGGGCCGCGGTTCTCGCCAGCGGCTCGCTGAGCGCGCTGCGCGCCGCCGGCCCCGTGCACCAGGGCCCGGGCAAGCTGAAGATCGGCGTCGTCGGCATCGGCGGCCGCGGGTCGGGTGCGGCCGTGCAGGCGGTGACCGCGCACCGCGACAACGTGTTGTGGGCCGTCGGCGATGCGTTCGCGGATCGGCTCGAACGTGGCCTCGAAGGCGTGACCGAGGCGCTCGTCGAGAGCAAACGCCAGGAGCAGGTGCAGGTCGCCGCCGAACGCCGCTTCGTCGGCATCGACGCGATCGACCAGGTACTCGCGAGCGGCGTGAACGCGGTGGTGCTGGCGTCGCCGCCGGGCTTCCGCCCGTTGCAGATCGAACGCGCCGTCGCCGCCGGCGTGCACGTGTTCGCCGAGAAGCCGATCGCCACCGATGCGCCGGGTGTGCGGCGGGTGATGGCGGCCTGCGACCTCGCGCGGCAGAAGGGCGTGTCGATCGTCAGCGGCCTCTGCTACCGCTACCACGACGGCCGCCGCGCCATCGTGCGGCGGCTGCAGGAAGGCGGCGTCGGCGAGATCCTCGCGATCCACGGCAACTACGTGACCGGCGAACTGTGGAGCTTCGATCGCCAGCCGCAGTGGACCGAGCTCGAGTGGCAGCTGCGCAATTGGCTGTACTACCCGTGGCTGTCCGGCGACCTGATCGCCGAGCAGCACATCCACACGCTCGACGTGATGGCTTGGATCAAGCGCGACGTCTACCCGATCGCCGCGACGTCGCTGGGCGGCCGGCAGAAGCGCACCGCCGCGAAGTTCGGCACGGTCTTCGACCACTTCGCGACCGTCTACGAGTGGGAGGACGGCACGCGCGGCTTCAGCAACTGCCGGCAGCAGGATGGTTGCTGGCGCGACGTCAACGAATACGTGCTAGGCAGCGAAGGGCGCGCGAACGTGTTCCAGCACACGATCACCGGACCCAACGAGTGGCGCTACGAGGGGCCGATCCGCGACATGTACCAGGCCGAGCACGACGAGATGTTCGCCGCGCTGCACGCCGGCAAGCGCATCGACAACGGCGCCTACATGTGCGAGAGCACCTTGATGGCGTTGATGGGGCGCATGGCCGCCTACACCGGCCAACGCATCACCCGGGAGCAGGCGCTGGGCAGCAAGCAGGTGCTGGTGCCCGAGCCGCTGCGCTGGGAGGACGAGGTCCCGCGCCACGAGATCGCGATTCCCGGTTTGACGAAGTTCGTCTGAACGCGATGGCATCGAACCGTGACGACGGATCCAGGACGCCGTCGCCACCCTCGGCGATCCGGCCCGATTCCGTGCGTTACGCTGTGCCCGTGACGAGCCTTGCGATCGGCGGTCTTCTCGGCGGAGAGTCGGCAGATCCTGCGACTCTCGGCGCCGCGGGCGAACGGCGCGCCGGGGCGGATCGCCGCCTGCGCCCGACGCCGATGTGGAGCCGCTACGTGCTCTTCGGCGGCCGCCGCCGCTCGATCCGTCGCGTCGAGGAGCGCGCCGGGGCGTTCGTCGACGTGCACGGCCCCGGCATCCTGTTCGTCGTGCTCGTGGTCGTCGCGCTCAACGTGCTCGACGCGTGGTACACGGTGCTGTTCCTGTCGCACGGCGGCGAGGAGCTGAACCCGTTCGTGCAGGTCGTGCTCGACCTCGGCAGCCATCCTTGGCCGTTCCTGCTGCTGAAGACGTTGGGCATCGGGCTCGCGTGCGCGTTCCTGGTGCAGGCGAAGAACTTCCGCTCGGCGCGCCTGGGGCTCGGGTTCGTGCTGGTCGGCTACACGCTGCTGCTGGGGTGGCATCTGTGGTTGCTGCAGTGGCTGCACCTGCTGGCGTGACGGCGGCGGCGTCGACGCGCATGATGCCGCGATCGTGAATCCGCTCGTTCTGGTCGCCGCATGCGCGTGATGCGCGTGTTGACCCGGCCGAACCTCGGCGGCCCGACGCGGCAGGCGATCGCGCTCTGGCATGCGCACCGGCGGCTGGACACGCCGACGCTGCTCGTCACCGGCGCGGTCGACCAGGACGAGGCCGCGCTGGCCCCGAGCGACCATGGCGTGCCGGCGCTGACCTACGCCGAGGCACTCGCCGCCGGGCCCGCTGCGTGCGGCTGGGTCGAACTGCCGGACCTCGGTCGCCGCGCTTCGTGGTTCGCGGATCGACGGGCCGCGCGGGCGTTGGCGGGTCTGCTCGCGGCGCACCGCCCGGAGGTCGTGCACACGCACACCAGCAAGGCCGGGTGGCTCGGTCGGCGCGCGGCGTTCGCCGCCGGCGTGCCGGTCGTCGCCCACACCTTCCACGGCCACGTGCTGCGCGACTACTTCGCTGCCCCGTTCGCCTGGTGGCTGACCCGGCTCGAACGGCGCCTCGCGGCGGCGACGACGTTGCTGTTCGCGGTCAGCGCGAGCTGCGCCGACGAGCTCGCGGCGGCGAGGGTCGCACCGCGTGCGCGCTTCACCGTGATGCCGCCGGCGGTGCCGCTGGTGCCGCCGGCGGCGCGAGCAGTGGCTCGGCAGCGGCTAGGCATCGCTGCCGAGGAACGCGTTGCCGTCTGTATCGGTCGCCTGGTCCCGATCAAGCGCGTGGAGCACTTCGTCGACGCCGTCGCCGCGGTGCCCGGTCTGCGCGGAGACGTCGTCGGCGACGGTCCCGAACGCGGGGCGCTCGCGGCGTTGGCCGCGGTGCGCACGGGTGCGGTCCGCCTGCTCGGCGCCGTGCCCGACATCGCCGCGCTGATGCCGGCCTACGACGTGTTGGTGCTGCCGAGCGTGCGCGAGGGGCTGCCGCTGGTCGCGGTCGAAGCCGCGCGCGGGGGGGTTCCCGTGGTCGGCTACGACGTGCCCGGCGTGCGCGACGCACGCGAGTTCGCCGCCGGCGAACTGGTGCCGCCGGCGCAGGGCGCCCGCGGGTTGGCCGCGGCGATCGAACGTACGCTCGCTGCCCCGGCGCCGGCGCCGCGTGCCATCGAGGCCTGTGACCCGGCGACCATCGCGGCGAACCTGCTGCGCGCCTACCGGGGTGCCGCGGCCGGCAGCAGGTCGTTACCATGAGCGGCGACGGCGCTAGCCCGTCGCCGATGCGTCTCCTCGCCGTCAGCCTGCTCGTTGGCCTGTCCGCCTGCGGCGACCTCGAGGTCAAGTCCGTGCGTTCGCCCGACCTGCTCGCTGCCTGGCAAGGGCAATGGGACGGTACGTGGAGTTCGAGTTCGGGCGGCAGCGGGTCGGTGACCGTGCGCGTGCAGTCGTTCCGCGGCGACCCCGTGGTCGCTGTCGAGTTCAGCAACCCGTGCTTCGCCACGCGCACCTACGAACTGGTGCTGCTGCCGAACTCGATCGAACTGCGCGCCGACGGCGAAACCGTGCTCGCGGCGACGATCGGGGACGGACCGCGCCTGGTCGGCACCTACGACTGCACGACCGACTTCGGCCTGTGGGACGCCGTGCGCGTCGGCGATCTGCCGGTCGTGCACGACCTCGCCGGCGCGTGGACCGGCAACCTCCAGTACGCGACCGGAAGCGCTTCCCTGGCGTTGTCGCTCGAACAGGAAGTCGTCGACGGCATCGTGCGCCTGTCGGGCCTGCTCGACCTCGGCGGCTTGTGGCCGGTCGAGGTGCCCGTCGAGGGCCGCGCCGACTTCCGCGACGACGGCTACGACGTGGTGCTGCGGTCCACGACCGGCACCGTGCCCGACGTGGTGCTGAGCGGCGTTGGCGAGGCCGAACCGCTGCGCGTCGAAGTCGGGCTGTTCCAGTCGTTGTCCCCGGGGGCGCTGCCGTTCACGCACGCCGGGTTCGGGCTCGCGCGCGTGCCCGACTGAAGCGCTTGCCGCGGCTGCGGTGCTGCGCCAGCATGGGTCGATGGCGCTGCTGACGATCACGGACGTGCATGTCACGCTCGGCGACCGGCACCTGCTGCAAGGCGTGTCGTTGGTGGTCGGTGAGGGCGAACGCATCGGTCTGTTGGGGCCGAACGGCTGCGGCAAGTCGACGATGTTGCGCATCCTGGCCGGGGACCTGCAGGCCGACTCCGGCGAACGCGCGGTGCGGCGCGAACTGCGGATCGGCTACCTGCCGCAGGAACCGACGTTGTCGCCGGACGCGAAGGTCCACGACGTCGTCGTCAGCGGCATCGGCGGTCGCGACGAGGTGCTGGCGGCGCTGGACGCCCTGCACACCGAACTGGCCGGCGGCCCGTCGCCGGAGCGCACGGAGCGGCTGCTGCGCGAGCAGGCTCGACTCGACGAGCGGCTCGAACACCTCGGCGGCCACGACGTCGATCACCGCGCCGACTCCCTGCTGCACTCGCTGGGCATGGACCGCCCGCAGGCGCGCTGTGGCGACCTCTCGGGCGGCGAGAAGCGGCGCGTGGCGCTGGCGCGCCTGTTGCTCGCCGAGCCCGAGTTGTTGCTGCTCGACGAGCCGACGAACCACCTCGACGCGCAGGTCACCGACTGGCTCGAGAACTGGCTGCTCGCGGCGGCGATGCCGATCGTGCTGGTCACGCACGACCGCTACTTCCTCGACCGCCTGTGCACGCGCATCGTCGAGTTCGACCGTGGAGCCCTGCACGAGTACGAAGGCGGGTATCGCAGCTACCTGGTGCAGCGCGCCGACCGCCTCGAACGGGAAGCGCAGCACGAGAGTGCTCGCCTCAACACGCTGCGCCGCGAGACCGAGTGGGTGAAGCGTGGTCCGCCCGCGCGCACGACCAAGGCCAAGGCGCGCATCGAGCGTCACGCCGCCCTGCTCGCCGCCGCGCCACCGCCCGACGCGGCCGAACTCGAGTTCGCGATCCCCGAGGGGCCGCGTCTCGGCGACTTCGTGCTGCGGCTGCGCGGGGTCGGCAAGGCGTTCGGGGGTCGTGCGGTGCTGAAGCCGTTCGATCTCGATCTCGGGCCCGGGCAGCGCCTGGGCATCGTCGGCAAGAACGGGGCCGGCAAGACGACGCTGCTGCGGCTCTGCCTGGGCCAACTCGCCGCGGACCAAGGCACGGTGGCGATCGGGCCGACGGTGAAGTTCGCGTCGATCGATCAGGCCCGCAGCGACCTGTCGCCGACCAAGACGGTGCTCGAGGAGGTCGCGGGCGGCAACGACTATGTCGTCGTCGCCGGTCGCGGCGTGCGCGTCGAGACGTTCCTCGAGCAGTTCCTGTTTCCGGGCGCGATGAAGCACGCGCGCATCGCTTCCTTGTCGGGCGGCGAACGCAACCGCGTGCTGCTCGCCAAGCTGCTGTGTGCTGGTGGCAACGTGCTGGTGCTCGACGAGCCGACGAACGACCTCGACCTGGCGTCGCTGCGGGCGCTCGAGGACGCGCTGCTCGCGTTCCCGGGGGCCGCGATCGTCGTCAGCCACGACCGCTGGTTCCTCGACCGCGTCGCCACGCGCATCGTGCACCTCGATGGCAGCGGCGCGGTGCGTCAGCACGCCGGGGACCTGTCGCTGCTGCTCGAGAAGCTCGCTGCCGAACAGGCCGAAGCGGCGGCCACGGCCGCGCGCGCGGCCGCCGCCGCGAAAGCGAAGGGCAAGGCGGTCGCCGACGTCGCCCGGGCGCCGAAGAAGTTGAGCACGCGCGAGCAGCAGGAACTCGCGGAACTGCCGGCTCGCATCGAAGCCGCCGAACGCGAACTCGCCGCCGTCGACGCCGGCCTCGAGGATCCGGCGACCTACCAGCCGGCGGCGCGGGACCGCTTCGACGAACTCACGGCGGCCCGAGCCGAGCTGCCGGCTCGCATCCATGGTCTCTACGTTCGCTGGGAAGAACTCGAGGCGCGGGCCGCGGCGGGTCGCTGACGACGACTACTTCGGCACGGCCGGCGGCGTCCAGGGCACGTTGCCGGTCAGGGTCTGCAGGAACGCCACGAGCTGGTCGATCTCCTCGGCCGACAGCCCGCGGTCCATGATCAGCGGGTCGCGGTGCTTGTTGTCGATGCCCCCGCTCGCCATCAGCACCACCGCTTCCCGCAACGTCGCGACGCTGCCGTCGTGGAAGTAGGGCGCGGTCTTGGTGATGTCGCGCAACGTCGGCGTCTTGAACGCGCCGGTCCTCGACGGGTCGTCGAACGCGTTCTTCGCGGCTGCGCCGATGTCGGGCTTCTCGGCCTTCATGCCGATGCCGACGTTGTGGAACAGGCGATCGGTGAACAGCGGCGGCGTGTGGCAGACCACGCAGCCGGCCTTGCCGGTGAACAGCTCGTAGCCGGCCTTCGCCTCGGCGGAGAGCGCGTTGGCGTCACCCTTGCCGCTGTCCCAGCGATCGAACGCGGAGTCGCCGCTGCGCAGCGTGCGCAGGAACGACGCCAGCGCCTGGACGATGGACTGCTCGCTCGGCGGGCCGCCCATCGCGGCAGCGAATGCAGCGGCGTACTCGGGCACCGCGGCGAGCTTCGCCGCCGCCTCCTCCGGCTTGGCGGCCATCTGCGCCTTCCACGCCGCGAGCACGTTCGCTTCGAGGGTCTTGGCGCGGCCGTCCCAGTAGAGGCGGTCGAGGTAGCCGACGCCGTTCATCGTCGGCGCGTGGCGCGTGTTCACGCTGCCGTCGTCCTTCGTCGAGAGGGCCTTGCCGTCGGTGAACGCCAGCTCCGGCAGGTGGCACGAGGCGCACGCCATGGTGCCGCTGCCCGACAGGCGGGAATCGAAGAACAACTGCTTGCCGAGTTCGACCTTCTCGCGGCTCAGCGGGTTGTCGGCGGAGGTGACCAGCACGGCCGCGGCGAGGCCCTTCGGCGGCTGCAGCGGGTCGTGCGGGGGTTGCTGGACTTCGGTGGTGCAGGCGGCGGCCAGCAGGAACGACGGCAGGAGCAATGCGCGCATCGGGATGGGCGCGGATTGGAACCGCGCCAAGCCGTCGGCGCCAGCGTCGCGGCGATGGTGGTGGCGTCGTGCCCGGCTCAACGCATGCGGCGATGCAGGCGCAGCGCGCGCAGCAGGTCGCGGTCGCCAGTTTCCTCGAAGAGGCGGCGCAGTTCGTCGCCGCGACCGTCGCGGGGCTTGGCCACGTCGAGCACGGGATCGAACGTGGGGGCGGGGTCGGTCGTGGGAGCGCTCGCGTCGACCGGCTTCTTGGCGCCCTTCTTGACGGCCGCTTCCGCGGCGCGGATCTCCCGTTCCTTGGCGCCGATCTGCCTGCGCAACTCGCGCTCGCGGTTGGCGGCGGCGAGCGCGTCGGCGGCGTCCTTCTCGGCGCGCTCGATCGCTTCGACCGTCAGGCCGTCCTTCTCGACGCGCACGACGGACTTCTTGGCCAGCACGAGCTCACCGCCGACGGTGCGGATCCGGTAGGTGTCGGCGTCCTCGCTGAGCAGGACGCCAGCGATCATGTCGGGCAGCGAGCCTTCGGCGGCCTGGCGCGCGGCTGGGTCGGAGAACCAGAACTTGTCGGCCTTGGCCGGAAGCGCGAACAGCAGCGCCGCAAAGGGGAACAGGAGGATGCGCATGGCGAAGGCTAGCACGGGGATTGCCAGGTGGCGGATCGCCGCGGTGGCGCGCACGGCACGCGCCGGTGACACTGGCGACTCCATGCGTCGAATCGTGCTCGCGTCGCTGTTCGCATCCATGATCGCGACCCGAGCCGAGGCCCAGGAACCCGCGGTCGAGGCGCTCTTCGACGGGCGCACGCTCGCCGGCTGGCGCGGCGACCCGGCGATCTGGCGCGTCGAGGACGGCAGCATCGTCGGCTCGTCGCGCGATCAGCGACTCTCGGCGAACACGTTCCTCGTGCTCGAGGGCCGCGAGCCCGGCGACTTCGAGTTCGAAGCGCTGGTGCAACTCGACGGCGACAACAACAGCGGCGTGCAGTACCGCAGTCGTGTGCTCGACGCGGCGGCGTTCCGCGTCGGGGGTTACCAATGCGACCTGCACCCGTCGCCCGAGTACGCCGCGATGCTGTACGACGAGCGGGGGGCGGGCATCGTCTGCAAGCACGGCCAGTTCGTGCGTTGGACCGACTCCGCGCGCGAAGAACTCGGCGCGCTGCGCAAGCCGCGCGCGGTGGACCTGTCGCAGTGGATCAAGCTGCGCATCGTCGCGATGGGCGATCTGGTCTGGCACGAACTCAACGGCGTGGTGGTCACCGCGGTCGAGGATCGCCGGAGCACGGCGCCGCGCGCGGGCGTGATCGCGCTGCAGGTCCACTCCGGCACCCCCATGGTGGTGCGTTGCCGCGAGCCGAAGCTGCGCGAATGGCGCGACGTCGCGGCGATGCAGCGCGCGGTGGCGGTGCCGCCGGCGATCGTGGCGTTGCGCCGGATGGCCGAGGAACGCCCGGCCGCCCCGGCGGGCGCCGATCCGATGTGGATCTGGGACCGCTCGCCCGAGGCCGAGGAGGAACGGTTCTTCCGGCGCGTGTTCCCGCTCGATGCGGTGCCGGCAGCCGCGTCGCTCGTCGTCACCTGCGACAACCACTGCCGTCTGTTCGTGAACGGCGAGAAGGTCGGCGAGGGCGATGCGTGGGAGACACCGGTGCGCGTGGACGTCGCCAAGTGGTTGCGCGCTGGCGAGAACGTGGTGGCGGTGCACGCGTGGAACGACGGCGGGCCGGCCGCGCTCGCGGTGCGGCTCGCGTTGGGCGAGGGAGCCAACGAGACGGTGATCGTCAGCGACGGCGCCTGGTCGCATCACGACGACGATCCCGATGGCTGGAGTGCCCCGGGCTTCGCGGCGGAAGGCTGGCGCCCGGTGCGGGTGCTCGGTGCCGTTGGCCAGCCGGGGCTGCCGTGGACTGGCGTGCACGCGCACGGCGCGCTCGGCAGCACGGTCGATCCGTTCACGCCACAGGCCGCGGTCGTCGCGACCGAAGTCGACCAACTCGGCGATCCATGGGCGGCGCCGCCGGTGCTGCGGCTGTGCAACGTGCCGGGTTCGCTCGGTTCGTGGGTGTCGCTCGGCAGCGATCCAAAGGGCCGCCTGTACGCGGGTGCGCAGGGCGGCGGGCTGTTCCGCATCACTCCCGGCTCGGCGATCGGCGACCGCACGACGATCGAACGTGTGCCGGTGACGATCGGCGGGGCGCATGGCCTGCTCTGGTTCCGCGACGCGCTCTACGCGGTGGTGAACGGCAAGGACTCCGGGCTCTACCGGCTCACCGACACCAACGGCGACGACACGCTCGATCGTGTCGAACTGCTCGCCGCCCTCGAGGGCGAGGGCGAACACGGCCCGCATTCCGTCGTCATCGCACCCGACGGCGAGCATCTGCTCGTGGTCGCCGGCAACCAGACCAAGCTGCCAAAGCTCGCGGGCAGCCGCGTGCCGACGAACTGGGCCGAAGATCGGCTGTTGCCGCGCCTCGACGACCCGAACCCGTACTGGGAGGGCATCTCGCCGCCGGGCGGCTGGGTGTGCCAGGTCGACGCGGACGGCACGAACTGGGAACTGCTCACCTGCGGCTTCCGCAACCCGTACGACGCGGCGGTGCTGCCGTCCGGCCAGGTCGTCGTCTTCGACAGCGACATGGAGTGGGATCTGGGCTTGCCGTGGTATCGCCCCACGCGCCTGCTCGCGGTGCAGAGCGGCGTCGACTACGGCTGGCGCATCGGCAGCGCCAAATGGCCAGCGGACTATCCCGAGGCACCGCCCGCGTTGCTCGACATCGGCCCGGCGTCGCCGACCGGCATGGCGGCCGTGCGGTTGATGCAGACGTCGGCGTCGATGCTCGCGCTCGACTGGACGTTCGGCACGGTCTACCGCGACGGGCGGCCGTGGCTGCTCGGGGCGCCGTTGCCGCTCGCCGACGTCGCCGTCGTCAGCGGCGCCACGTTCCTGGTGACCGGCGGACGTGGACTGCCGGCGACGCTGCTGCGGGTGCCGTTCGGCCACGACGACAACGATCCTCCGTACATCGGTACCGCCCGCGACCGTCGCTGGGGCAACGTCCTGAGCTGGTCGGCTGCGGAGACGCGTTCGCCGGCCGCGATCCTGGCGGCTGTCGACGGCGCCACGACGCCGGCAACGCGCGTCGATGCCCGCATCGCGTTGGAGCGGCTGCCCGTGGCCGCGGTCCGTGAGGCGGTGCTGGTGGGTGGTGTGGCCGAGCCGGCGGCGGCTCTCACCGGGCTGCTCGCGCTCGCGCGCATGGGGGCGTCCGAGGACCTCGCGCCGCTGCTCGCCGCTCTTGGCAAACTCTCGTTCGCCGCACTGTCGCCGACCGACCGCATCGCGTGGCTGCGGGTGCATGCCCTGGCGCTGCTGCGGCTCGGGCCGGTCCCTGCCGAACAGCGCGCGTTGATCGCGGCGCGGCTGCTGCCGCTGTTCCCGACCGGCGACGAGCGCCTCGACCAGGACCTCGCCGAACTGCTCGCCCACATCGACGCGCCGGGGTTCCTCGACAAGGCCGTTCCGCAGCTCGCGACGCTGCGGCCGTCGCCGGTGCCGGCGTGGGCGAAGATCGCCGAGGGCGGCGACGTCTACGGCTCGCAATACGGCGGCGTGATCCGCGCGATGGCCGCGGCGATGCCGCCGATCGGCCAGATCGCGATCGCCGACGCGCTGCGCACCGTGCAGCACGGTTGGACGCTCGACCAGCGGCGTACCTACTTCGAGTTCCTCGCCGCGGCGCGCAAGCAGAAGGGCGGCGCCTCGTACGACGGCTTCCTGAAGAAGATGATCGACGCGGCGTGGGCGACGTGTTCGCCGGCCGAACAGGCCGTGCTCGCCGAAGTCGTCGGAGCTGCCAAGGCCGACGCCCCCAAGTTCGTCTCGACGCCGCCGAAGGGCCCGGGTCGCGACTGGCAACTCGGCGATGCCGACGCCGTGCTGCGCGACGGTCTCGAGGGCGCCGACGTGGCGAACGGCCGCAACCTGTTCCATGCGGCGAGTTGCGCGTCGTGCCACTACTTCGCCGGCGAGGGCGGCAACCACGGCCCGGACCTGACGAGCCTCGGCAACAAGTTCGGCGCGCGCGACGTGCTCGCCGCGATCCTGGAGCCGAGTGCCGTGGTCAGCGACCAGTACTCGGGCCAGGTGCTCACCAGGAAGGACGGCACGGCGCTGTTCGGCTTCGCGGTCAAGACGCACCATGGCGACGTCGAGGTCTACGAGGTCATGCCGGCCACCGCCGACGCGAAGCTCGTGCGCGTGCCGGTCGCCGACGTCGCGACGATCGAGCGCTCGCCGCTGTCGCCGATGCCGGCGGACCTCGTCGATCGGCTGTCGCGCGACGAACTGCGCGACCTGCTGGCGTTCCTGCTGTCGCGCGGAAGTGCCACGGCCGTGCCGACCGGAAAGTGACGAGCGCCGGCCGGCGGACGCCGCGATAGCGTGCTGGTCGTGCGACGCCGAACGAGGACCACAGCGCCCTGCCTGCTGCTCGCGGCGCTCGGCGGCTGCGCCATGCCGCGCGCCCCGCAGGCGGGTGCGCCCCTCGTCTTGCGTCAGGAGTGGGCGTTCGGCGACAGCGAAGCGCACTGCACGGTCGTGGACGACCTCGAGGCCTGGCGCGTCGCGCGCGCGGGGCTCGGTCCGTTCGGCGCGTCGCTGCCGTCGACGTGGGCCGCGTTCGCGGTCGAGCGCGTGGTCGTGTTGGCGATGCCGGCGGCGCACGCCGCCGGTCCGTTGCGCAGTGCCTGGCATTCGGAGGAAGACGTCGACGTGCTCGAGCTGACTCCCGCGCCGGGCGCAGCGGATGCTGGGGGCATGTTGGTGGCGGTCCTCGCCGTGCCGGCGCGGCGGGCGCCGCTCGCGATCGTCGTGCGCGCGCCGAACGGCGACGGCACGTTCACCGAACGCACACTCGGCGTGTTCGACGGGCGCTGACGACTCAGCCGCCCGACAACGCCGCCGCGAGCAGTGCGTCGACGGCCGCCGGGTCGGCGCGACCGCGGGTGCTGCGCATGACGTGGCCCTTCAACGCATCGAGGGCCTTTGGCTTGCCGGCGCGCACCGCGGCAGCCGCTTCCGGAAGCGCGGCGATCGCAGCCTGCACCAAGGGTCGCAGCACCTCGGGATCGGTGATGCGGTCGAGGCCGAGTTCGCGCATCGCGGTCGCGGCCGTCGTGCCGTGGTCGAGCAGGTGCGCGAACACGCGCCTGGCGGCGACCTGCGTGATCGCGCCGCCGGCGAGCAGCGCCAGCAGTTCGGCGAGACGATCGGGCGCGATCGGGAACGCGTCGAGGTCGCCGCCGCGTTGGCGCCAGGCGGGGAGTACCTCGGCGACGAGCCAGTTCGCGGCGAGCTTCGGCGCCGAGCCGTGCGCGAGCACCCGCTCGAACCAGTCGCCGATGCTGCGTTCGGCGCACAGCGCTTCGACGTCGGGTGCGGGCAGTGCGAAGTGCTCGCGGTAGCGCGCGGCGCGCGCGACCGGCAGTTCGCCGAGAGCGCTGCGAGCGGTGGCGACTTCGTCGTCGCCGACGATCAGTGCCGGCAGGTCGGGGTCGGGCAGGTAGCGGTAGTCGGGAGCTTGTTCCTTGCTGCGCAGTGGCCGCGACTCGCCGAGTTCGTCGTTCCAGCCGCGCGTCTCCGTCGCGACGCGGCCGCCGGCGGCGAGCACGGCGGTCTGCCGCCGCTCCTCGAACTCGAGCGCGCGCTGCACCATCTTCATCGAGTTGAGGTTCTTCAGCTCGACCTTGGCGCCGAACTGCGCGCTGCCTTCGGGCATCACCGAGATGTTCGCGTCGCAGCGCAGCGAACCCAGTTCCATGTCGCAGTCCGACACGCCGCAGAACCGCAGCACGTGCCGGAGTTCGCGCAGGAATGCGTGGGCTTCCGCCGGCGTGCGCAGGTCGGGTTCGCCGACGATCTCGACCAGCGGCACACCGGCGCGATTGAGGTCGACCAAGGTGCCGGCGTCGGTGTGGGTGAGCTTGCCGGCGTCCTCCTCGACGTGCAGGCGATGCAGTCGGCACGAACGACCGTCGCCGAGCGACACCGAGCCGCCGCGCGCCAGCGGCTCGTCGTACTGGCTGATCTGGTAGCCCTTCGGCAGGTCGGGATAGAAGTAGTGTTTGCGCGCGAACACCGAGCGCCGCTGCACCTCGGCGCCCAGCGCCAGCGCCGCCCGGATCGCGAGCGCGATCGCCTGGGCGTTGGGCAGCGGCAGCACGCCGGGCAGCCCGAGGTCGATGGCGTGCACGCGCGTGTTCGGCTCGCCGAGCGCTGCGACCGGTGCTGGCGAGAACAACTTGCTCGCCGTCGCGAGTTGCACGTGCACTTCGAGGCCGATCACCGTCGTCCATGCGTTCATGGCAACGGCCTCCGCAGGTGGTGGTCGCTGTGGCGTTGCAGCACGTGCGCCACCCGCAGCACGAGGTCCTCGCGGCCCGCGGGGGCCGTCCACGTCGAACCGAGCGGTCGGCCGTCGGCCGTGGCACCCCACGGTTGCGACAACGCCGGCAGCCCGGCCAGGCTCGCCGGCACCGTCAGCGCGTCGCAGAGCCACATCGCCAGCGGGTCGTCGCGGCGGCTGCCGAGCGGGAACGGCGGCACGGGCGAGGTCGGCGACAGCAGGACGTCGCAGTGCGCGAAGGCGGCGGCGAAGTCCGCGGCGAGTCGGGCGCGCACGCGTTGGGCTGCGCCGTGGAACTGGGCTTCGTAGCCGTACGACGACGCGAAGGTGCCGAGCAGGATGCGCAACTGCACCTCCTCGCCGAAGCCGGCACTGCGCGACGCCGTGGTCATCGCCTCGAGCCGCGACGCGCCGCTGCGCCGCAGGCCGTAGCGCACGCCGTCGTAGCGAGCGAGGTTCGACGCGGCCTCCGCGGTGGCGATCAGGTAGTAGGCCGCGACGGCGTGTGCGACCGTGGGCAACGACACGCCGACGAGTTCCGCGCCGTGCTCCCGCGCCGCCGCACCGAGCGCGTCGGTGGCGGCGGCCACCTCGTCGTCGAGCCCCGGACCGTTGAGTTCCCACGGCAGGCCGATGCGCAAGCCGCGCAGGTCGTTCGCGGCGGCGAGCTGCGTCACGACCGGCGGCGTGGCGGGCAACGACGTCGCGTCGCCGGGGTCCTGCCCGGCGGCCGTGTCGAGCCACAACGCGAGGTCCTCGGCCGTGCGGGCGATCGCACCCACGCAGTCCAGCGAACTCGCGTAGGCGACGAGCCCGCGGCGACTGACCCGACCCCACGTCGGCTTGAGTCCCGTGACGCCGCAGAACGCGGCCGGCTGTCGAACCGACCCGCCGGTGTCGCTGCCGAGAGCCAGCGGACAGAAGTCGGCGGCGACCGCGGCGGCACTGCCGCCCGAACTGCCGCCGGGCACCAGGTTGGCGTCGAACGGGTTGCGCGTCGGGCCGAACGCCGACGTCTCCGTCGTGCTGCCCATGCCGAACTCGTCCATGTTGGTGCGACCGATCACGATCGCATCGGCGGCCAGCAGCCGCTGCACCGCCGACGCGGTGTACGGCGCGCGGAACGTCTCGAGCATGCGGCTGCCGGCGCTCGCGCGTTCGCCAGCCAGCAGCAGGTTGTCCTTGATCGCGACCGGCACGCCCGCGAGCGGGCCGAGGTGTTCGCCAGCGTCGCGCCGCCGATCGATGGCGGCCGCCGCAGCAAGGGCCCGCTCGGGCCACACTTCGACGAACGCCCGCAGCTGCGGGTCGTGCTGCTGGATCCGCGCGAGGGCAGCGCGCACCCCTTCGGTTGCCGTCACGTGGCCAGCGGCGACGGCGCGCGCCATCGCCGCCGCAGAGCCGCGCGGTGACGTCATGCGTCGACGACTCGCGGGACCACGAAGCAGTTGGCGGCCGCCGCCGGCGCGTTGGCCAGGACCTCGTCCACGGACAGCGTGGGGCCTGGGACGTCGGCGCGCAGCGGCCCCCCGGCAGCGGGCGTCGCCCGCTCGGCGTCGTCAGCGACTTCCGCCAAGCTGCCGAACGCTGCCACGATCCGTTGGAGCCGTTGGGCGAGGGCCTCGTGGCGTTCGGCCGGGAGGAACAGGCGCGAGAGGCTGGTCAGGCGTTCGATCAGGGCGCGGTCGACGTCGGGCGGCGTGGGCACGTGCGGGGCGATGCTAGGCGTGGCGCGTCCTGGGTGCATCGCCGGATCCGCCATCGTTGGCGGGTTCGATGCGGGCCTGGCCCGAACGGGTCGTCGGAAGCGAGGCCTCCCCGGGGCATCGCAAGCGCTGGTGGCCGGCTTCGGGGATGTCGCCACCGCTGGTGCCGACCCCGACGCGTCTCCCAGACGGCAGGCGGGGCGGGCCCGGGGCGTGCGGTGGCGCGGAAGCCGGAGCGGGTTTGCATTCCCGCGTGGCTTTTGCCCGGCGCGGTTGGTGCGGCGGACCCTGGTCGCTAGCATCCGTGCCGCATTCGCTGCGGCCCGTCGGCTGCGCCTTCCTGGTTCGGTCAGCCCGGATGGTGGCGGTTCGGCGGCAACCTGGTGCGTGCGCTGCGCATGGAAAACCCCGAACTCGCGGTCGTTGGCCTCACCTGCAACGTGGTGGGCGTGTTCTTCCTGGCCAACTCGATCCGCTTCCGCGAACCGGCCAAGGCGCTTGAAGAGGCGCTCGGCGTCACCGAACGCAGTTTGTTGAAAGTTCGCGACACCGCTCTCAACAACATGCAGGTCATGTTGGGATTCCTGTTCCTGACGACCGGATTCCTGCTGCAGGTGGTCGCCAAGTGGGACATGGAGCTGACCACCCTGCTGCTGTCGGCTGGGATCATCGCGGCCGCCGCCCTGGTCTACGCGATCGGGGCGTATCGCTCGCGGCTCGCGTTCCGCAGGCTGCTGCGGGAGTTCTTCCAGCATCGCGCCTGGTCGTTCCAGGACGACATGGAGCTGACCAAGGAGATCGGCGAAGTGCTCGGCGTGCCGTTGGCGAAGGACATGACCGTCGAGGCGTACGTGCACCAGGTGCGGCAGGCGCTCGGCGTCACCGCGCCGCCGCGTCCCGCGGCGCAAGCGGATCGCGCCCGGCGCATCGCGCTGCCCGGCCGCTAGCAGCCGCCGCGAGCCCGGTGCGAATGCGGGGTGGGTGGCGGCCGAGAATCGCCGCCACGGCACCACCAAGGCATGACGTGGTCGCGGGTGTGGGGGCCGCTGCGGCGTTCGTGGCGTGAGTTCGCGCGGACGGCCGTCGATCTGGCGCTGCCTCCGGCTTGTGCCGCGTGTGGGCTGGTCGGGCCGGGCGGGTTGTGCCGTTCCTGCGACCAGAACCTCGTTCGCCGTCCGGTGCCGGGGTGCATCCGGTGTGGGGAGGCCGTGCTCGAGTCGGGTGCGTCGTGCGGGCACGACCATGACGCGCTGCGAAACCTCGCGCATCTCGTGGCGCCGTGGCGCTACGCGGGGACTGGCGGCGCCTTGGTGCGCCGGTTCAAGCTCGACGCCAACGCGGCGGCCGGCCGGTGGCTGGTCCGGGCGATGGCGGATGCCTGGCGTGCCCAGGTCGGCCCCGCCTGGGCCCGCGCCTGCGTCGTGCCGGTGCCCCTGCATCGCCAACGTGCGCGGGAGCGTGGCTTCGATCAGGCCGCCTGGATGGCGCGCGAACTCGGCGAGCGGCTGGGATGGCGCTCCGGCATCGGCGCGTTGCGTCGAACCCGGTCCACGCTGCCGCAAGGGGATCCACGGGTGACGTCGCGCGAGGGGAACGTCGAGGGCGCCTTCGACCTCGGCGATGGCCGTTCGTTCGCGCGCCGCAACGTGGTCCTCGTCGACGACGTGTTCACGTCCGGCGCCACGGCGCGTCAGTGCGCCAAGGTGCTGCGGGCCGCGGGGGCGTTGGCCGTCGCGGTGCTAACGGCCTGCCGGAGTTGAGCCCGCATCCGCGCGTGGCTGCTCGAGGAACGCGAAGACGTCGGGCAACGCGATCTGCACGATCGCCAGGTGCTCGACCGCGGCGTACTCGCGAAACGTCACCGGGACCGCCGCCTGCTCGAGGGCGCGGTGCAGGCTGCGTGCGCCGGCGAGGGCGAAGTCCTCGCTGCCGACGCCGACGAAGAACCGTGGCGTCGTCGTGTCGCGGGCTCGGCGGAACGCGCCGCCGCCACCGAGCGCCGCCACGGCGGCGAAGCTCTCGGGGGAGCGTGATGCGGCCGCGATCGCCTGGGCTGCGCCCATCGAGTGACCGACGAGGAAGACGCGCTTCGTGTCGATCGGCCAGTGCTCGGCGAGGGCGTTGACGAGGGCGGGCAGGTCGGCGCCCGTGAGACCGCCGCGTGGGGCAGCGAGCAGCCAGCCGCGGCGCGCACATTCCTCGACGATCGCGCCGTCGCCATACCCATCGAAGAACAGGTTCTCCGATCCCCCGGCCCCGTGCAGCGCGAGCACGAGTGGGGTGGGAGCGGCGAGTCCCGGTGGCACCAGGAGGCGGAGGACGACCGTCGTGCCGGCGACCGGAATGCGCAGCCAGTCTTGGCCGGTGCGCTGCGGACCGAAGAACGGCGGCTGGTCGGCGGCCGGCGCGGCGATGTGCGAGGCGAGGCGCGCGGCGTCGTCGAGCAGGCGGGCACCAGGCAGCACGGTCTCTTCGCGGCGCTGGCGGGTCATCCCCGTCAGCAGGCTCGACCACAGCGCGAGCGTGCCGTGGCGGAGCGACGGCGGCTCGGCGCCCGCGTTCTTCGTGGCGTCCGTCAACGCCGCGATGCGCGCGGCGAGGCCTTCCGCCAGCGACAAGCCTTGGGTTCGCGTCAGGACGACCTTGCCCCCGGCGTGAACGGTCCACGTCACGATCCGATCGCCGGCGGCCGCGTCGCGCAGATCGATCGTGCCCGTCGTGGGCAGCGTCGCCACGTCGAGCGTCGCGCGATCGTGGGAGTCCCCGTCGAGGCGCACGGTGATGCGCAGATCCGCCGGGGTGGCGCCGTCCACGGCGTAGGCGGCCTGCACTTCGAAGAGCAGTTCGGGCTCGGCGACGTGGTCGTGCAGACGATGGGCCAGCACGAGCTGCAAGCTCGCCGCATGAACCTGGTCGTTGCTGCGTGGCTCGGCGAGGGCGGCGTCGGCAGCGTCGATAGCGCGCGCCACGGTGGTGGTGTCGAGCCGGAAGAACGCCTGCACGGCGCGCTGCAGTTCGGCGAAGGCCGCGGTGCGGCGGGTTTCGTCGGTCGCTGCCGCGAGTCGCCGCTCGAAGGCGCGGAGCCGGAGGCCGAGTTCGTAACGATCGACTTGCGCTACGGCATTCGCCGCGAGCGCGACGACGAGCAGAGCGAAGCTCCCAGCGTGGCGGAATGTCACGGGCGCAGCTTGGCAGGTCCCGAGCGAGGGGGGACGTTCGCGGTTCGATCCAACCGGCTGCCGATCGCGAAGCCGCCGAGCGCGGCCGCGAGGGAGAGCAGGTACGGGTGGGCCACGTGGTCTGGGAACACGTAGCTGCACGCCACCCAGGTGGTCAGGCCGGCCAGCAGGCAGGTGTTGGCCGCGCGCTCGCCGCCGATGCGAGTGTGCACACCGAAGACGGCCAGCACGAAGACGCCGCCGCTGCCAAACCCTGACGCCTGCTCGACCAGTTCCTTGACGTTCCAGTCCGTGCACGCGAGTCCGTACGCGATGAGGCCCGCGGCAGCGGCGGCGGCACGCGCGACCCCGAGGGAGTCGCTGCGCGCGGCCGTGACTGCGGCGGGCCGCGGCAGCAGGTTGCGCGTGAAGATGGCTGCGGCGACGAGCAGGCAACTGTCGACGGTGGACAGGATCGCCGAGATGAGGGCGCAGGCGAAGACCGCGTTCAGCGCCGCAGGCAGCAGTTCGCTGCTGAGGTGGGGGAGCAGGCCCTCCGGATCGTCGAGGCCAGGTGCCAGGTCCGGGCCGATGGCGCCGATCGTCAGCGGCACTGCGCCGGCGACCAGGTAGATGAGGCCGCCCGTGATCGCGGCGCGCCGGGCGATCGACGGCGACTTCGCGGCGAGGCACCGCGAGAGCACTTCCTGGGCCACGATGGAACCGCAGAGGGGAATCGCCCACGCCTCGACCACGGACAGCACGTCCGGATGGCTCGCATGGGACCCGGTGAGCAGTTCGACGGTGGCGGCCGTGGCGGCGGCAGGCGCCGTCGCATCGTGGTTCATGGCGACGGCGACTCCGAGCACCGCGAGACCGAGGAGGAGCACTGCACCCTGCAGGACGTCGGTGTAGACGTCGGCGAGCAGGCCGCCACTGACCGTGTAGGCAATGGCCACCGCCGCAGCGATCGCGGTCGCCGTCTCGGCGCTCATCGCCCCGTCGGCGTTGGCGGCGACCACGTGGCCGAAGGCGCGAACCTGGGCCGCGGCCCACAACAGCGAGGAGGGCAGCAGCACGATCGCCGCAATCCGTTCGGTGCTCGTTCCGAAGCGCCGCGCAAACAGGTCGGCCAGGGTGGTGATGCCCGCGCCGTGCAGGCGGACCGCGAAGAAGAGGCCCAGCAGGATGAGGCACAGGCCGTAGGCGAACGGCTCGGTCGTCAGGATGGAAACCCCGTGTTCGTAGGCGCTTCCCGCGGCGCCTAGGCAGCTCTCGGCCCCGAACCAGGTGGCGAAGATGCTCGCCGTGGCAAGGCCGAAGCCCAGGCGGCGTCCGGCGACCAGGTAGTCGTCGCTGTTGTGGATCCGACGCGCCACCCAGAACCCGATCGCGAGCT
The DNA here is from genome assembly GCA_937952215.1 of uncultured bacterium. Classification (GTDB taxonomy): domain Bacteria; phylum Planctomycetota; class UBA1135; order UBA1135; family UBA2386; genus UBA2386. The sequence goes on from CALFZH010000035.1 coordinate 29,397, forward strand.
GGCAGCCGACGATGCCGAACAGCAGGAACAGCACATCGACTCGTGTAGCGAGTCGCCCAGGCGCAGTTCAAGAACGCGTCGTGGATCTCGCGGGCGCACCCCTTCCCAGCCGGGCAGAAAAACTCCAGCAGCAGCTTGACGAGGTCCGATCGCTCGCTACCGTTCCCCGCCCCTCGCAGTCCGGCAACGGGCGGTCGAGGCGATC
>CALFZH010000036.1:0-16483 GCA_937952215.1 uncultured bacterium
GCTCGTGGTGGCTCGCGCGCACCTGCCACACTTCGGCCGTCGTCGCGTCGCTGCCCGGCCGCTGCCCGACGACCCACGGCGTGCCGGGCCCCAGCGTGCCGCGCACGACGCGCACGAAGTTCCACACCGCGTCGGCGTGCTGCACCTTGAAGCAGAGCCCGCAGAACGGGGCGTGCGGATCGCCCGCGCGGTCCACCGCCCACAACCCCTGCCGCGGCAGCTCGCTCGGCGCGGGCAGGTAGGCGACGACCGCGTCGAGCAACCAGTCGACGCCGCGATTCCACAGCGCCGCCCCCGCCAGCACCGGCACCAGGTGGCCGGCGAAGAACCGCCGACGCAGCGCGGCGCGCAGCCGTTCGACGGGCGAGCGCCGCCCGGCCAGGGCGTCGCCGAGCACTTCGTCGTCGGCGAGCGACGCCACTTCGACCAGCCGTTCGTGCGCGTGGCGCAGTTCCGCGCCAAGGCGCGCGGCGAGCGCTGCGTCGGGCCGCCCCTCGAACCACTGCACGGCGCCCGTCAACGCATCGCCGAGGCCGGCAAAGCGCCGGTCGTCGTCGAACAGCGGCACCACGAACGGCACCGCGTCGCACTCGAGCCGCGTGCGCATCTCGCCGACGACGGCGGCGAAGTCCGCGCCGTCGCGGTCCAGCTTGTTCACGAACACGAGGCGCGGCAGCGCGCGCGTCGCCGCCTGCTGCCAGACCGCTTCGGTCTGCGACTCGACGCCGCGCACACCGTCGACGACGACCACGACGCCATCGAGCACGTGCAGGCAGCGTTCGACCTCGGCGACGAAGTCGACGTGCCCGGGCGTGTCGACGATCTGCAGCACGTGCTCGCCCCACTGCACGCGCGTCGCCGCCGCCTGGATCGAGATGCCGCGGCTGCGCTCTTCGGGCAACCAGTCCATCGCCGCGGTGCCGTCGTCGACGTTGCCGACCCAGCTCTGCGCGCCGGTGTCGAACAGGATGCGCTCGGTCAACGTGGTCTTGCCCGCGTCGATGTGGGCCACGATGCCGAACGTGCGCAGACGATCCATGGCCGGCGACAGCCTACCGGTGCCGGGCCGCTCGCGCGCGGCCCGTCGCCGAACGGCTACCGCGTCGCCGGCTTGCTCGAACCGCCCTGCGTGATGCCGCGCATCTGCATCTTCAGGTCGTCGGGATTGTCCGACGCGGCGAGGGCGTCCTCGAGGCTGATGTTGCCGGCCTGGAACAGGCGGATCAGCGACTGGTTGAACGTCATCGTGCCGTAGTAGCCGCCCTCGGCGAGCGCCTTCGGCAGGCTACGCGTCTGCCCCTGCTCGAGCAGTTCGCGCACGGTCGGCGTGTTGATCAGCAGCTCGACCGCCGGGACCATCGCCGTGCCGTCCTTGTTCTTGACCAGGCGCAGCGAACAGACGCCGGCGAGGTTCAGCGCCAGCTGCAACCGCACCAGTTCGTGTTGGTGCGGCGGGAAGAACGAGATGATGCGTTCGACGGTCTGCACGGCGTTGACCGTGTGCAGCGTCGAGAACACCAGGTGCCCGGTCTCGGCCGCGGAGATCGCCGCGGCGACCGTCTCGGCATCGCGCATCTCGCCGATCAGGATCACGTCCGGCGACTGGCGCAGCGACTGCCGCAGGGCCGACGAGAAGGTGTCGACGTCGACGCTGACTTCCCGCTGGTTGATGATCGAGCGCTTGTCCTCGAACCGGAACTCGATCGGATCCTCGATCGTGATGATGTGCTTGTTCATCGTCCGGTTCACGTACTCGATCATCGACGCGAGCGTCGTCGACTTGCCGGAACCGGCGATGCCGGTCGCGAGCACGAGTCCGCGCTTGAGCGACGCGAGGCGCTTCAGCGGGTCGACCGGGAGATTGAGGTCCTTGAACGACGGGATCTCGTTCTTGATCGCGCGGAAGACGATGCCGAGTTCACCGCACTGATGGAACGCGTTGCAGCGGAAGCGGCCGACGCCGGGCAGCGCCACCGCGGCGTCGATCGCACCGCTGGCCTCGAACTCCTCGCGCTGGCGGTCGCTGATGACCTCGTCGACGTACGAGCGCATCAACTCGGCCGGCAGCGGCTGGTCGCCGAGGAAGCGGATCACGCCGGCGACGCGCACCGCCGGACAACCGTTGGCCTTCAGCACCAGGTCCGACGCGCTCTCCTTCACCATGATGCGCAGGAAGTCGCGCAGCTTGGGAAGCCGGCTCGGCGGCAGCACCGCGGTCCCGGTGGCCGCGGGAGTTGCAGGCGCGGCAGGACTCGGCGGGGTCGGGTTCGGCGGCACGGTCGGGGTCGTCACAGGGGATACCTCCGCCTCCCCTATCGGCAGCCGGACCGCCCCTACCGCAGTCGACGTCGGCAGCCGGGCGCCGGCAGCGCCAAGTGCCGTTGTCAGGCCGGGAACGGTCGTCGCAGCGTCGACAGCATCGACCACACCGCGGCCAGCAGCTCCTTCAGGCCGGCTCCCGTCGCGCTCGAGATCGCGAGCACCGGCTGCCCGATCGCGGTCGCGAGCGCCTGGGCCCGCGCCCGGGCGGCGTCGTCCTCGACCTTGGTCGCGACCACCAGCGTCGGCCGCGCCGCGAGCGCATCCGAGTACTGCGCGATCTCCTGCCGCAGCACGCGCCACGCCGCCGCCGGCTCGGACATCGGCAGGTCGCCGCAGTCGATCAGGTGCAGCAGGAGGCGGGTGCGCTCGATGTGCTTGAGGAACTTGTCGCCGAGCCCGCGGCCCGCACTCGCCCCTTCGATCAACCCGGGAATGTCGGCGATCACGAACGTCGACTCGCCGGGTCCCTGGGCGATGCCGAGCATCGGCTCGAGCGTGGTGAACGGATAGCCCGCGATCTTCGGCCGCGCCTTCGTCACCGTCGCCAGCAGCGTCGACTTGCCAGCGTTCGGCAGGCCGAGCAGACCGACGTCGGCGATCAACTTCAGCGACAGCCGCACGCGCCGTTCTTCGCCGGGCTTGCCCGGCTCGGCCTTGCGCGGTGTGCGGTGCGTCGCCGTCGCGAAGTGCGAATTGCCGCGGCCGCCATAGCCGCCGCGCGCGAGCACCCACGTGCGATCGGCGGCGTCGAGATCCTGCAGCAGATGCCCACGCTCGGCATCGAGCACCTGGGTGCCGACGGGGACCTCGATGATCAGGTCGTCGGCGTCCTTGCCGCCGCAGTTGGCAGCCATGCCCTGGCCGCCGTTCTGCGCATCGAACGACCCGCGACCGGTCAGGTGGAACAGCGTGTTGCAGTGCGTGGTCGGCAACAGCACGACGTCACCGCCATCGCCGCCGTCACCGCCGTTGGGTCCACCCTTCAGCACCTTGGCGTCGCGATGGAACGAGACGCATCCGTTGCCGCCCTTGCCGGCGCGCACCAGGATCTCGAGTTCGTCGACGAACATGGCGCGGATTCGCGATCGGGCCCGACCCGGCGGTCACCGCATGCGGTGACGCCTGCGTGCCGCTTCCGCGCGGCTCAACCGTTCGACTCGACGGGATCGACGTGGACCTTGCCGTTGCCCTGGAAGCGCACGACACCCGCGGCGACCGAGAACAGCGTGTCGTCGCCACCGCGACGCACGTTCAGACCGGCGCGGAACTTGGTCCCGCACTGCCGCACGATGATCGAGCCCGCCTTCACGCGCTGACCGCCGTACGCCTTGACGCCACGGTACTGCGGGTTGCTGTCCCGGCCGTTCTGCGTCGAACCCTGCCCCATCTTGTGTGCCATGGCCTTGCTCCTGTGATGTCTAGGGGTCTTGGATCAGCCGTTGATCGACTCGATCTGGACGACGGTGTACTGGGCGCGGAAGCCGCGCCGGCGGCGGCTGTTCTTGCGGCGCTTCCACTTGCCGGTGATGACCTTCGGGCCCTTCAGCTGGCGCACGACCTTGCCCGTCACCGACGCGCCGCTGACGAACGGCGTGCCGATCTTGCCCGCACCCTCGCCGCCGAGCACACAGACCTTGTCGAAGGTGATGGCGTCGCCCTCGGCGACACCGGCCCGGAGGTGGATCTGGATGCGATCACCGGGCTGGACCCGGTACTGCTGGTTGCGATCGTCGACGACGGCGTACATGCGGCTCTTGGCGGAAGAGAAGGGGCGGAGAAGCTAGCGAGCCGCGGCTTCGTTGCAAGCCCGGCGTGGCCCGGCACCGCCCGACCGGGGCGGCGCCGGCCCGGACGACCTCAGGCCTTCACGCCGAGACCGGCCGGAATCGCGATGCGCGCCTCCTGGCCGTCGCCGGTCAGGAAGCGGTAGTGCACGACATCGATCGGGTAGCTCGGCTCGGGGCGGAACACGATCGTCTTGCCGACCGCGTCCTCGAGTTCGAGCACCGCGCGGCGCTTGTAGTTCACCAGGTAGTCGGCGACAGCCGGCGCCAGGAACACCTGCAGCACCGAGAACCCCTTCAGGTTGACCAGGGCCCGCGACTCGCGCAGCACCGACAACGCCTTGCTCTGCACGGTGCGCGACCAGCCAGCACCCTTGCAGTGCGGGCACTGCATGAACACGGTGCGCTTCAAGCCCGGCCCGACCCGCTGCCGCGTCAGCTCCATCATGCCGAACGGCGAGATGCGGCCGACCTTGATGCGCGCGCGGTCGCCGCGCAGCGCGTCGATCAGGCGCTTCTCGACGCCGCGGCGCTGCTTCTCCTGCATCATGTCGATGAAGTCGATGATGATCAGGCCGCCGAGGTCGCGCAGCCGCAGCTGACGCACGATCTCCGGAATCGCGTCGAGGTTGGTGCGGAACGCCATCTCGTCGGTGTCGCCGCCGGCCTTGTACTTGCCCGAGTTGACGTCGATCGCGACCAGCGCCTCGGCCTGGTCGATCACGATCGAAGCGCCGTTGCTCAGGTCGACCTTCGGCTGGTAGAGCTGCTCGACGTCCTTCTCGATGCCGAAGTGGTGGAACAGCGGCGTCGTCATCGCGTGCTGCTTGATGCGCTCGGCCATGTGCGGCATCAGCTTCTCGGCGAAGTCGCGGATGCGCAGGAACACGTCCTCGCAGTCGACGACGACGTCGGCGATGTCGGGCGTGAACTGATCGCGCATCGCCTTCAGGACCAGATCGGACTCCTGGTAGAGCAGGGCCGGGGCGCGCGTCACCTTCAGCCGCTGCGCCACGAGCTCCCAGATCTTCTTCAGGTAGTCGCGGTCGCGCTGCAGGTCTTGCAGGCTCTTGTTGACGCCCGCGGTGCGCACGATGAAGCCGATGCCGCCGCTGCCGGTCTCGTCGAGTTCGCGGACGATGCGCTTGAGCCGCTTGCGTTCGCGCCCATCCTCGATCTTCCGTGACACGCCACACTTCGGCAGGCTCGGCATCAGCACGAGGCACCGCCCCGGCAACGACACGTAGGTCGTCAACGTCGGCCCCTTGCTGCCGATGCCTTCCTTGGTGATCTGAACGACGACTTCCTGCCCCTTCTTGAGCAGCTGATCGATCGTCGGTCGCGGTCCGCGCGGCCGGCGGTCGCCGTGACCACCACCGCCACCACCACCACCACCACCACCACGGCGGCGCCGCCGTTCCCGGCCCGATCGGCCTTCGCCGGCCGGCTGCGGCCCTTCGTCGGTGGCGGGCAACGTCGCGTCCGGCGCGTCGCCGCCGGCTGCCGCCGGTTCGTCGCCGCCTTCGTCGGCGGGCGCATCACCGCCGGGAATGTCGGAAGCGGCCATCTCGAGCGGTCGCTCGAGGATGCCGGTGCCGAAGCCCCCTTCGGGTCGATCGCGATCTTCGGAGGACTCTCCCCCGCCGCCGATGTCCCGCGTGTCGTCCGACTCCGGCTCCTCGTTGCGAGGATCGACGGGTTCCTGATCCTCGGCGTCGCCGTCGGCGATGGTGACGTTGGACTCCTCGACCGGCTCCGGGTCGGCGGCAGGCGGTTCGCCGCCACCAGGGGGCGCGTGGTCGTCCTCCTCGTCGTCGACCAGCGCCTGCTGCATCGACTCGGGGCTGTCGTCGACGTCGACCCGGGCGCGGCCCTCGATCACGTCGTCGAGCACGAAGTCCGGGCGTCCGTAGGCCGGCAGCACGTCGCTGACGTGCAGGAAGCCGTTGACCCGCCCACCGAACGCGACGAAGGCCGCGCCGATGCTGGGCTCGATGTTGACGACCCGGCCCTTGTAGATGTTACCGAGATACGCCTCTCGGTTGGCCAACTCGACGTGCAGCTCCTGCAGCACGCCGTCCTCGACCACCGCGATCCGGCTCTCTTCCGGATCGATGGCGTTGATGAGCATCCTCTTCACGACTGTCCTTCGGTTGGTGTTCGCCGCCGGCAGCACCGGCGGCGCCCGGCCAGGACGCGGCGCGCACGCGATCGCCGAGCGACCACGGCGCCGTATCGGGCGGCCGGGAGGGTGAGGGAACGAACCCACGCCGGGCCGAAGGCCATCCGCACCAGCGCGCGCAAACGGCACTGGGCTTCGTTGCGGCAGACGAACGGGTTCTGGCCATGGCAGGCGTGGAGAGTCCGGAAGGCGACGCGGCGTCCTTGCGGACGCCGACTTCGCGCTTCCCTGACGCCAGGGAAGTGGCGGGACTCTAGGGGGCGACGCCGGCCCGCTCAACGGCGGTCCGACGTCGGGCCCGGGCCGGCTATCAGTCGCCGCTGCCGAAGATGCGGGCGCGTTCCTGGGCGAGGTTCGACCGGTGGTCGCGCACCCGCTCCTCGAGCACCCGCTGCATCGACTGCTCCATGTCTTCCGAGCTGCGGATCACGTCGGGCGTGATGAACACCAGCAGCGTCGTGGTCGTCGCCTGCTTGGTCTTGCCCTTGAAGAGCCAGCCGAGCACCGGGATGTCGCCCAGCAGCGGCAGCTTGGTGACGGTCTCGCTCTCCGACTTGGTCTTGAGGCCGCCGAGCACCGCCGTCTGGCCGCTGCGCAGCAGAACGGTCGTGGCCAGCGTGCTCGACGCGACGCGGGGCAGCGCGATCTGGCCAGCGCCCGCACTGGTGCCGCCGCCGACCTCGAACACGTCGAAGCCCGCCGGCGCGATCGCCGACGAACCGGTGCCGGACAGCGCCGTGCGCTGCGGGATCACTTCCATGATGACCTTGTCGGTGCCCGGCACGATGTGCGGGGTCGCCAGCAACTGGAAGCCGACGTTGACGGGCGACTCGTCGCCCTCCTCGAGAGCCAGCAGCAGGCCGCCAGCCTGGCCTTGTTCGACGCGAGCCTGCGCATAGCGCACGGCTTCACCGACGAAGATGGTCGCGGTCTGATGGTCGAGCGCCACGATCTGCGGCGCCTGGACGATCTCGGAGCGCGCGTCCTTCTTCAGCAGGCGCAGCGTCGCCGAGACCTGCTGGAAGTTCAGCGCGCCGAACACGACGTCCGGGATCACGGTGTCGCCGGCGTTGGTGTCGGCGAACGGACCGATCGCGCTGCCCGAGCCGTTGCCGGACGGATCGACGATCAGGCGATCGTCCCAGCCGCCGCTGCCGAGATTGAACGGCAACCGCGTCGGGATCTGGCCGAGGCCGACGCTCGCCGTCCAGCCCGTGCCGCCCGGATTGATGCCGAAGTCGAGCACGTCCTCGTTGCTGGTCGTGACGAACCGCACGTCGAGGCGGATCTGCGACGGCTCGACGTCGATCATCGCGATCGTCTTCTTGATCGCCTCGACGACCGGCTTGGTGTCCTTCACCATGATCAAGTTCGCTTCCTGCATGTACTCGATCTTGCCCACGTCGGGCGTGATCATGCCTTCCAGGGTCTCGATCAGCGTGAACTCGATCTCACCCTTCGCGAGCTGCTGCTTGCCGCGCTTGTTCTGGACGTACTCCGACTGGATGAACGGCACATAGTTCGAGTTCGGCCGCACGAAGCGCAGCGGGATCGCCTCGGTGATCAGGTCCTGCTCGATGTTCGCGGCCGGCACGACGCGCAGGATGCCGTGATCCTCGGTGACGACGACGAAGCCGAGCGTCTTGACCGCGGCGTCGAGGGCGTCGCGCCACGGGATGTTCTTCAGGCGCACGGTGATCGTGCCCTTGACGTCCGGCGACACGACGATGTTGGCGCCCGAGATCTTGGCGATCGTGTCGATCACCTTCTGGATGTCGGTGTTCTCGAACGCGAAGTAGACGCGCGGCGGCTTCTCGACCTTGAGGATGCCCGCATCGCCCTCGGTGACGACGCAACCGGCCTGCTCGGCGACCAGCGCCAGCGCCTGGCGCCAGTGCACGTCCTGCAGGTCGATCGTGACCGTCGCCTCGATGCCGGCGTCCATCACGATGTTCGCGTTCGCCTTCTTGCGGATGCTGGCCACCACCTCGGAGAGGTCGCGGTCCTTCAGCTTCAAGGTCAAGCGACTGGCCTTGTCGCCCTCGGCCGCCGACCGGATCTCGTCCGGCCGTCCCTGCGCCGCGGGCGGCGACTGGGGTTGGGTTGGAGTGGCCGACTGGGCCGGGATGACGGCGGACGACAGCAGCGCTGCCAGCCCACCCACGACTCCGATCATGACTGCCTGCATCGTCGATCCTTCCCCCGGACGGGGCCTCGTTTGATTCGCCTGTTTGCTTCGCCTTCGACCGGGCCTTGACGGCCCGATCGCGATGTCCTTCCTCTCATCGAACCTTCGGCACCGGCGGCTTGAGCCGACCCTCGTCGGATCCGGCCGCCGGGACCGGGCTCACAGCGTGCGCACCAGCGTGAGCCCGCGGAACACGAACCACACCTGCTCCTCCTCGACCATCTTCACCAGCAGGTCGTCGGAGACGTAGTCGCCCTCTTCGTAGGTGTCGCCGTTCAGCAGCACGCCGGACTTGCCAGCGTGGTTGACGACGACGCCCTGCACGCGCAGATCGAGGCCCTTGAACTCGAGCGCCGTCGACACCTTCACGTGCCACTTCTTGGCCTCGACCGCGAGCTCGTGGCGCGGGTCGGTGGAGGGAATCTGCACGCGATTGCCCGCGGCCTCGAAGCGGTTCTTCGCCTGCTCGAGCATGCCGTTGTTGCAGTCGTTGACCATGTCGGCCACGAGCTGCTCCAGATCGGCCTGCCGCAGGTACGGATCCTGTGGCTGCGGTTCGGCGGCGGCCAGGCCATCGGCGGCGCCGCGTAGCATGTCGAACGGCTGCGCGACCTCCTTGGCCCAACGCAGACGGTACGCGGGGTAGCTGATGATGGCCGTGTCGGCGTCGATGCTCGACGCGAGCTGGGCCAGGCCTTCCTTCAACGCCTTCTCGAGCGCGTATTGCTCGAACAGCGTGGTGTCCTGCTTCTTGATCCGCTGCTGGATCTCGCGCAACCGCGTGAGCTCGCCGACGTAGCGCTCGAGCACGGCGCGTTGCTCGGTCGGCGTCGGGCCCTTGAGCCGGCTGTCGCCGCGCTCGCGCGGATCGACGAGCACGTCACGGCGGCCGTTCGGACCACGATGGTCGTAACGATCGACGCGGATCGCCTGCGTGCGCTTCCAGATCTCCTCGCGCAGGTCATCGCGCTTGCTCTCGTAGCTCGGGATCGCGACGTCCTTGCCCTCGAGCTTGCCGGCGTACGAGAACGTCTGCAGCGACAGCTTCACGCGGTGCACGATGTCGCCTTCCCGCATCTCGTCCTCACGGCCGGTCTCGCCGGAGGTGATCGTGAAGTCGGTGATGCTCACGAACCGCTCGAAGTTCTCGACGAGGTTCATGAACTTCAGGCACTGCCAGATCGTCGCCGTCATCTCGTACGAGTACTCGATCGGCACGAACCGCTCGCCCTTCTTCTCGGCGCGCGACTTCAGGACCAGGCCCTCGCTGACGACGCCCGATTGCCGGTCGAACTGCTCGAGCATTCGGACGAAGGCCTCGAGCTCCCGCTGGTTGGGCAGGATCTTCACGTACTCGTCGAGGTTCTCGCGCAGGACGATGACCTCGCGCTCGAGCCCCGGGATCTGGGCGATGCGCTGGTCGGCCAGGTTCGTCGCCTTCTCCTTGTCGGCGATCTGCGCCTCGATCTCGTCGATGCAGCCGAGCGTGTAGTAGATGCCGCCGCCGGCAGCGAGGCACAGCCCCAGCGCCGTGGCGCCGATGGTCAGCTGCAGCTTCTTGTGGGTCCAGGTGGCCATGGTGGTCCTCACTTCTTCGGGGCGGCCTTGGCCGCGCCCTTCTTCGGCGACTCGACGACGGTTGGGGCGAACTGCAGCGTCAACGGGATGCGCATCGACATCGGCGGGACGCGCGCGGCATCCTCCTCCTTGCGCCAACCCGGATCCGACCGCGTCACGTCCTTGCCGAACGGCGCGGCCTGCAGGTCGTCGTGGAAGTTCGCGACGCGGTCCTGGGCGTCGCCCTGCAGACGGCACTGCAGGGTCACGGTCGCACCCTTCTTGGCGTCGTTCTTGACGACGATGTTGTCGAACCAGGCGAAGTGCCGCTCGGTGTCGCCGTCGTTGTTGACGACGTCGATCAGGTCGTCGAGGAAGCGCGACCAGACGCGGCGGCCCTGGGCGATCTCCTGGATCGCCTGCAGGCGGCCGGTGTAGTCCTTCTTGTTGGACTCGAGGCTGTCGACGTAGGTGACCTTCTTGGCGCGGCTCGCGAGGTTGCCGGTCGCGAGCTGCAACCGGTTCTCGGCGCCGGCGAGATCGCCGAACCAGCACAGGCCGAGCCAGCCGACCGTGGCGCTGACGGCGAGTGCCGAGGCGAACGCCACGGCAAGCACTCTGGCCGGCAGGCGGTTGCCGCGGCGCAGTTCGACAGGGAGCAGATTGATGCGGATCATCGGGGGTCTCCTCAGGAAGCGGCCGCCAGCCCGATCGCGACGGCGAGCTGCGGTGCCAGTTGGTTCAGGGCCTCGACGTCGACGTTGTCGGAACGCACCTTCATGCCCTCGACCGGGTTCCACGTCTTGGTGCGCTTCTCGAAGATCTTCTCGAAGCTCTCCTCGAGGAACGGCAGCAGCGCGGTGCCGCCGGTGAGGCGCACCTCCTGCACTTCGCCGTCGAACTGGTTCTCGAAGAAGTCGAACGACAGGTTGACCTCGTTGCCGAGGTCCTCGAGGACCTGCGCGCAGGCTTCCTGCACGACGCTGAGTTGGTCGCCGGGCGCCCGCTTCAGCGACTCGGCCTGCGAGCCCTCGATGCCGGAGCGCCGCGCGATCGCGTTGGTCAGGTCCTGGCCGCCCATCGGCACCTCGCGCGCGAAGCAGCTGACGTTGTCGCGCAGGATGTTGATGCTCGCCTTGGTGGCGCCGATGTCGATCAGCGCGACCGTGCGACCCGGATCCTGGACGCCGGGGTTGGCGAGATCGCCGAGCTCCCAGGCGTTGCCCAGCGCAAAGCCGTCGACGCCGACCACCACCGGCTCCAGGCCGAGATCGGTCAGCATTCGGGCATGGTCGGCGACCACCGTCTTCTTGGCGGCGACCAGCAGCACCTTCATCTCGGTCTTGCCGGACTGGTCGGTCGCGACGTTCAGGCGCTGCGCATCGAGCTCGACGTCGGCGATGTCGAACGGGATGTACTTGCTGGCGTCGAGCCGCACTGCCTGCAGCAGCTTGTCGTCGCTCGTCTCCGGCATCGAGATGTAGCGGAACACGACGTTCTTGCCGCTGACCGCGGTCGCGACGCGCTTGCTGCGGAACTTCGCGGTCCGCATCAGATCGGCGATCGCGTCCTGCCGTGCCGCCTCGCTCGAGACGTCGACCTGCGCGTAGCCGGTGATCACGTGGTCGTACTTGTCCCTGGTCAGCTCGACGGCCTTGATGCACGTGCTGCCGATGTCGAGACCGACGATGCTCTTGCGCTGCTTCAACATGCGATGGCGCTCCCGCGGGATTCCCGCTTCCCGTCCTATCGGCCGCCGACCGCCGACGCATTGAGGCCGCCTGCAGCGCAGCCGCCCCGCCCGGCGGAGCCCCCGTCAGTCTTCGCCGAAGTTCGCGCCGATCAGTTCGGCCAGCGCCCGCAACAGGCCGTCGGCATCGGGCCCAGCGGCCTCGAGTTCGAGTTCGACGCCCCGCTCGGCGGCGAGCATCATCATCTCCATGATCGACTTGCCGTTGACGCGCTCGTCCTGGTCGGTGCGACCGACCCGGAGCGCGGCGGCGTAGGCGTTCGCCGTCTGCACGAACAGGCTGGCGGGGCGCGCGTGCAGCCCGTGCTTGTTGGTCAGCACCACCCGCAGGCGGCGCGGCTCGGCATCGGTCACGAACCCGCCTTGGCCGACATTTCCCGCAGCAGATCGCGCATCGCACCGACGTCGCGCGCATCGAGCAGGAACCGCCGGAAGTCGGCGCTGCGCGCCAACGTCGCGATCCACCGCAGGCACTGCAGGTGGGTTTCCGGCTCGGAGGTCGGCGACACCAGGAGGAACAGCGAGTGCACGGGGCGGCCGTCGATCGCGTTCCAGTCGAGCCCCTTCTTGCAGCGTGCGAGCACCAGCGTGGGCCGCAGGACCTCGTCGCCCTTCACGTGCGGCACGGCGACGGTGTTGCCCAACCCCGTGCTGCCGATCGCCTCACGATCGGCGAGCCGCTTCGCCAGCGCCTTGCGCGCCTTCGCCGGGAAGCCACCCGCTGCCTCCGCCTTGGCCAGCAGTTCGTCGAGCGCGCCTTCCTTGTTCTTGGCTTCGAGGTCCGCCACCAGTCCGGCAGCCTCGATCAGCTTCTGGATCATCCGCGGCAGTGTCGGGAAAGACGGCACTCCGCGCAACGATCGTGCTCGCTCAGGGCCGTGACGGCCGCGCCGGACTGTCGTCGAGGGCCACGTCGTCGGTGGCATCGGCGCGACCGCGCCTGGCCGCGCGTGCGCGCACGTCCTTGGCGTCACGCTGCTTGTGGTCCTTCCGTTTCTCCTTCAGCTTGCGCAACTGCGCTTCCAGCTTGTCCACCAACAGGTCGATCGTCGCGGCGAACGACGTGCCGCGGTCCCGGGCGACGATCGGCGCGCCGCGCCGCTGGTGCGCGATCAGCTCGACCTCGGGGTTCTTGTGCGCGTGGTCGGCGACCACCTCGATGCGCGCGAGCCGGTCGCGGTAGCGGACCAGCCGCGACAGCTTCTTCGCGGCGTGCTCCTGCATGCGCTCGGTGATGTGGTCGTGGCGTCCCTTGAACTCGATCGTGACGTCGTCGTCGGTCATCTCGGATCCTCGCATCGATTGGCTATCGGCCGTCAGCAGACGACGCGCAACATGGACGCGCAAGGTACGTCCCCGGCCGGGGCACGCGCCGAAGGCGCGCGGCCAGGTCCTGGGGTTTGGCCGCGGCTTCGCCGAGCCCAATCGTCAGAACCGCCGCGGCGCGCCGAAGGCGCGCGGCCAGGTCCTGAAGCGAGCCGGGCCGCAGGCCCGGGTCGTCGTCAGAACCGCCGCGGCGCGCCGAAGGCGCGCGGCCAGGTCCTGAAGCGAGCCGGGCCGCAGGCCCGGGTCGTCGTCAGAAGCCCCAGAATTTCACTTCGGGCGCGAGTTCGACGCCGAACGCGCCGCGAACGCGCGCGCGCACCTGGTCCATCAACGCGATGAAGTCGGCGGCCGTGCCACCGCCCTCGTTGACGAAGTAGTTGGCGTGCAGGCCGCTGACCTCGACGCCGCCGGCGCGCAGCCCCTTGCAGCCTGCGGCTTCGATGAGGCGCCCGGCAGCGTCGCCAGCCGGATTGCGGAACACGCAGCCGACGCTGCGGCAGGTCACCGGCTGCGTCGCGTTGCGCTTCTTCAGCGACGCCGAGAACCGCTCGAAGATCGCCTTCGGGTCGTCCGGTTGCAGTTCGAAGGTGGCGTGCAGCACGATCGCGTCGCGCAGGCCGCCGTCGCGGTAGGTCGCTGCGAAGTCGTCGCGGCCGTGCACGACGATCTCGCCGTCGCGATCGACCAGGGTCAGCGACACCAGATGGTCGAACGTCTCGCCGTCGCGCGTGCCGGCGTTCATCGCCACCGCACCTCCGACCATCGCCGGGATGCCCGTCAGCTTCTCGAGGCCGGCGAGGCCGACCTCCTTGGTCGCACGCAGCAGGCTCGGCAACGTCACTCCAGCACCGGCGGTGATGCGGTTGCCGTCGCGGACGATGCGGTTCATGTTGGCGAGGTGAACGACGGCGCCGCGCACGCCGGCGTCGGCGACGACGACGTTGCTGCCGCCCCCGAGCACGCGCAACGGCACGTCCTCGTCGCGGCAGACGCGCACGACCAGCGCCACGTCCTCTTCGGCGAACGGCTCGAGGAACCAGTCGGCGGGCCCGCCGATGCGCAGGTGCATCAACGGGCCGAGTGGAACACGCTCCCGGACGGCGCCGCGCATGCTCGCGAACAGATGGCGTGGATCAGAGTCCCGCAACGATGCCTCCGAGTGCATGGTCGACGTTGCCGGCCCCCAGCAACAAGACGACGTCGGCGGGCCGAGCCTTGGCCAACACGGCCGCCGGCAGACCGGCGACCGGCCCGCCGACTTCGGCCGCGCCGCCGCGTTCGCGGATGGCCGCGACGAGGTCGGCTGCCGACACCGACGCCTGCATCTCGGCGGTCTCGCGGGCGCCGTAGATGTCGGCCAGCACGGAGTGGTCGGCGCTGGCGAGCGCGTCGGCGAACTCCGGCAACAGGCACAGGGTCCGCTGGAACTGGTGCGGCTGGAACACCGCGAGCAGGCGCCGTCCCGGGAACCGCCGACGCGCCGCCAACAGCACCGCGCGGATCTCGGCCGGGTGGTGCGCGTAGTCGTTGACCAGCACGCCGCCGCGCGGCCCGGTGTGCAGTTCGAAGCGCCGGCGCACACCGACGAACTCGGCGACGCCGCGGCAGGCGCCTTCGAGATCCGCGCCGGCGATGTCGGCGAGCCCGAGCGCGAACAACGCGTTCTGCATGTTGTGCCGGCCCGACAGCGCCAGCTGCACGCGCGGCAGCCGGCGACCGAGCACGATCGGCACGAACGAGAAGCGCCCGAGGTCGTCGCCCACGTCGACCGCGCGCACGTCGCTCCACAGTCCCGCCCCGACCGTCAGCACGCGCACGTCGGCGCGCAGGCTGTCGAGCACGGCGCGCGGCACGCCTTCCTCGACCAAGGCGGTGCCGCCGGCGCGCACGCGCGCGAGGTAGCCGGCGAACGCTTCCATCAGGTCGTCGGTCGACGGGAAGCAGTCGAAGTGGTCGTGGTCGACGTTGAGGATCGCGGCGCCGAACGGCCGCAGGTTGTGGAAGCTGCGGTTGAACTCGCAGGCCTCGACCACGAACTCGGGGCTACGCCCCCAGCGGCCGTTGCCGCCGAGTTCGGGAACCTCGCCGCCGATCAAGTGCGACGGCTCGATGCCGGCTCCACGCAGCGCGGCGACGGTGAGCCCGGTCGTCGTCGTCTTGCCGTGCGTGCCTGCGATCGCGAGCGTGCGACGTCCCTCGCTGAGCCTCCCGACCGCCTCGGCATACAGCAGCGACGTGAAGCCGAGCCGCAAGCACGCCTGCACCTCGGGATCCTCGACCGGCACGGCCGCGCTGCGGATCACGTAGCCGTCCTGGCCGTGCACCCGCGCGGGCTGGGCACCGACCCAGACGGCGACGCCCTCGGCAGCGAGGTGATCGACCACGGCACCACCACTGGCATCGCTGCCGGTGACGACGCAACCACTGCCGGCGAGCAGGCGAGCCAGCCCGCTCATGCCAGCGCCGCCGACGCCGACGAAGTGGAAGCGGTTGCTGACGAAACTGGCGCCGAACAGTCCCGCGGCCGAAGCCGCCGACTCGGTGCGTTCGTCGTCGATCACGCGCCGCCCCCGACCGGTCCGGCGCCGAGCAGCCCCATGTCGCGCAGGATCGCGACGCAGGCATCGCCGCCGCACAGCCGCTTGGCGGCCGCCCCCATCGCGCGCAGCCGTTCCGGATCGGCGAGCAGGCACTGCACGAGTTCGGCCATCGCGTCGACCGACAGCGCTGCTTCCTCGACGATGAGCGCAGCACCGGCGCGCGCCAGGACCTCGGCATTGCGCAACTGCTGGCGATCGCGGTGGTGCGGGTACGGAACGACGATCGCGGCGCGACCGACCGCCATCAGCTCGGCGACCGTGGCGCCGCCGCCGCGGCAGATCACCAGGTCGGCAGCGCCGAGCATGCGGTCCATGTCCGCGGTCACAGGTCGCACCTGCACGTCGATGGTGCCATCGCCCGCGGCGTAGCGTCGACGCACTTCCTCGTCGCGGCCAAGGCCAGCGAGGTGCAGCACCTGCAGACGCGCTCCCTGGCGGAGCAGGGCGGGCGGCACGACTTCGTTCAGCGAACGCGCGCCCTGGCTGCCGCCGGTGACCAGCACGACCGGACGGTCGGCGGCGAGGCCGAGCCGACGACGGGCTTCGCCGCGGTCGATGCCGCCGAGTTCGGGCCGCAGCGGCGTGCCGGTCACCAGACCTCGCGTGGCCGACATGCCGTCGGCGGGCAGGCCGTGGTAGACGCGCGTGGCGACCGGCTGCAGCAGCCGGTTGGCCCGACCCATCACCGCGTTCTGTTCGAGCAGATAGACCGGCTTGCCGAGGCTCTTGGCCGCCAGCGCGCCCGGCAGGGACGGTCGGCCGCCGGTGCTGATC
>CALFZH010000037.1:0-3607 GCA_937952215.1 uncultured bacterium
CGCGGGCGGGAGGACGGCCGGGGTGGGTTCCAGGTGGTCCGGGACCGCAGCTTGAGTCGCCTATCCCCCCGCGAGGCAGACCTCGAGCCGGTCGTCCTGGAGCGCGTAGATGCCGAGGAACGGCACCTCCTTGCCCTTGGCATGCTGCACGACATCGATCTGCGTGGGACTCGTGGCCGGGTCGAGCTTGTAGCTGCGCTCGAAACTGGCCGACTGCAGGCGGGTGGTGAGCTTGTCCGCCGTGAACTCGAAGCTGAAGTGTCGGGGGTCGTCCTCCGCGATCACCTCGCGGTTCCCTTCCTCATCGATGACTCGGACTACTGTCCAGGAGCCCATCAGCCCCTTGGCGTCGTTCTTGCCGGGCTCCTGGGCAACCGACAGGCCGCCGAGCCCCAGGCTCGCTACGACCGCTAGCAACGTACTCTTGCTCATGTGCTGCTCCTTGGCGCCGTGAGAATCGGACGGCGGCCCCCTACGCAGCGCGCTGCCTCGGCGCGAATCGAAACGCCTCGTGGGTCGAGTCGACCGAGCGCAGCACCGCCCGATCGGCGGCAGGTCGCGCCGGCCCGTGGCGGATTGCCCACCTCGGATGCGCGGGTGAGACTCTTGCCACCACCCGCCATGCGAGTCGCTGCCATCCTGGTGTCGTTCCTGCTGACCGCTGCAGCGCCCGGACAGCAGTTCTCGGAACTCCGCCGCGGCTTCCTGCCGGACACGTTGTCTGGCTTCACCACGCTGGTGACGGGCGACTACGACGGCGACGGTGACGTCGACGGGCTGGTCGTGCCCGGCAGCACCGCGCCGCCGACGCTGCTGCTGTTGCGCAATGATGGCGAGGGGCGGTTCGAGCAGCGGCCAGCGCCGGGCATCGCAAACTCGAACGTCCGCGGACAAGCAGTGCTCGACGCCGATGGCGACGGCGACCTCGATGTGGCGCTAACCGTCGACGCCTTGCCCGCTTCGTGCCAGTTCACCGTGCTGCTGATGCGCAACCAGGGCGGTGGCAACTTCACGGCGCAGACAGTGGCGACCGTCGTCAACGGTTTCTGCCAGCAGTTGGCCGCCGCCGACCTCGACGGCGATGGCGACCAGGACCTGATGGTCGGCATGCGCACTGGCTGGGTCTGTGCAGCCCAGCCACGGGTGTTCTTCAACGACGGTGCCGGCACGTTCACCGACGTGACCACGACGGTATTGCCGGTCCAGTTCGCGCCATCGACGTCGGGAATCGCCGCGCTCGACCTCACGGGCGACGGCCGTCTGGATCTGGTCGGTGGCAGCAGTCCCTTGCAGGTGTTCGTGCAGCAGGCGAACGGCACCTTCGTGGCCGCCTCCGGGCTGATCTCGAGTGCGCTCACCGAGCCGCGAGCCGTCGACCTCGACGGGGATGGAGACCTCGACCTGATCGGCAAGAACGCCGGCATCGCGCGCATGCTGCGTTCGGATCCGGCGGGCGTCTGGACGGTCGTGGACATCAACCAACCGGGGGTCGAGTTGATTCGCACCGGGGATCTCGATGGCGACGGCGATCACGACCTGTGGGTCACGAGCGGCTTCTTCGGCTTGCTCGGCTCGGTGTGGCGCAACGATGGCGCGGCCTTCACCGATGTGTCGACCGCGTGGCTGCCGATGCGCGTCGGCGGCTTCGCCGGCGAGCTCGTCGACACCGATGGCGATGGCGATCTCGATCTACTGCACTGGAGTCAGAGTGTTCAGCACAACGACGGTACCGGCCGGCTGCTGCGGCTCGAGCCGTGGTCAGGCGCGGACCTGTACCGCGGGGTGGCCGCCGATGTCGACGGCGATCGCCGCGTTGACGTGATCGGTGTCGACAATGCTGGACTCCTCGGCTGGCGACGCAACGTCGACGGCTGCTACCTGGGTGCGCCGGTGCCCATCGCCCAGAATCCGGATGCCACCATCCCGATCGCACCCGACCTCGACGGCGACGACGACGCGGACCTGGTCAGCGGCCTTGGCGTCTGGAACAACAACGGCGGCACGTTCACGAACGTCAGCGCCGCGGTCCTGCCCGCGGCGTTCCATCCGCCTGCGCTCCCGCCGACGCGGCCGTTGCGCGTGCTGCGCAGCGGCGACCTCGATGGCGATGGAGATGTCGACCTGGTGCTCGGCTACGGACTGGGCCAGCAGCGCGACGTGATCCTGATCAACCAGGGCAATGGCGTGTTCGTCGACGGTGGTGCGGCGCGGCTCATCGACGGGGACACGACCGAGGACCTCGCGTTGCTCGATGCGGATGGGGACGGCGACCTCGACCTGGCGATGGCGACGTCCAACTTCACCGTGCGGCTGTTCCGCAACGATGGCCTGGGCAACTTCACCAACGTGACGGCGTCGGCGCTGCCGGCCGGGCTGTCGGTGCGTCAGGTGGTGGCCGGGGATCTCGATGGCGATGGCCACGCGGATCTGGTCGTGGCCGGTGGCCTTTCAGGCGTGCGAGCGCTGCGTCAGGTCGGCACGAGCTTCGTGCCGTTTCCGACCGCGTTGCCGGCCCTTCCGGTCACGGAGTGGCCGGCCCTCGCCGATTTCGACACCGACGGCGATCTCGACATCCGGGTATCGGGCTACTGGCTGCGCAACGACGGCACCGGCGCTTTCGTGCGGCCGACCGGGCAGACCCCGTATTGGAACAACTCGATGGTCGACATGCCGCTCGCGGATCTCGACGGCGACGGCGATCCCGACGAGCTCACTGCGCGGAATCGGCATCGGCAACTCGAGAACGCGCTGCCGCCGCGCCTTGGCCTGCACGGGGAACTCGAGCTGTGGGCCGCCGCCGTCGATCCGACCTGGTCACCGCTGGTGTTCGTGTTCGGGGCGCCGTCGGTGGCGGCCAGCGCCATACCGATTCCGCCGTACGGCGAGCAGTGGCTCGATCCGGCGACGATGTTCGCGCAGTCCACCAACACGGTGCCGCTCGGTCAGCCATCGACGACGCTGCGCTACCTGTGCCCGGCGCAGCCGGCCCTGATCGGTCGCACTCTGTGGGTGCAGGCGTTCGTGATGAACTCGCCGGATCCGAGCCAGTGGCACGCGAGCAACTCGGTTGCGTTGCCGGTCCGGTTGTGAGGGGCGCGCGTCGGGAGAACGTACCTTGGCTGCGCAGCTACACTGTCGGCCCGGATCTTGAGAGCGCACCTCGTCACCCTGGCCACCGCCGTCCTCACCACGGCGTGTTCGATCGTCCCAGACCCGGTGATCACGGCCCTCGTCGCCGAAGTCGACGAGGCCAGGCTCACCCAGCATGTGCAGACACTGTGCGCGTTCTCGCCGAGGCCTGCAGGTGACGCGGCGGCGACCGCGGCGACCCTCGCCCACCTCGAGCAGCATCTCGCAGCGAGCGGTTACACCCCGGTCCGCGAACCGTTCCAGGCCATCGCGATGTCGTGGCGACGGCAGCAGGAAGCCGACGGCACGACGTCCTTCCGCGTCACCGCGGCAAGCGAACTGCGCCACAACCTGATCGCCGAGAAGCGGGGCGCCAGCGACGCGGCGCCCGTCGTCGAACCGGCGGGCTTCGGGGGAGTGGTCACGCCGTCGTGCTGGGCGGGGAGCAGCGCGGCCAGGGCGGTCGCGGCGACGAGGC
>CALFZH010000038.1:0-32869 GCA_937952215.1 uncultured bacterium
GACGTTCTGCCCGCGGGTTGGGTGCGATCGCGTCGCCGGTAGCGGCGTCGGCGCGCACACGGCCCGCTCCACCGATCGCTGGCCCGATCGAACGACGAGGGCCGGGGGCGGGACCCGATCGCCATCGCGCGCCCGTTCGCGTAGCCTGCCCGCCCAGGCGGGAATCCTCCCGCCGCCCGTTCGTAACGCGCCCCCCAATGTCGCTGACGCCGGAAGTCGCCTTCGAGCAGCACCGCGAGCGCCTGCTGTCGGTGATCTGGCTGCGCATGGGCCCCAACCTGCGCGTGCGCATGGACCCCGAGGACGTCCTGCAGGAAGTCGCGATCGAGGCCGTCAACTCGTGGCGCACGTTGGCCGACGAACAGAACGCCGGCGCCTGGCTGGTGACGCTCGCCCGCCGCAAGGTGGCGCGCATCCTGCGGGATCAGCTCGGCGTCGCCGCGCGCGACCCGCGCCGCGAGCACGCCATCAAGACCGACCTGCCGCTCGCCGATCGCCGTTCGGGTCCGGTGACCCACGCCGACCGCAAGGACCGGCTGCAGCTGCTCGAGCAGGCGATGGAGAAGCTCTCGGACGACCATCGCGAAGTGATCCTCGGCATGAAGATCGAGGGGTTGTCGGCCAAGGAAGTGGGCGAGCGCATGGAGCGCACCGAGAATGCCGTGCACCTGCTGCTGAGCCGCGCTCTGAAGCGGCTCGCCGAAGAACTCAAGCTGTGAGCTCCTCCGAATCGCCTCGCGACCCCGCGACCGACGAACCGGTCGACGAAGCCGATCTGCGCATGGCCGACGTGCTGCGCGGGTCGAGCAGCGGTGCCGATCTGCGCGCGTCGTTGCAGCACGAGACCACCGCCGCGGCGAGCGACCTGCGTGGGCGCCTCAACGCGCTCGACTTCGTGCAGCAGATCGTGGGGCAACCGACCGACGTGCCGGACCGCATCGGCTCGTACGAGATCAAGGGCGTGCTCGGTCGCGGCGGCATGGGCACCGTCTACCTCGGCTGGCAGGCGGACCTCGAACGCGAAGTGGCGCTCAAGGTGCTGTCGCCGAGCTGGTCGGCCGATCCGACGATGCGAACGCGGTTCCGCGCCGAGGCGCGCGCGACCGCCGCGTTGCACCACCGGCACATCGTGCCGATCTACGACTACGGCGAGGACCGCGGCGTGCTGTTCTTCGCGATGGAACGCGTGCTGGGCATGAGTCTCGACAAGCACGTGACGGCGGCGCGCCGCGTGAAGCGCCGGCCGTTCGAGCCGCTCGATGCCGCGCGGCGGTTCGCTGGCGTCGCCGACGCGCTCGGGCTCGCGCATCGCCGCCGCTTGCTGCACCGCGACGTCAAGCCCGGCAACATCATGGTCGCGCAGGACGGCACGCTGGCGCTGACCGACTTCGGGCTGGCGAAGGCGCTCGATCAGGGGTCGGTGCATCTGACCAGCAAGGGCGGCGGCGGCTTCCTCGGCACGCTGCACTACAGCTCGCCGGAGCAGGCGTTGGGCGGCGAGCTGACGCCGGCGAGCGATCTCTATGCGCTCGGCGTGACGATCTTCGAGACGGTCACCGGCGAACTGCCGCTCGCGGGCAAGACGACGGAAGCGCTGCTGCAGTCGATCCTGCACGGCACGCCGCGGCGCTTGCGCGACCTCCTGCCCAAGCCCCCGCGCGACCTCGAGGCCGTGATCGACAAGCTGCTCTCGCGGGAGCCGGGCGATCGGTACCAGGACGGCGAAGAGCTCGCGCGTGACCTGCAGCGCATCGCCGACGGCGAGCCGGTGCACATCCGACGGCTGCCGCTGCACGTGCGCGCCTGGCGCCGCATGCGCAAGAACCCGGTGCTGTCAGGCGCGATCGCCGCCGCCGGCGTGCTGCTGTTCGTCACGCTGCTGCTGCTCGGCGTCTGGCGGCGCGAGCGCGGCCAGACCATCGTGCTGCGCCACCAGGAGCAACTCGTCGAGATCAGCAAGAGCATCGGCGGCGAACGCGGCGAGCCGTGGGGGCCGCCGGCGCTGCTGCGAGCGCTCGTCGGCGACGACCACGAACCCGCACCGCCGAGCGAGGCCGTGCTCCGGGCGCTCGGACGCGCCGAACGGGAGCTGCCGGGCGACGAGCAGGTCGCGGCGCTGCGCGCGGCCTGGCTCGACGACCCGGCGCCGAAGGCGACCGAGCTGCTGCGCGAAGGGCGTGGCTACGAGGCGCTGCAGGTCCTCGACGCCGCGGTCGAGTCGGCGGTCGCTTCTCGGCCCGGCGACGAGCTGGCGACCGAGCTGCGCCTGTACCGTCTCTACCTCGCGCGCGCCGTCGCGCACCTGACCGCTGCGGTTGCGCGGCCGAACGACGCGCGCACGAACCTCGCGCTGGCGACGTACCTGCGGCCCGGGGCGGCGTTCCCGCGCACGCTGCTCGACGTGCTCGACGTCGTGCAGGAGCCCGACGTGACGCGGTCGTTGGCGCGGCTGGCCAGCGATCTGCGAGCCGCGGCGCCGGAGCGACTGCGCGTTGTCGGATCGCTGTTGTGGGCCGCCGCGGCGCTGCGTCCGCACGAACGTGCCAACCTGATGGACTTCGGTGGCAGCGCGGCGCAGCGGCGCGCGCTGCACGAACAAGCGAGCGTCTGGTACCGGCCAGAGCCCGCGGCGGTTCGTCCGGCCGGGGTGCCGACCGGCCTGGCCGGCGTGCTGGCGGCTGCGTGCAGCGACGTGCTGCAGCGGCTTTCGGAGCCCGACGTCGTGCGCGAACGCGCGGACCGCTGCCGCGCCGCCATCGACGCCGCCGTGCACCCGTCGTCGCCGTTGCAGGGTTGGCGCGTGGTGCTGCAGATGTTGATGCAGTCGCCGCAGCGCGCGGTGCTCGCCGACCGCGACGGGCGGCCGTTGTCGCCGTCGATGCAGCTGGCGGCGTGGGAGGATCTGCTGCGGCTGGCGCCGCCGCGCACCATCGTGCAGCTCTGGTTGCCGCGCTTCGAGCAACTGCACGCCGAGCATCCGAACCTGCCCGGCATCACGCGCGCCGCTGCCCTGTTGCATCGCCTCGCCGACTCGCCCGATGCCGCGAGACTCGCCCACGCGTGGGTGGTCGGGGCCGATGGCGACCCGGAAGCGTGGATGTGCCGCTTGCGCGTGTGGCTGCGGCAGGGAGCCCTGGCGGAGGCGCGCGACGACGCGATCGCCGCGGTGCAGGAGTCGGTCGACGCGTCCGAGGCGTTGGCCGAGGTCGTGCGCGTGTGCGAGGAGTCGATGCGCGACGTTTCGCCGGGCGTGCTCGAGGCGCTGCGCGTCCTCGTGCAGCAGTTCCAGGCGCTGCGCGACGAAGGCGCGACCCCGTTCGGAGGTGGGCGATGACGCGTACGTGGAAGCGCCACGCCGGTCGATCGGCGTGGGTCGTGGGCGCCGCGGTGCTCGCAGCCCTGCTCGGCACCATCGTCTGGATGGCATCGAGCGGGGATCGCATGGCGGCGCGTCTCGTGCGCGACGGCGCGCCAGCACAACCGGCGGCGGCGACGCCGGCGCCGCTGCCGCTGGTCGTTCCGTCGTCCGACGCCACCCGCGGTGATCCGTCCGGTGTCGCCGTCGTCGGCGTCGTGCGGCTGCCGGCCGGCCAGGTGGCATCGGGCGCTTCGGTGGTGGTGTGGCGGGCTTCGACGGGCTGGCCGGAATGGCGCCGCGAACGGCTCGACGAGGCGACGACCGGAGCCGACGGCACGTTCCAGTTCCGCGTCGACGACGTGCTCGGCTTGTTGCTCGGGTTCGAACACCCGCGGTTCGCCGGGGGCCTCATCGACGTGCGCCGCGACGGCGGCAGCCACGAACTGCAGCTGCAGCCCGGCTTCGCGCTCACGGGCGTCGTTCGCAACGCGTCAGGCCAGCCGCTGGGCGGCGCGCGCGTCGCCGTCGAGTCGGTGCCGGGCGACGATCGGCCGGTCGCGACCACGACCACGACCGGCGACGGCCGCTACGCCTTCTCCAACCTCGTCGCCGGCCCGGTGCGGATCGTCGCGCGGCACGCGGGCTGGCAGCCGATCGCGCAGCCCGGCGTGGTCATCGGAGACCAGCCGCGCGTCGACCTGCAGTTCGCACGGCCGAGTGCGGCGCCGTTCCGCGGCCGCGTCGTGCGCGCCGGCGGTGGCGAACCGATCACGGGCGCGCTGGTGCAGCTGCTGCCGGTGTCCGGCAAGCTCGGCCTGGTCGACGCCGACGAAGCGAGCACCGGTGCCGATGGCAGCTTCGAGATTCCCGGCCTGGCCCGCGGCAGCATGCGGCTGTTCGTTCGCCACCCGGAGTTCGGCGCGCTGCTGATGACCAAGGTCGTCGGGCGGGCGAGTGCGTCCGCGAGCGATCCCGATGCCGAACCGGCGACCGGCGTCGTGCTCGAGTTGCCGGGACGTTCGCAGGTCGCTGGCCTGCTGCGTGGCCCCGGGTTCACGCCCGCGGCCGCTGGCGTCGTGCTGCAGATCCGCGACTTCGCCGGCCAGATTGCGTGGGCGCGGCTCGGCGCCGACGGCAGCTTCCGCTTCCGTTCGGCGATCTCGCCCGGGTTCGCGCGGCTGCGCGCGCTCGATGCGCCGTTCGCCTTCCAGCGTTCGGCCACGGCCGAGATCGACGTGCGCATCGACGAGGCCGCGGCCACGCGCCTCGAACTGCTGGTCGAGCCGCCGACGCGCGCGTTCGGCCGGGTCGTGGACGAACAGGGCGCGTCGATCGCCGGAGCCTCGCTGGTGCGCACCAAGCTGCTGACCGACAACGCGCGCACGCTCCGTGACGCGGCGGCGATGCTCGACCTCGGCGCGATCGGGTCGCAGGTCGTGCAGATGTTCGCCGCCGACCGCGAACAAGTCGTCGCCACGAGCGGGACCGACGGCGTCTTCGAGTTGCTCGGGGCGAAGGAGTCGGGCGTGTTGCGCATCCAGGCCCGCGGCTACGGCACAGCCCTCGTCCGGCTCGAGACGCCGACGCAGGAGTTCGGCAACGTGGTGCTCCCGCGTGGTTGCCGCATCGAAGGGCGGGTGCTGCGCGGCTTGCGTCCGTTGGTCGGGGCCACCGTGCTCGTGCTCGGCGACGCCGAGCGGGCCGGGGCCACGGGCGAGCTGCTGTCGCAGGCGATGGTCGTCACCGACGGCAACGGCATGTTCCTCGTCGACGACGTGATGCCGGGCGCCTACCGCGTGCGCGCGAGCCTGCCGTCGCAGCCCGCCGGCATCTCGCGCGGCGT
This sequence comes from uncultured bacterium, assembly GCA_937952215.1. Lineage (GTDB taxonomy): Bacteria > Planctomycetota > UBA1135 > UBA1135 > UBA2386 > UBA2386. The sequence goes on from CALFZH010000038.1 coordinate 5,202, forward strand.
GATCGCTTCGCCGCGCGCGCCGGCGATGGTTCCGCTGATGCTCGGCGCCGGGCGCCGCCTGCAAGGCGTCGTCACCGGCAGCGACGGCGAGCCGGTCGCCGGTGCGTTGGTGGCGGTACGCGGTGTGTCGGGCATGAGCACCGTCACCGACGATCGCGGCGACTTCGTTCTCGACGTGCACGAACGTGAACTCGAACTCGAGGTCGCGCTCGTCGACCGGCGCGCGTTCGCGACCGTCGTCGTGCCGCCACGCCAGACGCAGGTCGCGGTGCGGCTGGCGACGCCGCCGGCCTGCACGCTGACGGCGCGAATCGCCGGTCTGCCGGGGCGGCGCCCGCTCGCGGCGGCGTTGTTGCGCTTCGTGCCGGCCGACGGCGGCGATGGCGTCGCGATGCGCGTCCTGACCGCGGACGGTGAACTCCGTTACGCCGGCTGGCCGACCGGCCGTGGCCGCGTCGAGATCTGGAGCGAAGGGCACGCGCCGCTGGTCTTGCCCGAACGCGACTTCGTCGCCAACGAGACGGTGGCGCTCGGCGAGCTGCTGCTCGAACCGGGGTGCCGGCTGCACGGCAGCGTGCGCGATCGTTCCGGCCGCCCGGTCGCCGATGCCGTCGTGCTGCTCGGCGAGGAGTCGGATCTCGACCTGCTCGCGGCGGTGACGCGTTCGCAGGCCGACGGTTCGTTCCGCCTGCGCGGCGTCTCGCATCGGGCATCGCGGCTGGTCGTGCAGGCGGCCGGCTTCGCACCGACCGTCGTCGACCTCGACCTGCCGCGTGACCTGCTCAGTGGCCAACCACTGGTCGTCACGCTGGCAGCCGGCGCTTCGATCGAGGTCACCATCGCTCCGGACGTGCTGCGCGCCGGTGCACTCGTGCAACTGCGCCGCGGGGGCCGCATCGTCGCCAGCGCCGAACCCGACGAGTTCGGCGTCGCCACGTTCGAGAACCGCGGCCCGGGCGACTACACGGCGGTCGTCGTCGGCGGCGCTCCGGCCGAGAAGCCCGTCGCCGTCGACGCCGACAGCAAGCGCGTGACCGTGCGCCTGCCGTGATGCCGTGACTCTCACGGCGCCGGCCGGCTGATCCTCGGCGACGCCTGGCGTCCGGCAGGAACGCGCTGTCGCTCGGCGCGGCAGGCGGCGACACTGCGCCGCGATGCTCCGCCGCCGCCTACCGTTCGTGCTGCTCCTGCTCGGTGCGTGTGGGGGCGACGCGCCGCCGGAGCCGTGGACGCGCGAACGCATCGCCGCGGACCTCGCGGTCGCGCGCGCGGGCTGCGTGCGCTGCCATGCCGAGCCCGCGGACGCGCCGGGTGCTGGCGGGCGCGCGCCGATGCGTGGCCCGGCGTTCGCGGACGCGGCGGCGTGGCACGGCGTGGCGAGCGCCGAGTCGCTGTTGCGGCGGCACCACGGCGGTGCGCAGGCCGCCGATCTCGCGGCGTGGGTCGTGTCGCAGCGGCCCGCCGGCGAGCGGCCGGATCCGGTGCCGATGTCGCCAGCACAGTTCGCGCTCGGCGAACGGCTGCAGCGGGAACTCGCGTGCGCCGCCTGCCACACGACGACGGAGTCCGCAGGGCTCGCCGCGCGCGTCGACCACGGCACGCTCGCGTCGTTCCTCGCCGATGGTGCCAGGCATCGTCCCGGCGTCGTGCATCCGACGTTGCCCGCTACCGACGCTGCGGCGCTGGCCGCGCACCTGCTGCGGGAGCAGCTGGTGACGAAAGCCCCGCAGCCAGGGTTTGCCTGGCGGGCCTGGGAACGGCACATCGACGACGACGGCCTGCCCGACCTGGAGGGCATCGCGCCGATGCGCAGCGGCATCGCCGCGCGCATCGACGCCAGCCCGGCACCACGCGAGCACCACTACGTCCTGCGTTTCGACGCGACGCTCGACGTGCCCGCGGCCGGCGACTGGACGTTCACGACCGGCAGCGACGACAGTTCGTGGCTCTGGATCGACGACGTGCTGGTCGTCACCAACGAAGGCCTGGCCCCGCATCGGCGGCGCTCGGGGAAGGCAACGCTGACGGAGGGTCCGCACACGCTGCGGGTCGTCTTCACGCAGGCCTCCGGAGGCGCCAGCCTGGAAGTGCTCTGGCGTGGCCCCGGCACCGCGGAACAGGAACTACCGGCGGAGCGCGCCAAGGCGCACGGCGACGCGCTGGTGGCGCCGGCCCTGGACGCGCCGCCGTCGCCGGCGGCGGTCGCGCGCGGCCGCGATGCGGCGCGGGTGCTTCGTTGCGCGGCGTGCCACGAGGCCAGCGATTCCGAGACGGTGCCGCTGCCGGCAGCGAGCGCTCCGCCGTGGGCGGCGCTGCGCCCGGGGCCGTGCCCACAGTCGCCGGCGGGGGACGCCGTGTTCGCCATGGCGCGCGACGCGGCCCGATCCGTTCCCGATCCAGCATCCGATCTCGAGCGCGCGTTGCTGCGCGACCGCTGCCTGTCGTGCCACGTGCGCGACGGCCGCGGTGGATTGGCGCCGGCGGTGAAGGCAACGCTGGCGACGACCGAGGACCTCGGCGACGAAGGCCGGCTGCCGCCGGACCTGACCGGCGTCGGTCGCCGGCTGCGTCCGGAGTGGCTGCGGAAGGTGCTGGTCGAAGGCCACTCGGTGCGGCCGTACCTGCGCGTGCGCATGCCGAAGGTCGACGCCGAACGCGCGGCCGAGTACGTCGAGTGGTTCGGCCGCGTCGACGGGGCGACGACCGCGCCGCCGCCGCCGTTCGACGTCGACCGCGTGCATCGCGGCCAGCAGCTCGCCGGCACCGGTGGCCGCAACTGCATCACCTGCCACGGCGTCGCCGGCTACCCGTCGGTCGGCGTCGGCGGCATGGACCTCGCGATCCAGCACGAACGACTGCAGCCGCAGTGGCTGCGTTCCTGGCTGCTCGAGCCGACCAAGTTGCGGCCCGGCACGCGCATGCCGGCACTGTGGTGGCAGCAAGACGAACAGGCACACGCGGAGGTCGATGCCGTGATGGCGTGGTTGGCGCTCGGATCGGCGGCGCCGCTGCCGCCAGGGCTGAAGGTGGCGCCGGGTTCGACCCTGCTGATGCCCGGCGAACGGCCGCTGCTGCACGGCGCGTTCCTCGCAGGCGTGTCGGCGCGGTGCCTCGCGGTCGGCAGCAGCACGCGCGTGCACTTCGCCTACGACCTCGCGACGCCGCGCCTCGTGTGGGTCTGGCGTGGCGACTTCCTCGACGGCAGCGGGACCTGGAACGGCCGCGCCGGCAAGCTCGTGAAGCCCGCGGGCGACGACTGGCGCGTGCTCGACGATCTCGTGCAGCCGGCAGCGACAGCGCGAGTGCTGCTCGGCCAGCGGCGCACGCCGGATGGGTGGCCGGTGCTGCGCATCGCCGCCGGCGATGTCGAGTACGAAGACGAAGCGCGCACGGTGCTGACGGGCTCCGGCGGCGAGGTCGTGCGAACGCTGCGCGCGGTGCGCGGCGAACTGGTCGTGGCGTTCGGCAAGCCCGCGCCCGACGTGGCCGTGTTGGTCGGCGGCGCGCCCGCGACCGAGCACCGCGTCGCCGCCGGCCAAGCCCTCGAGGTGGTCTACCGATGGTGAACGCGCTCCTGTGGATCGTGGCCCTGCTGCCGCAGGAGCCGGCGTCACCGGCTCCGGTGCCCAAACCCGCCGATGCGACCGAGGCGCAGTGGGTGACGATCCACGACGTGCCGTTGCCCGCCGTCGCCGTGCTCGAGGTCGGCGGCCTCGTCGTGCGCGGCGACACGTTGTTCGTGGCGACGCGTCGCGGCGAGATCTGGCAGATCGACGATGCGTACGGCGAACGTCCGCGCGCGTCGTTGTGGGCCGAAGGGCTGCAGGAACCGCTCGGTCTCTTCGACCACGACGGGCGGCTGTGGTGTGCGCAGCGCGGCGAACTGTCGGCGCTGCGCGATCGCGACGGCGATGGCCGCATGGACGAACTCGAGACCGTGAGCGGCGGCTGGCCGTTGTCGGGCAACTACCACGAGTACGCCTTCGGACCGGCGCGCGCCGGCGACGGGTCGTGGTGGCTGACCATGAACAAGCCGTTCGGCGACGAGCCGTTCGGGCGCGCGGCGTGGCGCGGCTGGGCGCTGCGCGTGCCGGCCGGTGGCGGGCCGTTCGAGCCCGTGGTCGCGGGTCTGCGTTCGCCGGCCGGCGTCGGCACCGCTCCGGACGGCGTCGTCTGGTACACCGACAACCAGGGCGAGTGGTGCGCGACCAGCAAGTTCGCGCCGATGCACGTCGGCGAGTTCCACGGCCATCCGTGGGGCATCGACTCGTGCTCGCTGCCACAGAGTGGCGTGCGGCATCCCGGCGAAGTGAAGAGCGGGCTGCGCCTCGAGGAGGCCGCGCGCACGATCCCGGGCTTCACGCTGCCGGCAGTGTGGATCCCGTACGACCTGCTCGGTCGATCGCCGGCGGGGTTCCTGTGGGACACCGAAGGCCACTTCGGCCCGTTCCGCGGCCAGGTCTTCTGCGGCGACCAGTACTCGTCGGAAGTGTTCCGCATCTCGCTCGAGCAGGTCGGCGGCCGCTGGCAGGGCGCGTGTTACCCGTTCCGGCGCGGCTTGCAGTGCGGCATCACGCGGCTCGCCTGGGGCCGACGCGGCACGTTGTGGTGCGGACTCACCAACCGCGGCTGGGGTTCGCTCGGCCAGAAGGAGCACGGCCTGCAGCGGCTGTCCTGGAACGGGGGCGAGCCGTTCGAACTGCTGGCGATCGAGGCGACGACCGCGGGCTTCCGGCTCGTGTTCACGCAGCCGGTCGACGAGCCCAGTGTCGTCACGGCGAGCTTCGCGGTGCGGTCGTGGACCTACGACCACCACGAGGCCTACGGCTGCCCGCCGCGCGACGTGCGCGAGCACGCGGTGGCGGCGGTGGCGCGCGCCGCCGACGGCCGCTCGGTCGAAGTCTCGTTCGCGGCTGGTGAGCTCGCGAACTGCCGCGTCTACGAACTGAAGTGCGCCGGCGTGCGCGGCCCGACCGGTCAGGGCCCCTGGCACGGCGTGGGCTGGTACACGCGCAACCAGGCTCCGTGAATCAGCGGTGCCCGGCCGCAAGCGCCCGGACCGCGGCAGCGAACAGCGCGACGCCGAAGCCGGTGCCGCGGTCGGCGCGGAACGCCGGGTAGGCGAGGTCGACGTGGCCCCAGCGGACCTTGGCGCCGTCGAGGTGCCAGTGCACGAACTCGGCTGCGCAGCTGACCTGCGCGTTGCTGCGGTTCTTCACCGAGTTGCGCATGTCGGCCACCGGGCTCGTGAACTCGGAACGGTAGAACTCGGGCGCGAACGGCAGCGGCCAGCAGAGGTCGCCGGTGGCGCGTCCGGCCGTGAGCAGCGCCTGCTCGATGCCGTCGTCGTTGCTGATCACCGCGGCGTGCAGATCGCCGGTGGCGACGCCCTGGGCACCCGTCAACGTCGCCGCGTCGAGCACGATCGTGGCCCCGAGCTCGCGCGCCGCGTAGCTGCAGCCGTCGGCGAGCAGCAGGCGCCCTTCGGCGTCGGTGTTGTTGATCTCGACGGTCTTGCCCGAATGGAGCACGAGCACGTCGTCGGGCTTGTAGGCGGCGGGACCGATCGCGTTCTCGGCCATGCACAGCACCAACGACAGACGGCACGGCAGGCGGTTCGCGGCCAGTGCGGCGAACGCGCCGAGCATCGCCGCCGCACCGCCCATGTCGGCCTTCATCGTCTCCATCGCGCCGCGCGCCTTCAGGTGCAGGCCGCCGGTGTCGTAGGTGATGCCCTTGCCGACCAGGGCGATGTGGAGACCGCGCGGTGGACCGGCCTGCGCGATCAACACCCGCGGTTCGCTGCGGGCGCAACGGCCGACCGCGTGCACGCCGCCGAGCTTTGCGCGCAGCAGCGCCTGGCCCCGGATCTCGCGCACGCGCACGCCGCGCAGCGTGCGCAGCATCGCCGTCGCCTTCGCGGCGAAGGCGGCAGGGTCGAGGTCGCTCGGCGGCAGGTCGACCAGTTCGGCGGCGTCGCGCGCGCGCAGCACGATCGTGCGGTCCGCGGCCGCGAGTCGCACCGGGTCGCCGTTGCTGCGCACCAGCGCGATCTGCAGCCGGCCCGGCGTGCGCCGGCCGCTCTTGCCCGACCACGTCGGCAGCGCGCGGCCGATCGCGTTCGCCGCGGCGAGCGCGTGCGCTTCGTCGTCGAGCACGACCAGCACGGCGGCGTTCTTCGTCGCGGCGATGCCGCTGCCGGCGACGAGGCGGCGGATGCCCTCGGCGCGCGACGGCGCGGCGTGGCGCGAGACGTCGTCGGGCAGCGCGCCGACGGTGAGGCGTTTGCCGGCGGGAGTGCGCGAGGTCGCAGCACCACCGAGCAGGCCGGGTGTCGCTTCGACGCCGAGTTGCAACGCGAGCGCCGTGACGTCGCGCGGCAACCAATGCGCCAGGGCCGTCGCCAGCCGGGTGCGGGGGCCGAACGCGCCCTTCCTGGCGATCACCAGCAGGTGGTCGGTCGAAGCGAGGGAAGTGGTACGGTCCGCGAACGAGAACTGCATCGGCGCAGGCTACCGAGGCGTGCCCGCGAACGCCGCCCGGATACGGACGGCGCGCGCCAGGCCGTCGCGCGACTGCAGCAGCTTCTGCCGCACGTCGGCGGCGAGTTCCTGCGTGCGCAGGAAGTCGTCGACGATCGCCAGCGCCTCTGGCGAGGAGTGCCCGTTCACGAACGCGTCGAGCCAGGCGGGCATGAAGAAGATGCGGCGGTTCTGCTTCACCCAGTCGACACGTTCGAGCGCCTGCCGCAGGTATGGCAGCGTCAGCGCGTGTTGCCGCGGCCAGTGGAACCACGACAGGCTGTCCTGGGTCCACTGTTCGGGCGGCGCGCCGAGTTCGAGGTAGCGACGCCAGTAGTCGGCCTTCGCTGCCGCCTCGGGCGTGGCGGCGCGGGCAAGGAACGCCTCCTTGCCGACGTCGTCGCCGGCGAAGCGCCGGTCGAGCACGGCGAACGCGTCGCCGGCTGCGCCGGCGGCCAGCAGTGCGGCAGCGGCGAGGAAGGCGTCCTGCCGCCCCGCCTCGAGTCCGACGGGCAGATCCTTGCCGTGCACGGCGGCGCGGCACAGCTCGAGCACGCGTGGATCGGTGCTGCCGCGGGCGAGGAAGCGGAACGTCGCGAGCTCGCGACCGCTGCCGGCCTCGCTGCGCAACTGGCCGAGCAACCGCTCGGTCGCGCGGGCGCGCAGCGGCGCGGCCCGTTCCTCGGGCAGCCAGCGCGCGAGGCAGTTGCCGAGCAGGTCCAGCAACCAACCGTGCGTATCGGCATCGCGTTCCGAAGCGAGCAGCGACAGCAGCAGGTCGGCGAAGCGCTCTGGGTCGAGTTCGGCCTCGCGCACGGACTCGTGCAGGGCCGTCGTCGCCATCGCCCGCACCTGCGGGTCGCCGAGGTGCTTGGTCCGTTCGAGCAGCCAGTCCCGGCTCTGCGGGTCCGGCACGAACTGGCCGTAGGCGACGTCGCGCGGGTTGGCCAGCACGGCGAGCGGTGCAGGTTTGCCGACGAGGTCGGGTAGCGGCGTGCGTTCGGCGTCGCTGCGCACCGCGACCGTGCGCGTCGTGCCGTCGGCTTCGAACACGAGCAGCTCGACGTCGAGCGGCCACGCGCCATCGCCGCCGATTGCGCGCTGGCCCAGCGTTGCCTCGCGGACGACGCCCGCGGCGTCGGCACGCCACTCGACGCGCACCTGCGGCATCGATGGCGCCAGCAGCCAGCGTTCGGTCCAGCGGCCGAGGTCGGTGCGCGCGGCGTCCTGCAGGGCCGCGGCGAGATCGCGCCACTCGGCGCTGCCGAACGCATGGCGCTCGAGGAAGCGCTGCAGCCCGGTGCGGAACACGTCGGCGCCGAGCCGTTCGTACAGCGAACGCAGCACCGCCGGAGCCTTGTTGTAGACGATCGCGCCGTAGGCCGACTTCGCGTCGGCGAGGTTCTGCAGCTCCTGGAACACCGGCGTCGTGCCCGGCGTGCCGTCGACCTCGTAGGCGCGCGGCTTGACGCGCTGGCCGAACCGCAGCCACGCGCGCTGCTCGGGCTCGAGCGCTTCGAGCGCCTGGTAGCCGACGAACGTCGCGAAGCCCTCCTTGAGCCACAGGTCGTCGAACCACTTCATCGTGACCAGGTTGCCGAACCACTGGTGCGCGAGTTCGTGGTAGATGAGCGTGCTGCGGCGGACCCGTTCGGCCGCGGTCGGCGCGTGGTCGAAGACCAGCGCTTGCTCGCGGTAGAAGATCGCGCCGGCATGCTCCATGCCGCCGTACGGGAAGCCCGGCAGCAATACGAAGTCGAGCTTGTCGAACGGGTAGGCCACGCCGAAGCGCTCCTGCAGCCACCGCAGGCCGTCGCGGTGCAGGCGCACGAGCGTGTCGAGGTCGGCGTGCCGCAGTTGCGAGTCGCGCAGCAGGATGCGCATCGGCTCGCGCGAGGTGATGCCGGCCGCTTCGGGCTGCGGCGCCTGCCGTTCGGCGAACGGGCCGCAGGCGAACGCGGCGAGGTAGGTCGGCAGCGGCTTCGTCGGCGCGAACGCCCAGAACGCGCCGGCGACGTCGCGAGGCGGCGCGGCATTGGCGATGCGTGCGGTGTTGGCGACCGCGGTCCACTCGCGCGGCAGGTCGAGTTCGAACCGGAACGTCGCGCGCAGGTCGGGCTGGTCGAAGCACGGATACAGACGGTGCGCGTCCGCCGGCACGACCAGCGTGTACCAGTACTCGCGCCCGTCGGCGGGGTCGCGGTAGACGGTGAGCGGGGTGCCGGTCGCAGCGACCGGCGAGCGGAACGTTGCCGCGAACGTGTTGCGGTCGCCAGCCAGCGCCGCGGCCGGGATCACGACGTGGTTGTCGACGCGCCGGACGTCTGCGGCCCTGCCGTTCACGGTGACGTCGCCCAGCGCCGTGCCCGCGAAGTCGAGCACGAGCGCCGTCGCCGGCGGTTGCGGCGGCAGCGAGAACACGACGGTTGCCGTGCCGGTGACTTCCGGCGCGCCGGGCGTGATGCGGAACCGCAGGTGGTACTCGACGTCGCGCACCAGCGCCGCGCGTTCGCGGGCCAGGGCCCGGTCGATGCCGGGTGCAGGGTCCTGCGGGAGCGACACGGCCATCAGCAGCGCGAGCATCGGTAGGTCAGCAGCGTGGAGCCCACGCCGCGTGCAAGGAGCCGAGCGTGATCGCCGCATGCGCGGCGTGCCACGTCGGCCGGCCACTCTCGAACAGGATCGCCTGCGGCGACTCGTGGCGCACGCCGCACCGTTCCGCGAGTCCGCGGGCGACGGCGCGGTCGGCGATCACGTCGACGAACAGCGTCGGTACGTCGGGCAACTCGCGACGGAACGCGTCGTACTGCTCGCGCGCCGCAGCGCTGACCGGACACGCCGGACTGTGCTTGAACAGCAGCACGCGCGGCTGCCGCAGCGCCTGGTCGAACGCGGCGAGGTCGTGCAGGACGGTCTCCGGCATGGCGCGACTACACGAAACGTCGCCCCGGTGCGCAAGCCGTGATGCGGCAGGTCCGCCTCCCGGTAGCCTGCCGGCGTGCTTCGCCTCCTCGCCCTCGTTCTGTGCGCGTTCGTCGCTGGCTGCCGCGTCGCTCCGTTCCCGCCGGCCGCCTACACGTTCGTCCAGCTGAAGACCGGCACCAAGACCGATCTCACGCCCGACGAGCAGCGTGCCGTCTTCGGCGGCCACTTCGCGAACATGGAGCGGCTCGCGCGCGAAGGGAAGCTGCTGGTCGCCGGTCCCTACGGGCGGCAGCGCAGCGAGGACTCGCTGCGCGGCATCTTCGTGCTGGCCGCCGCGGACGTCGACGAGGCCCGCGTGTGGGCCGAGACCGATCCGGGGGTCGTCGCCGGGGTGTTCCGGCTCGAGCTGGCGTCATTGGCGACGCGCGCGGCCTTGCGCGAACAGCTCGCTGCGGATCTGGCGCGCGAGGACGCGGTCAAGGCGAGCGGCCGCACGCCGTCCCCCGGCGAAGGTGGGCGCGGCTACGTACTGCTGACGGTCGCGGACGCGAACGCGGCCGCGGCGGCGTTGAAGGATCACGGATCCGTGCTGCTGCTCGGCTGCCTCGACGGCCAGCGCGGGCTGGCGCTGCTCGACGCGAAGGACCTCGCGGCCGCGGAGGAACTGCTGGCGCCGCTCGCGCCGCAGCTGGGCGCGTTCACGCTCGACGAGTGGTTCGGCAGCGGGTTGCTGGTCGATCTGCCGTTGCGCGGCTTGTAGTGACGGCGCGGGCGATCGGCCGCGGTCGCACGTCGTGACGTTCAGTCGGCGGCGAACACGTCGTCGAGGCTCGCCGCGCGCACCACGCGCACGGCCCAGCGACGCAGGGTGTCGGCATCGGCTTCGGCGAGTCGCGCACGAATGGCGACTGGCATCGTCCCGAAGCGTGCGGCGAGCTGCTGCTCGAGAACCTCGCGCAGCGCGTGCTGCATCCCCTGCTGCCGCCCCTTCTCCAGTCCACGTTCCTCGCCCATCTCGAGCAGCCAGTCGAGCATCGAGCGGACTTCACCCGGGTCTTCGTGGATCTTGGTCATGGCGGTGTGGAACGTCTCACGCGAACAGGATTGGCCGGCAGTGTACCAGGAGGCGAGCGCGACGAGCACCGACCGGCCCCGTCGCTCGTGCAGCAGTTCGGCGAGCAGATGCCGCCAGCCGTGGATTGCGGTGGCGGCGCGATCGGGTGCGGCCCGCCGCAGCAGTTGCAGGAACCGCAGCGTCAGGCCGGCGGCGGCCGAGAGCTGCAGCGCCTCCAACCGGTCTGGGCCGAGTCGCGCCAGATCGAGCAGAACGAACGGTAGCCGCAGTTGCCGCCGTCGCAGGGACCGGCGCAGGTCCGGTGCCGCGGCGGTCAGGTCGACGAGTTCGAGCACGTCGCGCGGCGCGCGCCACGGCCGCTCGCCGTGGTAGACGACGAACGGCAGGACCGGCGGCAGCGTCGTCGCCTGCGGGTGCTCCGCCTGCCAGCGATCGTGCACGCGCACGACGTAGCGGGCGAGCTGCAGCGCCGTGAAGCGGTCGGACTGCGACTTGTGCTCGCAGAGCACGTAGAGCAACGCGTCGGCGCTGCCGATGCGCGCCGTGAACAGCAGGTCGCTGCGCCGCTCCGCGAGCTCGGCGTCGACGAACGTCACGTCCTGCCGCTGCAGGCTCGTGCGGTCGATCGCCGCTGCTACGGCCGGTGGCAGGCCGATGGCCAGCAGTTCGGCCATGCGGTCGCCCTCGCCGAAGACGAAGCGGAACAGCTCGTCGTGCGAGCGGATCGGTTCCATGCACGGCAATGGGGCAGCACCGACGCGATCGGTGGCACTTCACCGCGAAAAACCCTGCCGGCCGCCGGCCGCGACTCAGGGAATCACGCGCACGCCGCCCTGCGCATTGCCGACGACGATGCGTCCGGCCATGCCGACGAACAGGCCGTGGTCGACGACGCCCGGCACGGCGTCGAGCGTGCGCTGCAGCGCCGCGGGATCGGCGATGCCCGGGTAGCGGCAGTCGAGCACGAAGTTGCCGTTGTCGCTGACGAACGGCGCGCCGTTCTTCTCGCGGCGGTGCGGTGAGCAGCCGGTTGCGGCGACACGCGCTGCCGTGTGCTGCCAGCCGAACGGCACGACTTCTACCGGCAGCAGGAACGCGCGACCGAGCTGCGGGACCATCTTCGACTCGTCGACGATCACGACGAGTTCGCGCGCGAGGATCGCGACGAGGCGTTCGCGCAGGTGCGCGCCGCCGCCGCCCTTGATCAGGTTCTTGTGCGGATCCACCTCGTCGGCGCCGTCGATGGCCAGATCCAGGCGCTGCACGTCCTCGATCGGCAGGACCGGGATGCCGAGCTTGCCGGCGAGAGTGGTCGTCGCCTGGCTGGTCGCGACGCCGCGGACGCGCAGTCCCTGCGCCATGCGCGCAGCGAGTCGTTCGAGCACGAACGCGAACGTCGAGCCGGTGCCGAAGCCGATCGTGCTGCCGTCGGGAACGAGATCCGCGGCGGCGAACGCGGCGGCGCGCTTGCTGGCGTTCTGGTCGGTCATGGCGCGAACGTAGGAGCCGCCGGCGAAACCTCAAGCGCGCGTTCGCAGCGCCCTCGCTACGCTCCGCGCCGCCCGTATGCGTTCCCGCCCCGAACTGCCGCTGCCCGTCCAGGCCGGCTACGCGACCGCCGACATCGGGCTCAATGCCGTCGAGACGCTGCTGCGGCTCTACGTGCTCGTCTTCTACACCGACGTCGTCGGCCTCGACGCGATGCTCGCCAGCGTCGCCGCGGCGATCGCGATCGTGTGGGACGCCGTGACCGACCCGGTCATGGGCGTGATCAGCGACCGCACGCGCCATCGCTTCGGCGGTCGCCGCGGCTGGCTGCCGCTCGGCGGCGCGCTGCTCGGGCTCGGCATGCTCGCCGTGTTCTGGCCGCCGTCGTTCGACGGCCAGGCGGCGAAGTTCGGCTGGCTGCTGCTCGCCTACTGTTTCCTCAACACCGGCATGACGGTGCTGAGCGTGCCGTACATGGCGATGGCCGGCGAGATGACGGAACATCCGCCGGTACGGCTGACGTTGTTCGGCTGGCGCTTCGTGTTCGCGAACGTCGGCGCGCTGCTGGCGGCGGTGTTGCCGCGTGTGTTCCTGGCCGAAGGCGCGACGACGGCGTCGTCGATGCCCGCCGTCAGCGCCGCCGCTGCCGCGCTGGCGGTGGGGACCGCGTTGGTGAGTTGGGCGGCGACCGCGCGCGTCCGCTTCCTGACCCCGCCGCTGCCGCGACAGCCGATGGCGAGCGCGTTCGCGGCGCCGTTCGCCTGCCCGTCGTTCCGGCCGCTGCTCGGCGCCTACGTGGTGGCGAACACCGGCATCGGCGTGAACGCCGCCGCGTTCTTCTACTACTACCAGCACGTGCTCGAGCTGCCGGAGACCGCGACGCTGAACGTGCTCGCCGTGTTCATGGTGGTGTTCACGGCGTCGATCGGTGGTTGGGTGTGGCTCGGCAAGCGCTTCGGCAAGCAACGGCCGCTGGTGGTGGGGGCGGCGGTTCTGGGTGTCGGCACCACCGCGCTCTACGTGGCGGCGCCGGCCGGGGCCTACACGATGGTGATGGCGTGCGGCGCCGTCGGCCTCGGCAGCTTCGTCGGCTGCATCGTGCTGATCGATGCGATGCTCACCGACGTCATCGACCACGACTGGCTGCGCACGCGGCAACTGCGCTCGGGCCTGTTCTTCGGCGTGTGGCGCTTCGCCGGCAAGCTGGCGCGCGCCCTGTCGGTGGTCGTCGTCGGCGTCGTGATCGACGCTGCGGGCTTCGTCGAGGGTGGCTCCGCGCAACCCGCGTCGGTCGACACGGCGCTGGTCGTCTTGTTCGGCCCGGGCGTGGGCGGCTTCTTCCTGCTCACGGCGTGGATCCTGGGACGCTACCGCTTCGACGATCGCGCCCAGACCCGCGTTCGTGCGCTGCTCGTGCGGCGGACGATGCGCGATGGTTGAGCAACGTTCGCTTGCCGCCGCGCGGCGGCCGGGCAGCATGCCGCCATGCGCTGGCCGCCTGCGTCACTCGTGCCGCACTACCTCGTCCTGCAGGCGGTGACGATCGCCGTGTGGTGGCTCGTGATGTGGCTCGTGCCGGCGGCGCGGGCGCCGTTCGTCGTCGCCGGGTTGCCGGACAGCACGTTGTTCGCGTTTGTGGTCCCCGACGTGTTGGTTCTCGTCGTCGGTTCCCTGCTCGCCGCCAAGGCAGTGCGTGCGCAGGACGAACGGGCGCGCCCGCTGCTGTGGTTGCTGCTCGGCGCCGTCGGGTACGCGACGTTGTGGTGCATCGGGACCAACATCGCTTCAGGGTCCGGCTTCTGGTCGACGGCGGTGATGACGCCGGCGTGCGTCGCGATGGGTTGGGCCGTCGCACGGTGCGAGCCGCGGCGATGAGGATGTTTCGCGTCGCGCGCGAGGCGAGCACGGCGCGTCACGTCGCGAACACGCTGCTGCAGACCGCCGTGTTCTGGAGCCTGTTCCTGTGGCTGCTGCCGGCCGTCGTCGCCGCGTGTGGCCGCGCGCTCGACGTGCCGCCACTCGGCCTTGGCCCGGGCCACCCGCTGGCGATCGCGCTGTTCGTCGCGGCGAGCGCGCTCGGGCTCACGTGCGGCATCTGGATGGCCGTTCGCGGCAAGGGCACGCCGCTGCCGCTGTGCGCGGCGCGCGAGTTCGTCGTCTCGGGGCCGTACCGGTGGGTGCGCAATCCGATGGCGATCGCCGGGATCACGCAGGGGATCGCGGTGGGACTGTGGCGCGACGACGTACTGGTCGTGCACTACGCGCTCGCGGGCGCGCTGCTATGGCACTTCGTGGCGCGACCGCCGGAGGAACGCGATCTCGAAGCCCGCTTCGGGGAGTCGTTCGTGGCGTACCGCAATCGCGTCGGGATCTGGCTGCCGTTGCTGCCGCGTTCGGTCGGACGCGCGGTCGCGGTCGCGTTGGGCGCGCTGGCCCTGGCGGCACCGTTCGCAGTCGGCGACGGCTCGGCCGCGTCGCTGTGGCGCGTGAGTACGTTCGTCGCGACGGCCGGACTGCTTCTGCTGGTGCTCGTGCGGCACTGGCGTCGGTGAACTGGCAGGGGGGGCGCGCCCGCGACCCCTTCCGGCCTGGCGCAGTCGGGGCCGTTGACGGGTCGCCTGCGCTGGCCGATCCTCCGGCGACCTCGTTCCGGACCGCCCATGCTGCATCGCCTCCTGCTCGTCGGCGCCGCCTTTGCGGCGGCGCAGTTCCTGCCCGCCCAGACCACCAACACCGAAGCCGGGCCGGTGGCGCCGATGCGCTTGTCCCCGGACGGCACGCGGTTGTTCGTCGCCGACACGCTCGGCGGTCGTCTGGCAGTGTTCGATCTGCGCAACCCGTCGGCGCCGTTCCTGCTGGCCGAGATCCCGTGCGGGCTCGAGCCGGTGTCGGTGCAGGCGCGCACGCGCGACGAGGTGTGGGTCGCCTGCCAGCTCTCCGACAGCGTCGCGATCGTCGACGTCGCCGCCCGGCGCGTCGTCGACACGCTGCGCGTCGTCGATGAGCCGAGCGACATCGTGTTCGCGGGCGGCAAGGCGTTCGTCACCGCCGGGGCGAGCGATCGCGTGAGTGTCTTCGACGCGGTGACGCGAGCTCCGCTCGGCACCGTGTCGATCTTCGGCAAGGACCCGCGGGCGCTGGCCGTGAGCCCCGATGGCACGCGCGTCTACGCCGTCGTGCAGCGCTCGGGGAACGGCACCACGGTGTTGCCGGCAGGCGTGCAGGCGCCGCCGCCGCCGACGAACGGCAGCCTGCCGGCCGCGCCGGCCCAGGGGATCATCGTGCGCGCCGACAACCCGGTCTGGGCGGGGCAGATCCCGTACACGCTGCCCGACCACGACGTGGCGCAGATCAACGTCGCGACGCTCGCCGTGACGCGCTACTTCCAGGCGGTCGGCACGACGAACACGGGCATCGCCGTGCATCCGACGACGGGCGACCTGTGGGTCGCCAACATCGAGGCGCGCAATCTCGTGCGCTTCGAACCGAACCTGCGCGGGCACGCGATCGACAGCCGGTTGACGCGCATCACCACCGGTGTGACGCCGACGGTGACTGCGTTCGACCTCAACGCCGGCATGGACTACACGACGTTGCCCAACCCCGCGGGTCTCGCCGTGGCGCTGGCCGAGCCCTTCGGCGTCGCGATCGATGCGGCTGCGGGCCGCGTCTACGTCGCCGCGCACGGCACCGACCGCATTGGCGTCGTCGACTTCGCCGGCGTCGTGCAGGCGCGCATCGAGATCGGCAGCACGCCGGGATCCACGGTGAACACGCGCCAGAAGCGCGGCCCTCGTGCGCTGGCGCTGCACCCGAGTCTCGGTCGGCTCTACGTCTACAACCGGTTGAGCGACACGCTCGCGGTGGTCGACACGGCGACGCAGACCGTGCTGAGCGAAGCGCCGATCCACACGGTCGACCCGCTGCCGCTGGCGCACCGTGAAGGACGCAAGTTCCTCTACGACGCGAAGCTGGCCGGCAACGGCACGATGTCGTGCGCGTCGTGCCACATCGACGGCGACATCGACGGCATCGCCTGGGACCTCGGCGATCCGAGCGGCAGCATGCAACCGGGGCCGGTGCAGCCGTTCCCGTTCAGCGTCGGCATCACGGCGTTCCACCCGATGAAGGGGCCGATGACCACGCAGACGCTGCGCGGCCTCGCCGGCACCGGCCTGCTGCACTGGCGCGGCGACCGCAGCAACTTCCAGGCGTTCAACGGCGCCTTCGCGTCGCTGCTCGGTGGCACCACGCTGGCGCCCGCGGACATGAACGACTACGCGGCGTACGTGCTGACCCTGGCGCATCCGCCGAACCCCAACCAACTGCTCGATCGTTCGCTGCGCACGCTGCCTGCGAACAACAACGAGTCGGCGGGCCGCGCGGCGTTCCTGCAGAACATCACGACGTTCCCGATCCCGGGTGGCGCCAGCTGCAACACCTGCCACACCCTGCCGACCGGCACCAACGGCCTGGTCGTCAACGGCAACGTGCTGCAGGAACCGCAGCAGATGAAGGTGCCGCAGCTGCGCAACATGTACCGCAAGGTCGGCTTCCAGCGCACGGCGGCGCCGCAGAAGAGCGGCTTCGGTTTCACCCACGACGGCGCGATCGACACCATCGCGACGTTCCTCGCGTTGCCGGTGTTCAACCCGTGGCCGTCGGGCACCAAGGACGACCTCGTCACCTTCCTGCAAGCGGCGGACACCGGTACGGCGCCGTTGGTCGGCTACCAGTTCGTGCTGCGCCAGGCGAACGCGACGTCGCCGCAACTGGCCGCGGACCTCACGCTGGCGACGACGCGCGCCGGAGCAGGGGACATCGATCTGACGGCGCACGGCGTCGTCGATGGCGTGCCCACGGGACTGCTCTACGTCTCCGGCAGTGGCCAGTTCGTCACCGACCGCACTGGCTTTGGTCCGTTCACGCAGGCGCAGCTCCTGAGCAAGGCGCAGGCAGGCAATGCTGCGCTCGCGTTCACCGCAGTGAACCCTGGTGCCGGAACGCGCTGGGCGCGCGATCGCGACGGCGATGGCTTCTGGAACGGCGACGAGGAGGCCCTCGTCTACGGTGCGCCGACGCCGGGCTGCGCGGGGGCGTCGTCGCTCGGCGCCAACTCCGAGGCGCGCGTCGGCAACCGGCGGTTCGGCTACGTGATGGGCAACACGCCGCCGTCGGCAGCCGGACTGATCGGGCTGGCGCTCGGCTCCGGGTCGCTGCCGGTGTTCGGGATCACGGTGCTGGTCGATCCGGCGACGGTGGCGGTGATCAACATCGGCAGCGACGCCTTCGGCACGGCCGTGCACCCGTTCGGGCTGCCGCCGTCCCCGGGCCTCGTCGGCATCGCGGTCTACGCCCAGGCGGTGTGGATGGACCCGTGCGGCAGCGAGTCGCTGAGCTCGAGTGCGGGGTTGTCGTTCACGGTTCGGCCGTGACCGGACGCCCGGTCGCCACCGGGCTCGGCAACGCGTCGATGGTGCTCGGCATCGCGACGACGGTGGGTGCCGCGTTCGTCTGGCTGCTCGCCGAAGGCATGAGTCGCGAAGCACTGGGCCGCGGCATCGAGAGCGACGGCCAGGCCGGGCCGTCGGTGTTCGGCGCCGTAGGCTGCGTCAGTGCGCTGTTCGTCGCGATCGGCCTCGCGGGCCTCGGGCTCGGGGCGCTGGGGCTGTCGCGCTCGGGACGAGGGAACGTGCCCGCCGTGGTCGGGTGTGGACTGTGCGGCGTGTGGCTCCTGGTCGGCGCGATCGTGCTGCTGCTGCGAGCATGAAGCGGATCGCGCCCGGTTGGCGGGCACAGCGTTGGCTCTTGTCGTCGTGCCGTGGCCGGCGACACTGCGGCGACCATGCTCGCTGTCCGCGCCCTGCTCGTCGTGTTCGCCGCTGCGCTGCCCGCCCAGCAGCTCGCGTTCGCCCGGAACGACAATCCCTCGTACGGCAGCTACGCCGTCGGTTGGCCGGTGAGCGTGGTCGGCTTCCGCTTCACGGCGACCGTGCCCGTGCTCGCCGCCGCCCAGGTCTTCACCGGCAACCAGCCGCCGGCGCTGCACACGCTCGAGATCCGCACGCGCAACACGACGACCGGCCTGCCCGACCAGCTGGTCGGCAGTCCGGGACAATGGTCGACGACGCACACGCGCTGCTTCCAGGGTGCTGCATTCGCGCAGCCCGCGGTCCTCACCGTCGGCGCCGACTACTTCCTGGTCTGGCGCGTGCAGGGCATGTTCCACCAGCACTCGGTCAGCGCCGACACCGAACCGGCGAACGTGCCGGTCGAGGTGCGCGTGAGCGACGGCAACAGCTGGCACGCACAAGCGTCGCTGCCGGCGAAGTTCCGCCTGTTCGCGCCGTACGCCGCGGGCACGACGCTCACCTACGGCACCGGCAAGGCCGGCCAGTACGGGGTGCCGACCATCGGCCTGCACGGCTGGCCCGCGCGCGGCAGCCCGATCGACGTCTGGCTCGGTAGTGCGGCGCGCAACGTGCCCGCGGCGCTCGTGGTCGGCACGCCGATCCCGGGAGGCCTGCCGCTCGGCATCGCCGACCTCTGGGTGACGATGGACGTGCTGGTGAACGTGACCACGAAGTCGCAGCAGAATCCGACCTCGGGCGGCCTCGGCTACACGGTGTTCGTGCCGAACGTGCCGAGCGCGGTCGGCTTCCCGCTGTCGTTCCAGTGGGGCGTGATCGATCCGCTGGCGGTCGATGGCTTGAGCCACAGCGGCGCCGCGACCGCGATCATCAACTGACGTCGTGTGGCTTCGGCGCCTGCGCACCGAAGCCTGGCGTGGCGGTCTCGCCGACCGCTGGATGCGATCCGCCTAGGTGTTGCCGATGCGCAGGTCGAGTCCGTTCGACACGATGACTCCGAGGGCGTTGTAGCCTGGGTCCAAGGCGAGGCTCTGCGAGAGCACCTGCACACCCAGGAAGGTCGGCCCCGGCGGAATGGGCAGCGTGATCTGGCCGGTGTTCGCACTCGGCACCCAGTAGAGAACGGCGACCATGTCGACGTACTGGCGGCAGTTCGGCATGCCGAGGAAGTCGAGCGGCAGGCCACCCGGCGGCCCGGTGAACGCGAGCACCGTGGCTCCGAGCGAGCAGGCGGGCGGCGTGATGCCGGTTTGCAGCACCACGGAAGTCCCGGCGATCGGGCGCGACAACGCCTGGTGTTGCAGCGGCGGCCGCGCGGCGCCGAGTACCAGCGACTGGGCGCTGAGATCGCTGCTTCCTGGATCCGGGGCGATCACGCCCAGGTTTGTACCGACCAGGTGTTCGTACCAGAGGGACGGGCAAGAGACATAGCGGTACTCGATGTCGCCGGTTGCGGCGATCGCCAACTGGAACGTTGCGGTCTGCGAGGGCTGACCGTAGGCCTGAATCGACTGCCAGGTGACGTAGACGACCTGCGCCGATGCGTCGATGTCGCAGTGGATCGAGCCGCTGCCGGAACCGGTGCTCGGATCCCAGTCCCCGAACAGCGGACAGAATTGGGCATCGTAGAGAAGGTGCGACACGGCACCGTAGTAGGCGACGTAGCCGTTTGGAGGTGGCGCCGCCGAGAACACCCGTCCGTTCGACGAGACGTAGATCTGCTGGAACGAGCCGAACGGGGCCGGGACGGCGAACGGCAGGACGATCGCCCCGCTGACCTGGTCGTCGGTGAGGGCGAGCGGCGCCGATGTCGGTGTGTGGAATGCCGGCGCGCCCGGTTGGTGGGAGACAGCGTAGGTGGCGCCGGAGAAGTCGAAGTGCAGGGTCGACTGATCGAGGTCCCAAAGGGCCTGGTTGGGGAAGTGCTCATAGGCGATCTCGGTGACTTGCCCGCAACCGCTGCCGAAGCTCGTCGCCAACGCCAACGTACCGCCACCCGTGGCGGGGCAACCCCATTGCGCGAGATTGCTGCTTGGTTGTTGGTCGGCGGTGACGAACAAGCCGCCCACGACCACCCTGTCAGGCTGAAGGGCGAGGAGCGTGTTCACCACGCCTGGATAACCTACGCCTTGAACGCCGTTGCCCATGGGGTGCCACGACGAGCCATCCCACCGGGCGGTCTTGTTCGCCGGCAGGCCGCCGGCTGCGGAGAATTCCCCGCCGACGATCAGGTGGCCATTGCCGAGTTCGACCACCGCCTTCACGTGCGAGCCCGGGTCTGCCTGGATCCCCGAGCCGAGGGGACTCCAGGCAGTGCCATTCCAGCGCGCGATGAGACTGCCCGGCGACGTGAACCAACCACCGACAACCAAGTCGCCGTTGGCGAGCCCCGTCATGCACATCACGTCGGTGATGCCGGGTCCGAGCGGTGCCCAGGTTGTTCCGTTCCATCGAGCGATGCCGTTCGCGGGGTTGCCGCCGGCCTGATTGAACCGGCCGGCCACGATGAGGTCCCCGTTCGACATTACGGCCATGGCGTCAACTCGGGGCGGAGTGAACGGTGACCCCATAGGGACATAGTTGAGTCCGCTACCCAGTGGGGCCCACGCCGAGCCGTTCCAGCGTGCGACGTGATTGCAGGCGACGCCGTTCACCGACGTGAAGGAACCGCCGACGACTACGTCGCCATTGGGCATGACCACCAACTTGGAGATGGTGGCACCGAACCATGGGGACACGGTGAGGGTAGTCGGAATCTGGACCCAGCTACCGCTCCAGGAGTAGCGATAGAATGAGGAGAATCCCGTCGCGACAAGGTCGCCGTTTGGCAACACCCCCAGGTCGTTGAACCCCTGCGCCGGGAAGCTGGTCCAGCCGGAGCCGTCGTGGCGAGCGCCGCCAGGCGCCGCGATCCCGCCGATCGACTGGAAGTCCCCGATAGCCACGTAACCAGTATTGGTGCGAACGAGTTTCTTGATCTCGCCATCGCAGCCAGTGCCGGTCGGCTGCCAGGACGTGCCGTTCCATAGGGCAACGCTTCGGGCAGGGCTCCCGCCGGCACTGCCGAAGTTGCCGACCGCCATCAGGGAACCCGACGGGAGCGATGCAATCTCGAGGACGCCGTCGCCGAAGCCGCCTGCGCCGATGCCCGACCCGAACGGGGTCCAGGTGGTGCCGGTCCATCGGGCGATGTTCACAGCCGGCACGCCGCCGATCGATGGAAACTGCCCACCCACAACCAGCTGGCCTTGGTGCAGACCGAGGCAGGAGATGTAACCGTTCGCAGCGCCGCCGAACGCCGACCAGTTGACGCCGTCCCAGCGGGCGAGACCGGGTGCTGGCTGACCGCCTGCCGTTGTGAATGCGCCGCACACGACGAGGTCGCCATTGGGCAACACGATCGCATCAACGACATCGTTGTCGAGCCCGGTGCCGAGGGGCGCCCACGAACTGCCGTTCCAGCGGGCAACCCGGTTGGCCAGCTGGCCGTTCATCGAAGTGAATCGGCCGGCGGCGATCACGTCCCCGTTGGGCATCAACGCCAGCTTGTAGACCCAGTCGTCGGCGCCGAGGCCCATCGAGGACCACGACGTGCCATTCCAGAGAGCGAGATTGCTCACCGGCAAGGTGCCGGCCATGGTCAGGTAGCCGCCGACCATCAGGTCGCCGTTCGGCAGGGACAGCACGGTGTTGACGTGGCCGTTCGGGTCCACGCCGCCGCCCACTGAGGCCCACCAGAATCCGTTCCAGCGAGCAAGCTTGTTGCAGACGGCGTTTCCGGCGTTCAGGAAGTTGCCGCCGGCAATCAGATCGCCGTTCGGGGCCAGCGCCAACGCGTAGCACCCATAGCCGTCGAACCCCGTGCCGAGGCCATGCCAAGCCGTGCCGTCCCATCGAGCGATGTCTCGCGTCGCGTGGGCAGCGCCGGCGAACGTGCCACCGACGACCACATCGCCGTTCGGCAGGACCAGTGTCGCGGAACCCCAACCGTTGATTCCGGGATACGCCTCACCAGGAAGCCACAACGTGCACTGAGCAACGGCATTGCCAGGGAGGAGGGCCGACGCCATCAAGGCGCAGAGGACAGAGGTGGCCAACGCAGGATTTCGCATGGTCGTGACGAGTAGGGAGGTAGGGGGAAGTGGCGCTGGACCTGGGTGTCCCCGATGTCGCCCACCTTACGTGCTTGCTCGGATTCTCACCGGCCGGTGATCGCCCGGGCAGCGCGGCAGCCGCGTTCGTGCGACGGCGCGTCGATCTGTTCCTTTGCCGGCCACCACGACATCGCTTCCCGGGCTGTGCCGGTGAACGACCCGCCCCGGATGCCACGCTGGGACTCCAACCCGGGGGTCTGCTCGCCGTCGCCGGGAGCGAAGCTGCGGTCCGGCGCAACGCTGCCGTCCCGGCACCACTCCCGCACGTTGCCGTGCATTTCGTGGAGGCCGAATGCATTGGCCGGAAACGACCCGACTGAGGCGTGGATCACGAAGCCGTCGTCGTCGTCGAACGGCTCGGCCGGCCAGTTGTAGCCGCCGGCCGCCACCACTTCCTTGGCATGGCCGTCGAGCAGATTGACTCGGCCGGCCAGGGCGGAGACCGCATCGCCCCACGCCCAGGACCACGACGAACCGGCGCGGCACCCGTGCTCCCACTGGGCTTCGGTCGGCAGGACCAGCCCATGCCGACGCAGCAGCGCATCGCACGCGGTCCACGGCACGTATTCGACGGGATGCGCCAGCGTCACTCCCGTGGCGCGCGGTTCGGGCTGCGCGCCGAGCGCGTAGAAGCACGACCATGGACGCCCGGCGAGGCGCTGCCATTGACCCTGCGTCAGTTCGTGGCGGGCCAGGAAGAACGGCGCCAACTCGACGCGGTAGACGTCGACCTCTGGCGGGCAATCGGCGACGAAGTGGGGCGCCGCCTGGTCCTTGCCCTGGGCTCCGAACCACGTCGTGCCGCCGGGCAACAACACGAACACGATGCCAGTCGTCTCGTCGACGGCGAACGTCCCGTCGTCGCGTCGTCGCGGCAGCGGCAGATCGATCGGGTCGCGTCCACTCGTTGCGTCCCACGCCGAACGCAAGTCGTAGAACTCCCAGAGACCGGTCGCCGGGTTCATGCCCAGCGGCACCAGGCCCTCTTGCGGGGTCAGGTCGAACGGGCTCGCGGCGTAGAGCCGGCTCGCCGTGACTCCGTCGGCGGCGCGGATCGCGGCCCTGGCGGCCTCCCAGGTCGCCGGCGCGTTCGGATGGGCCGCGGTCGCGGCGGCGATCCGTGCGGCCCAATGTTCGGCGCGGGTCACTTCGGCGACCGTGGTCGCTTCGAACGTCGCCAGTTCGGTGAGGTGCCGCTGCAGCGCTTCGACCAGGAAGGCCCGCGTTCCCGGGGCCAGGTCGGCGTCGTCCGGCAACTCGGCCAATGCGGTCTCCACGATCGTGCGCGCGGCGAGCAGCGGCTGTGCGTGTTCCGAACGCCACGACCGCAGCGCTGCCAGATGCGCGCTGTCGGCCGGGTAGATCTGCTCGGCCCGCCGGCGCGCATCGTGCAGCAACTCGACGTTCGCCAGCAGGTCGAAGCGTCGTTGGCTGAGTCGCAGATCGGTCAGGGCCGATGCCGTCTGGTACCAGCCGGTCAATACCGCGATCACGATGGCGGCGAGGGCAGACAGCTGCAGGCGATGCCGGCGCACGAATTTGCGCAGGCGGTACCAGCGGGTCGGTGGCCCGGCGAGGGTCGGCAGCCCGTCGAGATACCGCTGCAGGTCGTCGGCCAGCGCGCTCGCCGACGAGTAGCGCAGTTCCGGGTCCTTGGCCATCGCGCGCAGCACGATCCAGTCGAGGTCACCGCGCAGTTCGCGCTGCAGCGCGGTCACCGAGCGCCGGCGGCGCGCAGCGATGGTCCCGGCCAGGGAGCCGAGGCGGCCGATTGCCGTGCTCGGGCGTTGCAGGTCGAGGTCGTCGGCCCGCAGCCGGCGCGAGCGAAGGTCATTGCGCGCCATGCTCGGATCGGCGAACGGCAGCGTGCCGCAGATCAGTTCGTAGAGCATCGCCCCGAGTGACCAGACGTCGGTGCGAGTGTCGATGGCTGCGCCATCGCCGCGGGCCTGCTCCGGAGACATGTACTCGGGTGTGCCGAGCAGCACGCCGATCTCTGTTCGATCGCCGCCGGTGTCCTCCCTCGCCACGGCGCGCGCGATGCCGAAGTCGATGATCTTGGCGCGCCCTTCGCCGTCCTGGTCGACGACCAAGACGTTGCCGGGCTTGAGATCACGGTGGATGACTCCCTTCTGGTGGGCGTGCTGCACGCCCCGGCACACCTGCAGGAACAGGCGCAACCGGTCCGCCACGGGAAGCTGCCGGGCGTCGCAGTAGCGATCGAGCGGCTGGCCGGGGACCAGTTCCATGGCGAAGAACGGTTGCCCCTGCGCGGTCGTGCCGCAGTCGAACACCTTGGCGATCGCGTCGTGGTCCATGACCGCCAGCGCCTGACGTTCGCGTTCGAAGCGAGCCGCGACCGCTCGGCTGTCGATCTCGGCGCGGATCACCTTGATGGCGACGTGGCGGTGCAGTGGCACCAGCTGTTCGGCTTCGTAGACGACTCCCATGCCGCCCTCGCCGATGCAGCGGTCGATGCGGTAGCCGCGGATCGTCACGTTGGCGGTAGCCGCAGCCGGTTGCATGCGCCGATGCGCTGCCAGGTGGGCCGCGATGGCCTCCCGGTGGGGGCCGGCTCGCTCGAGCAGTGCTGCGAGATCGGCATCGATGCGCTTCGGGTCGCCGAACAAGATCGCCAGCAGCGCGTCCTGCAGCGCGGCGGGCAGCTTCGGCGGATCCGGCGGGGCGTCGTTCGGGTTCACGGTGGCGATCGGCGGTGACGAGGAGGCGATTGGACCAGGGTGTTGGTGGTGCGTCGTTCCTTACGGCCGGCGGGCGCCCCGGCGTGGTGGCATCAGGTCGGCTCCTGGTCGGCGTCTGCCGGCAGTAGTCCAGGGCGGTGCGAGCCGAGTGCGGTGAGCAGCAACCCGAGCTCGTCGCGGAGGTCGTTGGAGTTGCCCACCGTGGTGGCGACTTCTGCCTCGACGTGGTTCCGCAGCCTGGCCCGTGCGCGGAACAGCAGCTGGTGCACGGCATTCGGCAGGCAACCCAGTCGCTCCGCGATCTCGGTGCCGCGCAGTCGTTCTCCCGCTTCGCCGATCCGAGCGCCGAGGCCGTAGAACCAGCGCACCGCTTTGGCTTCGTCGACGTGGTCTGCCTCGAGCCGGGCCAGCGCCAGCTGCAGGATCTGCTCGCCCCACAGGGCAAGGTCCTGGTCTCGTTCCTCCGGCGCTGCGATGTCGCCCTTCAGCGGGGCGGCGGGCGGCTGTTGGTCGCGCAACCAGGCGAGGCCGTAGTTTCGCGTCACGCCGGCGAGGAACGAACGGAACCGGCCGTCGCGGTCGGCGCGGTCGATGGCCCGGGTGCGGAACAGGTAGCCCCAGAACTCCGCGAGGGCGTCCTCGACTTCGTCGCGCCGCAAGCCCACGCGTACGAGCACGGCGCTGATGTACGCGCGGTAACGGTCGACGAACCAGGACCACGCGGCGGCTGCGTCGGCGCCGCGCAGGTTCTCGAGCATGCTCCAGCGGGTCGGATACTCGCGCGGATCGGGCGGCATGGTTCCTTTCGCCGACGCGGCGGACGCTACGTGACGGCCACGTTGCCGTCGAGGCGGCTGTCGTCGTCGGAGCGAAAGGACCGTGGCTCTGCGGTCGGCGCAGCGAACCGCGGCCATTCGAGCCGAGCGGGCGCGCCTACGCGTCCTCGTCGTCGTCGTAGGGGCTCGCGTCGCACGGCGCCCCGCCGCGCGGCTTCACGCCGGCGTCCTTCGCATGCACGTAGGTCGGATCGCCGCGTCGCGAGGGCCGCCCGTTCGCCGCGTCGCGCCGCGCTTGCAACGCCTGCTTCGGCGGGTTGCCGGGGATCAGGCACTGCGGCCCGTCGCCGATCAGGTCCTTGCGCCCCGCGTCGAGCAGCGCCTGCCGCACCACGAACCAGTTCTCCGGCTTGAAGTACTGCATCAGCGCGCGCTGCACTTCGCGGTCCTTCAGCTTCTTCACCGTCTCGACCGGCTGCATCGTCATCGGGTCGAGGCCGGTCCAGTACATGCAGGTCGCGATGTCCATCGGTGCCGGAATGAAGTCCTGCACCTGCCGCGGCCGGTAGCCGCGCTGCTTCAGGAACACCGCCAGCTCGATCATCTCCGGCACGCCGGAGCCCGGGTGCGAGGCGATGAAGTACGGGATCAGGTACTGCTCCTTGCCCGCGCGTTCGCTCGCCGCCGCGAACTTCGCCGCGAACTCGTCGAACGTCGTCGTCGACGGCTTCTTCATCAGGCCGAGGACCTTCTCGCTGGTGTGTTCGGGCGCGACCTTCAACTGCCCGCCGACGTGGTGCTTCGCCATCACCTCGAGGTACTCGTCGTCGAAGCGCGCGAGGTCCATGCGGATGCCGGACGCCACGCGCACGGTCTTCACGCCGGGCACGGCGCGCACCTTCGCCAGCAGGTCCTTCGTCGGCCCGTGGTCGACGCCGAGCAGCTTGCACACCGTCGGATGCACGCACGAGAGCCGCCGGCACTTCGCCTCGATCTCGGGGCGCGAGCACCGCATCTGGAACATGTTCGCGGTCGGCCCGCCGACGTCGCTGATGTGGCCGGCGAACGTCGGGTCCGCGGCCATGCGTTCGACCTCGCGCACCACCGAACCTTGGCTGCGGCTCTGGATCGCACGGCCCTGGTGCATGGTGATCGAACAGAACGTGCAGCCGCCGAAGCACCCGCGCATCGTCGTCACCGAGTCCTTGATCATCGTGTGCGCCGGGATCGGCTCGCGATAACTCGGGTGTGGGCGCCGCGTGTAGGGCAGGTCGTAGATGCGGTCCATGCCGCGCTCGTCGAGCGCCAGGGCCGGCGGGTTGACGACCAGCAGGCGGTCGCCGTGCTTCTGCACGAGGCGCCGGCCGTTCTGCGGGTTGGTCTCGTGGTGGACGTGGCGCGTCGCGGTCGCGAACGCGACCTTGTCCGTGCTCACGGCCTCGTAGCTCGGTAGTTCGACGGTCTTGTTGTCGCACGCTGCGTCGTGCCATTCGTGTACGGGCAGCGTCTCCTTGCCGCCGAGCAGGTAGGCGACGCCGCGCAGGTCACGGCAGTCGGTGATCGGGCGGCCGGCGGCGAGGCGCTTGCACACTTCGACCAGCACGGTCTCGCCCATGCCGAAGCCGACGAGATCGGCCTTGCTGGTCGCGAGGATCGACGGCTTCACGGTCTCCGACCAGTAGTCGAAGTGGGCGACGCGCCGCAGCGACGCCTCGACGCCGCCGGCGACCACGGGCACGCCGGGGAACGCCTCGCGGCAGCGCTGCGCGTAGACGTTGGTGGCGCGGTCGGGGCGCAGTTCGATCTTGCCACCGGGCGAGTAGGCGTCGTCGTTGCGACGCTTCTTGTTCGCCGTGTAGTGGTTGATCATCGAGTCCATGTTCCCGGCGCTGACCGCGAAGCAGAGGCGGGGCCGGCCGAACTGGCGGAACGCGTCGGCGGTGGTCCACGCGGGCTGGGCGAGGATGGCGACGCGGAAGCCTTCGGCCTCGAGCACGCGGCCGAGCAGTGCTGCGGCGAACGACGGATGGTCGATGTAGGCGTCGCCCGACACGAACACGACGTCGACCTCGTTCCAGCCGCGGGCCTTGCACTCCGCCATGGTGGTGGGGAGGAAGGCGCTCGCCGGTGGCGTGCTGCAGGGGCTCGGCGCAGGGG
>CALFZH010000039.1:0-14198 GCA_937952215.1 uncultured bacterium
TCGCGGGAGCGTTGGCGTAGTCGACCCAGAAGCGGTTCACCGTCACCACGTCCGGTGTGCTCGCCGCGAGTCGGCGGTGCCACCAGTTGCTCTCGACCAGCAGCTTGGTTGGCTCCACCGCGCGGTAGAGGCGCTGCGCCTGGCCGCGTTGCTGCAGTTCGTCGCTCAGCGTCTCGCCCAAGGTGACCTCGGCGCCCGCGCGCGCGGCCTCTTCGTTCCGGGTGGCGTCCTTCTTCTCCTTGTCGTCGGCTGCACCGGGCCTGTCCGCCGGCGCCTTGGCCGCCGCCTCGGGGGCCGGCAGGCCGCCAGTTGCCGGCCCAGACGGCGCGACCAAGGACTTGAGTTGCACGTCGCCACGAGGGTCGGCCTCGGCGAACGCCAGCAGGCCTCGCGTCGCCGTGACCTTCTCGAGCTGCTCACTCGACAGCGCCAGGTCGAAGAGGCGGTTGAGCTGCACGACATCCGTGGGCCGCAGCGCCAGCGCTTCGCGCACGGCGCGGGCGACGGCCTCGCGGCCGGCTTCGTCGAGCCGGCGGCTCAGCAGGATGCGCTCGATCAGGTTGAGCTGCGCGAACTCCCACGGCGCCGTGAAGCGCGTGAGGTCGTCGCCGAGCAACCAGTGGTCGAGGAACGTCTTGTCGAGCTTCTGCAGCACGAACGGCCGCACCACCGCGTCGAAGAACGCGCGGTCCTTGTGCCACAGGAAGAAGTGCAGCTCGTGGCAGGCGTACTGCCGGTAGAGCTGCGCCTTCTCCTCGGCGGTGCGTTCGGGCCACGTGGTCAGGAACGCGAACCTGGCGAACTCGGCGTCGCGGCTGACGGTCGCGAGCAGGCGGTGCGCGCCCGCCAGCGAGTCGTGCACTTCGGCCTGCGCCTGGCGAGCGTCTGCCAGTCTCGTCGTCGCGCCGGCGGCGACGAAGTCGATGCGCCGCTGCTCGACGAAGTGCTGCGCGCCGTCGAGCGCGCGCGCCAGCGTGCGTGCGCGCGGCTTCGGCGTGGCCGCGTTCCGCAGCGCGTTCACGTACACCGCCTGGTCGCCATCGAGCACCAGCACGTGCACGTGCTGGCCATCGGCGAGGTCGGCGCCGCGCACGGTCAGCGTGCCGTTGGCGTCGGGAACCAGGTTGGTGAGGGCGGCGGCCCCGGCGGGCAGCCAGTCGAACGATGCGAACGTGCCAGCACCGCCGCCGCCGCCTGGCGAGGCCGGCGTTGGCGCGGGCGCTGCGGGCCCGCCACCGCGTCGTCCACGGCCGCCGTAGCGACCACCTGCGCTGCCACCGAGGCCGACCGCGGCGTTCGTCGAGTCGTCGACCTGCCACGGATTCAGCAGCAGGGTCGGCCGCGCGAGCAGATTGCCCGCGAACTTCGGCGCGAAGCGCCGCTCGAGCACGTAGCGGTATTCATCGCCGAGCCGGCGCCCGCTGTGGTAGCTGCTCTCGAGGCGTTCCGTCGTGGCGGCGGTCAGTTGGTAGCCCGGTACGCCATCGAGGTGCGCGAACAGCGGGAACGCCGGCATCGTGCGCGTGGCGACGACGTGCACCCGCGTATCGGCCGAGAAGTTGGTGAGGCGCAGCACGACGTCGCCGTCGGCCCCGACCGTCGTCTTCACGTGGATCGGCGCCGCCGGACGCGTGCGCAGCACCCGATCGCGACCGACGAGCCACTCGCCATCCGCGGTGCCCGCGGTGATGCGGACCGGCACGACCGCTCCCGCCAGGTGGTCGTGCAGCGTGTAGTCGCCGGGCGGCAGTTCGCGCAGTTCGATCGCGCCGTCGAGGATCGCCAGGTTGCGGAAGTGGTCGTGGCGGTGTCCGAGCAGCGAGAAGCGCAGGCGCGGCGGCAGGTCGCCGCCAGTCGCGCACGGCAGGCGCAGTGCAGCGCCGGCGAGTCCGTGCAGCGACGCTGGCCAGCGCACTGCGTCGTGCGCCAACGCGAACGAACACAGCGTGCCGCCGTGCCGTGTCACCTGCACGTCGAGAATGCCGGGCAGCTCGCCGAGCTGGATGCGCCCTTCGGCGTCGGTCTGCAGCGCGACTTGGATCGCATCGCGGTAGTCGCGGTGCCAGAGGCGCAACAGGCACGAGCGGCCGGCCAGCGGCTCGCCGTTCTTGCCGCGCAGCTCGACCTCGTAGCCGCCGCTGGTGCGGCGCAGCACCGGCGCGCCAGTCTCGGGCGAAGCGTCGATGCCGTTGATCGGGAACGACGCGGTTGCGCTGCTGCACACGACGTCCTTGCCGGCCAGGTCCTTGACCGTGCCGTGCAGGGCGACCGCCAGGGACTGCAGGCGCTCGGGGACTTGGATCTCGTGCACGAACTCGCGCGTGTCGAGCAGGGTCGGATCGCGCACTTCCTTCGTCGTCGTCAGGCCGTCGAGGTCGGTCGCCACCAGCACGAGCCGGCGGTTGGTGAGCAGGGCGATCGCGACGTCGCGGTCGCCGAGGCGCAGCTGCGGGCGAACGACGATGCGCGCGGTGCGTCCGGCGACGAGCGACTCGCGCTCGACGAAGATGCCGGCGTGCAGCTCGTAGCCCTCGGCGCGGTGCGCGAACGGCGCCAGCGACGAACGGTTGCCGGCGCGCAGCACGAGCTGCTTGTCGCCGGGTTCGGTGGTGAACGGCACCAGGATCTCGCCCTTCTTGTCGGCGACGTACTCGCGGCTACCGAGCCACGCGGCAGCGTCGGGGACGTGCCGGCCGGCCTCGTCGTAGACGCGCACGATCTGCCCGGCGGCCGCCGTGCGCTCGACCGCGCGCAGGCCGCCCTTGTGCACGACGGCACGGCTGCTGATGCCGTTGCCGACGAACTCGACGACCCAGGTGCCGGGCTCGCGCAGCATCGGCAGGTCGAAGGTGCGGCGCACGCGGCGGATCGCCGGCTCGTCGTAGGTGTGCGTCTGCTCGAAGTTGGCGACGACGCCATCGAGTTCGATCGAGGCGTCGACCGGCCGCTGCTTCTCCTGGTGGTAACGGAAGGCGTCGATCGCGAAGACCTTCACCAGCAGCGTCGGCACGTTCTTGACGTCGACGGCGATGGTGACGGCATCGTCGGCGCCCCAGTGCTCGCGCATCGTCGCGGGGAAGCCGATCTCGACGCGGTTCTTCAGCGCGTCGATCCGCGCGGAGTCGCCGAGCATCGCGTGCCAGCGCTGCGGGTCGCCCTGGCCGAGCAGCAACTTGGTCTCGGCGAGCACGGTCTTGCACCAGTCGGCGTCGAGCCACTCGGCGTAGCTCTCGTGGCTGTCCTCGCTGGCGAAGAAGTGCTCGAGGCATGCGCGCACGAGGGCTTGGTCGCTGCCGATCGGGTCGAAGCCGGTCCGCCAGGCGGCACGCAGGTCGACGTGCTCGTCGCTGCGTTGGAAGCGGCGGCGGTGCGCTTCGGCGGCGGTGTGGTCGCGCCGCGGCAGGCGCACGTAGGCGAGGAAGCGCTGCTTGTCGGGAGCGCCCTGCGTCAGGTCGTGACGCAGCCACCAGTGCAGCACGTGCGCCTTCAGCGAGTTGAACGACGAGGGCAGGCGCTGCGCGAACTCGTGCAACCGCTGCAGATGCGTTAGCCGCGCGACCGGGTCGCTCGACCACACGATGTCGGCGTCCGGGGCGAGGCGCACCAGCACGGCCTCGACGAAGCGCGGCTGCTGCAACAGGGCCGGGCGCAGGCGCACGCATTCCTCGAGCTGCTCGAGGCGCAACTGGCGGTGGATCTCGAGCGAACCGAAGCCCGAGCTGGGCTGCTGTTCGAGGTCGCGGACGACCAGCGCCGGCAGGTTGTCGAGGTCGGGCCGGCTCAGCCGGTTCAGCAGGCTGTGCAACTGGCGGAGGTTGAGCGTTTCCGCGGCCAGGGCCGGCAGGGCGGCATCGGTGAACTCGTTGAGCGTCTCGGGCGACCGGCCCAGGGCGGCGCGGCGCAGGTTGCTCGCAGACAGCCGTTCGGGATCGAGCCGCGTCGGTAGGTCGCTGGTCGCGCCCGGAACGGCGCGCTGATGGTCGAACTGCAGCGAGAGCCGCCCACGCAGCAGGCTGAACGTTCGCTCGGCGTCGTCCCCCGCGGACAGCAGCGCATCGCGGTTCTCGATCTCGACCACACGCTCGCTGCGCCCGTGCCGCTGGATCCACTGCGGCAGCACGTCGCGCACCGTCACGAAGTCGCGCGCATCGAGCCGTTCGCGGCAGTGCCAGTAGAACCAGTCGGCGGAGCCGGGCAGCAACGTCGCGACGGCCTGGCTGCGATCGGGCGAAAGTGCGTAGGTCTCCTCGAACCCGATCGGCGTGCCCTGGGCGTGCAGGGCGGCGGTGAGAGCGACGGCGGCGAGCAGGGCGGACGAAACGGAACGGCGTGCGGCGTAGTTCATGTCGATGCGCGCGGACTGGCGAACGGCGGCGGTGGACGACTGGCTCAGACGATTCTGCCGGTCGCGGCACCCGAAAGCCCGCGAGGGGCCGCCGGCGGGGGCGCTTCAATGCGGTCGGGGCGCGACGGTTCCCGCGGCGCACCTCTACGGGGTCACTCCGCCAGCGGCACCGGGGCCACGACGCGACCGACTCACCAGTCGCCGGTGGCCACGAGCCCGAGCCCCGGGCGATCGAGCGGGCGCAGCACGCCGTTCTCGAGCTCGAAGCCGCCGGTCGCGAAGTCGGCGGCCAGATCGAGGTGGCCGTCGAGGTCGATCCAGCGGGTCGCCGCGCACGAGAACGCGGCGTGCAGCGCCGCCGCGATGGCGATGCGGCTCTCGTCCATGCAGCCCCACATCACGCCGATGCCGGCCTCGTCGGCGATGGCGGCGATGTCGCGCGCGGGCGCGATGCCGCCGCACTTTGCCAGCTTGATGTTGAAGGACCCGAACGGTCGGGGTGGCGCCGCCAGCCGGCGCGCGTCGGCGACGTCGTGCAGGCTCTCGTCGGCCATCAACGTCTCGGCGAGTGCTTGCGGCAGCGCGCCCTGTGCGGCGATGCTGTCCCGCGGCAGCGGCTGCTCGACGAACTCGAGGTCCAGTGAGCGTGTTGCGGCGAGCAGGCGCAGCAACTGCGGCGGCCGGTAGCCGACGTTGCCGTCGACGCGCACGCGGATGCCGTTCCCGACGCACTCCCGCAGCCGCACGAGACGTTCGAGGTCGAGGTCGAGGTCCTGGCCGATCTTGATCTTCAGCACCGTGAAGCCGCGGGCCGTGTGCTCGCGGGCTTCGCGCAGGGTCATCGCCACGTCGCCGATGCCGATCGTCACCGAGGTCGGCATCGCGTCGTGGCATCGGCCGAGCAGGTCGACGAGGGGGCGACCGGCGGCGTTGGCCCACAGATCGTGCAGCGCCATGTCGAGCGCCATGCGGGCGCCGGGCGAACGCAGCCCCGCGAGCATCGGGGCGAACAGGGCCGGCGGCGCGGCTTCGCGGCCGCGCAGCGTTTCGGCGATCTCCTGCAGTTGCGCGAACGCCGCGTCGCGCGTGTCGCCGTTCACCTCGGGCTCGGGCGTGGCGGCGCCGAGGCCGAGCACGCCGCCACTGGCCTCGATGCGCAACAGCACCATGAGGGCGGTGTCGGTCGCATGGTTGGCGACGGCGTACGGTCGCGTCAGCGGCACGTCGACGCGACGCACCGTGACGCCGGCGATCTTCATCGCCGTTGCTCCTGCACGTAGGCGCGGATCGCCGGCACCAGCGCGTCGACGCCTTCGAGCAGCGGGTAGACCGCGGTCAGGCCGGTGTCGCGCTGCAGTTGCTGCCGCGCGGGCTC
The DNA here is from genome assembly GCA_937952215.1 of uncultured bacterium. Classification (GTDB taxonomy): domain Bacteria; phylum Planctomycetota; class UBA1135; order UBA1135; family UBA2386; genus UBA2386. Next base: position 5,721 of record CALFZH010000039.1, read on the forward strand.
GCGGCGTTCGGCCGGCAGGTCCTGGTGGTTGAGCGTGAGGCCGAGCACGCGCGTCCGGTAGTGCCCGAGCAGCGCGATCTCGTCGGTGACGGGCGGGATCACGTTACCGAGGTGCTCCTGGTCCTCGAAGCAGTGGCGCGCTGGCGCGTGCTGCAGGATCACGCCGCGCGCCTCGCCCGACAGCACCAGCTCCGCGCCGCACGGCCCCGACGGGTTGCGCAGCGCCGATTGGCCTTCGAGCAGGATCAGGTCGGGCGACAGGTCGCGGTCGCACTGCACGATCGCATGCTCGAGCTCGCCGCTGACGAAGTCGTTCGGCGTGGTGTCGAGCACGAAGCCGTGCGGGATGCCCTGCAGCCACCCGGTCTGTCCGGTGTGCACGATCGCGGCGTGCAGTCCCGCGCGGCGGCAAGCCTCGGCGAGCACGTGGCAGGTGGTGCGCTTGCCGAGCGCGCAATCGGTGCCGAGCACCGCGATCCGCGGCGCCCTGACCTGACGGATGGCGCCGGTCCAGAAGTGCAGCTCGCGGCGCGGCCGGGGCCGCCGCACATCGATCAGTTTGACGCCCGCCTTGGCCGCAGCGGCGGCGACCTCGGGATCGTCGGCGAGGAACTCGTGCAGGCCGTTCACGACGTCCATGCCGGCGGCGACCGCTGCCAGGATGGTCGGGCGCATTGCCGGCGGCAGCACGCCGCCGGAGGTGGCGACGCCGAGCACGAAGCAGTCCGGGCGACGCGGCAGGGCCCGCAGCATCGCATCGAGATCGGCGAACGTCGGGATCCCGCGCGGCGTGCCGTCGAGCATCTCGCCGGCGTCGCGGCCAGCGCCGTCGCGATCGAGCAGCGCCACGACCTGGAACCGGCTCGGGCCGCGCACCAGGCCGTGCGCCGTCTTGGCGTTCGGGGTCTGGAACCAGCGATCGGTGAACACTGCCGCCGTCTTCTGCATCCTGTCGACCATACGAGGCCGTTCCGACGGGCGCGATCGCTCGCTGCTTCAGGCGGCCGGCCGCAGCCTCGATCGGCGAACGCGCTGACGAGCCAGTCACGTTCCTCGCCGCCGCGGCTCAGGTCGCTGCCCCGCGTCGTTCGGCGATCCAGATCGTGCGACGTGGGCCCTTGGTGCGCCGGGCGCGCACACGGTGCTCGACGACGTCGAAGCCAGCCTGGCGGAGCCGGTGGGTGAACGCCGGCGCTGGCGCCGCCGACCACACCGCGAGCACTCCCTTCGCGCGCAGCGCGGCGCGCGCGATGGCGATACCACGTTCGCTGTAGAGCGAGTCGTTGGCGGGACGGACGAGGCCGTCGGGGCCGTTGTCGACGTCGAGCAGGATCGCGTCGAAGGCGTCGCGGTGGGCGGCCAGCGTCTGGCCGACGTCGCCGACGACGAGGCGCGTGCGCGGATCGCGCAGCGGGTGGTTGGTCTTCGTGCCGAACAGCTCGCGGTTCCACGTCACCACCTCGGGGACCAGTTCGGCGACCGTGATCGTGGTGTCGGGGCTGGCGAGGGCGAGCGCACGGGCGAGCGTGAAGCCCATGCCAAGCCCGCTCACCAGCAGGTGCGCGGCTGCGCGTGGCCCGAGGCGCTGCAGCGCCAGTTCGCTGAGCTGCTCCTCGGACCCGTGCACGCGCGTGCTCATCAGCTCGATGCCGTCGACGCGGATGGTGTAGTCGCCGTCGTGGTGGAAGCAGCGCAGTTCGCCGGCGTGGCCGGGGATCGGCGCTGTGCCGACGAGGGTGGTGGGTCGCACGCTCAGAGGCTACGGCCACCGCGTTGGCGGCGCGCGGTCCAGATCGAGCCGCGGTGCCGCCGCGGTCGCCGATCGGAGAACGGTGCGGCGTGTGCGTTCTCCGGTTGCGCGCGCTGCGTGGGCTGCCGCACACTGCTCCGGTCCTCGGCGCGGCTGCCGGCGCCGGTCCGCACCATGCGCCACCGCTCGACCCGACGTGACTTCCTGCGCTCGACGTTCGTCGCCAGCGCTGCCACGGCCATCGCCCCGCTGAGTGCCTGCGCGAGCAGCCGGATTTCAGGGCCGTTCGATCTCGTGCTGCGGTCGGGCACGGTCGTCGACGGCACCGGCCGCCGCGGCTTCGTCGCCGACGTCGGCCTGCGCGGCGACCGCATCGCGGCGATCGGCGACCTGGCGGGCGTGACGGCGGCGCGCACGATCGACGTGTCCGGGCTCGTCGTCGCGCCCGGCTTCGTCGACGCGCACGCGCACAGCGACTTGCGGCGGCACCCCAAGGCCCAGAGCAAGCTGTTCCAGGGTGTGACGCTCGACGTCACCGGACCGGACGGCGGCTCGCCGTTCCCCGAGCGTGCCGCGGCCACGGAAGCACCGGGCGATCCGGATCGCGCGTGCACCGACCACGCGGCGTGGGCGGCGATGCACGGCCCGATCGCGATCGACATCGGCGCCTACGTCGGCCACGGCACCGTGCGGCGCCATGTGCTCGGCCCCGTCGGCCGCGAGGCCACGCCGGCGGAGCTGCGCGCCATGCAGGACCTGATCGCGGCAGCGCTCGAACAGGGAGCGCTCGGGCTGTCTTCGGGCCTCGAGTACTTCCCGGGCAACATGACGTCGACCGCGGAACTCGTCGAGTTGTGCAAGGTCGCGGCGCGGTTCGACCGGCCCTACGTCACCCATATCCGCAACGAGGACGACCAGCTGCTCGAAGCGATCGACGAAGCGATCGCGATCGCGCGCGACTCGGGCGCGCCGTTGCTGATCTCGCATCTGAAGGTCGGCGGCAAACCGAACTGGCACAAGCTCGAGCCGATGCTCGCGAAGATCGAGGCGGCGCGCGCCGCCGGCCTCGACGTGCAGTGCGACGCGTATCCGTACGAGGCGTGGTCGACGAGCCTCGCGACGAACTTCCCGGGCTGGGCCAAGGAAGGCGGCCAGTTCGTCGCGCGGCTGCAGGATCCGGCCGAACGCGCGCGCATGCGTCGCGAGACCGAGCAGGCGGTGGCCGCCAACGGTGGCTGGAGCGCGCTGATGCTCGGCGGCGGGCTCGGCGCCGCCGATCGGGCGCTGGCGGGTCGGCGGCTCGACGACGTCGCTGCCGAGCGCGGCAAGGAGCCGTTCGAGGTCGCCTGCGAACTGCTGACGCGCGGCAGCGTGTCGATCCTCGGCTTCGGCATCCAGGAGAGCGACATGGACCGCATCCTGACGCAGCCGTGGTGCATGGTTGCTTCGGACGGCAGTGCCGTGCCGATCAGCGGCCGCACCGGGCATCCGCGTTCGTTCGGCGCGTTCCCGCGGGCGTTCCGCCGCTACGTGCGCGAACAGCGCGTGCTGTCGATCGAGGCGATGGTGCACAAGATGACGGCGATGCCGGCCCGCGTGCTGCGATTGCGCGACCGCGGCGTGCTGGCCGAGGGCATGCGCGCGAACGTCGTGGTGTTCGATGCCGAGCGCTACACCGATGCGGCGACGTGGCTCGAGCCGCAGCGCTACGCGACCGGCGTGCAGTACCTGGTCGTCAACGGCGGCCTCGCGCTCGAGGCGGGCAAGCAGTCCGACGTGATGGCCGGGAGGATCGTGCGCGGCGGGTGATCCCGCCGCCGGTCGCCGGCGCGGTCAGACGAAGCGACGGATGCGGTCGTCGAGCGCCTGCTGGTCCTGCGTGAAGCTCGCCAGCGCCGCGGCCGTGAGGATGCCGTCCCAGCTCGCCGTGCCGGCCTTGACCCGCGCCTGCCACGAAGCGTGCACCGGGATCTTGCCTTCCTTGGTGATCTTCGCCGCCTCGTCCGCGGTGAAGGCCGGGAACAGGTCGCCGGCGCCGTTCGCCGCCAGCGTCTTCACCACGTCGTCGGCGGTGGCCTTCTTGGGATCGAGCTTGGCGCACGCCGCCGCCGCCTTCTCGAACGCCGGCGTGATCGCCCAGAAGCAGTCGAGGCGCTCGCCGGCGACGTCCGCCGTCTTCGCGAACGCGACCGGCGGGTCGTTCTTGGTCTTGTCGACCAGAGTCGCCGGCGCCGGGTTCTTCTTCAGGAACTCCTTCGCGGCGGCGGTCGGCATCGTGAACGTGTCGAGGCCGAGCAGGTCCTCGCACTGCTGCCCGTTGCGCATCGACGCGGCGATCTGCTTCACCGCGGGGCCGCCTTGCTGCTTCAGGCGACGCAGGCCGCGCTGGCTCGCCAGCGTCGCCTTCTCACCGGCGTTGACGCCGTCGCCGAGCTTGTTGTCGGCGACGAACGCGTTGATGCGGCCGAGGAAGACGTTGACCCAGTTCGGCTTGGCGAGGCTCGCGATCAGCCAGTTCTGCCGCGCCGAGAAGCCGAGCGTGAAGTTGAGCCGGATGCCGTCGTCGTGCAGGCGCCGCGCGGCCAGCAGCCCGGCGGGCGCCAGCGGCACCTTGACGATGAAGCGGTCGGGGCAGATCGCGGCGAAGCGCTTGCCGTACTGGTAGGCGGCGTCGACATCGTGCGCGGTCGCGGTGTGCAGCTCGACCGAGACGTCGGCGTCGAACGTGCGCACCAGCTTGAGGCCGTGCACGGCGTTGAGGATGAACGCGATCTCCTGGATCGCGCGGTCCTTCGTCATCTCGGGGGCGACCTTCTTCAGCAGCGCGGCCGCGGCCGGGACCATCTGGTCGTAGATGCCCTTCTGCACTTCCTTGTTCAGCAGGGTGTTGTTGGTCGTCAGCGCGGTGAACTCGCGCGCCCACAGTTCTTTCGCGGCGTCGACGTCGCCGGTGTCGAGCCACAGCGCGGTGCCGGTCTTGGCGGCGGCGGTCCACAACGGCGAGCTCGGGAACGAGTCGCGCTTGGCCTGCGGCGTGGTGACCTGCGCGAGGCAGAACTTGGCGACTTCTTTGGCGAGCGGGGAATCGTGGCGGGGGGCCTGGTCGGTCATGAGTGGGCTGGGCGGTTGCGGTCTGCGGCGATGCTATCCAGGTGCGCGGCGCTGGCTACCATCGCGTCGCCGCCGCGTCGGCGCCTGCGGTGTCGCTTGCATTGCTCGGCGCAGACGCCATCGCCATGACGAGTCCCGCGAAGAAGGTCGTGCTGCACACGCACGTCGCCTGGGACCGGTCGTACGAGCCGCTGCTGCAAGGCCTGCTCGATCGCGGCATCCGGCTGCTGTGCGCGGTCGGTGTGGACTGCGAGGCGTGGGAGGAGGCGATGGACTGGACCTGCATCGGCCCCGATGGCGAGAGCCGCGGCTTCGTCGTCACGACGAGCCACGTCGGCGAGTCGCTCGCCGACGTGGTGGCGTTCGCGGAGGAGTTCGAACGCGACGAGACGATCGGCGTCGAGGTGATCGAAGTGCCGGCGCCGACGGCGCGGCGCGAGGGGCCACCGTGAAGACCATGAGCATGTGGCTGTCACCCATGCCCACGGACACGGGTCGCTGAAAGGGGCCGGTCGATCCCGACGGCTCGATCACCAGGCCGCACCGCCGCGGGTTCGTCGGCCGCTCGACCGCCGGTTAGGGGATCGGTTCACGTTTTCCTGCGACCGTTGGGGCGTTCGGGACCCAGTAGGGCGATGAGTGACTCTTCGACGGTCCGTCTCTCCGCCCGCATCCGCACTGTCCTTCGCGTTCGGCACCACAGCCCACGCACCGAAGCTGCCTACCTGCACTGGCTGCGCCGCTTCTGGCACTTCTCGGGCCGCCGCGACCCGGCCACGCTCGGCGTGGGCGAGGTGACGGCGTTCTTGAACGACCTCGCAGTCACCCAGAAGGTCGCCGCCGCGACCCAGAACCAGGCGCTGGCTGCGGTCCTGTTCCTCTACCGGCACGTTCTCGGGCAGGACCTGCCCTGGCTCGACGAACTGGTGCGCGCGGAACGCCCGGAGCATCTGCCGACCGTGATGTCCCGCGACGAAGTCCGGAGGGTGCTGGCCGCGATGGACGGCACGCCGCGTCTATTGGCGGTGCTGCTCTACGGCGCTGGGCTGCGCCTGCTCGAGTGCTGCCATCTGCGCGTCAAGGACGTCGACTTCGACCGCAACCAGCTCACCATCCGCCGCGGCAAGGGCGACAAGGACCGGCTGACGATGCTGCCCGGAGCCGTTCGCTCGGACCTGCGCGCCCACTTGGTTCGGATGCGGGCCCAGCACGAGCGGGACCTCGCAGCGGGTGCAGGCTGGGTCGAGTTGCCCGACGCCCTGGGCACGAAACTGCCGAACGCCGGCCGCGAATGGCCCTGGCAGTGGGTGTTCCCGGCGACACGGAAGTACCACCACGCTGAGACCGGGCAGCTGCGGCGGCACCACCTGCACGAGACCGTCGTGCAGGGGGCAGTGCGCGAGGCGGTGCTCGCTGCTGGTATCAGCAAGCGCGCCACCTGCCACACGTTCCGGCATTCGTTCGCGACCCACCTGCTCGAGGACGGCAGCGACATCCGCACCGTGCAGGAGCTGCTCGGGCACGCCAACGTGGCGACGACGATGATCTACACCCACGTGCTGAACCGAGGGCCGGCGGGTGTGCGGAGCCCAGCCGATCGGCTTCTCGGCGATTGAACAGGTCTGTTCAACGGCGGGCGCCCGGTCGGGGTGTGGTGCACGTGGTCGCGCCGACGGGGCTTGCGGAGCCGAGATCCTGCAGGGGTAGGATGTGCAGCGAGCAGACTGCGGGCCTTCCGTTGCGCGGTTCTGCCGAACACAAGTTGGGCCGACGGTATGGCGACCAAGAGACTACTGAGCGACCGCCAGCACCTCGCGACGCTGTGGCTCCTGGCAAACTGCGCCCTCATCGTGCTTTGGCCAGGGTCGCCGATGGATTGGTTCCCGCTTGGATGCGTTGCGATGCTGGCGTGGCCGGTAGTAGCGGTCGGTCTTCTAGTCGCCACGCTTGCGTGGCCCGTGACTCTGCGCCGCCGGGTGGTTGCTGTTGCAACCGTGCTCGCAGGAGCAGCGGCGGGATGGAAGTCCCCGCATCTGGGTCCCACCTTTCACGTTTGGTGGCGCCAGGATTACTACTTGGAGCACGCACGCTCCGCGTTGGCGAAGCCTCCACCGCGCGGCGATTGCGGGCCGGGATGGATCGAAGTCGACCATTCCGATACTCCGCCTGTTCGCGCCGCGTTCTTCTGGTTTGCCGCGCACGGGGATGTCGATGGCGTTGTCTACGATCCAACGGCCAAGGTGGAGACTGGTCGGCAAGATTGGCTGTACGGATCCCGGGCGTGGCACTTGTTCGGCCCTTGGTATCGCTTCGCAAACTAGAGCCGTTATTCTGCGGCCCAACACGACGTAGGAGCCGACGAGCGCCGCCAAGCCGGCGCTCGCGGCTCAACGTCAAAGACGTTGGCCAGACGTGTCCGTCACTCCTCGACCCCAGTCGTGATCTGCGCTTCGAAACTCACACCTTCGATAACATCTTCCGAGGTGTTGATCCCATCGCTTGTCGCCGTTCTGGTGGCCGCGATCGTTGGCCTGGAGAGCTTGCGACGGGCTCGTTTGCGTGGTGCCGCTAAGGTGCTGAGCTACCCGCTCTGGACGTGGTGCTTGGTGTTGGGGTGCGTTTTCCTGGGCGGGCTTCTTGTGTGGACCAAGTTCTGGGGCAGCGACGTTCAGAGGCAGGAAAGCCCGGTAACCGTCACCGTCTTCAGCGCCGTATCTCTCGCTGTCGCGGTTCTGCTCGCCATCTACTTCAATGGGACAGTCTGGCTTGGTGACGCCGGGATTCACGCGAGGCCAGCGTTCCAGAAGTCGCGCTTCATCTCGTGGGATTCGATCTCCGAGGTCAGCACCAAGGGCGGGAGCATCACGATCGTGGGCCCGCCCGGCATGCGCATCAGTGTTCCTGGCATGATGATCGGAGTCCGAGATCTCCGCGACGAGTTGGCGTTGCGGAGGCCGGACATGCTTCAATCGGCGAGACGACCCTCAACGTCTTCTCGCTCTGGCCAGAATCCTGGCTATAACGCTGGCCAACACGGCGCAGCAGCCGACGATCGCCCCCAAGCGGGCGATCGCGGCTGAGCGCCAAAGACGTTAGCCGGACGTGGCATGACCGCCCATGAAGCAGAGCTTCTGACGATTCTCGGCATCGGTCGTGAAGCTTCGATGCGCGGGTCGGGGATCTCCCTCCACCAGTCGCTACAGCAGAGTCGGTATGCAGACCTCCGCCCCAGTTTCGATGCAGAGGATCTGGTTCCACTCATCCGATCGCATCCCTGCTTCGTCGAGGACTGGGTGGCGTTCAGCGAAGACAAGAGGACTGACGGGGGGTGGTATCTGCTCCGAGACGGATCCGTCGGACGGCTTTCGCCGGCAGTGGTCATGCACCTGGCGTCGATCGAGCAGGCGGTTGCCGAGTACGTGGTTCGAGAGCTGGACTTCTGGTCGGGGGTGTAGGATGCCGGCTAACACTCATAAGGCCCCCGGACGTCAAGAGGGAATGCAGGAGCGGCCAGGTCACCGCTGACGGGTGCCAGGCTTGCAGGGTCGCGAGGACAGCAGCGGCTGCGTGGGCGAAGGCCCGGAGACTCTGGCTCGGGTTTCAAGATGGGCGCAGGA
>CALFZH010000040.1:0-11430 GCA_937952215.1 uncultured bacterium
CGCCATCTCACGTTGGAGGAAGCGCGTGAATCGTCATGTCATCGTCGTCGGGTACGGCACCTTGGGACGCAGCGCGGTCAAAACGCTGCTCGACCATCACGACGTTTCCCGGGAACAGATCGTGATCGTCGATCGCGACGACGCGGCTCTGGGCGTTGGGCTCGTACTCGGCGATCCATCCGAGTCGCGACGCCGCCAGCGCCGCCAGCAGGGGATCGCTGCCGACCTCGTCCGGCAGTTCGCGCAGCAGTTCGCGCACGTGCACGCGCGGCAGTGCGATCGCGTCGTTCGCCGTACCGCCGAGCATCACCACCAACACCGGGCGGATCGGCAACAGCAGCAGCGACGTGCGCGCGAACCATCGCGAGACCTCGGCGCGCGACGCATAGAGCACGCTGGTGTCCGCGCCGGCAGGGCGCACGGTGACGATCGCGTCGAGCTCGTCGAGGATCTCGCCGGCGGAGAGGTTGTCGGCGACGGTGCAGCCGCCCGAACCGACGACGATGGCGGTCAGCGCGGCACACGCAAGTCGTCTGCTGCAGAAGGGCATCATGGCTCGTTGGCGGGACGCGCCAGGCGGGACTGCACGACGGCGATCGCCTGCGCGCGAACTTCGGCGTCCGCGGCAGCCCCGGCGGGCAGCGGTGCCAGCGCCGGCAACCACCGCCGCACGACTGCGTGCAGCGCTCCGAAGGCCGCGGCGTCGGTTTCGACGGCCAAGGCAGCGACCAGAGCCGGCAGCGCGTCGCCAGCGAGCACCGCAGCCGCGCGTTCCGAGGCGACGGTGCGCACCAGCGCGTCGGTGTCGGCGAGCCCCACCGCGCACGCATCGGCTGCAAGGCCGTTCCGTTCGGGTGCGCCGCGCACGGCGCTCGCGCGCACGGCCGGCGAGGCGTCGTGCAGTGCGATCGTGAGCGCGTGCTCGGCCACCGCGTCGTACGCCGTCGGGTCGAGACCCGATTGGTCGAGCAGGCGCTCGAGCGCGGCGATCCGTTCGCTCGCCAGCGGCGCACCGCGCAGGTTGCCGAGCAGGTCGCGAACGCGCATGCGGTGCACGCCATCGCCCGCGGCGATCGCCGCCAGCAGTCGCCGCGCCTCGACGGGGGCTGCGTGGAGCCAGGCGGCATGCCCCGGGGCTGCCTGCAGTTCGGCGACGATGCGACGCGCCGCTTCGTCCTGGCCTTCGAGCCAGGCCAGTTCGGCGACTTCGAGCCGCAGGCCCGGATGCAGATCGGCCCCCGCCGCGAGCAGCGCCTCGAGCGTGGCGAGTGCTTCGTGCCGTTGGCCAAGATCACGCAGCAGGCCGGCGCGCACGATCTGCAACGACTCGCCGCCGCCTCGCTGCAACGCCAGTTCGACGACGACCAGGGCCTCGGCGTGCCGTTCGTCGGCGGCGAGGAACGCGGCGAGTTCGTGGGCCGGCTGGTCGAGGTCGGGCGCTGCCGCGAACGCCTCGCGCAACTCGCGCTCGCCCACCGGCGCCAGCTCTTCGGAGCCGCGGCTGGCAGCGCGCGGCGCGTCGGGCACGGCCGCCGGGGCTGGGCTCGGCGCCGCTTCGACGCGCGCGAACGCCCGGGTCGCCGGTTCGGGCCGACTCACGCAGCCGGCCACGGCGACGACGAACATCGCCCCGACCACGGCACGGGCGGGCAAAGGCGAGGACACGACGTGAGCCATGCGCGTCGGCGTTGTAGCAAGCGCTGCTGGGCGCGACACGCGCGATCTCCGGCAATCGTCCTCCGCGCGACCTGCCCCTTGCGTGGCATCACGCGCCACCGACGATGCGGCCTCGATGAGTGCCCCTGATCGGATCGCCGCCGTGCGGACGGCGAAGCGCCTGCGTGTTCCGGTGCTCGCCCTCGTCAGCGCCGCGGGCCTGCGGATTGCGCGCGCGCAGCAGCGGGTGCGCCCGGCCGACGTCGCGCGCAAAGGCCTCGGGGACTTCGTCACCGCGGTGGACGTGCGCACGGAAGCCTGGCTGCGCCGGGCCCTGACGAGGCTGCTGCCCGAGGCGGGGTTCCTCGGCGAGGAATCCGCCCCGCGCGAGTTGGACCGGCCCCTGCTCTGGGTGGTCGACCCGATCGACGGCACCAGCAACTTCGCGCGCGAACTCCATCACTTCGCCGTCGCCGTCGCCCTGCTGCATCGCGGCCAGCCGGTGCTCGCCGCCATCCACTGCGCGCCGGAGAACGCCACCTACGACGCGGTGCTCGGCGGCGGGGCGCGACGCGCGGGGCGCCGGCTGCGCATCCCGGACGGCCGCCTCGACGATGGGGCGATGCTGGGCTGCCAGTGGTTCCGCGGCCAGCAGCGGCTCGCCTTCCTGGCGCGCCTGCAACGCCGCGGCGGACGCATCCGCACGCTCGGCAGCACGGTCACCCAACTCGCCGACGTGGCCTGCGGCCGGTTGGACGCCAACGTCCAGGAGCAGGGTCGCATCTGGGACCTCGCCGCCGCGGGGCTGGTCGTCGTCGAAGCCGGGGGCCGATTCACGGACTGGGCGGGCCGCGCGATCCTGCCGTTCCGCGACCTGACCATCGAGCACACCCCTTCGGTGGCGGCCGCACCGAACGTCCACCCTGGCGTGCTGCGGCTGCTGCGGCGCTAACCGGCGGTTGTTGTTCCCGTGGGGTAACAACCAACCCCGGGATGTCGCTGCCGGAACACGAAAGAGGGTTGGTCCCGGTTTTGCATCGCCGCAACAGTCTTGGCTACATTGCCCGCGCACCCGGTCCAGCCCTCGCTCTCGTCCACGGGGCGCGTTCGACATTCCTCACGGAGCTGCTCATGAAGAAGTTCGTGCTTTCTGGTCTCTGCTGCGCGGGCCTGCTCGCGCTCCTGCCCGAGACCGCCAATGCCCACGGCGGTCAGTATCGCGGCCCGGGCGACGTCGTCCCGCCGAGCCCCGGCGGCGGCGGCAAGTCCGGCGGCCCTGCCGGGCCCACGACCGGCGGCCCTGCTGGCCCGAGCGCCCCGGCCCCGTCCGGTCCGGCGACCGGCGGCCCGGCTGGCCCGTCGACGGGCGGCCCCGGTGCCCCCGGTGGCGGCCGCGGTCCGACGACCGGTGGCCGTGGCGCCCAGATCGAAGACGACCTCACCACCTGGAACTACTGGTGGGAGTTCAACAAGGACCCGTTCATCCGCCTGAAGGATGCCGTGCAGGCGGGCGGTCCGACGACCGGTAGCGACGACTTCTACCTCGGCTCGACGCGCCGCAACGACGCCAAGGACTCGCTGAAGCCAACCGACGAGCAGATCAATGGCGAGATCCTGCCGGCGCTGAAGAAGGCGATCGACTCCACCGAACAGCGCGACATCAACTCGTCGTGCATGGTCGCCATGGCGAAGATCGGGCGCGACCACCCGGACTTCAAACTGATCGACGTCTTCACTCCGCGCCTCAAGAAGGCGGACCAGGAAGTGCGTGAGACGGCCGCGCTGTCGCTCGGCATCGCGGCGATCGCCGGCGAGATCGAGATGGACCTGCTGGTCGGCCTCGCCCTCGACAAGGACAAGGGACGCGCCGCGGCGGGTGGCTCGGTCGACGACCGCACGCGCTCGTTCTCGCTCTACGGCCTTGGCCTCACCGCCAACAAGACCACCGACGTCAAGATCAAGCGTCGCGCCTTCGAGGCGATGAAGGAGGTGCTCGCCAACGACCAGGTCAGCAACCGCAACCTGAAGGTCGCGGCCATCAACGGGATGTCGATCCTCAACATCGGGACCGCCAGCGACGACGCCAAGACGCTGCTCGGCGACGCGGTGGCTGCACTCGAGTCGTACTACATGAAGAGCCTCGGCTCGGGCGAGCAGTTGATCCAGTCGCACTGCCCGACGGCGATCGCCAAGCTGATCGGCCGCGACCACGATCGCGCCGACCACTTCAAGGAGCTGTTCGCCGCCGACCTGGAGGAGAAGGGCAAGGTCAAGCGCTCGAGCATCTACATCCCGCAGTCGTGCGCCCAAGCACTCGGCCTCCTGGCCAAGCCGTTCGAGGACAAGGACGAGAAGGTCTCGACGGACGCGAAGTACAGCAAGCTGCTGTTCGAGTTGTGGGGCAACCACAAGGACGTCCAGACCCGCAACTTCGCGCTGCTGAGCCTCGGCCTGATCGGCGGCAAGCAGAACCGCGACATCCTGCTGAAGGAGTTCGACCGGGCGAGCAAGGACCAGCAGAAGCCGTGGTGCGCGTTGGCGCTCGGCGTGCTGACGTTCTTCAAGCACGAGGAAGCCAAGAAGACCGGCGTTCCCTACGAAGACTCCGTGCTGGCCGAAACCCTGACCAAGGAGCTCAAGGACGGCAAGAACGTGAGCCTGACGGGCGCTCTGGCGATCTCGCTCGGCCTGATCCAGGCACGTGACGCCGCGGACGAGATGCGCCGCCGCATGCTCGACAACGTCGCGAAGGAAGAGATGGCCGGCTATCTCGCCATCGGCCTCGCGCTGATGAACGACACCGCCTCGATCGAGGACATCAACAACGTCGTCAAGCAGTCGGTGCGCCGCACCGAGCTGCTGCAACAGGCGGCGATCGCGCTCGGCAAACTCGGCGACAAGCGCGTGGCCGAGACGCTGCAGCAGCTGATGACCGACGGCGAGCCGAACCTGGCCAAGCTGTCGGCCATCGCGTCCGCACTCGGCTTCATCGGCGACCAGCGCACGATCGCGCCGCTGAAGAAGATGCTGTTCGACGACAAGCTGCAGGAGCTGTCGCGGGCGTTCGCGGCGGTGGCGCTCGGCGGCATCGCCGACAAGGAGCCGATGCCGTGGAACAGCAAGATCGGTCAGAACATCAACTACCGCGCATCGGTGGAGACGCTGACCAACAAGTCGACGGGCATCCTCGACATCCTGTGATCGCCGCCGGTCGCTGACCGGCGCTCGATTGCCTGCCCCGAAGGGCGCGCGCAGCATCGGCTGCGCGCGCCCTTGTTCGTTTCCGGCTGCGACCCTGCTGACGCTGCTTCGTCCCGCCAGGCACGACCGTTGCTTTGACGATCCCATGGCCTTCTCTCGTTTGCCGACGATCCTCCGCGTGCTGGTTCTCACGAGCCTGCTCGACCCCGCCCTCGCGCATGGCGGCCAATACCGCGGCCCCGGCGAAGTGGCTCCCCCATCGAACTCGAGCAGTGGCTCGTCCTCGAAGTCCCAACCCAGCAGCGGCTCGGGCAACAGCGGCTCGACCGGAACGACAAGCGGCCCCTCGACGCCGACGACGAGTGGCGGCGCCTCGGCGTCCTCCGGCACCATCGCAGGCGGCAAGGCGCGCGGCATTGCCCTCGATGACGACCTCGGCCGCTGGGAGTTCTGGTGGGAGTTCGGCAAGGACCCGTTCCTGCGCCTGCGCGACGCGATCCATGCCCCGTCGCGCACGCCGGAAGACGAGCTGCTGAGCGGCCGCCGCGCCTTGCTTCCGCGCACCGCGGTGCAGCGACCGACCGAGGACGATCTCACGAAGGTCGCGGAAGCGCTGGCTCGACGACTGAGGACAACGACGAGCCGCGACGTCGTTTCGGGCTGCACCGTCGCCCTAGCGAAGATCGGCCGCGACACCCCGGATTGGCGGCTGCTCGATCTGTTCACTCCGTTGCTCTCCAGCAACGACCAGGAACGGCGCGAGACGGCGGCCCTCGCGATCGGCATCGCCGGCCAGCAGGGCGAAGCGGAGTTGGATGCACTGTGCAGTCTCGTGCTCGACGACGCCCGTGCGCGCGCGTTGTCGGGCGAGGCTGCGGTCAACGAACGCACTCGCGCGTTCGCAGCCTTCGGCCTTGGACTGATCCTCGCTCGAACGAACGACCCCACCGTGGCCCGCAACGCCTCGGCCCCCTTGCTGCAGATCCTCGAGTCTCCCAACAACTACGGCCGCGAACTGCGAGTCGCCGCCGCCGAGGCCCTGTCGCTGCTGCCCCGCTCGTTGCCGGGGCCGGCTGCCAAGCTGCTCCGCCGCCAGATCGTGCAGACGCTCGGCGATTGGTACCTGTGCGACCTCGGTGCGGGGGAACGACTGCTGCAGGCCCACGTGCCGCCGGCCATCGCCCGGCTCCTGCCCGCCGGCGACCCGACGGCGGCCTACTGGCGAGACCTCTTCCAAGCCGACCTGGCCAGCAGCCTCGAGGCCGCACCAGGCGGCGGCACGACCACGCGCGGCAGCAACCTGTTCATCGCGCAGTCGTGCGCCCTGGCCCTCGGTGGCCTCTGCAGCGGCTGGGAGGCCGCGGATTCGCCGGATGCCGCCGCGGCCGAGCTCCTGCTCGCCTGCCACCGCACCCACCGCGACCAGCAGACCCGGTCGTTCGCGCTGCTCGCCCTCGCGCGTATCGGCGGAGCCCGCGCGCGCGAGGCCCTGCTGCGTGAGTTCGACCAGGCCGGCAAGGCGATCGAGCAGCCGTGGTGCGCGATGGCGCTCGGCGTGCTCGCTGCACGCCGACGCGAGGCGGCCGCGGCCGCGGGCGCCGACGAACGCGACGACGTGCTCTCCAACCGGCTCGCCACCGCGTTCGCCGAGGCGCGGAACCCGAGTGCCATTGGTGCCCTCGCGATCGCACTCGGTCTGGCCGGCCACGTCGACGCCGTCGACCCGATGAGCAAGGTGCTGCTCGCCAACGTGCAGCGCGACGACATCGCCGGCTACGTCGCACTGGGCCTCGGCCTGTTGCGCGACCCGCGCTCGCTGCCAGACCTGCGCAGCACGATGGCGGCCTCGGCGCGGCGGCCGTTCGTGCTGATGCAGTGCGTGCGCGCGCTCGGCCTGATCGGCGACCAGTCGGTGAACGACCTGCTGTGCGCCGAACTCGCCGCCGACAGCGGCAACCTGCTGCGGCTCTCCGCGGCCGCCCAGGCGCTGGGCCAGATCGGCGACCGCCGCAGCATCGAGCCGCTGCTGGGCATGCTGGCCGACGACGACCTCGCGGAACTCACCATCGCCTTCGTCGCCGTGGCACTCGGCAGCATCTGCGACAAGGATCCGCTGCCGTGGAACAGCACGTTCGCCACGCACACCAACTACCGCGCGTCCACGACGACGCTCACCAACGGCCAGAGCGGCATCCTCGACATCCTCTGAAGTCGATCGTTCAGCGGGCCCGGAACGCCCAGGCGGCGACGATGGCGCCGATCCCGAGCAGAGCCCACTGCCAGACGCCGTTGCGCCGAGCGGTGCGTTCGGCTCGCTGCAACGGCTCGGCGTCGAGCGCCACGTCGCGCAGCTTGCCGCGCAAGCGGTCCCGGCTCGCCGCGTCCGCGGCGAGGTCCAGCGCGGCGCCGTACTCGGCTGCCGCCCCGTTGTGCAATCGCAGCGACCAACGGGCATCCCCGGCGTACTCGCGCAGCGTCGCCGTCGCCTCGCGGCTCTGTTGCACCGCGGCGAGCACGCCGGTCCAGTCCGAACGCACGGCGGCGGCATAGGCAGCGCTCTCGGCGCCGGCAGCAGCCTCGGGGCCGTTCATCGACACGATCGTCGCGGGGTCCGTCCGCACGATGTAGCTCCTTGCGAACAGGCGATCGAGCTCGGGCCGGTCGTCCTGCAACACGGGTGCTGCACCCGCGAGGTCGACCCAGGGTCCGGCGGCGGTACGCGCGAGCACGTGTTCCCACAGCTCCCGGTCGCTCGTGGACAGCCCCGCCGGCACCGCTCGCGCAATCGCCTCCGGCTGCGGCGGCGCCCCTTTCGCCGCGACCAGCAGCGCGTTGCGCGACCTCGGGACCTGGAACGCCAGCGCATGGCCGAACACGTCGGCGACGGTCGCGCCGATCGCCCGCAGCACCGGGTCGCCGGCGTGCAGTGCGCCGACGTTGCAGGCCAGCACGCCGCCATCGTGCAGCCGTTCGCGCAGCGCGACGAAGAACTCGCGGCTCGCCAGGTGCGCCGGCACGTAGACCTGGTGCGCAAAGGCGTCGACGTGGATCACGTGCCAGCGCCCGGTGGCGTTGTCGACGAACACGCGACCGTCGACGACGTACCGGGCGCCGTCCGCCTTCGGTCCCGGAAACCACCGGTCGCCGAGCGCCATCGCCGCGGCGTCGATGTCGACGGCATCGACCCGAGCACCGGCATGCACGCCCGCGTAGACCGCGCGCAGCGAACCCGCGGCATCGCCGATCGACAGCACGCGCAGGTCGGCCGGCACGACCGGGGGCGTGAGCAGCAGCGGCGCGATCCCGTGCCAGTCGTAGTAGCGCCCACCGGTGAACGTCGACCCGGCGATCGCCACCGAGTGGAAGCTGTCCAGGCCTTCGTTGATGCGGAGCAGCACCGTCGCTGGCGACGCGGTGGGATCACGCACCACCTGCAGGAACTGCACGCGCGACTCGACTTCCTCGAGCAGTTCCACGGGTGCATCGATCGCCCGCAGCGGCCCTCGCGCCGCCAACAACGAGCCCGCGATCGCCAGCAGGCCAAAGCCGCCGGCGATCGCGCGGCGCCGCGGACCGACCAGCATGCCGGCGGTGAGCAACGCGCCCGCCGAGATCGCCATCGCCATCCGGCAGCCGAACGTGGGCACCAGCCAATGCGTCGCCGCGAACGTGCCGGCCAGGCTGCCGATCGTTCCGGCGGCACTCAGGACGCCGGCGGCTCGCCCCACGTCGGTGCCGCTTCGCACGACGAACGTGACCAGCAGCGGCGACACCGCACCGAGGGCCACCATCGCCGGCGCGAACAACATCGCCGTCGCGACGAAGGAGCCCGAAATCAGTGCCGGCATCGCCGCGTCGAGCGGCAGGTCGGGCGGCACCAGCCACGAGCCGACGGCGCGCGCCACCCACGGCGAGGCCGCGAGCCAGACGCCCGCCGCCACGCACGCCGTCATCAGCGGCCCGCGCAGCGTCGCACGCCGCGACCATCGCGCACCGAGGCACGCTCCCGTGGCGAGCGCGGCCAGGATCACGCCGATGACGTTCGTCCAGACGTAGGCACTGTCACCGAAGTTCGGAGCCAGCAGGCGCACGGCCGACAACTCGGCCGCCATGCAGCCAGCACCCGCAAGGGCGGCAGCGGCTCCGGCCACGAGCAGCCGCAGCGGTGGTTCGACGTCGCCGGGGCGAGCAGCCACTACTTCGGCACGGTCGCGGTGAACGAGGCCGGGAACAGGCACTCCCAGTCGTTGCGGCTGATCACGCGTTCGCGCAGATCGCGGACGTTGCGCGTCTTCTTCTCGGTGATCGCCTTGTCGTTGATGACGACCGTGAACTCCTTGTCGAGGTCGACGAGGTCGTCGTTGAGGAACAACGTGAACCGCTCGACCCCGACCGTCTTCACCGTGATGCGGTTGGCGGCGCGATCGGCCTCGGCCTCGATGCGCGGCTTCTTGTCGGGCGCGGCGGTCGCCAGCAGTTCGGCCGTGTCGATGTCGACCCAGTAGGCGCGGTTGTGGCGGTCGTGGTTGGGTTCGATCACGACGCGCTTGGGCACCATGACGCGGCGCCGCTCCGCCAGCCAGGCCTCGATCGCGGCCGTCGACTCGCGGTGCGGATACTCGTCCGCCGCTTCGAGCACCTTCGTGCTCCCCGGCGACTGGTCCTCGAGCCGCTTCTGCAGCGCGTCGACGACGCCGGCGGTCGCCGCGGTCTTCAGCAGCAGCACCGGCATGCCGAGCAAACTGCCGAGCCGCAGGTCGTCGACCTCGGTCGGCGCGCGCAGCACGACGCCAGCGAACCGGTCCGGGAACATCGTCACGAACCGCAGGCCGAAGCCGCACGCACCACGGCCACAGTCGAGGAAGACGCGGCTGCGCTCGACGTTGAACGTGCGCATCACCTCCGAGAACGTCGCCCACATCAGGATGATGCGGCGCTGCTCTTCGGCCTCCGCGCCCTCGCGCGTCCAGTCGGGGATCGGGTCCAGTTCGAGCCCGGCCGGCGGCGACGGCAGGTGCACGATCGCATCGGCCAGCAGTGCTGCCTTGTCCCACGTGGCGTTGAAGTAGTCCTGAGTCTTCACCCACCCGGCCCCGGCGGCGGCGCCAGACGTACCCGGCAGCACGATGAGCGTGCGCGACGGGACCTTCTCCTTGTAGGCCTTGGGCAGGTAGTACCAGTACTCGAGGCCCTCCTCCTTGATCGTCTCCTTGCGCAGGCTGCCCGCGGCAACCGGCGACGGCTTGAGCAGGAAGCAGTTCTCGTAGATCGCCCGCAGGTCGACCGGCGACGCGAGCAGGTCCCCCTTCGACTTGGTCTTGTTCCACGCCTCCTCCATCGCGTCCTTGCTCTTGTCGACCGCGCGCCGCGCCTTCTCGCGGTCCTTGCCGGTCGACAACGAGTAGGTGGCGTCGTCCTGCAGGAACTTCGCCAGCTTGTCGCGCAGGCTCTGCTGCTCCGCAGGAGTCAGGATCGCCGGTTTGCCGTTGCCGGGATCCTGGCCGCCTTGCGGCACCGGAGTCCAGGACAACGACACGGAGAGCAGCGCGAGCGGAACCAGGAACGTCATCAGGCGGGTCCTCGACGGCAGGAGTCGCGGGCGGCCCGCTGCCAATCGCCGCGAGAACCGCCCAGGGGTCGCCACCACGTTAGCGCCGGCTCCGGCCCGTCACCACCCCACCGCCCGCTCAGCGACGCGCCCCGAGCCGGTCGGCGACGACGTCGAGCACGAGCCGTTTCAGCATCGTCGCGTCGGGCCGAACGGCGAGCGCAACCGCGGCGTCGGGAATCGGGTCGCGCGGCAGCACACCAGGACGCGTGGCGGCCAGGTGCACGAGGTTGGTGATCGCGGGACCACGGCCCCGCAGTTCGGGCGGGCGCGACTGATCGAGCCGCCAGGCCGCCTCGAACGCACGCACGGCGCCGGGCAGGTCGCCGGTGGCGCGCAGGAACAGGCCGTAGTCGTTGCGCAGGTCGAGGTCGTCCGGCGCCAGGACCAGCCCACGTTCGTAGGCCGCGCGCGCCGCCTCGAGCTCGCCGAGCTGGCGCAGGCACAGCGCGAAGTTGCCGAGGCGATGGCTCGCCGGCGGCTCGACTTCGGCCAAGGTCGCGAACACGAAGCGCCCGCGGGCA
Organism: uncultured bacterium; assembly: GCA_937952215.1. GTDB lineage: Bacteria > Planctomycetota > UBA1135 > UBA1135 > UBA2386 > UBA2386. The sequence goes on from CALFZH010000040.1 coordinate 10,990, forward strand.
GTGTCGCCACTGCGCAGCCTCTGCTCGGCCAGCGGCAGCAGCCGGGCCTCTTCCGCCACGAACACCGCGTGCACCGCGTCGCGCGCCGCGGCGAGGTCGACACGCGCCAGGTCGACGAACTCCACGAACGCGCCCTGCCGCAGCAGCGCCGTCAGGTGGCAACGCACGAGGCGTGGCTCGTGCGGACGCCGTGCCCGCGCCGCGGTCGCCAACTCCACGGTGAGCGCCAGCCGGTCCGCGGCCAACGCCATCGCCACGCCGGCGACTTCATGGCGCTCGCGCGCGCCTTCGTCGCGCAGGCCGAGGAACTGCTCGAGCGCCGCCGCCGCGGCAACCCGTTCGTCCGGCGACGCCGCCTCGGCTCGCGCCAGCGCTGCCACGAACGCCGCCTCGTCCTGCGCGCGCAGAACGAGCGCCGACGCCAGACCCGCAACGACGGCG
>CALFZH010000041.1:0-28715 GCA_937952215.1 uncultured bacterium
GCACATCGTGCTTGCGCCCCAAAGCCTTCAACGCGGACTCCTCCAGCGCCTGCAACCCATCCACCACCCCGCGCTCCTCCGCGACCTCGCGCCGCCGCGCCTCGAACCGCTCGTACTCCCCCAGCGCCTTCTCGTCCGCATCCTCGCGCCGCACCTTCCCCGCACTCCCGAGCACCGCGCGCTCGTGGAACTTCAGGAACTCGTCCAGCTTCTCCGGCCAGTCGCGAAGGAACACCTGCTTCCGCCGCCGCGCCTGGTCCTCGGCGAAGTCCAAGAACATCACGACGATCCGGTTCAGCTCCCCGATCTCGTCCTCGCGCAGGTAGTTCTTCGCCACCGTCACGTCGGACCGACGCACCCGATCGCCCGCCCACGTCGTGAGCCCCATGTTGGCCTTGCCCGCGTCGACGCGCTCCACGATCAGCTCCGGCGCCGTCATCCCGGTCACCGCGTGGTGCAGCTTGTTCTGCACCGTGAAGAACACCGCCTGCGTCGTCTCCGTGCTCGGCGCGTAGTCGGCGGCGAGCGCCAGGATGTCTCGCACCCGCGTGTACATCCGCTTCTCGCTCGCGCGGATGTCGCGGATCCGTTCGAGCAGCTCGTCGAAGTAGTCGGGCACTCCTGGGCCGGGCGGGTTCTTCAGCCTCGCGTCGTCCATGGTGAAGCCCTTCACCAAGAACTCGCGCAACCGCGCCGTCGCCCACTGCCGGAACTGCTTGCCGCGCGGGCTCTTGACCCGGTAGCCGACCGCTAGGATCGCCTCGAGGCTGTAGTGCTCGAGGTCGCGGGCCACCTGACGAACCCCCTCGGTTCGAACGATCCGGAAATTCCGGATAGTTGCCTCCCGGGTGAGCTCCGCCTCCGCATAGATGTTCGCGAGGTGCTCGTTGATGGTCCGCACGTCCTTCTGGAAGAGCTCGGCGAGCATCGCCTGAGTCAGCCAGATCGACTCGCCCTCGAACCGGCACTGCACGCGCGTCGCACCATCCTCGGCCTGGTAGAGCACTACCGCGGACTGCGGCACCGACGGGTCCTCCGGGTTGTCCGACTTCTTGCCTGCCATGGCGGCATCCGTGCGACTGGGTCTCTTCCTGCCAAGTGGGGCATGGGGGGCGTCGTCGCCAGCACTGCGCGAACCGGTCTTCACTTCGAGAGCCCCTGGATCATCGGCACGATCCGATCCGTCACCACCTTCAGATCCGCGCCGATCTGCGCCAACGGCCGCGGCGGCTTCCAGACGTAGAAGTGCCGGTTGCACGGGATCTCGTAGCCGACCTTCGTCTTCTCGTCGTCGATCCACGCATCCGGAGCGTGCGGCAGCACCTCGCGCCGGAAGTACGCCTGCACGTCCTCCGCGAGCGGCAAGTTCTCGGTGTCGCGCAGGTTCGCATCGGGCACCGGCTTGCCCTTCTGCTTGCCCTTCGTCGCCTGCACCGCCTGCCTCTTCTCGTCGCGCTCGGGCCGCTCGGCCGTGATCGTGCGGTAACCGACCTCGACGCTCGCGAAGATCCGGCGGACCGTGAACGGCAGGATCACCTTGCCGTACTCAGCGGGCTTGTAGTCGCCACGCAGCAGATCGGCGACCGACCACAGGAAGGAGGAGAGGTTGGGTTCGGACATCGTGACGCGGTGCCGTCCCTCCGGACGCGGGCGCGCATGCTGCCACGGTCGTCGGGCCGGAGCCACGTTCGCCCGCGTTCGCACCCAACTCGGCCTTGCGCCGCCAGCGAGTCGCCCGCTATTCCCTCCCGCCCGCATGACCACCATCGTCCACGTGCAAGGCCGCGAAGTGCTCGATTCGCGCGGCAACCCCACCGTCGAAGTCGAAGTCGAGCTCGAGTCCGGCGCGCGCGGCAGCGCGATCGTGCCGTCGGGCGCGTCGACCGGCGCCCACGAAGCCGTCGAACTGCGCGACGGCGACAAGAAGCGTTACCTCGGCAAGGGCGTCCTGAAGGCCGTCGACAACGTCGACCACGCGATCGGCGAAGCGCTGCTCGGCCAGCCGGCCGAGGACCAGCACCTGTGCGACGCGCTGCTGCGCGAAGTCGACGGCACGCCGAACAAGGGCAAGCTCGGCGCCAACGCCATCCTCGGCGCGTCGCTCGCCGTCGCCAAGGCCGCGGCCGCCGAGCTCGGCGTGCCGTTGTGGCGCTACGTCGGCGGCAGCAAGGCCTGCCGGCTGCCGGTGCCGATGATGAACATCCTGAACGGCGGCGCGCACGCCGACAACAACGTCGACTTCCAGGAGTTCATGGTGATGCCCGTCGGCGCCAAGAGCTTCCGCGAAGGCCTGCGCATGGGCGTCGAGATCTTCCACGCGCTGAAGGCCGAGCTGAAGGCGAAGAAGATGATGACGGCGGTCGGCGACGAGGGCGGCTTCGCGCCGAACCTCGAGAGCAACGCGGCGGCGTTCGAGATCATCCTGCAGGCGATCAAGAAGGCCGGCTACAAGGCCGGCAGCGACGTCGTGCTCGCGCTCGACGCCGCGGTCACCGAGCTGTTCGCGAAGGGCAAGTACACGCTCGAAGGCGAAGGCAAGACCCTCGACAGCCAAGGCATGGTCGAGCTGCTGGCGAGCTGGTGCAGCCAGTTCCCGATCTTCTCGATCGAGGACGGCATGGCCGAGGACGACTGGAAGGGCTGGACCGCGCTGACCGCGAAGGTCGGCCACAAGGTGCAGCTCGTCGGCGACGACCTGTTCGTCACCAACACCGAGCGGCTGCAGCGCGGGATCCAGGAGAAGGCGGCCAACGCGATCCTGATCAAGGTCAACCAGATCGGCACGCTGACCGAGACGATCGCCGCGATCGACCTGGCGCACCGCGCCGGCATGCGCGCGGTGATGTCGCACCGCTCCGGCGAGAGCGAGGACAGCACCATCGCCGACCTCGCCGTGGCCTGCGGCACCGGCCAGATCAAGACCGGCGCGCCGTGCCGCAGCGACCGCGTGGCGAAGTACAACCAGCTGCTGCGCATCGAGGAGCAGCTCGGCGCGGCGGCGGTCTACGGGATCTGAACGGGCGGCAAGGACGCCTACCAGCCGGACCTCCGGCCCGCTAGCATCCGGCCCGCGCCGTTCCCATGAGCAGCCCCGACGCCGAAGCCCGATCGCACTTCCCCCACTGGGTGGCGCTCGGGAGCCTCGCGTTCGTGTTGTGGCTGTTCTTCGCCAACACGGTTCCGGCACTGCGCGAGCGCAACGAACTGCAGGCCCACGAACAGTCGCTGCGCCAACTGCGCGCGGACTACGACGCGGCGATCGAACAGGCGCGCCTCGGCACGGGGCCCGACGCCCACTACGACCTGCAGGCCTTGCTCGTCGCCATCGACCAGTGCGGCTTCACTCCCGCGGAGTTGTGCGCGGCGTACCCGCAGCGCCCCGAATCCCGCGAGGCGCGGTGAAGGAACTCACGCCGCCGGCCGTCCGAGCCCCGTTGCGATTCCTCCCGCACGGCCCGCTCCCGTTCCGTAGAACCCTTCCGTCCACCCCGCCGTTCCGACCCCTCGCCGACTCATGAGCAACGAAGCGAACCCGAAAGACCTCGAACAGGTCGACAAGCTGCGCAAGGCCTACGCCGCCATGAAGGCGGAGATCAAGAAGGTCATCGTCGGCCAGGACCACGTCGTCGACGAACTGTTCATGGCGCTGTTCTGCCGCGGCCACTGCCTGCTGATCGGCGTGCCGGGCCTCGCCAAGACGCTGCTGATCAGCACGCTCGCCCGCGTGCTGAACCTCGGCTTCAACCGCATCCAGTTCACGCCGGACCTGATGCCGAGCGACATCACCGGCACCGAGATCATCCAGGACGACAAGGCGAGCGGCCGGCGCGAGTTCAAGTTCCTGCCGGGGCCGATCTTCGCCAACGTGATCCTGGCCGACGAGATCAACCGCACGCCGCCGAAGACCCAGGCAGCGCTGCTCGAGGCGATGCAGGAGTACCAGGTCACGGTCGCCGGCCAACGCCACGTGCTGAAGAAGCCGTTCTTCGTGCTGGCGACGCAGAACCCGATCGAGCAGGAGGGCACGTATCCACTGCCGGAAGCCCAGCTCGACCGCTTCATGTTCATGGTCAAGGTCGACTACCCGTCGGCCGCGGAGGAGCGCGAGATCCTGCGCCGCACGACCGAGGACCACGCCGCCGACATCAAGGCCGTGCTCAGTGGCGAGGACATCGAATCGCTGCAGGCGATCGTGCGGCGCGTGCCGATCGCCGATGCCGTGCTCGAGTACGCCTTGCGCCTCGTCCGCCAGACGCGCCTGACCACCGGCGACGCGCCGGCGTGGGTCAAGGACTGGCTGCAGTGGGGTGCCGGTCCACGCGCCAGCCAGAACCTGGTGCTCGGCGCGAAGGCCCACGCGCTGCTGCAGGGCCGCTTCTACGTCGCCGCCGAGGACATCCGCGCGGTCGCGAAGCCCGTGCTGCGCCACCGCCTGATCACCAGCTTTGCGGCCGAGGCCGAAGGCATCACCACCGACAAGGTCGTCGACCGGCTGCTCGCCGAAACGCCGGCGAACGAGAGCCAGGCGCTCGCCGACGGCAAGCTGCCCAAGGTCATCGCGCAGGGATGACGCGCGGCAAAGCCGCGCGGCATCCCTGGTGATGCCCGCTGGCCGGGCCGAAGCAAATCACACCGATGCAAACGCAACAGGCGGCAACCGGCCAGCGGACGAGCCTCGGTAGCCTGCCTATCGCCCGCCTTCGACGTCGATCGCATCCCCTGCCATGACCGAGATCCCGACCGACTACCTCGACCCGCGCGTACTCAACAAGGTCGGTCGCCTCGAACTGCGCGCCCGGCTCGTAGTCGAGGGTTTCGTCACGGGCATGCACAAGTCGCCGCACCGCGGCTTCTCGGTCGAGTTCGCGCAGCACCGCGAGTACGTGCAAGGCGACGACCTGCGGCACCTCGACTGGAAGATCTTCGGCAAGGCCGACCGCTTCGTGATCAAGCAGTACGAAGAGGAGACCAACCTGCGCGCGCACCTGTTCCTCGACCAGAGCGAGTCGATGAACTACGGGCACGACGGCGGCATGAGCAAGTTCGACTACGCCGCGACCGCCTGCGCGTCGTTGGCGTACCTGGTGCAGCAGCAGGCCGACGCGGTCGGGCTCACGCTGTTCGACGAGAAGGTCGCGCGGCAGGTGCCGCCGTCGAACACGCGCGCCGGCCTCGGCAACGTGTTCGGCGCGCTCGAGCAGGCGAAGACCCGCAAGCAGAAGACCAAGGTCGGCGCGGTGCTGCACGAACTCGCCAGCCAGCTCAAGCAGCGCGGCATGGTGCTGGTGTTCAGCGACCTGTTCGACGACCCCGAACAGGTGCTGAAGGGCCTGCGCGAGATCGCCAGCCGCGGCCACGACATCGTCGTGTTCCACCTGTTCGACCGCGACGAGGTCGAGTTCCCGTTCGAGCGCATGACCCTGTTCCAGGGCCTCGAGCAACTGCCCGAACTGCTGTGCGACCCGAAGTCGCTGCGCGACGCCTACCTGGCGGAGATCGAGACCTTCGCCACGGCGATCAAGAAGGGCTGCCACGGCCAACGCATCGACTACGTGCGCGTCGTCAACCACCTGCCGCTCGACGTGGTGCTGACCTCCTACCTGAGCGCGCGAGCGGCGCGAGCAAAGCGCCGGAAGTAGCGCGTGCAGTTCCTCAATCCAGCCCTGCTGGCCGGCGCGCTGCTGTTCGCGGTCCCGCTGGTGATCCACCTGCTCAACCGCCAGCGGCACGAGAAGCGGCCGTGGGCGGCGATGGAGTTCCTGCTGCGCGCGTGGCAGAAGCAGCGCAACCGGCTGCGCAACGAGAACCTGCTGCTGCTGCTGCTGCGGTGCCTCTTGCCGATCGTGCTGGCGGCAGCGATCGCGCGGCCGATCTGGAAGCAGGCCGCCGGACTGCTGGGCGGCGCGTCGCTGGTGCACCACGTGATCGTGGTCGACGGCAGCTACAGCATGGGGCTGCGCCAGGACGGCTCTTCGAGTTCGTTCGAACGCGCCCGGACGGCCGTCGGCAAGCTGCTCGACCGCTTCGAACTGAACACGCAGCGCAGCGACAAGGTCACGCTGGTGCTGGCCGGCGTGCGCCCGAGGTTCCTGGTGCGCGGCGACCTCGACCTGCAGAACGCGCGCAACCAGTGGTCGATGATGCAGCGACCCGAGGACAGCAGCGCCGAGCTCACCGATGCGCTGCAGCAGGTCGCGCGAGCGATCGACGAGGCGAACGACCCCGAGACGCGCGTCTACGTGTTCAGCGACCAGCAGGCCGCGTCGCTCGGCGCGGCGGCGGCCACGCCGGCAGCCGGCAACGAAGCCGAACTCGCCGACACCGTGCGCGACCTGGTCGAGCGCATGAAGCAGCGTCCGGGCACCCAGGTGTACTGGCTCGACGTCGGACCGTTCGCGAGCAGCGGCCAGGGCGGCATCGCCGACAACACGCAACTGACCGGACTGCGCATCGACCAGCCGGCCGCAGTCCTGCGCACGGCGATCGGCGTCGTCGCGACCGTGCGCAACCGCGGCCAGTCGACCGCCAACTGCGAAGTGACGCTCGAGGTCGACGGCGGCGAGCCGATGCGCAAGGTGCTCGCGGTGCCGCCCGGCGCCGAGGGCGAGGCGGAGTTCCAGGTGGTGTTCCGCGAGACCGGCCGTCGCCGGCTGCGCGCCTCGCTGCAGAACGACGCGCTCGCCGCCGACGACGAACGCTTCGCCACCATCGACGTGCGCGACCGCATCCGCGTGCTGCTGGTCGACGGCGAAGCCGGCGGCGACCCGCTGCTCGCCCACCGCTTCGTCTGGCAGATGCTCGATCCGGACCCGGCCACGTTGCCGACGTTCGCGGTCGAGACGGTCGACCTGGTCACGCTGCTCGGTGGCCAGTGCACACCGAAGGACCACGACGTGATCGTGCTGGCCGACGTCGAACGGCTGAACGACCGCGCGGCGAAGGCGTTGACCGAGGCGCTGCAGGCCGGGCGTGGGTTGCTGGTGGCCTTCGGCGAACGCGCCGACGTGCAGAGTTGGAACCTGCACCTGCACGGCGCCGGCGACGGACCGCAGCCGTTCCGGCTCACCGGCAAGCAGGGCGCGCCGCTCGGATCCGGCACGCATCGCACCATCGACCTCGCGGCACCCGAGCACCCGGTGTTGCGCGAGTTCGCCGAGGAGAGCTGGCGCGGCGTGCTGCAGAACGTGCCGATCGGGCGCTGGCACGGGATCGCGGCCGATTCGCTGCACGCCGACGCGACCGTCGTCGCGCGCCTGACCGATGCCTCGCAGTCGCCGTTGCTGGTCGCGCGGCCGTTCGGCGAAGGCAAGGCCCTGTTCCTGACCTCGCCGCTCTACTCGAAGTACCGCGCCGAACGCTGGAACCTGCTGCACGAGCCGCTGGTCGCGTTCCCGCTGCTGTGGGGCCTGACGCAGTGGCTGGCGCTGCCCGCCCTCGATCCGTTCCTCACCGAGGTCGGCGCCGAACTCACGTGTTCGCTGCCGGCGAGGCCGGAGGACGTCGCGCTGCAGCGGCCCGAACGCGACGGCCGCAGCAAACTGCCGCTCGCCGAGGACGCGCACCCTCTGCCCGGCGGCCGCTTCCGGCTCGGCCCCGTCGCCGACACGGTGTGGGCCGGGTTCTACGTGTTCGAACTCGTGCTCGATCGACCAGCCGGCAAGGAGGCGATCGTGCTGCCGTTCGCGGTCAACGTCGCCGTCGCCGAGGGCGAGCTGCGGTTCCTCCCGCACGCCCAGATCCAGCAGGACCTCGGCATCGACGACGTGCTGACGGAGCTGCCGTCGATCACGTCCACGGCCGACGATCCCGACCGCAGCGAACTCGGTCCGACGCTGCTCCTGCTCCTGCTGCTGTTCGTGCTCGGCGAAGCCGCGCTGGCGCGCCACGTCTCGGTGCGCCGGAGCTGACCGATGAGGCTGCCGCTCCCCCAAGATCCGAACGTCGCCCCCGAGACCGGCACCTGGGTCGAGGAGTCGTTCCGCTTCCTCGCCGCACCCGCTCCGTGGGTGACCATCCTGATCGTGCTGCCGGCGACGGTGCTCTTCGCGTGGTGGTCGTACCACGGCGTGAGCCGACTCAGCCCGCGGCTGCGCCTCGTCCTCTCGCTGCTGCGTTGGCTCGCGCTGGTGGTCTGCGTGCTGCTGCTGTTCCAGCCGGCGTTCGAGACGACGACCTACCGGCGCACGCAGAACCAGGTGCACGTGCTGATCGACGACAGCGCGAGCATGCTGCGCCAGGACCGCTACCCGGATCCCGCCCAGCAGCAAGCACTCCAGGCCATCCTGCCGGGAGTCGATCTCGCGACGATGTCCCGCCTGCAACTGGCGACGGCGATCCTCGCGCGCGAAGGCGGCCTGCTGGCGTCGCTCCGTCGCACCCACGACGTGCGGCTGTTCCGTGTGCAGCGCAAGCCGATCCCGGTGCGCGACCTCGGCGAGGTCACCGGGCGCGGCAACCGCACCGCGCTCGGCGACGCGCTCGACCTGCACCTGACGCAATCGGCCGGCGGCAACCTGGACGCCGTGCTGCTGGTCAGCGATGGCCGCAACAACGCCGGCGCCGATCCGGTCGAGGTCGCGGCGAGCCATGCGCTGCGCGGCGTCGCGCTGCACACGATCGGCGTCGGCGATCCCGAGCCGCCGCGCAACGCGTGGCTGGTGGGCCCGGTCGGACCGAAGGAGGCGCTGTGCCTCGAGCAGGTGGGCTTCGACGTCACGCTGCGCGCCGAAGGCCTGCGCGGCGAACGCGCACGCGTTTCGCTCGAGGGCTCGCGCGACGGCGGGCCGTTCGTGCCACTGGCGACCGCGGCTGGCGAGTTGCCGGCCGACGGCGATGCGACCCGCCTGCGCGTCTACCACGCCTTCGACACCGCCGGCGACTGGACGCTGAAGTTCTCGCTCGCCGGGCTGCCGGAGGAGAGCCAGACGGACGACAACGTCGACGTGCGGTTCCTGCGCGTCAACGACGAGAAGATCCGCGTGCTCTACGTCGACGACCGGCCGCGCTGGGAGTACCGCTACATCAAGAACGGACTCAAGCGCGTCGACCCGTCGATCGTCATGCAGGCGGTGATGTTCGACGCGAGCCCGAAGTTCGAGCAGGAGCACAGCAAGGACCTGCCGCCGCTGCGCGACATCCCGCGCACCGACAAGGAACTGTTCGCCTACCACGTCGTGGTGTTCGGCGACGTGCCGCCCGAACGCATCGCGCCGACCGAAGAACGCCGGCGGCAGTGGCTCGAGATGCTGGCGCGCTTCGTCGATTTCGGCGGCGGCGTGGCGTTCCTGTTCGGCGACGCGGCGATGCCCGAGCGGTACCGCAACACGCCGGTCCAGGATCTGCTGCCGGTCGTGCTCGAGGACCGGAACTGGCTGGCCCAGAACCGCCCTCGGCGCGACCTCGAGTTCCACCCGCGGCTCGAGAACCCGCAGCAGCCGCACGACATCCTGCTGCTGCAGCGCGATCCGGCGTTCAACCGCCGCCTGTGGGAAGAGGGTCTGCCCGGGTTCCACGTCTACCACCCGGTGCAACGGGCCAAGCCCGGCGGGTCGGTGCTGCTGCGGCACCCGACCGACGGCAACACCTACGGCAAGCGGCCGATCGCGGTCGTCGGCAGCCACGGGCGCGGCAACACGTTCTTCCTGGCGACCGACGAGACGTGGCGCTGGCGCGACCCGTACGCCGAGACCTACATGGACACGTTCTGGCGCAACGTCGTGCGTGCGCTGGCGCAGGGCCGGCTGCAGCGCCGCAACGACCTGCTCGAACTGTCGGTCGACAAGGTGCAGATCGAGACCGGCGACCGCGTCCGCGTCCAGTTGCGCGTGCACGACGACGAACTGCAGCCCGCCGTCGCGGCGGAGCAGCCGATCCACCTGCGCGACCAGGAGAACCGCGCCGAGAAGCGCGTGCTGCGCGCGGTGCCGGGCGAACCGGGGCTCTACGAGGCGAGCTTCACGATGGACCAGCCCGGGGCGTTCAGCTTCCTGGTGTTCGCCAACCAGAACCCGGCCGACTCCGTGCTCGCGCGTGAGGACGTCCTGGTGCGCGCCCCCGATGCCGAGACGCGCGATTCGAGCCAGGACGCGGACACCCTGCGCCGCATCGCCGAGAAGGGCCGCGGCACCGACCAGAGCGGCCGCTACGTGTTCATCGCCGACGCCGACTCGCTCGTCGCCGAACTCGGCAGCCGCAAGGCCTGGGAGAGCCGCGAAGACACCCGCACGGCTCCGGTGTGGGACACCGGCTGGTCGCTGGCGGTGCTGCTGCTGCTGCTCGGCGCGGAGTGGCTTCTCCGCAAGCGCGCCCGCCTCGTATAGGCGGAGCGCCCGGTTGCTGCCCCCCCAGTCGCACCGCCCCGCCTTCCGATGCATGATCTGACCATGGCCTGCATCCTGCCGCTCCGCGCGCCGTGCCTGCTGGCCGCCCTGCTGTTGGGCGCGCAGGCACTCGCGCAGCGGCCACCGCGGCGCGCGGTCGAGAGCGCCGTCGACTTCACGACCGGTCAGGACGACAACCTCTACTCGCTGCTGCGCTCGCAGGACCTGATCCACCTGTTCGAGCAGGGCACCGCCGAGATCGCCGCGGGCGAACACCGCACCGGCGTCGAGAAGTTGCACCAACTGCTGCAGGCGGACAGCGGCGGCGTGGTGCCGGTCGCCCCGGGCCGTTTCCTCGGCCTGCGGCTGGCGACCGTGCTGGCACTCGCGAATCTCTCCCCCGCCGCCGCCGCCGCCTACGAGGACCTGGTGCGGCGCGAGACCGGCACCCTGCCGACGTTCGACGCACTCGACGACGAGCAACTCGAACGACTGGCGACCCGCTTCCCGGCTGCCGCGATCGGTCGCCGCGCGCGCCTTCGCCTCGGCGATCGCGCCCTCACGGCCGGCGAAGCGCTGGCGGCGGCAGCGCACTTCCGGCAGGCGCTCGACGCCGCCGAGATCGGCAGCACCGAAGAACGCCGCATCGCCGAACGCTGGCACTGCGCGATGGTGCTGCTCGACCCGGCCGCCGCTCGCGCCGACGGCAAGCACCAGGCACTGCCGCCCGCATCCGGCGACGTGCTCAGCGTGCTGCCGCCGTCGGACGACGCGACCTCGTGGCCGGCGTACGGCGGGACTGCCGCCGGCCGCACGCCGATGGCGCCGCCGCTCGGCCAACCCGACGCGCGTTGGAGCGAGGAAGTCGTGGCACCGGGCTTCGGCCAGGGCGGCCGCGAGATCGGGCTCTATCCGATGCACGCCATCGGCGACCTCGACGGCGTGTTCGTGAACACCGGCCACGAAGTGGTCGCGTTCGACCCGTTGCGGCGCGGCATCGCCTGGGTGTCGCACTCGCCGATGCGGCTCGCGCCCGAGGGAGCCGAGCCGATGCGCCGTCGCGATCGCGAAGCGTTCCAAGGCATCAACCAGGACATGGTCCTGGCGGCGGCGTGCAGCGACGACGTCGTCGTCGCCGCGCTGCAGGTGCCGGAGAAGTCGATGAACGTCGACTTCCAGGGGGCGTACCGGGTCATGAGCAAGATCCCGATGCGGCGCCTGCACGCGTTCAGCCGCCACGGCGGCAAGCTGCTCTGGGCGCACTACGACGACCTCGACGGCCCGAAGACCCGCCGCTTCCAGGGCCACGACGCCTGTGCGCCGCCGGTCATCGTCGGCGACACGGTCTACGTGCCGACGCACGACCGCTCCGGCGCCGTCGCGTTCGCGATCGCCGCCTATGACCTCGACACCGGCAACCTGAAGTGGCGCCGGTTGGTCTGCAGCAGCCAGCAGGACGTCAACATGTTCGGCAACGCGCGCGCCGAGTTCGCGGCGTCGCCGATCGCGCTGCACGGCGGTGTCGTCTACGGCTCGAGCAACCTCGGCGTCGCCTACGCCCTCGAGGCGGCGACCGGCCGCATCCGCTGGATCGCGTCCTACGGCGTCGTGCGCATGCCGCGCGCGATGATGCACCACCAGCAGGATCGGCAGGTCTACTTCGCGAACAACGTCCCGGCGATCGTCGACGACGTCGTCTGCCTGACGCCGACCGACTCGCAGTTCGTGCTCGGCCTCGACACCGAGTCCGGGCGCACCTTGTGGCGGCTGCCCGCCGAAGCGACGGTCGACGGCATCGACAACCGCGTCGTCTGGCTCGCCGGCGCGCTCGGCAACGAGTTCGTGCTGTCGGGTGTCGGCGCCGTCGCCGTCGCCGCACGCCCGACCGCCAGCCTGCAGGAGGCGGCGAGCGTGCGCCAACTGGTGCGGCCCGAGGAACTCGGCGATCGCCGCAACGGCCAGTTGCCGCCGCGGCCGGCGGTGACCGCCGACGCCGTCTGGTTCGCGCGGCCCGACGCCGTGGCGGCCTTCGATCGTGACGGTCGGCCACTGCCCGGCACGCCGCTGCGTCTGGGCCGCTTCCTGCCGGGCAACCTGCTGCTGGTTTCCGGCATCGTGGTGTCGCTGCGCCAACACGTGCTCGAAGCGGCCTGGAACGCCGAAGCACTGCGGGCCCGCGTCGAAGAACTGGCGCGCAGCCGGCCCGATGACCCGGCCACGCTGCTGCGGCTCGGCAACCTGCGGCAGTCGTTGTTGCCCGCCGCTCCCGACGCCGAGGCCCTGCGCGGCGTGCACGACACCTACCGGCAAGGCCTGGCGGCAGCGATGCGCCGCGGCCTGCCAGTGGACGATCCGGTGCGCCAGGCGCTGCAGGGCGAACTGTTCCGCCAGGCGTTGCAGATCGCCGAAGCCGCGGTGCTCCGCGACGACCCGGGGATGATCCGCCTGCTCGCCGAAGCGCGCGACGTCGCGCCCGACACCGAGCAGTGGCTCGAAGTCCAGGCCATCGTGATGTCACGCCTCGCCGCGGACGACGCGGGCTTCGCGGCGGAACTCGACCGGCTGCTCGCGTTCGCGCCCGACGCCACGTTCCCCGCCGACGGCGGCGTCCCGGTGCGGGCGTGGGTCGGCTGGCAACGCGCCCGCCGCGCCACTTCGCCGGCCAATGCCGTAGCCGCCTGGCAGGACCTTCTCGAGCGCCACGGCGAGGTCGTGCTCGGCGATCGACCGGCGGCAACCGCCGCGCGTGAAGCGATCGACGCGCTGCTCGCGCGGCACGGGCCCGACGTCTACGCCGCCGTGCAGGCACGCGCCGAGCAAGCGCTGCGCGACGCCGGCAACGATCAGACGGCGCTGGCCAGCGTCGTGCGACGCTTCCCGAACAGCAGCGTCGGCGCCACCGCGCGCACCGCGCTGCTCGACGCCGCAGTGCGCGAAGGCGACCTCGCGGTCGTCTGCCGCGTGCTCGCCGAGTTGCTGCCCGCCGACGACGTGCCGCCCGGCGTCGCGCGCCGTGTGATGGTGGCGGCGACGAGTGCTGGCAACGCAGCCCTGGCCACGGCGATGGGCAGACTGCTGGCGAAACACCGCGGGTCGACGAGCGATTGGCCCGACGACGGCAAGGCGACGTTCGGCGCGCTGCTCGCCGCACTGCCGGCCGTGCCGCCACCGGTGGCGCAGACGCTCGCCTTGCCGACCGCCGACAGGGCCCGCCTGGTTCCGCGCGCCGCACGCGAGGTGTTCGGGCTCGCGACCGTGTACCCGGCCGCCGGGTTCGTGGTGCCATCCGACGTGCCGCTGTTCGTGCGCTCGGGCAACGAGTTGCTGGCGATCGACGTGCACGCCGCGGCGGCCGACAAGCCGGTGCTGTTCGCGGTGCCGTTCGACTACCTCGAGCACCTGGTGCTGTGCGGCACGACGCTGGTCGTGCCCGACATGGAACGCGTGCACGCGGTCGACTACCGCACCGGGGCTTCGCGTTGGGCCCTGCCGAACCCCCAACGACGCCTGCTCGAGAGCCTCGGCGTCCAGGACGGCGTCCTGCACATCACGTCGATCCCGAACACGCCCGAAGGCAGCACGGAATGCGCCGGCATCGAACCACTGTCGGGCGCCGTGCTCTGGACCTGGCGCGGCGCGCTGAAGCCGAAGGCGACCGGCGCGGGCCTGCTGCAACTCGAACTCACCGGCGGCGGCCAGGCGGCGGTGCACGTCCTCGACCCGGTGCTCGGCAACGTGCGCGCCACCACCGCACTCCCCGCGGCCGAGTTCGCGGCCAGCCAGCCGCTCGACCCCGACAGCCTCGCCACGCGGCTCTACCCGCAGTACCTGGCGACCGACGGCGAACGGCTGCTCCTGCCCGTCGACAACGCCCTGCCGGGTGGCAAGCCCCGACTGCTCGCGGTCGCCGGCAACGGGCGCATCGTCTGGCAGTGGCAAGGCGCGACTGGCGCGCAGCTGGCGATGGCCGCGCACGCCGACGGCCGCTGCGTGTTGGTCGAGGCCCACCCATCGCGCACGTCCCGGGTCGTGCTGCTGCGCGCGGCCGACGGCACGCTGTTGCGCGAAGTCGAAGTCGGTCACGAACCGACGGTGCTGAACTGGGAACGAGGCTCGCTGGCCAACCCCGCACCGCCGATGCTGGTGCTGCAGTCGTTCGCGACCGCCGATCGCGCCGATCGTCAGCTGGTCTGCATCGACACGCGCGATGGCGGCAGCGCGTTCGTGCTGCCGCTCGGCGCCGGCGACGGCGACGTCGTGTCGGCGCCGCAGTTCGGCGAGGGCTTCCTCGCCTTCGCGACGCGCGCCGGCAAGGGGGCGCGCGAGAACCGGCTGCACGTGGTGTCGCTGCGGGACCGTACCGGCATGCTGCCCGACGGTCGCCGCCACCGCGTGCTGCCGATGCCCGGCTCGATCGACAGCATGGCGCGACTCGGTCCGCGGCTGGTCGTCGCCGGCGCCCAGACCGTCCTGCTGCTCGGCCCCGAAGGAGAATCCCGATGATGCGCACGCTCGTCTTCCCCGTCTTGCTGTTCGCAGCACTCGGTCCGCTGTCGGCCCAGGAGACCAAGGGCCGCGGCGCCAGCAACGAGCAGTTGATCGACGAACCACTGCGGCGCGCCGTCGCTCGCAGCCACGAGTGGCTGGCGCGCGCCCAGCACCCGGACGGCTACTGGGCAGAACTCGTCGGCTACAAGCTGAACACCAACTACGAGACGATGGACGACCGGCCGCTGCCGCACGTCGGCGTCACGTCGCTCGCGTTGATGAGCTTCCTCGCCGGCGGCCACCTGCCGGACCGCGGCAAGTACGGCGACGTGCTGCACCGCGGCATCGACTTCGTGCTGACCTGCGCGCAGGACGACGGCCAGATCGCCGCGAACGGAACGCGCATGTACAGCCACGCGTTCGCGACGCTGTTCCTCGCCGAGGTCTACGGCATGGTCGAGCGCGCCGACGTCAAGCGCGTGCTGCAGCGCTCGGTCGACCTGATCGTCGACTCCCAGAACGCCGAGGGCGGTTGGCGCTACCGTCCGTTCGCACGCGAGTCGGACATGTCGATCACCGTCTGCCAGGTGCTCGCGCTGCGTTCGGCGCGCAACGTCGGCATCCACGTCCCGATCACCACGATCCGCAACGCGCAGAACTACGTCTACCGCAGCGCGGTCCGCGACAACGACCGCACCTACCGCAACTACCGCGGCGGCTACAGCGGCGATGACGGCGGCTCCTTCCGCTACCAGAACCGGGACCACACCCGGGCGACGTTCCCGCTGACCGCGGCGGGTGTCACGACGCTGTATGCCGCCGGCGAGTACGACAGCCCGATCATCCGCAACGCCCTCGACTACATGGACCGCGAGATGGTCGGCTTCAGCCGCGACACGCAGGGCCACTACTTCTACTTCTACGGGCACTACTATGCGGTGCAGGCCTACTACATCACCGGCGACCCCAAGTGGACGCAGTACTTCCGCAAGATCAAAGCCCAGCTGCTCGAGCTGCAGCAACCCGACGGGCGCTGGCGATGCCACACCGGACCGGGCGACGCCTTCGGCACGGCGGTCGCGTCGCTGATCCTGCAGATCCCGATGCAGTACCTGCCGATCTTCCAACGATGACGGCGAGGACCCGGTGACCGGCAGCGACACCTCGGCGACCGACGCGCGCAGCGCGCTGCAGCCGCTGCTCGCGGGGCAGTTGCGAGCGCTGCGGGCCCGCTACCTCGTGCACGGCGTGGCCTTGACCGTCGCGATCGTGGCGCTGGCCATCGCCCTGTTCTTCGCGCTCGATCACCAGCTCGACCTGCCGCTGCCGATCCGGCTGTTCCACACCATCGCCGTCGCCGGGCTCGCCGTGGCAGCGACGCTGCGCTTCGTGCGTTACCCGCTGACGCGCGCCTTCGGCGAGGTCGACGTCGCCGTCTGGTTCGAGCGCACGTTCCCCGAACTGCACCAACGCCTGGTCTCCGCGGTGCAGTTGCAGCGCCTGGCTGCCGACGAACTGCGCAACCAGTCGTCGCCGATGATCGCTGCCCTGCTGGCCGAGACCGGCACGGCAGTGCGGGCGTTGCCGCTCGGACGGATGTTCGACCCGCGCCCCACCCGGCGCGTCGCGGCCGTCGCCGTGGCGCTGGTGGCGCTCCTGGTCGGCGGCGCCATTGCCTCGCCGGCGACGATGCGCGCGTTCCTGCTGCGGCATCTGGGGCTCTCGACCTCGTACCCGCGCGAGACGTCGCTGCGCATCGAGCTGCCGCCGCCCGGCCAGGACCTGCAGAGCATCGACCACGAAGGCCGCACCGAGCTGACGCTCCCCGCCGGCGCCGACCTGCACGTCGGCGTGCTCGCCGAAGGCAAGGTGCCGAAGGAAGTGTGGCTCGACGTGCGCGCCCGCCGCGATGGCGCACCCGGCGAGGTCCGCCCCGTCGCGACGTCGCTGCGTCCCGGCGCCAGGTTCCGCCACGTCTTCCGTCGGGTCGCCGGCGAGTTCGAGTTCCGCGCCCGTGGCGGCGACGACCTGGAAGGCGACCGCGTCGTGATCGTGCGCACGGTGTCGCCGCCGCAGGTGGCGACGATCACCGCCGTGGTCCATGCGCCCGCCTACACCAGCACCCCGCCGCTCGAACAACGCGGCGGCGCCATCGAAGCCCTGGTCGGCAGCGGCGTCGACGTCGCGGTGACGACGACGATGGCCGTGCGCAGTGCCGCGATGGTGTTCCTCGAGAGCGGCCGGCGCTTCGACCTGGCACCGACCGCTCCCCAGGACGACAGCGGCGTCTCGACCGTCTACCGCGGCTCGTTCGTGGTCGAGAGCGCCGATCGGTACCAGATCGAACTGCTCGCCGACAACGGCCTGCGCAACCCGAACCCGGGCACCTACCCGATCTCGGCCCTGCAGGACTACGCGCCGATCGGCCGCTGGTTGCTGCCCGACGACGAGGCGGCGCTGCTGCTCCCCGGCGCACTGCTGTGCGTGCGCGTCGAGGCGCGCGACGACTTCGGCCTGCGCGTCGTCGACCTGGTCGTCGAGCGCGGCAAGGACGCGGCGGTGACCCGTGCGCTGCTCACCGCCGGCAACGCGGCGACGACCGCCGCGGTGCTCAGTGAACTGCTCGAGGTGCGCGACCTGCTCGGCGGCGCCCAGTCGACCGACGGCCTCGTGCTCACCGCGCGGCTCGGCGACAACAAGGCGCCGCAACCGAGCACCACCGAGTTGCCCCGCCGGATCGTCCAGATCGTCGACGAACCGCAGCTCAACGCCGCGATCGGCCGGCTGTTCCGCGGCCTGCGCGAGGAGGCCGCCCAGGCGCTCGACCTGCAGTTGGACCGCCGGGAACGTCTCGCCGAACTGCTCGCCAACGACGGGCCGGCGACCGACGCGCAGACGGCCCTGACCGGCATCGAGGTCGGCCAGGGACGCATCGCCGGCGCCGTCGAGCGCGTGCATCGCGGCCTCATGCGCGCGTTCGACCTGCACCTCTGGAACCGCCTCGAGCCGAGCCAGCACGCCGCCGCCGTCGTCGATCTCTGGCGCGAGCACGCTGCCGCGCTGCGCGAACCGATGGCGCTCGATCCGTCGTTCTACCGCGGCCTGCTCGCGCGCCGCGCCGCCGGGTCGCTCGGCGCGATGGAGCAGTGCCTCGATCCCATCCTGGCGATGTACGGCATCGCCGATGGCCTCGGCAGCGGTGCGGCGGTCGAACTCGCGCGCACGCTGGCGGAAGCGCAGGTCGCGCGGGACGCCAGCGAGCGCCGCACGCTGCTCACCCGCGCGACGGCGACGCAAAGCAACATCGAGAGCGCGCTGCGGCAACTGCTGCTGCGGCTCGAGGAATGGAACGAGTACCAGGACCTGGTCCAGGAGGCCCGCGCGCTGCGCGACGGCCAACGCGACCTCCAGGGCCGCACCGAAGACGCGAAAGGCAAGCAATGAACCTGCATCGCCCGTGGCTCCTCCTGCTGCTGTCGGCCGTGGCCGGCGCGATGCCCGCGCAGGCGGAAGGCAACCGCCAGGATCCCGAGCGGCTCGAACGGCTGCGCCGCGACCAGGACGAGATCCTGCGCAAGGCCGAACGACTGCAGTCGATGATGCAGCGGCTGCAGCAACGCTACGAGCGCGAGAACAAGCCCGAGCAGGTGCGGCTGCTGCGCGAGGGCCTCACCCACCTCGAGCAAACGGGCATCCTGAAGGAGATCGCCGGCATCCGCGAGGACCTCGTCGCGACCGCGTTCACCGAAGCCCTGCGCAAGCAGCGCGAAGTCGTCGACGACCTGGAGCGGTTGCTGAACATCCTGCTCGAACGCAAGTCGATCGAGAACCTCGACCAGGACCTGCGGGATGTCGCGGAACAGGCGGCCACCGCGCGCGAGCTCGAACAGCGCCAGCGCCAGCTGCGCGACGCCACGCGGGAGACGCTGCGCACGCCGCCGTCGCCGGCCGAACAACAGCTCGCCGACCGCCTGCAACAGCTGCGCGACGCCGAGCGCACCGAAGCCGACCGCAACCGCCGCCAGGCGGGCACCCGGCGGCCGTTCCTCGAGAGCGCGCTCGACGCCGTGCGCGGCCTGCTCGACGACCAGCAGCGCCTCGAGCAGGGTCTCGCCGACGAGGCCGCCGGCAAGGCCCCCGCGAGCCGGGCCCGCGAGTTCGATCTCGGCGACCTGCACGCGCGAACGCGCGAACTGCAGAGCGACCTGCGCGACCAACGCCGCACCGGCGAACTCGGCGCCGCGGCGCGCAACCTGCGCCAGGAAGCCGCGGCCACCGACGCCGGCGCCTTGCAGCAGGCCCGCGAGCGCTTCGAAGCCGAGGCGCAGGACGCGCCGAAGGTCGCCGCCGGCCCCGAGGGCAAGCAGCGCGACCCGGCGTGGGCCGAACTGCGCGCCGAGGCGCAGAAGGCCGCGGCGCTGGCCGGTGATGCCCAGCGCGCCGAACTGGCCCGCGTCGGCGAAGCCGGCGAACGACTCGCCGCCGAGCGCCAACAGGCGGCCGGGGAGCAGAACGGCAAGACCGGGGCGCAACTGCGCGACGCGGCCAAGGGGCTGGCGGAACGCATGCGCGCGGCCACGCAAACACCGCCGAACGCCGCCGACGATGCGGCAGCCGCGGTCGCCGAGGCCGCCGAGCGGCTCGACGAAGCCGCCGCCGCGAGCCGCGCCCAGGACACCGAAACTGCCGCGCGCAAGGCCAACGAAGCCCTCGCCGCGCTCGACCGCGCGCGCGCTGCGCACCAGCGCCAGCACCCGGACGCCGACCGCCGGGCCGCCGAGATGGCCGCGGACGCCGCGGCCGCTGCCAGCGAACTGGCGAATGCGCCGTCCGCGGCCGCACCCGAGCAGCAGGCCGCCGATGCGCTGCAACAGGCCAGCCAGGCGCTGCGCGAGGTCGAACGCGCCGGCGACCGGCCCGACGATCGCCCCCCCGCCAGCGCCGAACGACAAGCCGCGGCCGGCCGTTCGCGCGAGCGACTCGAGCAGGCCAAGCGCGACCTCGAAGCCGCGCTCACCAGTGCGAGCCAGGACGGCCAGCCGGACATGCAGGCCGCCGCCGCGCGCCAGCAGGACCTCGCCGAACAGGCGAAGGCCGCCGCCGAACAGCTGCGGCAAGCCGTCGAAGACGGTTCGCTGACCGCCGCGCAGACCGAACGCGCCAGCCAGAACCTGCAGCAGGCGCGGCAGAGCATGCAGGCTGCCGGCGAACGCCTGCAGCAGGGCCAGCAGGCGAGCGCCGCGGGCGCGCAGCAGCAGGCTGCGGAGCAGTTGCAGCAGGCGATGGACGCCCTCGCCGAGAACCGGCCGCCGAGCGCGCAGCGCCAGGACCAACTCGCCGAGCAGGCGCGTGCACAGGAGCAGCTCGCCGAGGACATCGTTCGCCTCGCCAAGGAGCTGCAGGAGCGGCAGAACCAGCAGGCGCAACGCCACGCCGAACAGGCCGCGGACGCCGCCAAGAAGGCGCAGCGGGCGATGGAGCAAGGCGACGCCGAGGAGACCATGCGCCAGCAGGAAGCGGCGCGGCAGGAACTCGAGGAGGCCGCCAAGGAACTCCAGCAGGAGGAGGAGCGCTACCGGGACCTGCGCCAGGAGGAGCTGCTGTTCCGGATGAAGGACGAGCTGACCACGTTCCTCGACAAGCAGCGGCCGATCACCGCCGAGACCGTGCAGGCGGCCAAGACCGCCACCGCCGAAGGACTGCCGCGCGCCGCGAGGCGCAAGATGAACCAGCTCGGCGAGGAGGAGATCGAACTGGGCAAGCGCATCGACACGCTGGTCGCCGCGCTGACCGAAGAGGGCAACCTCGTCTATCGCACCGTGCTCGTCGCGAATGCCGATGACCTGCGCGAGATCGGGCGGCGGCTCGCCGGGCGCAATCCGGACGTCGGCTCGTTCACCACGCTGCTGCAGCAGGACACCGAACGTCGCGCCGAAGATCTGCTGGCGGCGCTCGACGCCGAGCGGCAGCGCCGCGAGCAGGAGCGCAAGGAGCGCCAGCAGCAGCAACAACAGCAGCAGCAGGGCCAGAACCGGTTCAATCCGCAACGCAAGAAGCTGGTCGGACTGATCGCCGAGCTCGAGATGCTGAAGCGCCTCGGCATCGACACGCGCAAGGCCGCCGACAACCTGCAGACGCTGATCGAGGTGCGCGGCGACGAGACGATCGCGGACGCGGAGATCGCGCTGCTCGAACGACTGGGCCACCGGCACACCGAGATCACGCGCCTGTTCCAGCAGATCAAAGCGGGCATCGACGAGACGATGCAGCAGATGCAAAACCAGGAGACTCCGGAGGGCGGCCGCGGCCGCTGAACACCATGCGCCACCTGTTCCTCCTCGTCGCAGCGGTGATGCCGCTGTCGCGGTTGCCGGCCCAAGGCGGCGATCCGATGCGCGAAGCCCAGGAAATCGCGCGCCTGATCGACGAACAACTGCAGGAGATCGACCGTCTCCTGCTCGAGTCGGGCAAGAAGAGCCAGCCGCGTGCCACCGGCAAGGACCTGCTGCAGAAGGCGCGCGAGCGCAGCCGCGTCGCCGAGGACGGCATCGAGAAGCTGATCGAGAAGCTCAACCAGATGAAGAACCAGGGCGGCGGTGGTTCTTCGTCGGACCAGCAGCAGGACCAGCAGCAGCAGCAAGACCAGCAGCAGGACCAGCAAGGCGGACAACAACAGCAAGGCCAGCAGCGCAACCAGCAGAACCGCCGCGAGAACCAGACGCCCGACATCGCCGAGCGGCCGCAGGGTCAGGCTGGCCAGCAGCCGCAGGACGGCCAGCAGCCCGGGCAGGGCAACCCGCAGCCACAGCCGCAGCCGGGTGACGGCAATCCGACCGGCGGTGAGCAGCACGCGGGCGCTGGGGAGAACACGCAGGGAAACCGCCAGCCCGAGTCGCAGACCGGCCCCGCCAACCCGGGCACCGGCGAAGGCAGTTGGGGCGAACTGCAGCCGTACCTCAACTTCCTGCGCAACCGTGGCAGCAACCCACCGCCCGTGCCCCAGAAGTTCCGCAAGCACTGGGAGGCCTACTTGAAGAGCACGCAGGCCGGGGCGGCAGGGGCAGCCGGAGCCGCGCCCGCACCGAACCCGCCGCCGCCAGCGCGCCGCTGACCCAACGCCGCGGCCACGCCCGCAAGCGCGGCCGCAGCGGCCTCACTGCCAGAGGCGCCGCAGTTCGTTGCTGACCCGCACCGGCAGCGCGAACGCCACCGGCCCGCGTTCGCCGCGCTGCGCGAGCAGCGACGGCTCGCCCGGGCGCTCCCAGATCCGCAGCAGGCCGAGTTCGTCGCCGTTCTTGCGCATCAGGGCGATGGTCCAGTCCGGGCGATCGAAGGCCTCGCCGCGCGCATCGACGGCGCGCAGGCCCTTGATGTCGCGCAGTTCGTCGTTCGCGAACTCACCGACCTCCGGCCGACTCGTGGGATCGCCCTCGCGCACCCACACGTCGTTCTCGATCTGGTAGCGCCGCGAAGCACCGTCGGCTCTCACCAGGTCGAGCCGTTCGACGATCGCGGTCTGCAGCAGCACGCGCAGGGAGCAGTAGTCGATCCACGACCGCCGCAGCGTCGCGACGTGGGCCTGCTGCACGAGCACCACGGTGTCCGGTTCGTCGGCGCGGCACGCGAACACGACCGCATCGCCAGCGAGCGAGCTGTCGACGCCGAACCACAGCGTCGTCGGCGACGACTGCTTCTGCCCACGGGCGGAGACCGCCGTGCGCTCCACGCCGAGTCCGTAGCGTGGGTCCTCGGCGCGTGGGCGCTTCGCATCCGCGTCATCGACGAACTGGCGCGCCACCATCAGCTGCAACGCGTGCGCTGCCTCGGTGCACGGCGTCACGGCCGCCGGGTACTCGATCGGCTCGAGCAAACGCCAGTCGCTGCCCGCGGCATCACGCACCAGTCGCAGTCGTTCGCCGCGGCCCTGCCCCGGATCGACGACCAGTTCGAGCAGCTCTTCGAACGTCGACTCGCCCATCGGCAGCAGGATGCGCGCGCGCAGCTCCTCC
Source organism: uncultured bacterium (assembly GCA_937952215.1). Classification (GTDB taxonomy): domain Bacteria; phylum Planctomycetota; class UBA1135; order UBA1135; family UBA2386; genus UBA2386. The sequence continues at coordinate 22,817 of CALFZH010000041.1, forward strand.
GCCCGGTTCTCGAAGATCTGCGTGTACTGGTTGTTGTCGCTCGTGAAGGTGATGCCGCGGCCCGGCAGCATGCCGAACAGTTGGCCGGCATCGTCCCACAACCGGACCGTCTCCTCGCCGAACGTGCCACGCACGGTGACGACGATGCGCGGCTCCCGTTCGGGCAGCTTGATCACGCCGGGCGCGAAGTGGTCGACACGCAAGCCGACGACTGCGGTCACGAAGCGGTGCGCCGCGACCGGATCGGCGCGGCCGATGACCGGCGCCAGCAGACGCCACTCGCCGCGCTGCATCGCGACGTGCAAGGTCTCGCGCTTGCCGCTCGCCAGCAGTTGGTCGACGACGACCTCGCTGGCGGTCGCGAACGCGTTCTGAAACACCGCCCGCTCGCGCAGGTCGTCGACGCCGACGTTGAGCGTCTCATGGAGGGCCTGGCTGCCCTCCCAGATGCGGCCGTGCGCGCGCAGGAAGCGGGTGTTGCCGAGCGGCCCGGCACCTCCGACCTCGATCGTGACCGCCGGCGAGTCGGCGAACTCCGCGGTGAACACCAGGGCAGGCGGAGTAAGCCCCGCACTGGCCCTGCCAGCCTCGTCGTCGGCGAGCGGGGTGCCGCGCATCTGCGCGGTGCCCCAGGCATCGACGATCGGCTTCAGGAAGGCGATCGAGGCGGTGTCGGCGATCGGCTCGGTAAGCCGCCAGCGGCCATCGGCACCACGTTCGAGTTCGACGGCGGCGCGCTCGTGGCTTTGCCAGCGCAAGCGCTTGGCATCGGCCAACGACCGGGCGCCGAACAGCGGCGACTCGGCGGCCTTCACCACGGCCGGCCGTTCGTCGGTGAACCACAAGACCGCGCCGAGCCCCGCCGCGAGAACCGCCAGCGTCATGATTCCGCGCATGCCCATCATTGCCTCCGCCGCAGGAACACCACGACCAGTCCCGTCGCCAGGAACCCCAGCGGCACGCCCCACACCAGCAGCAAGTGAACGCGGTCACGCTGCTGCGGTGCGATCTGCAGGTAGCGCGCCTCGTAGCCGGGCGTCTTGAGGTCGAGCAGCACGCGTCGCTGCGCGAGCCAGTTGCAGATGTTGAGCGCGAGTTCGCCGAACAGCGGCATGCCGATGTTGTTGCAGAACGCGCCCGACACGACGACCACCTGGCCGGTCTTCGGCGTGCCCGCCGGCGCATCGGCCGGCAGTTGGGCATCGAGCTCCATCACCATGCCGACGACGTACGACTGCAGCGGCACCTGCGGTGCTTGCAGCGACGGGAAGCCGTCGGCGCCGCGCATCGCCAGCCAGCCCTGGTTGCCCGTGCGCAGCAACTCCATGCGCCGCACGGCCCCCGGCGCGCCGGGTCGTACGCGCAGCTCCCGCGCGTTCGCGACCTCGAGCGGCGTGCCGGCGTCGGCGATCCGCGCCGTCATCGGGTGCTCGCGGTTCACGAACAACTGCAACTTGGTCACTGCGATGTCCCCGGACAGGCCGCGGCCAGCGGTGCGGCTGCGGACGTCCTGGATCATGTGGTAGACCGGTTGCTCGCTCAGCGTGTAGCCGAGCAGTTCGCCGAAGCGACCGCCGTCCGGGTTCCAGTCGGAGACGTCGGCGTACGAGTAGTTCAAGAACACCCGGCCGCCGCGCTGCACGTACGCGAACAGGCCGTCGGCGACGGCGTCGGTGAAGTTGCGCCGCGGCTCCAGCACGACCACCATCGACGCATCCGTCGGAACCGTCGGCTGGGTCTTCGCCGCCCACGGGCGCACCTCGAAGCCGGCGAGCCGCAGCGCCGCGAACAGGTTGCTGTAGCCCGTGCCCGTGGTGTCGCCCTCCTGCAGATCCGGCGAGAACCCGGTCAGCACGTAGGCGATGGGCGTGCCCTCGACGAGCAGGGTCTTGATCGCCGAGCTGATCTGCTCTTCGCCGAGGAAGCGCTTGAGCACCGGCAGCGCCTGCTGCTGCATGCCCGGAGCACCGGCGTTGGGCCGTTCGATCGTCGCGAGGTCGAGCGGCAGCGACAGCTTGCGGAAGCGCGGCGGCCGGCCCGGCATCGTCACCGCGACCACCAACGTGTCGCTCTCGACGTCGCGGTAGTCGAACCGCTGCGCCGAAGCCCGTGTGCGCGGCGCGTCGCCGTAGAAGTCGTGCGCGAGGACTTCGACGCTCTCGCCGCCGAGGTACTGGTAGCGCACCAGCAACAGCCGCGTCAGCTCGCGCAGCCGACTGCGGATCTGGTACTCCTGCGCCTGCCAGGCGTCACCGGGCTGGCCAGCGAACGGCGGATAGAATTGGTGGAACTCGACCTTGACCTGCTGCGCGCGCAGTTCGCGGAGCATCGCGACGGTCGTCGGGTCGACCGAGTTCACCTGCTGCGGCGTCAAGTCGATCAGGCCCTTCAGCGCCGGGCGCGAGGCCACCCAGACCGCCAACACCCACACCGCGAGCAGCAAGCCGCCGGCGAGCACGAGCTGCAGCCACAGTCCGAGTGCCCGCGCCCTCATGCGATCCTCCGCGCCGAGAGGCTGATGCCGCACAGGTACAGGAAGAACCCGATGCCGCCGAGGTAGAACACGACCTGGCTGGTGTCGACGAGCCCACGCGAGAACCACTCGCTGAAGTTGCGCTGCACGTCGAGCTTGTCGAGCAGTTCGCGCACGTAGTAGTTGCGCGAGGCATCGCCGAGGAAGACCCCTAGCTGCTGCGGCATGCGCAACAGCAGGAAGTCGAACAGGATCGTCAGCAGGGCCGCGAGCAACACGTTGTCGGTCAGGCTGCTCGCGAAGCACCCGAAGGCGAGCAGCATGCCGCTGAGCAGGAACATGCCGAGGTAGGCGGCGAACACCGGCCCGAAGGCGAGGTCGGCCGCGAGGAACGGCCCGTACTCGAGCGTGTGCAGCAGCAGCACGCTCGGCAGCCAGAGCAGCGAGTAGAACGCGGCGGCGGCGGCCCACTTGCCGAACACGATCTCGCCATCGCGCACCGGCGCGGTCATCAGGGTCTCGAGCGAGCCGCTGCGCCGTTCCTCGGCGAACGTGCGCATCGTCAGGATGCCCGGCACCAGGATCACCATCAGGAACGTGCTGGTGAGCCCGTAGGTCTGCGTCGGCAGCAGATCCAGGTCCATCCGGTACTCGGCGAACACGCGCACCGTGGCCGACACCTCGAACCCGCGCCACCAGTAGAAGACGAACGCGATCACCCAGCTCACCGGGCTCACGCAGTACGAGAACAGCTCCTTCTTGAAGGTGACCCAGGCGACGTTCACGGCGCCACCTCGGCGGCGGCGACCTCATCCGCGCTGTCGCAGCCCTCGGTCACGGTGTGGAACCACTCCTCGAGGCTCGGCAGTTCGAGGCGCATCTCGCGCACCGGCAGCGCTGCGGCGAGCAGCCGCTCGGCGAGTGCTGGCGTCGGATCGACCTGGCTCGGCACGCGCGCGTGCGCGGTCGTGGTGCCATCGCCGTTCGCCGTGACGTTCTCGGGCGCGATGCCGACGGCGGCGAGCGCCGCTCGCAGCGTCGTCGCATCGCCGCGCACGCACACGTGCAGCATGCGACGGGCCGCGCCCGCGACCAGTTGTGCTGGCGCACCATCGGCGCGCAGCCGCCCACGGTGGATCACGAGGATGCGGGAACTGACTTCCTGCACCTCGGTCAGGATGTGGCTCGAGAACAGCACCGTGTGGTCGTTCGCCAGGTCGCGAACCACCTGCTTGATGCGGCGGCGCTGGTTGGGATCGAGTCCGGACGTCGGCTCGTCGAGGATCAGTACCGGCGGGTCGGCGACGAGCGCGTCGGCGAGCCCGACGCGCTGGCGGTAGCCGTGCGAGACCTGGCCGACCAGCTTGCGCGCGACGTCGGTGATGCCCGCCTTGTCCATCGCGCGCGCGACGGCGCCCGCGCGCGCCTTCGCCGGCACCCCCTTCAACGCGGCGCGGTAGCGCAGGTACTCGACCACGCGCAAGTCAGGGTAGATCGGCACTTCCTGCGGCAGGTAGCCGATGCTCTGGCGCACGGCGAGGCTCGCGGTCGCGACGTCGTGGCCGGCGACCTCGGCACGCCCCGAGGTCGCCGGGTGGAAGCCGGTGAGCACGCGGATCGTCGTCGTCTTGCCGGCGCCATTGGGGCCGAGGAACCCCACCACTTCGCCGCGCGCGACCTCGAAGGACACTCCGTCCACGGCCAGGACGGGCCCGAAGCGCTTGCTCAGTTCGGCGACGCGGATCATCGGGGCGGCTGCGCTAGTTCGTTCGCGGAGGGGCCGTAACAACCGTGCGGGTCCGCACAGTCCGTGGCGCGAAGGACGCCGGGCGAACAGGCTAGAAGTGCGTGCTCCCGGAAGCGAGAACGCGGTGCACTTCGCGCCGCGCGCCCGCCGCAGGCCGCATGGCGGACCGAGCCCGCCCCCGGCGGCGCGCTACTTCACTTCGAAGTCGGCGTCCTTGATGTCTTCGTTGCCGCCGCGGCCACCGCCGCCGCTGGCCGCACCCGCCGCCGCACCAGGCTGCGGGCCTGCCCCGCCACCCGCTGCACCGGCCATCGCCCCCATCGCCTGCTCGAAGCTCGCGATCGCCGCCTTGAGACGCTCGGCGTCGTCGCCGGCCATCGCCTTCTTCAGGTCCGCGATCGCGCTCTCGATCTTGCCCTTCGCCGCGGCGTCGAGCTTGTCGCCGAGTTCCTTCTGCTGCTTCTCGGCCTGGTAGACCAGGCTGTCGGCCTGGTTCTTCAGATCGACGAGCTCACGCCGCTTCTTGTCCTCGGCGGCGTGCGACTGCGCGTCCTTGGCCATGCGCTCGACCTCGTCCTTCGACAGGCCCGAGCCGACCTCGATCTTGACCTTCTGCTCCTTGCCGGTGCCCTTGTCCTTCGCGGTCACCGACAGGATGCCGTTGGCGTCGATGTCGAACGTGACCTCGATCTGCGGCGTGCCGCGCGGGGCCGGCGGGATGCCGTCGAGCTTGAAGCGGCCGAGCGTGCGGTTGTCGTTGGCGAACTCACGCTCGCCCTGCAGCACGTGGATGTCGACGCCGGGCTGGCTGTCGGCCGCGGTCGAGAACACCTGCGAACGGCTGGTCGGGATCGTCGTGTTGCGCTCGATCAGCTTGGTCATCACGCCGCCGAGCGTCTCGATGCCGAGCGACAGCGGCGTCACGTCGAGCAGCAGCACGTCGCTGACTTCGCCACCGAGCACGCCGCCCTGGATCGCCGCGCCGAGCGACACGACCTCGTCGGGGTTGACCGACTGGTTCGGCTCCTTCTGGAAGATCTCCTTCACCAGCGCCTTCACCAGCGGGATGCGCGTGCTGCCGCCGACCAGGATGCACTCGTCGATGTCGGACGCCTTCATCTTGGCGTCCTCCATGCAGCGCCGCACCGGGCCGCGGCAACGCTCGAAGAGGTCTTCGCACATCTTCTCGAACTGGGCGCGCGTCAGGTTCTCGCTGAGGTGCTTGGGGCCCGTCGCGTCCATCGTGATGAACGGCAGGTTGATCGCCGTCTGGGTCGCCGACGACAGTTCGATCTTCGCCTTCTCCGCGGCCTCCTTCAGCCGCTGCAGCGCCATCTGGTCCTTCTTCAGGTCGATGCCGCTCTGCTTGCGGAAGTTCTCGCAGAGCCACTGGATGATGCGCTCGTCGAAGTCGTCGCCGCCGAGGTGCGTGTCGCCGTTGGTCGCCTTGACCTCGAACACGCCTTCGCCGACGTCGAGGATCGAGATGTCGAAGGTGCCGCCGCCGAGATCGAAGACGGCGATCTTCATGTTCTTGCCCTTCGCCTTCTTGTCGAGGCCGAAGGCCAGGGCCGCGGCGGTCGGCTCGTTGATGATGCGCTCGACCTTCAGACCGGCGATCTGGCCGGCGTCCTTGGTCGCCTGGCGCTGGCTGTCGTTGAAGTAGGCCGGCACCGTGA
>CALFZH010000042.1:0-114859 GCA_937952215.1 uncultured bacterium
GCGATGGGGTTGTCGTCAGCGGTGCCGTCGCAGGCGGGTTGCCGGGCGCCGCCGGCGGGGGCGGAGCCGAACATGGCCGCATGCCACGTTCCTGCGCGACCCTCGTCGTCGCCGCCAGAACGTGGTGCTCGCGGCCGGTGCAGCAGTGGGTGGCCGTTGCGCCGGCGCGTGGAACGCTCACTCAGCGATCGTGAACTTCAGCGCGTTCGAGACGCCGTAGTCCGTGGCCAGCGGGCAGCCGGCCTGCCGCCACTGCAGCCATTGGCCGATCAGTTCGGCGCCGATCAGGCTCGCTTGGAACGGCACGGCGATCGGCACCGGTCCGGCACCACCGATCAGCACGTCGGTCGACGGCACCAAGGTGCACGGGCCGCACACCAACGGGTTCGCGGTGAAACCGACGACCAGGCCCAGCACCGGCGCGGTCGGCGCCAGCAGTTCGAGCGTGAACGTCGTGCCGAGCGCTGGAGTGCCCGAGTAGGCGGCGAAGTCGTTGAGCCCGACGATGCCGCAGGCGCCGCCCATGCTGGTCACGGTGCCGGAGCCGCTCGCTTCGGCGCGCCGGGCCCGGACCGTGCCGTTCGACCACGCCACGAGGACTTCGTCGCCGCTGCCGCCGCCACTCGACCGCGCGACGAGCGACGGGTGATCCTGCGGCGACGTCGACGTCTCGACGGCGTACTCGGCGCCGCCGGCGGCTCCGGTCAGGGGATGCAGCGCCTTCAGGAACACGCGCTGGCCGACGGCCGGCACGGACTGCGACCACGCCAGCAACCAGCGGTCGTTGGCCCATTCGATCGACGGCGCCGATTGCGCGCCGAGGCCGACGATCGGCGTGGTCGTCGACGTGAGCGACAGCGGGGTCGGGCACAGGCCCGCGAGCGACGCGAGCCGCACGTTCACTTGGCCTGCGATCGTGTCCTGCCACGCCACCGCGAACCGCGAGCCGTCGCGGCAAGCGACCGCGCACTCGGTGACGTTCGCGCCGATGCCGCCCACGAACACGGGCGTGATCGGCGAACACGCCGTGCCGATTTCACTGACCGCGGCCGCGTTGACGTCGCGGAAGGGGCCCGCGCCAGGACCGTTGCTCGTCCAGGCGACGCCCCAGCGGCCGTTCGTGCCCGCGTGCTTGCTGACGGCGATCGAGCCGAACGTGCCGGTGGCGAGCGTGGTCTGGCCCCCCCACAGGACCGGGTCGCCGGTGGCCGGTACCTGCACGCGCTGCATGCGCAGGGAGCCCGCCGTCGAGTCGTTCCAGACGATCAGCGCCTTGTCGCCGACGGCGCGCGAGTCGCCGCCGAGGCCGACGTGCGGGAACGAGCTGCTGCTGTTGATCTGCGCGACGCTGACGAGGTTCGAGGTGGCGCCGTTGCTCGCGTTGATCGCACGGCACATGACGAAACCGATCTTGACGCTACAGCGCGTCGACGGCTGATCGCTGGGGCCGGGGCTGGCGTGGGTGCAGAAGGGACGCGACTCGCGGTCGCGGCCGTGATGCCGAGCGGAGCGAAATGCGCAGCCTTGCCGTCGTCGAGGCTCGGATCGCTTCCGTTCTCGCTACTGCAGCAGCACGCGCGCGTCGGCCAGGATCCACAGTCCGAGTGCGACCAGAACGAAGGGCAGGGCTACATGGCCGTAGCGGCGGACCTGCGCTCCGACCAGGCGGTGCTGCACCAGCAGGTATCCGGCCAGGCACCACAACGCAGTCAACGCGCCGAACACGCCGACGTAGAACGGCACCATGCTCACGTCTTTGGCAAACAGCGGGATGTAGACGCCGAGGTTGTCGCCGCCGTTCGCGATCGTCACGGCGGCGACCGTGAGCGCCTGCGCTCTGCCGCTGCGCGAGAGTGCCTGCTCGTCGCCGTCGGTTCCTTCGTTGTCGCCGCCCTCAGAGCGATCGGATCGACGAATTCGCCAGAGCTTGTGCAGCCCCAGCGCGAGCGGAACGACTCCGAGCAAGGCTGGATACCCATCGGGCACCGCGAGCGAAGCACATGCCGCAGCAGCGCTGGCTGCGACCAGCGCGCCGATGCCAAGGAACTGGCCGAGCACGATCGAGCGCCGGCGCAGTCGCGGGTCGGCGAAGAACGCCGCGAGCAGGAATACGTCGTCGACGTTCGTCGACGCGAAGACCACGGTGGCGACGCCGAGCGCGGCGGGGAGGTCGAGCAAGGGGCGAAACGTAGACGGCGGTTGTGCCAGCGCCCACGCCGCTGTGGACCTGGTTGCTACCTTCGCTCGCACTTCGCCCAAGGGGACGGGTTCGAGGCGTGCTCATGCGACCGGATGGATGGGGCCCTCGTGTCGTCGAGCCGCGTCGCGCCGTTCCAGCCACCGAACAGCACGGTGCGGTGGCGCTGGCTGCCTAGCGCCATGCCGAACGAGATACGTGGTGGCACCCCAGCCGCCGCCGGGACGTGCCACGGCCTCCCGCCGTGCATTACGGGCACATTGTGCACGCTGTCGAACACCAGACAGGCGTTCTCAGGTGGCGCCGGTGAAGCCACGGCCGACGCCGAGGGCCGCTTCGCCATCGACCTGTGCATCGGCCGCGCCTGCTGTGTGTGGGCGATCAGACCCGCCGGCAGCGAACCGGGCCGACTCGTCGCCGCACCATCGATCGTCGCCACCGGCGGCCGCCGGCTAGCCACGGGCTTCGAACGCCTCGCCGACGCGTTGGCGCGGGTGGGCCGCAACGCGGATGCAATTTCGGCCGCCATCCGATGCGAGACCCGGCGCACCTGGCTGGCCGAACACGAACCGAGCAACTCCGCCTGGGCGCGCGGCCTGCTGTCTGCGCGCCTCCGCGTGGCCTTGTTGGCCGACCTCGCCGGCAATCGGGCGCTGGCGGCGGAGCGACTCGAAGCCGCGAAGGGCGTCCTGAAGCTCCTGCCGGAGGATGGCGCTGAGCGGCTGATCCACACATTCGAGCTCGCGCGTGCAACGTCCGAACAGTCCTACAGGAAGCGGGACTACCGAGCGACGCTGCAAGCCTGCGACGCGGCGCTCGCTGTCGGCGAGCAGTTGCGCTCACGCGGCCTGCTCGATGCGCGACGCGCCGGCGAGTTGGGCAAGGTCCGCATCGGGCGCGGTGTGGCTTGGGCCGAGATGGGAACCATGGATCAGGCCACAAGGGACCTGCAGGCTGCCGTGGAGTACTTCGAGGTCCTGATCCGCGAGTATCCAGATCTTCCGATCCTGCGCATTGATCTGGCAGTGGCGCTATCCAACTTGGCGCGAGCGCATGCCGATGGAGAGAATCTCGATGCGAGTCGGGACGCGCACACCAAGAGGTTGGCGCTCGCCGAACAACAGCTGGCCAAAGCGCCGGCCAGTGCCGAGTGGTCCAAGATCGCGGCCGAGTCGCTCCGCGAGTTGGTGAGACTGGCGGAGCGGCAAGGGCAGCGCGCCGAGGCCTCCCGCCTTCGCGAGCGGCGGCGCGAGTTGGGCCGCTGAGCTGGACCGGACCAGGGCCACCGCAGGCGCTCCGCGGTGTTTCCTGGTCGGGAGCGACTGACGGGGGAACGCGCAGGGGGCAGGATGGCGCGGCTGGTTCCGGGTGGGTCGGGACCACAGCTTGTTGCTCCTACTCCCGTGGGCCGGACCGTCAGCGCGTCAAGAGGCCGGCGGCGCGGCGGCGCAAGCGCTCGGCCTCGGCGGCGCTGCCGCTGCGCTGCAAGGCCTCGGCCCGCAGTTCGAGCGCAGCCGCGTCCTGTCCCTTCGCCAGGTAGTCGGCGTGCTCGGCGGCCGCCAGCGCCTCGGCGAGCGCCGCCGGCTCGCTTGCGGCGAGCAGCGCCTGGGCGAGCTCGCGCCAGCCGGCGACGTCGTCGGGCAACGACGTGGTCCAGCGCCGCAGCTCGCCGAGCTGGGCTTCACGATCGCCGCCGGCCACCAGCGCGTCGACGAGTTGCCGGTGCACGCGCGCGTGCTGCGGATGGCTCGCGGCGAGCGCTGTGAGCTCGGCGCGTTCGCGCTCGCGTTCGCCGGCCTGCCGCAGCATCAGCACGAAGTCGAGGCGCGCCTCGACGTCCGCCGGTCGCAGCGCCAGCGCGGCGGCGATGCGCGCGAGCGCCGGCTCGCGATCGCCGCGGCGATGGGCCGCCCGCGCCGCGAAACGGGCGGCGTCGGGGCTCGTCGCGTCGCGAGCGAACCACGACTCGGCCAGCGCGTCGGCGACGTCGTTGCGCTGCAACTGTTCGAGCGTCATCAGCACCTGGACGCGCGCGTCGGCTGGCAGCAGCGGTTCGTCGAACGACCGCTGCAGCGTCGCCACGCCGGCGTCGATGTCACCGGCCATCGCTTCGGCGATGCCCAGGTTGACCGCGCACAGCGGGTCCGCCTCGCCGCGCCGTAGCGCCTGCCGCAGCAGCGCGACGGAGCGCTGCGCGTCGCTCTGCAGCAACGCCACGCCAGCCAGATGCAGCGCGACCGGGTGCTCGGGCCACTGCCGCAGCAACGCCTCGGCGGCCTCGCGCCGTTCGTCCGACGAACCGAGGCGGACAACCAGCTTGGTCCATTGCGCGTGCAGCAGGAGGTTCGGCTCCGACGCCGTTCGCACCGCGAGGGACAGCAGCGAACGCGCCTCCGCCATCGCCGCCGGCGTCGGCGCGCCGTCCGCGATCGCCAGCATCGACTGCAGCCACAGATCCAGCGCGGTGCGCGGCGGCGGCAGGTCGCGTTCGAGCGCGGCGGCTTCTTCGGCGCGGCCCGACGCGCGCACCAGCCACGCGCGGCAACGCTGCAGCGCCGCGGTCGACTCGGCGTCGCGCCGCGCCGTCGCATGCGCGTCGAGCTCCGCCAGCGCCGCCGCCGGGCCGCCGGCGCGGTGCGCGACGAACACGAGGCCGACGACCGCTTCCGCGCGTTCGGGCGCGAGCGCAAGCGCCCGCCGGAAGTCCTCGCGCCCCGCGTCGCCGCCGCGGCTGCGCGCGAGGAAGCCCGCCGTCGTCGCAGTCTGGTAGGCGCGCTGCCGTTCGGCCTCGCGCGCCGCGTTGACGTGCGGCCACTGCAGGGCCAGCCAGGTGAGCACGCCGGCGAGTGCCACTGCGAGGGCGGCGCTCGCGCCGAACACAGGCTCGCGGCGGGCACGGCGCCACCAGCGCGTGATGCGCGTGGTAGCGCGCGCGTTGACCTCGCGCAGCTCCAGGAACGCGCGCAGGTCTGCGGCCATCGCCGCCGCCGTCGCGTACCGATGCGCCGGGTCCTTCTCGAGCGCCTTGCCGACGATCGCCGCGAGGTCGCGCGGCAGGCCGCGCACGAACCGGCGCGGCTCCGGCGGATCGCGATAGAGGATCGCCTGGATGACCTGCTGCGCGTTGGCGCCGTCGAACGCGCGCCGCAGCGTGATGCACTCGTGCAGCGTCGCCCCCAGCGCGAACACGTCGACCGCCGGCGTGTGCTCGCTGCCGCGCCCCAGCGCCTGCTCGGGCGCCATGTAGTGCGGCGAGCCGACGACGACGCCGGTCTGCGTGAGCGCGGGATCGCCGTCGTCGCGGGCGATGCCGAAATCGGTCAGCACGGCCGAGCCGTCGCCGCGCAGCAGGATGTTCGCCGGCTTGACGTCGCGGTGCACGACCCCGGCCGCGTGCACGTGCGCGAGCGCCTCGGCGACATCGGCCACCGCGGCGACGAGTTCACGCAGCGAGTCGCCGACGTGCCCGCCGCCATCGCGCAGCTGCGCGATGCGCTGCGCCAGCGAAGCGCCGTCGACGCGCTCCATCGCCAGCCAGGGCCGGCCTTCGTGAGTGCCGAGGTCGAACACGCGCACGATCGACGGGTGTTCGAGGCGCGATAGCAGCTGCGCCTCGCGCAGGAAGCGCGCGACGGCCGTCGGCTGGGCCGCGACCGAAGCGTGCAGCAGCTTGAGCGCAACGGCCCGCCCGAACCGCCGGTCGACGGCAGCGTGCACCACGCCGCTGCCGCCACTGCCCAACTCGTGGTCGAGCCGGTACTCCCCGAGCTGTGCCGGCGGCGCAGCAGGCGCCGTCGCGGGCGCCGCAGCCTGGCCGTCGTCGTGTTCGTCGGCGAACGCCTGCAGCAGCTCCGCGAGGTCGGGGTTGGCGCGCAACAGCTCGGCACGGTCGCCGCCGCTCTGCTGGTGGCGCAGATGCAGCGCCAGCGCCCGCTCGAGACGATTGCCGTCGTTGGTCATCGCAGCACGACTAGGCTCCGAATCGGCGCCGAGCGAACAAGAATCCCGCCAGGCTTCACGCCAGCAGGTCCTCGAAGCGGCCGCCGCGCAGTCGGGCGAGGGCGCGCGCCAGCTTCGGCAGGGCGCGCCGGTGGCGCATGCGCACCGTGTCGGCGGACTCGCCCAGCCGGGCCGCGATGTCGTCGAAGCCCAGTTCGCGGTAGTCGTGCAACACCAGGACTTCCCGGTCGTCGGCGTCGAGCAGTTCGAGCGCGAGGCGGATCCAGGCGCGCAGGTCGGCGCGCGCGGCGGCGTCGCCTGGGTCGGTCGCATCGGACGCGTAGTCGAGATCGATCACCGCCGAGTCGTCGCCGGCCATGGGTTCCAGGCTGGCATCGCGGCGCACGTCGCGCTTTTGGCGCAGCTGACGCGCAGCGGCCGAGCGCAGGCGGTTCTCGACCATGCGCACCAGCAGGCCGCGCAGTTGCGCCCGGTCGGACAGCAGGAAGCGCGGGGCGTTGCGCAGCGCCTGCAGCATCGTCTCCTGCACGATGTCCTGGGTGTCGACGTCGCGGCGCAGCAGGCTGCCGAGGCGCCGCCGGATGTGCTCCTCGACCAGCGGGCGCTCCTGTGCCACCAACGCGGCCATCGCCGCGGCGTCGCCGCCGTGCCAGCGCTGCAGGAGGGATCGTGTCTCGTCCACCGCATGACGATGACACGGACCGGCGGCGAGGCGGTCAAGGGGGCTCGCCAGGCGCGGGCACCGCGACGGGCCTCGGGATTCCGGGGGTTTCTTGTTCGGCGCCGACGGCGCGCGCGGCTGAACCCCCCCATGCGTTCCTTTGCCGCCATTCGCCGTGCCAGGTCGTGCCCGACTTCGCGCTGACCAGCATGCCGCGCCTCGACTTCCAGTGAACCACTCCCTCCCGCAACCCATATGCCCATGACTCCTCGTCCATCCAACTACAAGCTGCAGGGCGCCGCGCTGGCGCTCGCCGTCGTCCTCGTCCCGCTGCTGCCCGCCCAGTCGGCGGCGCGCGAAGCCGGCGATCTGCCGCCGTTCGCGATCGCCAAGGTCGCGAACGTCACCGCCGACGAACACGGCGCGCCGATCGCGCTGGGTCCGGACTGGGAGGCGCGCTTCGACGCCGACGGCGCCCGCTTCATCGCCGTGCTCGGCTCGTTGACGCCCGAACTCGTCGACCTGCGGCTCGGCGCCGTGCGCGTGCGCCAGGGCGACGTCGAACTGCCGCTCGCGGCCGCGGCGGCGCCGGCCGTCGTCGGCGACCGCGTCGCCTACCAGCGCGCGCCCGGCGTCACCGAGCGCTTCGACGCGACCCTGCCCGGGCTCGCGCACAGCCTGTTGCTCGAGCGGCCGCTCGGCGGCCGCGGCGACCTCGTCGCCACCTTCGCGCTCGCCGGCACCGTCGCCGGACATGGCAGGCAACTCGCCGACGGCACCCTGTTGTTCAGCAAGGGCCACGGCGGCGTCGCCATCGGCGCGCTGACCGCCATCGATGCCAATGGCGCCACCTGCGCCGGCGCGCTGCGCCTCGCACAGGGCGCGGTCGAGTGGGTCGTGCCGGCGTCCTTCGCGAACCGTGCGGCCTACCCGCTGCTGCTCGATCCACTGGTCGGCACGAACTTCGTGCTGACCTCGCCGCTGGTCGGCTCGGGGGGCGTGTTGGGCACGCCCCACGAGACCGACGGCAACGCCGATGTCGCCTTCGACACATCGACCGCGACCTGGTTGGTCGTTTGGGAACGCAGCTACTGGGGCACGGGCCTGAAGACGATCCGCGGCCAGCGCTTCGGGACGACGGGCACGCCGCTTGGCGGCATGATCGGCATCGCGACCAACAACACGTTGCTGCTGCGCGAGCCGCGCGTCGCCAACGTCAACCTGTCGAACCGCTTCGTCGTCACGTGGCTGCAGAACACCAGCACGCAGACGCAGGTGGTCGCGCGCGGGATCAAGGCCGGCGATGGCGTGATGACGCCGGCGCTGACCCTCGCCAGCGCGACCATCGGCGGCATCGACGGCATCGACGTCGGCGGCGAGTCCTCGGGCTCGCTGTTCGCGCCGGCCAAGGCCTGGATCGTCTGGGGCGAAGGCGCGAACGGCATCCGAGGCGCCGTCGTCACGGCGCCAAGCAACAGCACGACGCTGTCGGTGTTCCAGACCTTCACCGTGGCCGCGCCGCCGGGCGGATCGATCACGACGCAGCAGCCGACGATCAGCCGGCAGACGAGCGCCGACGGCCGGCTCGGCGTCGCCTGGGTGCGCGACGAAGGCAGCGCGCGACGCATCCGCGGCACCGTGATCGACCGCACGGGCGCCCCGCTGTACGCACAGCAGCTCCTGTCCGGTTCCGATATCCATGCGTCGGAGCCGCGCATCGACGGCGGCGGCGACGGGACGTGCGACTTCGTCTGTACCTGGTTCTCGCAGTACCCAGGGTCGATCCTCACTCCCGAGGGGCCGCCGTATGCCCGCGCCGGCGCGATGCGCGCTGGCGCGCAGCTCGTCGCGACCGGTCCCCTGTGGAACACGACGCCGGCCCGCACGCCGGACGTCGCCTGGCGCGCCGGCAAGGCCTATCTGACCTGCAACATCGACGGTTTCATCGTGCTCATCGGCATCGACCCGTTCACGTGCGCGACGTGCGAATCGCTCGTGACGGTGGCCTCTCCGACGCCGCCATCCGGCAGCGTGCTGGGCCGTAGCATGAACGGTCCGGCCGTCTGCATGCAGGCGCCGAGCGGCGATCCGACCGCGTCGCGCGGTGTCGTCGTGTGGACCGAGTCTCGGTACTCCCCGTTGTTTCCGGGCGTCACCCTGAGCGCGGAGTCGCCCCTGTACGGCCGCGTCGTCGACGCCTTCTCGACGTCGGCCACGACGACCAACCTCGGCGGCGGCTGCGGTGGCGGCGGCACGCTGTCGACGGTCGGCCCGCCGGCGGTCGGCAACGGCACGTTCCGCATCGACCTCGCGGGCGCCGGCGCGTCCTCGCTGCTCGCCGCCTTGAACCTCACGGCCCCGACGACGCCGCTGTCGTGCGGCGTCTGCCAGTGGTACGAGTTCGGCGCCACCACGGTCGTCACCACGGTCAACGGCAGCGCCAGCGTGCCGCTGCCGATCCCGTGCTCCGCGAGCCTCGCCGGCAGCGAGCTGACGGCCCAGTGGACGGTCTGGCAGCCGGGCTCGGCGCCCTGCGCGCTGGCGCCCGACTTCGCGGTGTCGAACGCGCGGCAACTCAACTTGCGCTGAGCCGCGCAGCGCGACGCCATCCGCTCAGGCCTTCGGCTTCGGCGGCGGCAGGTCCCGCGCCGGGCAGACCGACTGGAAACCCTGACGCGCTTGCGAGCCGTCGCAGAACGGCTTGTTGGCCGCGAGGCCGCAGCGGTCGATCTCCCCCGCGTCGCAAGCCCGGTGGATCGCCCTGCGGTCGGAGTCGGTGTCGTTCTGCTTTTCCGACGGTCTTCCGCGCGGGCGCGGAGCATCCCGACTACCGCAGATGTGTTGGGCCCACCTGGGCAGTGGTGGTCCCTGGAGTTGCCGGCCGCGGCTTCGCTACAGGCCGCTGGCCGTGGCGATCAGGGCCTTCAGCTGCGTCACCGAGAATCCGCGGTCGTGGAACCACACGACCTTGCCGGCGCGGTCGAGCAGCACGATGCGGCCGGTCAGGCCATCCTCGTTGCCGGTGAACTCGGCGATGCGCGCTCCGTCGCCGTAGACGGTCACGACGCTGGCCCAGTCTTCCGAGGGGATGCCGCGGCGCATGCCGCCGTCGATGGTGCCGGCCAGCAGTCGCGGCACCAGTCCGGGCAGCGTCGGCACCTCGAACGTGCGCACGCGCCAGCCGGCCTGGTCGAGGCCAAACAGCCAGCGGTCCAGGTCGAACTGCGCGTCCTGTTCGTAGCCGACCAGCAGCAGCAGCGGGGCGCCGGCGCCGACGACTGGCAGCGTCACGGCGTCGCCGGCCAGCGACGTGCCGGCCACGGTTGGGAACTGCTCGCCGGTCGGATTGCGGCGCGGCCAGGTCGAACTGCACGATGGCAGCAGGAAGAGGGCGAGCAACAGGGCGGCGATCGCGGCGATGGGGAGGCGGAGGCGGCTGGCGCGCATGGGCGCGCATTCGGACGAAGGCGCTGCACGGATGCGGCGCTGCGTCGTTCGTCGCCCGGGCGGCACCTTGGCGATCGCTGCCGACCACCAGGGCGACCTCGTTGCCGAGCGTGTGCGAAGCCGGTGGTTGCCGGCAGACCTCCTGCGGCCCGAGCTGGCATTCGTCGTCGCGACCGGACCAGGGCAGACCAGTGCGACGAGGCCGGGCGCCGAGCCGGCCGGTCAGGCCGCCGGTGGGGTCGCGAGGAGGCGCGTGGCCCGCAGCGACAACACGGTGCCGACGACGATGGTGAGACCGCGCCCGACGTTGGGCCACAGCCCGCCCGCCGCGTTGCCGGAGACCGCGAACACCGTCCACGCCGCGTTCATGGCCGCGTGCAGGAAGATCGTCGTCCACAGGTTGAAGCCGTGGCAGCGCCAGATCCACGCGTACCAGATGCCGCCGGCGGTGGTGGCGGCGAACACGCCGAGGTGGCCGGCATGGAAGGACCCGTCCCACGGCACGTGGATCGAGCCGAACAGCACGCCGGTGGCGATCGCCGTCGGCCAGAACGGAAGGCCGCCGCAGCGCACCGCGATGCCGACCAGGGCGCCGCGGAAGAACAGTTCCTCGACCAACGGGGCGACCACGACTCCGCGCGCGATCGCGAGGTCGAAGCGCACGTCGGTGCGGGCGAAGAAGCCCTGCAACAGCATCGGCAAGCCGGCCAGCAGCGCGAAGACGAGGCCGCGTGGCGCGGATGCCGCGAGCCCGAGCACGACCAACGGCCGGCGCGGGCGGGCGGCGATCGTCGCGGCGAGCACCGACGTGAGGACCAAGAGCAGGCTGCTGTCGAGCGCGCGCAGCGAGTCCGGCACGCCGGCGTCGCGCAGCAGCCGGTGCAGGTCTACGTACCAGCCGAACTGGCTGCGCACCCGCGTGAACACGAACAGCGCCAGTGCGGTCGCGAGAGCCAGACGCCAGTTGCCGGTGGGCGCGGGTTCGGCGGCGGTTGGGAGCGGAGACACGTGCCGTTGGAATGGCGGGGCGCGGAGCGTGACATCCGTAGCGTCAGGCGGTGTCGCCGCCAGGGGAAACCGCGAGGTGCCGCCGGCGCGAGGTTCAGAACATGCGATCGAACGACGTGCCGTTCCAACGGAAGACGCCGCTGCCGGCAAGCCAGAGGTCGCCACGGCGATCGGTGTAGATGCACACGATGTCCTCGGATGTCAGTCCGTCGGCCGCTCCGAAGTGCCGCACGGTCTTGCCGTCGTAGCGCCATGCGCCGCTTGCGATCGTGCCGAACCAGATGTTGCCGTCGCGGTCCTCCCCGATCGCGAATACGCGGTGCAGCGACGGGCCGGCGCCGACGAAGTCGCCGGGCAGCCGTGTGGTGCGGCCGGCGTGCGCGCCGGCCTTGCCGAGACCGTGCTTCTGCGTGAAGTCGGTGACGTTGGTGCCGTCGAAGAGCCACACCCCGATGCCGTTGTTGCCGATCCACACGTTGCCGCGGCTGTCCTCGAACACGCAGCGGCAGTGCATGCGGCCGGTGGACTCGTTGCGCTGCAGCCGGGCGTCGTCGAAGACGGTGAAGGCCGAGCCGTCGTAGCCGAAGACGGCGTTGTAGGTCGCGAACCAGACGCGGCCGCTCTTGCCGCGTGCGAAGCCTGTCGTCGCATAGGCAGCGTTGCCGGTCATCAGGCCCGGCGTGATCGGCAACGGATAGGTGTGGTAGCTGAAGGTCGCGCCGTCGTAGCGATACGCACCCGGTGCCCCTTCTTGCTCGGTGGCGCCCATCTCGGCGCCATCCTTGAACCACAGGTCGCCCTCGCCGAGCGACCACTTGTTCTTGCGCGAGTAGTCGAGTTGGCCCGCTGCGACGAGCTTCTCGCCGTCGAAGCTGGTCATGCCGACGGCGCCCTCGAACCAGACCAGGCCGTTCTTGTGTTCGTAGATCGAGCGGATCTGGTTGTGGCTCAGCCCGTCCTTGGTCGTGAAGTAGGTCAGGCCTGTGCCGTCGTAGCGGCCGACTCCCTCGTTCCAGCTGCCGAACCAGTAGTTGCCTTTGCTGTCGTGCAGGATCGAGCGAACGGTCTCGAAGTGCAGGCGTAGTGGTGGGGTCGAGGTGAGGGCGTTCGGCTGCGCCGTGGCGTCGGGCGTCGGTGTCCGCGTCGGCGTCGGCGTCGCGCAGCCCGTCAGTGCGGCCACGACGAGCGAGGCGAAGAAGGTGTTGCCGACGGTGTGGCGGCGTATTGACCAGATGGGGCCAGGCGCGGTTCTCATGGATGGAAATGGAGGATGACGACGCCGAGTGACAGGAGGCCGCGCGGAGGCACGGGCATCCTGCAGCGTGCGGGGCGCCGGCATCCGTGACCAGCGCCTAGGCGGTCGTTTGCTGCGACCTGCTGACGGGGGAACGCGCAGGGGGCAGGATGGGGCGGTGGGTTCCGGGTGGGTCGGGACCGCAGCTTGTTTCTCCTACTCCCCCCGCGGGAGGGCGCATGCCAAGGGGAATGGGGCGATCTCCATGCCGGCAATCTGGCGCCGGTCGCGTCATCAGCAGTCCGAATGCCACCAACCGGGGTCATCACCTGCGTCGGGGTCGATCAAGAGTGCACGCTTGATCTCACGCGGTGCGCCGGGGAGTGCGGCGTGAGGCGTCGCCGGCCTACTCGATTGGTCACCATCAGGATGTCGAGCAGCCACGTACAACCTCGACCACATCCGCAAGAACGCCGCGGTGACCTGCAGCGCCGCGGCGGCACGTTCGAAGTCAATGACCTGGCAGAGAGGTCCATCCTGAATCCACCACCGTCCACGACGGTCGCACGCGACACCGTCGACGCAACGAAACGTCGGCACAACCTGCCGCGGGATCGATGCCCGCGAACCGATGTAGTCCGACAGTTCGCGCGGGCTCGGCGGCATCCAGAACCGAAGGTCCCAATGACAACCGCGTGCACGCTGCTCCATCAGCGAGCGCCAGCGCTTGTCCTGACGACCCCACGCCGATAACGGGTGTTTCTCGCTCATCACTGCTGTGCTCCTTGGATCGCGGCGTCGAAACGCGCCGCTACCCCCTATGGGCGAAAGGATGCGTTTTTGTCGTCGCAACATTGCAACCGGGGTCGCGGTCGCGGGTGGTGCCGCGTCGTGAGGAGGAAGAAGGCGAAGCCGGTGGTTGCCGGCACGGGGCTGGTGGTGGGGATTCCGTCCTTCCAGCCAATCCCCTCATCCGACGCATGCCGCGGTCGGCCGCCGGCCGCAAGATGCGTCGCATGACCGCAGCCCTGATCCACGACGTCTACTTCACGCTGCACGACGGCAGTGCGGCGAACATCGCCCGCCTCGTCAACGCCTGCCACGAACTGCTGCGCGGTCACGCGGGCGAGCTGTTCTTCGCCGCCGGTCCGCTGGCCGCCGAGTTCGATCGCCCGGTGAACGTGCGCGACTTCCACGTCGGGCTGCACGTCGCCTTCGAGTCGAAGCAGGCACACGACGACTACCAGATCTCGGCGCGCCACCAGCGCTTCGTCGCCGAGCACAAGGAGACGTGGGCGCAGGTTCGGGTGTTCGACACCTACGACCGTCGCTGAACGGCCGCGCTCGTCACTCGACGATCCAGAAGTTGCGGAAGCGGACCTGATTGTGGTGGCCCTGCAGCTTGATGGGGCGGGCGCCCGGTCCCTCGCGCTCGCCGGCGCCGGTCTTGCGTGGGATCTCGCAGTCGTCGTGGATGAGCACTCCGTTCTGGTAGACGGTGATGCGCGCGTTGCGGACCTTGGCGTCGCCGTCGAAGCGCGCCGCGCGGAACGCGATGTCGAACGACTGCCACTCACCGGCTGGCTTGTTGGCGAGCTGGTCCGGCTTCTTCAGGCGATACAGACTGCCGCAGAAGCTGTCCTGGTAGTCCGCGGCTGCGACCCCGAACGAGTCCAGGATCTGCACCTCGTAGCGGTGTTGGATGTAGATGCCCGAGTTGCCCTTGGCCTCGGGGTTCGGGTCCTGCGACGCGTTGACGTTGAACTCGATGTGCAGGCGGAAGTCGCGGTACGACTCGGTGGTGACCACGCTGTCCCAGGCCGGCGAAGCCGTCAGCACGCCGTCCGCGAACTGCCACTGGCCCGGGACGTCCGCCTTCTCCGGCACCAGCAAGAAGCCCTTCGGCCCGATCAGCTGCACTGCGTTGGCGGGCGGTTCCTTCGCGGCGAGGTCGATGATGCCGCCGGTGGTGCGCGCGCGCTCGATCACGAACTCGACCAGAGGCTTCGACTCGAACCAGCCGCGCCACATGTCGTGGCCGCGCCCCGCGACCGTCTCGAGTTGCATGGCGCCACCGAGCGCCGCGTAGCGCCGCTGCAGTTCCGCCGAGTTCTGCTCCAGCGGCACGACGTCATCGCGATCCCCGTGGATGTGGAAGATGGGGACCCGCAAGGCCGCCAGCGGCGCGAGCCGCGCGATCGGATCGTGCTCCGGCAGTGCCGAGCGCAGCTCCGCTTCGGTCATCGCATAGGCGCCACACGCTCTCGCCAGACCCGGATAGCTCTCGAGACTGCAGACCGGATAGATGCCCGCGATGCCCGCGACCGCTTCGGGTTGCCCCGCGGCCCAGTTGTAGAGCATCAGGCCGCCGCGGCTGCGCGCCAGCAGGCAGGCACGCGGCGCGAGACCCCGCTGCTCGACCAGGTGGCGATGCAACGCCGAGAACGCCTCGCGCCCAGCGGGGCTGCCGTAGGACTCCCCGACGTCGATGCCCGCGATCGCGATCCCCGCGGCGAGAATGCGATCGAACATCCACTGCTCGTCCGCACCGGGCAGCCTCGGCAACGTCGGTGCGTACCAGACCCAGGGCATCATGGTCGTCTTCTGCCCGTCTTTCGGCAGCAGCAAGAACGCGCGACGGCCTGCGATCTCGAACTCCTTCGTCGCCTGGGCGAGTGCGGTGGTCGGCGCGAGCACGGCCAGCGTCGCCGCCAGGGCGAACGAAGAAGAGTGAGGTGGCATGGAGTCGAGTCTACGCGAGCTCGGCAGGCAGCAACCGGACGGCCGCGGGCGACGCGGCGCCGGGGCCGTGCGCGCATAGCATGCGCCGCCATGACCGCTCACCACCAGCTGCCGCTCGCCGGCGAGGATCGCCCGTGACGACGCCCGCGCCATGGACGCGCCGGGGCGCGCTCGCCGCCGCGCTGGCGGCCACGCTCACCGCGGCGGGCGCCGCCGCCCAGGATCCCGAGGCGACGCCGAACGGGCGCGCGCGTTATCTCGGCCGCGACGTGGCGCAGACGATGCACTGGACGGGCGCGGGCTGGCTCCTGCGTGCAACGCGCGAAGAGGAGGAGAACGGCGCCGCGCTGCAGCGCTGGCTCGCGGTGCGCCCCGGCCAGTCCATCGCGGACCTCGGCTGCGGCAACGGCTACCACACGCTGCCGTTGGCGCGCGCGGTCGGCGCTGCTGGCGTCGTGCATGCCGTCGAGTTGCAGCCGCAGTACCTCGTCATGCTGCAGAAGCGCGCCGTCGAAGCGGGCCTCGGCAACATCGTCGGCGTCGAGTGCACGGTCGACGACCCGATGCTGCCGCCGGGCGGGCTCGACCTCGTGCTCATGGTCGACGTCTACCACGAACTCTCGCATCCGGTCCGCGTGATGCAGCGCGTGCGCGAGTCGCTGCGGCCGCAGGGCCGCGTCGTGCTGGTCGAGTTCCGCGCCGAGGATCCGGAAGTGCCGATCAAGCCGGAGCACACGATGACGAAGGCGCAGATGCTGCGCGAGATGGCCAGCCATAGCTTCCGCTTCGCGGCCGAGACCGACGAGCTGCCGTGGCAGCACGCGATGGCCTTCGTGCCCGCGGGTGACGACGCGCGTCTCGGCGCGCGCGAGACGGTGGCCGGCCTGCTGCGGGCGCGTGTTCGTGGCGACGACCGGACCGCGGCGCCGTTCCTGCGCGACGGCGAGACCCTCGAGGGCCTGTCGATGCCGGACGAAGGCGACGAGGCGCCGCTCGAGTTGTCGGCCGCTGGCGAAGGCGCCGTGCGCGCGCGCCGCGGCGAGACGACGCTGCGGGCGACGATCGACGCCGACGGCCGCTGGTTCGTCGGCCGCGATGCGCCGGCGACGAAGCGACCCCACGGCGGCGCACGGCCGTTCGTCGCGATGCACACGGCGACCGGCGGCGGGTCGATCGACGAGCAGGCCGCGCTCGTCGGCGAACTCGGCTTCGATGGCCTCGCCTGGAGCCTCGCCGACCTGCCGGTCGCGCGCGCGGCGTGCGAACGCCGCGGCATGGACGTGGCCAGCGCCTACGCCGTCTTGACCTTGCCGGCGGCCGGCGCCGACGACGACCAGACCGCGCTCGCTGCGCGCCTGCAGCCGCTGCACGAGGCCATGCAGGCGCTCGCCGGCGGGCCGGGCCAGCTCTGGCTGGCGGTCCGGCACGACGGCCTGGCGCCGCGCGATCCGCGCGGCGACGCGTCGGCGCTGGCGGCGTTGCGCGGGCTGGCGGCGCGCGCACGCGCCACCGGCGTCGAGGTCGCGCTCTATCCCCACCACGACTTCTGGCTCGAGACCGTGGACGACGCGCGTCGCGTGCTGGCCGCCATCGACGATCGCCGGTTCGGCGTCTGCTTCAACCTCTGCCATCACCTGCGCGCCAGCGACGCGCGCGACGCCGACGCCGCCTTGCGTGCGTGCGTCGACCGGTTGTTCGCGGTCACGCTGCACGGCGCCGACGTCGACGGCGACGATTGGCCGACGCTGATCCGCCCGCTCGACGAGGGTGACTTCGGACTCGCCGGTCTGCTGACGACGCTCGACGCGATCGGCTTCGACGGGCCGATCGGGCTGCAGGGCTTCGGCATCGCGCTGCCGCCGCGCGAGCACCTCGCGCGTTCGCTGGTGGCGTGGCGCGCGGCGCACCGCCAGCCCGCTGGCCAGGGCCGCTGACCAGCGGCCGCCGCCGGCGCCGTGGCCCGGCGCGGTCGCCGATCCGTGCGCAGCGCCAACTGGACGACGGCGGACGCGAAGAACGTCGCAGCGGCGGGGCGGCGCGGCGCCCGGATGTCGGTACGCTTTCGGCATGCTCTGAGCGTTCCGGTCCAAGGCGAGGGTCGCGGTCGTGGCCCTCGGCGCACTCGGCGGCTACCTGCTGCAACGCTTCGTCGGCGTCGACGGCGCGACGATCGTCGGCTTGCTGCTCGGCATGCTCGCCGCCAACTTCGTGCCCTTGCCGGCGTGCGGGGTGCCACCGGCAGACTGACGTCGGGGCGCGTGGCGCACGTCGGAGACGCCGCCCTGCACCGGAGTCTCGCGCGCCTCGTTGCCTGGCACGCCGTCGCGGGAGTTTCCGTCCAGCGCTTGTCGCGTCGCCAACGGTACTCCGACCGCAACGTTGGTCCGATCAGCGCGCGGGCGTTTCCCGGATCAGCTGCGCCAGCTGCGCGAGCCGGAACGGCTTCGCCAGCGCACCATCGAAACCAGCATCCTGGAAGCCGGCCTCGGTCGGGGCGAATGCGTCGGCGGAAATCGCGATGATGCGGGGCTGCTCGGTCGGCGGGAGTTCCTTGCGGATGGAGCGGCACGCCGTGAGTCCGTCGACGACTGGCATGTGGAGGTCCATCAGCACGAGGTCGAAAGGCTGCTGCTTGCAGCGCTCGATGGCGTCGGCGCCGTTGCCGACGAACGTGCCGCGCAGGCCGAGTTTCTCGAGCACGCCTCGCATCAGCATCTGATTGACCGGGTTGTCCTCGGCCACGAGCACGGCGAGGGAGCGGGCTGCGTCGATCGATGCGAGCTGGGTCGGAGCTGGCGACGATGCGGCGTCGGCGGCGGCGCGCAGCGGCACCTGCGCCGTGAACGTCGAGCCAACGCCCGGCTGACTCTGCAGCTCGAGGGTGCCGCCCATCAGGGTGATCAGTTGCCGGCAGATCGACAGGCCGAGGCCGGTGCCTCCGTGATGCCGGGACGTCGACGCATCGCCCTGGCGGAACGGCTCCCAGATCGCGGCCGTGTCGGCGATGCCACAGCCAGTGTCGCTGACCTCCAATCGCAGGTCGATGGCGCCGTCGGGGCGCTGTTGCGCGGACGCGATCAGTTCCACCTTTCCTCGAGCGGTGAACTTGAGCGCATTCGACAGCAGGTTCGTCAACACCTGCCGGAGGCGATGCGAGTCGCCGACGAGGCGCTTTGGCAACTCGTTGTCGAGCAGGAGCCGGTAGCCGAGCTGCTTGGAGTGCGCACGTTCGCGGTAGAGATCGAAGACCGTCTGCAGCAGCCGCGGCACGTCGAACGGATGCGGGTCGATGCGCATCTGGCCGGCTTCGATCTTCGAGGCGTCGAGGATGTCGTTGATCACCGTCAACAGGGTCTCGCCGCTCTCGCGCATGGCCTCGATGTACGCGGTCTGCTGTCCGTCGAGCGCGCTCGACTCGAGCAGCTGCAGGAGGCCGAGCACGCCGTTCAGGGGCGTGCGGATCTCGTGGGACATGCGGGCGAGGAACTGGTCCTTCGCCAGGTTCGCCTGGCGCGCGGCGAGTTCCGCCAGCTTCTGCGGTGTGATGTCGGTGTGCGTGCCGGTGAAGCGAGTGGCCCTGCCCTCCGCGTCGCGCTCACACACGCGGCCACGATCGAGGATGTAGATCCAGCGACCGTCCTTGTGACGCATGCGATGCACGTTCTCGTAGAACTCCGTCTTGCCCTCGAGGTGCGCCTGGATGTCGGCGAAGCAACCGGCGAGGTCGTCGGGGTGCACCCGGGACTGCCAAGACTCGAGCGAGGGCTCGATCTCAGCCAGTTCATGGCCGAGCATCCTTGCCCACCGTTCGTCGAAGACGACCGCGTTGGTCGTGGGGTTCCAGTCCCACAGCCCGAGTCGCGTGCCTTGCAGCACCAGTTCGAAGCGGTCGCGCTGCGCCATCAGCGCCGCGCGGTCCTCGCGCGACTGCGTCACGTCGAGTAGATGGCCGGCGAACGAGATCACGCTGCCGTCCGCCGCCCGCTGGATCACCGTCACATCGTGCACCCAGATCCAGCGACCGTCCGGGCGACGGAGCCGGTAGTCGTCGTGCATGCAGAGGTCGGCGCCACTGGCGACACTCCGTGCCACACTCGCCTGGAGCGGTGCCAGGTCCTCGGCGGCGATCAGGTCCCCGAACAGCACCCGGCGCGACAGCAGGTCCGCTGCCGAGATGCCCAGCAAACGCTCGACGTTCGGCGACACGTAGGTCACTGGCCATCCCGGTTCGTTGGCCCAGACGAACAGTGTCACATCGCCGAGTGTGAACAGCGTCTGCAGGGTCTGTAGGGGAATGGACATGCGCAGCCCGGCCCCGGGGCTATCGACCTCCGGAATCCGGTGGCTTGACGGGCTTCGGAACCCGCGATTCGCCGCGGACGCGGGGGGGGGGCGGCCACTGGCGAGGGCGGGTTCGTGATGGGCCGGGACCGCAGCTTCTCTTCCCTGCGCCCACGCCCGGACCGAACCTGCGCGAGAACCCTGGCGCGAGCGGCGAATCAGGGAGTGGGCCGCTCGGTGACCGGCCGTTCGACCGCCAGCGGCAGGGCTCGCCGCTGTCCGCCGCAAGCCTCGCCAGAGATCAGCGACGCGACGCTGCCGTAGGCGTAGATCACCGGCGGCTTGTCCTTGGCGAGCCCGCCGGTGTCGGCGGTCGGACCGTAGGTGCTGTGCAGAGCCCGACCGGCGCAGCGCAACAGTGTCGTCTGCTGGCCGCGATGATGCGCCGTGTGGGCGATCCGCCGGGTCATGATCCACGTGCGCGGCCGCGGCACTTCGAAGAACGGCACCACCGTCTCCCAATAGGCATCGTCCCGATCGACCAGTGCCTGCCGGCGGAACTCGGCGGCGGCCGCGTAGTGGTTCAGGAACGCGAGGCGCGACAGTTCGGGCGGCAACACCTCACCAGGTGTCTGGATGCCGAACATCGTGGCGAACCAGCCGTGCTCGCTCTGGCACTGGTGGATCATGTGCTCGCGCAGGGTGCGACCGCGGCGATCACCGGGGCGCGGTCGCTGATCGAGGTCGGTGTCGGCCGCCATCGCCCACACCGACAGCACCTTCAGGATCTCGGTCGCGTAGGCGTCGACCAAGAACGCGTAGCGGCTCACCATCGCGGCATCAGAGAGCAGCCGCGCGCCAGCGACAACCGGGCATCACAGCACCGTGCGCGCGTAGGTGATGAAGCTGCGGTCCCGGCCGCGAGTGCTGCATGGCGCCCGCTGCGGCGAGGTGCTACGCGTGCGTGGATGACGACGGTCCTGCTCGCCTGCTCGTTCCTGTTCGCCGCCGGCTGGCAGGATCCAACTCCCGGCGCCGCCGCGCCGCAGAAGCCCGTCCAGTCCGGGGCGGGGCTGCACGGCTACATCGGCTACGACGCGTCGCCGCCGGCCGACCGCAGCGAGTTCGGCATGGGCATGGGCTTCTACTCCGCCGCGTGGTCGCTGATCGATCGCCCGCTGGCCCACTTCCAGATCGGGCTCGCGAGCGGCTGGATCGTGCCCGACAACCGCGACAACAAAGACCAGCCGCTCGCGCCCGAAGGCACGCTGGCGCGCAAGTGGAAGGAGCGCGGGCCGACGTGGGACAGCGTCTTCCAGACGGTCGAAGGGGGGCTCGGCTACTGGGCCGGCAATCGCTTTCGCTACGGCCCGCCCAAGTTCAGCATGAACGCCACGCCGCAGTGCTACGACTACGAGGTCGGCTCGCCGGGTTGGTCGTTCTTCTACGACACGGAAGCGCTGCCCGACCATCGGCTCGGTATCGCGCAGCTGAGCAACCGCCTGCTGCTGCCGCCCGACGCGCTGCCGTTCCAAGGCGATCCGGCGGGTCGCTTCTTCGGCTACACCTACATGGCGCTGCCGTTCACCGATCCGGTGCCGAGCAAGGACGGCAAGGCGCCCATCGGCGACCACGCGTGGACGTGCTTCCTGGCGACGGCGAACTTCAAAGGGCCGATCGCGTACTACATCCCGGAGACGTGGAGCAAGATCGCCGACCTGTTCCGGATGCCGTTCCTGCACGGCCGCGGCCTCGACAGCCGGCTGGGCCTGATGGGCGGCGGCGCGATGGAGATCAACACGGTGCCGCAGCTGCTGGCGAACGGCCCCGACGGCAGCCGCTGGTCGAAGATCCCGGCCCTGCGCTTTCCGGTCGACGCGGAAGGGCGCGCGGTGCTGGTGCAGGACGTCACCTACTACTCGCGTCGGGCGCTCTACGACGCGTTCCTCGCCTGGCGGCGCGGTGGTGCGGTGCCGACGGGACGCTTCGAGACGAACGGCGCGTTCGTGGCGAAGCTCAGCACGCGCACACCGGGCTTCGACCAGGACGGGCTGCCGATCGAGGGCGTGGCTGCGACGTTCGACACGCAGGTGTTCGCGGACAACACGTGGGGGCTCGTGTGGAAGGATGGTGCGCATGCACCACGCGGCCAGTTCCCGCAGTACTTCCGTCACGACGGCAAGCGGCGCCTGGCAGTGGCACCCGACGCGGTGCCGAAGGAAACCGGCCTGCACGCCGCCGAGTTTGCGCTCGCCAGCGCCGGCGAGCCGTTCACGTCGCCGGCGAAGGGGGCGTGGACGACGCCGGGGCCGGTGGGGGACGAGCAGCAGGTGCGTCTCTGCGACGGTTCCCTGGTGACGTTCCGCTGGTACCGCTTCGTCGACCAGCCGTCGTTCCAGCAGTGCGCGTGGAGCGACGCCAAGAAGGCGGCGCTGCAGGCGTTCGTCGAGCAGATCCACCGTGCGTGGCCGATCGACCGTGACTACATGCCGCCGCCGACGCGCGGCGAACTGGTGGCCCTGGATCCGGCGCTGCTGGTGACGCCACCGAAGGGGCGCGAGTTCGGCTACGTGCCGATCGTGACGCGGCAGGAGCGGGCGCCGTGAAGCAGCGGTAGTTGCTGCCCAACCTGCGC
This sequence comes from uncultured bacterium, assembly GCA_937952215.1. Taxonomy (GTDB): domain Bacteria; phylum Planctomycetota; class UBA1135; order UBA1135; family UBA2386; genus UBA2386. The sequence goes on from CALFZH010000042.1 coordinate 22,166, forward strand.
CGGTGGTTGCGGGCACGCTGCGACCGCGTTGACGGGGTCGCGCGCAGGGGGCAGGCTGCGGTGGTGCGTTCCGGGTGGTCCGGGACCGGTGCTCGAACTTCCTCCGCGCGCGAGGTCGATCATGCGAACGCGACTCCTGCTCTCCGTCCTGCTGTGCGCCTGCGCCGCTTCGCCCGATCGAGTCGGAGGCCCCGTCGATACGTTCCCGCCGCCGCCTGTCGAAGGCGCAGCCTGCGAGCTCGTGCTCGCAGGCCTTCGCGAACGAACGGGCGCGCTGCCCGAAAGGACCCCAGGCGAGGCCGTGGCGGCGAATGGCCAGAAGCTCCCGTACGACCACTGCCTCGTGCGCGGCACGATCGGCGATCCCGATCGCGTTCGCGTGTTCGACGCGTTCATCGACGAGCTCGTCGCGAAGGGCGGCAAGTACTACGCGCTGTACCAGCGCAGCGACGGCAGGCCCGGCTCCGTGATCGTGGTCGCCGAGGGCCACCGAGTCATCGTCAGCAGGCAGGACTGGTGAAGCGACCATGACGCTCTTCACCCACGCGGGACGACGCTCTTGTTTCGCTCCCGACGGAGCACTCGCTACTCCGCGCGACTGACTGGGGAACGCGCAGGAGGCACGGTGGCGCGGCCCGTAGCGCGGCAGCGCGCGTTCGAGCGCCTGCGGGTGCTCGTGGCGCTGGGGACAACAGCGGCGGTATCCGCTCAGGCGCGCTCGCGCGAGTTCCTCCTTGGGCTCAGCGCCTCACAGCTTGCGAGCGGGTTCGGTGGCGGGCGGCGCCTTGTCGTCCGGTGCCTTGACGGCGCCCATGCCGATGTAACCCGTCGACACCACGAAGTCGTCGTACCAGACCGTGTTGTCCCGCTGTGCCGCGTGCACGTAGACCATCAGGCTCGCGCGCTTGAGGCGGACCTCGTCGCTGCCGCGCCAGCGGAAGCCCGTGTAGTGCAGGTAGAGCTTGCCGTCGAGCCAGACCGCGAGTTCGCCATCGGCGTGGCCGGGCTGGTTGACGGCGACTCGCTGCTCGACGCACGACCATTGGCCGCGCGGCGGCACGAACCGTTCGGCTTCCCCCGGGCCCATCATGTTGCCCCAGTAGTTGCCGTCGCGGTCCCGCTTCATGTCCATCCAGTACGCGTAGCAGAACAGCCAGCCCGGGGCCGCCGTCCTGCCCCAGTCGCGCCAGCCTTCGACGCGCGTGCTGAAGTGATCCAGGCCGGTCGGCCGCTGCCCGGCGCCGCCCATGCCGGCCCACTTGAAGTTGCCGGCGACGCCGCTCAGGGCACCGCCCGTGTGGTTGAGATTGCCCTGGTCGTAGTCGGGCGCGTAACGGATCCAGTAGCGGATGTGCAGGCAGTCGTGGCCCGCGTCGCCGAGCCACCGCACGGCGCTGGCGCCGCTCGATTTCCCGCCATTGTCGGGCGCACGCAGGCGCAGCGAGGACTTGCCGCCATGGGCCTGCTCGCGATCGATCGCGGCGTGGCCCTGTTCGGTGCCGGTGACCTCGAACCAGGCGGCGAACGAGTCGTTGGACTCGAACTCGTCGACGCAGAGCACGGTGCCCGGCCGCTCGAGCCGGGCCAGCGTCGCCGGCTCGGCGCGCGTCGCCGCGGTGACGAGGCGCGGGTAGGGGCGTTCGGGCTCCGCTTCTTGTTGTGCGGCGAGCGCGGTGGGCGGGAAGAGCAGCAGCCAACCAAGCCAACGCCTCGAGGTCATTGCGGCAGCATAGTGGGTGGTGCCGTCGCTGTTCGTGGCGCCCGCGCGGTCGGCACGCAGCAGCGCGCGACGAACTGCGCGGCGCCGCCGCGGCTGGGGCGCCCCGAAACGGGCTGGCGCGACCGGATGAACGGGGTTTGCGCAGGGGGCAGGAGGGCGGGGTCGTTCCGGGTAGGCCGTGACCGCAGCCTCTCTTCCTACTCCCCCTTGCGTGGGCGGCAGGCGATGACCGCGAACGCGAGTGCGATCGCCGCCGGATGCACCATCAAGCGCCCCATCGAAGTTCGCACGTGCCAGTCCGCAGGGTTCGGCGACACGACGTAGGCCACGACATAGGCGACGACCTGCAACAGCACGATTGCCGCCAGCAGGGAATCACGATCGAGGAACAGGGTCACGCGCCGTACGAGTGCCGCCGCCATCAGCACGATCGCGAACAGCCACCACAGTCCGAGCCAACTCCCGTTGGTCGCATTCGCTTCGGGGCCAAGGTCGAAGGCGTAGGTCCCGATTCCATCGAGGATCACCGCGAGGCGGTCAGCCTGCGCGCGCGCACTCAGGGTGAAGTCCGCCACTTCCGCCATGGTCCGCACGATCATGGACGCGAGCAGCGGTGCTGCCGCCCCGAGCAATGCCGGCCACGCGCGAAGGCGATGCCGGGCGGCCGTCAGCGCGAGCACGATCGCACACAACGGCAGCCCCTCGTTCTTGGTCCAAGCTGCGGCACCGGCGGCAAGGCCCGCGAACAACAGGGGCGAGCGACGGTCGCTGGCGGGCTGGCAGACGGACAGGAACGCAGCCAGCGTGGCGAAGAACATCAGTGGCACGTCGGCATACTGCTGCGCCGCCTCGACGACGATCCTCGGTACCACGAGCAGGAATCCCGCCGCGACGCATCCCACGGTCCAGCCGACGCGCATCGCCACGAACCACAGCACCACCAGCGCCGTGCTGGTGAGGAAGCCAAGTGCGATCCAAGCAGGCCACAGCGTTGCTTCGGTGCCGTGCCAGAGCCAGCCCAGCGCCACGGCGCACGGCAGCAGCAACGGATAGTCGGGATGGGCGAACGCCAGATCGGCGGCGAACATGTTGCGCCACGCACCCGGGTCGAGACACAGGAACCGCGCCTTGAGATGCCAGAAGGCCTGCGCATCGCCGCCACCGAACGGGTGATGCGCGGTCACCGCGTACCACTGCCAGCAGGCATTGGCGAAGCAGAGCAACAGCAAGGCCGTCGCCAGCGCCACAACGGACCTTCGTATCGCAGACATCTCCCGTGCCGGCGCCACCGACCGCGCCACCGGTGCGGCTACCAGCCGGTGCGCCGACCAGAGAAGCCAGAGGATCGCTGCCGCGCAGATCGTGAGCGCACTTGCGAACCCGTGCTCGGGCGTCACCAGATACGCGGCAAACAAGGTCAACGACCATGCCGTCAGACCGAGCGGCAGGGCGGACGCGACCACGAGAAGAGGTGTTCGCGGCAATCCTGAGCCGGTAACCAACCGGCCTGCGATCGACGCGCCCAACGTCAACGCGAACAGCAGCGGCAGCGCCAGCTCGACGTCGTCAATCCACACGGACCGCCAGCCCCCGACCAGGTTCGGTTCGAACCAGCCATCGATACTGGAAGTGCTGCAGGCGTTGTTCGGAGACGCTGTCGCTCGAGCAGTCGACTACGGCGATCTTCGCGTTGGGTTGCGCGGTGACGATGCGCGGCACGCTGATGGCTTGCAGCCGGTAGCGCTCGACCGCCTGTGGCCAGGAGTCGGAATCGCGGTCGCCGATGAAGCTGATGCGACCGCGCGGAGGGACGTCGGACGGCGACACCTGAGCGACCAGCGGCCGGAAGCGCATCCCGGGTTCGGAGTCGACCGGACCATCAAGCCCCCTCCAGTGACGGACTCCGTGGATGGAAGCAGCGGCCAGGAACACGGTGACGATCACCAAGGGCATCGCGCCGATCGTCGACCGCGTGCCACGACGCTCGCCCCGACCGTCGGTCATGTGCCAGCCTCGTGAGCCGATGTCGTCCACCGCCGCACGCTATCGGGGGCAGTGGACCGATCAAACGGCCTTGGGCAAGGAGTCCTCGCGCTCGCCGAGTGCGCCGCGACGACGCTCAGTAGGACGACGAGCTGGTCCAGCGTCTCGTCAGCGCTTGGGCCGACCAGTCGTCCTGACCGGTGATAGTTGCGACCGTGAGCCGGGGCCGCCCAAGTCACGCGCGGCGCGCTTCGAACACCCAGGTCTTGCGGTCGCCGACCTGGTCCTCGCGCACGTCGAAGCGAACCGGCAGGAAGCGGCCGATGACCTCGGCGTTGGTGGTCGTGTGCAGCGTCGGTTCGACCGTGCGGAACGCGCCGCCGCCGGCGAGCGCCATCGGCAGCAACAGCTGATCGGCGAGGTGCGGGCCGACCGGCACGTCGGCCGCGCGCAGTTCTTCGACGGCGTCGGCGGCGCGATGGGCGACTTCCTCGGCCGGCACGCCGCGTTCGCCGAGCGTCGTGACGACTTCGCCGCCGCCCTGGCGAGCCAGCACGACGACGAGCGCGTTGCCGGGTCCCGGCGAGCATCGATCGAGGATGCTGACCGCATCGGCGGCGATGCCGAGGCGCTCGCACAGCACGGTGCGTTCGCGCTGCGCCACGTGCGACGGGATCTGCGAGGTGAGGATGCGCGCGTGGACGATCGGCGGCGTGTCGGCCTGCGTGCGTTCGAGCGCTTGCCAACTCGCCGGGGTGACCTCGGCGCGGACCTGGCCGCCGCCGGCTGGGAAGAAGCCGGCCATGCGCATGGTCAGCTGCAGCGGGGCGCCCATCGAACGAACCACCGGCGCGAACGCGTGCTCGAGGAAGTCGAAGGACGGCGCCAGCGGGTTGTGCGTGCCGCCGACCAACTCGACCGCCGAAGGTGCGTTCGCGTGCCACAGGGCAGGCAGGACCGTCTGCAAGACGAGCATGGCACTTCCGGCCGTGCTGATGACGAAGCGGTAGTTGCCCGGGGTCACCGAGCCCGGACGGAACGCCAGCCGCAGGCTGCCCATTTCGGCGCCTTCGACCGTGGCGGAGCACAGCTGCGCCGCGGCTTCCACCGCGGCGAGATGCTGGCGCTTCAGACCGGGCTTCTCGCGCCCGGCGCGGATGCGCTCGATGACGAAGCCATGGCCCGTCACCATCGCCAACGCGAGCGACGTGCGCAGCACCTGGCCACCGCCTTCGCCCATCGAACCATCGAGTCGGATCATCGCTCAACCCTTCACGCAGACGACCTGCTTCAACGTGTGCACGATCTCGACGAGGTCCTGCTGCGCCGCCATCACCGCGTCGATGTCCTTGTAGGCCATCGGCGTCTCGTCGATGACGGCGCCGTCCTTGCGGCACTCGACACCTTCGGTCGCGGCGATGTGGTCCTCGACCGTGAACCGACGGTGCGCCTCGCCGCGCGACAACGCGCGACCGGCGCCGTGGCTGCACGACGAGAAGCTGTCGGGGTTGCCCTTGCCGCGCACGATGAACGACTTCGCGCCCATCGAGCCCGGGATGATGCCGAGCTCGCCGAGGCCGGCGCGCACCGCACCCTTGCGGGTCAGGAACACCGAAGCGCCGAAGTGCTCTTCCTGCGCCACGTAGTTGTGGTGGCAGTTCACGGCCACCTCGCCGTGCGTGAACTTCGGCAAGTCGTCGTGCTGCTGCAGCGCGTTCAGGATCGACGCCATCATCAGGTCGCGGTTGGTGCGCGCGAACCGTTGTGCCCACGACACCGCGAACACGTAGTCGTCGAAGTGCTCGGCCCCTTCGGTGAAGTAGGCGAGGTCCTTGTCCGGCAGGTTGTGCAGGTGCAGGCGCATGTCCTTCTTGGCGAGCTCGATGAAGTGCGTGCCGATGCGGTTGCCGACCCCGCGCGAACCGCTGTGCAGCATGATCCAGACGCGCTGTGCCTCGTCGATGCAGACCTCGATGAAGTGGTTGCCGCCGCCGAGCGTGCCGAGGTGTTCGGCAGTCGAGCCGCGGTCGAGTCGCGGGTGCTTCTCGATGATCGCCTCGTAGTCGGGACGCAGCCGCTTCCAGGCGTTCTCGGCGAAGGCCGGCAGGTTGAACCACGCACCGCGGTCGCCCTTGCCACCGTGGTTGGTGCGGCCGTGCGGGACGACGCGTTCGATCGTCGAGCGGATGCCCTTCAGGTTGTCCGGCAGGTCGCTGGCGGCCAGCGAAGTGCGCACGGCCATCATGCCGCAGCCGATGTCGACGCCGACCGCGGCCGGGATGATCGCGCCGAGCGTCGGGATCACCGAGCCGACGGTGGCGCCGATGCCCCAGTGCACGTCGGGCATCGCGGCGACGTGGCCGTGCACGATCGGCAGCAGCGCCACGTTGCGGAGCTGCTTGATCGCGTTCGGATCGGCGAGCACGCCGCGGATCCACGCCTTGATGGGCGCGCGGCCGGTCTCGATGTGTTCGTGGAGAGTCATGTTGCGAGCTGTCTGCAGAGTCTGCGGAGAGAGAGCGGCGACGAGTGGTGGTGGGACGTCGCCGCACTCGCGTGCGGCGGCCGGATTCGAACCGGCGATTACCATGGAGTCACACCGGCATTCGCCGTGAAGGAGAAGTCACCGCGGACGAAGAAGGACGAGACGATGGCTGCCGCGTCGCCGTTGCAGCCATTCTGCTCTACCCACTGAGCTACGGGCCCGTGTAGTGGACCCGGTCGGACTCGAACCGACGACCCGATGTAGTCCCGTTCGCATTCCGCGATGGAAGAAGAAATGGTCAGCGACGAAGGAGGTGAGACACTCCCGGCGCTCTGCAATTGAGCTACGCGTTGCCACGCGGCGGGGTTTGCACCCGCAACCTCCGGATCCTGTAGTCCCACCGGCATTCGCCGACCAAAAGAGCATGGAAGAAGAAGTGGGCGCGACGAGGGGTGGCCGAGACGGACAGTTTCGGAATGTAGTCCCGGCAGCATTCGCGCCCGAAAACGATCAGACCGCGATCTTGTCGATGCGATCCACCCAGAGATCCGCCGCGAGGCCGCTTTCGGCGACCGCGCGCAGGACCTCGAACACCTGATCCGAGAAGCCGCCGACGTGGATCACGTCGTCGCCCTCCGGAGCTTGCGCGGTCGCGTACGGCTGCAGGTCGATGCAGACGAGCTTCGCCTCGCGGTTCTGCACCTTGAAGCGCCGCCACTCGGTCAGCATGCCGGTCGAGCCCGCCACGCCGCGCGTGCCGCACCACGACTGGTCGTCGCTGACGTAGATGACGAAGTCGCCGCGCGCGCCCCGTTCGTTCAACAGGGCGAGCACCTTGCTGCAGTCGGTGCCACCCGACGGCAGTGCGGCCAGGCGCCCCGCCGTCTTGAACACCGGGTCCTTGGCCTTCGCTGCGAACGGCACCACGCGATCGTGGAACGGGATCAGCTCGGCCTTCGGGTTCTGCCGCAGGATCGCCGCCGCGAACAGGGCCGCGACGTCGAGGCACTTCACGACCGACGTGTTGCCACGCGACCGACCCGTGACCGACGACTGCATCGAGCCCGACACGTCGACGGCGACGTAGACCTTGCCCGGCAACTGCGGGACGCGGTCCACCGACGCCTCGAGCGCGTCGTGCAGCGCAGCACGGATCTCGCGCGGGATGCCGTCCTGGAGGTGCTTCAGCGTGGTCATGATCTGGTACGGGAAGGCGTGGCCGCGCTGGATCGCCGTGCGATCGCGCAACGTGGTCACGACGTGTTCGGTCGCCTTCTGGTCGTCGAAGACGCCGTGGCGATGGAAGGTGTTGAGGTTCATGCGGACCGTGTTCCAGCTCGCGTTCTTGGCGATCGCGACCCAGTGCTCACGGCTCAGGTCCTTGGAGGTCAGCAGCTGGAACGGCACGTCCGGCACGCTGGCGGTCGCGCCGGCGCGGAACGCCTCCAGCTGCTTCACCGCGTCGGGCAACGCCGCCGCGTCGTGCGTCTTGCCGAGCAACCAGCCGTAGAAGGCGCTGCGCGCGCCGTCCGCGGGCTTGGGGTGCACCATCTTCACGACGTCCGCCAGCGACGGTGCGTTGCCGACCGACGCCGAAAGCAGCTGCGCGTCCGAGCACTTCGCGAGCCATCGCTGCACGAGGCGCTTGGGCGCCGTGCCGAGCGACTTCCGGCCGATCTGGCCGGAACGCACGATCTGCACGAAGTTGCGCACCATCTTGCCGTTGTCGCAGACGCGATCGAACACGCGCGCCAGCAGTGCGTTGTCGCGGAACGCCAGCACCGCGCACAGCAGCGCCGGCGTGTCCTTCATCAGGCCCTGTTCGCGGGCGAACACGGCCGTCTTGGCGACGAACACCGGATCGGCGCCGAACGCCGCACCGGTCAGGGTCTGCAGCTGCTTCTCGGCGTCGGTGTAGAAGGTGTCGCGCAGGCAGCCGGTGGCCGCGAACTGCGCGAGCAACTGCTCGTGGGTCCGCACGTAGGCGGCACCGCCGGCTTCGTTGGTGGTCGGGGCCTTGCCGAGCAGGGCGCCGAACAGGCTGCGGAACAGGTTCTTGTTGGCCATGGCAGGAACTCGGTTGGAATGGGCGAACGGTCGGTGCGGGGGATCAGGCGGAACGGGCGATGGCGGGCGAGGAGCGGCCGACGATCCCTGCCAGCAGGGCGGCGAGTTCGGCGAGCAGCCGGTCCGTGTCGCGGTGGATGCCGGGCATCACGAGCGGCGTGCTCGCACCCGTCGCGAGGTCGCGCAGCGCGGCCGTGAAGCAGTGCTGCTCCCGGTCGATGCGCACCTCGACGTCGACAGTCGCAGTCTTGTGCACGGTGACCGTCGTCGTGGTCTCGCCATCGACGACGAACACGTTCGGCGTGCTCGCGTACGGCTGCAGCACCGGCGCGAGCCGGCCGCCGCGCGCACGGAACGCGACCGCCATCGGGGTGGGTTCGAGCAGGGTAGAACGGGTCGTGGTCGTCATCGGGGAACTCCGTCGCCGCCGGTCAGGCGTCGCGACGGACCCGCTAGAGCATCGGCTGTGCCAGTCGCCCCGGGAATTCGAGCGGCGATGCTTAGTCACTGTCGAAAAACGGGTTCTGGCGACCATGTCGCCGCGCCACCCACCCCAGCGGTCGACCCGAGATAGCGTATCCGATAAGTACATAGCCCAATGGCCAAGTCCAAGGGCTACACCGTCGTCAGCTTCCTCGGCGCCCAGCTCGACCGCGGTAGTGGCGACCGCTGGGGCTCCTGGCGACCGAACGTGGCGATGTGCCAGCACGACGACCTGCTCGTCTCGCGTCTCGTGCTGATGACCGACCGCCGCTTCAACAAGCTCTACGACCGGGTCGTCGAGGACATCGCGCTGGTGTCGCCGGAGACCAAGGTCGAGCGCTGCGACTTCGGCGTGCGCGACCCGTGGGACTTCGAGCAGGTGTTCGATCGCCTCTACGGCATCAGCCAGGATCTCACGTTCGAACCGGGCAGCGACGACCTGCTGGTGCACATGACGACCGGCACGCACGTGGCGCAGATCTGCTTGTTCCTGCTGACGGAGACGCGCCACTTCCCGGCGCGGCTGCTGCAGACCGGGCCGCCGCCGGCGAACAAGAAGGTCCCTGGCACGTGGCAGATCATCGACCTCGACCTGTCGCGCTTCGACCGCATCGCCCGGCGCTTCGCGCAGGAACGCGCCGCTGCCCAGTCGCTGCTGAAGTCGGGCATCCGCACCCAGAGTCGAGCGTTCGAGGATCTGATCACGCGGGTCGAACGTGTGGCGCCGGTGTCGAAGGCGCCGAAGCTGCTGATGGGGCCGACCGGGGCCGGCAAGTCGCAGCTGGCGAAGCGCATCTACGAGCTGAAGAAGCAGCGCGGCCAGCTGACGGGACCGTTCGTCGAGGTCAACTGCGCGACGATCCGCGGCGATGGTGCCCACTCGACGCTGTTCGGCCACAAGCGTGGTGCCTTCACCGGTGCCTTGCAGGACCGACCCGGTCTGCTGCGCGCGGCGGACGGTGGCCTGCTGTTCCTCGACGAGATCGGCGAACTCGGCCTCGACGAGCAGGCGATGCTGCTGCGCGCGCTCGAGGACAAGCGCTTCCTGCCGCTCGGCAGCGACAAGGACGTGCACAGCGACTTCCAGCTGATCGCCGGCACCAACCGCGAACTCGGCAGCGCCGTCGCCCGCGGCACGTTCCGTGAGGACCTGCTGGCGCGCATCAACCTGTGGACGTTCCGGCTGCCTGGTCTGCGCGAGCGCATCGAGGACCTCGAGCCGAACGTCGAGCACGAGCTCGAGCGCTGGTCCCAGCAGGTCGGTCGGCGCGTGCACTTCTCGGCCGAAGCGCGGCGGCGCTACCTCGACTTCGCGACGTCGGCCGAAGCGGCCTGGCGCGGCAACTTCCGCGACCTCAACGGCAGCATCACACGGCTGTGCACGTTGGCCGAGGGTGGCCGCATCACCGAGACCGACGTCGACGGCGAGATCGCGCGCTTGCGCAGCGACTGGCGGCGGGACGATCCGTTCGAGGCGGCGAGTGCCGACGGTGGCGAGAGCGCGCGCGGGGCCGAGGCCGACGATGAACTGCTGTGCTCGGTGCTCGGCGACGAACGGCTCGAAGCGCTCGATCGCTTCGACCGTGTCCAGCTGGCCGAGGTCGTGCGCTGCTGCCGCACCACGCGTTCGCTGTCGGCTGCCGGCCGCGAACTGTTCGCGGTCACGCGGCAGAAGCGCAGCATCGCCAACGACGCCGATCGGCTGCGCAAGTACCTCGCGCGCTTCGGCCTCGACCACGCGGCGGTGACTGCTGGCGGCTGACGACCAGGACCGCGCAGTCGCCGGCCTGCCGGACATCGCCGCGTTCGCGCTGCGAACACTCGGCACCGCCAAGACTCACTGCCGATCTCGCCAATGCGCGGTCGGGCGAGGGGCTGCCACAGCGCGTCAGCGCGGCCCTCCGTCAGCGCGGCCCGGCGTCGCGCGCGAGCTGCTCGCGGGCGGCGGCTAGCGCAGCTGCGTGCAGCGGCACGACGATCGGCAGGTCGCAGTCGAACCCGGCGACGTCGAACTCGGCTGGCGGTTGCGCCAGCAGTACCGCATGGCCACCCTGTTCGAGCACGGCGAACACGGCGTAGCGGCCCTGGTGCCCGATCTCGAACTGCCCGGCCGGGGCTTCGTCCTTGGGCCTGCTTTGGCGCGTGACGTTTCGGCCGTCTTCGCGTAGTGCGTCGATCGTCGCCGGATGGGCTGGAGGTGGTTCTTCGTCCGTGTGCGCCAGCAGCGGTTCGGCGTAGCGCAGCCGCAGCAGTTCGAACGTGACGCGGGCATCGCCGAGTTCGCCGCCCCCGCTCGCGAGCGAACAGCGAATCCGCGCCGGCCCTGGCACCTCGACGACGTTGCGGCCGCGCTGCAGTGCGACTTCCACGGTGCCGCCGTTCGCCGGCATCACCAGCGCTCGCCAAGGGCGGTCGGTCGTCAGCACCAATGCGGTGCCCGAGTCGATTGCGGAGGCCGCGCGATCTTCGGCCGTGCCCGCCACCAGCAGGAACCTGGCCTCGACGGGCTCACTGCCGCGCGTCGCGGTGACCTGGAACGTCGCGAGGCGCCCGCGCAGGTCGACGGTGACGTTGGCTCCGCGGGGGCTCTGCTGCCACGCTGCGGCGGGTACGCGCGCCAACGCATGGTCGGCGGCCGATACCACCAGGATGGGGTCGCCGCCGTCGGGGAGCGGCATCACCTGGTGGCGGATGCCGATATCGCTGCGGTACGTCGTCCAACTGCCGCCGCTTGGCTCGATCTGCGCCTCGATCTCCTCGTCGTCGATGTCGGCGTCGAACTGCATCGTCAGGTACAGCAGGCGTTCGGCAGGCATCCGGAGCACGACGTTGCGGGTGCCCGGTGCGAGTTCCGAGGTCAGTTCGCGACGGCCGCTGCTGTTGGCTCGCACGAACAGTGGTGTGGTCGCGCGTCCCCAGAGTTCGAACGTGCCGTCGGCAGCGGTCGTGGCGCTGGCGACCGTCTGCATTGGCGGCTCGCCGGTGTCGGCTTCGAGCCATGATTGCAGCGGTGCACCGCTGCTCGCGTCGACGACCACTCCTTGCACCAGCAGTTGCTGGGCTTCGAGCTGCAGGATGCCGGCATCGAGCGAGGCCGGCATGGCCGCGGCGGTCGCCGGGATCCGCAGTTCTCCGTGCGCGTGCCGTTCTGTCGCGTGGATGCGGACGGAGCGTTCGTCCGGCCGCCGCTCGACGTCGATGCCGCCCTGCCGGTCCGTACGCACCATCGTGCGCTCGCGCTCGGCGGACTCGAGCTGCACCGGCTCCTCGGCGAGTGCTTCGCCGTCCGGTGCCAGCAGGGTGAACCGCAAGCGGCCTTCGGTTCGCCGGTTGCGTTGCAGCACGGCGACGACCTCGCCCTGCTGCCGCGGTCCGACCACCTCGAGCGGTTCGTAGGCATCGCCGTCGATCAGCCACTGCGCGCCAAGTGCGATGGGATGCAGGAACCACTCGCCCGGCTTGGTCTCCGGCCATGCCGGCACTTCGACGCGCAGCGGCAAGGCATCGCGCTGCTGCATCTTCAGCTCCACGGCGATCGGCGCGACGATGGGTTGGCCGTCGCGCGCGAAGCTCGTGCCGCGGATCGCGCCGTGGGGCGCGCACAGGAGTTCGACCCGCGTCCGCGCGGCGTTCAGCGACACCGCCGTCGCCGCTGTGCTGGCGCCGCCGACCAGAGGCCGCAGGAGCAGGTTCGGGGCCACCGGTGTCGCGCGAAACAGGCGCTGCGCATGCCGCACGACGAGTTCGCCGTTCGCGTCGGTGCGGCCGAGCACGTGGTGCTGCAGGCGCTTGATCGCGACGTTGCGATCCCACGAGTAGGCGAGCTCCACCGGCACGTGCGGGGCCGCTGTGCCGCCTGGGAGTTGCGTGTGCACGACGAGTTCGCGATCCGGCATCACCTGCAGTTCGACGGGATCGGTGAGAGCTGCGGCGACGTCGATCCATGCCTGCGCGTAGGCGTCGCCCTTGCGGGCGGTGGCCATCGCCACCCCGCGCGGCAGTTGCGCATACACGAGTCCGTACTCGTCGCTGGTCCTTGGTGCGACCGCGGCGAGCAGCGGCTCGGCGTCCTGGAGGTCCAGAAACTCGATCTCCGCGGCGTTCGGATCCACGCGCACGCTCGCGCCGGCGACCGGCTTGCGCTCGGCATCGACGATGCGCAGTGCGATCGGCGGTGTGGCACCCGCGGTGTCGGCCGCTTGCCGCGCTTCGTTGTCGCCGATGCCCGCAGGCGTCGCGTTCGCGGGCGAGGCATCGTCAGCGATCGCAGCTCCGTTCGCCGCGCGACTGGGTGCTCTGAGTTCGGTGTCGGCGATCGGACCGGCGACGGGGCGCGTCAGCAGCCAGTGAGCGCCCAGCGCCAGCAGCAGCACGGCCGCGGCGGCGACGACGGCGAGTAGCGAGCGGCGAGCGGTGAGCCGTGCTTCCAGCATCGGTGCAGTGTCGGTGCCCTCGGGGCGGCGGGCAATGCCGGCCGCGCGTGCGGCGATGCCCGGGTCGTTGGTGTGCCGAGGCGTAGAGCCGCCGCCAGGCCGCCCCCGATCAGTGGGTGACGACCACCGAGGGTACGCCGAGGCTGATGGTGTTGCTGGTGACCACGACCGACTGCAGGCCGACAACCAGCGCGGGTGGCAACGGCGGCAGTGGCAGCGTGACCGTGTGCAGGCTGTTGGCACCATAGGTCGCGACCGTGATCACCGACACCTGCGCAGGGTCGAGCCACGTCAACCCGAACTGCGTTGGTTGCAGGTTGGTCACTGGTCCGAGCACGGTGGCGAAGGTCTCGTTGGCGGGCCCGTGGCTGACGATGCTCAGCGCGCTGGGGGAGAGAGTTGCCCGCATGCTCGCGAACGGGAACGTCACCGCAACGCCGCCCTGGATTGCCGGCGAGCCGCTATTCGGTTGCAGCACCGTGCTCGGGTCGAGCAGCAGTTCGGTGTTGGTCGCGTGGATCGCGGGTTTCGAGAAGCTCGAAGGACCGCAGGTGAACGTGCTCCGGCTCGCGACCAACCGGCCACGTTCGACGATCGTCGGAAACGAAAACAGGCTGCCGGTGGTCTGGATCGTGCAGCCGACGACTACCACCGTGCTGTCGACTCCGTAGAGCGTGATTGCGGCCGACTCGAGGAAGCACGCCTCGCAGACGACGGTGCTGTTGGTGGCACGGACTCCGTATCCGTCCAGCGAGCCGACGAAGACCTGGGGCGAATTGGTCACCGACACGGTGAAGCGGCGGAAACCGCCGCTGCTGGACAGGTCGCGCAGCGTCACGAAGCCGTCGCAGTCCCGCACGACGATGCCGATGCCCTCGAGCGAGGTGGGCTGGCTCGAGCCTTGCACGGCACGGAACCCGGCCATCGTGAACCGCTGATTTGCCGGCAGATCGCGCACGAGGGCGAAGGCAGTACTGAAGGGCCCGAAGGCCCCACTGATGTCAGCGCCCTGGCCGATCAGCTGAATGCCCTTGTCGATGTCCAGCGTCTCGGAGTAGGTGCCGGCGAGAACCAGCACCGTGTCGCCTGGCGCTGCTGCGACGATCGCCGGCTGGATCGTGGTGTAGGTCTGACCCGGACCGACCACGAGAGTCTGCTGGCCCGTGGCACAGGCGATGGAGAGCGCGAGTGCCGAGAGAGACTTCCACAGCACGTGTTGCATCGTGCGATGAGCGTCGACCAGCCGCGCTCCAGCGTCAACCCCAGGACCCCTTGGCATCGGATCCTGGATGCTCGGGCTCGCAACAGGTCGCCGGTGCGACGCGCATCCTCGCTTCCATGTCGGCAGCCTTGCGGCCGCCGCAGCGGCTGTCAGCGCGGCACGGTGACGTGCAGGGACGTCGCGGGGATTGCCGTGCCGCGACCCACCGCGCGATTCTGTGTTTGTGCCAGCGGCTGCAGCTCGAGTTCTCCGGAGTACCCGTCGCCGCGCGCCCGGGCACTCACTTCGCCGGCTCGATCTCGAACAGCAGTTCGCCGAGCGCCTTCTCGCCGGCAGCGACGTCGTAGCACGCGAGGTCGGAGTACTTCGTCGACGGCTGCTGGTAGCCAGCCGGAACGCCGGCCACGTAGAAGCCGGTTGCGCCCTGCGGCAGCCGCAGCACGAATCGGCCTTGCGGATCCGTAAGCGCGGAGCCGAGTGGCCAATGGCGTTGGTCATCGGTCACGGCGCTGATGACGGCGCGCTCGATTCCGACGTGCGTCGTGGCATTGCGAACGATGCCGCGCACCTCGACCGGCGGCTCCAGGGCGAGCGCCACGTCCGTGGTTTGGCCGGTCACCAATGTCAGGGGTTGCGGCCGCATGACGAAGTCCGCGTGCTGCGCCTCGACGGCGTACTCGCCGGCGGGCAGGCCGCCGATGCGGGCCCGGCCGGATGCATCGCTGGTCCCGGCGAAGGTCACGCGCACGCCCGTGGACGGCCCGCTTCGCTCGAGCCGGAGTTCGACGGCGACGTTCGCGAGCGCCCGCTTCTGCAGATCGCTGACCGTGGCGACGATCACGGCCTCGGGGGACATCGGGATCACCAGGGCATCGGGGAGCTGTCGGCCGGGCAACAGCGCGTTGAACCACTGCGCCTGGGCCAGACCTGGTCCTTCCGCGGCGACGTAGAGCAGTGGCCGCGGCGGCAGGTCGCGCAGCTCGAAGCTCCCATCGGCGGCGACCTGGGCATCGAAGCGATCCGGCAGGCTGTTGCTGAGTCCGGCGAACGAGTGCTCACGCGGGAAGGCGTGGCCGAACGGATCGGCGTCGTCGAGTGCAGACAGCGACAGCGTGCGCACGCGCACCGTGCTCGCATCGACGCCGTCCGGCACCGTCACCGTGCCGCGCAGCGCGCGCGACGGTTCGAGGCGCAGCACAGGCGCAGGGTCGGCAGGAGCCGTGGCGTCGAAGCGCAGCCAGCGTGCGGCTGCGACGAGCTTGCCCGGCACGCGTGCATACAACCACCGGTCGAAGCGGCCGCCGTCGTAGTCGAGGGCGATCGCCGTCGTCGCGACGCCGTCGGCACCCGTCGCGTGCGGGCCGCTGTGTTCGTAGCTCGCGGCGCCCGCGAGCCCTTTGCGATGCTGGAACACATGCACCTCGGCTCCCGCGACCGGCTTGCCGTCGCCGTCAACGCACGTGACGGTCACCCGCGGCAGTTCCTTCTGTTGCGCCGAGGCCAGATCGGTCGCGAACAGGCTGCCGATGCACGCGACCACGAACCTCCCTGCGTTCATCGCCGCACATTACCGCGAGTCGAAGCTCGCGCCGCGCTGGCGCTCCGCCGCGGCGGAATCCCGAAAGACCCGCCATCATCGCGGCTGCATGCCACCGGCTCGCGGTATCGGCCGTTACGAAGGAGTCACGAATGCATGGGCGAGGTGCCCGGCACAGGTGCCTTTCGTTGTGGCGAAGCGCCCGGCGCGATGGCGTCCGTGCGGCCGATAGACGATTCAGCCCGGGCACATTAGTGTCAGTGTCAGTCGCCCTTTCGTCGAGGGTGGCACTTGCTCCCTGCAACGGAGACCTCCCCATGCGCTTGCGAACCGTCGTTCTCCCCGTGCTACTGGCTGCCGGCATCTCGGCCCAGTCGTCGATCGTCATCGCGCCCGGCCTCGGCGCGCTGCAGTACATCTGGATTCCAGGTCCGACCACCAACGAGGTCGGCTTCTTCATGGACATGACGGTCACCCAGACCGTCACGTTCCAGGGCCTGCGCCCCGCGAGCTACACGCCCGTCGATCGCCCGGTGAAGATCGACATGTACGTCACGAATCCTGGGATCACGACGTACGTCGGCAACGAGTTGACGCCAACCAACTGGACCCTGGTCGGCACGGCAACGGCGAAGATCCCGTTGGGCCCGACGGCGCCTTCGTTCTGCTTCGACGCCGGCGTCACGCTGGCACCTGGCACCTACGGCGTCGTGATCGTCGCCACCAACGCCAACCTCCTCTTCAGCGACCTGGGACCGCAGACCTACACGACGCCCGAGTTGTCGGTGACCGCAGGAGCCGTGAGTCCCCAGCTGTGGTTGGGCGCGCCCGCGGCCTACGGGACCGCGAACTTCCACTTCAACGGCACGCTGCTCTATGCGCCTGGCGCCGTCCCACACTCGTGCGCGAAGAAGACCACCTACAACCGCGGTTGCTTCGCCACGAACGGCTCCGCCCACCAGACGTGGACGACCAACGCGGCGATGAGCGCAGCCTTGTCGAATCGCCGACTGACCCTGACGTACGCTGGCGCTGCCTACGCGATGGGACAGTCGCAGCCGACCGTGACCTATCTGCCGCCGTCGCCCGGGGCTACTTCGATTGCCGGCAACAACAACGGCAACACGACGATCAATCTTCCCGGCGCGGCGACGCTCAACTACCCGGGTGGGTCCACGACGCAGCTGGTCGTCAACAACGACGGGCACGTCTCGCCGGCGTCGAACACGCCGTTCCCCGGCCAGCAGTACCAGTTCATGCCGTTCCTGCACGGCTTCCTGAACTCGACGAACCCGATCTGGGCAGTGTGCTGGCACAACTTCAACTCGTTGGAGGCGGGAAGCGGCCTGGTGAAGCACGAGCAGGTCGGCAACCTGTACGTGATCACCTGGGAGAACGTCGAGAGCCAGCCACCGAACGCAGCCAACCCGAGCACGTTCCAGATCCAGTTCGATCTGACGACGAATGACGTGCACTACGTCTACGAGACGATGACGACGCTCGGCGGCAGCCATTCGTACGACGACACGATCGTCGGTTGGTCGCCGGGCGGCGCCTCGCCGGAGTCGGACCCGATCGATGTCACCACGGTGAACGGCCTGATCCTGGCGATCGGCGAAGTGCTGCCGCTCAAGCTGGAGGTCGTCGGCAACGCGTTGCTCGGTGGTTCGATCGACCTGCTGACGACGCAGGAGCCGCTCAACGACCCGTTCGGCGCGAACGTTCTGAGCCTCGGGGAAGTCCCTGCCCCGGGTTTCGACCTGACGCCGTTCGGCGGCGACGGCTGCTACGGGCACATCGACCTCGCGACCGCCGTGACCAACATCATCAGCAACCTGGGCTCGCCCTTCCCGCCGCGGGCGATCACGTTCCCGTTCCCGTCGACGCAGTCGCTGGCGGGGGCGTGGTTCACGAGCCAGTCCGTGTGGCTCGATCCGCTCGCCAACCCGCTCGGCATCTGGGCGTCGAACGGCGTGAAGGTCACGCTCGGGAACTTCGCGCCCTGATCGACGGCGCACGACGAAACGGCCACTCGCGCCTCGCGCGGGTGGCCGTCGTCGTTTCGGCGCCCCGGTGCCGCGGCGCGAGCGGGCGCGGTGGCGTTCGTGCAGCGATTCACTCGGCGCTGCGGCCCGACGTCCATCTGCACGTGGGGTGGTTGGATGGGGTGTACGACTGGGAACCGGGCCGCGGTCGGCGGCCAGCGCGAATTCGCCCGCGCACTGGGCGCCTGCTGGGCTGGCGACGTCGGCGATCGGGCACCGGTGGCCCTCGCCGCGATCCTCGACACGACGCCGGTGTGGAGGCCCGTGCTCGAAGCGATGCGCAACGGCGCCCGGGCGGCCGGGTCGGGATCTTCCGAAACGTCGCTCCCCCGACATGGCCGATCACGGCGGGTAGCGCGGGACCGTAGCTTTTCCATCCCACTCCCTTTGGGCAATTCACGCATCTCTGGACGCCTCCCCGACGGCACGTCGTTCGTGCCCTGGGCCGGCGTCAAGCCCCTCTCCGCGCGCTGGATCTCAGCGCTCGACCCTCACCAGCGCGCGTTGCGCGAGGAGTGGATCGCCCGCCGAGCACGCGCCCGCGAGCGCGGCACGCTGACCGCAGAGCTCGCCCATCGGATCGAGTGCTGGTGGCGTGCTGGACGTCTGCCGCGCGGCGTCGCCGTCACCGACGAGGCGCCCGAGCAGGTTCTTCTCGAACTGGCGTGCGACGCGGCCGTCGGCGCGTCGAAGGCTTCGTCGGGCGCGAATCGTGAGGGTTTCCCGGCGCTCGAGGATCGCGCTCGGAGCGCGTCGCTACTGGGGACGGCGATCGCAGGGCGTCGTGCGCCGAGTCGCACCGACGTAATGCAGCTTCACGCACAACTCTGTCCGTCGCTGAGACCGTCGCCACTCGACGGTCGGCGCTCCGAGAACGTGCAGGCGCGAGGACGTCTGCGGCGCGATCGTGGCTTCGTGCTGGGGAGCGATCGCATCCTGAAGGAGGGCTGTCCGCCCGATCGACTGGAAGTCGAACTCGACGCACTGCTGCGTGCGCTCGCACCGGCAGGAGGATCGGACGAAATCGACCCGGCCCGTGCGGCGTGGGCGTTGTACGCCCTGCTCATGCTCCATCCGTTCTACGACGGCAATGGGCGTGTCGCGCGCTTGATAGCGTCGTTCGTGATGGTGCGAGACGGTGGCATGCCGCTCTTCCTCGCCCCGCGGATGCACGGCGGCTACCTCGACGCCGTGGCGCGCGCTCACTTCGGCGAACCCGAAACGCTGGTGCGGCTGGTCGACACGTGCCAGGGCGTCGTGCTCGAGGACTTGCTCCAGCACATCACGTGAGCGCGCAGACCGCTCCCGCCGAGACTCGAACACGCCAAGTCGTGCTAACACTGAGGAGCCTTGGCGCGTCTTGCATGCGGACGGGCCAATGAACCAGGCCAACCCACGCCGTGCGACAGCGCCGCACGCCCGATGCATTCCCGGGCGCTGGGGAGGACTCCCTTGCGTACGTTGACAGCCTTCTTCCTCGTTCCGCTCGCGTGCCTTTGCCCGATCGCCCAGTCCCGCGGGCAAGCCACGGAACCAGCAGCTCGCACCGTTGCGGTCGTGGGGCTCCAACTCGGCAAGGACGTGCCCAGTTTCATGCCCTGGAATGTCACGGGCCCGCACGCGGGCAAGGCGGCCTGTCCTCTCTGCGTCTACTCGCAACGACCCAGCGCGGCGGTCTGGACCGGCGTGGGCGGGCTGCCGCAGGCGGCGAAGATCGCGGCGGAACTCGACCGCACGATCGAAGTGCTCCGGCCGCGCAACGCTGTGGGCTACGTCGTGCTGCTGCCCGAGGGCTCGGCGACCCGTGCGCAATCGGAGGCGGCGCTGCGTCGCGCCTTCGAGCACACGCCCCTCCGCCATGTGTTCCTGACGATCGCGGACCGCGCCGGGAACGACGAGGATGTCCGCAAGTACGCGCCGTCGGCTTCTCCCGGAACCGCCACCACGACCATCGTGTACGTCAATCGTGCCGCCGCGTCGATCCACCACGACTTCGGCGCGGGCGGCGCGCTGCTTTCCGATCTGCGTCCCGCGCTCGAACGCCTCTTCGCCGACGAGGAGCCGTACAAGGAGATCGCGGTCGCGATGTGCGACGAGGATGAGCCCGGCGAGAAGCTCGAGTTCTACGGGCGTGTGCTCGACGAGCACGGCAACCCGCTGCCCAAGGACTCGGTCATCGCGTACAGCACGGATGCTGCGGGCCTGTACGTGCCGCGAGGGAGCGCCAGTCGTACGCCGCGGATCAACGCCGTCGCAGTGACCAATGCCGACGGCTGGTATCGGTTCCGTACGATCCGCCCCGGCGGCTACCCCGACTCCGACGATCCGCAGCACATCCATCTGCACATCGACGCGGCGGTGCACAAGCACACCTACCGCACGATGGCGTTCGAGGACGACCCGCGCCTCACGCCTGCCAAACGACGAACGCCGCACGCCGAGACCGTGATCGTCTCGCTGCGCAAGAGAGACGGTGTGTGGATCACGCGGCTGGACGTGCGGCTGGAGGGAAGCTGACCACACGAAGCCCGGCCCGGTCGTCGACGGGTGTTCGCGCCCGTGTCAGGTGACAACGACGAGCAGCCGGGCCGTCCATGCCACGACCGCCGCCGTCGTCACTTCCGACTCCGTGAGCGTGCCTGCCCTCGGATCTCAGCGCGCGCGCTGGTAGCCGCTCGCCTGGTCGTCGACCGTGTAGAGCTTGCCGTCGCGCAGATAGAAGCGCTGGCGCTCCTGCAGGTTCATCGGCCGCGAGCCGAGCCGGCCGTAGACGCCGATCTGGTTGCCGCTCTCGTCGACGCCGCGGTCGCGCACCATGCCGGTCGAGATACCGACCGCGGGACCGGTGGTCTTTCGGCTGGCGACGAGCCGTGGCGTCGGTCGGGGCGAGTAGCCGTCCGTGCCGTGGCTGCGCGAGGGCGTCCACAGCTCGACGACACGCAGGCCGTTCTTGCCGTCGGCGACGTAGGCGAACAGGCTGGCGTTGGTCAGTCCGGTCGTCACCGCGGTCGCGTCGTCGATGGTGCCACCGGCGTTGAACGTCTCGACGAGGCGCGGTCGGGTGAACGTGCGCATGTCGACGATCGCCAGGCCGTCCTTGCCGGCCGCGACGTAGGCGTAGGTGCGGCAGAGCCGCAGGCCACGGGCGTCGGCGAACGGCACCGTCGCGGTCGGCACCAGCGTCGGTCGGGTGAGATCGGTGATGTCGACGACCTTCAGGCCGTCGGCGTCCGTCACGGCTGCATACCGGAACTGCACGTCGATCGCGCGCGGCTCCCGCAGCCCTTCGCGCACCGACGCGACGAGGCGCGGCGCGGTCGGTTGCTCGATGTCGACGACGACCAGGGCCGTCGTGGTCAGCACGTAGAGGTAGTGTCCGACGACGATGCCGGCGTGCGCGCCGCTGAGCAGCTGGTCGCCGTTCCACGTCGTTGCGCGGCGCAGCGAGTTGTTGTCAGGGTCGCCGTCGACCAGCGTGTTGACGTCGACGACGATCAGGCCCTCGCTGCGATCGAGCACGTACGCGTAGCCGAACAGCGGATGCACCGGCTGTTCCTGGTTGGCCGGGTCGACGACGCGCAGCGGGTCCATCGGCACCGTGGTCGGCAGCAGCACGGCGTTGGCCCACGTCGACTCCACCTGCATGTCCTGGCCCAGCGGGCTGAACGGCGCGGTGACGATGCGCTGTGCGACGTCCTTGTTGGCGATGTTGGCGATGTCGAAGACGCGGAAGCCGTTCGGCCCGTCGGCGACGAACAAGTACTCGCCGCGAACCTGCGCCGTGCGCGCCGCGGTCGCCGAGTGCGAGTGTGTCTCCGTGAGCTGCTCGCCGTTCGCCACGTGCGCGGCGTGCTCGCGTGGATAGGTCGTGCGGTGGAAGTCGCTGCCGATGACCGGCTGCGGTTCCCAGCCGTCGGTCACGCGCACGGCCGTCACCGAGTCGGTCGTGGCAAGATGCACGAACGAGCCGACGAAGTCGGTCGCGTGCGTGCCGAGGTTGAAGCGCGACGCCAGCGTGGCGTTGTTGTCGTCGGCCTTGGACACGTGGCAGCTGGTGCACTGCTGACCGTGCTCGGAGCTGACCGTGTGCGGCACGTAGGGCGAGAACGCCGTGCCGCTGTGGCCGGAGGCGGCGATCGTCGCCTGCTGGTGCGTGACGATGGCGCGGTTCTCGTTCTCGGCGGTGGCGATCGGCGCCGACGCGGAACGCACCGGCGAGATCCTGTTGCCCTTGACGGTGCCGTTGATGCCGAGCATCAGGCTGTCGGAGCGCAGGCCCTGCGAGTAGTAGCCGACGTCGACCGTGGTCGGTTCGGGGAAGAAGTGGGTGAACTCCTTGCGGCGGTTGGTCTTGCCGGCCAGGTGGCAGCCCGAGCAGCTGATCGCCCACGACGTGTGGCACGTGTAGCAGGTCATGCGCTGGTCGCAGTGCGCGTACTGTTCGGGCGACAGGCTCGCATCGCCGTAGCGTTCGCCGCCCTTCTGCAGCGTCTTCGCGATCGCCGCCTTCTCGTTGTAGGTCTTCGAGTTCGGATCGATGACGTCGGCGACCTGCGGAACCTGCCACTCCTTGTCCGGATCGAGCTTGCTGCGCTGCATCAGCCGGTCGCCCGCCTGCGGCGAGCGGCCGACGACTTCGGCGCCGGCGGCGTCGACCCAGCGGAACTGGTTGCCGCGCGCGGCGCGCGCGAGCTGCAGGTTGTTGCCGCCCGACGGGTTCGAGGTGACCAGCTTGGCCCGTTCGCCGACCGTGCCGTGGCAGTCGGTGCAGTAGATCTCGACCGGGTTGATCATCTCGCCGTACAGCTTGCCGTCGCCATGCACGTCCTGCTGCGTGTGGCAGTCGATGCAGTGCATGCCGGCGCTGAAGTGGTGGTCGGCGAGGTGCACGGCCTTCTGTTCCCAGTCGGGGTCGTCGAACGGCACCACCTTGCCGTCGCGGCCGATCAGCTGGCCTTCGAGGTCGCGCTTGTAGACCTTGCGGAACGACCAGCCCGAGCGGTGCTGCGTCGAGAACTTCAGGTGCTTGCTGTCGGCGTTGGCGATGGTGTGCGCCTGGTCGAGTTCCCTGCCGGCGAGCGGCCGGCCATCGGCGTGGTACATCGACTTGCCGTCGGTTTCGCCGTCCCACCACATCAGGCCGGCGTAGTTGTCGACGGCGCCGCTACCCTGGTGGTTGTGGCAGGTGATGCACTGGCTGTTCGGGATGCGCGTCGTGAACTGGTGGTGGATCGGATGCCCGGGTTCGTCGCGCGGGATCGTCGGGTCGGGGTTGTCCGCCGCGGTCTTGCCGAGGAAGCCGTGGGCGACGAACTGGCCGGCCATCAGCGGATCGGCGTCGTTGGCGTAGACGACGTGGCAGCCCGTGCAGCCGCTCGAACGGAACTCGCCGCTGTAGTCGTTGGTGCCGAGGAACCACAGATACGGGTCGTTGAGCCGCGTCTTGTGGAGCACGAAGTGCGCGAAGTCGACCCGATTGCGCGTGCCCAGGCCGCGTTGCCCGGGACGTCCGCGCTCGGCCGCCCGGAAGATGTTGCCCGGCTGGCTCATGTTGTAGCGCGGCACCGGCAGCAGCGACGGCAGCACGCCGCGCGCCTTCTCTTCGGCGGTCGGCGCCGGCTCGGCGGTGACCGACGCCGACTCGCCGTTCGGCATGTAGAACTCGCCGAGGACGTAGTTCTTGTACGGCAGCACGCCGTTGTTGTAGGTGCCCGAGCCAGGCACCATCGCACTGTGCGCCATGATGCTCGACATCACGCGCTGCGTGATGTCCTGGTGGCAGTTGGCGGTGCCGCACGTCATCTGCGCGACGCGCAGGTCACCGGGGTTGATGAAGCGCACGAACTCGAGCTTCTCCTTGTTGAGGAGTGCATAGCTGTTCTCGGGATTGCGGCTGCCCTGCCACTCGTCGGGGAACGCCGGCGCCACGTGCGCCGCCTTCATCACCGCCAGGTAGTCGGCCGGGAACGGCCGTGTCACTGCCCCGCCGTCCCAGCGCGCGGTCGGGTCGCCGCCGTGGCAGTCGGCGCAGCCGATCGCGGGAACGTTGCGCGGATGCATGTTCGCGCTGTGGATGCCGGTGTGGCAGGACTGGCAGCCCGCGCTGGCGATGGCCTGGCGATCGCCGGAGGTGCGCAGCAAGTCGCTCGGGGGCTCCCAGCTGCCGAGGCCGGTCGAGGTGTCGCGCGCCGCCCATGTGGCGCAGCCGACGGTCGCCGCGAACACGGCGAGCAGAAGCAGGGGAATGCGCTGGCGAGAGAGGATCATGGCGCGCCTCAGAGAACGATGGTGGCGTTGACGAAGAACCCGACGAGCAGGTCGTCGCTGACCAGCTGGTCGAGGCCGCCGGTCGGGACCAGGGCCTGCAGCACCGGCGTGATGACGACGTTGTCGACGCCGAAGGGTCGGTAGCGCGCACCGACGCTGAGGTCGATGCCGATGCCGCGTGACAGCGACTGCCCGAACGTCGCCTCGAGCACGGCCGTGTCCGCGAACTGCAGGTAGCTCGCGTTGCCGACCACGCTCCAGTAGTTCGACAGCTCGGCTTCGACACCTGCGTGCAGGATGGCGAGACCGGGATTGACCGAGTTGGGGCCGGCGGCGGCCTTGCCGCGCAGGTTCGGATAGAAGCTGTTGGCGTTCGAAATCAGCGTGCCATCGACGGCGATCGCCTGGCGGTGGAAGAAGCCGAGCTGGCCGCCAGCGAACTGCGGGTTGTCGAACACACTGTCGAAGCCGTTGCCGTCACCGTCGGTCGGATCGTCGTCGCCCGATGCGTACAGCGCGCTGAACACGTAGCGGCGCCAGCTGTCGGGGATGCCGACTTCGACGGCGGCGAGGTGCGCCGAGGTCGACACCGAGCGGCCGGCGAATGCGTTCTGCTCGTCGTCGCCGAACATCAAGTAGAGAGCGTGCGCGAAGTCGACCTTGCCGAGGCGGCCGTCGCCGAGGAAGCCGAGATAGTAGGCGTCGATCGTCGCGCCCTGCGTGTCGTGCACCCACTGCGTGGTGAGTTGCACCTCGTAGCCCATGCTCAGCATGTCTTCGAGGAACACGTTGGCGGCGAAGAAGGTCTGGTCACGCGACTCGGTGCCGCGCGAGAGGTTGCTCTCGGGGTCCTTCTCGACGAGGTCGAAGAAGGCGAGTTGGTAGTCGATGCGGGACTCGCACAACGAGCCGAACAACTGCGCGCCGTCGTTCTGGTCGACGAAGATGAAGTTGCGGAAGTCGCTGGCGAACGCCTGGCGGCCGACGCGCAGCGAGGCGAAGTCGAAGTAGGGATCCAGTTCCCACAGCAGGGCCTCGGCGAACAGCTCCTGCATGGCGAAGTCGGTCTGCGTGACGCCGCCGCCGATGTCGTCGGCATCGCGCGTGTCGAAGGCGCCGGTCGCGCGCACGCGCCACGTCGGCGGGCGGAACACCGTGTCGCCGTGGAACAGCTCGAACGACAGGAAGTTGGTCGTGCGCTTCTCCAACGCGTCGGGTGCGTTCGCCTTCTCGCGCGACTCGAAGGTGTTGGTGCTGACGACGTCGGTGACGAAGAACAGGTGCTCGCCGGAGATCGGCCGGTCACCCTTCAGCGGGTTGACGTTGTAGACGTCGAGCAGGCCACCGCCGCGCAGGAGCGGGTACTCGCCCGTGCCGTCGGAGAAGAGCAGCGGATTCCATCCCCGCCGCCGGCCGTAGCGATCGAACGGCTCGAGATCGAGGTAGCGGCTCTGCACCGGCTGGTAGCGAACCCGCGGCGTCGCCCCGGGTTGCTGCGCGTCAGGTTGCGTGATCGTCTTCGGGGGCGTCGTCGGCGGCGGCACCCGCCGCGGACCTTCGACGGGGTCCTGCGCCGCGGCAGCGACAGTCAGCGCGGCGGCCGCGAGCAATTGCGGCACCCGAGCGAAGAAGAAGGCGTGCTGCCGACAGCGCGGCGACACGAATCCGCGGTGTGGCGCGGGCGAGAGGTGGGCGAGCAAGAACAACCTCCGGGCACGAGAGCTGAGCGACGCGGCATGGTGCAGACGTGCTTGTCGCGGCGCAATGGGGGGGGCCGTAGTATCGTGACATCGCGCGGCGCCTCGCTCGCCGATCGCGAGCGCTGCCCATGTTCGTTCGCCTGATCCTGATGTTGGCCTGTTGCGCGACAGGAGTCCTGTCGTGGCCAGCGGCAGCGCCGGGAGATCTCCTTGCGACCGGCGCGGAGTGGCCGCAGGAGCCGCGATCGGGGGGGGGTCTCGTGTTTCGGCACGGCTCGCATCTGGCGCCGGATTGGCAACAGACCCCGGCGGATCGCCAGTGGGAAACGCACTGCAGCGTCTGCCACGAACGCGACGAGAATCGCGCGTCCGGCTTCGTCGACGCGGCGACGAAATGCGCGCAGTGTCACCACAACGATCCGGACAAGCGTGGCGGCGATCGTCGCCGCTTGGAGTTCGAAGGCGGTCGGCGACCGGGCGCGTTGGCGTTCGATCATGCGTCGCCGACCCACCGGCAGCGCGATTGCATCGAGTGCCACACGCCGAACGTCGGCCCGCGCGGTGACTTTCCGTATCCCGACGTGCTGTTCTCGCTGCCTGCCGACCTGCGCGCGTGCCAGTCGTGCCATCAGCATGGCGCGAAGGACCCTGCCGCCGGCAAGCAGACCCAGTTCGATCGGGCGGCCGGAGTCGGGGGCGCGCCGGCGGCGTGGGCGGCGGCGACGACGTGCGCGCATTGCCACGTCGCCGGGGCGCCGGTCGCGCGCGCTGCACATCAGCGGGCGACGCTGCGCCCGTTCCAGCACGCGTCGCACCTGCCCGCCGATCCGGCGGCACAGGCTGCCGCGTGCGCGACCTGCCATCAGGTGAATGCAGAGGGTCGCCTCGGCCTCGCCGATCGTGACCAGAAGGTGTGTGCGAAGTGCCACGCTGCTGCGGACGCCGCGACCACGACCGGCCTCGCCGCCGACCTGCAGGTCGAGCGCATGCCGAGCACGTTCACGCACAGCACCAAGGGGCACCAGCAGGCGTGCGACGTCTGCCACCCGCGGGGCCAACAGGGCGCCGAACCGATGGTGCAGCGGCTCTACAAGGACTGCACGACGAGCTGTCACTCGGACTGGCGCATTCCTCGCCACGGATCGTTCGGCTGTGACCAGTGCCACGCCACGACGCCGACGCTCGGACAGAAGGACGCCGGCGACATCGCGATCACGACCGTCGAACGCACCTTCGGGGCCGCGCGATTCCAGTTTCAGAGTCCGCAACACGTCGGCATCACGGCGGGCGCGGGCGGCACGCACCCGAACATGGCCGGGCGCGAGTGCCGCGAGTGCCATCGCAGCACGCCGGCCGCGCTGCAGCAGCGCACCGAGCCGCGCGCGTTCGACCATGCGTCCCATCTGCCGAAGGGACTTGCCGGCGTCACCAAGTCGGAGTGCACCGCCTGCCACGTGCACGTCGTCGAGACATCGTCGCCCGAGCTGCTTGCCCCGTTCCGCAGCGATTCCCTGCGCGAGCGGCGCACGTGCACGTCGGAGTGCCATCGATGCGAAGCGATCGGCATCGAGGAGGTGCGCCGGGCCCTCCCGGTGCCGAAGTTCGACCACAAGCGGCACGAGCAGCACGAGTGCGTCGTCTGCCACGTGCGCGACGGGAAGATCACCTCCGGCCGCGACGCTCTGCTGCAAGGCGGTCTCGGCCTCGCGTGCAGTCAGTGCCACGGTCATCGTGACCCGGAGAAGGCCCGGATCACCGGCGGCTACGACGCGACGCCGCAGAGCCCTGCCTGCTCCAACTGCCACCTGCCGCGGGAAGCGCCGCAGTTCGGGCGCGCGGCAGAGCGTCAGCAGCGCGACGTGTTGCTCGCCGGCGCACTGCAGTTCCACGCCAAGGGCGGTGATTGTCGCTACTGCCACGAACTGAACGCACCCGATCGGCGCAGTGGCACCCCGCTGCGGATCGTCGCCCATCGCACGCTGCACGAGGCGCACGTGGTGCCCGGGGCGGACGGCCGGCCAGGCAATCTGCCAACGGTTTCGGTGGCGCCGACGTGCCGTTCGTGCCACGCGTGGGAACCGCGTCGCTGAGATCCGACGACGGGACGCGGGACGTGCTGCTGCGGGAGGACCGTGCGCGTTGGTTGCGCGGGTCGGGCGCGGGCCAAGTTCGCGGCGCTACGGGCGCGGTGCTTGGGCCTCGCGATGACCGTCGGTGGCGCTCAGCGACGGCTCCGGCGTGTATTCCCCGGCGCGGAACTTCGCGACCGTCTCGCGAACGGAGTCGCGGTGCTTCTGCTCGTACGGTCCGCACTCCTCGCTCCGCGGCGCGCGATACTCGGTCTTGGCGAGGCTGGCCTGCAGTTCCGCGAGCACGTCGACGTCCTCCTTGCGCACCGGCGTGAAGCCCACGGCGCTGGTCCAGGCGCCGACCCGCGGTGTGACCCAGACGTAGTAGGTGTTGCCGGCCGTCAGCACGGCGGCGAAACCCTTGTAGCTCTGCGCCTTGGCGACGAAGAAGTGCTCCCCTGGCGCGCATCGATACTCGATCGTGCTGCCGTGTTCGGCGAAGCCCACCAGCTTGTCGCCGTCCCAGATCGGGTACTCGAGGCCGCCGGCGATGAAGCGGGATGGTCGACAGAACACGACCTTCGCCTCCTCGGGTCCGGGTGGTCCCATCGGCGGCACGGTCTGCATGTAGCTCGTGCACGAGCACATGAAGGGAAGCAGCCACATCGCGCCGAGCTTCGGGATCCTCATGGCGCCATGGTGCCCTGGCCCGGCGTCGCTGTCACCCGATGAGGAGTCGCGCGCCGGAGCGCGGAGCACGTGGGAAGTGCTTTGCATTCTCGAACTACGCTTCGTGCGCGGCGAACCGACTGCGCCGCGCCTGCTGGTGCACCACCCCGATGTCATCCACCTCGGTGCCGCGACGCGCACGCAGGGCACGGCCCGCGAACTCGCGATCGTCGATCCGTGGGGCAACGCGTTGACACTGAGCAGCGAGTGACGACGCATGCAGGGATCGCGCACGGTGCCGGGCCAGCGGCCGTTTCCTGAGGATCGCGCGGGCGAAGAAGAACATCGCCTCGCTCGGCGCTCACCACCCGCCGACGAAGACGATCTGATTCCTGCCCTGGCCTGACTGCCCACCGCTACCTGCCAAGAACGAGTTTGCCGTCGCTCCACCGGGAGCGTTCACTTCTGCCATGAGCGACGCGAAGAAGACCACGCTCCAGCTGATTCTCTGGCCTTCGATCCTGACGCTGCTCGTCAACGTCGGGCGCGTGGTTGGCCAGAAGCAGGGCTGGATCACCACCGCGTCGGGTGGCGGGTTCGCCTGGTTCGGCATCACCTGGCTTGGCTTCCTGTTCGGCGCCTGGTTCGCCTACCGGCTGCGGCGCTCGGGTTCCACGCCGCGGCGGGCCTTCTGGTGGCCCTTGCTGTCGCTCCTGGCGGTCCTTGGCGTCGCCGTGTGGCAGTTCAGTGGCATCGATCGCGCGGACACCAGCGAGGCCGCGATGGAGCCGCTGCGGAACGCCGTGCTGTCCGTTACCGCAATCGCGTTGGCGATGGCGCTCGTGCAGTTCGCGGTCTGGCCACGATTGGCATGGACCCTGCTCGCCTATGCCGTGCCCGCCCGCCTGACGGTGCTCGCGTTGACGTGGCTGGCGAAGAGCCAGGGCTGGGACAGCCACTACACGAAGTTCGGGCCCGCCGGCATCGAGCGCGAAATGGCCGAGACGATGCAGAGCGCAGCCGTTGCCCAACTCGGCTTCTGGGTGCCGTTGACGATCATCGTCGGCACCTTGGTCGGCTGCTTGCTCGCGGGTCGTCCGGCAAAGAAACCGAGCTGAGTCAGCGTGGCCGGAGCCACAACCCGCGCATGCGCCGCCCGGTCGCCGCATGTCTCTGCGCCCTGGCCAGACGCGGGGCGTGCTTGGGCGGGAGGATCGTGGGGTGGGTTCTCGGTTGGTCCGTGACCGCAAGCTCCTCTTGCCTACTCCCGAACGTGTGCAGGCAGGCCGTGCAGCGGGACCGCTGTACGGGCTTCGTTTGCAACTCGGCTGCGAGTAGCCGAAGCGGATGCAGGCGCGGGCTTGGCTGCAGGTGGTTCGAGCAGACCTGTCCGCTGGGCGCGAACGTGGTGGGGATGGGCCCCCAACGGGCTGGCCCGACCGGCTGGACGGGGGGGGGCGCAGGAGGGACGATGACGAGGTGGGTTCCGGGTCGTCCGGGACCCCAGCTCCCTCTTCCCACTCCCGCAGAGGAGCACCATGGGCCAGATCTCCATGCCGGTCGTCGTCGCGGTGGCAGTCGCCATCGCTGTCCCCCTGACCACCGTGTTGGCGCCAGCGCTGGTCGTCGCCACCGACGTGCAGTTACCGGGCACGCAACCTCTCGGCGTCAGCACCCTGCCGCTACCCTCGCAGTGCGACAACTGCCACAGCGGCTTCGACCCGATCAGCGAACCCGATCGGCCGTGGCGCGGCAGCATGATGGCGCATGCCGGACGCGATCCGGTGTTCTGGGCGACCATGGCGATTGCCGAGCAGGACTTCCCCGGGAGCGGCAACTTCTGCCTGCGTTGCCATACGCCGCGGGGGTGGCTGGAGGGAAGAGTCGACGCCGCCAGCAACGGCTCGCAACTGACCGCAGCAGATGCGAATGGCGTCGAATGCGGTATCTGCCATCAGCTGACGAACCCCGACCGCAGCGAGCACATCGGGCAGCAGGTGGCTCCGTACCTCGCTCATGACGGCGGCACACCGCCGACCGGGTTCTACGGCAGCGGCATGATGGTGCTGCTGGGCGGCAACACGCGCCTCGGACCCTATGCACAGGCCAACGCTGCGCCGCATGCCTATGCGCAGTCTCACTTCCATCGCGACTCAGCTCTGTGCGGCACCTGCCATGATGTTTCGAACCCGGTGGTCGGCGACCTTGCCCACAATCACGGCTCGCTTGACCCACTCCCGGCAGGCTCGTTCAGCGGCGTCCCCGGCTCGCCGGTGACCACCAAGGCGGCGTTCCTCAACCAGCCGTACAGCTATGGCGTTGTCGAACGTACGTTCAGTGAGCACCAGTCCAGCGCCTTCGCGAATCTGCGCGTCCGCGACTACGACACGCTGCCCGACGAGCTGAAGCGCGGCATCCTCGCCAAGGCACGAGGCCAGGCACTGCTGGCCGGCACGCAAGGCGATCACGCCGACGGTGCGCCGCGACTGTTCTCCTGCCAGACCTGCCACATGCTGCCGGTCGTCGGCAAGGGTGCCAAACAGGCCCAAGCGCCGGTGCGGACCGACCTGGGCACACACGACCTGACGGGTGGCAACACCTGGGTTCCGGACCTGATCCAGTGGTTCGACCAGAACGGCTTGCTCCGACTCGGCGGCGGACTGTCCACGCTGGAGCGGCAGGCGCTCGATGCCGGCAAGCTGCGGGCCCGAGCGATGCTCAAGCTGGCTGCGGCTCTGGATATCGACGGCGACAACCTGCGGGTCGTCAACCTGACCGGCCACAAGCTGTTCACCGGCTATCCCGAAGGCAGGCGGATGTGGCTTCGCACAACGTGGCTCGATCGCTTTGGGGGCTTGGTCCGTGTCGACGGTGCCTATGGTCCGCTGGCGGTGAACGTGCAGGGCACACCGCATGTGGTCGAGACCCTGCTCGATCCGGGTGATCCCAACCTGCGCCTCTACGAAGCCAAGCTCGGCATCACCCAGCAGTGGGCCAGCCAGCTGTTGGGTTTGGGGGTTCCGGGCTCCTTGCCGCTCGGCTACGACCGTACCACTGGCACAGTCCAGGGAACTCTCGGCGCGCTGGCCGCGGCACCGCCGGGCACCACCGTGTCGACCTTCCACTTCGTGCTCAACAACACGGTGGTGCAGGACAACCGGATCCCGCCCTACGGCATGCGCTACGACGACGCGCGGCCGCGCAATGCCGTGCCGACGCCGATCGGCCAGTATGGCGCGCCCGGTCCCGGTGGGACCTACGCGCATTGGGACACCGTGGCCCTTGCACCGCCGCCCGGCGCGGTCCGTGCCGAGTTCGAACTGCTCTACCAGGCGAGCAGCTGGGAGTACATCCAGTTCCTGCTGCTGGCGAACACCCAGCAGGATCCGTTCCTCGCGATGACGGGGCAGAACCTGTTCAACGGCTGGCGCCAGACAGGCATGTCGGCCCCCGAGCGGATGGCGACGGCGAGTTGGTGCCGCCTGCCCGGCACCGGCGACGACTTGTATCTGCGCAGCGGTCGGGCCGGCGAGCCACTCGACGCCAACTGCGCCAAGACGATCGCCGGCGGACAGACCTTGCGACTCGAAATCGGCAGCTCCGGAGGCACCTTCGTCGGCGGGCTGGCCGCGTTTGCACTGCAGGTCTTCCCGCCATCCGGCCCGTGGCCGACGGAGCTGCTGCCGGGAGTCCAACTCGACCGCGCCGACATCCTTGTCGCGGTGGCCGCCCTTCCAGCAGCCGGCGCCACGCTCGACATCCCGGTCCCGGCAGCCGTGAGCGACCTCATGGTGCGAGCACAGGGACTGGTGGTCTCGGAACTGACGCTCAGTGGCTTCCTCGGCACGTCACCGGCGCACGACTTCTTCGTGCCTTGAGTGCGCCGGCGACGCGGCCGCCGGCCTCGTGGTGCATCCGTGACGGACGCCGTGCGAACATGGCCACGATGGCCGGCACGTTCACGTTGCTCTACGACTCGCTGTGCCCGATCTGCCGGCGCGAAGTCCACTGGCTGAAACGGCGTGATCGCGACGGTCGGTTGTCGACGATCGACATCGCCGCCCCCGGCTTCGACCCGGCTCCGCTCGGGTTGTCGGCTGAACGCGTGGTCGCGCGCCTGCACGGCATCCAGGCCGACGGCACCGTCGTCGAGGGCATGGCGGCGATGCGCGGCGCGTGGCGGGCGGTCGGGCTCGGCTGGCTGATCGCGCCGACCGGCTGGCCGCTGCTGCGCTACCTGTACGATGGCCTGTATGTCGTGTTCGCGCGCTACCGCGTGCCGCTCGGTCGCCTGTTCGGCCGGCGCGCGGCGAGCTGCGACACGGACCGCTGCGCGAGCCGTTGAGCGAACGTCACGGCACTGCCTGGCGCGCAGCCAGCGCGGCCGCTTGGGGACGATGCGGCTGTCACTGGTAGTGCCCGGTTCGGGCGCGCCGGCTCAGCGCGCGCCGCCCGCCAGCGGTTCCTTCGCCGCGATGCCGGCGGTGTACTTCGCGTACAGAAACACGTTGGCCTTCAGGTTGCCGAGCTGCGCTCGGATCAGCGGCTCGACGTGGGCCCAATCGAGGCCACCGACGCCGGTCGCGAGCCGCGGCAATGCGACACTGCCGATCTTCTCGGCCTCGATCAGCTTCTTCAGTTCGTGCAGCGCGTGGTTGACGTGCTCGGTCTTGGCGCGGCCGGGGTGACCGCCGACGCGGGCGGGCGGATCCTGCGTCATCAGGTTGGCGATGCGCACCTTCTGGCCCTTGCCGTCGACGCCCTGCCACAGCCACAACGAGCCCGGCTTCGGGTTGTTCTGGTGGCAGAAGTTCCGGAAGTCCTTGTGCATGCCCGGGAACCGCTCCCGCAGGGCGAGGGCGAGTCCGGACTTCCAATCGTCGTTGGGGGCAACGCCGTGGGCGAGCAACTCGGCCTTGCTGAGGAGAAGGTCACCTTCGAGAGAGTGAATCATGGACCGCGCATCTTCGCATGCGCCGCACGTGGCAGCACTCTTACTGATGCGAAGGGCTGGGCCGGCTCAGAACTACGGTACGCGCACCAGCAGCCGATGCCCTGGACCGACGCACGCGAAGAACCGGCCGTCCGGCGAGAAACCGTGGCAGTAGCGCGCGGGTCGCTCGTGCGCCTGGCCCAGGGTCCGCGCGGTGCCGCGCGTAACGGTGATGGCTCCGGCCACCGCACCGTGCGCCGTCCGGTCGCGGCGCTGCGACAACATCAGACCCACCGCGACCTGATCCCAAGGCAGCAACTCGCCGTCACCATCCCAGCGTTGCCGCCGCGCCTGCGGCTCGGCGACCAGAGCGTGCGGCGTCGCTTGCCAGGTGCCGGTTGGCGTACGCGTCCAGAGGGTCTCCGTTTGGTTCTGGTTCTCGCTTTCGGCCAGGAGGGGCGTCCAGCGCACCAGGCAGCGCTCGGGGCCGCGGCCGCCGAGCAACCAACCGGCGGGTGGCGTGGTGACGGCCGAGAACTGGTTGCCTGCCGCGTCGCGCCCACGCTCCGAAGTCGCCCCACAGACCGTCTCCCGCTGCGGCGGCACGTTGCCGACGGGAAACGTCCAACGTTCGACCGCGGCGCCGAGGAAGCCCACGAAGACCGATCGATCCCCAGCCGGTTCGAGCGCCACCGGCAGGCCGGGCTCACCATCGATCGCGTGGACCACCGCCGGTGCGATGGAGGCCCCTGGCACGGCGTCGCCGCACAGGAACACTTCGATCGCTTTGCCGCGGGCGACCAGCAATGTCGTCGCGTCGAGGAAGTGCAGCGCTGCGGTGCGATCGATCGCGCCCTGCAGGTCGGTCGCCAGCGACGGATCCTCGCGCTGCAGATCGCGCAGTTCGACCACACCGCGGGCGCCCGGCATCGCGACGAAGCGCCCGTCCGGCGAGAACGCCAGGGCGGTTCCCTCGTCGTCGTAGCCTAGGAACGCAGCTGCTCCGTGGGCTGCGAAGTCCGAATGTGGCCCACGCGCCGCGCCGAGCAGTTCGAGTTCGATGCGCGGCCCCGGTTGCTCCGCCTGCTGTGCCGACAGTCGCACGATGCCGGCGGCGGCTGCCGTCGGCCCGTGCGGGACCGCGATCGCCGCGGAGCAGCGCACCAGCAGGGAGTCGTTCAAGTACAGATCGAAGGGCAGGTTGAACACCGGCCGGGGACCGGCGTCGCCAGCCGGCGCGGTCGCCGCCGCCCACGGCGTCGCCTGCGCGAAACCGGGCTCGAGCACGAGACTGCGCCGCCACAGCAAGCGGATGTCGAGTGGCACGCTGGCGACCTCGCCGAGCAGCCGCTTCAGGATCGGATCCGAACTGAGCAGGTTGCAGATCTCGAGCAGCTGCAGCGTCGCGACCGCCACCGGCAACGGATCGTTGCGCTGCTGTGCGAGCACACCGGCGGTGAAGCTCGACTCGAGGATCGCGTCGAAGGTGTCGATGCGCGAGCGCTGCAGTTCGGTGCCGGCGGCATCGGTCAGCAGCAGCCGCAGGCCCATCTTCCGCGTCGGGCGCGACGCCAGGCGTCGTTCCGGTTCCTTCTGCCGCACGAGGATCAGGTGCGTGTCCAGCCTGGGGTCGTCGCGGTCCACCTCGAGCTGCAACAGGCGCCGGGTCACGCGTTCGCCGTCGTGCAAGGTCACGCCGTAGAGCAGCCGGTCACCGTGCCGCAGGCCCCGTTCCCCGCCGAGGTCGAAGCCCGGCAGCAGCGACGTTGCGCCCGGAAAAGCCGTTGGTGGGCTCGTCGCCGCGAGCACCACCGCGGGCACGTCCTCCGGCCGCACTGCGCGGCAGGCGCCGAATGCCATCAACACCAGGAGCGACCAGCGCGTGCTGTGCACCGGCGCAGGATACTCCGGCGAGATCGGGGCCGGCCACGATCGGCGCGCATCGCATTCGCGACCGCGTTGCACTCTGCGGTGGCTGCTGAGCGTTGGCGTTCCGCGCCCAGGTTGCGCTGGTCGTCAGCGGTACTCGTTGGCGCCGTACTGGCAGCAGGCCGGAACGCAGGCATCGACGCGGACGAGCCACTGCCCGACAATCGGCGCATGGATCGCAACCGGATGTTCGCCCTGGGGACGTGGATTCCCGCGGCGTTTTGCTTCGTGCTTGCCGTGCTGCAGTTCGTGTACTCGTTGACGGCGTCCGGCATCTCCACGGCCTTCTTGTTCTTCCTGCCGATGTGCTTCGTCTTTGCCGGCATGGAGAACCTCGCGCTGCATCGCCGCCTGGTGGCGCTCGAGGCCCGGTTGCCACCGAGTGCGCCTCAGCAGCCGAGCTGACGGCGCTCGTGCATCAGGGGTTCGCGCGCCGCGAGCTGCGTTCGAATCCCTCTCCCTCCGCCGTGCTTTCGACCCGAACGGCACGCAGAGGCGTCGGTGGCCCGAGGCCGCGCGTGCTCGCCTGTGCCGCAGCCGACTACGGCCTCACGTGCAGGAACAGCGGCTCGGTCACTTCCGCGCACCCCGCAGGCGTCAACATCGCTCCCTGGATCACCAGGGTCACAGGAGTCAGCAGTGGCGGGAACGGCACGTAGACCCTGAGTGGGTCGCCGAACGCGATCACAGCCGCAAACGCAGATGCCGGGCCGATGTAGTAGGGCACTGGCGAGCAGAACATTGGCGGCAGGCCGACGGGAAACGGCCGCGGCACGAGCGCGAAGTCGAAGAACGTCGCCGCGATTTGGGGTGGTGGTTGGATGGGCACATCGAAAGCAACCTGCAACGGCAGCGGGCTGGCGCCGACGGCCGGCATCTGCTCGACGACCATGGAGTAGCCGGACGTACCCAGCACTGCCTCGCCGAGGTGCTGCTCGATGTCGAGGGTGCGGTCGATCGCCGCAGCGGTGTTCGTCGTGCCGCCGAACATCAGCGTTCGGCCGGTCGCGACGTGGAACGTGGCCGCTGCGTTGCTCGTCGGCGACGGCAATACCCCGAACGATGGCTGCCAGGAGTCCCCGTCCCATTCCCAGCGGGCATCGAACCGGTTGGACGTGTTCGGATCGATGCCGCCGTCCAGGATCGTGCGTCGCTTGATCGGGTCGTAGACCATCGTTGCTTGCACACGCATCTCCGGTGCGAACGGGTGGTAGACATAGGTCCACTGATAGGTGTTGAGGTTGAACTCCTCGGTGCCAGGCACCAGGACGCCCTGAGCGTCTCGCCCCCCGTAGACGACCAGCCGATTGCGATCGGGATCGAACGCCATGGCATGTCCTTCCCGAAACGTCGGGGCCGGGTACGAGCCGAGCCAATGGGGGTTGGCATTGGAGTACTGGTAGGCATAGAGCTCGGCCGACGCCGGTTGGGCGCCGGCGATGCCCCCGCGAAGCCACACCAACCCGTTGTTGTCGGCCGCGGCTGCGGCGTTGCGACGGAAGAGCACATTCCATCCCAAGGTGGGGTTGGGCCGCTGCGTCCACGTTCCGGCAATGAAGGTCCAGTAGTCCGTCAGCAACGTGCCGTTGGTGGCGATGCCCCCGAAGAGGAACACTTCGCCCGGGGCCGGCGAGACCATGACTCCGCCAAAGCGAGGCGGCGGTGAAGCCCCTGCCAACTGCTCCCAGCGCTGGCCATCGAACTGCCAGGTGTCCCCGAGAGCCGTGCCGGCGGCGGAGCGACCGCCGAACATCAGTGGGCCGTTCACACCATCGTCAACGAGCATCGCCTGGCTGCGTGCCGGCGGCGTGACGGTCGACTCGGTCTGCACACTCCAGTCCGAGCCGTCGAACACCCAGATGTCCTGCCTCGTGACGAACGTGTTGTCGCGACCGCCGAACAGCACGCACTGCTGACGGGCTTCGTCGTAGACCAACGTTGCGCCATCACGGGCCGGGGGACTCGTGAGAGTCGAGACCGTCGTCCACTGCACACCGTCCCATTCCAGCGTCTCCGCGATCACTGCACCGCTGACTCTGCCGCCGAAAGCGACCACCTTCTGGCGGGCCGAGTCGAAGGCGAGAGCTCGCCCGGTAGCGAACGTCGCGGGGGCTGTAGTCGGGGTCCACACGGAGTTGGCCCAGGTGAAGGCCCCCATGTCCGTCAGCAGCAAGGGGCCGCGCGCGGGATGGAAGACGAACCCGCCGAAGTGGTCGCCGGCCGCCGGCAGTGGAATCGGTTGCCAGGTCTGGAACGGCGCCATCGTCCATGCCGTCACAGCCGGCGGACTGGTCTGCTCGAACACCAGAACGGCCTCGTTCGCGTTGGCGTCGTAGACCATCGCCTTGCGCATGACCCCGACGCTGCTCGGAACCGGCACACCCGCTGGCTGCGCCGGGAACCAGCTGCCGTCGCGGATCAGCGTGCCGACTTCCGGGCTCCACGCGAACGCCGTGGGCACGCTGTCGGGTTGCGGGTAGGGCATCGGGCAGATGGCCGGGTTGCCGGAAGTGCCTGGGCCGCCTGGGTAGGGACCGGTGATACCCTGATCCCCGGGAAACAGGACACCCCCGCGCCCGTGCCATTCCGCGACGCCGTTCTGGCTGCTGATCACGATGCGGTTGGTTTGGCGATCGAAGTACCCGCCGCCGGGCACCCAATCGACGCCAGGAGCCCGACCCCGCTGAAAGCCAACGTTCCACTGTGCGGTCGCAACGTCGGCGCTGGCGATCGCCGCTGCCAACGCAAGGGCCAGCCCGGAAGCCGAGGGGATGTGATCGCGGAGGTTGGTCATGCCGGGTGTAGTGCGGAAACCGCGCCGGCCATGCGCAGGAATTCGGAAGGCGCATCAGGAACTCGTGGGGGGTAGCTGCGACTTCGTCGGGCTTCCACGA
The DNA here is from genome assembly GCA_937952215.1 of uncultured bacterium. Lineage (GTDB taxonomy): Bacteria > Planctomycetota > UBA1135 > UBA1135 > UBA2386 > UBA2386. The sequence continues at coordinate 60,602 of CALFZH010000042.1, forward strand.
GCGAACGGCGATGCGGTCTGGCGTGCCGGCGGACCGCGGCGTCGGGCGCCGATGGCTCCCGCCACGTGCTCCCGCTCAGGGACAGAACCGATCGGGATCTGCGCGCCATCCTCGATCGCCGCCTCGCGCCGTCGCCGAGCGGCGTCGCATCAGCACGCAGCGGCGCGGATCACTCTCGGTCGAGGATCGCCGACAGCGCAACCAACGAGCGCGACAGCAGCGTGCGCACCGCATTCTCGGTGCGTCCCAAGATCCTGGCGACCTCGGGGATCGGGAGTTCCCCGAGGCGGGCCAGCGCGATGACCTCGTGCTGCTCGGGCTTGAGTTGGTCCAGCGCCCGATAGAGCGCCTCGCCCGCCTCGCTGCCGATCGCCACGCGGCTCGGCGAAGCCAGCCCTGCACGAGGGTCGACGATGCCCTCCATTTCTGCCGACTCGCGATCGTGTTGGCGCTTCTTCGTGCGCTGGCTGCGGAGGCGCATGCGCACCTTGTTGACGGCGGCGGTGAACAGCCAGCTACGGAAGCGCGCCTCCCCCTGCCAGGTGAAGTCCGGCCCGGCCTGCAGCAGTTCACGGCAGGTCGACTGCACGAGGTCGGCGACCGACTCGTTGAGCCGCTGCTCGGCATCGATCTTCGCCCGCAGGAACGCGTGCAGCCGCGGCAGGTAGAGCACCAGCATCCGGTCGATGCTCACGGCGTCGCCGCGCGACGCCGATTCGGCCAAGGCTCGATCTGCGCTGTCGTTGGTCTCGGTCACCGCGGGTTGCTTCGCCGAAAATCCGGCCGCACGCCCGCAAGACCCGGGCGCGGCCGGCACTGTACCATCCAGACTCCCGCCTCGCTGGCCGCCGGATGCGGGTCCATGCTGCCATGAACACGCCGGACGCCCTGCTCGCCGACCTGTTCGCTCGTCCCGACGACGAGTGGCGCGCCGGTCTCGAGCAGCTCTGCCGCGAGCATCCCGAATGCGAGCCCGAGCTGCGGCGCCGGTTCTCGCGTCTCGAACAAGCCGGCGTGGCCATGCCGATCGAGAACAAGGCGCAAGCACTCCAGGATGCGCCCGAACACTTCGGCCCCTACCGCCTGCTGCGGCGGCTCGGCGGCGGCGGCATGGGCGTCGTGTGGCTCGCCGAGCACGAAACGCTGCACCGCGAAGTCGCGATCAAGATGATCCGACCCGAGCGGTTGTGGTTCGACAACGCGCGCGAGCGCTTCCAGCGTGAAGTGGAAGCGGTCGCCCGGCTCCGTCACCACGGCTGCGTGCAGATCCATCAGGTCGGGGACGTCGACGGCCTGCCCTACTTCGCGATGGAGTACGTGGCCGGCGCCAGTTGCGACCAGCTCACGGCGGCCCTGCGCGCCACCGGCAAGCCGCCGCACGAGCTCACGGGCGCCGACCTCATGGTGGCCTTGCGTGCCCACCGCGGCTCCGTCGAGAGCGAGTCCTCGGAGCTGTTCGCCGGCAGCTGGGTGCGCGTCGCGGTCCGCATCGCGCTGGCGGCGGCCGAAGCCCTGGCGCACGCCCACGCGCGTGGCGTCGTGCACCGCGATCTCAAGCTCGGCAACCTGATGGTGAGTCCCGAAGGACGCGTGGTCCTGATCGACTTCGGGCTCGCCGTCGCGGAGGGCACGTCTCCACTGACCAGCGCTGGAGCGCTGCTCGGGTCGCTGCCGTACATGGCGCCCGAACAACTCCGCGCAGAGGCGGCCGTCATCGGCGAGCGTACCGACGTCTACGCCCTCGGCGTCTGTCTCTACGAGCTGTTGGCGCTGACCGGACCGTTCGCGGCGCGGAACGAATCGGGCTTGCGCAGCGACATCCTGGCCGGCAACGCCGTGCCGCTGCGCGCGCACAACGCCGCCGTCGCCAGCGACCTCCAGGTCGTGGTCGCCCGCGCGATGCACGTCGATGCCGAACGCCGCTACGAGTCGGCGTCCCACTTCGCGGCGGATCTGGCGGCGGTGCTGCAAGATCGCCCGGTGCAGGCGCGTCGGGATGCGCTGCCGGCGCGGCTCATGCGCTGGGGCCGCCGCCGGCCGGCGCTGGCGACGGCGGCCCTGCTGTCGCTGCTCGCGTTGCTGATCGTGCCGACGGCGTTCTCCCTGGCGATCGCCGGGCAGCGCGACCGCGCACTGGCCGCAGAGCAACTGGCGCGGCAGCGCGAGTACGGGGCGAACATCGCGGCGGCCAGCGATGCAATGTTGGTGGGCAACGGCGAAGAGGCGCGCCTGCGGCTGGAGGCCTGCGCGCCGGAGCTGCGCGACTTCGAGTGGCGATACCTGAACCTGTCGCAGGACGACAGCCTGGCGACGATCCGGGTCGGCACCCGGCCGGTTTCGGCGGTGGCGGTCGTACCCGACGGTGGGTTGTTGGCCGCGGGCAGCGACGATGGCCGCGTGTGTGTCGCCGCGGTCGACGGCAGCGGCACCGTGCGCGAGGTGGTGGCAGCCGGCGGACCGGGCATCACTGCCATCGGCTTTGGTGTCGGGGCCGCGGAGTTGTTCGTGGTCGATGCCGCCGCGACGTTGCGCGTATTCGAGGTGGCAACGGGCGACCTCCGCCGCGAACGCGCTGCCTCGCAACCGCACGAGGCACTGTGGCTGCCCAACCCAGTGACCCACGTCGTCAGCGACGGCGGCGGCGCGCGACTGCAGTTGCTCGACGCGACGACGCTTGCAGCGTCACCACCGGTCGGCCTGTCGCTGCAGGACGGCGTCACCGTTCGCAACTACGGGATCGATGACAACGAGATCGTGTCCGGCACCAGCCGTGGCGCGGCGATCTGGAACCTGGTCGACGGCAGCATCGCGGCCTCGCTGGTGACCATGCAACCAACGGTGGTGCTCGGCGCGAGTGTGGGATTGCAGAGCGTGCTGCTCGAGTCCGACGGCATCCCGACTCTGTGGCATCGAACCGAGCAGAAGGCCGTGCCGGCAGCCATCGACTTGCGTGGTCGCCCGCCGCTCACGACGTTGTTCGTCGACGAGGGGCGCCACATCGTGCTGCCGTTCGCCGACGGCGACATCCATGTGTACGACGTGGCGCAGTCGCGCACGGTGCGCACGATGCATGGTCACCAAGGGGCCCTGACCGCGGCGGCGGCGGTTCCGCATTCCGCGTCCTTCGTCACCGGCGGCGAGGACGGCACGGTGCGGCGGTGGGACTGCCGAGTGCACAACGGGCAACTCGAGCTGCTCGGGTATGGATACGGTCGTTCCTTGGCGATCGGCGAAACCGGGCACCTGCTGACCGGTGGCGAGGATGCGGTCGTACGCGCAACCGACGTCGCCACGGGTGCGCCCATCTGGTGGGGAGACAGCCAGCACTGGGTCAACGGTGTCGCCGTGATGCCGGGCAGCGACCTTGTCGTCTCGTCGTTTCACGAACGACTCGGGTTCTGGTCCGCCAGCGATGGCACATCGCGTGGGTGGTTGGACCTGCCAGACAGTGGGATGGCCAGCCGACTGTTGATGCTGCCAACGCACGGCTTGCTGGCGGTCGCCTCCCGTGTGGGGCGAGTGACGCTGGTCGCGGACGAGCCTCGACGCGTGCAACGGCAACTGGACGTCCACCAGGACTTGATCACGGACCTGGCGTTCGATGCGGCACGATCACGGCTGTGGACCTGCGGGCACGATGGCAAGCTGCAGTGGTTCGCAATCGACGGCGCCGATGCCCCGGTGGTCGTCGATACGATCGATGGCAAGTTCGAGTCGATGGCTCTCGCTGGCGACACGATCTACACGAGCGAGGCGAGTGCCGACGGTCGCCGGGGCAGCCTCTGTGAACGGGACGCGGCGACCGGCGAAATCCGACGGCGGCGGGCAGTCGCCGAAATCGCGACGGTCGTGCGGGTGCTCAACGACCGGCGCCTGTTCGTGGGCACACAACACGGACACCTCGCGTTCTGGGACCGAGTGGCCTTCGCATCGGTGCTCGATCAGGTGAAGTTCTCGATGCCCGTGCGCAACCTGGTCGTTGCGCCGGACGCCACGTGGGTGGCGGCGATCGCGAAGTCAGGGGCCCCACTGATCCTGCGCGGGGACGACTCGGCACCGCGCGACGCCGAGTTGGTCCGCCGGCGCGTGAGCATCGAACGGGCCCGGGCGCGTACCGTCGAAGCGATGCAGTGCCATTGGCCGCCTCGCGCCGCCCGCTCCTTGCGTGCCAACGCAACGTTGTCGACCGCCGAACAGGAGTTGGCGTTGACGCTGCTGCCGCCGCTTGGCTCTTGGACCGTCGGCGCAGCCGGGCGTCGGCTCTTCACGGCGCCCATGACGTCAGCGGCGCGCGATGCCCTGCGCCCGCAGTTCGAAGCCATCGCCGAGGGATTCGCCGCCCTCGGGGATGCGTCCACGCTGTGGTTGCGATGCGCATACGCGCTTGCCGCAGTGCGCATGCAGCAGCCTCGAGCGGCTCTCGACGCCTTGGCACCGGTACGGATCGACCCGAAGGTCGGCCCCGACCACGAGGAGGGCTTCTTCCTGCAGGACGTGACCTTCGTGCGCAGTCTTGCCCACCTGCAGTTGGGCGATCGCGCTGCTGCAGTCGTCGAACGCGAGCGACTGGCGGAGCTCATCCGTGGCGAGTTCGCCAAGGACGAGCGTGCGCACCTGTTCCTGAGCGAGCTCGACGCCGAGCTGCGCTGAGACAGCGCGCCGGCCCGGAACCGAGGCCGGCACGATGCGGCACCAACCCGAAGCTCGATCGGGTCGAAGTCGTGGAGTTGCCGACCTGCAGCGGCCGCAGCCCCGATGCGATGGCTGCTGGCCTTCCTGATCGTCGCTGCGCTGCTCCGCGGACAGCAGGGATGGTCGCGGCGCACCGGGCTCGGGCGGCTGCGGGGCGACTTCCACTTCCGGCCGGGAGGCCGTGGGTGGTATGTGTCCCTGGCCCGCAGCCTGGTGCTGCGCCTGAGTGCAGCCGGAGTGGGCCTGCGGATCTGACCCGTGATCGACGTCGTCGTCCTGTTCTTCCTGCTCGGCCTTGGCGCGGGGCTGCTGCGTTCGGAGCTCAAGCTGCCGGCGGCGCTCGCTCATGTTCGCGAGCGCTGGTACGACAACTACGCGATGGTCGCCTTCCTTCACGAAGTGGAAGTGCTCCGCCCCGACAAGTTCTGACAGCAGCGGTCTTCGTGCGTGCTCGCTGACGGCGCGATCGCCCACACGGCCGTAGGGCCTATCTCATTGCGCGGTGAAGCCGCCGTCGACGGTGATCGTCTGGCCAGTGACGAACGACGCCTGCGACGAGCTCAGCCACAGCACGGTGTCGGCGATCTCCTCCGGCTTGCCGACGCGGCCGATCGGGTGCAGCGACGCCAGGAAGTCGCGCGGCACCGGCTCGGTGAAGCGGTCGAACATCGGCGTCTCGATCGCGGCCGGCGCCACCGCGTTGACGCGGATGCCGAGCTTCGCGTACTCGAGCGCGGCGTTCTTGGCCAGGCCGATCACCGCGTGCTTGCTGGCGCAGTAGGGGCCGGCACCGGGCATGCCGACCAGGCCCGCGATCGAGCTGGTGTTGACGATCGAGCCGCCGCCGCCCTTCAGCATCGCCGGGATCTCGTGCTTCATGCTCAGGTAGACGCCCTTTACGTTGATCGCGAACACGCGATCGAAGTCGGCGTCGTCCTGTTCGTGCGTCGGCTTGATGACCGAACTCTCGATGCCGGCGTTGTTGAAGGCGATGTCGAGGCGGCCGTAGGCGCGCAGCGTCGCTTCGACCAGATTCTTGACGTCGGCCTCCTTGGCGACGTCGGCGCGCACGAACAGGCCGGAACCCCCGGCGCGTTCGATCAGCGCGACGTCGACGCGCGCGACGACATCTACAACCCGCGTGCTGTGCTACGAACAACGGATCGGTGCCCGTCCGTTCGACTCGAAGACGGTTGCGTGGCGCAGTCCAGGCCATCTACCATGCGCCGGCCACCTCTTGTGGAGGACAATGCACTCGACACCTCGCACTCTTCGAGTATTCAAGAAGTAGAGCCACATGGCGAACTTCCTTCCTCTCAAGAAGTACATGTTCTTCTGCCTCGACAAGATGCTCGCGGCATACCCGATGTCATCCCCATTTCTCGACATTGGATGTGGCGTTGGCGACGTCAGTCGGCACCTTGCCACGAAGGGCTGGAGCGGAAAGGCGATAGACTATTCCCCGCAGGCAGTGGAGCGGGCGCGGGCCAGCCTCGCCGCCTACCCGAATGTCCATGTGGAGCAGAAGGCGCTCGACGCCGAAGTCGGCCAGTATTCCACGATCATGATGTGGGATGTCATCGAGCACATCGAAGATGACGTCACCGCCTTCAAGAAGGTCGGCACCCTGCTCACTCCCGGTGGATACCTCTGCATAGCCGTTCCCAGCAACCAGATCGAATGGCGTTGGGACGACGATTTCTACGGCCACTATCGCCGCTACAGCCTCGAAGAAGCGCGCCGCAAGGGTTTGGAGTCTGGCCTCGAGCTCGTCGAAGCCTGGGATTTCACCTACCCGGTCTTCTGGCTCATGCGCCGTCTCTATACCCGCGTGAAGAGCGCCCCGGCACAACCCGAAGACAGCAAGGACTCTCGCACCCAGGCCAGCTCCACGGTCAACGCCTGGGACGTTCCCCTGCTCTCAGCGTTGCTCAACGCCAGCACCTTCTTGTGGATGCCAATCTACTGGCTGCAGTTCCACGTCTTCCGTCGCCAGGTGCGGCGCGGGCATGAGATGTTCGTGCTGTATCGAAAGCCTCTATGAGAGGCTGCTCGAGTTCCGCCTCGCGACACAACGTCAATGCCTCGTAGCAGGGGCGCCGCCTGTCCGACTTCGTGAGCCGGGGTGCGCTACCTGGCCAATGGCACTTCGAGCCGCTGCGTACTCACCCACTGCGTCATGGTCGTCGGGAGGTGGAATGCCTGGCAGTAGAGCGTGAAGTTCGACAGGTACTCGGGCAGCGGAATCACGGTGGTGAGCGGCAGCCACGAGAAGCCGCTCATTTCCACGATCGCGATGTGGTCGGGTCCATCGATCGGGACGAGCAGCGAGCAGCCGTCCTGGACGAAGGAGACACCCTGGAACACGAACTGGGTCGGCGCGAGGCCGAGAACCAGCACGGCTGGGCCGGTCGAGACCATCCCGACGAAACTGCCACTGGTGCCGATTCGCTGGGGCCCATACCAATCGATGCTCGCGGAGCTGCACGATGCACCCGTCGTCATCACGGGTGCAGCAACGGGGAACTCGAACTGGTCGAAAGTCACGTAGTTGGGCCCGGAGTTGCCGTTCTTCGCGTACGCGATCGCGAACCTCCGGTTGAACAGGCGGCTGACGCCGCCACCGATGGCGGTGTCACTGCCCGCCGGAGCGAACACCGTCTCCGCCTGCAGCTGCTGTCCGCGGTAGCCAGTGGAACGGAAGTACAGGTTCTCCGTCACCGTGCTGCGGAACGTCAGTCCCCACGTGCGCGAGTATCCTTCGACAGCGAGGCCGGTGAGTTGCAGCCGGGCATCGGCATTGCTCTGCAGCACCACCGTCCCGTTCGGTTCGGATGGCACGCCATTGATCCACCGCAGCCGCACGGTGCGAATCTGGTGACCGTTGCTGCCGGTCGGCTTGCCCGGCTGCTGGGCCAGGGTCGACGTCGTGAATGCGACGAGCAACTCCCCGTCGACGCCGTCGATCTGCGGCGCCAGCTTGTGATCCGGGGAGCCGCTGTCGACGAAGTGCGCTGCCGACACGGCTCCCGTCTGGCTGACGTCCCGCACCGCGACACGCCAAGCGTTGTTCGTGCCGAACGTCGAGTACGACTGGTAGGCAACCTTCCAGCCCCAGAGGTCGGTTCGCTTGTTCGTTCGCGGCCGCTCGAGGTCGGTGCCGGCGATGTCGGCGATCTGGAACGGTGTCGTCACGGTTCCGGTCACGGCGTCCAAGTAACAGCCGAAGATGTCGGACGACGTGGATTCCGCGAAGGCGCCCCCTCCATTCGGTTCCTGCTGCCAGACCAGCAACGGCAAGCCGCCGGACAGCGTCCAACCGGTGCCACCGACATCGACCCGCCAGGCGTTGTCGGGCGCCGCGATGAAGATCACGCTGGTGCTGGTGGTGGTGTCGAACCGGTCATGGCTGTGACAACGCACGGCGCGTGAGCCCGAAGCGAAGGTCCGGTCGAAGGCGATGATGCCGTACCGGTTGCCCTCGTCGTACTCGCCGGCCGGCCCGCGAGTCGACCACGAGGCCGTCACGTCGACGAACGGAACGCTCCCCAGTGCGCCCGAGGAGGACCATCGCTGCACATACAGATCGGAGTCGCTGGCCGAAGCAGCGACGCAGTAGGCGATCCAGACTTGGTCACCACTCACTTCGTTGTCGCAGAACGAGTCGACCTCAGTGCGTGTCGACCCGAAGATCGACGCACCCGGTCCGAGCAGCGGGTCGACCACGACGGGGAACGTCGCGCTCGCAAGCCACTCCCCATCGAGCCGCAGCACGATCGTCCCATCGGCGTAGCTGGTGGTCATCGGCCGCGTCTTGCCCTTCGCGTCGACGGCCGTTGCGGCCCCATAGGTGACGATCGGGCGGCCCGCGGCGTCGTGGAACACGATCGCCTGATGCGCCGCGCTGGCCGCGGCCGCGTGCAGTTCCGTCGCGACCGCACCGCGCACCTCGAGGTCGCCGGAAGCCATCGGCCGCTGGCGGATCACGAACGTCTGCTCGATTCCTTCGACGCGGATGTCGTACGCTTCGACGACGCCGCCGTGGTCATACTCGGCGCGCCACTCGGTCCAGGCGAGGCGGCTTGGCTCGGTGGCCAGTTCCTGGAAGCCGACGCGCACCGACTGCGTCTGCCAGCGGAGAGGCAGATTGTGCGGGTAGTCCATGCCGAGCAGGGGCACGTAGGTTGGGCCGTCGTGGAACGACGCCTTGTAGCGCGACCCGGCAGCCCAGATGCCGTAGCTGGAGCCGCCGTCTGGCTCCGCAGTGTGGATCGGCACACGCACGTCGGTCGCCGGCTGTCCCGGCTGGAACTGGGTGCTGACGGAGGCGTGCGTCGGCTCCTCTTGGGCGACTGCCGTGGTGATCGCCAGCAACGCGGGGGCGACGAAGCGCCAGATGGGAGGGCGAGGAACGAGTCCCGGGTCTCTGCAGGGGGCATGGTCCCCAGGACATCCGCGTTGCGGCGTGCGTGTGACGCCAAGCCTCCGCTTGTTCCGCTCTTCGTACGGCACCGTCGTAGCGCGGAGCCAACGCGCCTTCGTCGCGGTGGCTACACGCCGTAGTCGCGATGCCCTCGACGTAGCTGTCGCAAACGCGCACAGCGTGGCGTTCCGATCGCGCACACACCTTCGAAATAGCCGCCCCGGCACGGGGGTTGGATCGATGGGGGAAGTACACGGACTTCGAGGCAATCCATGTCCACGCGCCCTCTAGTGACCCTCACGTTGGCTCTCGCGCCGCTTGCGGCGCAGGGCATTCAGGTCGAGCCGGCCCAACTGCTGCCCGGCGACCAGACCGTCGGTCCGGCCACCGCCGACCAACGCGCGCCGGTGATGGCGACCGGCGGTGGCACCACGCTGGTCGTCTGGGACGATCTGCGCGGCGGGGACCGCGACGTGTTCGCAACGCGCCTCGACCCGAACGGCGCGCCGCTCGACCCGGTGCCGATCGCGATCGCGCATGGCAGCGCCGACCAGACCGCGCCGCAGGTGGCCTGGAACGGCACGCACTTCCTCGTCGCCTGGCTGAGCCAGGAGTCCTCGGCCGGTTGGTATCGCAACGAGCCGCGTGCGGTGCGAATCACCCCGCAGGGCAGCATCGTCGACACCACCCCGATCGCGCTACCGGTCGAAGCCGACACGCTCGTGTTGGCCAGCGATGGCGCCGAATGGCTGCTCGCCAGCACCGGCACCGCCGCCGGCAACTCCGGCATCCGCGGCTGGCGCATCGCGGGCAGCGGCGCGCTGCTGACGCCGGCCGGGCCGACGCTGATCCCGGCCACCTACTTCCTCTACTTCAACGTGGGCCTCGCGTGGGCCAACAGCACGTGGCTCGTGATCTGGTCGCAGAACGACGACGTCGTCGGCCGACGCTTCGACGCCAACCTGCAGCCGCTCGACGCGGCACCGGTGGCGTTGCGCGCGACGCCGCGCATCGAGGCGCAACCTCACCTCGCCAGCAACGGCACGCAGTTCTTGATCACGACGTGGGACCAGGACACCTACTGGAGCCAGGGTGTGAGCTGCGTGCGGTTCACGTCGGCGCTGACGCCGCTCGACACGACTCCGATCGCGGTCGGCGCGCAGGCCGCCTACCTGCCCGGCGCGCGCGCCGCGTGGGACGGCAGCCAGTGGGTCGTCGGCTGGCTGGCCTTTCCGTCGATGCGCGTCGCGAGCGTCGCGAGCAATGGCGCGGTGCTCGACCCGGGCGGCCAGCTCGTCGAACCGAACGCAACCGCGTCGATCTACACGCCGGCCATCGCCGGCCGGAATGGCGGCGGCGCGCAGGTCGTGTGGCAGGATCTGCGCAACAACACCACCGCCGACCTCTACGGCGCGACGTTGACCGGGGCGGGCGGTCTCGGGCCCGTGCAACCAGTTGCACTCGGCACGCCCGACCAGCAGACGCCGTCGATCGCCGGCGGCGATCGCGGCCATGTCGTCGTGTTCCGAACCGGCAACTCGGCGAACAGCGTGATCGGAGCGCAGCGCTACGATGCATTTGGCGCGCCGATCGACCCGCAGCCGATCGTGGTCGGTACGGCGACGGCAACCAGCCGCCCCGCTGTGGCCTTCGATGGCACTCGCTGGCTGATCTGCTGGAACCAGGCCAACACGGTGGTCGGTTGTCGCATGGCCACCGATGGCACGTTGCTCGACGCGGCGCCGTTCGTGGTGCTGCCGGGCGTGAGCACGGCGTTCGGCGCACCCGATGTCGCCGCCAACAACGGAGTGTTCCTGGTCACCGCGGTGCGGCCGTCGACCTACCCGCAGTTCCAGTACCCGTGGGGCCGTCGGGTGCGCGGCAGCGACGGCCTGATGCTCGATGCGGGTCCCCTGCTGCTCGGCAGTTCGTTCGCGGTGAGGCCGCGGGTCAGCGCGCTCGGCGCTGGCTTCGTCGTCGTCTACGAGCAGCACTGGTCGCACAACCAGACCAGCAGCACGATCGCGCGCACGCTGGTCGACCCGAACGGTGGCGTCGGCGCAACCGGCGGCGTTGCAATCGCGACCTCGTCGGCGTGGGGTGCGGTCGATGTCGCCAGCGACGGCACCACCGCGCTGATTGTGTGGGCCAGCGGCTCGAACCACGTCAACGAAGACGTCTTCGCCCAGCGCATGGACCAGAACGGCAACATGCTGGGAGCGCCGGTGAACCTCACCGCGGCGGCCGCCAGTGGGCAGTCGTATCCGGCGGTGAGCCACGACGGCGAGCACTTCCTGGTCGCCTTCGAGACGCTGCAGAACAACGTGTTCTTCGACCGCGCGCCCGACGTCGCCGCGGTGCGAGTGCGCACCGACGGCACCGTCGTCGACGCGCAGCCGCAGCTGCTGTTCACGGGCCTCGGCCAGGATCGCGCTCCGGCACTCGGCGAACCCGTCGAGGGCCACCTGCTGGTCGCGGTGCATCGGTTCGTCGCCGACGGCGTCTACGCGAGCAATCGAGTGTCGCTGCGCGTGTGGGGACCGTCGGGCCTCTTGCGCTTCGGCACCGGCACCCCGGGCTGTGACGGCGCGGTGCGCTGCCACGGCAACTCGGCGCCGCGCGTCGGCAACATCGGGTTCGCGCTGATCGGTGACCGCCTTGCCGCGCTGGAGCCGACGATCGTGCTGTTCGCCCCCGGCGCCGATGTGGCCGGCAGCGACCCGTTCGGCATCGGCGTCCTGCTGCACGTGAACCCGGCCGGATTGATGATCCTGTCGACGACCGCCGACGTCCGTGGTGTCGCGATCCAGCCGCTGGTGATTCCGCCGGTGCCGACCTTGGCTGGCATCGTCCTCCACTCGCAGATGGCGGCCATCTACACCGCCTGCCTGCCGAGCCCGCTCGGGCTCGGCACGTCCAACGGCGTCACGTTGACGGTCCGACCGTGATTCCAGGAGTCGCGGCTCGGCATCAGGTCGCGGCCACGCCCGGCCACAGCTCCATCGTGAACACCCGATCCGGAGTATCGTGGGTGGGTTACGCGGGGCCCGTGACCGCAGCTTCTTCTTCCCGCTCCCGCGCGGCCGATCGCTCGGACGGCCAGTCGCGCGCGTGGGCTGTTGCCGACCTCGCTGGCCAGCTCGTGCGCATGGGCTGACCTTCGCGCGCAGAGCGTGGTCAGTCCCCAAGCCGACGCGCCGAGGCGAAGGGGCCGGGCGCATCCCAGAAGGAGCCTTGCTCGTACATGTAGCGCAGCTGTTGGTAGCGCGCGAAGGCCTCCATGATCGGCAGCGTCGCCTGCGGGTTCTTCGGCAGCACCTTCATGACGCGTGACCACATGTCGCGCGAGGGTTCGTCGAGCTTGGGGATGTCGGCGATCAGGGCCAACGTGTCGCGGTCGACCGAACGCAGTGCCGAATTCCGTTGCGTCGTGCGCGGCGGTGCGTGCGGGTACTCGAGGGCAGCGACGTAGTCCACGATGCGCTGGCCGAAGTTCGCCGGGTGGTAGAGGCTGTTGGCGAGCCCGCGAATGCCCTGCGTGAGTTCCTCGCGCGTCATGCGCTGCGGCACGACGTTCGAGTTCCACGGGTGACCGGGCACTTCGTAGGCGTCGACGAGGCGGCCGGTGCGCTCGAGCCGCGCGTGCAGCGGCGTGGCGTGTGGGGCCGCCAACGCCGAGAGCGTCAGGATCGGCACGGCCGACGCCATGGCGAACTCGAACTGCTGCGCGAAGATGCTGGTCTCGTCTTCGTCGAAGCCGCAGATCATCCCGGCCGTCACGCCGATGCCGTTCGCCAGGAAGCGCCGAACCTGGTCGACGATGGTGGGGTTCTCTTGGTGCGGATTGCGCAGCTTGAGGTTCTGCACCTTGCGCGCGCCGACCAGGCTCGCTGCGTTCGTCGTTTCGATCCCGATGAAGCAGTGTGTCAGCCCGGCCAACGCGGCGAGGCGCAGCACTTCGTCGTCGCGCGCGGCGTCGATCGACAGTTGCGTCGAGAGCGACATGCGACCGTCGGTCCGGCGGTCGTTCCAGTCGGCAACCGCTGCGAACATCTCCTTGACCCACCTGCGGTTGGCAGTCGTGTTGTCGTCGGCGAGCAGCACGCTGCGATAGCCGTGCGCGTAGACGACATCCAACTCGGCGACGATGCGTTCGATCGGCTTGTGCCGCTGCGTGCGGCCGACGTACTGGATCACGTCGCAGAACTCACACAGGAACGGACAGCCGCGCGAGGTCTGGACGGTGGCCGTCAGGACCCGCGGGTTGTACTTGGCGTACAGGTCCCACCGCGGAATGGGGGAAAGCGCGAGGTCCGGCTTGCCGCCGACGTATTCCGGCTTCGGCGCGCCCCGGCGCAAGTCGTCGAAGAGCTCGGGCGCGATCTCCTCGATCTCGTTCCGCACGAGCACGTCGCAGTGCGGTCGCACGACTTCGGGGCAGAGCGACGCGTGTGGGCCGCCGATCAGGACCGTCTTGCCGCGTCGACGAAACTCGGCCGCGATGGCCTTCGTGCGGCCCCATTGACTGATCTTGCCCGTGATGCCGACGAAGTCGACGTCGAGGTCGAAGTCGACCGGCTCGAGGTGCTCGTCACAGATCTCGACGTGCATGTCGCGCGGCACCATCGCCGCGAGCGTGGGCACCACGAGGTCGGCCAGGAACACGGCCGGCTCGTAACCACGGCCGGCGTAGACCTCGGCGCCGTAGTAGGTCGGGAAGTCCGCGGCCGGATTGACGAGGTAGATCGAACGTGTCACGACGCGGTCTTCGGGTTGGATGCTCGACGTCGGAGTGCACTCATGGCGCGCGCCCGGCGGTCTGGAAACCGCAGTCAGCGGGTCTGGGCGGTGAATGTCGGGATCGCGCTTGCCGAGGCGGCGAGTGCGTGCCGTCGATCAGCCTGGTTCGTTCGTGGGTGTTGCCGTCCTTGCCGCCGCTTGCCGAGTGATCGTAGCAGTGGTTCCGTGACCGCGGGGAGGTCGTGGCGGGGAGCGTTGTGTCCCTAGGGAGGAGAAACGGTGGGGACGGGCGCGAAACAGGCTCTTCCAACCGGGATGGACGGGGGGCTGGTGGCGGGGGCAGGATGGCGCTGGCGGGTTCCGGGTGGGCCGGGACCGCATCTTCTTCCTGCGTCCCATCGCCGTGTCCGGATCGCTGCGACGGCGCGGCAGGTCGCCCGACCGACTGGCGAATCGTGCGACTCCTGCCAGTCCGCGGGACCAAGTGATGACCGCGGACCGATCGGCCCGGCAGCGGCGTCGCCTGCGGCATCCACTGGGCGTGTCGGGCCTCGTCGAGCGCATCGCCCTCGTGGAAGTCGAGCCAGCTCGTGCCCGTTCTCTTCGGCGTGCCGCCGGGCCGGAACTCGCCACGTCGAACGGCGTCGGCTCGCCCCCTTGCACCCTTGCCCGTTCGCGCGGGCATCGCCCCAATCGTCCGGAGAACCCATGAAGCCGCCTGTCTTGTCCGTCGCCTTGCTGTCGCTGCTGTGCTGCTGCCAACATGTGCCGCCCGCGCCGGCAGAGGCCCCTGCCGCGCCCGGCGACGCCGCCGTGTTGCCGGCGGATTCGACCCGCATCTCGTTCCCTGGCGCAGATCGCATCGAGGTGACGTTTGCGCCGCACGCCGACTTCGAGGCCGCGAACGTGCGGCGTACCGCCGTCACCGATCCCGCCGCGATCGCTGCGTGGCTGCAGGAGCTGGCCGAATTGCCGCGCAAGGGCGTCCTGTTCATCACCTTCGCCGACGGCACGCGCGAGTATCGCGTGGAGTTCTGGGCCAAGGGCGAGCGCCTGGGCTCACTGCGCATCAAAGGCGAGTTCCTGGATGCGCCGGCGAGCGAGGGCTGGGACTTCTACGCGGGCCAGGATCGCGCCTTCGTCAAGCTGGTGGAGCGTCTATTCGCAGGGTGAGTCGCAAACTGCTCCGCATCGGGGGTGATCTCGTACGGGACATTGCCTGCTCGAGCTGACCGGCGCCTGCGCGCTTGCTCGGCACGCCATGGGATGCGCGTCAGTGACGACCAGTAGCACGGTCCGCAACGACGCGGCCAGGCCCGCTCCCGAGACCGAACGGCAGCCGGTGGACGGGCTCGCGCGTCGCTCCACGCTGTTCTACGTTCGGTGCATGAAGCACTGCCTCGCCACCGCCGTGGTCACCGTCTGCGTCGGGTCGGCCTTCGCCAACGCGCAGGAACCGGAGTTCGAAGCGGGATCTACGGTTGCCGAGCGCGTCCGCAGCGGCGGTTGGTTCGAGATGTCGAAGTGGCGGCGCGGCGCCGACGGGGCGCTCGAGATGCACTACTTCGCCGACATCGGCGGCATCATCCCCGGCCAGGAGCTCCGATTCGCGCCGCTGCTCGGTGAAGACCTCGAGCGCGGGCTCGACAACGGCGGCGCGATCGGCTTCCTGTCGATGTTCTGCCACGGCCCGGGCGATCTGCTCGGCATGACCGACGCGGAGTTCCACTTCGGTGCGCTCGGCATCGAGGCAACCGACATCGGTCTGCGGCAGTTCCTCGCCACGCCCAAGCCTCCGTTCGATGGCGCGCGCGGGCGAGCCGAACTGCTCGACCGCCTGCTCGCGATCGACGTGCTGGTGCGCCGCGGCGTCAAGGGCGCGATCGCCGAGCTGACCTCATTGGCCGTTGAGCCGACCCTGCCTGCGGTGCTGCGCGAGCGCGCCGCGCGCGGCCTCGCAGTCCTGCGCAGCAATGCGGATCCACTGACGCGCATCCGCCTGTCCGCCGAGACGCTGCAGCTGCCTGCGGCGTTCGATGGTTGTGTGATGATCGACCATGCGCGCCTGCCGGACCTGAGTTGGCTCACGCCACTCGGTCGGCGTCTTGGCGCGCTGGTGACCGCGAACGCCATCGCCATGGCCGGCGGCTTGATCTCCCCTGCCACGAACAACGGCGCCCAGAGCATGTGCGACATCGTCAGCGAACTGCCGTTCGGCCTCGTGCATCGCTACGGCAACGCGCGCCTCGACCACTCGTGTGTCGTCGTCTCGGCGAAGGCCGATCAGGAGATGCCGGTGGCGCTCACCTGGCAGGCGGCGGGTGCGTTCGAGGCCGAAGGCTGGCAGGACGTGAAGGCCCCGGCAGGCGCGCGCGACAACAACCCGCTGTTCGCCGGCACGCTGCAGGTCGCGGCGGATCGGGTGTTCGCGAGCACCGACGGCAGTGCCGGCAAGCCGCGCCCGTCGCTCGTCGAGAAGTACCAGTTGCTGCGCGACGATGGCCTGGCGGTGCGCGCCGTGGTGCCGGGCAACAGCAAGCTGTGGCCGGCACTCGCGTTCCTGGCGATGCCGCCGGCCGAAGGCGGGGAGCTGCGCATCGCGTTCGGTGACCCGGCGGTGATCACCGTGCTGATCGAGGCGCGCGACGAGGATGCCGCGGACGCCTGGGTCAAGAAGGGCAAGGAACTGCTGGCTCAGGCCAAGACGATGCTCGAGCAGGAACCCGGGCCGCTCGAGGCGAGCCCCGAATTGAAGGCGCTGGCCGACGCGGTGTTGGCGGCGAGCTTCAGCACCAGGGAAGCCACGGCCTTCGCGACGATCGAAGTGAAGGGCATGACGCCGGCCAAGGTGAAGGCGATCGCCGAAGCGCTTGCTCCGTAGCGATCACCAGAAGTCCAGCAGCTCCTGCGGCAGCCGGTAGCGCGACCTTCACACGAGGTCGCAGTCCCCGAGCGTGAAGAACCAGCGGTCGCGGAAGTAGATGGTGTCGTAGACCGCCGACAGGATCGCCACGAACCACGGGGTGCCGCGTACGCGATACCCGTGTTCCTGCATCCGCAGGAACCGCGGGTCCATGTGGTTCCAGACGCTGCACACCATTCCCGTGCCGTCTTCCATGGCCCGCGACTCCGCTGCCGCCAGCAAACACGTCATGGCTTCGTGGTCGTCCGGCCCGACGAGCCAGTCGACCACGTAGCTCGTGTGCGGCCGCAGCAGGTCGCCGACGCCGTACACCGCGATTGCACGTAGCGCGCCGCTGTGGCGCTCGCGGCACTCGTACAGCACATAGCGGCGCTCCCAGTGGTCGGCATAACGCCAGTTGAGGTAGCGATGGTCGCGAACGGTGGTCACGCCGAGTTCCGGCTCGAGCTGCGCGAAGAGCTGATCGACGTCGGCGCCGAAGCGCCCGACCGTCGTCACGCACAACGAGGCCGGACAGGGCCGCACTGCCGCGCCCGGGGCAAGTTCGCGAAACGTCACGTCCCAGTCGCGCGCGATCTGCCAGCCGAGGTGGCGAGAGCCGCTGCGCCAGCCAACACCCGGCAGCCCGTAGATCAGCGGGGCCTGGTCGTCGTTCGTGCCGAGCCAGCGTTCGAGGAAGGCCTGGCCCAGGCGCGCGAAGAGGCCGGGCTCGCCGCCGTGGCGCAGCCACTCGGGCCGCACGCAGTGGTCCACCGCCTGCGTCGCGAACGTTCGCCGACCGCCCAGCGTGATCGCGACCGGCAGCGAGGCGTAGACGCCGACCACGCCTTGGTCGCGATGCACGGCCAGCATCTGCTGCACGCGCTGCGCCGGGTTCTCGAGAAACTTCCAGCGCCAGAGCTGCGGCGTGCGCGGTGCCGTCGCGTGCGCGCCCGACGCGAACACGCGGTTGTGGCAGGCCAGCACCCCGGCTTCGTCGCCGGGCTCGAAGGCCCGGATCGCGATCTCGCCCTGGCAGTCGATCGGAGTCGTCATGCGTTCGACGAAAGGTGTGCCGCCAGCGTGTCGAGGTCCGGAATGTTGGCGTGGCGGCGGTTCGTCGGCCGTGGCGTCAGCGGCTCGACACCGCCAAGTGCGGAGAGGGGGAGCGAGGCATGAGACGTAGCTGCCACCGGAGAGAATGGCAATGCACGTGCCGCGAGTTACCCGACCCGGGTTGCGGCGAGCGGAGGTTGCTGGGTCACCCTGCTCGCATGCGTTGGCCCGAGGCGATGTTCGAGTTCGTCGTTCTCGACGCTCGCGCCAACGTGCCCGCACGCGTGATCGCCGACGGCTTGGGCCCGGTGCTGGGCGTCGCCGATCCATCCTTCTCGTTCCTGCCCGCGTGCAGTTGCGTGCAGCACGCTTCGCTCGAAGTGGTCCACGTCGGCAGCGCCTACACCTGGCAGGTGCCGATGGTGCCGTCGGCCGTCGGCTTCGAGTGCTACACCCAGGGTGTGCAGGTCGAGGTCCCCGGGTCGACCCTGCCGTGCGACGTCGGCGCCGGCTTCCGCTTCGGCCTGACCGACGGCTACAAGATCCGCTTCTGGTAGCGAACGGAGCGCGCCGCCAGTGAGCCGCCGCCCTTGGCGCGGCGGCTCGCTGAGACGGCGCACACCTCAGGCATCGACGAACCCACTCTCGCCGTTCGCTGGGCTACTCCTAGCCGCCCGTCGTGCCCTTGGAAGCCGGCGCCTGTTCCTTCGATGCGGGCGGGGTCGCCTTCGGCTCGGGTAGCGTGCACTCGAGCCGCGTCTTGGCGTAGGCGACGACGAGACGCAGTTCGCCGTTCGCCAAGGTCGCTTCCCGCAGCTCGAGCGCTTCGAGGGGCTCGCGGCCGGGAGGAGGGCCGATGTGGTCCCAGATGGTCCGGGACCGCGGCTCGAGCCATCTACACCCGGCGCGGCGTTCAAGCGAGGCCACCGCGGGTCGATTCCCGCGGTGGCCGCGAACGCATCAGTAGCTGCGGTCGCCGACGATCAGGCGAGCCCAGTTGCCCCACTGGGCCTCGGGGACGCTGATGTTGACCTCGACCGCCTGCTCAAACAGGATGGCGCCGCGCAGCGAGCGGGTGGCCGGGAGGAACAGGTTCCACTCGAAGACACCAGCCGTCTCGAATCCCCAGATGACACCGGCGCCGGCACCCAGGTCCATGTTGATGAAGCAGCTGGGTCCGAGGGCGAACGGCCCAGGAGTGGTGTTCAGCGGGCAGAGCGTGGCGTAGCTGTGGAGGAAGACGCCGATCGTCCCCGGATCGAGGCCGGTGATGCGGCGCGAGAACACCTGGCCCTTCGTCGGGACCTCGTTGGCGTTGGTACGCGTGATGGTCGGGAACGGCGCGACGCCGCAGGACCCGTTGGCCGCGAAGATGCTGTAGACAGCGGCCGCGTACGGAGCGGGCAGGAGGTCGCTGACTTCGAGCGCGTAGTCACCCGTCTGGGCGGCAGTGGTGCCCGGGCTGACGACCTCGAGGTAGTAGGTCCCCGGCGCGAAGAACGAGAACGCGCCGCGGGCGTGGCTGGTCGGCGAGAGGATGTTGCCGGTAGTGACCGACGTCGGCGTGCCGAGCAGGTTGGTGCACGTGTCGAGCTGGACCAACCGGATGGTCGAGTCCAGCAGCGGCGTGCCGCTGGGGCCGCCGGCGAGCTGACGGGTCTGGAACAGCACCGTGTAGCCACCCGCCGGGATGACGAACGGGCCCCAGAAGTCGTTCGGGTCCGTGCCCGTGCTGTTGGTGACGTGGCCGGTGCCCGTCTGGCCGAAGGTCAGGGCCGTAGCCGTGCCGAACGTGCCGTTCGTGTTGGCGCCGACTGCGTCGGGCTCAGCGACGAGGCCGGCGGTGTTCAGCGGCAGGTGCTTGACTTCCAGCCGGTAGTTGCCGAGCGGCACCGGGTTGTAGCTCGGCGCCGCCGAGCGGGCGACCACGCCGACGTAGTAGGTGCCGGCCGGCCAGACGCGGATCTGGCTGTTGCGGAAGGTGAACGATCCGCTGTCGATGGCGTTCGTGCCGAGCGTTCCGGTCGGCAAGAGCAGGGCGCCCGCGGCGTCATAGAACTGGATGCGGTGCTGGGAGGTCCAGGGGGTGTTGCCCTCGGTGACCTGGAACCAGAGTCCCGTGTCCTGCGTCAAGACGATGCGGTAGAGGTCGATGTCGCCCGCAGCGCCACGGTTTCCGTCGACCTGCTCGTCGGCGCCGAGCGTGTAGACGCCAGCGTCCCCGATCAGATCGTTCGGCTCGACTTCAACCGACGTGAACCCCTTCAGCGGGTTCGCTCGCGACACGTCGAGAGCGTAGGCGCCCGCGGTGGTCGCCGAGAAGCCGAACACTCTGAGGAAGTAGCTGCCCGCCGCGAGGTTGATCGTGATGTCGCTCTGGAGGGAGCGCGAGTCGTCGTTGCCGGCGAGGATCGTGGTGCCGTCCGAAGCGATGAGCTCGAGCCTGGTGTCGGTGGTGCCGTTGATCGTGAAACGGTGCTGGCCACCCGGCGACGTGATCGAGAACCAGTCCGAGTCGCCAGCGGTCAGGGCGCCGCGGACCTCGTCACCGAGGGAGACGGCATTGGCCGTGCCAAACGTGTCGTTGGTCTCAGTCTCTGTGACGATGTTCTGAGCGAGCACCGGGGCGCTCAGTAGAAGAAGCGACGAGTAGGTGAGGAAACGCATTGCTAGCTATCCAGAAGTTGTGGAACAGGGAACCATGGTCCGGCTGCACGTTGCAGCCGGGGCCTGCGACGCAACGACGTCGCGAGCAGTAGACGAATGTAGCTGGTTCGACGGTTCCTTGCTTCGCGAAAGCGAACGTGCTGCAGACGTTTTCAAGCAGTCGGCGAGGCCGCGGTGCCAACGGCGTTTCGCCCTTGCGGTGCTGCGCATGGTGGAGCCACGCGCACCGCAATGCCACCGCCGCGAGTGCTCGCGCCACGGAGCGTGTCGTGCGAAGAGGTGACGCCGAACGCGTGCGTACGGCTCGCGCGCGTGCACCGCGATGACACCGGCCACGACGACGTGGTCGCGTCTTCGTGCAAGGGCCGCGGCTGCTGCGCGTCGCGCGGAGCGGCGCGCATGGTGGACACCGCAGCGTGGCGGTGCGATGCGATGATCCCCGAGATGTCGGTGCGTTCTCGAGTGCTGTCGCTGCCGAATCGAGCGCGCACGCAGCGCATGTGCGACGCGCCGTCGTGTGCGCTCGTGCGTTCGGTGCTCATGCGCACGGTGTCGGGCGTGTGCGAGCGAACGGCGGCGCGAGCGCGTCGCAACCGCGGCACGTGGCGACTACTTGCCGAGTGCGTCGAGTCGCGCCTGCCACTGCGCGATCTCGGCTGCGCGCGCCGGGGACGAGTCGATCTTCGCCCACGCCGTGTGCAGATCGACGTGAGCCTGGGCGCAGGCGCGCGCCTCGCGCCCCTGCGTCTGCTTCGCCTCGGTGAGCAGGTTCCAGGCCTCGGCCAGCGTCGCCTCGGCCGCCGTGAAGTCTGCGGTGGTGGTGGCCAGCCCGGCCATCGCCCGACCGCGGCGCACCAGGAAGATCGGCAGGCTCGAGGTCGAACGGGCGGCAGCGAGGCGACGCATCGCGCCGTCGATCGGCTCGAGCAGGGCGAGTGCGTCCGCGTGGCGACCCTGCAGGTTGCGCAGATGCGCCAGCGAGATCCGTGTGACGAGCGTACCCGGATGTTCGGCGCCCTGCGTGCTCGTCTGCCGTTCGAGGGCCGGGCGCAGCATGTTCTCGGCGTCGTCGTAGCGCTGCAGCGTCATCAACACCGAGCCGAGGTTGTTCATGCCCTGCAGGGTGTACTGGTGGCTGTCGCCGAGCTTCGCCGCAAGGCGCGTCACGGCCTCGCGCAGTACCGGCTCCGCTTCGGCGTGGCGGTTGGACAGGTACAGCATCATCCCGAGGTTGTTGATCGAGGTGAGCGTCGCCGGGTGGTCGTCGCCGAGCAGGCGCCGGCGTCGTTCGAGCACGTCGCGCATCAACGGCTCAGCGGCGTCGTACTGTCGCCGGCTCAGCAGCAGGTTGGCGAGGTTGTTGCCCGAGCTCAGCGTCTCCGGATGGTCCGGGCCGCGCAGCCGCAGGCGCAGTTCGAGCGCTTCGCGGAGGAACGGCTCGGCTTCGTCGAGGCGCCCCTGCTCCTGCAGCAGCAGGCCGAGGTTGTTCATCGGCACCAGGGTGTTGAGGTGTTCGCGGCCGTAACGCCGCAGCCGTACCGCGAGCGCTTCGCGGAACAGCGGCTCGGCGTCGCCCGGGCGGCCGAGGTCCTTCAGCAGCTGGCCGAGGTTGTTCAGCGAGCGCAGCGTGTCCGGGTGTTCTTCGCCGTGAAGGCGTCGGTACACCTCGAGTTGCTGGCGCAGCAACGGCTCGGCCGCCGCGAGCTTGCCGACATCCTGCAGCACGATCGCCAGGTTGTTGCCGGTGCCGAGCGTGTCGGGATGGTCGCTGCCCAGCGTCGCGCGGTACCCATCGTAGGCCTCCTGCAGCATCGGCTCCGCCTCGTCGAGCCTGCCGAGTTCGCCGAGCAGGTAGCCGAGGTTCTTCTGCACGGCCAGCGTGCGCTCGTGCGTCCTGCCATACACCTGCTGCGTCTTCGCCAGCGCCTCGCGATACCACGGCTCGGCCTCGGCGAACTGGCCCTGGCTGCGCATGGCCAACGCGGTGTTGTTGATCGCGCGCAGCGTGAACGGCGCCAGCTCGCCAAGCGTGCGCCGCGCCGTCGCCAGCGCCTCGTCGACGAGTGCGCGTTCGGCCGCCGCGTCGCCGCGGTCGTGCTGCAAGAGCGCCAGATCTTCGATCGCCAGCAGGGTGCCGAGATGGTCGTTGCCCAACTCGGTGCGCAGGGTCGCCAACGCAGTGCTCATCAGCGGCAGCGCGTCGTCGTACATGCCCAACCCCCGATAGAGGTTGGCCAACACCTGCCGCATCGAGGCCGCAAGCGTCGGCTGTTCGGCGAACGTGCGCTCGACCGCCGCCGTCGCGGGGCGCAGGATCGTGTGGTCGATCACCGTGCGGGCGAGGTCGGTGGCATTGAGGCGCTGCCAGCCATCCCGCCACTCCGTCACCATGCGTTCGCGTACGGGCGGCGGCAGTTCGGCCTTCGCCATCGCCGCGTCGAACTTCGCCAGCACCTCGTCGGTCAGCTGCATGCCGGCGCGGGTGACGTCGACCTGTTCGAGCATCGATCCCTGGAAATCGACGACCAGCTGCAGTTCGGCGGCGCGCTTCTGCGTGGCCGTCTCGGCGAGGCCGGCGCGCCGAGCCTCTGCGCTGGCGATGCTCGCCTGCCACGCGAACGCGACCACCCCGGCCACGAGCGATGCCGCGAGCAGGCTCCCCGCGACGACCGGGCCGCGGTGCCGACGCACGAACTTGCGCAGCCGGTAGGCGCGGCTCGGCGGGGCCGCGACCACCGGGTCGCCGGCGAGATGGCGGGCGATGTCGGCGGCGAGGCTGTCGGCGGTGCCGTAACGACGGGCGCGGTCCTTCTCGAGCGCCATCATCACGATCCAATCCAGGTCGCCGCGTAGCAGCAGGCCGAGGCGTCTCGGCTCCACTCGCCGGTGCGCGGCGATGTTCGCCAACAACTCGTGCGACTCACTCAGGCGGGTCGACGGGCGCGGCGGGTCGACTTCGCGGATCAGCCGCTGGACCTCGCCGAGCATCGCATCCTGCAGGGTCCGGCGATCGAACGGGGTGCTGCCGGTGAGCAGTTCGTACAGCAGCACGCCGAGCGAGTAGACGTCGGTGCGCGTGTCGATGTCGAGCGAGCCCGCCGCCTGTTCGGGGCTCATGTACTGCAGCGTGCCGATGACCTGCTGGTGTTCGGTGAACAGCGTCTTGTCGGTCAGCTTCTGCGAGGTCGCCTTGGCGATGCCGAAGTCGATCACCTTGGCCACCGCGCGGCCGTCCTGCGTGGCGACCAGCACGTTCGATGGCTTGAGGTCGCGATGGATGATGCCCTTGCCGTGCGCGTGCTGCACCGCATGGCACACCTGCACGAACAGGGCGAGGCGCTCGTCGATCGTCAGCCGGTTCTTGTCGCAGTACTCGACGATCGGTGCGCCCTTCACCAGGTCCATCACGAAGTAGGGGCGGCCCGTGGCGGTGGCACCGGCATCGAGCACGCGCGCGATGTTCGGATGGTCCATCAAGGCGAGGGCCTGACGTTCCTGTTCGAACCGCGCGATCACCTGGCGCGTGTCCATGCCGAGCTTGACGATCTTGAGGGCAACCCTGCGCGCGACCGGTTGCTCCTGCTCGGCGAGGAACACCACACCGAAGCCGCCCTCGCCGATCTGCTGCAGCAGCTTGTAGGGGCCGATGCGCGTGCCCGGGCCTTCGCCGGCGGCCGCACTCGGCGGCGCGATGGTGGGGCCGAGGCCGGTCGGGCCCGCGAGGAACTGCTCGTCGTCGGCGGCCGCCAGCATCGCCAGCACGCGCTGCTGCAGCGCCGAGTCGTCGGCGCAGGCCTCGGCGAGGAACCGAGCGCGCTCGGCGGCGGGTACGTCGAGGGCGCGGTCGAACAACTGGCGAAGTCGCTGGTTGCCGGTCATGGGGCGAACGGTGACGAGAACAGCGTGCGATCGCCATGCTGCGGATCACGTTTCCGGGATTCGTCCATCGAGCTGCCGCCGACGACCGTGTCCGTCGTGAGTGCCTCGAACGGGTCGCTGCGGTGGGCGAGCCGACGTGTCCGCTGGTGGTCGTTCTCGCCGAAGGGCGTTCTCGATCAGCCTCTGGGGCAAGCGCGCTCCCCGCGCCTGCCGCACTTCACCGCTGCGCGAGGTCGATGCGACCCTCGACGTCCTTGTAGTCGGGACCGATCGTGAACTCGGCTGCGCCCTGCAGTCCGTCGTCGGTGGAGTACTCGATGCGCCAGGTTCCCGGCTTTGCCGCTATCACCACGGGGTAGGGCCGGATGTCGTTCTCATACTCGCCGTTGCGTTCGACGAGCAGCGTGCCGTCACTGCCGGTCACGCGATAGCGCCACGTCTTGCTGCCCTGGTGCCCGCTCGGCCACCACACGCCGAGTCGGGCCAGTGCGCAGCGGCGCACTTCGACGGTCGCGGTGCCCGTGACGCCAGCCTGCACCGTCGCTTTCGTCTTGCGGTACTCGAGGCCGGAGCCGAAGCACGAGACTTCGTACTCCCCGGGGGTCAGGTTCTCGGCGAGGTACTCGGTGGCGTTGCGGAGGGTGATGATCGACGAGCCGGTACCCGGGTCGCCGTCGCGGCGAAGCACGATCTTCGGCTCGAGGTTCGCTGCGTTCGCGTCGCGATCGATGGTGATGCGCAGAGCGCCGCCTGGTTCGGTGACCAGCACGCCCGCATCGACCGTGGCGGCAGCGACCACCTCGAACCAGTCCGACACCGCGAGCACCGAGGTGCCTTCGACGAGCGACACGCGACAGCGTCCTGGCTCGATGTCCTTGATGCGGAACGCACCGTCCTTGATCTCCGCGCCCTCGCGCCAGGAGGCGTTGCCGATGTGCAGCGTGACCGTGGCGGCGCGTGGATTGCGGATGCGGCCGCCGCGGTCGTCGATGCGGCCCGTGACCACGCCGGGCTCGACCTTGGCCGGTTTGTCGAAGTCGGCGCGTATCTCGACCTTGCCCTGGTCGGGCACCAGACCGCCGCGGCTGATGAAGCCAGCGCCGCCGGTCGGGAGCCACACCTGGACACGCAGCGAGTACGTCGATGCCTCGAGGCAGCAGAAGCGGAAGCCGGCATCCCGATTCGTGTCGAAGGTCTGCGAGGCGCCCGATCGCTCGTCCGTGAGCGTCACGAACAGGTCCGGGAACGGGAACCCGTCGCGGTAGAGCACGATGCCGCTGATGGTGCGGCCTTCGTCGAGCACGGGGTTCCATTCCGTGTCGCTGCCGGGCGCGATCTCGAGAACCTGCTGCGCCGAGACCAGCGTCTTGGCGGTGCCGGAGGTGCGGTCGCGCTGTTCCTGCGCGAACACGTGCGCGGTGCCCGGCGTGATGCCTTCGAGGCGGTAGTTGCCCTCGGCATCGCTGTGCGTGCCGAGGTGTCCGAACTCCACGTCGAAGTCGATCTGGCCACCGGCCAGGAAGTCCGTTTCCGGCGCGCGATCGTAGGCGCGGATCGTGGCTCCGGCGCTCGGCTTGCCGTCGCCATCGGTGACGCGGCCATGGATCGTGCCCGCGACCTGCAGTGCGACCTCGATCGTCGTCGGCGCATCCGCCGCGATCGTCACCTCGGATCGCCAGAACCCGAAACCCGCAGCGCGTGCGGACACCGGCTGCTTGCCGGTCTCGAGCCCGTCGATGGCGAAGCGGCCATCGGCATCGGTCCTTGCGTGACGACCGGTCCATTGGGCGATGAGCTTGCCGCCGCGGTGCTCGAGGTGCTTCGGGAAGACCCCGGCGACGACGATCGCTCCGGCGATCGGCGCACCGGCGCTGTCGCACACGCGGCCCATCAAGCTGCCGCCGGACGGAGTCAGCTGCAGTGTGATCTCGGTCGAAGGCTTCGACGTGTCGATGGAGCCGAGGTCGATTAGTGGCGAGGGACCGAAGCCCGCGGCGATCGCGCCCAGCGAGGCGCTCGTCGGCGCGTGCGGCAGCTCGAAGGTGCCGTTGGCGTCGGCGGTGGCGATCGATCGGCCGTTCCACCACGACTGGCCTGCGGTCTGCTGCCAGATCGTCGCTCCGGCGACCGCGCGGCCGGTCGGATCGACCACCTTGCCGCGCACGTTCCCTCCAGCCTTCAACTGGAAGCGATACTCGTTGTCGCCCGGTGCGATCTCGACCGTTGCGCTGTCGCCGCGATCCGCCCTGACCTGCAGCTTGCCGAGCGGGACCTCGGTGAAGAGCACGACACCGTTGGCGTCGGTCAAGCCCTGCGCGAACGGCTCGAACGACTGCGCGTAGCCGCGGTGGCGAAGGAAGACGCCGACGTCGGCAGCCGGCTGCGAATCGGGCCAGAGTGCGAGGACTCGCAGCGTGGCCTTCTGGGCGGTGGTCTTCGTCTCGTCCGGACTCGTTGGCGCCGCGATGCGCGACGCTTCGGGACTAGGACGAT
The DNA here is from genome assembly GCA_937952215.1 of uncultured bacterium. GTDB lineage: Bacteria > Planctomycetota > UBA1135 > UBA1135 > UBA2386 > UBA2386. The sequence continues at coordinate 87,454 of CALFZH010000042.1, forward strand.
CGGATCCAGCGATGAGCGTGCCGGTGCCGGGCGCGCCGGTCGGTGCCGTGGAATCAGGAACGGGTGCTGGCTCGCCCAGGCCGAAGCCCTGCAGCAGCCAGAATGCGGCGACGGCGAGGAGGACGAGCAACGCGCAGACGATCGAGCGTTTCGCGGACATGAAGCCTCCGACGGCGGCGCAGGCTACGCGCTGCCTTGGCTGGATGCTGCTGCCGGTCGGGGGGGAGGGCGCACGGTGCCGACCGGCACTTCGAGGCTGCGCGCGATGTCGATCGGACGCAGCCCATGCACGCCCTCAGAGGAAGACCGCGAAGCCCGCGAGCAGAAACGCCAGGAAGTCGAAGTGCTCGTCCTCGGCCAACGGGTAGGCGGTGACTTGCCAGCCGTCGATGGTTCGCGCGCTCGCGGAACCAACCGCCTGACGTTCGCAGAAAGCGCGCCAACTGGGCGGCAGCGGCAAGCGGTGGGCGACGGCGAGCTGCGTCGGGGTGCGTTGCACCCAGGTGACCAACGGCTGATCGGGCACGGGCCGCCCCCAGTACGTGCGATCTGCGGGTCGCGGTTGCACGGCGACGGCATGCGTGGCGCTGCCGGGCACCAGTTCCATCTCCGGGAATGGTGCGAGCAGATCCGCCAGACGCGTGCGACGTTGCATGGCCGTCTCCAGCAAGGGCCGGTCGAAGGAGTAGACGAAGAAGCGGTCCTCGACCCATGCGAACCACATCGCCTCGTCGGTGCGCATGTCCGAGATGTGGTCCCGCCACAGCGGGGCTCCGGCGACGACGGCGTCCGGCCTGCGGTCCTGCCGACCCACATCGATCGGCTGCGTGCCGGGCCGGTACTCGACTACGACGACCCCGTGGAAGCGGCCGACGCCGATATCCTCGGGTGGCTCGAACCGGGCGGCCGCCAGCGCCCAGCGAATGCGTCCATCGGTCGGTTCCTCTGGCAGCTGGTAGGGTGCGGCGGAAAAGGCGACGCTCTCGAGATCGACCGGGAGGAACCGTGCGGCGTCGGCGAACGGTTCGAGCATGGACGGCGGGGGCGCAGTGCACGCCGCTGCCAGCGCGAAGGCCAGCGGGACGAGCGACGGTTGCCGTTGGTGACGCACTGCGGGGCCTCGGCGCGAACACGGCGATCGTATCGAAGCCAGTTGGCACGGGCTCGGATCGACCGCCGGCGGATCGCCCCCAGCGGTCGTCTCATCGCCGCGGGTGCAGGTGGATCTCCGTGATCGCCGCCTTGGCGGCGGCGGCGATCGCGGCGTCGCCGTCCTGCGTCCACTCGATCAGGAACGGCAGCGCTTCGGGCATGCCGAGCGCGCCGAGCGAACGGATCGCCAGCAGCCGTTGCTCGTTCGGCGCGCCGGGTTTGCCCTGCAGCAGCAGCTTCTCGGCGGCGGATGCCGGGGACGCGTCCATGCCCTTCAGCACGCGGTCCCAGTGCGCCTGCTGTTCGTGGAAGAAGCGGATGCGCTGCAGTGCGTCGGCGGCCGCGGTGCGCACGCTCTCGTTGCCGTCGCGCAGCAGATCGATCAACCCCGGCACCGCTTCCTTGTCGACCAGCGCGCCGCAGCCCTTCGCGGCTTCCTCGCGTACGTCCGCATCCGGATCGCGCAGGAACGTCCGCAGCAGGTCGCCGTGCCCGGCGATGCGACGGTCGCCGATCGAGGCGGCAAGGCTCTCGCGAACAACGGCGTGGCGGTTGGAGCCATGGCGAGCGGGATCCAGGTTGATGCGGGCATTCTCCAAGGCACGCAGAGCCTCGCTTGCGACGGAAGCGTGCTCGCTGTCGAGGAGCGCTACGACCCGATCTTGCACATCCGGCAGGTCTCCGGGATTGAGGCGATCCAGCACGGCGACCTGCACGTTTCGCGCTGCTGCGAGCTGGGTGGCTGTCCAGTCGCGCAGCGCCCCAGTGGGGTTGCCGGCGCGGCGCCGCAGCACCACGTCGATCCACTGCTTGAGAGTGCTGGTCCGCTCGGCCGAGTTGGCGTGATGGCTGAGCAAGCGAACCAGTTCGCCGAGAACGTGGTCGGGGATCGCATCGACCGAGAACTCGCGCACGTTCCACGCCGCCGCATGCCATGGTTTCGCCAGCATCAAGCGCAGCATGCGCAGCACGTCTTCGGTGGCGAACCCGTGCGGCGGATCCGGATTCTCGTAGAGCACGTACTGGCGCGGCGACACCGAGGGGCCCGAGGCAGTGGCCCAGGGATGCCGGACCGGCGGGAAGTACGGGAATCGCCCCGCCACGAGATCGAGGGCCTGCTCGTCGTGCATCGCCAGCAGTGCCAGCATCAGCGCCGATCGTTCCGAGTCGCCGACGTCCTTCTCGATCACCATCTCGCGCATCGCGGCACGGACCGGCTCGCTCGGCGAGCGCTTCGCGACGCGCGCGAGGAGCCGCGCCATCGCGCTGCCACGCTGCGGGTCGGCGCGCCAGTGCGCGACGATGTGCGACCCTGCATCGGGATGGCCGGTGTTGGCCATCAGCGTCACGATCACATCCTCGGAGCCTGCTCTCCCCTGCTGTCGGCATTCCTCCTGCCACGCAGCCGCCCGCTGCGCCAAAGGCGCGAACAGCGCTTCGGGCAGCTCGTCGACCGCGAGCATCGCGTCGAGCAGGGTCGCCCGGTCGGGGAACCTGGTCAGGCGATCGAAGGTGGCGAACACCGCTTCCGCGTTGGCGGCCGTGACCTTGCCGTAGAGCATCGCCACGGGGCTTCCCGAATGTGGTGGGTGCGGGAGCGCCGGCAACAGCGGCAACAGGTCCGGGACGATCGACGCATCGAGCTTCTGCGCGCAGCGCCACATGTGGTCCAGCAGCCAGCCGAAGTTCGAACTGCCGGGATCCAGCGCGCGCGCGGTCGCGAGCAACTGCGGCCACAGTCGTCGGATGGCGGTCAGATCGTTCTCGCGTCCCTGTTGGCCGAAGAAGACCGACGGTGGCGGCGAATTCCCGTGCATGCCCGCCAGGTGCTTCAGCAGCAGCTCGACGCCTTCGATCGAGTCTTGCGACACGCGCGAACCGAGGAACGCGAGCGCCACGTGCGCGGCTTCCGGGTCGGTGGACTGCAGCGACTCGCGCGCGATGCCGTGCAGCTGGGACAGCGGTTCGCGAGGCATCGGCGTCGGACTCTGCGCCAGCAGTCGCAGCACGGTGGCACGAACTCCTCCGGAGCGAGTCGCGGCCATGCTGACGAGCAGGGCGGGGTCGACGCGATGCCACAGACCGTTGCTGCGGAGCAACTGCGTCACCAGTTGCTCGTCCCGTTCGTCCCGCGCGAACTGCACCGCGAGCTCGAGCATGGCCGTGGACTTTGCGCTGCCTGCATTCCGGTAGAGTGGTTCGAGGCCATGGGGCGGTGCCGTTCGCACGAGTTCCCGCAGGTGAGCCGCGGCCTGCTCCCCGCCGACGGCCCACAGGAAGGCTGCGAGGCCCGCGATCGCGTTCGCCCTTTGCGGGTCGTGCTCCCCGGATGCGAGGGTTCGAGCCAGGGCGGCTGCTACTTCCGGGACCGCGGCGACGCCGATCCACAACAACTGCTCCGCATCCTCGGGCGTCACGCCTGGCAGCGGGCCTTGCGTCGGCGTGTGGTCCAGTGTCCGCGTCAGGATCCGCTTCACCAGCTCCCGCGCTCTCGCGCGCAGCTCTGCTTCGCGCGCGACGTCCTGGGGCGGCGCCGTGATGTCGTCGAGCGTCACGGAAGCGCCTTGGCCACCGCCGATCTTCGCCATCACCTGCTTCGCCTCGTCGCGGCGCCCGAGCCGCATCAGCAACTCGGCGAGCCGGAGCGTCGCCAGTTCGCGCGCGTCCGCCGACAACGTCGTCCCGGCCAGGGCCTCGCGGTAGAGCCGCTCGGCCTTGGCGAGATCCCGCTCCTGTTCCTCCACGGCGACGATCGGCGCGATCTCCTCCGACGGCTTCTTCTGCTGCGCCACGAGGCCAGACCCGGCAACCGCCAATCCCGCGAACATCGACACCAGAACGTGGGTTCTCATGGCTTCATCAGAGGGACGACCACGCCGCGCCCGGTCCGCGCGTGATGGAATCGCTGTCAAGCAACGGTCAAGCCTCCGGCTGTTCGACCAGCCGGTAGCCGACGCCGTGGACCGTCAGCAGGAACTGCGGCCGTCGGCAGTCGGCCTCGACCTTCTGCCGCAGGTTGAGCATGTGGGTGTCGATGGTGCGATCGCCGACGAACGGCGAGCCGCCCCAGACCTCGCGCAAGAACTCGGCGCGCGGCACCGCCCGCCCCGCGCGCTGCCGCAGCAGGCGCAGCATCGCCGCTTCCTTCGGCGACAGGGTGTGGGTCGTGCCGCCGCTCACCACCGTGAACGCGGCGAGGTCGACGCGCACCGCACCCAAGGTGAACTGCTCGATCAGGGCCGCATCCGGGCGTTCGCGGCGGCGCAGCATCGCCTTCACCCGCGCCAGCAGTTCGCGCAGCGAGAACGGCTTGGTCACGTAGTCGTCGGCGCCGAGTTCGAGCCCGAGCACCTTGTCGCCCTCTTCGCCGCGCGCGGTCAGCAACAGCACCGGCGTGTCGCCGTCGCGCGCCCGCAGTTCGCGCAGCAGCTCGAGACCACTCGGCCCCGGCAGCATCACGTCGAGCACCACCAGGTCGAACCGCTGCGCGCGCAGCACCGCCCGCGCCTCGTGGCCGTCCGCCGCCGTGATGACGGTGTGGCTCTCGCCGGTCAGCGCATCGTGCAGGCCGATGCGCAGCGTGCGATCGTCTTCGACCAGCAGGATGCGGCCGCTCACGTGGTCGTCTCCATGGGCAGGAAGAACGTGAAGCACACGCCCGGGCCGCCGTCCAGCGGGTCGGTCGCGACCAGGTCGCCGCCGAGCCGGCGTGCGATCGACCGCGCGAGGTAGAGCCCGATGCCGATGCCGGGCGTGCCGCCGTGCGCGTGCGCCGCGCCGCGCACGAACCGATCGAAGATGCGTTCGCGTTCGGCCGCCGGCACACCGGGCCCACGATCGCGGACGTCGATCGCGGCGCGGTCGCCGTCGCGGCGTGTGGTGATCTCGATCGGCCCGCCGGCACCGCCGTACTTGCGCGCGTTGTCGAGCACCGCGACCAGCGCCTGCACCAGCGCGCTGCGATCGGCGCGCACCATGGCGCCAGCAGCGGCGCCGCGCCGGATGCCGCCGCCCTCGTGCTCGAACACCGGAGCCAGCATGGCCACGGTCTCGTCGACGACCTCGTCGACGGCGACGCTGCGCAGTTCGTAGGAACGTTCGCCGCGTTCGAGCCGCCCGAGGTCGAGCACGTTCTCGATCAGCATCGACAGCCGACCGGCCTCGCCGGCGAGCATGCGGTAGTAGTCGGCTTCGCGGCCGCGCGCGCGACCGTCGACGAGCATCTCGCCGAGCAGCCGGATCGCGGCGAGCGGCGTCTTCAGTTCGTGCGTGACCGTGGTGAGGAACTCCGACTGCGTGCGCACGGCGGCGACTTCGGCGCGCGCGGCCCGCAGCTGCAGTCGGATCGCACCGACGAACGCGATCACCAGCAGGAGCAGGAGTCCGCCGACCGCCGCTGGCTGCAGCCAGGGCGAGCCGCGCACCGGCATGTCGATGCCGGCAACGCCCGGCAGCCCGACGAACGTCGTGTTGGCGGCGTCGGCGAGCGCGAACGACCACGGCAGGGGCAGCTCGGGCAGCGCCGACTCGCGGCCGGCGGCGGTGATCGCGGCGACGAACTCGGCGGACGTGACGGCGGCGAGATCGTGACCACCTCCATCGCGGGCCTGCCACCACAGCAGCCGCTCGGGGGTCAGTGGGCGCATGCCAGCTTCCGTGCCAGGGCGGTCGGTTCGCCACGCCGTCGCCAGGGCGACCAGCCGCTCGCGGCGTTGCACGACGGTCTGGTGTTGGTCGCGCCACGCCGTCGATGCCGGCAGGCTCGCGAACAGGTCCGGCGGCAGGAACGGCGCCAACTGCGCGGCCCACGGCGGTGGGGAGTCCGACGCCACGAGACGCAGCGTGCCCGCCACGACCCGCGCGAGATCGGGCCGCCTCAGGTCGGCGGGTGCGAGGGCAGCGAGTCGTTCGTCGAGTTCAGTCCGCAGCACGCGCAGTCGATCCGGGTCGCCGGCGCGCAACGCGTGCCATGCCGCCGCCAGCACGACCTGGCAACGCGTCGCGACCGCCAACGGAGCGGCGAGCAGTTCGTCGTAGGCCGTACGCGTGGCCGCTGCGTCGCCCGCCACGAATTCGCTGCGCGTCGCCCGCTCGAGTCGATCGGCGACCACGGCGTCGGCATCCACTGCGGACGGCTCTTGCTGCAGCCAGCCGACGTCGTCGATCTGCAGCGTGCCGTCGCCGAGAGCCACGGCCCGGGTTGCGGCTGGCAGCGTCGCGAAGGCGACGCGCGACGCCGGGGCGCGCTGCAGGATGCGCTCCGCGACGGCATGCGCCCGCGCGGCTTCGGCCTCGCGCAGCCCTTCTTCGAGGCGCCCCGATTGCCACAGCAGCCACGCCAGCACGGCGACGATGCCGCTGCCGGCGAGCAGCAACGGCAGCGGGCGACGCGCGCGAGGAAAGGGGCGGAGCGAGGCGATGGCGACACGCTAGTCAGGGCCGTCCCGGCCTGGTCAAGAAACGGTCAAGCCGCGGGCGACCTGCACATCGTTGCATCCTGCGCGCGCCCCGCGGGGTGCTACGGTGCATGGCTCGCATGGCCCCTTCGCCGAGTATCGCCCGCGAACTGGTCGCGCACAGCCAGGCGCTGCGGCGGCTGGCCCGCGACCTCGTCGGCAGCTCCGACGCCGACGACCTCGTGCAGGACACGGCTGTGCGCGCGCTGCGTTCGCCGCCGGCGGTCCCGGACGGGCTGTTCGCATGGCTGGGCACGGTCATGCGCCGACTCGCCGCCAATCGCCGCCGCGGCGACCTCCGGCGGCGCCGGCGCGAGGCGGCGAACGGGCCGGCGGCGAGCGGTCCGGCCGCCGACGAAGAGCCCGCACGCTGCGACCTCGCGCGCGCCGTCAGCGAGGCAGTGTTCTCGCTGCCGGAGCCGTACCAGACCGCGCTCGTACAGCGCTACTTCCAGGACCTGTCGCCGGCGGCGATCGCCGCGCGCACGGCGGTGCCGCTGGCGACCGTGAAGAGCCGACTGCAGCGCGGGCTCGAACATCTGCGGGCGACGCTCGCACGCCGCGACGGGCGTGACTGGCGCCTAGCCCTCGTCCCCGCGATCGGCCTGCCGGGGCGAGGCCAGTGGCTGTGGCCGTTCTCGGTGAGCCTGATGTCCACTTCCGGCAAGGTGATCGTCGTGGTTGCGGCGTCGGCACTGGCGGCGTTGGCCCTGTGGATGCCGCGCACCGAGCCGCCGCCGCCCGCGATCGCCGCCGACGCAGTCACGGGCAGCGTCGCCGCCGTCGCGGCCGCGGGCCCCACGCTGCTGCCCGCGCGCGAGGCTGTTGGCGTGGAGGAGTCTGTAGGACTCGCCGAGTTGGCGCAGCCGTTCGCGTTCGAGCTGCACTGCCGCGTCGTCGACGACAGTGGCTTGGCGATCGGCGGTGCCAAGGTGGCGATCGCGCCGCGCGCCTGTGCGCTCGCGACGTGGCCGGTGGCGACCGACAACGACGGTCGCGTCGTGCTGGCGTGGCGCGCGCGCGCGCGCCGGCTCGTCATGACCGTGGGGCTCGAACACGGCGGCTCGCGCACGTCGCTGCAGCGGCTCGAGGTCGCGGCCGGCGAACCCGCGCACGTGCACTTCGTCGCCGGACAGTCGCCGCTGCCGGCCAGCGTGCATGTCGACGAGTCCGGGCGTCAGGTGGTGTCGATGCCGGACTGCAGCCAGGGGCGCACCGACTGCATGGCCTGCCACGACACGTGGAAGGGCGCCGACCTGTTCGGCGCGTGCGCTGACGTGCGCGCCGGGCTGCATCCCGACGCGCTGTTCGGCGAACGGGGCCAACCGCTCATGCTCGGGCTCCACGTGAACTCCGCCGGGCCGGAGATGGAGATCGAGTTCACGGATTCGGTCGCGACCGGAACCAACGAAGCGCGTCGGCCGCAGCGGCACATCAGTGGCCGCGTGTTCGGCGCCGACGGGCGCCCGGTGCCGGGCGCGCGCCTCGAGATCCACCGCCCGGACTTCTTCGGCGGCGGCACGCGCACGCGGCCGGATGGCAGCTTCCGCTTTGCGTGGCCGGTGCCCGGCGATGGCCGTGTGTGGGTGCGTGCAGGCGGCGGTCCCGAGGGGCTGGCGACGATGGTGCTCGATGTCGGCGACGACCTGCCGATCCACGGCGACCTGCACCTGCAGACGGGGCGCGTGCTGCGCGGCCGCGCGGTCGGCACTGCCGGTCAGGCGCTGAGCGGCGCGCGCGTCGAGTACGTCGCTGCGCCGGGCCAGGACGGCGACGTCGCGACGGTCGGTCCCGACGGCGCGTTCGCGTTCGCCAACCTGCCGCCGGGGCCTGGGCACCTGCTCTTGTGGGGCGTGCGCGGCGAACGGCTGCCGATCGCCGAACTCGGGCCGGTGCTGGCGGACGGCAGCGACGTGCTGTTCGACCTGCGCACCGCCGCACCGGTGGACGGCTCGCTGCGGCTCGTCGTGCAGAGCCATGACGGCGGCGAGGCCGTCGATGCGGAGGTGTTCGTCTGGCAACTCGCGACGCGCCGCGGCTCGGTGGTCGAGCGTGGCAAGGACGGCGCGTTCCACACGCACGGCCTCGCCGCCGGCTTCTATCGCATCGAGGTGACAGCACTCGGCGGCGGCGTCCACGATCTCGGCGAGCATTGGCTCGACGGCCGCGGTCTCGTCGAACTCGCCCCGTTCACGTTCCCCGCGCCGGCGAAGCTCGTCGTCGAGCACGATGGCCTCGAGGTTCTCGAGCTGCTGCAGCCGCGCGCGGACATCGACGTGCGGGCCCACCTCGTCTCGGGCTTCCGCGGCACGGTGCTGCTGCCGGCGGGGCCTTGGCTGGTGCTCGCCAAGGGGGTCGGTGATGGCGTGCGCCGGGCCGAGGTCGAGCTTCGCGCCGGGGAGACGGAGGTGTTGCGGTTCGAGCGGTGAGCGAGTGCGGCGCTGCCGCCCATCCCGCGACGACGAGTCCCATACGAAGCGCCGCATCGCAGCCCTACCCCGGACCGGGCAGAGACCGAGTAAGTTGTCCCGCGATGACCGGATGCCGCTTCGTTTCGTCCCTGCTGCTCTTCGCCGGCCATCTGCTGCGGCCGTGCGATGCGCAATGCTCGACGTCGTGGCTCGCGGGCTCGGCGCTGACCGGCGTCTCGGACACGGTGGTCGCCTGTTCGCTGTGGGATCCGGACGGTGCCGGCCCTGCCGGGCCGCGCCTCGTCGTCGGTGGTGAGTTCGCGGTCGCCGGCGCGACGACGTCGGGTCTCGTCGCGGCGTTCGATCCGACGACCGGTGTCTGGTCGGGTTTCGGCGCCGGCCTCACGCCGCTCGCGGACTACTCGGCAGTGCGCGCGTTCGCCACGCTGCCGACCGGCGAGCTCGTCGTCGGCGGTCACTTCGCTGGCTACATCCGGCGATGGAACGGCAGCGCGTGGACCAACCTTGGCGCGGCCCCGTTCTCGAACTGGGTGATGGCCCTCGCCGTGGCGAGCAACGGCGATCTGTTCGCCGGCGGCACCGGGACTGGCGTCTGGCGATTCAGCGGCACGACGTGGTCGACGACGACCTCGGGCTACACCAACGGCGTGCACGTGCTGACCACGCTGGCGAACGGCAACGTCGTCGCAGCCGGGTACGTGAACACGTCCGGCGACAGCATCGTGCGTCGCTGGAACGGCACGACGTGGACCGCACTCGGCGGCATCTTCGACGACTTCATCGACACGATCGTCGAGCTGCCCAACGGCGACCTCGTGGCGGGCGGCAGGTTCATGAGTGTCGGTGGCGTCGCTGCGTACGGCGTCGCCCGCTGGAACGGCAGCACGTGGTCGGCGATGGGCAACGGCTTGCACGTCCGCAGCGCGGTCAGCGGCGAAGTCACGGGGCTCGTGCCCCAAGCCAACGGCGACGTGATCGCGGTCGGCACGTTCACGCGATCGGGTTCGACCGTGCTCAGCAACATCGCGCACTGGAACGGCAGCGTGTGGTCGCCGTACGCGACCGCGATGCCGAACTACGCGACGTGCGCGCTCACGCTGCCCGGCGGCGACCTCGTGGTCGGCGGTCCGTTCGTCGCGATCGGCAGCACGAACGTCTACGGCATCGGTCGGTGGAACGGCAGCGCGTGGAGCCCGCTCGGCAGCGGCGCCAACGGTGAGGTCCGCTCGGTCGCGGAGCTGGAGAACGGCGACGTGGTCGTCGGCGGCACGTTCACGCAGATCGGCGGCGTGGCGTGCAACCGCATCGCCCGCTGGAACGGCACGACGTGGTCCCCGCTCGGCTCGGGCGCGGACGGGGCGGTCCAGGCGCTGCTGGCGCTGCCCGGCGGCGAGGTCGTCGCCGGCGGATGGTTCGGGACGATGGGTGGTGTCACCGCGAGCCGCATCGCCCGTTGGAACGGATCGACGTGGAGCGCCGTCGGTACGGGCATGAACGACGCCGTCATGGCGCTCGCGCGCCTGCCCAACGGCGAGATCGTCGCCGGCGGGTACTTCACGACCGCGGGCGGCGCTGGCGCCAGCCATGTCGCGCGGTGGAATGGTGCGTCCTGGCAGCCGCTCGGCACGGGCTTCGGCGGCGGTCTGCCGTTCCAGTCCGTGCGCACGCTGCTGGTGCTGCCGGACGGCTCGCTCGCCGCTGGCGGCTTGTTCACGACCGCCGGCGGCGTGCCGGCGAATCGCGTTGCTCGATGGGACGGGGCCACGTGGTCGCCGTTCGGTAGCGGGTTCGCGGCTGGCGTGGTGAACGCACTCGCCATCAACGGGGCGGGCCAGCTGCACGCCGCCGCCAGCTTTTTCTCGCCGCAGCGCGTCGCCCGGTGGGACGGCAGCACGTGGTCCACGATCGGCGGCGACGTGCTCGGCGACGCCGACGCGATCGTCTGCCTGCCCGACGGCGACGTCGCCGTCGGCGGCTTCTTCCAGACGGCGGGCGGCGTGCCGGTCCGCAATCTCGCGCGCTGGAACGGCACCACCTGGTCGTCGCCGCAGAACGGCATCGACAACCGCGTGCTGGCCCTCGCCATGGGGCAGAACCAACTCATCGCCGGCGGCGCGTTCGCGCGCACGGGGGCCGTCGCTTCGGCGTCGTTCGGCCGCCTCGCAACGACCTGCCCGACCAGCGTCACGTCGCTGCCGACGGCGTGCCTCGGCCCGGCCGGCCCGGTCGTCGCGACCGCCGATTCGCGGCCGTGGATCGGCGCGAGTCTGCGCACGCACGCGACGGGGTTCGCTCCCGGTACGTTCGCGGTCGTCGTGGGTGGCACCTCGCTGCAGAACGTGCTGCTCAGCACCCTGACCCCGACCGGCGGTGCCGGCTGCGAGCTGTTCCCCGCTCCCGACGCGCTGGCCGCGGTGGCCACGGTTGGGGGCACCGCGTCGTTCGCACTGTCCATACCCGACAACCTGGGGCTGGTCGGCGCGCCGGTCTGGCTCCAGTACCTGCAGGTCGAGCTGCCCGGCGGGGTGTGGACCGGAACGACGGGTTCGAACGGCCTGGCGTTCACCGCCGGCGCCTTCTAGGCCGGCGTGGTCGGTCTGGATTTTGGTGCCGTCAGCGTGCGCTGGCAGCGGTTCGGCCCTTCCCAGGGCATGAGCACCAAGACCCTCGCGTTCCTCCTGACCGCCGGCGCGGCGATGGCCCAGACCACGGGCGTGCCCGGCATCAACGACCTGACGGTGAACTGGGCAGGCTCGGGCACCACGTCGTGCACCTCGATGTGCTTCCCGAACGGCAACGTGGCGCTCAACTTCGACGTCTCGGCGCCCGTCGGCGCAGTCGCGGTGTTGCTGTTCAGCTTCTGCCCGTGCACGACGTGCTCGCTGCCCGGCCCTGCCAACACCTGCCTGCCGACGATCCCGGCGACGGCGTGCGGCGGCAGCAACCAGTCGCTCGACCTCGACATGAGCCCGCCGTGCGGGATCACGGTGTCGATTCCGGTCACCGTCAACTCGGCTGGCACGCTCGGGACGACGGTGAACATCCCGCCGATCGCCGGCATACCGTGCACGACGCCGCTCGCCGTGCAGGCAGTCGTCATCGATCCGTGCGGCGCGGGCCTGTTCGCGGTCCCCGGCCCGTTCGTGATGACGCAGAGCTACACGCTCTGGTTCTGAACCCCGCCCTCGCTCGAGACCGAGCGAGCGCCGCGCCGGCGATGGCGAACGTCGGCCGAGTCTGTTCAGGTCGCGGCCGCGCCTGGGTCGAAAGTCGACTCATGCCTGCAACTGCGACGTCGTCCCGGCCGTGGAGTGTCCGCTTCGCGCTCTTCGTCAGCACGATGGCCGCCGCGGTCCTCACCTGGGTCTGCGCGGTTCGCGCCTACCCGTTCGTCCCCGCGCATGAGACGCTCGAGTTCGAGATGCCCCTCGCCTATGCCTGGGCAGCGGATCTCGGTGGCCTGCTCCGCGATCCCGCCCGACAACCGATCCTCGCCGGCATCTTCCTTGGCGTGTTGTTGGCCTGCGCGCGGTTGGTTCCGCAGCGCCTCCGTGCCCGGTTCGCCTGGAGCCTTGCCGTTCTCCTGATGCTGGTCACCGCGGTGCTCTGGATCGGCGTGGAAGTCCATCTCGCCAACCTGAACCGGGCACTGGCGGGTGGTTAGAACGTCGGCGCGGTGACCGGCACGTCGGCGACGGTGCCGACGGCGGCTTCGCCTGCCCGACAAACCAGGCGGCTGTTGCCTAGCCAGCGGTCGTTGCGCTCCTGGCATCGAGCCTCGCGCGAACCTCCGCGATCTTGGCGCGCTCGACCGTCATCCACGTGCCGAAGATCGCGCCGCCGATGCCGAGGAGCGATCCGCCGATGCCGCCGATGAGACCCCACGTGCTCCCTGCCAATGGGAACCAGGCCTGCAGGACGCTGAACGCCCCGACACAGCAGGGAAGCACGACGCCGGTGCCCCAGAAGAGACCGAGCACGCGCTTGCGGCGTTGCTGCGCGTAGAGATCGGCCAGTTCCGACGAGCCCGCTGCGTCCATGGGTTCGGGCTCGGAGAGGGTGCGACGGAGACCGCGAGGCAGGATGGCGAGGAGGAACCCGACCACCGAACCGAAGACGACGAGCGACAGCAGCCAACGCGACCGCTCGGCTTCCGCGTAGGCGACGCGAGCAGCCTCGGGGTCGACGGCCGCGTCGCCTGGATGCGCGCCTGCGCCGAAGGGCAGGAGTCCGCGTACAGCGATCGCCGCGAGGACCAGGGCGAACAGCGTGATCGGCACTGCCCACATGGCGCGGGTCACGGGGCTCTTGCGTTCGCGGTTCACGAGCGACGCCGTGCGCACCCCGCCCGATGCGGAACCACCGCCGACCGTCCAGCCCCAGTACGGGTTCTTCGCCGCGATCGCTGGCATCGCGAGGAAGAACCACAGCGGGAAGAACCACGGCCACCAGAAGTTCGCGAGGATCAACGCGAAGGGGAACCGGGGTCCGGTCACCACCAGGCCGACCCAGATCGCCAGCAGGAACGCGGTGCTCATCGCGAGGGTCAGCAGCAGCCCGCGCGCCTTGATCCGCACCGAGTCGTCCGCGGGTCGGCTCGGGACGAGCGCCGCGAACACGAGCGGGAAGAGGAGCATCACCGGAACGAAGACCAGCATGATCACGCGGCCGAGGGTGGAGGGATCCGACATGGTGGGTCTCCTGGAGTGGTTCTTGGGGTCGGGCTACGTCTGCTTCCACAGGCGGTCGATCTGGCGGCTGACGATCGACTCGACGATCTCGCGGGAGAGCCCCGCGATCTTGGCGTCGTCGAGGGCGGCGGCGATGCCGGCTTCGATGCGCTTGCGTTCCTCGGCCTTCGGCCCGGAGGCCCGCTCGACCGTCGCGATCACGACCGTGCCGCGACCGCGCACCGAGGCGAACAGCCCGGCGTCCGTGAGCTCGCGATAGGCGCGGGCGACGGTGTTCAGGTTGATGCCGAGGTCGGCGGCGAGTTGCCGGACTGGGGGCAGCTCATCGCCCTCGGCCAGCCTTCCCGCGGCGATCAGGCCGCGCAAGCCGGCCACGATCTGGTCGTTGATCGGCGTCGGGCTGGCGAGCGAGATCGTGAGCACGCGGCCAATTGTATCGAACTATGATACTTTGGCAAGGGGCCCGGCGCCGCCACGGGGGCGGGGCCGTCGGGTGCGGGGACCGGCGGCTACTCCCGAGGCAGGCGCCTGCATCCGCAATCGCCCGAGCAGCGAAGCTGCGCCCGTGACGAGCAACACCGTAGATCCACAGCCGTCTGGGCAGGATTCGTCGTTGGCCGGCGACGCATTCGTCGTGATCGGAGGCAGCGGCGACATCGGCGGCGAGGTCGTCCGCCGGTTGTCGGCTCGCGGTGCCCGTGTGCTGGTCGCTGGCCGCGATCCCAAGCGTCTCGCCGCCGCCGCCCGGCCCCACGCACGCGGTGCGACGATGGTGGTCGACGCCACGTCGTTCGAGGCGGTCGAGGAATGTCTGCGCCGAGGCCAGGAGTTGGGTGAAGGTCGCTTGGCCGGCGTCGCGCTCTGCGTGGGTTCGATCCTGCTCAAGCCCGCCCACACGACCAGCGCCGAGGAGTGGCAGCAGGTGATCGCGACCAACCTGACGAGCGCGTTTGCCGTCGTGCGCGCGGCCGCCAAGACCATGCGCACCGGTGGCTCGGTGGTGCTCTGTTCGTCGGCCGCCGCCAGCGTCGGGCTCGCCAACCACGAAGCGATCGCCGCCGTGAAAGCCGGGATCGAAGGCCTCGTGCGCGCCGCGGCGGCAACCAGTGCTGGTCGCGGGTTGCGCTGCAACGCCGTGGCGCCGGGCCTCGTGCGCACGCGGCTGTCGGCTGCCATCACCGGCAACGCCCGCGCCCTGGCTGCATCCGAGCGCATGCACCCGTTGGGTCGCCTCGGCGAAGCGCGCGACATCGCCGCGGCGATCACGTGGCTGCTCGGCCCGGAGAGTGGCTGGGTGACCGGCGAGATCCTGCACGTCGATGGGGGCCTCGCGCAGGTGCGACCGGTCGAGCGCGCCTGAGCAGGATCACGACGACGCGGTCGTGCGCATCGTCAGTCCAGCAACAGGACGCTGGCAACCACCCCACGCAGTGTCCAGGCAACCGTGCGCAGCCAGTTGGTCGCGACCAATCGGCGGATCGTCGCTCGGTCGAAAGCCTGCAGCAGCTGCGCGTGGTAGGGCCCCTGCAGCACGAACGTCGACGTCCACACGACCAGCACGAGCACGAGACCCAGCGTGGCCCATGCCGACCATTGTGGTGGGGCCTGCCACCACAGCCAGACGGCGAGCAGGAGTTCGGCGACCATCGGTGGCAACACGACGAACGTCACCCGCCGGCAGTGCGCCCGTTCGTAGGCGGCGAACTGCGCGTCGCCCACGGCGGGCAGCAACGGGTAGTGCACGATCTGCACGAACCAGATCAGGCCGCACATGAACAGCGTCGGCAGCGCGTGCAGCACGATGAGCAACGACCAGTTCATCGCTGCTGGCGATGGTGAGCGCGGGCGGCGAGCAGCAGCGCCCCGAACGGCACCCACCAGATCACGTCGTTGCCGAGGATCAGCCAGCCGCAGTGCCACGGCAGTTCGCCGCGCCACGCTGCATCGAGGAAGCCGATCGGGCCGAGCACCTTGCCGCAGAGCCCGACGAGCACGATCGGCCAGTGCCGCAGCGGGGCGAACGCCGCGATGGCGTAGCCGATGCCGTAGACGCCGACGATCATGCCGATGCACTGCCACAACGAGGGGTGGTTGGGCGCGGGCAGGTCGGCCCACTCGAACCAGACGCGCGGAAACAAGACGACCAGCGCGCCGAACACGAGGTTGTAGGCAGCCGCAGCCAGCAGCACTGGCTTGGCCCAACCCGGTCCTCGGTCGACGTTCATGCGCGGCGTTTCGCCGGCGCGGTCGCGCCGGATGCAACCCGCTGCCTGCGCGGTTCTGGCCGGCGGCGTGCGGCCAGCAGGTCCGGCCCACGCCGAAACCGCATCCAGATGCCAGCCGGCCGCGAAGTGGCGGGCATGTTCGCCTGGCTTCGTCGCCGCCGTCTCGCCCGGGAGCGCCAGCGCCTCGAGCGTCTCCATCTGCAGCTGCTGGAGGCCGCGCGCGATCTGCAGCGCAACGGCGACATCCAGGCGTTCGCCGCCAAGACCGCGGAGGCCGCCGCTGTCGAGCAGCAACTCGACGCCTTGCTCGCCGCGAGTGACGCCGGCAACCCCGGTCCCGCATCAGCGCCCCGCGCCTGAGCCAGCGGGGCGAAGGGGCGGTGCGGTCGCGAAGCGGACGCGCCGGCTACGGTCCACGTGGTCCGCTCGAAGGGGTCACTCATGGGCCCGGTTGCACGATGTCGAGGGTCCGAGGCAGGGGCCTTCGGCCGATCCGATCACCAGAATCGCCACCACGGCTTCTTGCTCTGCCCAAGAGTCGCACTGCGGGGCTTTCGGTTCGGCCACGGGGTGGTGAAGACGTCCTGGTCTTCGCGCAACGGCGGGAACGCGGTGTCCACCTTCTCAGCCCCGAAACGATCCGCGAGGCGAACCCATTCGTCGCGCGGCAGGACCGCGAAGGCCAGGGTGTCCGAGCCGTCCGAGGCAGCGACCAGGCGGACCTCGTAGTCCGGTGTCAGCACGCGGTTCAGCGCCATCAGCGTGAGATGACGGTCATGCAAGGACTTGGTGAGCGGCACCGGCATCCGGCGTTCGCCGAACGTGATGGTCAGGTCTTCGTCCTCGCCTTCTTCGCAGGCCAGGCGACCAGACTCGAGCACGGTCTCGCACGCGTCGACGATCTCGGATTCGAAGCAGCGCCAATCCACCCAGAACACCGCCCCTTCGTCGTCGAGCAGCTTCTGCCGATCGGCTGCGTTCGTGCTCTGGAGATGATGCTCGATGGCGGTTGGGTTCATGACGGGAGGTCTCGGGCGCGAACGGCGTGCGATTGTCGCCCCGCGCGCGCCGTGCACAAGTTCAGGCATCGGTGGCATTGGCGCCACGCGCAGCGGGAGGGTGGGTGATGCAGAAGAACCCGACATGCGTTCTCCCGACGCAACTGCATGCATCCGCAACCGACCGAGCCGCGAACGCGGGGGCATGAAAGCGCACGCAACGACAGCCGACCTCCAGATCGCTCAGGCAACCAATCGGGCCCGTGCCCTGGTGGTGGTCGGTGCGTTCCTCTCCTTCCTCTTCTCCGTGACCCTCTGGTTCAGCGGCATGCGTGAGGAGGGGCTGTTCGTCGGCCTCTGGGTCCCCTCGATCCTCGGCCTCGGAACCCTGCTGATGCCCGGCAAGAGGTGATGCGATGGCCGACTACTACATCTTCGGATTCGGCCTGGTCGTCACCCTGATCGTGGGCTCGGGGTTGACCGCGATGATCCTCGCGCACCATCGCCTGCTCGAACAAGAGCAGCGGGACGCTGACGCGAAGGCGGAAGGCAACCCTGTGCCGGTCGTCGCCGACGACCGCACGCGCCGCTGAACGATGGGGCGCTCCCGGTTCGCCTCGGCGTTTGCCGACCGTCAGACCGACCCGGCTGCACTCTCCACCCGGCCCACTTTCTGCGCTTGCACCGGCAGGGCGGTAGCGTTCGTCCACTTCCTCGGGCTGGTAGCTACGCTCCCTCGCCGCTGCCATGCGTGGCAATCCGCAGGAGTCCAGGCCGATGCATCTCCGTCCCGTCGATTCCGCGTTTGCAGCAGCCCTGCTGCTCGGCTCCGTCACCGCGCAGAGCTACCAGCTGCACGGACCGACGCTCTTGCCCGCGCGCGTCGAAGCGCTCGCCTTCGATCCGGCGAGCGGTCGCCTCGCCGCGGCGATGCGCAAGTCGGTCACCGTGTCGGTGCCTGCGGGCAGCCAGGAGCTGCACTTGCGCATCGGCACGCGCTGGCAGCGCGTCGACGAAGGGCTGTCCTGGATCCGGTTCCTGGTTGCCGACCGGCAACGTGGTCGGCTCGTCGGCATCGGTAACTCGCCCACGCAAGCGAATGCCGTCCATGCAGTCGAGTGGGACGGCACATCGTGGACGCCGCCCGCTCCGCTGCAGCTGACGCAGAGCCCGAACGACATCCTCGCGTGCTACCACGAAGGCCTCGGCAAGGTCGTGTTCGTCGAGCCGATGACGCGCACGATGACGTGGGATGGCAGCCAATGGCAGCAGCTCGGCACGGCGGTGCCGCCGCTGGGGACCGCCGATGGCGCGCTCGTCTACGACCGCGCGCGTTCCGTCGTCGTTCTGTGCACCCAGGGTCAGATCTGGGAGTTCGACACGGTGAGCTGGCAGCAGCGCAACGTCCCGGCGCCGCCCGTCGGCAACGACTTCGCGTTCGCCTACGACGAAGCGCGCCAGCGCTGTGTGCTGTTCGGTGGCCCCGCTTGGCCACAGGGAACCTGGGAGTACGACGGCACGCGTTGGCGCGCGTGCACTCCCACGCAGGTGCCGCCATGGCGGGCCCGGGCGTCGATGACGTTCGATCCCGCGCGTCAGCGACTCGTCATGCTGGGCGGAATCGCGGTCAACCCCGTGACGCAGGTCGGTCTCTGGCACAACGACGAATGGGAGTGGGACGGGCGGGATTGGCTGCCGGTGCAGCAGGACCGGCGGCCACCGGACGACGGCGACGTCGCCATGGTCGAAGAACCGGTGCACGGCGGAGTGCTGCTGACGACCACGGCGTGGACTTCCGGCGGCACCCGTATGTGGCGCTGGACGGGAGCCGATTGGCAGGGACTCAGGCCCGGCGCCGCGCATCCGACGACGGTCAACGCCATGTGCAGCGATCCCTCGCGCGGCGCCATCTGGTGCTTCGACAGCGGGCTCGGCGCGAGGACCTGGCGTTTCGACGGCGTGACCTGGAAGCAGCTCGCACCCACGACGTCACCGGTCGCGCGCAGCGGTTCGGCGATGGCCTTCGATCGCGTGCGCAACGTCGCCGTGTTGTTCGGTGGCGACAACTACTTCACCACCTTCGACGACACCTGGGAGTGGGACGGGCTGACGTGGACGCTGCGCAACCCCGCGCACCGGCCGCCAGCACGCCAGCTGCACAGCATGGCCTTCGATCCAGTCAGCGGCCGCATCCTGATGAACGGCGGCACCAGCGGCCCGCAGTCGACCTGGGCATGGGATGGAACCGACTGGACCGACACCGGTCAGTTCAACTACGCCATCTATGGCAGTGCGGCGCGCATGGTCGAGTTCCGTGCGCTGAACCGAGTTCTGCTGTGGAACGGCGCTGGCTTGACCGCCGAGTGGGATGGCACGGCGTGGATTCCGTGGACGACGCTGATGCCCGCAGCGCTGCGGTCGGGGCGATTCCTCAAAGGCGCGTCGTTCGACGACACCCTCGTGGTGTTCGACGGTGCGCACACGTGGGTCCTGTCGCCGTTCGCCGCCTCTACGACCAGCTACGGTGCCGGGTGCGGTGCCGCGACGTCGCCGCGCCTCGCCGCCGGGGGCTCGCCGACGCCAGGGGCCAGGGACTTCGGTTTGTTGGTCGACCGCGCCGAGGCCAACGGGCTGTCGCTGCTGCTGGCTTCGACGGCGCCCGACAACGTGC
Source organism: uncultured bacterium (assembly GCA_937952215.1). Lineage (GTDB taxonomy): Bacteria > Planctomycetota > UBA1135 > UBA1135 > UBA2386 > UBA2386. The sequence continues at coordinate 107,079 of CALFZH010000042.1, forward strand.
CGGTGCTCGGGTGCACGTTGCTGCTGTTCCAGCCGATCCAGATCAGCGTGGCGGCGATCAATGCCGGCGGCGCCGCGGCGCACGATCTCTGGCTGCCCGCGGGCAACGCACTGCGGGGGCTCGCGATCGACTGGCAGGCGGTCACGGTCGGCAGCAACGGCCTCGCGTTCACGCAGGGCGTGGAGACGGTGCTCGGTTACTGACGGCGGCAGCGTTCCGCCCCGCGAGACGGCGACGTCGCGGCGCAGGGGGCGCGAGACAGTCCGTGGTCGACCGGGCCGTCGTGTGTTTCCCGCGCTCGATCCCGGCGCGTCCGCCGATCACGCGCGAGCGTGACACAGGTATTCGGGTGGACCTGCAGCCGCCGTCGAGCGGCGCGGAATCTGCGGAATCCGGGAACTCTCCGGGCGGCACCAGCACATCGCGACACCATGACTCACGCCCCCGTGTTGCGCCCGGCTGTGGTCGGCGGCTGCCTCGCCAGCCTGATGGTGGCCTTGCCCGCCCAGGATCCCGACCGCAAGGCGTCGCTGGCGCGCGCCGCATCCGAACTGCCGCCGTCGACTCCAGCCGCATCGCAGGGCGGCGACCGGCCGACGCTGCGCCTGATCGACGTCAGCCTCAACCTGATGACCGCGGTCGGCACCTCGACCGAACGCGACGGCGTGCTCGCCGACCTCAAGGGTGGCGCACACGACGCCAAGAAGCGCGGCTTCACGCTGCAGCAGGCCGAGCTGTCGCTGGTCGGCGCCGTCGACCCGTACTTCACCGGCCACTGCTACCTGATCACGCAGCTCGATACGGCCGAAGGCGAGACGATCGTCGAGCTCGAAGAAGCCTACTTGCGCAGCGTCGCGCTGCCCGGCGGCCTGCAGTTCAAGGCCGGCGCCTACTTCACCGAGTTCGGCCGCATCAACGACCGCCACCCGCACCAATGGGACTGGACCGACCAACCGGTGATCCACTCGCGGGTGTTCGGCGGTGACGGCATGCGCGGGCCCGGTGCGCGGGTCGGTTGGCTGTTGCCGACCGAGCGCTACGTCGAGCTGTTGTTCGGCGTGCAGAACGCCAACGGCGAGACGATGGCGAGCTTCTTCGCCAACGACGAGGTCTACGAGGAACGCGGCATCGGCGGTCGCTTCTTCACCGAGCAGGAAGTCGCCTCGTTCGGCGATGTGGTGTTCACCGGCCGCGCGATGACGTCGTTCGAGCTCTGCGAAGCCACCGAGCTCGACCTTGGTGCCTCGTTCGCGGTGGGCCCGAACGCCACCGGCGAGGGCGGCGACACTCTGATCTACGGCGCCGACTTCGCGTTGGTCTGGCGGCCGGGCACGGCCACGCGCGGCTGGCCGTTCTTCAAGGTGCAAGGTGAGTTCGTCGCGCGCGCCTTCGACGTCGCCGAGCAGACCGACGACGCCGACCCGCTGAACCCGGTCAGCCTGCCCGCCGACACGCTCGACGACTACGGTGGCTACCTGCAGGCCCTGTACGGCTTCGCTCCGAACTGGGCTGCTGGCGTGCGCGGCGAATTCGTGTCGGGCAACGGCGACAGCTACGACGCCGGGACGCAGACGTTCGGTCGCAGCTTCGACCCGTACCGCGCAGACCGCGTGCGTGTTTCGCCGCTGCTCGCCTACCACCCGTCCGAGTTCTCGCGCATCCGCCTGCAGTACGACTACGACGACACCGACCACCTCGAGGATTCGGTGCACTCGATCTGGCTCGGCTTCGAGGTCTTGATCGGCACGCATCCGCCGCATTCCTACTGAGCTGCCTGCGTGCGATGATCGATCCCGTGTCTGGTGCTTCATCGTTCGGCGGCCGCTGGCTCGGGCTCCTGCATCTCTGGCTGGCGCTCGTGTCCGGCATCGCCGCGGCGAGCGCCCAGGCGCCCGCGGCCGCGCCGCACCGCATCGTCGCCACGACCGCCGACCTGGCCGCCTTGTGCCGCGCCGTCGGCGGCGAGCGGGTGCGGGTCGTCGCGTTCGCGAAGAACGCCGAGGACAGCCACTTCGTGATGGCGCGGCCGAGCATGACGCGCGAACTCGCCGACGCCGACCTGTTGGTCGAGGTCGGCCTCGAACTCGAGATCGGCTGGCTGCCGGTCCTGGTCCAGCAGTGCCGCAACGCCGCCGTGCAGCAGGGTCGTCCGGGCCGTTTCGTCGCCGCCGACCACGTGCGCAAGCTCGGCGTGCCAACCGGCGAAGTCGACCGCAGCCACGGCGACGTGCACGTGGGCGGCAACCCGCACTTCCTGCTCGACCCACGCTGCGGACTGGAAGTAGCGAAGGCTCTGGCCGCCCATTGCAGCGCGCTGTGGCCGGCGGACGCCGCGCAGTTCACCGCGGGCCTGGCGCAGTTCCGGCGCGAGCTCTGCGTGGCGATGGTCGGCCCGACGCTCGCCGAACGCTACGACCACGATGCCGACACGTTGGCGCGCCTGTTCGCCGCCGGCCTGTTGGCGATGGTGCTCGACGAACACGGCGACCGGCCCGACCTCGCCGGTTGGTTCGGCACGCTGCTGCCGCTGCGCGGGAGCGCCGTCGTCGCCGACCACGACCTGTGGCCGTACTTCGCCGAGACCTTCGGGCTGCAAGTGCTCGGCTTCCTCGAACCCAAGCCCGGCATCGCGCCGACGACGCGGCACCTGCAGACCCTCGCCGAACGCATGCGCGGCAACCACGTGCAGGCGATCCTGACGGTGCCGTACTTCCCGGCGCGCACCGCCGAGGCCCTGGCGAACGCCACGCAGGCCAAGGTCGTCGCGATGGAACACCAGCCCGGCGCGCGGCGGCCGGATCGCCGACAAGACGTCGGCTACATCGAGTTCGTCGATTGGAACGTCCGCGCCTTGGCCGCCACCCTGACCGCACCCGTGGCCGGGCATTGATGGCGTGGGCGCACCGATCGGTGATCCCGAGGCGTTGCTGACGGCGGTCGACCTCGAGGTCGGCCGCCGCACGCGGCAGCTGGCCGATGTGCAGCTGCGGTTCGCCCCAGGACAGCACTGGTGCGTGGTCGGTCGCAACGGCAGCGGCAAGACGACCCTGCTGCTGACTCTGCTCGGCTTGCTGCCGCCGCGCGCCGGCGAAGTGCGTTGGAGTCCACGGTTGGCCGACCGGCAGCGGCTCGGCTACGTGCCGCAGGAACAGGACCAGACGCTCACGCTGCCGTGCTCGGTGGCCGAGTTCGTGGCCCTGGCCGCCAATACAGCGCGCGGCGCGGCAACGCGGACGGCCGTCGCGGCGGCCCTTGCCGCGCTCGGCGTCGAAGAACTCGCCGCCCGCGACGTGCGGCGGTTGTCGCTCGGCGAGCGGCGTCGGGTGCTGGTGGCGCGGGCCATGGTCCGGCAGCCCTTGCTGCTGGCGCTCGACGAACCCGCCGCCAACCTCGACGACGAAGCTGCCGCGCGACTGGGCGCCGACCTGCAGCGGCTGTGCGAGGCCGGACTCTGCATCGTGCACGTCACGCACGATCTGGCGCTGGCCGAACGCACCGCATCGCATCTGGCGAAGGTGGTCGACGGCACGGTGCGGGTCACGGAGGTCGGCCATGCTCGCTGACCTGCGGTCTGCTACCGATGCGCTCGCCGCGTTGCAGCAAGCGAGCACCTGGGAGCTGTTCGGCGACGCGGTGCTGGCTGGCCTGGCGTTGTCCGCCGCCTTGCCGCTGGTCGGCATGCTGCTGGTGCTGCGACGGCAGGTGTTCTTGTGCGCGGCGATCGGCCAGAGCGGCGGGTTGGGCATCGCCGTCGGCATCTGGCTGTCGTTGGCCGCGGGCGGGCCGCACCCGCACTTGGAGGCGATGGGCGGGTACCTGCCGCTGCTGGTCGGCATCGCATTCGGAGTCGCCGCCGCCGGGCTGGCCCTGCGGCATGCAGCCGCCGCCGCGGGTCCTGGCGACCATCCCGAAGCGAGGGCGGCGTTGCTGTTCCTGGTCGGCGGCAGTGGCGCGATGGTGTTGCTGGCCGACGCCCCGCACGGGATGCAGATGGTCCAGCAACTGCTGCTGTCGTCGCTGCTCGGGTCGGCGGGCACGGACTTCTGGCTGGCCGCCGGGCTGCTGGTCGTGCTGGCGGCGGCCGCGTGGTGTTGGCCGCGCCGGTTGGTGCTCTGGGGGATCGACCCGCTGAGTGCGCGCGTCTACGGCGCCAACATGTTCGGGCTCGACCTGCTGGTGGCCCTGGCGATCGGCACGACGCTGGCCTTCGCGATCCACGTCGCCGGCCTGCCGTTCGCGTTCGCGACGGCGATCCTGCCGGTTCTGTCTGCCCGCGAACTGGCGGGCTCGCTGCGCACGGTGGCGTGGCTGGCCCCGCTGCTCGGTACCGGTGGGTTCGCGATCGGCTGGTGGTGGTCGACGGCGCACGACCTGCCGCCAGGGCAATGCGCGGTGCTCACCCACGCGGCGTTGGCGGCTCTGGCGCGTTTGCTGCGGCGCGCGTGATCTCAGGACGCCGCATGGCGTAGCCGTGCCTCGTCGGGGTGGGCGCCAGGCAGGTGCGCGGCGAGCCGCTCCGTTCGCGACGACCTCGCCCGGGTAGACTGGCGCGCGGCTCGCCATGACCGAGAGCAAGGGTCCGAACGCACGTTCCACTCAGGGCGCGTCGTCGACGACGCTGGTGGCCCTGCTGTACGACGAACTGCGCCAACTCGCGGACGCGCGGCTGCGTCGCCTGCCCGCCGGCCAGACCCTGCAGCCGACGGCGTTGGTGCACGAAGCGTTCCTGCGGCTGCAGGGCCGTGGCCAGGAGCAGTGGGACGGACGGCGGCACTTCTTCGGCGCCGCGGCGCGGGCGATGCACGACATCCTGGTGGAGCGGGCGCGCGCCCGGTCGCGGCAGAAGCGCGGCGGTGGAGCGGCGCACCTCGATCTCGATGCCGCCGCCGACGCGATCCGCATCGACGAACCGGATGTCGACGTGCTCGCGTTGTCGGAAGCGCTCGAGCGCCTCGCGCGCGACGACGCGCGCAAGCACGAACTCGTGCTGCTGCGCTACTTCGCCGGCCTCGACTACCAACAGATCGCGGAGGTGCTCGGCGTTTCGCTGCGCACCGTCGAACGCGATTGGCGGTTCGCGCGTGCCTGGCTGAAGGAAGCGATCGGCAAGCCATGACGGCGGCCGACGATCTGCGGCGCGTCGAGGCGCTGTTCCACGCCGCCGACGAGTTGCCGCCGTCCGAGCGCCGGGCGTGGCTCGAAGGCCAGTGTGGCGACGACCGGGAACTGCTGGCGCGCGTGGTGGATCTGCTGCGGCTCGCCGACGAGCCCGGGCAGCTGGCGACCCCGGTGCCGGTCGCGGCGCAGCAGGGCAGTAGCGTCGGCGAAGCGCCCTTGCCGGAACGCATCGGCGACTTCCGCATCCTCGGCCGGCTCGGCATGGGCGGCTTCGGGGTCGTGTTCCTCGCCGAACAGGACGCGCCGCGCCGGCGCGTGGCGCTGAAGGTGCTGCGCGACTCGTTCGCGTCGCCGTTGCTCCAGCGGCGGTTCGAGCACGAGGTCGAGTTGCTCGGCCGCGTCGACCATTCCGGCATCTGCCGGATCCTGGCGGCGGGGAACGACCAGGGGCGGCCGTTCTTCGCCATGGAGCTGGTCGAGGGTCTGCCGCTGCTGGATTTCGTCGCCACGCACAAGCCCTCGGCCGAGCAACGCGTGCGGCTGTGGCTGCAGATCGTCGAAGCGGTGGCGCACGCCCATGGCCGCGGCGTGTTGCACCGCGACCTGAAGCCGCAGAACGTGCTCGTCGTCGGCACCGCCGAAACAGCGCAGTGCAAGGTGCTGGACTTCGGCATCGGCCGCAGCCTCGATGCCTCGACGTCGGCGCTGACGTTGACGGGGCAATTGCTCGGCACGCTCGAGTACATGAGCCCCGAGCAGTTCCGCGGCGACGCCGGAGCGGTCGACGTGCGCACCGACGTCTGGGCGCTGGGCGCGATCGGCTACGAACTGTTCGCCGGCGCGCCGCCGTTCGCGCTGCGTGAGCTCCCGCTGGTCGAAGCGGTCCGGATCGTGCAGTCGACGCCGGCCAGGCGGTTGCCGACGACGGTGGCGTCCACGGCCGCGGCGTCGATCGTCCAACGGTGTCTGTGCATCGATCCAGACGGCCGTTATGCCACCGCCAACGACCTCGCCGCCGACCTGCAGCGTTTGCTGCGCGGCGAGCCGGTCACCGCGCGTGGCCACAGCACCCTGCTGCATTTGCGCTGGCTGGTGCGCCGCCACTTCGGGCTGATCGCCGCCACCGGCACGATCATGCTGACGCTCGTCGTCGCGACCATCGTCAGCCTGAGTCTGCTCTTCGAGGCGCGCGCCGAACGCGACGCGGCGACCGAGGTCACGCGCTTCCTGACCGACGACGTGATCGGCGGCGCCGACCCCGAGCTCACGAGCGGCGAGGTGCGCACCCTGCGTCAGGCGGCGCAGAACGCGCGCGACCGGCTCGGCGATCGTTTCGCCGATTCCACGCGCGTGCGCGCCGAGGTCACGGCGGTGCTCGGCGAGACGCTCCTGTCGCTCGGCGACTGGAGCGATGCCCAGAAGCTGCTGGCCGAAGCTGCGGCATTGCGCGCGCAACAGTTCGGGGCGGACCACCGCGCGACGTTCGAGATACGGGCGAAGCTCTGCGCGTGCCTCGACCGACTCGGCGATCCGAACGCATTGGCCGAACGGGAAGGCCTGCTGGCCGACCTGCGGCGCGCCCTCGGTCCCGACGACGAACTGGCGATCAGCACGCTCGATGGCGTCGCGCACACTTGCCGTACGACCGGCGACCTGCAGCGTTCGCGCACGCTGCACCTCGAGGCCGTCGAGCGGGCGACGCGCGTGCTCGGCGCGGAGCACCGCTTCACGTTGGTCGCGCGCAACAACCTGGCCATCACCGAGGGCGATCTCGGCAACTACGTCGCCGCCGCGGCGATCGACCGCGAGGTGTGGACGATCCGCCAGCGAGTGCTCGGCCCGGAGCACCCACACACGCTGGCCAGTCAGGCGAACCTCGCGCTGCAACTGTGGTACGACCGAGCCACGCCAGGCTACGCCGAGCGTTTGCAGGAAGCCGAACGGCATACGACCGAGGCGCTGCGCGGGCGCGAGCGCGTGCTCGGGGTGGGCCACCCCCAGTCGCTGCTGTCGCAGAACAACCTGATGCTGATCCAGCTCGCGCGCGAGGACCTGGCCGCCGCCGAGGCCACCGGCCGCGAACTCGTCGCCCGCTACCGCCGCTCCCTCGGCGACGAACACGCGGACACACTGCGTGCGGTGTCCAACTTCTGCGACGTGCTGTCCCGGACCGCGGAGCGCGCGAAATGGCGCGAAGCGGCGGACCTCTCGGCGGCGAACCTCGTGGTGGCGCGGCGAGTGGTCCCCGACGACAACTGGATGCTGGCGTGGCACATGACCTGCACCGCCGCGCCGTTGTTTCGGCTGGAGGAGGACCTCGACCGCGCCCGCGACCTCGCCATCGAGGCGCTGGCGGGCTATCGCCGGGTGCTCGGCGACCAGCACACCCGCACCCGCGGGTTGGCGAAGCGCCTGGTGAGCCGCGGCAAGCAGTTCGGATGGACGATCGACCCGGAGTGGGAACGGCTGGCGAATCCGCAGTGACCTGACGGATTTCCGTGGCGGCTTTGTCCGGGTGCTGGCGGATGAGGGGATGCACCCGACGAGGTGCTGCACCGGACCGCCATGACCCGCACGCTTCCCACCCGCCGTCCCCGTCCCGCGCGACTCGTGTTGCCCATGACCCTGGTCCTCGCCGCCTGCAGTGGCGGTGGTGGGGGAGG
>CALFZH010000043.1:0-149873 GCA_937952215.1 uncultured bacterium
CCTCTACCCCGCTCGACGATCGACAAAACGACAAAAGACTTCTGTCGTTTTGTCGATGGGTTTCGGGGGCCACGTCCGCGCGGCCTTCTTCCTTATGGATTTCTATAGAGAGAGAAGGTCTCATTTGATACTTAGCGACCATTTCGTTTAATCGACAAAAGCCCCGCGCCGCGCCCAGCTCGGCGCCGGCCGGCGACTTCTGTCGGGGACTTCTGTCCGAGGGCTCACGCGGGTGCATCGACAAAAGTCCGCGGGTTGACGTGGTAGGCCGGGGACGGCCGGCCGCCGGTGCTGATCACGCAGTCGACCTGCTGCTCGCGCAGCAGGCGACGCGCCTTCGCCATCGCCCGCAGCAGCCAGAACGGCAACGCCAACCGCGACTTGCCCGCGGGCGGCAGTTCGACGCCCGGCACGTCGGGCAACGCCGCGCGGTGCAGTTCGCGTTCGATGTCGCGCCCCTCGGTCACCAGCAGCGCTTCGTGGCCGCTGTCGCGCAGCGCGCGCGCGAGCACCAGCGCGGGCATCAAGTGCCCGCCCGTGCCGCCGCTGACCAGACAGACGCGCTTCACCATGCCGTCACTTCGCCGGCAGCTTCAGGATGTCGCCGGGCTTGATCTTCTCCGGCTTCACGGTCGGGTTGAGCGCCAGCAGTTCCTCCTGGCGCTTGCGCGAGCCGAGCTGGTTGATGGCGATGCGCTCGATGGTGTCGCCCTTCTTCACGGTGTAGCTGCGGCCGACGTCGGCGACCGGCGTCACGGGCGTCGCCGCGCGTTGCTGGCGCGAACTGTCACGCGCCGCGATCGCGGCAGCGGTCGGCAGCTTGATCTGCTTGCCGGCGCGCAGGCGATGCGGCTGCACGTCGGGATTGAGTTGCTGGATCTCCGGCCACAACGACTCCTTGCCGAGACGCGTGCGGGCGATGCTGCCGAACGAGTCGCCGTCCTGCACGGTGTAGAGCACCGTCGTCGCGACTTCGGCGGTCGGCGCCGGCGGGTTCGCGGGCGCACCGCCGGTCGGCGCGCTGCCGTTGCCGGTCGCCGGCGTCGCCGGCGCCGTCGGCCGCGGCGTCGCCGCGGGCGGGCGCGCCCCCCCGCCTGCACCCGAACCGGGCGCGTGCATCGGCACCGGCGAACGTCCGCCGGCAGCGGCATCGCCACTGCCCCAGATCGTCACGCCGAGGATCAGGAAGATCACGAGACACAGAACGTAGAGGCCGTACTTCTCGAGTTGGCCCATCACACCCTCCAGGAACCGGAAACCGGGGAAACGGAAGCAGAAGAACGCGGGGAGCCGGCGGCCAGCGCGAGCGCTGCGCTCGTCGCGAAGGTGCCGGCACGGTCGCTGCGCGCGGCGTTGCCGATCAGGCCGACGGCCGCGAGGCAGAACATGAGGCTGGTGCCGCCGGTGCTGACGAACGGCAGGTCGATGCCCTTCGCCGGCGCCCAGCCGCTGACGACCAGCAGGTTCGCGGCGGCCTGCATGCAGATCATCAGCGAGTAGCCGCAGACGACGTAGCGCAGGAACGGATCGCGCACCTGGCAGATGATCCGGAAGCAGATCCAGCCGAACGCCGTGAACGCGCAGAGCACGAACAGCGAGCCGAGGTAGCCGAACTCCTCGGCGACGATCGCGAACACGAAGTCGTTGTGCGCCTCGGGCACGTAGTTCATCTTCATCCAGCCCTGGCCGAGGCCGCGACCGAACAGGCCGCCGCTGCCGATGGCGATGAGCCCGAGGCCGACCTGCGACTCGGGGCGCGTGTGCAGCATGTCGCGCAGGCGGCCCTGCACGTAGTCGTGCTGCAGCGCCGTCACGAGCACGCCGCCGACGCCGACGATCGCGATCGGCAGGAAGTAGAAGAACCGCACGCCGGCGACCAGCGCCATCGCGAACGCCAGGCCGAGCACCAGCAGCGCGTTGCCGTTGTCCGGCTGCAGCGCCAGGGCGCCTGCCAGGAGCAGCGTGCAACCGAACGCCGGCAGGAAGCCCGCGCGCAGCGTGGTGACGCCGCTGCCGGCCTTGGCCAGCAGCCATGCCACGGCAAGCACCAGGCAGAACCTGGCCGGCTCGACCGGCTGGAACTGCAGGCTGCCGATGTGGATCCAGCGCGCCGCGCCGTTGATGTCGCGCGACACCACGTGCGGCAGCAGGCAGCACGCCGTCGCGACCAGGAACCCCGGCAGGGCGAAGCGCTGCACCACCCGCATCGGCACGAGCGCGGCGACCAGGAACAGCGCCAGGCCCGCGAGCAGCTTGCTGCCCTGCGACTTCATCACCGCCAGCGGTCCGACGTCGATCTGCGAGCCGCGCACCGACACCGCCATGACGAGACCGAGGCAGCACAACGCGACCGTGACCAGCATCAGCCAGTCGAGTTCGCGCAGATGCAGCATCGCGTGCCGTTCGCGCCGGGTCGCCGAGGTCGGGATGCTCGTCATCAGCGCACCTTGAACAACGCGAGGCTGCACAACGCGAGCAGCGCCGAGACCACCCAGGTGCGCACGACGACGCGCGACTCGGGCATGCCCGCGAATTGGAAGTGATGGTGCAGCGGGGCGCAGCGGAAGATCCGCTTGCCGCGCAGCCGGAACGACGCGACCTGCAGGATCACCGACAGCGCCTCGACGACGAACACGCCGCCGACGACGACCAACACCAACTCGGTGCGCGAGACGAGCGCGGCGTAGCCGAGCGCCCCGCCGAGCCCGAGACTGCCGACGTCGCCCATGAACACCATGGCCGGCGCGGCGTTGAACCACAGGAACCCGAGCGTGCCGCCGAGCAGCGCTGCCATCAGCACCGCCATCTCGCCCGCGCCCGCGACGTGCGGGACCAGCAGGTACTGCGCCCAGTCGACGCGGCCGACCGCGTAGGTGATGACCGCGTAGGCGATCGCCGCGGTCGCGACGCAACCGGTCGCCAGACCGTCGAGTCCGTCGGTCAGGTTGACCGCGTTCGCCGAACCGGTCAGCACCAGCACCGCGAGCAGCAGGAACGGCACGCCCAACCACACCGACAGGTCGAGCGCCACGTCCTTCGCGAACGGCACGTAGAGGTGCGGGCCGCCAGCGTCGGCCTGCAGCCCGGCCGGCAGCAGCAACCACAGGGCGACGCCCAGCGCGAGGAGTGTCAGCGCACCCTGCTTCTGCCGCTTGCTGATGCCGCGCTTCTGCGGATTGTGCAGCTTGACCCAGTCGTCCCAGAAGCCGACCGCAGCGAAACCGCCGATCAGCACGAGCCCGGGCAGCGAAAACTGGTTGGCTCCGTCGAAGCGCAGCCAGAGCGCGGCAGAGACCAGGATCGCCCCGAGCACGAACAGCCCGCCCATCGTCGGCGTGCCCTTCTTGTGCGCATGCAGGTCCTCGAGCTTGGCCGAACCGGTGCCGTCGATGCGCTCGCGGATGCCGAGCGACCGCAGCCACGCGATCACGCGCGGGCCGACCACGATCGCCAGCAGGAACGCGGTCACGGTCGCACCGGCGGCGCGGAACGAGATGTAGCCGAGCAGTCGGCACACGTCGTCCGAGAACAGCAGCGGTGCGAGCCAGTAGATCATCCGCCGGATCCCTCCGCAGCAGCGGTGCGTTCGCCGCCGAGTTCGGCGACGAGGCGATCGACGAGCCGGTCCAGCGCGATGCGGCGCGAGGCCTTGCACAGCACACGGTCACCGCCACGCACGCGTGCGCGCAGCAGATCGAACGCAGCACCGGCATCGACGACGCGATGCACGGCGGCGGCCGACATGCCCGCCGCGATCGCGCCATCGGCGATCGGCGAAGCCCCAGCACCAACGCAGACCAGAAGGTCCTGGCGCGTTCGCGCGACTTCGGCCCCGAGCGCGCGATGCAGCGCCTCGCTGGTCGCACCGAGCTCGAGCATCTCGCCGAAGACGACGATGCGACGCCCGCCACCCGGCAGGCCGGCGAGCGCCTGCAACGCTGCCGCCGCCGACTGCGGGTTCATGTTGTAGGTGTCGTCGAAGACCGTGACGTCACCGGCGGACTTGGGTTCGAGCCGCCGCGATGCCGACGGCACCTGCGCCAACGCGCGCAGCACGTCCTCTTCGGCGACGCCGAGCCAGCTTGCGGCTGCGATCACCGCCAGGGCGTTGTAGACGTTGTGCGTGCCCAGACGCGGCAGCGTGACCGGCCGTTCCCCCTGCAGGAGGAACGTCGTGCCGAGCGCATGGAAGCGCACGTCGGTCGCGAACCAGTCCGCTGGCCGCGAGACGCTGGTGAACTGCACGCGCGCCTTCGTCGTCGCGGCCATCGCGCGGCAGGCGGCGTCGTCGCCGTTCAGGATGCAGAGGCCGTCGGCCGGCAGCGACGCCGGCAACGCCGACTTCTCGCGGGCCACACCCTCGAGCGAACCGAGCCCTTCGAGGTGCGCCGCGGCCACGCACGTGACGATGCCGATTTCCGGGCGCGCAACGGCCGCGAGCTGCGCGATCTCGCCCGGCGCGTTCGTGCCGATCTCGACCACCGCCGCGCGCGTGTCCGGTCCGATCGCGAACAGGGTGAGCGGCACGCCGACCTGGTTGTTGAACGACCCCGGCGAACGCACCGTCGGCATCGCCGCGGCGAGAACGGCGCCGAGCCATTCCTTCGTCGACGTCTTGCCGCACGAGCCGGTGATGCCGACGACGCGCGCGCGATGGCGGCGACGATGCTCGCCGGCGAGGTCGAGCAACGCCTTGCCGGTGTCCGCGACGCGGACGACGAACGGCGCCTGGGCGCGGGCCGCGAGAGCGCGTTCGAGATCGGGCAATTCGTGCAGCGGCCTGCTGACCAGCAGGCCCGCGGCGCCACCGCGCACCGCCGCGCTGGCGAACGCGTGGCCGTCGTGCGACGGCCCACGCAGCGCGACGAACAGCCGGCCGGCACAGTCGGTGCGCGAGTCGGTGACGACGCCGGCCGCGGCCGGACCGCGTTGCAGCACGTCGCCGCCGCTCGCCTTCGCGACCGCAGCCGCGGTCAGCCACGAACCACGCGCCCGGGCGCGTGGACGATCGCCGGCGGCGTCGCCGGACTTCGGCTTCATCGGGGCAACCATCCGGCCTCCCTCGCGGCCAACGCCCGCGCCGCCTCGTGCCGATCGTCGAACGGCACCACGCTGTCCTTGAAGATCTGGTAGGTCTCGTGGCCCTTGCCGGCGATCAAGACCGTGTCGCCGGGCTGGGCCTGACCGATCGCCGTGCGAATCGCCTCGGCGCGGTCGACGATGCGGCAGGTCTGCGCCGCGCAGCCGTCCAGGCCGCGCTCCATCTCGTCGAGGATCGCCTCGGGATCCTCGCTGCGCGGATTGTCGCTCGTCAGGTAGGCGAACTGGGCGTGCCGGCCGACGGCAGCCGCCATCGGCGCACGCTTGCCGCGGTCACGATCGCCGCCGCAGCCGAACACCACGTGCAGCTTGCCTTCGGCGAGGCCGGCGAGCGTGCCGCAGACCTTGTCGAGCGCGTCCGGCGTGTGCGCGTAGTCGACGAACGTGCGGATGCGTCCACCGGTGCCGATCGGCGCGTCGACGAGTTCGAGGCGACCGGGAACCGAGCGCGCGTCCTCGAGAGCGCTGGCGACGGTCAACTCGCTGGCGCCGAGCGACAACGCGGTGGCCGCGGCGGCGAGCGCGTTGTGGACGTTGTGCAGACCGACGAGCCGCAGGAACAACTCGACGCGGCCGTTCGGCATCACCATCGTGAACCGCGTGCCGTCCGGACCGGCGACGATGTCCTCTGCCCGCACGTCCGCGTCGGGCGACAACCCGAACCAGAGCACGCGCACGCCCGCCGGGAGCTGTTCGGCCATCGCCGGCGCGGCGGCATCGTCGCGGTTCAGCACCGCGCAACTGCCCGGCTGCAGACCCGCGAACAACCGCGCCTTCGCCGCGCAGTAGGCGTCCATCGTACCGTGGTAGTCGAGGTGGTCCTGCGTCAGGTTCGTGAACACCGCCGTCGCGAAGCGGACGCCGCGAACCCGGTCCTGGTCGAGACTGTGGCTCGACACCTCCATCACGCACGCGCTCGCGAAACGGTCCGCCATCTCGCGCAGATACCCTTGGATGCGCACCGGATCCGGCGTCGTGTTCGACGCCGGGATGCGCCGGCCGCCGAACTCATAGGCGATGGTGCCGAGCAGCCCGACCTGGCGGCGGTCGGCCTGCAGGCAGGCGCGAACCAGGTGCGCGGTCGTGGTCTTGCCGTTGGTCCCGGTGATGCCGACGACGCTGATCGCGCGCGACGGATCGCGGTAGTAGTAGCGGGCCGCGTCGGCGAGCGCCTCGCGCGCATTGTCGACGACCAGCACCGGCACCGGCAGCGACAGCGGCTGGTCGGCGACGACCGCGACCGCGCCACGCGCGATCGCCTGCTGCGCGTAGAGCGCGCCGTCGTTCTTGGCGCCGCGGATCGCGAAGAACAGGTTGCCGGCGCGCACTTCCGAGGAATGGAAGGCCAGGCCGTCGATGGCGAGATCTCGCCAACGCAGCACCTCGCGCGGCTGCAAGCAGTCGCGGATCTCGCGCAAACGCACGTAACCCTGCCCGGACGGGAGTCCGGACGGGTAAGCCAGTTCTGTCATCTACCGCCCTACCGCCGTTGTCCCTGGAGCCGACGGGCTCCAGCCTGAGTCACCAGGAGAAGTCGATGCTTCGCGAACCTGACCGTTCGCGCCGTTCGGCGATTCCTGGCGCAGCAGCCGCCGCTGTTCCAGTTGTTGGCACTGGAGCAGCAACCGCACCGCCGGCGGCGCAGCATAGCTACCGCCGTAGAATCGCGCACTGTCGTCCTTTTGCAGCACGCACACCGCGAGCCATCGCGGCGCCTCGACCGGACTGAACCCGACGAAGCTCGCGTTGCGCACGCTGATCGTGCCGCGCCCAGGCACGGGCACGTTGCTCGCCGCGGTGCCGGTCTTGCCGGCGACCACGCCGTGCAGATCGATCCCCAGCTCCTTCAACATGGTGGCGTGCAGGAATGTTCCGGTGGCGTGCGGATCGGCGCTGACGACGTCGACCATCGCCAACCGCACGGCTTCGACGACCTCCGGACGGAAGCGCGAGCCGTTCGCCGCGTCGCGCGGCTCCGCATCGCGGCGCATCCGCACCTGGGCGCCGGCCCCGCGAAACAGCCGCAGGTACGCCCGCGCGACGTGCATCGCCGTGACTTCGTGCTCGTAGCCGAAGCTGAACGAGATCGCGCTGTTGGCCTGGAACCTGCGCAGCGGGACGCCGGGAGCGAACGACTCCTTGTGGGTGCCGCCGAGGCGGTGCGGGATGCCGAGAGCCAGCGACGTCCCGACGCCGTAGAAGCGCATGTAGTCCTGCCACTGCGCACGGTCGAGCAGCAGCCCGCAGTAGGCCGCACCGATGTTGCTGCTGTTGACGAGGATCCCGTGCGCGTCGAGCTCGGCGCAGTCGTGGTCATCACGCACCGGCTTGCCCCGCCCCAGCCTGGCGATGCGCTCGCGATAGTCGGCGCTGCCGGGAGCGCAGTCGAACACGTGCTGCCAGTCGAGCGCGCCAACCTCGTGCGCGTAGGCGAGCACGAGCGGCTTCACGATCGAGCCGGGCTCGAACACGTTCTGCGTCGGCGTGAACGAGGCGGCCTGGGGGTTCTTGGCATCACGATGCCAGGAGGCGGCGGCGAGCACTTCGCCGCTTTCGATCTCGACCAGCACCAGCGCCCCCCACTTCGGGATCGTGATCTTGCCCTCGCGCGCACCCTTCTCGGCCTGTGCCGCGAGCTCACGCGTGGCGATGCGCTGCAGTTCGATGTCGATGGTGGCGCGCAGCACGTGCGGCTGCGGTTGCTCGGCGAGCGGCGCCAGGAAGTACGGCCGCCCGCGCCCGTCCTTCAAGAAGCGGCGCGACGTCGCCTCGTCAGGATCCAGTTCGCCGCTCGTCTCGAGCCCGCTGACGCCGCGGGTGACGAGCACGCGTTTGCCCTCGGCGTCCTTGCCCCACGCGGTCTCGACGTGGCCGACGACGCCGAAGGTCAGGCCGCGTTCGGGGTACTCGCGCCGGAACGAGCGCAGGAAGTGCAGCGTGATCGACTGCCAGCGCGCCTCGGTGGCGAGGCGCCGCAGGGCCTTGACGACCGAGAGCACTTCGACTTCGGAGGCGACGAGCACGTCGGCGCGCGTCGGGTGGCCAGCAGGCAACGGACCGCTGGCCGGCAGTTCGGCGACACGGAACGCGCGCTGCAACACGCGCGCGAGGCGTTCGACGTGGCGCGCGCGCGCGTCGGCGCGTTCGGCGAGTTCGGGGTCGTCGACGAGCGCCAGGGCGACCGCGTCGATCCAGTCCGCGAGCCAGCGGCGCAAGCGGTCGCTGTCCTTCTGCGCGGCCACCGGCAGGCGGATGTCCGCGCGAACCTCGTACGACTCGCAATCGACGGCGAGCACGACGCCGCGACGATCGACGATCGTGCCGCGCGGGGCCGGAACCGCTTCCTCGCGGTAGGCCTGGTTGTCGGCGGTCTCGCGCACCAGCCGCAGCGGCGCGCGCCCGCTTCGCTCGAGTTCGCCGCCCTGCGCGACCTGCACCCAGCCGAGCCAACCAGCGAGGAACACCGGCACGGCTCCGAGCAGGCCGAACGTGAACCTCAGGCGCGTGATCTCGACGCGGCTCATCAGAGCACGGGCTCCCGCCGCTGCCCTTCGGCCGCCAGGTGCCGCCAGTGCGCCGCGGCGAGCCGCTCGGGCGAGGCGTCGCGCAGACGCTCGACCTGGAGCCGGCGGAACTCGACGACGCGATCCCACACCTCGCGGTAGGAGTGCTCGACCCGGTGGCGGCAGCGCGCGTTGTCGGCGCGCAGCGCCGCCGTGCCGATCGCGAGACCGACCGCGAGAGCGAACAACAGTCCGGCCAACAACCACCTCATGCCGCCTCCTCCTTGCGGATGCCGCAACGCAGCTTGGCGCTGCGGGACCGCGGGTTGTCGCGCAGCTCGTCGGGAGCCGCGGTGATCGGTTTCTTGGTCACGACCTCGCAGTGCGCACGCAGGAAGTGCTTCACCAACCGGTCTTCGAGCGAGTGGAACGAGATCACGCACAGCCGGCCGCCCGGCCGCAGGCAGTCGAGCGCCGCGCGCAGCCCACGTTCGAGCTCGCCGAGCTCGTCGTTCACGTGCATGCGGATCGCCTGGAACGTGCGCGTCGCCGGGTGGATGCGACCACCACGCGCCGGTGCCGGCATCGCCTGGCGGACGAGCTCGGCCAGCTGCAAGGTGCGGACGATCGGGGTGCGCGAACGCGCCGCGACGATCGCGCGCGCGATGCGGCGGCTGTAGCGCTCCTCGCCGAGCTGGAAGATGGTGTCGGCGATTTCCCGCTCACTGGCATCCGCCAACCACGACGCCGCCGATTCACGCGACGACGTGTCCATCCGCATGTCGAGAGGCCCGTCGGCCATGAACGAAAAACCCCGCTCGGGA
Source organism: uncultured bacterium (assembly GCA_937952215.1). Classification (GTDB taxonomy): domain Bacteria; phylum Planctomycetota; class UBA1135; order UBA1135; family UBA2386; genus UBA2386. The sequence continues at coordinate 9,428 of CALFZH010000043.1, forward strand.
CGGTCCAACTGCATGGAACTCACGCCCAGATCGAGCAACACGCGGTCGCAGCGGGACTGACCGATCGCCGCCAACGCCTCGTGCATCCGAGAGTGAGGAAGGTGGTGCAGCGAGACCTTGGCTTCTGCGCCGGCGGCCGCGGCCTCTGCCAGAGCCGCCCGCGCCGAAGCCAAGATCTCGCTGTCCCTGTCGAGTCCCACCAACACTCCGTCGCGACCGATGCTCGGCACGATTGCCCTCGCGTGCCCACCGGCTCCGACCGTTCCATCGACGACCACCAACCCTGTTCGCAGCTCGAGCGTCGCCACCACTTCGCGCAGCAACACCGGGCGGTGCACGAGATGCCTGTTCTCGTGCTGCCCGCCACCGCTACGCTTCGTGCTCGCTTCGTCCATGCGCTACTTCCCTTGACCACCCGACAGCAGCCGCTGGACACGCACCCTGACCGAGGGTGCGGCAGCACGTGCTCGAACCACTCAGGGGTTCACGGGCGCCGATGGAGCAGGACCGACCAGACTGGCAAAGAGCGTTTCCTCGTCGGGCTTCGCGTCGGCCAACGCCGTGTCGAGGTTGGCAGGCGACCAGATCTCGAGGACCCGGCCGGTGCCGACCAACACGACGGGCTGGCTCGCAGCGAGACCCGCGTACTTGAGCAGTGGCTCCGGCACACGAATGCGACGGTTGCCATCCGGCTCGACAGCCTCCGAGTGGCCGAGAAATCGCCGACAGATGGCTCGGTGGGCACGGCTGCCTGGGACGGCCCTACCGATCCGGTCGACGAGTTCACGAAACCCTTCGGCGTCGTGCAGGAGCAGGCAGCGATCCAGGCCGGCGGTCAGGTGGAACTTCCACTGCGCCTTCGGAACCTCGTCCAGGATCCGACCGGGCAGAACGAGTCTGCCCTTGTCGTCCAGGCCGTGCTCCGAGCTGCCAAGGAAGGTGACCATCGCGTCACGACCAGGGCCGTTGCCGTGCCCAAGTCGTCGCGGATGGTAGCGATCGCTAAACCACTGTCAACCACGATCTACCACGCTTCACCCACGATCCCCCACCCAACCGCCCGCCCCTTCGGGATTGGCTACACCCCATGGTGCCGCGATCCCCGCCCCACCACGACCTCAAGGGTCGCCCGAAGTCGGTGAGGCAGAAAAAAACCGCCCGATTTCCCCGGAACCGACCGCCCATGAAGAAGCCTCTCGCCCCGCTCTGGCTGCTCCCGCTCCTTGCCGCGTGCAGCGGCAACGAGATCGTCGGCCTCCATCTCCACCTGCAGCCGGATGGCGGCGCGTCGTTGACCACGAAGGCCCTGGTCGCAACGGCGGCCCCGAGCCCCGCCGAAGGCGTCGCCCGCGGCGTCGCCTGGGGCAAACGCGCGGCCCTCGTGCACAGCCAGGGCACCGTCGGCACGCTGGCCGACCTGCGTTTCGGCGACGACACGCTGCAGTTCCTGCCGCGCCTCGACGCCAACAAGTTGACGGTTCGCCTGCAGCGCAGCGCCACCGCCGGCTGGGTCGCGGCCCTGGTGCCCGACAAGAACACGCGCCGCGAACTGGCCCTGGTGCACGACCCGCTGGGCAAGACCAAGGAGATCGGCGACGTGCTGCGCATCGAGCTCGTGCTGCCGGGCGCCGTGAACGGCAGCAGCGTGCTGCCGACGGCGCGCGGCGTCGAAGCCGGCCGCGAGTCGAACCGCGCCTGGCTGTCGATCCCGGTCGAGACGGCGCGCGACGGCGGCGAGGCCCTGGCCTGGGACATCACCTGGCTGTGAACGGCGGCGTCAGGGGGCGTCGCCGCCGTCCGTGCTCGCGTTCTCGCCGATCGCTGCCAGCAGGTCGTCCTTGAGACCGCCGAGGTTGGCGAGGTCGATCGCCGGCGCGAACAGCGCCACCGGCTCGACCTCCGGGAGCTTCGGATCGACGACAACGAGATCGGCGCGCTCCTGTTCGGCGTTGCGGGGCGCGACCATGCGCAGCACGCGCTTGCGCAGCAGCAGCAGCGCACAGAAGTAGCGCAGCGCCCGCGCGCGGTCGTCGTCGACGGTGGCGAGCCGGTCGAACAGCGCCCGCAGCGACACGAGGTCGAGCACCGGCTCCTTGCTGCCCGCACTGCGGCGATGCGCGCGCCAGTGGATCGGCGGCTCGCCGGCCGGACATCGCCGTTCGTAGTCGGTGAAGCACGCGTCGCAGAGGTCCGAACGCACGCACTCCGGCCAACGCAGCACCGCGACGTACGACCTGCTGGTCGGCAGCGGGCAGCCAGGACGTTCGCACGGCTTGCGGTCGCGATGGATCTTCCAGTCGTCGGTCATGCGTCAGCGGCCTCCGTCCGGACGCGCCTCGGGCGCAGCGTCGATCGACGCCGCGAACGCGCGCCACGCATCGGGCGTCCTCGGTCCGCGCGTGCCGGCCAGCCGCTGCAGGCTCGCTTGCGCCGCCTGTTCTCCCGGCCAATCCCGCTCGCGCTTGCAGCGCTCGAGGTAGTCGATCAGCGCGTTCGCCACCGGCGCACTCGGGAACGCCTCCAGCGTCTGCGCTGCCACGCGGCGCACGAACGGATCCGGATCGGCGTTCAGCTTTTGGATCAGCAGCGCGCGGGCCGGCTCACCGCCGCTGCGCAGGCTACGCAGCGCGTCGGCCCGCACCGTATAGTCCCCGTCGCCGGCGAGCGTGCGCAGCGTCGCCAGCGTCTCGGCGTCGACGCCGATGCGTCCCAGGGCGCGCGCCGCGGCGCGCTGCTGGCGGGCCTGGCCGTTGCGCGCGACCCGCTGCAAGGCCGGCCGCGCGGGCGCTCCGATCGTCGCCAACAGTTCGCTCCCGAGTTCACGTGGCTGCGGCTGCTCGTGCTCGAGCAGGTCGTGCACCAGCACGGGCACCGCGGCGCTGCCGAGCGCGACGATGCCGGCGATGGCGCGTTGTTCGATCGTCGTCGGCGAACCTCCCGGGGGCGCTGCGTGTTCGGCCACGGAACGCAGCAACCGGCTGCCTGCTGCCTGCTCGTCCGCAGCCCGCAACTCCTGCAACGCCGCGGCGGCCTTCTTGTCGGCTGGCTGGCGAGGCTCGGCCACCACCGCCTGCGCGCCCTCCTCGACCCCGTGCGCCTCGCGGCCGGCGATGACGTCGATCACGAACATGCGCACGAGCCACGCGGCAGCAACCGGGTCCGCGGCCAACGCGTCACGCTGCGCGGGCCAGTCGGCGGCGTCGGCGCGGTACGCGGCCTCGGCGGTGCGGCAACGAACCAGCTGCTCCGCCGACAGGCGCGCGGGCTCGCCGCTGGACGACGCGCACGCGCCGAGCAGCAGCGCGATCGACACGTGCGTTCGGCGGACGTTGGTGGCAGCACCCGGATGCATCACCTAAGGTCTAGCGCGATGAACGCCCCGGCGACAGAGCCGCGCACCGATGTCGTGATCCGGCCGGTGACCAACGCCAAGCGCTTCCTCGAACTGCAGCGAGCGTTCTACGCCGGCGACCCCGACTACGTGCCGCCAGTCGCCGCCGCCGAGGCCTGGCAACTCGATCCGCGGCGGAATCCGTTCTTCCGCCACGCCGAGGTCGGCTTCTTCGCCGCGTTCCGCGGTGGGCGCTGCGTCGGCCGCGTCAGCACGTGCCGCGACCGGCTGCACGACGAGTTCCACGGCGACCGCATCGGCTTCTTCGGCCACTTCGAAGCCGCCGACGCGGCGACGGCCGCACTGCTGGTCGAACACGCGGCGCAGTGGTGTCGTCAACGCGGGGCCGAGGCCCTGCGCGGCCCGGTCGACCTGTCGACCAACCACCGCTGCGGACTGCGCGTCGACGGCGGCGGCGGTCCGCCGGTGATGATGATGCCGCACAACCCGCCCTCGTACGCCCCATGGCTCGAGGCGACCGGGCTCACGAAGGCGAAGGACCTGCTCGCCCTCTGGGGAACCAGCGCCGGCCTCGACCGCCAACGCATCGGCCGCATCGCCGCGCACTTGCAGAAGCGCTCGCAAGTCACGCTGCGGCGCGTGGACATGCGACGCTTCGACGCCGAGTGCGCGGTGCTGTGGGATCTCTACGAGCGCATCTGGGAACGCAACTGGGGCTTCGTGCCGATGCCGCGCGAGGAGTTCCTCGCACAGGCCAAGGACCTGAAGAAGGTCGCGCACCCCGCCCTGCTGCACATCGCCGAAGCCAAGGGCCAACCGATCGCGTTCGCGCTCGCCCTGCCCGACATCAACGTCGCGGCGAAGGCGTGCAACGGCCGGCTGTTCCCGTTCGGCTGGTGGAAGTTCCTGAAGGCGCTGCGCAACACGCACCACATCCGCGTGCTGACGCTCGGCGTGATCCCGGAGTACCGCCGTGCCGGCATCGACATGCTGCTGATGCACCGCGTGACGACGGACGGCGAAGCCGCGGGCTTCAACGCCTGCGAGGCGAGCTGGATCCTCGAGGACAACCACGACATGCTCGGCCCGCTCGAGACGATGGGCTTCCGGGCCTACCGCCGCTACCGCATCTACGAGAAGAGCCTTCGCTGATGGACATCAAGCTGCAACGCGGCATGCCCGGCATGCCGCAGATCCCGACCAACCTGCCGGTCCTGCTGCTCGTGCTCGGCGCCGGCGCGATCGGCTTCGGCCTGCTGCTGCTGTTCAACGAATGGCTGCTGCGATGGCTCGTCGCCGGCGTGTTCCTGGTGATCGGCGCCGTGCTGCTGCTGACCGGCCTGCGCGCCAAGAAGCTACTGGGCTGACAACGCCGGCAACGGCGTGCCGCGGATCCACTGCAGCGCGTCGGTGTGGCCGAGCCCGAACTCGCGACCCTCGAACCACAACCACGGCCCCGCATCGGCCGCCGGGCCACCGACGACCGGAAGCTGCTGGCCGGTGTCGGCGAACGTCGCGGTGCCGTTCGCGAGCCGCCCGCGCACGCGCACCTGCAGGCCGCCGAGGCCCATGTTGTTCTTGATGACGCCTTCGGCGATCGCCTTCACGTCGATCGGCTGCGGCCGTTCGATGCGCGCGCGGCAGAGCTGGCGGTCGAGGTCGATCTGCGGGGTGGAGCCGAACCGGCTCTCGAAGAACTGCTGGAGGCCCAGCAGTTCTTCACTTCACGTTCAACCCTGCAGTTGGATCTCGACGAACGCGAAGTCGGTCGGCGCTGGGTGGATGTCGACGCCCGGCGCGAGGCAGGAGCCGAGCAGGAGCGCGGTGAGGGAAACGCCGAGCAGCGAGCGTGCCATGCTCAGAAACGATAGCCGAACGCGAACTGCAACGACCAGTCGTCGTCGAGCTGGACGCCGTTGACGTCCCGCCACACCGGCACTTCGCCGCTGACCTGGAAGTCGAGCGATGGCCGCGGCCGGAACGCCCACTTCGCGCCGACGGCGAGCCGCTGGCCGCCGGTATTGGCGAGGTCCTGGCCGGCCATGCGGTCCCGGCTCTCGTCGTACCAGTGCAGGTAGACGTCCGCGCGCATGAACGGCCCCGGGTACGGCTCCAGCCAGAAGCGATTGCCGACCGCGAGTTCGGCGAACCACGACGACCCGAGCCGATCGCCGTCGCCGTCACTGTCGGTGCGCGCCTGCCACAACACCGCGGCGTTGAACCGCCAGCGGCCGGGCTCGGGCGTCGTGGCGATGCCGATCGCGGGATCGACGCCGCCGCTGCCGGGCTGGGCCTCGGGTTCGAGTTCGACCCCGCCCTCGGTCGCGTCGTCGTCGCCGGTCGGCAGCGACAGCGACGTGATCACCGACGTGTTGATCGACGCCCCGTGCGTGTCCCACCGCCAGAACCGCCACTTCGCGAGCAGTTCGAGATCGCCGACGCTGGCCGCCGACGCGTCGCCGAGCCGCGACGAGGCCTCGTCGACCACGTACGGCAGCGCCACGCCGATCTGCAGGTCGTGCCGCCAGCCGTACTGCAGCGCCGCGGTCGTGGTCATACGCCAGCGGGACGCCGCCGACGGGTCGGCGACGCGATCCCCGCCCGAACGCACCGTGTCCTCGCGGTCGATCTCGACGCCGAAGCTCAGCAGGCGGCCGCCTTCGTAGAGCGTCTCGCCGTCGACGACGTCGAGCACGCTGCCCTGCGCCGGCAGTGCGGCGGCGAGCGCTGCGAACGCGCAGAAACCGCATCGATAGCCGAAGTGCATGCCGTTCTCCTACTCGATCGGCGCGATCGCGTCGCGCGGCGCGTAGCCCGAACGGTCGTCGGCGCGCACACGCACGAACCGCCCCTCGCTGCCGCCGAGCAGTTGCACGAGCACGCCAGGCCGCACCGTCGCGACCGCCTCGAGACCATCGCGTGGTTCGGCGACGAGCCCGACCTTCCGCAGCACGACGGCCTCCGGCATCGCCCTGGCCGCGAGAGCTGGCCCGGCGGCGAGCAGCGCCCCTGGCACCAGCGCCAGCACGCCGACCCACCGGCAGCCGACCCGCCGCCACCCGAGCACCAGACAGCCCGCGGCGACGGCGAAGCAGACGAGTGCCAGAGCGAGGTGCTCGATCGGTCGCAGCCGCGAGCGCAACTCGGCGAGCTGCGCCAGCAGGCCGGGCGACTCGCCGACCAGTTCGAGCCGCGTGCGCACCAGGGCGAGGTTGGCGAGCAGTTCCGGATCGCGCGGCAGGCCGGCGCGCGCGTTCTCGAACGCCCACAATGCGCGTGGCAGGTCGCCGAGCCGGAAGAAGCAGTTGCCGCGCGCTTGCCAGAGGCGGCGGTCGCCGGTGGCCGCGAACGCGCGCGCGAACGCCTGCCCGGCCGCCGCATGGTCGCCCGCGCGGTAGGCGCGCACGCCCTCGGCCGCGGCACCGGCGTCGCCCTGGGCGGGCAATTCCCCGCCGCTCGTCGCGGCACCGAGCAGCACCAGCAGGAACGGCAGCATCGCGCGGATCCCGAAGCGCTCCGCCTCGAGTTCTTCGACCAAGGCCCGCACCGCGTCGGCGGTCAGCGGCTCGCCCCCGCCATAGCGCGCCGCGGTGCCGCGTTCGATCGCCGCCGCGACGGCGCGCGCCCGCGGCTCGGCGAGACCGGCCTGCGCCAACCGCGCCGCGAGGTCGGGAGCGATCACCGCCGCCGCGGGCTGACCGAGGCGATCGCCGACGTAGGCAGCGAGCGCGTCGAGCGGTTCGACGCCATGCGCGAGTGCGTGGCGGCACGTGCGCGCAGCGGCGCGAGCCCGCTGGCCGGCCGGATCCGCAGCGCGCCGCGCGCGATGCCGCCGCCAGAACGCGAGCCCGGCGGCGACGACCCACGGCCCGAGCAGCGCCGCGGCGAGCAGCCACGTCGGCAGCGGGCGCGCGACCACCGGCGGTCCGTCGAGCGACGGCAGGTCGAAGATGTCGTCGACGCCCGGAGTCACGGCCTTCGCGGACGCCGACGGCAGCGGCGCCAGCGTCTCGCCGTTCGCCAGCGGCTGCACCCGCAGCGGCAGCGCCTTGGTCACGACCTCCACGAACGACTCGACTCCCGGCGTGGTGTCGAACCAGTTCCAGGAGATCGGCGGCACCGCCGCGACGTCGACCGAGAGCGGCGTCAGGTCATAGGTGACGACGACCTGGTCGGCCGACCGCTGAGGTTCGGTCTGCCCGAGCTTGTGCAGACCGGGCAGGTCGTCGAGCGGTGGCAGCCGCAGGAACTCGAGGTTGCCCTGGCCACGCACCGTCAACGTCAGCTTGACCGAGCCGCCGAGCTTGACGCTGTCGCGGTCCAGCGTCGCTTCGAACGAGAACCTGCCGACGGCGCCGTAGTACGGCGTCGGTCGCCCGGCTTCGGGGATCGGCAGCACCTCGATCGTGAGCGGCTTGCCGTAGACGTAGTACTGCTCGCTGAGGCCGCCGCGCGTCGTGCCGAAGAAGTCCTGGCGGCCTGGTTGCCGCACGACGTGGTAGCGGAACGTCGGCGCCGGCAGCGTGATGGTGCCGATGCGCGTCGGCAGGAACGCACGCTCGTAGGCGAACCGCAGCCAGCGCTGGCCGCCTCGTTCGTGCCCGGGCTCGATCGCCACCGGGATCGCCATGCGACCCTGCACGATCAACGCCGCGTTGCCCGCGGGTGCTGGCGTCTCGATCGGCTCCCCGGCCGGGAAGTCGACGAGCCACTCGGCCTGCACCTCGACGTCGTAGTAGAGCTGGCCGGTGCGCGCGCGCTCCTGCAGGAGCCGCAGCCCTTCCTGCACGCCGGCAGCCACCCGCACGCGAATCGGCTCGTGCACGTAGACACGGGCCGGCTGCACCTGCACGTCGAGCCAGGCGGCCTCTTCGCCGCGCAGGTCCTTCTTGACGTCGAGCCGCAGTTCGCGCGTCTGCTGCTCGCGCGATCCGGTCCAGACGGCGAACGGCGGGATCACGAACGTGCCCTCGCGGCCGGCCTGCAGCTCGAGCAGCCAGCTCACGGTCACGCGCTGCGTGATGTTCTGGCCGTTCCATCGCTGCTCCATCTGCTGCGACGGGCCACCCACCCGGATGCGCACGCCATCGACTTCGGGCACGCGCAGCTCGCGCAGGTTGCCGCCGGGGTCGACGACGCGAAGTTCGACGCGCGCGGCGTCGCCGAGGCGCACCGTCGCCGGTTCCGGCCCGGTGACGACGAGCTGCTCCTGTGCCGACAGGCACGCGGCGAACAGGGCGAACGCCAACGCAGCGGGCTTCACCAGTCGCGCTCCACGGCCGGCCGGCCGGTCTTCGCGCGCGCGCGGATCGCCTGCTGTTTCCGATCGAGCTCGCGCAGTTGCTCGAGCAACCGCTGCGCCTGCTCGGGCGTGAGTTCCTTGCCCTCGGCAGCCTCGCCCGGCGCGTCCTGCCGTTTGCCGTCGCCGGACGGCTTCTCGGCGGACTGCTCGTCGGGCTTGGCTTCGCCGGGTCGGTCCTGTTCGCCCGACTTCGGCGGTTCCTGGCCGGACTCGGGCTTCGGCTCGGTGGCCTGCGGCTCGGGCTTCTCCTCGCCTTCGCCCTTCGGCTGTGACTCCGACTTCGACTCGTTCTGCTTCGGCTCCTGCGGCTCCTGCTTCGGTTGCTCCTGCTTCTGGTCGCTCTTCTCGTCCTGCTCCTTCTTCTCGTCCTTCTTCTCGTCCTTCTTCTCGTCGTTCGGCTGCGATTCGTCCTTCGGCTGCTGCTCGCGCTGCTTCTTCAGCTCCTCGATCTTCTTCTCGAGCGCCTCGATCAGACGCAATGAGCGCTCGGTGTTGCGCAGCAGTTCGGCGGACGGGTTCGCCGTGACCCCGCGCACGAAGTGGTCGCGCGCCTGCGTTGCCTTCTCCAGCGCCTGTTCGAGCAACGGCAGCGGGTCCGCGGGCTGCGCCGGCGTCGGTGCGGCCGCTGCCGGTGCAGCCGCCTCCGCCTCGAGCGCTTTCGCCTCGTCGTGGCGAACGGCGCCCAGCAGTCCGGCGTGGAGGTCGACGCGCGCCGAACGATCCATCGCGGCGTACTTCTCCGCCGCGGTCTCGGCAGCGGCGAGGTCGCCGGCCCGCCAGCTGGCGAGCGCCAGGTTCCACTGCAGCTCGGCCGAGTCGCCGTCCGCGGCGATCGCGGCGCGGAACGCTGCAGCTGCCTCGGGGTACTTGCCGTCGCGGTAGAGCTGCAGCCCACGTTCGCGTTCGCCACCCGGCAGGGCCAGCAATGCCGCCAACAGTCCAGCGAGCTTCATCGGTGTCGGCCTCCGGCCATCGCGATCTCCCACAGTAGCAGCAACACGAGCGGCAGCAGCACCCACTGGTAGCGGGCCTGCTTGCCCGCTTCCTCGCCGGCGTCGTAGGCGCGCTTCTGCATCGGCTGCAGCCGCTTGCGGTGCAGCTCGACCAGCGGCAACGGCATCGCCTCGGCGCGCACGAACTCGCCGCCGGTCGCCGTTGCCAACGCGCGCAGGCTCTCGGGGTCCATGCGCGACACGACCTCGTTGCCGTCGCGGTCGCGCAGGAAGCCCTCGCCCTCCTTGACGCCGGCGATCTTGCTGCCGAGCGCGCTGCCGTAGCCGATCGCATGCACGGTCAGCCCCTTCGCGGCGAGCTCACCCGCTGCCTGCTTGCCCGCGCCGGCCAGATCCTCGCCGTCGGTCAGCAGCACGACCGCCGTGGTCTTGGCGTTGTCCTTGTCGGCGAGCTCGAGCGCCTTGCGCAGCGCGGCGGCGACGTCGGTGCCGCCGGTCTTGACCACGTCGGCGTCGACCTCGTCGAGCAGTTGCCGGAACGAGTCGATGTCGTGCGTCAGCGGCACCCACAGCCGCGCCTGCCCCGCGAACACGACGAGACCGACGCGGTCGCCGGCCTCGAGGTGCGGGAGCACCGCCTTCACGTCGGCGACGGCGCGCAGCAGACGCGACGGTTCCATGTCGCCGGCGAGCATCGAGCGCGACGTGTCGAGGCACAGCACGACGTCGAGGCCGCGCCGTTCGACCTGGATCGGCTCGTCGCCGAACCTCGGGTCCATCCACGCGACCAGCCCGAACAACAGCAGGATCGCGATGCGCAGCGAACGCCACAGCGGCGCGGCGACGCGCGTCGTCGGCGGCGCGCCGTAGCGGGTGATCGCGCGGCGCGTGCGGTCGAACAACGCCCACAGCAGCGCCCAGGCAACCGGCAGCGCGAACAGCCATGGCCACAGCCAGCCGCGCGTCCACTCGAGGTCGTTCACGGCGCCCTCCGGAACAGCAGGACTTCGGTCGCCAAGGCGGCCAGCAGGAGCAGAAGCCCTGCGCCGAGCGGCCACTCGAACCGGTCGACGGTGCGGTAGCGCGGGTCCTCGAGTTCGACCTTCTCGAGTTCGTCGATGCGCGCGTAGACCGCGGCGAGGTCTTCGTCGCTCTTGGGCTGGAAGAAGGTCCCGCCCGTTCGCTCGGCGATCGCAGCGAGTTCGCGGAAGTCGAGCGGGCGGAAGCCGAACGGCGTCGGCATACCGTTGCCGAGCCCGATCGTGTGCACGCGGATGCCGGCGTCCTTCGCCAACTTCGCCCCGTCGGCGGGCGCGATGTCGTCGACGGTGTTCTCCCCGTCGGTCAGCAGCACCACGACCTTCGACTTGGCCTGGCTCTTCTGCAGCACCTGCACGGCCTTGACCAACGCGGTGCCAATCGCGGTGCCGTCGAGCTCGCTGCCCTCGGGCACGGTGTCGAACGCCGCCAGGAACGCGCCGAGCGCCTGCTCGTCGAGCGTCAACGGGCAACGCAGCTCGGCGTAGCGCGCGAACGCGATCGCCCCGACGCGGTCGCGCTCGCGGGCCTTGGCGAACTCCTCGGCGCGTTTGCGCGCGGCGTCCATGCGCCGCACGGTCTGCGCCGCGTCCATGTCGGGGATGTTCATCGACGTGCTGGCGTCGACCACCAGCACGATGTCGAGGCCCTGGTCGCGCAGCGGCAGCACCTGCCTTTGCACCGGCCGCGCCAGCGCGACCACGAGGCAGCACGCCGCGAGCACCTTGCCCGCGGCCGGCATCCAGACGGCACGGCAGCGCCACGTCGGCGCCACGTCGGCGAACAACGCCGCCGCCGCCGTCGGCAGCGCCGCCCGCGGCCGCCGCGCCCGCCAGGCGGCGCCGAGCACCGCAACGGGGATCAGCAGCAGGAACCACGGATCCAGCAGCCGCACACCCTCGAGACCGAGCGCCTCGATCATGCGCTTGCTCCCGCCGGCGACCGGTCCTCGCGCGTCGCCTCGACCAACGACTGCGCCGCCGACCAGGTGTCGAGATGGTCGGACTCGGGCGGCGCATGGGCCGCGAACTTGACGAGATCGCACTGCGCGAGGAACCGCTCGAGCGACCCGCGATGCTCGCGCAACAGCCGATCGCTGGACTCGAGTTCGCGCAGGAACTCCTCGGTGGTGCGCTCGGGCGCGTGCACGCCGAAACGCTCCTCGACGTACGCGCGCAGCACCTGGCTGACCTCGACGTAGAACCGTTCGACCTCGGCGCGGGTCGTGCGGCTCTCGCCGCGCAACCGCTGAAGGGCCCTCAGCGCCTTGATGTGCGGCGGCACCGGGACTTCGCCGGCCGCAGCCTCGCGGGGCCGCGCGCGCCGCCACCGCCAGAACGCCACGCCGCCGAGCAGCAGCGCCGCGGCGGCGGCGGACCACCACCAGGTCCACGAGGTGGCCGGGAACGGCTCGCCGGGCGCCTCGATCGCCGCTCCCGCGCCGGCCAACACGCTCGTCACCGTGATCGCGACCTCGGGCGCGCTCGCCGCGTCGCTGCCGTCGCGCAGCTTGGCGACGAACGACGGCAGCACCAGTTCGCCCGGACCGCGCAGCGGTCGGCAGGTCAACAGCGTGCGCTGCCAGTGCCCGCCGAGGAACGGCACTTCCGGTTGCACGATCGTCGTCGACGCGAAGTCCGCCGTCGGCACCACCGGCGCGAACTCGACCTCGGTGCCCTCGGCCCGCCAGCGGTCGAGCGTGACCGTGATCGGCTGCAGCAGCGACACGCTGGTCGCCGACACGTGGCCGCGCAGGTCGATGCGGCTCTGCGGCGCGTGCGTCCAGGGTGCTGGCAGGCCGTCGCCACCGCAGGCGCCGAGCGCCCCGAGCATGGCGCAGGCGGCGAGCGTGCGCAGTCGCCCCTTCATCGCCGCGCTCCGCGCGATTCGCGCATGCGGAAGAACCGCACCAACGGATCGGCGACCGAGCCCGCGGTCGGCACGTCGAGCAGATCGACGCCCGCCCGCCGGCAGGTCTCGAGCAGCCGTTGTCGTTCGCGGCGCCAGGCCTCGCGCAGCCCCTCACGCACACGGGCGCTGCCGGTGTCGACGAGGAACGTCCGCCCGGTCTCGGGATCGGCGAGCTGCAGGAGCCCCGCGTTCGGCAACGCACCGACGTCCCCGCTGGCGCGGTCGAGGCCGGCGGCGAACGGGTCGCGGATGCGCACGGCGATCACGTCGTGCCGCTGGCTCAGCAACCGCAGCTTGTCGGCGTAGCCGGCACCCAGCCAGTCGCTGACGACGAACACCACCGCCCGCTTCTTCTGCACGCGCCCGGCGAAGTCGAGCGCCTGCGCGAGGTCCGTGCCGACGCGCGGCTCCGGCGGCTCGCACGCTTCGCGGATCAAACGCAGCACGTGGTTGCGTCCCTTCTTCGCGGGCACGTAGCGCGCAACGCGCTCATGCCAGGTGATCAGGCCGGCCTTGTCGTTGTTGCGTGCGGCCGCGAACGCGACGCAGCCGACGAACAGCGCCGCGGTCGTCGCGGCACTGCGCCGCGCCGGGGCACCCGCCGGGCTGCAGCCGAAGGCCATCGACGCCGAGGTGTCGAGCACGAACAGCACCGTCAGCTCGCGCTCCTCGACGAACTTCTTGACGAACGGCCGGCCGACGCGGGCGGTCACGTTCCAGTCGACGCTACGCAGCTCGTCGCCTTCGGCGAACTCACGCACTTCGTCGAACTCGATGCCCGACCCGCGGAACACGGAGCTGTAGCCGCCGGCCATCACGTCGGTGACCATGCGGTCGGCCCGCACCTGGATGCGTCGTGCCTCCGCCAGCAGTTCCGGATCGAGAGCCCGCGCCATCGCCGAAGTCGTGCTCAGGGCACGCGCACGCTGTCGAACACCGTGCGCAGCACCTGCTCGCTGTCGATGCCTTCGGCCTCGGCCTCGTAGGTCGTCAGCACGCGGTGGCGCAGCACCATCGCGCCGACCGCCTTGACGTCCTGCGGCGTCACGAAGCCACGGCCGGCCAGGAACGCGCGGGCGCGCGAAGCGCGCGCCAACGCCAACGAGGCGCGCGGCGAGGCGCCGTAGAGGATCAGCGGCTTCAGCTTCGACAGCCCGACCTGCTCGGGTTCGCGCGTCGCGAACACCAGATCGACGATGTAGCCCTTCACCTTGTCGTCGAGGTAGATCGTGTCGAGCAGGGCCCGCATGCGCAGCAGTTCCTGCGGCGTCGTCGCCTGCCGGACCTCGGTGTTGGCGGCGATGCCCGCCATGCGATCGATGATGCGCAGCTCTTCCTGCTTGCTCGGGTAGCCGACGACGAGCTTGACCAGGAACCGATCGATCTGCGCCTCGGGCAGCGCGTAGGTGCCTTCCTGCTCCACCGGGTTCTGCGTCGCCAACACCAGGAACGGGTCGGGCAGCTTCCTGGTGTCGCCGGCCAGCGTGACCTGCCGTTCCTGCATCGCCTCGAGCAGCGCGGACTGCACCTTCGCGGGCGCCCGGTTGATCTCGTCGGCGAGCACGAAGTTCGCGAACACCGGGCCTTCCTTGACCTGCCACTCGCCGGTCTTCGGGTTGTAGACGTGCGTGCCGACGAGGTCGGCCGGCAGCAGGTCGGGCGTGAACTGGATGCGGCGGAACTGGCCGCCGACGGCGCGCGCCAGGGAGCTCACGGCCAGCGACTTGGCGAGGCCCGGCAACCCTTCGAGCAGCACGTGGCCGTCGGCGAGCAGCGCGATCAACAGCCCGTCGAGCAGGGCGTCCTGCCCGACGATCACGCTCTGCAGCGCCTCGCGGACGGACTGCAGGGTCTTGGCCTCGGACTGGATGCGTTGGGCGATGGCGACGACGTCGGTCATGCGTGGCGGTGGCCGCAAAAAGCGGCCACGGACGATAGCGCGGGGCGAAGACTCCTCAACGCGGAGAGTTCGTTCCCGCAGGCCTGGCGCGCAGCGCCGGGCCAAGGGAACGAACGCGCGTCGAGCTGCGGGGGCGCCCCGAGCCGCGCCAGCGGCGAGGCGCGCACCCGTTCGGCTCAACGCGGAGAGCCAGCCCCGAGGACGGGTCCCTTGGCTGTGCTCGTGCGGGAGACGCCCCCATGCTGACGAGCACAACCAAGGGATCAGTCGGCCAGCGTCGCCAGACGTTCGCGCAGCAGCAGGAAGCGCAGGCCGGGCAAGGCGCGCGGATCGCTGCGGAAGCGCTGCCACGCCGTCTCGGCATCGGGGGCCGCCTGCCGGGCCGCGCGCGCTGCCGGGCCGTCACCCGCCACGGCGACCGCCGCCAGCGCTTCGCCGAGGGCTGGGCGCTCGGCGACGAACGCGGCGGCAGCGGCCTCCCAGACGCCGGGTGCTGCGTCCACGCCGACGAGATCCCGCAGCGCCAGGGCATCGGCGACGGCGAGTCCGTGCCGCGCCGCGAGTTCTTGGGCAGCATCGCGTTGCCCGGCGATCGCGAGGAACGACGAGCGCCCGCGCAGCCCGGCGAACGCGGCTGCGAACGCGGCCACCGCCGCGAGCAGCAGCGGCCATGAACCTCGCTTGGTCAACGGCCTTCGGCCGTGCGCGCGGTCTCGACGAGCACGCGGTAGCGAGCGGCGATCGCCTCGCGAATGTCCTTCGACGTACCGAGCGTGACCACGCCGTAGTCTTCGCCGGCGACGCCACGCAACACCGCGCCGGTCAGCGCCCAGAGCCGGGCCGATTCGACCTCGACCAGGAGCCGCGCGAGCTCGGCGACCGGCGCCAGGCCCCGGTTCGTCGCGAAGTGCTCGGGCCGCAGCGTGGTCGTTTCGCCGGCCGCGGCGAGCGCGTCGAGGAGCCACTGCCATTGCGGGGCCTGCTTGTGCTGGCGATACCACGCCTCGGCGACGCCGAGCCGATCCGACGCCGCCGCGAACGGCTGGCCAGTGGCGCCCTCGAGCAGGGCGGCCGCCTGCATCGCCAACTGCGGCCGGCGCAGCATGTCGATCAGGTTCGGCACCACGCCCGCGTCGTGCCAGCCGCCGAGCATCAGCACCAGCGCGTCCTGGATCGCCGGGTCCTGCACGATCTGCAGCTGCGCGCGCAGCGCCGGCACCGCGAACGTGCCGCTCTGGCGCTGCAGGTAGTGCCGCGCCAGGGCGCCGAGGTCCTTGCCGTGGCCGATGACCATGAGGTCGGCCAGCACGTGCGCGGCCCGCGGGTCGCGCAAGTCGCCGAGGCCTCGCATCGCCGCTTCCTTGTCGTCGTTGCCGGTCGCCATCAGCGCGCGCTGCAGCACCGGGAACGCGAGTTCGCCACCGACCCGGCCGAGCGCGCGCAGGCACTCCTGCCGCATCGGCGGCGGCGTCGCATCGGCAACGATGAGGTCGACCAGCGGCCTGGCCGCGGCAGACACCGGCAAGTGGCCGCACGCCGCCGCCGCGGCGATCGCAACATCGCCGTCGGGGTCGCGCAGCAGCTGCACCAGCCGTTCCGCCGCGCGCTGGTCGCGCACGATCATGATCTGGTCGATGCCGGCGCGCCGCACGATCGGGTCGGCGTCGGCGAGCGCGTGCAACACCGCGTCGGCGGGCAGGCCGCGGAACACGCCGCGAACGGCCGCGCCACCACCGCCCTTGCCCGTCGCGGCGAGCGCCACAGCGCGGCGCCACACCACGTCGCCGGGCGCGGCCGCCGCCAGTTCGAGCAGCTGCAGATCGAGCTCGCCCAGTTCCGGCGCGGCGGCAAGCATCGCCAACACCCGCTCACTGTCCTGCTCGCCGAACACCTGACGGCGCTCGGGGTGGGCGACCAGGTGCGCCAGCGCGCGTGCACGCAAGGCCGGGGACGCCGTCGGCCAGGCGGCAACGGCGCGCGTCGCGAAGCGGCGCAGCCGATCGAGCGGCTGCGGATTGGCGTCGAGCCAACGGCGCTCGGCGCGCCAGAACGCGCCGCGGTCCGGTTCTTCCTGCGGTCGCCGGTAGAGCTGCCAGGCCTCGGCGTCGACGACTGCCTCGACCGCCGCGACGAGCGCGTCGAAACGGGCGTGCGCCGTGACCGGCATCACCACCACCGCGCGCCCGTCCCCGACCTGCAGCGCCAGGGAGCGCGCCGGCGGCAAGCCCGAAGCGACGCGCATCGCCGGCCCGTCGCCGAAGCCGCCGTCCTGCAGAGCGCGCGCCAGTTCGAGCATCCGGGCCGGCGTCACCACCACTTCCGTGGCGCCGGGTATCGCCGCCACGTCGGCAAGGCCCTCGGCCAGCACGCGCACGTGCCGCTGCTCGCCGCGCAGGCTGACGATCGCCGTCGCAGCGCGCGTCTCGTCGATCGCGACGGTCGCCCGCACACCGACGAACCCGACCCGCTGGCTGGCCCACCACGCGCGCCACGGTGCGCCGTCGGCGGCGACCAGGCGACCCGTTGCGCGCAGCAGGCGCATCTCGGCCGGGCGCCGCAGCATGTCGACGTTGGGCACGAACTGCTCGGGTTGCACGAGTTCGATCAACGCGTCGACGACGTCGGCATCGGCGACGCCGGACGCCTCACCGTGGTACAGCGCGTCGGCCAACGGGATCGCGACGAGGCAGCGCGTCAGCAGTTCGGGATCGCGCAGCCTCTTGGCGATCGCCGGCAGCGTCGACGCCGGCACCACCGGCGTCATCGTGTCCTCGCCGATGCGCGCCAACGCGAAGGCCGCGTAGGCAAAGCCTCGATCGATCGGCGGTGCAGCCAGCAACGCCTGCAGGGCCGGCACCGCCGGGGAACCAACGCCGATCAGCGCGTTGCACGCGGCCCCGGCCAGGGCAAGGTCCTTGGACAGCAGTTCGCACAACCGCTGCAGCGCGCGCTCGTCATCGAGCGCCCGCAGCAAGTCGACGCCGCGCAGTTGCAGGTCGAGCGACTGCTCACGCGACAGCGCCAACGCGAACGGCACGTCGTCGATCGTCAGCATCGGCACCAGCACTTCGGTCGCCTGCCGACGCGGGCCGGCCAGGCGACCGCGGATGCACTCCTGCAGCGCGTGCTTGGCGCCTTCGCCCTTCAGCACCACCATCGTCTCGATCACCGGACGGGTCGCCTCGCCGAGAGGACGCGCGAGCAACTGGAACAGCAACTCGTCGGCGACGCGCGGTGATGCCGTCGCGAAGCGACGCACCACGGTCATCAGGTTCTGCATCTCGTTGGCCCGCGCCGTGCGCGCGACATCGAGAATGAGCGCCTCGATCGTCGGCGCCGGCCAGGCTTCGGCGATCGCCTGCAGCTTCTGTTCGACGCGCGCCAGCGGCCCCTGCAGGTCGACCAGGTCGCGACGGAAGCGCTCGAGGTCGCTGACGGGAGGGGCCGCCGGGCGGGCCGGGGCGTTCGCGGACTTCGGCGGCAGCTGCAGGTCGCCGCCGGGGAAGACCTGGGGTGCGAACGAAAGGAGCAGCGAGCAGGCGAAGATCATGCGGCGGGTCCGACGGGGAGGCGGCCGGCCGGGGGGACGGCCGGGCGTCGGTCAGGGGGCCGCGGATGATAGCGCCGCCGCGCAGCTACGGCATGCCGACCGTGATCTTCAGCGCATTGGTGCTCGTCGCGAGCACCGGGTTGAAGAAGACATCCGTCTGGATCGACACGTACTGCTGGTAGACGAACGCACCGAGCAGGCCGACCGAGTACGGGATGTTGAACTGCGACTGGGCGGTGCCGTCCGGCGAGAAGACGAGTTCGACCAGGTCGGGCTGCACCCAGAGGTAGCACCCCGGCAGCGCGGGCGGCAGCACGTTCGACAGCACCGAGAAGGTCGTCGCCGTGCTGGTGACCACGGCCACGTACGACGGCGACAACAATCCGGTGCCCTGGCCTTGGAACGCACCGCCGAGCCATGGCACGGAGGTCGCGGCCAGCTGGTTCAGGCCGCCCGGCCCCGTGCAGCCGATGCCGTAGTTCGTGGCCGTGGCCGGCGCCGTCGAGTCCCACTGCCAGGTGTCGTGCAACGGCCCGTAGGTCGAAGTCCAGGTGTCGCCCAGCGAGCCGCCGAACCGCACCACGCGCCGTCGCGTGCTGTCGTACGCCATCGCGTGGTCGCCTCGGCCGAGACGCTTGGTCGCCTCCGGCCGGCTGCGGTCCGCCCACGTGGTCCCGTTCCACTCCCAGGTCGAATCGACGCGCAGGCCGGCGGCCACGCCACCGTGCAGCACGACGCGCTTGCGCGACGAGTCGTAGGTAGCGGCCGCGCTGTCGGTGCCGGGCGGCGACAGCGCGGGCGCAGCCAGCGTCCAGCCCGTCGGCCCGAGCAGGTAGGTGCTGGCCTGCACGCCGCTCGTGCCAGCGCCACCGAACAGAACCGTGCGCTGGTTGGCCGTGTCGTGCGCGAGCACGCCGTTGACGCGTCCGGGCGGAACCACCGCCGACGGGATCAGGCTCCAGGCGACGCCGTTCCATTCCCACGTGTCGGTC
This sequence comes from uncultured bacterium, assembly GCA_937952215.1. Taxonomy (GTDB): domain Bacteria; phylum Planctomycetota; class UBA1135; order UBA1135; family UBA2386; genus UBA2386. Next base: position 28,426 of record CALFZH010000043.1, read on the forward strand.
ATGTAGCCCGGTCCGATCGCGAAGCCGCCGAACATCACCACGGTGCCGCGCGCCTCGTCGAAGCACATCGCGTGGCCGAAGCGGGTGGCGGGACCGCCGGCCGCGATCGTCGACCAGGCGACGCCGTCGTACTCCCAGACGTCGCCGTTGGCGCCGAAGCCCCCCCACAGCACGACGCGGTTGCGCAGCTTGTCGTAGGCCATGCCGAACCGCGATCGCGCCGGCGGCGTCGTGATGACCTTCTGCACCCAGGCGGTGCCATCGAACTCCCAATGGTCCGAGAGCAGGGTGCCGTTGCGGTCGCCGCCGAACAGCACCGTCTTGCCGATGTTGGTGGCGAACGCCATCGCGTGGAACCGCCGCCCCCCCGGATGCACCGCGTGCGACACCGGCTTCCACTCCATCGCCGGTTCGCGCGCCTCGGGACACAACACGACTGCCGGCACGCCGCCGACCGGATCCTCGATGTTGAAGACCGTGATGCGGACCTGCACGTTGCCGGTCAGCGGCGCCGTGAAGGTCAGCCGCTCGAACGGAACCAGCGACTGGTCCGAACTCGCGAGCAGCGTGGCGCCGTTGTAGACGTCGAGCCGCATCTGGCTCCACGTGGCGACGTTGGCGAACCGCCGCTCCCACGCCAGCGCGACCGTGTAGACGGTGCCGCTGGTGACCGGCATGTCGAAGTTGGTGACGCCGGCCGAGTACAGCCGCGGACTGCGCAGCCAGCGCAGGCCACGCGCCACGTCGACCAGCTTGTCGGTGCGCAGGTAGCCGACGCCGTAGTCGTTGCGACCGAGCCCAGGGTTCAGGGCAGCGACGCTCTCGGTCGTCGCCAGGATCGCCGCGCGAGTGACCAGCGCGTTCTCGTTGGACAGGCCGCGGTACAGCACGGCCGCGCCGGCGACCTGCGGGGCCGAGAACGACGTGCCCGAACTGACGTTGAACTGCGCCTCGTTCTCGGACAACGGCATCCAGACGCTCACGCCGTGCGCCACGAGGTCCGGGAACGGCCGCGTGGTGCCGTTCAGCGGGCCGCGCGCCGAGAACGAAGCGACGGCCTTGCTGGCGTTGACGGCCCCGATCGACAGGCCGTTGTTGACGACCTGGCTGTCGATCGTCGAGACCCCGTTGTTGCCGGCACTGATCGTGACCAGCACGTCGGCGGCGCCGACGTTGTCGATCGCCTGCGACATCGGATGCAGCGGATCGGGGCTGCCTTCGTACGACATCGACGCGACGACGATGCGCTTCAGCGGGCGCTGCGCCAGCACGCCTTGCCACGCCGCGATCAACGAGCTGGTGAACGCGGTGCCGCCGACCTGGTCAGCGACCGCCCACAGCGTGATCGCCGCGCGCGGCGCGTGGCCGTCGTCGGAATCGACCGCCGCCGACCAGTCGGCGCCCGCCGCGACCCCGACCACCGCGGTGCCGTGGTCGTCTTCCTGGTGCACCGGCAGGGCGCCGGACTGGAAGGTCGCGGCGATGCGCGAACCGCCCACGCCCCACGTCGTCGGCGCCGCCGTGCTGCCGTTCGGGAAGAACATCAGGTGCGGGCGGCCCTGCGGGTTGTTGCTCACGTCGAAACCCGAGTCGACGACGGCGACCGTGACACCGGCGCCGAGCACACCGGTCGCCTGGGCGGTGTCGGTGCGGTGGTGCGAGCTGTCGGTCGCAGTGCGGATCGGACCGGCCGTGCGCGCCCGCAACTCGTCGGTCCACACTCGCTCGACAGCCGGGTGCGCCTGGACCTGGGCCACGGCCGCCGCCGGCACCGTGATCGCGCAGCCGTTCACGATCCAGTAGTGATGCCGCACCGCACCGCCGAGGCCGGCGACGAACGCGGCGAACGCCTGCTGGTCCTGCTCCGCCTGCGCCTGCAGCCCGGCCACCACGCGCTCGATCGGCACCGGCGGCACCTCGTCGAGCGGCGCGCGCAAGGCCGACTGGTCGAGACCTGCACCGCGGAAGACGACGAGCAGCTGCGCTTGCTCCGGCGCGGCCGCGCGCGGCGCGTCGCGTTCCTGAGGCATCGGCGCAGCGAGTACGAGGCTGCCGAGAAGCGCGAACGTGAGCGCAGGTTGGAGCATGGGACGGCGTCGAGGCGTGCGGACCGAGGGCAGGACGGGGTGGATCCTATGCGACGTCGGGAGTGTGCGACAGGCACATGGCCAGTCGGGGCCCCCGCGGCGTCTCGAACCGGGTCGCGGCCCTGCGCTTGCGCCGGGAGCGGCACGAAGCGAGGCTGTGCGGCCCCCCATTCATGAACCCACTCGTCGTCGGCCAGGCCATCGAAGTCACCGTCGACCGCCTTGGCTTCGGCGGCTTCGCGATCGCGCGGCACGACGGCATCGTCGTATTCGTGCCATTCGCCGCGCCGGGCGACCATTTGCGGGTCGAAGTAACCGAGGTCGAACGCACCTTCGTGCGCGCCCGCATCGTCGAGGTGCTCGCTGCCAGCCCGCACCGCGTGGCGCCGCGGTGCCGGCACTTCGGCGAATGCGGCGGCTGCCAGTTCCAGCACGTCGACTACGCGACCCAGGTCGCGGCGAAGGGCGAGTTCGTTCGCGACGCGTTGGTGCGCACCGGCGGCTTCGACTGGCCGCAGCCGATCGTCGTGCACCACGGCGAGCCGTTCGGCTACCGCGTGCGAACGCAGCTCAAGCTGGTGGCCACGTCGGGCCAGCGTCACGACGGCACCTACGGTCGGCTGCCCAAGCACCAACGGCGCGCGCAGGCCGCTGCCGACCGCGCCAGCGCCGCCACGGACAGCACGGCCCCGCCCACTCCCATGCTCGGATTCCACCACGCCCGGTCGAACGGCGTGGTCGACGTCCTCGAATGCCCGGTGCTCGCACCCGCGCTCGAGCAGGGCATCGCCACGGTGCGGCAGGCGATCGCCGGATTGGCGAAGCGCGACTGGCCGTACCAGGTCGACGGCGCGTGCGGCAGCGGCGACGCGTCGTGGGCGCCCGACCTGCCCGGACTGCGCAAGGACCTGGTCGAGCACCGGGTCGGCGCGTTCCGCTACCTGATCGAGCCCGAGAGCTTCTTCCAGGGCAATCGCCACCTCGTCGAGCGCCTGGTCGCGGGTGCGTTGGGCGACGAACGCGGCGCACTCGCCTTCGATCTCTACGCGGGTGTCGGCCTGTTCTCGCTGCCGCTGTCGCGCCGCTTCGAGCGCGTCGTCGCAGTCGAGGACGAACGACGCGCGTGCACACTCGGCCGCGTCAACGTCAAGACCGCCGGCTGTGACAACGTCACCTACCTGCGCAGCACGACCGAGCAGTTCTTGCGCGACAACCGCGAGCGGCCCGACCTCGTGCTGATGGACCCGCCGCGTCTGGGCGCCAAACCGGCGATCCCGCAGTTGCTCGCGCTGCGCGCCAAACGCCTCGTCTACGTGTCGTGCGATCCGCAGACGTTGGCGCGCGACCTGCGCAGCCTGGTCGACGGCGGCTACTCGATCGAGCAGGTCGAGGCGTACGACATGTTCCCGCAGACCTTCCACGTCGAGGCGGTGGCCCGCCTCGCGCTGCGAACACCATGATCACGACGCGTTTCGTCGACGTGCCCGCGCGCCCGGGCGCCCGTGCGGCGCGCCTCGCCGTGCACCTGACCGGACGGGGACCACTCGCGGTGCTCGTGCACGGCTACCCGCTCGACCACCGCATGTGGCTCGACGCGCTACACGGCCCGCTCGCGGCGCACCGCACGCTCGCCGCGATCGACCTGCGCGGCCACGGCGACTCGCCGGGCAGCGGCGAGGACGTGCACACGATGGAACGGTTCGCCGACGACGTCGCCGCGGTCGTGCGAACGCTGGCCGACGGCCCGGCGGACGTCGTGTCGTTGTCGATGGGCGGCTACGTCGCGTTCGCGCTGTGGGCGCGGCATCCGCAACTCGCGCGTTCGCTGGTGCTCGCCAACACGCGCGCCGTCGCCGACTCGCCCGAGGCGCGCGCCGGCCGCGACGCCGCGGTGACGACGGTGCTGGGCAAGGGCCGCGCGGCGATCGCCGACGGCATGCTGCCGCGGCTGCTCGGCGCCAGCAGCGATCCGCTGCTGGCCGCGCGCGTGCGGACGATGATCGAAGACGCGCCGATCGAGACGATCGTCGCCGACCTGCGCGGGCTGCGCGACCGGGCCGATCGCACGCCGCTGCTGCCGTCGATCGCCGTGCCAACACTCGTCGTCGCCGGCGACCACGACGCGATCGCGCCGGTCGCCGAGAGCGAAGCGATGGCGAAGGCGATCCCAGGCGCGCAGTTCGCCGTGTTCGCCGGCTGCGCGCACCTCGTGCCGATGGAACGACCGGCGGAGTTCGCGGCGGCCGTGGCCGCGTTCTGGCGCGCGTCGTCGTCAGCGCCCTGACGGCGCCGCCCACTCGATGCGCACGACCTCCGGGTTGGTGAACGCCCAGTCGCGCTTCAGCATCCGGCAGAAGGTGAGCGTGGTCGTGCGCGCGCCGGGCGCGTCGAGCTCCGGGTGCAGCATCGTGCAGTAGATCAACTGCGTCGTCTCGCCGGGCCGTTCGGGCACCGTGATCCAGCCGTCGTCGGGACCGAGCGGCGTCCACGGCCCGAACGGCGTCGGGCTGCGGCGCAGGCAGATGCCGTCGTGCCGGAAGAAGTTCGACGATGTCGCCAGCACGAACGCCGAGACCTCGTCGTGCCACGCGACGCAGGCTTGCCCCCACACGTCCTCGGCCGCAGCGACTGCGTCGTCGAGCCGGCTCGTCCACGCGACCGCACCGCCGTTGCTGCCGGCGAAGAACTCGTAGCGCTCGGGCCGTTCGATGTCGGCCGGCCGGACGCGCGCGATCAGCAGCCCGCTGCGCACGTCGTGTTCGCCGTGGAAGCGCCGCGGGGCGTACAGCCACAGCCAGCCGTCGTGCACAACGATCGACGTCGGGTCGATCGGCCAGCCGCTGGCGTTCGGCGGTTCGAGCCGGCGGTACGGCGCGAACGGCGTGTCGCTCACGGCGAGTCCGGTGCCGACCGGCCGGAAGCCCCACGGTCCCGGGCCGGTGACGTCGATGCGGCCGTAGAACATGTAGCTGCGTTCGCCGAGATGCACGCCGGCGAGCGGCCACAAGCGCCGCGTCTTGCTGTCCTCGCTGGCGAGCAGTGCCAGCGGCGGCGACGCGACGCCGGACGCGTCGCAGAGGTACCGCAGCTTCGGCGGCAGGCCCCGTTCGCCGGCCGGCAGCCACGCGATCGTGTTGCTGCGATCGCCGGAGTACGCGGGCGAGCGATCGGCATGGCGCGTGCCGAGGAACGTGTCGCCGAACGTCCACAACGTGCCGCCCGGCACCGGCGTCGGCAGCGCGCCGTCCTGGTAGAGGATCCGCGCCGCGGCCGCTCCCTCGGCGGCGATCTCTGGATGGAACGTGATCGCGGCGATCGTGTGCGGCGGCGGTGGTGCTGGCGAAGTGGCGCAGGCGGCGAGCAGCAGCACCGCGGCTGCGGGCGCACGCACTGCCGTCGGGAGCATGGCCGCAGGGTGCCGCCCGAGTACACCGGGCGCAACACCCGAACGAGCGCGGCGCCGCCGCTGGCCGGCTGGCTGCGCGCAAGCCACCGATCTACCCTGCCGTCATGCAACCGGCGTGGACCACGCGGACGTTCTCGTTCGACGGGCCGATCGAACGCATCGGCGTGCTGTTGTCGCGGCTGCGCGGGACCGGTCCCCGCATCACCGCCGCGGTGCGCGGCCTGCCCGCCGCGGCGCTGACCACGCGCGTCGGCGGCGCGTGGTCGATCCAGGAGCACGTGGGCCACCTGCACGACCTCGAGACGCTGCACCTGCGGCGGCTCGACGAACTCGCGCGCGGTGTCGCGGTGCTGAGTGCCGCCGACATGCAGAACCGCGCGACGTGGGACGCCAACCACAACGCACGGCCGTTCGGCGAAGTGTTCGCCGCGTTCACGGCGAGCCGCGGCGCCCTGCTGTCGCGGCTTTCCGCGCTCGACGCTGCCGGTCTCGCGCGCGCAGCGGTGCATCCGCGGCTGCAGCAGCCGATGCGCGCGGTCGACGTCGCGTTCTTCACTGCCGAGCACGACGACCACCACCTGGCGAAGCTCGAGGACCTGGCCTCGTCCGCGCGGGCGAAGGTCGTGGCAGCGCCCGCGGCGCCGGTCGCCGCGGCGTGGACGGCGCTGCCGTTCGACCAGCCGATGCCTCTCCTCGATCGTCACCGCGTGATCGGCGAGCAGGCGATGATCTCGCGCGTTCTGCTGCACGCCGGCTGCGTCGTGCCCTCCCACGCGCACGAGAACGAACAGTTCGCCTGCGTGCTGTCCGGGCGGGTGCGCTTCACGCTCGCCGACGGCGAACGGGTGCTCGGCGCCGGTGAGGTGCTGTGGCTGCCGTCACACGCGCCGCACGCCGCCGAGGCACTCGAGACCGCGGTCGTGCTCGACGTGTTCGCGCCCCCGAGCCAGACGACCGGCGTCGACGTTCGGCGGTGAGTCCGTTCAGCCGGCGAAGGCCGCGACACCCGCCGCGACCGCGGCCGCCTGCAGTTCGGTGTCCATGGTGGCGAGGGGCAGTCCATGCTCGAGCGCCACGGCGAGATAGACGGCGTCGTAGCTGGTCAAGCCGTGGGCACGCATCAACGCATCGAGCTCGGCGCCGAGCCCAGGCGGCGCGCTGACGGTGACGCGCGGCAGGCGCGACAACAGGAGGCGCCGCTCTTCCGCCTGGCGCAGTGTCAACCGCTGCCGCCGAACCGCACTGCGCAGCGCGTTGCGGACCTCGAGCCCCCACAACACGGCGGGCACGACGAAGGAGTCGCCGTTCGAGCAACGCGCGAAGAGATCATCCGCGATCGCGATGCGCTCGTCGTCGAACACCCACGACAAGGCGAACGAGCTGTCGACGACGCAGAGTCTCATCGCCGCCCGTCGTCGCGGAGGTCCTTCCACGTGAGCCCGGGGCCGAGCGTCGTCCCTTCGCGCAATTGCAGCAACCGCTGCGTGGCTTCGCGCACCTCAGAGCGGTCGATTTCCCGCTCCTGCAGATCGAGCAGCGAAGGCGCATCCGCGCCCGAACCCGCGGTTCGCGCCGCGAACCAACGCAGCGCTTCCCGCACGACCTCACTGGCAGAGGAATAGGCGCCACTCTCCACCCGAAGTCGGACGAACTTCGCGAGCTGCGGCGAGAGGCTTATGTTCAGGGTGTCAGGCATGCTTGGCGGTATCGGCCAAAGATTGGCCGGATCGTAGACTACCCCCCATCGGCAGGCAACCCGCCCCCGGGATCACCCTGGCAGACCGAGCCCGGCGACGACGATGCGACCGCAGTGCGCGGGCCCCGCACCCACGGTCATCCCGCGCTTCCTCGCGACGAAGGTCACCGTGACGTCGGCGCGCACCGCCGCTCCGAGCACTTCGCCCGTGTCGCCGTGCAGGCCCGACGGGATGTCCACCGCGAGCTTCTTGCCGCGCGTCGCGTCGCACGCCGCGACCCATGCGCGGGCGTCGCCGTGCAGCGGCCGATCGAGGCCGGTTCCGAACAGCGCGTCGATCCACACCGCGCCCGGATGCGCCGCCGCCGACGGCAGCGCCCCCAGAACGAGCCGCGCGCCCGCCGCACGCAGGATGCGCGCCTGCAGCGCCGCGTCGGGCGACTTCGTCGGATCGGGCTCGCCGAGCAGATGGATCGCGCAGCGGTGCACGCCGAGATGGCGCGCCGCCGCGAGCCCGTCGCCGCCGTTGTTGCCAGGCCCGGCGAGCACCACGAATCGGTCGCCGAGTCTCCGCGCGACCTCGGCAACGGAGCGCGCCGCGTTCTCCATCAGCAGCAGCGTCGGCATGCCGAGGCGCTGCACCGCGTCGGCGTCGATCGCCCGCGCCTCGGCGACGGACAGCACGCGTTCGCGCGTCACGGCGTGCGCTCCGTGCCGACCGCCTTGCGCACGCGCAGCAGCAGGTCGAGGTCGTCGATCGGGTCGAGCGCGCGTAGGTCCGCGAAGCCGCTCTGCGCCTCGCCGAGCAGTTCGCCGCTGCCGCGCAGCGCGAGGTCGACCTCGGCCAGCTCGAAGCCGTCGGTCGTGCTGCAGACCGCGGCGACACGTTCGGTGCGCGGCCCGCACAGCAGCGCGATGCCGCGCCGGGCGCCGCGGCCGACGCGCCCGCGCAGCTGATGCAGAGTCGCGATGCCGAAACGATCGGCGGCGGCGATTACGATCAGCGTCGCCGCCGGAACGTCGACGCCGACCTCGAGCACGGTGGTGCCGACGAGCACGTCGAGCGCGCCGTCGCGGAACGCCGCCAGCACCTGCTGCCGCTGACCCGCCGGCAGCCGCCCGTGCACGAGCCCACACCGGAAACGCTGCTGCAGGGTCGCATGCATGCGCAGCACCCCGCCCTTCTCGCCGTCCTCGCCGACGGCAGGGCAGACCACGAACACCCGGCCGCGCCGGCGCACCGCCCGCGCGATCGACCGCACAGCGCGCGACCAGCGATCGGTCGCGAGCCAATACGCGCGCACCGGGCGACGGCCCGGCGGCCGCTCGGCGAGCACGACGACGTCGAGATCGCCGAACATCGCCAGCGCCAACGTGCGCGGGATCGGCGTCGCCGTCATCACCAGCACGTGCGGGTTATCGCCTTGGTGCACGAGCGCCATGCGCTGGGCCACGCCGAAGCGGTGCTGCTCGTCGACGATCACCAGCGACAGGCCCGGCAGCGCGAACTCGCCGGTCAGCAGCGCGTGCGTGCCGAAGACGAGGCACGGGCCCGTGCCCGCTGCCGGCTCGGCGCGGTTGGCGGCCGTGTGCAGCGCAACCACGACGCCGCTGCCGTGCAGCCAGCGCGCGACCGTCGCGTGGTGCTGCTCGGCTAGCAGTTCGGTCGGCGCCAGGAACGCGACCGTGCCGCCGCGCGCCAACACCGCCAGCGCCGCGCCGATCGCGACGGCGGTCTTGCCGGTGCCGACGTCGCCCTGCAGCAGTACCCCCATCGCCGCCGGACCGGCGAGGCGCTGCCACAAGGCCGCGAGCGCGCGTTCCTGGTCGCCGGTCAGGATCAACGGGATCCGCGCGCGGATGCGCGTCGCGAGCGCTTCGTCGACGGCGAACGTACGCGCCGGCCGCGCGGCGCGCGCCGCGCGCGCCCGCTCGACCGCGGTGAACAACGCCAGGGCTTCGCGCACCGCGAAGTGGACGCGCGCTGCCTCGTGCGCCGCCAGGTCGCGCGGCCGATGCATCGCCAGCAGCAGGCCAGGGGCGTCCTGCGCGAACTCCGCCAGCGCCGCCGGCAGCGGCGGCAGCAGCACACGCCCCCAGTCGATCGCCGCCAGCGCGTGCGCGAGCCACTGCTGCAGGCGAGCGCCACCGATGCCCGGGATCTCGGCGTAACGCAACTGCACGTCGCCGACCGGTTCGCTCGCCAGCGGCAGGATGCGCGGCTGCTGCAGCAGGAAGCGCCGGCCTTTCTGCACGAGCACGCCTTCGACGATGCGACCTTCGCCCGGCGCGTAGTTCTTCTTCAGCCACGGCTGGTTGAAGAACGCGGCCTCGAAGCGGCTGCCGTCGGCCGTCGCGAAGACCACGGTGACCATCGAGCGACGCCCCGGCAGCCACGCGCTGCGCACGCCGTCGACCACGCCGCGCATGCGCACCAGTTCGCCGATCGCCGCATCCGTCGGCGCATCGAGGTCGCGCAGTGGACGACAGCGGCGCGGAAAGAACGACAGCAGATCGAACACCGTCGTGATGCCGACTGCGGCAAGCCGCGACGCCGACGTCGGGCCGATGCCGGGCACGGACGTCACCGGCGCATCCGGCGCGAGGATCGTCGTCGTGCCGATGCCACCGCGCGCTGCCATGGCGCGATGGTGTAGCCCCCGTGCGCTCGCCAAGGAACGACCTCGCGGGTAGCTTGCTTGCCGCTTGAACGGCCCATCCGCGCAACAACTCGCGTTCCTGCAACGGTTCGGCTTCGACGAAGCGCTCCAGCAGCGCTGGCAGGCGGACGTCGCGGCGGGGCGCTTGGCGAAGTCGACCAACGCCATCACCGGCGACCTGCTCGCGCCGCCGGCCGCCGACCTGAAGAAGCTGCCCGGCAGTTCGACCAAGGCCGCGCGCGAGTTCGAAAAGCTCGGGCGCGAAGCGATCGCCAAGGGCCAACTCGGCGTCGTCGTGCTGAACGGCGGCATGGCGACGCGCTTTGGCGGCGTCGTCAAGGGCATCGTGCCCGTGCTCGGCAAGGAGCGGTCGTTCCTCGGACTGCTGTTCGAGGACATCCTGCGCGCCGAACGGGAGAACAAGGGCAAGGTGCCGGTGTTCTTGATGAACAGCTTCGCAACCGACGAGGCGACCCGCGCCCACTTCGCCGAACACGCCAACTTCGGTGCCGACCCGTCGCGCATCGAGCACTTCACGCAGTTCATCGCCCTGCGCATGACCAAGAAGGGCGAACTGTTCCGCACGGCGAACGGCGAACTGTCGCCGTACGGACCCGGCCACGGCGACTTCCCGGGCGCGTTCCGCAAGTGCGGGGCGCTGCAGCGGTTCCTCGCCGGCGGCGGCAAGTACCTGCTGGTGCGCAACGTCGACAACCTCGGCGCCCGCGTCGATCCGGTGCTGCTCGGCCACCACATCAAGAGTGGTTGCGAAGCGACCTGCGAGCTGGCGCCGAAGTGGCCCGAGGACGTCGGCGGCTCGCCGTTCTCCTACCTCGGCAAGACGCAGCTGATCGAGCAGATCCGCTTCCCCGACGGCTTCGACCCGAGCATCGTCGACGTCTTCAACACGAACACGTTCACGTTCAGCGCCGAGGCCCTCGACCGCGACTTCGACCTCGGCTGGTACTACGTCGAGAAGACCGTCGAGGAGAAGAAGGCGGTGCAGGTCGAACACCTGATCGGCGAACTGACCGCGCACCTGCCGACGAGCTTCCTGCGCATTCCGCGCAGCGGCAAACGCACGCGCTTCCTGCCGATCAAGGCGCCCGCGGATCTGCAGGCCGCGCACGACGAGATCGCCGAGATGTACGAGCCGCTCGACGGCGCGGCCTAACGAAGGGCCGCCGCGAACGCCGCGGGCGTCGGCGCGTGCAGCACCAGACGCCGGCCGTCGCGCGGGTGCGGCAGCACGAGTTCCCGCGCATGCAGGAACAGCCGGCGATCGCGCGTGCCGTACCGATCGTCGCCGACGACGGGACAACCGAGCCACGCCAGGTGCGCGCGGATCTGGTGTTTGCGCCCGGTGTCGATCGCGACCTCGAGCGCGCTGCGCAGGCGACCCGTCGCCAGCGTGCGGTAGCGCGTGCGCGCAGGTCGGGCGTCGGGATGCGCACCGACGTGCACGCGCAGGTTGCGGTCCTCGCGCAGCGGCTGCTCGATGACGCCTTCGGGCGGCTCCGGGTGGCCTTCGACGATCGCGTCGTAGGTCTTGGTCGCGTCGTCCCACGCAGCCTGCACGGCGTCGCGCGCGGCGAGGGTACGCGCGAACAGCAGCACGCCGGAGGTCTCGCGGTCGATGCGGTGCGCGGGCCAGAGATCGCCGCGACTCGTGCGGCCGAGCCACACGCGCAGCAGGGCCAGCGCCGTGCGTTGCCGTTCGTCGTCGCTGGCGACCGACAGCAGCCCCGACGGCTTGTCGATCGCGCAGAGATCGTCGTCGCAGTGCAGGATCGGGAACGGCGGTGCTGCGGCGGCATGCGCGCCAGCACCCGCGGGCTGGATCCGGATCTCGTCGCCGGCAGCAACCGGCTGGTCGGCACGCACCACGGGCACGCCGTTCAGCAGCACGCAGCCGGCCCGCAGACGTTCGCGCAGCGTGTTGCGCCCCCACGTCGGCAGCGCCGCGATGAGCGTCTGCAGCAGCGGGCCGGGAGTCGCGGCGAGGACACGATCACTCATCGCCGCGCAGACTACCGCAGCAACGCCACCGCCCGCGCGAGCACGGTGTCGCCCGCGCCGATCAGGTCGCCGGGAGCGGTCGGCTGCTCCACGTCCGGCGCCACGCCGTTGCCCTCGAACAACACGCCGTCGGGCCGGAACGACGCCATCGTCGACAGCTGCAACCGCAGGCCGCTCGCCGGCAGCACGTGCCCACGCGCGCGCCCGCTGCCGCCGCTGGTCGCTTCGCCGACCAGGGTGACGTTTGGCAAGGCGCCGAGGGCCGCCGCGAACACGTCGGTCGCCGAGAAGCAGGCGCGGTCGATCAGCACCACGACCTTCTTGTCGTAGACGAACGCGTTGGCGTTGTCGGTGCGGTCGAGCACTAGGAAGTGCCACGGCGAGAACTTGCCCGCCGGCAGCTTCCACGACGGCTTCCAGGTGCGGGCGAACGTGCGGATCGCGGCGCGTTGCTCGTCGCTCCAGCCGGACCAGTCGAGCGGGTAGAGGCCGCGGTCGGCGAGCGCATCGGGCGCCGCGGCCTGCCCGCGATCGAGCAACACCGCGGCGACGTTGCCGACCACCGGCGCGCCCTTCGCCGGCAGGAAGTACGGCGCCAGGGTGCGCAGCGCGTCGCGGGTCCCGCCGCCGTTACCGCGCACGTCGATCACGAGTCCCTTGGTGTCGCGGAACGACTGCATCGCGGCGTCGAGTCCGGCGAGGAACGCCTTGTCGTCCTGCATCGAGTCGATGCGCAGGTAGCCGAGGTCGCCGTCCAGGCGCCGGGTCGACGTGTTCGGCCAGGCGCCGTAGGTCGGGCGTGACCGCACGAGGTCGAGCGTGATCTCGCGCGCACCGCCGGGCCCACGCACCGTGATCGCCACGCTGCGCTGCGCGCGCAGGCCGAGGTCGGCGCGCAGCGTCACGACATCCCGCAGGCCTCGTTCGGCCTCGCGCGCCTGCATCGCCGCACTGCCCTGCGTGCCGCGGGCCCGCGCGGCGTCGAGCCACCGGGCGAGCGGCACGCCGTCGATCGCGACCAGGAACGGCCGGTCGGCATCGACGAAGGCGCGGCGGTCGGGCTGGAACACGACGTGGCCGCCTTCGGCTTCCTGGACGAGGAACGGCGCGAAGGCGTCGGGGCGCGGCGCGCCGCCATCGACGCGTGAGTGGCCGTCGCCAAACGCCCGCAGCACACGATCGACGACGCGCGTGAAGTCGGCGGTGGACACCGCCCCCGCACCGAGTTCCTTCGCCGCATCCCGCAGCAACGCGTCGAGATCGACGCGCCGGAGTTCGCGGTAGGCGAACTGCCGGTCGAGCAGAGAACGCAGCGCCGCCAGATCGTCGCGCACGTTCTCCGCCGTCAACGTCGCCTTCGCCGCACGCGGCTCGGGCAACTCGGCGGGGCGCTGCGCGCCGCGGTTCGCCGCGCGCAGGCGTTCGCGGTTCTCCTTGGTCATCGGCACGGCCGGCAGTTCGCGGCGTTCGCCCGTCGCCAGGTCCTGCACGACGAGATCGACGGCCTCCCCGACCTTCACCCCCATCGCCGCGAGCAGCGCTGGCAGGTCTTCGTTCATGCGTCGCCAGGCGCGGTCGCCGCACAGCCGGATGGCCTCGCGCTGCAGCGTCGGGGTGTCGACGCCCGCGATCGACTGCAGCGACCACCAGGTGTCGTCGGCGATCTGCACCTCGATGCCGGCGGCAACTTCGCGCATGCCGCGGAACGGCGAGATCGCGGGGCCTTGGCGATCGATGTCCTGGGCCGGCATCGCCATCGCGACGGCGAGGCAGAGCAGAACGAGTCGGACGACGTTCTTCATGGCAGGACTTGCTGGCCGACGGGGTGGCTGGAGATGCGCGGTACTCGCGGCAGCGGCAGTGGGTGCTTCGCCCACGCGCGCGGACGTTCGGCCCACCAACTGACGAGCGCCGCGAACGGACCGAGCAGCAGCGTCGCCGCGACCCAGAACCGCCGGGCCGGCGCGTCGGCGCCGAGTCGCTGCAGTCGGTTTCGCACCGACCATGCGCAGCCGACCGCGAGGCCGAGCGTCGTCAGCAGCAGCCACGGCCGTCGCCAGTTGGCGACCAGCGGATCGAGGAGCACCGGCCAGCGATCGCGCACCGGCTGCGCCGCGGCGATCGCCTGCAGCACCGGCGGCCGCACCGACGACAGCAGCCAGGCGACCGACGCGTGCCATCGTTCCGCGAGCGTGCGCGGCGTGAACTCGTGCGACCAGGCTGCGAGCGTGCCGTCGCCGGCGAACTCGGCGCGCCACGACAGCAGGTCGTAGTCCTGCACGCGCACCTCGGGCAGCTTGTCGTTCGACGACTCCGTCGTGCGCGCGGACCTGGGTTCGCCGATGCGGATCAACTGTCCGCCGCGCAGGGCGTACACCCCGCGGGCGCCCTCGACCACGGCCTCGCGCTGCTCGTCGGTAGCCGCGTCGTCCCACTCGAACTCGACGACCCGGTCGCCGTCGGGAAGCGCCGTAGCCACGAAGTGCCCCTCGGACGCGTCGTACCGCCACAAGTCGCTGCCCAGCGGTTCGGCGATCACGGTCTGCGACTCACCGCGGGGGCCGAGCCCGCCGACCCTGGAGCCCGGGGCGAACGGGGCCTGCTCCGGGCCTTTGCCGACGCGACGGAACCGCGAACGTTCGACGACGAACGCGACGCCGTCGCCACCGAGCGTGATGCCGCCCTGCGTATGCGCCCAACGCCCGAACCGGGGCGCCTCGACGCGCACGGACTGCGGTCCGCCCAACGGCACCGGGTGGCGCATTTCCGTCGTGTCGCGGCGTCCGAGGGTGATGTCGAGCGGGCGATGTTCGGCATCGACCAGGTGCACCACGCCATCGACCGAGTCGCGCGCTTGCAGCGCTACGCGCCCCGCATGCACGACCGGTTCCGGATACGCCCTGTGCAGCTTCCAGATCGCGTCGCCGAGCGCCTCGCGGTTGAACGCCGAGAACAACAGCGCAGCGAGCACGAGCAGCGGCGCCACGATCCCGACGCGCAGGCCACGCGGCAACGGCAGGTCCGGATCGCGCGTCCAGCAGGAGGCCCGCGCGCCGACCGCGAACAGCAGCACGCCGGCCACGACGTTCGCCCCCGCGAACCACGTGCAGTCGTGGTTGCGCTGTGCGTCGGCCGCGATCCACCACGCCATGGTGCACACCACCACGACGGCGACGCCGGCGTTCAGCAGCCGCGCCCACCACGCGAACGGCAACGAGCCGGCGGCGAAGCCGATCGCCGTCGCCGGCACCGCAGTCGTCATCGTCGCCCAGTGCGCCGGCACCTGCCGGAACCAGCCGAACTCGAACAAGCGGTCGCTGACCCAGAACGCGACCGTGCCGACCAGCGGCACCAGCACGAACCAGACCGCCATCACCGTCGCACAGCCGTGGATGCGCGACCTCACGATCGCCCTGGTCGCGAGCGGCCGCTGCGCGAGGAACTCGCGCGTGCCGAGCGCCTCGTCGAAGCACGCGGCGACGGCGCCGAGCAGCACCCCGGCGCCCAGCGTCACGTAGTACAGCGCTTCGAACGCACCCGGCGAGGCGACGAAGGAGTAGAGGAACGAGTGCTCGGTCAGCGAGCAGCCGAGCGCGGCGCTGCCCGCGCAGGCGAAGAACAACCACCAGACCGAGTCCTTGCCCAGCAACCGATTCATCGCCCACCTCCGGCGGGAGCAGCCAACGCGTCGAGCGGCTCGCGCAGGATGCCCGGTCGCTCCGGTCCGGCGAGGTCGAGGAACAGCTCCTCGAGGCTCGGCGGCACCGGTGGCGTCAGTTCGCCGGTCGCCCGCAGCTGCGCGAACAGTTCCGGCGGCGCATCGAGCAGCGTGAGGTCGTGGCCGTCGCGACGCGGCGCCGTTCGCAGCACGTGCGGCCCGCTCGGCGGCGATGAGCCGGCCCGCGGCGACCAGGCGCAGCGCAGCACGCGGCGCTTCACGTCGTCGAGCGTGGCGTCGACCAGCAACGCGCCGTCGTGCAGGATGCCGACGCGGTCGGCGATGCGTTCGACGTCGTGCAGGAAGTGCGAACTCAGCAGCACCGCGCAACCGGTGTCGGCCAGCAGGTCGATCAGCGCGTCGAGCAGTTCGCGCCGCATCACGGCATCGAGGCCGAGTGCTGGGTCGTCGCAGACGAGAAGTTCGGGGTTGCTCGCCACCGCGAGCACCAGGCTGAGTTGCGCGCGCTGCCCTCGCGACAACCGGGGGATGCGCCGGTCGGCCGGCAGGCCGCAGCGCTGCAACGCCTGGTCGGCGAACGCACGCCGGAACGACGGCCGCGTGCCGGCCTCGAACTCCACGGCGTCGCCGACGGTCATCGTCGGGTAGAGGCGGTGGTCTTCGCCGACGTAGCCGATGCGGCCGCGCACCGCCGGCGGCAGCGCGGTGCAATCGTGGCCGAGCACCGTGGCCCGACCCGCATGCGGCTGCAGGAAGCCGAGCAGGATGCGCAGCGCCGTGGTCTTGCCGGCCCCGTTGCGCCCGAGCAGCGCGTAGACCTGGCCAGGCTCGACGCGGAACGACAGCCCCTGAAGGACGGGCTGCGTGCCAAACCAACGGGCGACGCCCGCGAACTCCACCACCGGTGCACTCATGGCTGCCTCCGCTTGCCTTCGAATTGCACTTCGTCGAGACCCTGGCCGAGCGCCTTCTTCACGTCCTCGGCGGTGAAGCCAAGGTGGAACGCCTCGGTGGCCGCCCGCCGCATCAGGTCGAGCAGTTGCTTCTTCTTCTCGCCCTGCGCGAGGTCGCTGCCGCGGTCGCTGACGAAGCAACCGGCCCCCTGCCGCCGCACCACCACCCCGTCGCGCTCGAGCGCTTCGTAGGCGCGCACGACGGTGTTCGGGTTGATCGCCAGATCGCGCGCCAGCTCACGCACACTCGGCAGCCGGTCGCCGGCCTTGGCGGTGCCCTTGGCGACCGCCGCCTTGACGGCGAACACAACCTGCTCGAACAGGGGCTCAGGCGACCTTGGGTCGATGCGGATCAACACGGTTCAGTGTTCCTACTGTGCTAGTTCAACCATAACAGTTGACGGAGCCAGCGTCAAGCCCGTTCCCTCGGCCCAGCCCTTCCGCGGCGCCATCGGGCGAAGTACGGTCGCCTCGCCGCCATGACCAACCCGACGCCAGCGTCCCGTCCGACCGACAAGTTCACCTTCGGCCTGTGGACCGTCGGCTGGCAGGCGCGCGACCCGTTCGGCGAGGCGACGCGGCCGCCGCTCGATCCGGTCGAGACCGTGCACCGCCTCGCCGGACTCGGCGCCTACGGCGTCACCTTCCACGACGACGACCTGATCCCGTTCGGCAGCGACGAGGCCACGCGCGCGCGGCATGTCGCCCGCTTCCGGGAGGCGCTGACGGCGACCGGCATGCGCGTGCCGATGGTCACCACCAACCTGTTCACGCACCCGGTGTTCAAGGACGGCGCCTTCACCGCGAACGACCGTGCGGTGCGGCGCTTCGCGCTGCGCAAGGTGATGCGCAACCTCGACCTCGCCGCCGAACTGGGCGCGCAGACCTACGTGTTCTGGGGCGGCCGCGAGGGTGCGGAGTACGACATCGCCAAGGACGTGCGCGTCGCCCTCGACCGCTTCCGCGAGGCGATGAACGTGCTGACGACGTACTGCCGCGACCGCGGCTACGCGCTGCGCTTCGCGATCGAGCCCAAGCCCAACGAACCGCGCGGCGACATCCTGCTGCCGACGATCGGCCACGCGCTCGCGTTCATCGGCACGCTCGAGCACCCGGAGATGGTCGGCCTCAACCCGGAGGTCGGTCACGAGCAGATGGCGGGCCTGAACTTCGTGCACGGCATCGCCCAGGCCCTCTGGCACGGCAAGCTGTTCCACATCGACCTGAACGGCCAGCGCGGCATCAAGTACGACCAGGATCTGGTGTTCGGGCACGGCGACCTGCTGAGCGCCTTCTTCCTCGTCGATCTGCTGGAGACCGCCGGCTACGACGGCCCGCGCCACTTCGACTACAAGCCGTCGCGCACCGAGGATCTCGATGGTGTGTGGGCGTCGGCGGCCGCGAACATGCGCACCTACCGGCTGCTGCGCGAGCGCGCGGCGGCGTTCCGCGCCGACCCCGCAGTGCAACAGGCCCTGCGCGCGGCGCGCATTCCCGACCTCGCGGTGCCGACGCTGGCGGCCGGCGAGTCGGTGCAGGCGCTGGCGCGCGATCGCGCCGCCTTCGAGGACTTCGACGCCAACGCGGCGGCCGCGCGCGGCTGCGGGTACGTGGCCCTGCAGCAGCTCGCCCTCGAGCACCTGCTGCGCGCGCGCTGAACGGCGGTCAGCGTGAACGCCGGCTCGGGCGCGAGCGCGACCGGCTCGGCCCGCCACCGAGATCCGGCGAACGATCGCCGGGCACGTGGTACCGCGACAGGATGCGCGGCAGCGCCGCGCGCGCCTCGGCGGCGTCGAGCAGCACCGTCGACCCGCTGGTCAGCTTGATCACGACCTCGCCCTTCGCCGCGTCGACGAGCCGCGCGAAGTCGCGCATGTCCACCGGGCGCTCGCCCGAGACGGTGGCGACGACATCGTTGGCGAACGGTTCGTAGCCGACGTTGACCCGGTCGGCGAGCACGTGCGCGAGCACGACCACCTCCTGCTGCTCCGGCCGCCGCAGCCCCGAGTAGTAGAGGTGCAGCAGCTCCTTCGGCGCCTTGTCCCACCAGTGCTCGCCCCAGATGCGCAGGAACTCGGCCGTCAGCCGTTGGAACACCAGGCCACCGAACAGGAACCACATCGGCCGCCGGTCGAACTCGGTGCGCGGCACCAACCACGCCATCGGCTGCATCGTCATGCGCACGACGACGACCTTGCCGCGCCGCAGCACCCGCGCCTTCACCACGTCGCCGCAGTGGTGGTCGCCGATGACCGCGTCGAACTGGCAGCGCCAGCGGCCGCGATAGCGCACGGTGCCGTTGTCGGCGATGCGCAGACCGTCGAGTTCCATCAGCACGTCGCCGACCTCGAGCTGCCCCCACGCGCTCGACCCGAACTGCACGGCGGTGATCAGCACGCCCGACTGCGCGGACTGCATGCCGAGGTGCGCGCGCAGCGCCTCGTTCTCGAGCGGCTGCGTGGTGATGCCGATGCCGGGCACCTGCGGATCGACCTTCGCCGCCACGCCGGCGAGGAAGCGCTCGATGATCGGAGCAGGCACCATCTCGCCGATGTTCTCGGCGTCCGGCAGCGCCTGGAACGCGATGCCGACCACGCGGCCGCGCGAGAACACCGGGCCGCCGCTGTTGCCCTCGTTGATCGCCGCGTCGACGGTGACCGCGAGCAGGTGCCGCTGGCTGTGTTCGTAACGCTGCACCTCGATGCGCGAGACCACGCCTTCCGTGATCGACACTTCCTCGCCGCCGATCGGGTAGCCGACGACCTGCACCGCTTCGCGCAGCGCCGGCAGGTGGCCGATGCGGGCCGGCTTGATGCCGCGCGTGAACGCCTTGTCGTCGACGTGCAGCAGGGCCAGGTCGCAGTCGTGGCTGATCGCGACGACGCGCGCGGTCGCCTTCGACGGATCGTCCTGCTTCTGCACCTGCACGAACGTCGCGTTGGCGACCACGTGAGCGCCGGTGAGGATGCGGCCCGGCCCGACGATCACGCCCGAGCCGGTGCTGCCGCGCGGCGCCACGCTCTGCCACGGGCACTCGTAGTCGGGGTCCTGGTAGGTGCTGTAGACGCGGACGACTTGCGGATGGGTCATGGGCGGCAGCCTCGCGACGGCCGCGTCGCGAGGCGGAGCACGGTAGCGACGCCGGGCGGCCATGCGAACGGCAGCACCCCGCCGGCCGGCCTTTCTGGCGGCCGGGCGAATACGCCGCGACCTCGACGGTCTCGTCGCGGTGGTTATCGTGCGGGACCGCAGTCGGCGATCCTCGCGCCGCTGCCCTCGTTCCCCATGCTCCACCGCCTCTCGTGCGCCGTAGTCGCGGCGTTCCTCTTCCCGCACGCCATCACGGCCCAAGGCATTGACCCGATCGGGCGCGTGCACCCGAAAGCGCTGCCGCTGGCGCAAGTCGCCACGCTCGCCGTGCCAGCGATCGATCGTGTCGCGATCTCCGCGGAGGACCAGCAGCGGCGCCGCAACGGCGACGCGCCCCGGTTCGCGATCCCGTTCGCCATCGCCGCCGATCCGACGACGCACGGCACCTGGGAGCAACTCGACGGAACGTGGTCGCTCTGGCGCCTGCGCCTGCACGCGCCGAACAGCAGCCACGTCAACCTCGGCATCGCCGACTTCGCGATGCCGCCCGGCGCGCGCTGCATGGTCTACGAAGCGAACTACGCCGACGTGCTGCGGCCGTTCGACGCCACGGATCACTCGCCGACCGGCGAACTGTGGACGCCGATCGTCGGCGGGGAGCAGATCGTCGCCGAGATCTACGTGCCGACCGCGCTGCGCCCGCAGGTCCGCTGCCACATCGTGCAGGTCGGCGCCGGCTACCGCTTCTTCGGCGCCGGCGATGACGCCCTCGGCTCGCCCGAGGGCAGCGGGTCGTGCAACATCGACGTGGTGTGCCCGCAGGGCACGCCATGGGTCGCCGAGATCCCGGCGATCGCGGCGATCAGCACCGGCGGCTCGTTGTTCTGCAGCGGCTCGATGATCAACAACACCGCGCAGGACGGCCGCAACTTCTTCCTGACCGCCTTCCACTGCGGCATCACGTCGGGCAACGCCGCGTCGCTCGTCTGCTACTGGAACTACCGGGAGACGACGTGTGGTGGCGGCGGCGCCAACCTCTTGCAGTTCACCACCGGTTCGACGTGGCGCGCCGGCTGGAGCACGTCGGACTTCACGCTGGTCGAGCTCAACAGCGCGCCGAACGCCGCCTGGGGCATCACGCACGCGGGCTGGAACCGCGGGACGAGCAACGCCCCGTCGACCGCGGCGACGGCGATCCACCATCCGAGCGGCGACGCGAAGAAGATCTCGTTCGAGTACCAGGCGACGGCGGTCACCAGCTACGGCGGCTCGTCGGTGCCCGGCAACGGCTCCCACGTTCGCGTGATCGACTGGGACGACGGCACCACCGAGGGCGGATCCTCGGGCTCGCCGCTGTTCGACCAGAACCGCCGCATCATCGGCCAGCTGCACGGCGGCAGCGCCGCCTGCGGCAACAACTCGTCGGACTGGTACGGGCGCTTGGCGAGTTCGTGGACCGGCAACGGCACCAACACCACGCGGCTCTCGAACTGGCTCGACCCGCTTGCCACCGGCCAGACGACGATCGACACGCGCCTGCCGGGCGTCTACGCGACGGCGACGAGCTATGGGAACGGCTGCTACACGACCTGGGGCACCTTCGCGCAGACGTTCGCCGCCAACACCTTCGACCTCGGCGGCACCGCCAGCACGACGGTGACGGTGGCGCTGCAACCGATCGCCAACGGCTACACGGTGCAGTCGGGGCCGAACGCGTGGTTCACGCCGGTCAGCGCCAACCTCGGGCTCGGCGACGACGCGCTCAGCGTGGCCATCACGCTGCCGTTCTCGTTCCCGTACCCGGGCGGCAATGCGACGCAGATGCGCATGTGCAGCAACGGCTACCTGTGGGTCGGCGGCACGCAGACGCTCGCCGACTACTCGCCGACGCTGGCCGAACTCGCGTCGGGCGCGGCGCGGTTCGCACCGGCGTGGATGGACCTGGCGCCCAACCTGGGCGGCAGCTGCCACTACGACGTCGACCCGACCAACACCGCCGTCTACTTCACCTGGAACAACGTGCCGCACTACGTGGCCAGCGGGCCAGTGCCGGCGGGCAACACCTTCCAGGTCGTGCTGCGCAACAGCGGCGCGGTCGAGTACCGCTACCGCGCGATCCAGAGCCAGATCAACACCGCGATCACCGGCTGGTCGCGCGGCGCCACGTTGGCGCCGCCGGCGACCGACATCTCGGCGGCGATGCCGTTCTCGGTCACCGTCGACGCCGTCGGCCTGACGTTCACGCCGGTGAACCGCCCGGTGCTCGGCACCACGCAGACGTGCAACCTGACCAATGTGCCCAATCCAGGCGCGAGTTTGGGGGCAGTCGTGATCGACTTCGTGCCGGCGATCCCGCCGATCGACCTCGGCCTCTACGGCGCGCCGCTGTGCCTGCTCTACCAGCAGCCGGCGGTGGTGCAGGGGCTGCCGCCGCTCGGTGTGTCGACGCCGTGGAGCCTGACGCTGCCGAACAACCCGTCGCTCGCCTCGGCGCACGTCTACGTGCAAGGCGCGGCGCTGATCCCACCCGGCACCAACGCACTGGACGTGCTGACCAGCAACGGCGTCGACCTGATGCTCGGCACGCTGTAGGCGTCAGCGGCGCAGGCTGGCGGCGAACGCAGCGTGCTGGTCGGTCGCGAGACCGGCGCGCACGGCCGCATGCAACGCGGCGTCGTCGCCAGCCAGCAGTGCCGGCACGTCGAGGCACAGGCCCGGAAACGCGCGGCTCGCGAGCACGCCTGGTCGGTCCGCAGAGATCGGTTCGTAGCGGCCATCCCGCAACTCGAACCAGTCGACCTCCGCATCTTCGGCGCGGAGCACGAGATACTCGCGAACGCCGGCGCGCCGGTAGACTTGCAGCTTCTGGTGCATGTCGTAGCTGACGGAGCTCGCGGCGACCTCGACCAGCAGTTCGGGCGCGCCGACGACATGGTGGTCGGCATCGACGCGCGAACGCCCCGTCGCGCCGAGGATGCGCAACATGAGGTCCGGCTGCACTTCGTTGTCCTCGTCGACACGCAGCGTGGCGTCGATCGCGTGGGCGACGCCGGGCGTGCCGGCGGCATAGACCGCGAGCCAACCGCACAGGAGCCCGTGCGGCTCGGCGTGGAACGTGAGTCGTACGGGAGAAGGCATGTAGACCACTCCTTCGAGCAGCTCCGCCTTCTTCAGTCCCGGCATCGCCAGGTAGCGCCGTTCGAACTCGGTGCGGGTGAGCCGATCCCCCGCATGCAGCACCGGAATCCTCGGCGAGGTCGTCATCAGCGGTAGCACGACTACTTGGTGCGCCGCCGGGGGCAAGCCCCTCCATCGAATCGAGCCGCGCGGCCGAGAACGACGGCCATCGGGCCGGGCCGCACGCCGCCGTCAGAGGAACCAGTCGCGCTGCTCGGGCGCGGGCGCCTGCTGCGGCAGCGGCGCGTTGGCAGCGACCATCTCCTCGAGCCACCAGTTGGTGCTGTTGTAGAGGCAGGTCACCTCGCGGCACTCGTGGCTCGCGTCGAAGCTGCCGAGGATGCCGGCGGTCGCGTGCTGTGCCGCCGGCGGCACTTCCCACAGCGACTTGCCGCCGAGCTGGGCCTTCTCGACGCCGCGGTGCGCCGGGCAGTTGAACGTGCCGAGCGGCGTCAGCACCTGCCGCAGCATCTGCATGTGGCAGACCTTCGGCTGGTGCGTGTAGTCGCGCCAGGTTCCGGCCATCAGCACGCGCAGGTTGGTGCTGGCGAGCACGCGGAACCCGGGGCGCACGACGGCCCGCGCCTCGGCGAGGTTCTGCTGGATGCGGGCGATCACCGCCTTCAGTTCGGCCTCGGTCTTCGCGGGATCCATCACCTCGGCGCCGTCTTCCTGCCGCTCGAGGAACGGCTTGAACGAGATGTAGTCGAACTGCGCATCCGACGCGCGTTTGGCCGCCATCACCATCTCGTGGATGTTCTCGATGATCTTCACGGCACCACGGCTGCCGCCCTTCCAGGTGATGACGAACGAGAAGCCGAGCTGCAAGGCGGGGTTCGCCGCCTTGATCTTCGGCATCCACGAGCAGATCTCGTCGAGGTTGCAGGTCGCACTCGACGGGTTGTGCATGCGCCGGAACACCTCGTTGCTGCCCGAGTCGAGCGACAGCCGCACCCAGTCACCGTCGGTGAAGAACGGCGCTGCCGCCAGCAGCTTCTCGCCGCGGCTGCCGTTGCTGACCACCGCGACCGACAACCCGAGCTGCTTGAGGAACTGCACGAACGCCACGAAGCCCGGATAGAGCGTCGGCTCGCCGCCGCCGATCAGGATCACGCTGCGCAGGCCTCGTTCGGCCATGCGCTCGATCGACGCACGCAACTGCTGGTCCTCGTGCTTCTCCTTGCTGTTGAGGATGTCCCAGTCGATGCAGTGGTCGCACTTGTAGTTGCACGCCGTCGTCAGATCCAAGTTGATCGACAGCGGGGCGATGTCCGGCATGTCGGGTGTCGGCTTGCCCGCGGCGACCGCGGCCCGCGCGGCGCGCTGCCACTGCACGTAGTCGACGACCTTCGGCCACAGGCTCGGCTGCTGCAGCTTCTGCGCGAAGTCGTGGACGCGTTCGACGGACTTGCCGTCAGTGCCCGGCGCCGAGGGCGGCGAGGACGGCCGCGTAGAGTCGGAGGCGGAGGGCGAGGACGTCGGCCGAGGTTGTGGTGCGTTCACGGGGCGCGTGCGGCAGGGTGGCGACGAGACCATACACGAGCGCGTACAGCGGATCCTGCACGTTCCGCTGCCGGCCGTCGGGCGTCGTGAAGGCGATCGAGTAGCCGGGGCCGATGGACCGGTCGATGCGCGCGCCGTTCACCACCAGCCACGCCGGCCGCGGCGGTTCCGGCGTGTGCACGAGATGCAGCGAGACGGCGATCGCGTCGGCAGGTCCACGCAGTTCGAACTGCACGACGTTGGCGCGTGCGTCGGCACTCGCGTCGGTCTGCCGCACGTTCGTCGGCACCACGTCGCGCGGCAGTTCGACGAGCGCTTGCACGACGCTGAGCACGTGCGACAGCGAGTCGGCGACCATCGCCGGCCCGGTGCCCGACGGGCCGAGCCCCATCGCGATCGTGCGCACGGGTTGCCCGCGGAGTGCGGGATGCAGTTCGAACAGGGCTGGCAGCACGAACGGCCACTGGCAGTTCTCGACCAGCAGCAGGCCCCGCTGGCGGAACGCAGCGATGCGCTCCAGTCCGGCCGCAGCGTCCACGGCGGCGACGAGCGGCTTCTCGCACAGGCACGGTACGCCGGCCGCGAGCGCCGCGTCGAGCCCCGCCAGGTGGCCGTCGACCGGGGCAGCGACGACGAGCACGTCGACGGCGCGCGCGAGGGCGCGCGCATCGGCGGCGGCGTCCACCGGATGGCGAAGCGCCACGGCCAGCAACGCCGCCGCGCGCTGCGCACTCGCACGATCGCGGCCGGCGACCGCCGTCACCCGCGCACCCGCGGCCTCGAACGCGCTCGCGAGGAACGGGCCGAGCCCCTGGCGCGTACGGGCGGCGCCGACGATGCCGACCCGCAGCGGCGCTGCCGGCTCGACGGGATCGACAGGAGACGCGCTCGACGCCACGTGCCGCAGGCTACTGCGCGCTCCCGGCTGCCGGTAGGCACTGACGACGCGCCCACGACACGCGAATCTTCGTGAGCCCCCACTGTTCCGCCGCGCACGGCGCCGCGAAGCTCTGCGCATGCCGTTCGTCCGCGCGCTGCCGTTCGTCGCCTGCCTCCTCGCAATGCTGCACGCCCAGGAGCCGCGCGTGCAAACGAGCCGGCCCGCGGGCAAGGAACTGCTGAAGCTGCCGAAGGAGGACGACGCCTTCGGCTTCGTCGTGTTCGGCGATCGCACCGGCGGCCCCGTCGCCGGCATCGAGGTCCTGAAGCAGGCGGTGGCCGACACCAACCTGCTCGACCCCGACCTCGTCTTCACGGTCGGCGACCTGATCAACGGCTACAACGCCGACGCCGCGTGGAAGGCGCAGGCCAAGGAATACAAAGACGCGATGGCGAAGCTGCGCATGCCGTGGTTCCCGGTCGCGGGCAACCACGACATCTACTGGCGCGGCGAGGGCAAGAAGCCCGAAGGCGAGCACGAACGCAACTTCGAGGCGACGTTCGGGCCGCTGTGGTACGCGGTTCGGCACAAGCAGTGCGTCTTCATCGCGCTGTACTCCGACGAGGGCAATCCGGCGACCGGCGAGAAGGACTTCGGCAAGCCGGAGTGCCAGCGCATGAGCGAGGCGCAGTTCGCGTGGCTCGGCGAGACGCTGCAGCAGAACAAGCAGGCGCGGCACGTGTTCGTGTTCCTCCACCACCCGCGCTGGCTCGCTCGCTACGGGACCGACTGGGACCGCGTGCACGCGCTGTTCGCAGCGGCCGGCAACGTCACCGCGGTGTTCGCCGGGCACATCCACCGCATGCGCTACGACGGCACGAAGGACGGCATCCAGTACTACACCGTCGCCAGCGTCGGCGCGTCCCTCGAGTTCAAAGCGCCGCAGGCCGGGTTCCTGCACCAGTACCACGTCGTCACCGTGCGGCCGGAGGGCATCACCGTCGCCGCGTTGCCGGTCGGCACCGTGCTCGACGTCCAGCAGATCACCGGCACGCTCAGCGAGGAAGTCGACCTCGCGCACGAACGCATGCAGCCGTCGCGCACCGGCTGGATCGCCGCGGGGGCCGGCCCGGCGTTCGGCGTCGATGGCGCCATCGACGCACTGCTGACGCTGCGCTGCGACAACCCGACGAGCCGGCCACTCGAGTTCGAGCTGATCCCGGCGGCGACCGCGGGCTTCCTGTTCTCGCCCGACCACCAGCACGTCATCGTGCCGCCGGGCCAGCAGGCGACGACGACGTTCGCCGTGCGCCGCGCTGCCGAAGCGACGCCGCGGTTCCGGGTGCCGGACCTGGAGGTGCGCTGCGACTACCTCGCCGCCCACCAGCGCATCGCACTGCCGCGACGGACGTTTCCGCTGCCGCTGCCGCCGCCCGAGGACCTCGGCCGCGCGCCGAACGTGCGCGAAGGCGTGCTCGTGCTCGACGGCCAGAACGCCTGCGTCGAATGGCCTGCCGCCGGCGCGCGCGTGCCCGACGGCCCGTTCACCGTCGAGTGCCACGTGCGCGGCGACGACCTGACCGGCCGCCGGCCGATCGTCGCCAAGACCGAGAGCAGCGAGTTCGGGCTGTACGGCAGCGACGGCACGCTGACGTTCCTGGTGTTCCTCGGCGACCGCTACACGACGGCGAAGAGCGCGGCCAACGTGCTGCACAAGGGCCAGTGGCACCACGTCGCCGGCGTGTTCGACGGCAGCGAGCTGCGCGCCTACGTCGACGGCAAGCTGGTCGCGCGCGCCGCCGGCCGCGGCGCCCGCAAGACCAACGCCCTGCCGCTGTTCGTCGGCGCCGACCCCGGCAGCAACGGCTCGCCGGGCTCGTTCTTCCACGGCTCGATCGACGACGTGCGCATCAGCAAGGTCGCGCGCTACGCCGGCGAGTCGTTCGCGCCGCCCGTGCGGCACGAACGCGACGACGACACCCTGTGGCTGCTGCCGTGCGACACCGACTTCGGCCCGTGGACGCCGGACGCGTCGGGGAACGGCGCGCACGGCGTGCATCGCGGCAGTGCGCACTGCACCGTGGAGTCGCGGCAGCGCGTTCGTTAACACGTGCGGATGACCGACCGCCGTCCTGCCGTGCGCCGCCGCCGGCAGCCCGTCCTCACCGCGCGCACCGCCGACCGCCACGTCCTCTACCAGATCGCGGTGCAGGCACCGGAGATCGACGCCGCGTTCTACGACCGGTGGTTCCGCCGCCTCACCGGGCGCCCGCTGCGCATGCTGCGCGAGGACTTCTGCGGCACCGCGGTGCTCAGCTGCCACCACGTGAAGCGGCACCCCGAGAACCGCGCACTCGGCGTCGACCTGCACTGGCCGACGCTGGCCTGGGGCCGCATCCACAACGTGCGCAAACTGCTCGACGCCGAACAGCAGCGCCGCCTCGAGCTGCGCCAGGCGAACGTGCTCGACGTGCGCGCGCCGAAGGCCGACGCGATCCTCGCGCTCAATTTCAGCTACTCGGTGTGGAAGACGCGCGCGCAGCTGCTCACCTACCTGCGCAACTGCTTTCGCTCGCTGCGGCCCGGCGGGCTCGCGTTCCTCGACGCCTGGGGCGGCCCCGACGTGCTGCGGCAGACGACCGACAAGACGCGCCATCGCGGCTTCGTCTACGAGTGGGAGCAACGCGCCTTCGACCCGGTCAGCCACGAGATCGAGTGCGCGATCCACTTCGCGTTCCCCGACGGGTCACGGCTGCGCGACGCGTTCGTCTACGACTGGCGGCTGTGGTCGCTGGCCGAACTGCGCGAACTGTTCGCCGAGGCGGGGTTCACGGACATCGAAGTGCTGTGGGAAGCGACCGACGGCAAGACGGGCACCGGCAACGGCGTCTTCTACCGGACCGAGCGCGGCGGCATGGACGAAGCCTGGATCGCGATCGTGGTCGGCAAGAAGCCGGTGTGAACGAGCCTCGGGGGCAACCCGCGGCCGGTTCGCCTGCGGGCGCGGCGCGGACCTTGCTTGTGCGCCCGCCGATCCGCACCATGCTCGCCCCTTGCAGTCCGCCCCGCCGGTGACGGCGCCCGGACCGTTCGCAACGAGCACGCATGCACACCCTCGTCATTCTCGGCGCCGGCAAGATCGGCCGCATGGTCGCCCACCTCATGACCTCGTGCGGCGACTACGCCGTGCGCGTCGGCGACGTCGCCCAGCCCGCCGTCGACCACCTCACGCGCAAGTACCCGCAGGTGAAGGGCCAGGTCGTCGACTTCGGCAACGGACCGAGCCTGGACGCGATCCTGAAGGGCGCCTGGGGCGTGATCAGCTGCGCGCCGTACCACTGCAACCCGCTGATCGCCGAGCGCGCCAAGGCGCACGGCGTGCACTACTTCGACCTGACCGAGGACGTCGAGGTCACGCAGCAGGTGAAGGCGCTCGCCGACGGCAGCAAGACGGTGTTCGCGCCGCAGTGCGGGCTGGCGCCCGGCTTCATCACGATCACTGCCAACCATCTGATGAAGTCGATGACCGACGTCAGCACGCTGCGGCTGCGCGTCGGCGCCCTGCCGCGCTACCCGAGCAACCGCCTCAAGTACAACCTGACCTGGAGCACCGAGGGGCTGATCAACGAGTACTGCAACCCGTGCGAGTCGGTCGAAGGCGGCCAGCTCACGTCGGTGCCGCCGCTCGAGCAGCTCGAACGGCTGACCATCGACGGCGTCGAGTACGAGGCGTTCAACACCTCGGGCGGGCTCGGCACGCTCGCGATCACGTTGAAGGACCGCGTGCGCAACGTGAACTACAAGACGATCCGCTACCCGGGGCACTGCGAGCTGATGAAGTTCCTGCTGCACGACCTGCAGATGGAGGACCAGCAGGGCCTCCTGCGCGACATCTTCGAGAAGGCGCTGCCGACCACGTTCCAGGACCAGATCGTGATCTTCGTGTCGGCGACCGGGAAGTACCACGGCCGCACGACCGAGCGCACCTACGCGAAGACCATCTACCACCAGCACATCGACGGCGAGAACTGGAGCGGCATCCAGATCACGACGGCCGCCGGCGTCACCGGCATCGTCGACATGGTGCGCGCGGGCCAGCTGCCGACGTCGGGGCTGCTGAAGATGGAGAACGTCGACTACGAGCAGTTCCTGAAGAACCGCTTCGGCAAGTACTACGCCTGATCGGCGGCGACGCTCGACAAGCGCTGGCTCGGCCGCGGACCGCTCGCCAGAATCCCGCGCCATGAAGTTCCCGCTGCTGTGCGCGATGATGTTCCTCCAGTTCTTCGTCTGGGGGAGCTGGTACGTGACCGCCGGGACGTTCGTGCCGGCGATGGGCTGGCCGCAGACGACGACCGGCTGGGTCTACTCGGCGGGACCGATCGCGGCGCTGATCTCGCCGCTGTTCCTCGGCCTGATCGCCGACCGCTACTTCGCGTCGCAGCGCGTGCTCGCGGTGATGCACGGCCTCGGGGCCGTGGTGATGCTCGTGCTGATCCCGGGCGCGATCGAGGCGAAGGACGCGACCTACTTCGAGTGGTACGTGCTCGCCTACATGCTCTGCTACATGCCCACGCTCGGGCTGTCGAACACGGTCGCGTTCAGCCACATCGAGAACGCGGAGAAGCAGTTTCCCCTGGCGCGCGTGTTCGGCACGCTCGGCTGGATCGCGGCGGTGACGTTGGTCAGCAAGGGCATGGGTGCCGACCAGAAGCCGGTGATGTTCCTCGTCGCCGGTTATTCGTCGCTGGCGATGGCCGTGCTCAGCTGGATGCTGCCGCACACGCCGCCGCCCGCCGCCGGCAAGCAGGTCAGCCTCGGCGAGATGCTCGGCCTCGGCGCACTCGGCCTGCTGCGCGACCGGGCATTCGCGGTGTTCCTGCTCTGCTCGTTCCTGACCTGCATCCCGCTCGCCGGTTACTACGGCTTCGGCAACCAGTTCGCCGGCACGGTCTGGTCCGAGCCGGGCTTCTACCTGACCTTCGGGCAATGGGCCGAAGTGCTGTTCATGGTCGTGATGCCCGCGTGCTTCGCGCGCCTCGGCGTCAAGTGGATGCTCGCGGTCGGCATGCTCGCGTGGGTCATCCGCTACGGGCTGTTCGCGCTCGCCGCCGGCTCGGCGCCGCCAACCGCGTGGATGGTGCTCGGCGGCATCCTGCTGCACGGCATCTGCTACGACTTCTTCTTCGTCACCGGCCAGATCTTCGTCGACCAGAAGGCGCGGCCCGAGATCCGCGGCCAGGCGCAGAGCATGTTGGTGCTGGTGACGCAGGGCCTGGGAATGCTGCTCGGCGCGCAGGCGATGACGGAGATCGTCACCGGCAACACCGCGGGCGGCGTCGCCGACTGGGGCACGATCTGGCTGCTGCCCTGCCTGGGTGCGGCAGGGATCCTGGTCGTGTTCTTGCTGCTGTTCCGCGCGCCGGCACGACAGCCGGTCGGCCGCGCGCACTGACGCCCGCGCGCCCGCTGATGTCCTGGCGGGGCGGGGGCGCTACTCGACGAGTTCGAGACCGCGCACGCTGACGAAGCCCCAGCGACCCGTCGCCGCGTCGGCGATCACCAGGCGCACGCGTTGGCCGCGCAGGTCGTCGAGACGCCACCGGAACGGCACGTCGACCTCGTTGCTGCGGCGACCGCGCGTGCTGCGCAGCAGTTCGTCACCGCGCCAGAGTTGCACCGCCTCGCTGCCGCCGAAGACCACGCCGCGAAGTTCGCGCGCCGCCGGCGGCACGACGAACTCCTGCTCGAGCCGGCCGGTCACCGCGTCGCCGCGTGGAGCCACGTAGGTGCAGACGAACCAGGTTCCGTCGGGCCGCTGGGCGAAGGTGAAGGCGTCACCATGCGCATGCCAGCCTGTCGCCTTGCCCGCGGCGAACGTGAGGTTGCGCGGCGCATCCGCTGCGAGCGGCGGCGACGCCTTCGCCGGCGTCGGCTGCCATGCCACACCTCCGGCGGCGACGGTGCTGCGCACGAGCCGCACCGAGTACGGATTCCAGGTCGACAGCGTGTAGACCAGTTCGTGCACGCCGGCCGCCGGCGACGTGCACCACTGCGGCACCAGGTACGGGCCGTACTCGCCGCCCCACTCCTCGTCGCGACCCGGCTCCGACAGGCCATCGTCGTAACCGACCGCGGCGTACTTCTGGTGCATCGTGAGGCCATAGCCGCGGTCGCGCGCCGGATCGAACACGACCACCGGATCGCTCCATGGTCCGATCGGTGCTGGCGCGAAGCGAAGGTGGATGCCGCGCGGCACCGCCGCGTTCGCCGTCATCGCCCAGGTGCCGTCGCCGAGACGACGCACCCCGAGTTCGCCGAGGCAATCGCTGACGACGAGCGGACGCGCTGCACCCTCGTCGGGAACGAAGTCGGGCCAGTACCGCCACGCCGAACGGTTGGCGAGATCCGCGGCAGGAACCTGCGCCAGGAACACGCTGCTCTTGCGGTACGGACCGGTGCCGAAGATCCAGGCGACACCGCCGTCGACGACGATGCTGACGTTCACGAACTTGTCGGTCGCCACGCGGTGCATCAGCTCGAGCTTCGCGAAGTCGTGGCCCGTCGTCGCCGCACACACCGAGTGGCTGTGGCGACCGCTGCGCGCGTTCCAGCCACTGCTGAAGAACACGAGGGTGCGCTCGCCGACGACGACGCCTTCGACCGGCACCTCCATGCCACCGAACGTGAGCCCGGTCACGCCGAGGGCCGCAAACCGCCCGTTCTCCTGCGCGAACCAGCGCAGGGCGGGCACGCCGGTCTTCGGCAGCGGCGCTGGCGCACACCACGCCGCGGCGTCGATGTCCTGGTCCTTGCGATCGTGCGTCCACGAGTCGCCGAACAGGAACACGAGCCGATCGCCGCACGCGAAACTGACACCGAGGTCCGTGCCACGCAGGCCGCGTTCCGCCAGCGCCGCCGGCGGCGTCAGCAGCCCGAGGTGCTCGGTGGCGATCCACCGCGGCGCTGGCGTCTGTGCCGCGAGCCCGGCAGTCACGTGCAGCCACAGCGTCGCGCGACCGAGCATCCTCATGGCGACGACGATACCGGGCGCGGCAGCAGCACGACGACGGCGGCCGAGCCGAGCGCACAGCCGATGCCGATCCACAGCACCGGCGCGAACGACCCGCCGGCCATCAGTTCGCCGACGACGGGCTTGAGCGGCAGCTGCACGAGCCGCGCCAGCGCGTAGAACGTCGCCGCCGCGGTCGCGCGCAGCGCCACCGGATAGTGCGCGCCGAACAACGCCCCGAAGCACGACCACGTTCCCGCACCGAGCCCCATCGCCGCGACCGCGAGCGTGAACACGCGGAACGAACCGGCGACGTCGTCGAGCCGCGCCAGCACCACCGCGTGCCCCGCCGCGAACACGAGGCAGAACAGCACGAACAGCCGGATGCGCCCGAAGCGCGCCGCCAGCACGCCGAACAGCACGTCGGCGAACACGTGTACGGCGTTGACCTGGATCTGGAACCAGCCGACGTCGCTCGCGGGCACGCGGTGCAGCGCCATCAACGCGCGCGGCAGCTCCGCGTAGACGCACCAGAACCCGGCCATGTGCAGCGTCAGCACCGCAAGCAGCACCACGCTCGTGCGGCGGAACGCCGGCGACCACAGCAGGCGCGCGGGCTGCCGTTCGACCGGTGCAGACGCCACGCCGTCGGGCATCGCCCAACGCGCCAGCAGGGCAAGGGCCGCGAGCCCCGCGGAACCCAGGAACACCGCGCGCCACCCGACCTCGGGCGCGAGGAAGCAGCCGACCGCCGCCGCACACGCCATCGCCACCGGACTGCCCGCCTGCAGGAGACCGTGCACGCGGTCGCGCGCGCGGTCCGACCACACTTCGGCGACCACCGCGTGCCCGATCCCCCATTCGCCGCCGACCCCGAGCCCGCAGACGAAGCGCGCGAGCCACAACGACCAGAAGCCCTGCGCGAGCCCGGTCAGCAGCGCGCCGGTCGAGAACACGACGATGCTCGCGACCATCGCCTGGCGGCGGCCGACCCGGTCGGCGAAGCGACCGAACAGGAAGCCGCCGAGCGCGGTCGCCGCCAGCGACCAACCCTCGATCCACTGCACCGACGACAGCGGCAGCGCCAGTTCGTCGGCGATCGCGCCCTTGGTGAAGGCGAACAGGATCAGGTCGTAGAAGTCGAAGACCCAGCCGAGCCAGCAGAACAGCAGCACGCGCCAGGGGCGGCCGATCACGGCGGCGGCCGGCACGACTACTTCTTCTTCGCGACGCCGAGCGGTTCGCAGCGCAGGCCGTCGAGGAACACCAGCGCCTCGGTGAAGCCCACGACCAGCACGCCATGGACGTCCCGGCCGTCGCGCGGGGCTTCGACGACGAGCGCCCCATCGACCAGCACGCGCACGTTGCCGTCGAACTCGACCGAGAGTTCGAATTCGCGATCACCGAGCGGTCGCTCCACGTACTTCACCTGCTGCCACTTGCTCTTGGCCTTGTCCCAGACGTGCAGTGACACCCCGTCGGACTCCAAGGACGCGTTCCACTGCAGCTGCTCGGCCTCCCCGAGCGCGATCCGCAACGACCCTTTCGGCGTCGCTTGCAGACGCGCCTTGCCGCGCACCGCGAACGGACCCGTCGGCGGCGGCGCGAACGCACGGAACTCGATGCTGTCCTTGCCCGCAGCCAGAACGATCTTGCCGCCGCGCGCGCCGATGCCCGGGTTGGTCCACTTCCACACCGGCTTGAGCGTGGCCAGCAGGCTCGAGAAGCGGTGCTCGGTCTTGGCGTCGTCCTTGCCGAGGATCGACGTGAACAGGGCCTGGCGCGTCGGCAGCACCGCGAGCGGCTTCTGCTGCTTCGCCAGCAGGCGGCGGGCCCACGACGCGCCGGTCGTCGCGCACAGCTGCGCGGTCAACGTCGCCTTCTCGTGGCGCATCGCGAGCTGGTCACGCTTCACCGTCGGCGTCAGGTCGCGCACGATCGAGTCGAACAACGACGCGTTGCCCTTCCGGTGGTGGTCGGCGTAGGCGCTGCGGCGATCGTCGAACGACGGATCGACGCCGTACTTGCCGGCGGGATTGTTGGCCGCGTCGAGCACGCCGAAGGCGACGACCTGGGCCAGGAACGGATCCTGCTGCACGTGGTCGGCCGCCTGCAGGGCCGCCATCTCGACCCCGCACCGCTGCAGCGACTGCGCCGTCCACGGCGGCAGGCCCAGCGTGCCGAGCACTTCCGCGGACAGCTCGGGCCACAGCAGCACGTGCGCTTCGCTGCCGTCGGCCCGCGTGAAGTCCTCGGCGAGGAACGAATACGTCGTCGCGCCCTTCTCGAGGGGCCGGTACGTCGCTTCGCCGGCGTGCAGGTGCACCGCCCCGTTCATCGGCGGCTTCACGCCCAGCTTGTCGAGTGTCGGTCGCAGCGCTTCGAGCGCCGCGAGCGCCTCGTCGGCGAGGCGCGCGGCCAGCGCCTCGTCGAGCTTGCCCGGGTGCAGCGTCAGCGCGAACGACTTGCCGGTCCGCACCACGTCGGCCTGGGCCTTGGCGGGTAACGCAAAGGCGATGGCGAACAGGGCGATCGCGAGGCGCAGGAACATGCGGGCGAGAACCTATCCGCTGCGAACGCAAACCTGCCAGCGCCCGCCCGCGCGGTGGTCGGTAGCATGCGCGCACGGTGGCCGCGACGCGCATGGTGCGCGTTCCGGCCCCGCCCGAGACCCCGATGCGCACCGCCAACCCGATTCTCCGCGCCGACACCTTCGACGTCCGCGCCGACACCGACCAGTCGCGGATGACCATCCTCGGCACGGTGCACAAGACCGGCTTCCTCGTCCTGATCGTGTTCGCGGTCGCGATGTGGCTGTGGAAGGAGTTCCCGGTCAGCCGCGGGGCGATCCCCGCCGGCCTCTATCCGTGGCTGATCGGCGGCCTGATCGGCGGCTTCGTCACCGCGATCGTTACCGGGTTCAAGAAGGAGATCGCCTTCGTCACGGCACCGCTCTACGCCGCCTGCGAGGGCGTGGTGCTCGGCGCGATCTCGGCGCTGTTCGACGCCATCTACCCCGGCATCGCGATCCAGGCGACCGGCCTCACCGCGGCGACGCTGCTCGCCCTGCTGTTCGCCTACCGCTCCGGCCTCATCAAGGCGACCGAGAACTTCAAGCTCGGCGTCACCGCGGCCACCGGCGCGATCTTCCTGATGTACCTGGCCAGCTGGATCCTGGGCATGTTCGGCGTGTCGCTGCCGTTCCTGCACGGCAACGGCGTGCTGTCGATCGGCATCAGCATGGTGATCGTCGTGATCGCGGCGCTCAACCTCGTGCTCGACTTCGACTTCATCGAGCAGGGCCAGGAGAAGGGCGCGCCCAAGCACATGGAGTGGTACGCCGCGTTCGGGCTCCTGGTGACGCTGGTCTGGCTCTACATCGAGACGATCCGCCTGCTGGCGAAGCTGCAGAGCCGCGACTGACGGACCGGTCGCCCGGCCGGCCGCGCGCGGCTATCGTTCCCGCCCCATGTTCGTGCCGCAGCGCAAGC
Source organism: uncultured bacterium (assembly GCA_937952215.1). Taxonomy (GTDB): domain Bacteria; phylum Planctomycetota; class UBA1135; order UBA1135; family UBA2386; genus UBA2386. Next base: position 64,079 of record CALFZH010000043.1, read on the forward strand.
AAACGGTCCCGGTCCGCGTCGGCTCCGCCGTCGTCGGCGGCGGCCACCCGGTCGTCGTGCAGTCGATGACCAACACCGACACGGCCGACGCCGCGGCGACCGCCGACCAGGTCGCCGAGTTGTTCCTCGCCGGCAGCGAGGTCGTGCGCGTGACGGTCAACACGCAGGAGGCCGCGGCCGCCGTTCCCGAGGTCCGCCGCCGCCTGCACGACCGCGGGCTCGCCGTGCCACTGGTCGGCGACTTCCACTACAACGGCCACCTGCTGCTGCGGAAGTACCCCGAGTGCGCGCGCGCGCTCGACAAGTACCGCATCAACCCGGGCAACGTCGGCAAGGGCAAGAAGCACGACGAGAACTTCGCGACGATGATCGCCGTCGCCGTCGAGCACGACAAACCGGTGCGCATCGGCGTCAACGCCGGATCGCTCGACCAGGAACTGCTCGGCGCGCTGATGGACCAGAACGCGCGGTCGTCGACGCCGCAGGACGCGACGACGGTGTTCCTCGAGGCGATGGTGCAGAGCGCTCTGCGTTCGGCTGCCGCCGCCGAGGAACTCGGCCTGCGCCGCGACCAGATTGTGCTCAGCTGCAAGATCAGCCGCGTGCAGGAACTCGTGCGCGTCTACCAGTCGCTCGCCGCGGCCACCGACCACGCCCTGCACCTCGGCCTGACCGAGGCCGGCATGGGCATGAAGGGCATCGTCGGCTCGACGGCCGGACTCGGCATCCTGCTGCAGCAGGGCATCGGCGACACGATCCGCGTGTCGCTGACGCCCGAACCCGGCGGCTCGCGCACCCAGGAAGTGCGCGTGGCGCAGCAGATCCTGCAGGCGATGGACATCCGGCCGTTCCTGCCGCAGGTCACGGCCTGCCCGGGCTGCGGCCGCACCACGTCGAGCTACTTCCAGGAACTCAGCCAGCAGGTCGAGCAGTTCCTGCATGCGCGCATGCCCGAGTGGAAGCGCAGCAAGCCCCAGGCGGCCAGCCTGCAGGTCGCGGTGATGGGCTGCGTCGTCAACGGTCCTGGCGAGAGCAAGGCGGCGCACCTCGGCATCTCGCTGCCCGGCACCGGCGAGGCGCCGCGCGCCCCGGTCTACGAGGACGGCGTGCAGGTTTGCACTCTCGAAGGCCCGCACCTGGCGCGCGACTTCCTGGCCCGCATCGAGGCCTACGTCGCGCGCATGAACTGACGGATTCGCGTCACGCCGGCGCCCGTTCGCGGATGCATACGGCGGCGAGGCGCCGCTCCCGCCCCCAGGCCCCCGTGTCAGCACACATCCGTCACCGCCGAAGCGCCCTGGACCTCCCTCAGGCGCCCTCGTTCGTCGCGTCGGTTTCGCCGGCGAGAACGGCGGCGAGGCGCGCGATGCCGCGGGACAGGATCTTGCGCACCGCGACTTCCGACTTGCCGAGCCGCTGCGCGATCTCCGCGTGCGACATGCCGACCAGCCGCGAACACGTCACGACCTCGCGCTGCTCCTCGGACAGCGCGTCGAACGCAGCTTCCACTGCCGCGAGTTCCTCGCGAGCGCTGGCGTGCTTGCTCGGCGTGCCGCCAAGACCGGCGAGTTCTTCCGGCAACACGGCCTCCCGCGCCGCGGAGCGCTTCTGCGCCCGCCAGTGCTCGAGGTGGTCGACGACCTTGCGGTGCGCGGTCGTGAACAGCCAATCGCGGAAGCCGCTCTCGCCGCCGTGCTGGAAGCGCTCGGCGTGGTGCAGCACTTCGCGCGCGACCGACTGCACGATGTCGCAGCTCTCTTCGCGCGCCCGCAGTTCCCGGCCCATGCGCAAGCGCACGAACGCGCGCAGCGCCGGCAGGTACCGGGCGACCATGCCGTCGACCGTGGGTTGCGTAGGCTCCGTCACGACGCACAATCTACCGCGCGTGGCGGATCGCGCACGGAGCACCTGAGGTAGGCTGCCGCCGTGGACGCCGAACCGCAGCCGCCGACGACCGCCGAAGCGCTGTTCGCCCAGTTCCTCGACCGCATCGAAGCCGGCGAGGAAGTCGACTTCGAACGGCTGTGCCACGACCACCCCACGCTGGCGCCGGCCCTGCGACGGGTGCACGAGCGTTGGCAGGCGATGAGCCACGCGTTCACCCAGCTCTCGCGCGAAACCGGCGGCGCTGCGTCCGCGCCGAGCAAGAGCGTCGACGACCTCAAGCAGCGCCTCGGCGCTCCGGGTGGACGACTCGCCCGCTACGTGCTTCGCGAAGAACTGGCGCGCGGCGCCATGGGTCGCATCGTGCGGGCGTGGGACGAAGAACTGCGCCGCGAGGTCGCGTTGAAGGTGCAGACCGGCCCCGGCGGCGACACGCGCCTGCAACGCCGCTTCCTCGAGGAGGCGCAGATCACGGCGCAACTCGACCACCCCGGCATCGTGCCGGTGCACGAACTCGGCCTGTTCGCCGACGGCCGGCCGTTCTTCGCGATGCAGCTCGTGCGCGGGCGCGACCTCGGCCAGATCCTCGCCGCCGTGCGCGAGGGCCGCGACGGCTGGACGCGCACGCGCGTGCTCGGCGTGCTGCTGCGCGTGTGCGAGGCGATGGCGTTCGCGCACGACCGCGGCGTCGTGCACCGCGACCTCAAGCCGGCGAACGTGATGGTCGGGCGCTTTGGCGAGGCGTTCGTGATGGACTGGGGGCTCGCCCACGCCGCCTCGTCCACGCCGAACGTGGCGGCCGAACCGGTCGTCACGCTGCGCGGCGAGATCGTGCACGAAGACGGCGACTCGCCGCTGCTGACCCGGGACGGCGACGTGGTCGGCACGCCGGCCTACATGGCGCCGGAGCAGGCCGCCGGCGGTGATGCCGCCCAGCAGCCGGCCGTCGACATCTACGCCCTCGGCGCGATCCTCTACCACCTGCTGCGCGGCGTGATGCCGTACGCAGGACAGATGCGCACGGCCGCCGACGTGCTGGCGGCGCTGCGAGCCGGCCCGCCGGCGCCGCTGCCCGACGATGTGCCGCCGGAGCTGCGCGCGATCTGCGAACGCGCGATGGCCAGAGCACCGGTCGACCGCTACCCGGGCATGGTCGAGTTGGCCGACGATCTGCGCGCCTTCCTCGAAGTGCGGACCGTGAGTGCCTACGCGACCGGGCCGTTCGCCGAACTCCGCAAGTGGGTCGCGCGCAACCGACTGCTGTCCGGCGTCGCGGCGGCGTTCGCGCTGGCACTGGTCGCGGGCTCCATCGCGCTGACGACGTTGTGGGTGCAGGCCGATGCCGACCGCGCGCGCGCCGATGCCACCGCGCAGAACCTCCAGGTCGAACTCGACCGCAGCGCGTTCCAGCGCGCGCGACAGACGCTGCAGCTCGACAACAGCACGCAGGCCGCCGGCGCCATGTGGCGTACGCACCTGCTCGGTCGCATGCCGCGCGCGAGTTCGTGGGCATTGAAGGAACTCGCCCAGCGCGACCCGTACCTGGTCGCTGTTCCCGAACGCTACAACGGTCCGATCGCGTTCACCGCGGCCGGCGACGCGGTGCTGTTCAGTGCGCTCGACGGCCGCTTGCAGGTCCGCGACGTGCACACGCTCGCGGTCACGGCGACGCTGGGCGAACCCGCCGGCCGCTTGAACCACCTCGTCGCGCTCGACGCTCGCACCGTGGTTGGCGCCGGGAGTGCGGGGGAGATCGTCGTGTTCGACCTCACGACGACAGCCGTCTCCCGGCGGCCCGCTCACCAAGGCGCGGTCACCGTACTGGCTGCAGCCGGGGTGCAAGGCTTCCTGTCCGGCGGCGCCGATGGGCGCGTGCTGTCCTGGCCACGCGCGGACGGCGAACCCCGGCAACTGCATGCCTCGCCGCATGCCGTCAGCGCTTTGGAGTTCCGCCCGGCCACCGACGACATCGCCATCGGCGACAATCGCGGCGGCCTCACCATCGTCGGGCTCGACGGCCAGGTCCGGCGGCCGCGACGCGACCTCGGCGACAGCCTCACCACGATCGCGCACCTCGGTGCCGACCAGTTCCTGGCGGGCATCGGCAACCACATCGTGCGGCGCGTCGACTTCACCGACCCGGCGGCGGAGTGGAGCAAGTGGTCGCGAAACGGCACGCCGCGCCAACTGCTGCCGGCCGGCGACGGCACGCAGCTGCTCGCCGGCTGGTGGCGCATCGACCGCATCACACCCGACGACGCGACGTTCACGCCGGTCGCGTTGCGTCCTGTCCACCGGATGGCCCTCGACGCGGATCGCCGGTGGCTTGCCACCTCGAGTGCGCGCAGCGGGCTCGGCATCATCGACCTGCAACCGACGTGGCGTCGCGAGATCCCGGAGGCGGGAGCCAGCGGACTGTCCGGCGACGGTCGGCTGCTCGCGGTCAGTCGCGGCAACCGTGCCACGGTCTTCGACATCGCGACCGGAGAGGTCGCGCACGAGTTGCCTCCCGGCAGCAACGGCTGGCTCACCCTCGACGGCGCCGGCCGCACGCTGGCCGCCAGCCAACTCTCGGAGGGCCGCCTGCGGGTGTTCGACGTCGCAACGGGCGCGCTGCACTTCGAGTCGGCCGGGCCGACCGGCGGCAGCGGTTTCAAGACCCGGTTCTCGCCCGACGGCACCGAGATCGCGATCGCGATCGAAGACAACCTCGTGCGCCGCCTGCGCACCACCGATGGCGCCACGGTCGCCGAGCATCGCGGCTTGCGCGGCGGCCTGCAGGCGATCGCGTGGTCGGGCGACGGTCGGTGGCTCGTCGCCTTGCCGCGCCGCAGCGAGCACGTGCGCGTGTTCGACCTCACCGACGGCAGCCATCGCGACGAGCTGCTGGCGCCTCATTGGCCGCCGCCGAGATCGCCTTCCTTGACCGCCGTCGCGGTGTCGCACGACGGCAGCCGCCTCGCCGTCGGCAACAGCACCGGTCCGATCCTCGTACGCAACCGCGACGGCAGCACGCAGGTGCTGGCCGGACACGAGGGCACGGTGTGGAGCCTGCAGTTCTCCGCCAACGATGCGGGCCTGCTGGTCTCGGCCGGCGGCGCGAGCGGCGTCGCGTGCTGGGATCTCGACTCCGGCGAGTGCTGCTTCCAGGCGATCCGGGATCAGGCTTCGCAGGTCGAGTTGAGTCGCGACGGCATGACGTTGTCGTGCATCACTCCGGCCGGCGCCGTCGTGCTCGACCTCGCCTACCACGAACGGCACATCGCCGGCAACCTGGCGATGCACCTCGAAGGCGAGGCGGCGATCGTCGACGTGCCCGCGGAACGGGCGCAGGCGCTGCGCGCGTGGGCCGCGGACGTGCTGGCCCGGCCGTGGCCACGCTGGCGACGCTGATCGGCGTCCGCTTGCCGGTGACGCCGATCGCGGAGAACGTGGGGCGATGCCCTACGACCCGAGCCGCCACGGACCACGTCGCGTCGTCGGCCCCGGCTTCCACGCCCGCGTTCACGCCTTGGTGCGCGCGGTGCCGGCAGGTCGTGTGACCACGTACGGCGACATCGCGCGGGCGCTGGGCTACCAGAACGCCGCTCGGCACGTGGGCTTCGCCATGGCCGCGTTGCCGCCGGGCAGCGACGTGCCCTGGTGGCGCGTCGTCGCTGCCGGAGGCCGGTTGGCGAGCGCCAGCGAAACGACGATGCGCACCCAAGCCCGACGGCTCGCGGCCGAAGGGCACACGGTCAAGAAGGGGCGCGTGCAGGCGTTCGCGGCGGCGCGGCATGCGCCGAGCGACGCGTAGCCACGGTCAGCCGTCGCGCGTCACCTGAATCGCGGACACGCCCGACCGCCGCAGCGACAACAGGATCGCGCCGGCGAGCACCACGACGATCACACCGAGCGAGACCAGCGACGGCACCTTGACCACGTCGTGCAGCAACAGCTTGCAGCCGACGAACGCGAGCACGATGCCGAGCCCGGTCTCCAGATACGCGAAGCGTCCCGCCATCCCGGCGAGCACGAAGTAGAGCGAGCGCAGGCCGAGGATCGCGAAGATGTTCGACGTGAAGACGAGGAAGGGCTCGGTGGTGACCGCGAACACCGCCGGGATCGAGTCGACGGCGAACACCACGTCGGTCGCCTCGACCAGCAGCAGGGCCAGCAGCATCGGCGTGGCGCGCAGGCGGCCGTCGACGCGCACGAAGAAGCGGTCGCCGGACAGCGGCGCCGTCGGGATGCGCGCCCGCAGCCATCGCACCAGCCACGAGTCCGCCGTCGGCGCGGTCGGCCCCTTGTGCCGCAAGAACTTCACGGCAACCACCAGCAACAGGCCGCCGAACAGGTACAGGATCCACTGCCACTTCGCGATCAGCAGCGCCCCGCCGAAGATCATGACGCCGCGCAGCACGACCGCTGACAGCACGCCCCAGTAGAGAACACGATGCTGGAGCTCGCGCGGGATGCGCATGCTCGAGAAGACGACGACGAACACGAAGATGTTGTCGATCGACAGCGACTGCTCGACGAGCCACGCCGTGTAGTAGTCAGCGGCGGGACCGGCGCCGAAGCGCCAGCCGACGAAGACGCCGAACCCGAGCGCGAGCGAACTCCAGACCGCGGTCCAGCCCAACGCTTCGCGGAACGTCGGCGTGTGCGCCTTGCGGTGGAAGACGCCGAGATCGAGGGCCAGCATCACGGCGACGAACGCCAGGAAGCCGACGTAGAACCACGGGGAGACCTGGAGCATGGGGCGGGAAGGCGGAGGACGATCGCGCGACCGCGGCCGCGCACAAGTCTGCATCGCAGCAGCTAACGTTCCGAAAACCGGACGGGACGTCCGGGCGCCAGCCCCCCCGCCGGCGCTCGGCGCCATGGCTCTGGAGTGCCGGCCGCCGCGCGTGCCAGTGGCACAACCCGCGGCCGGCATCTACCCTGGCGCGGCTCGTTCCGCCGCCGCCCACCACCCGCATGAAGTCCGCCAGCAAGCCCGACTTTGCCCTGATCGATCGCATCGCCCGCCGCGCCTTCGCCCACATGGTGGCGATGATCCACGTGGCCAACGAAAGGCCCGACGCCGACAAGACCGACCCCAAGGTCGGCGGCCACCCGGCGGCGTGTGCGTCGAGCCTCGACTTCCTCGCCGCGCTGCATCTCGTGGTCCGCGAACCGGGCGACTTCGTCTGCTGCAAGCCGCACGCGTCGCCGGTCGACCACGCGATGCACCATGCACTCGGGCTGTTCCGCCACGCGGACGGCCAGTGGTTCGACGACCCGGCGAGCGAAGCCGTGATGCACCGGCTGCGCAGCTTCAGCCACGACGGCGCCCCGGTGTTCCAGAGCTACCACGCCGAGGGCGACCCCGACAGTTGGCGGTTCCTGCCGTCGGGCTCGGTCGGCATTCCGCCGGTCGCCGCGGTCTACCTGGCGCTCGCCTACCGCTACGCGCGCCAGCACGGCTGGGACGTCGACGAGCCGCACTTCTGGTGCATGATGGGCGACAGCGAGTTCCGCGAGGGTTCGCTGCTCGAGGTGCTGCCGGAGGTCGCCGAGCGCGAACTCGGCAACGTGACCTGGATCGTCGACTACAACCGCCAGAACCTCGACGGCACGCGCATCCCGAACAACCGCGGACTGCAGGGCACCGACGCCGACCGCATCGAAGGCACCGCGATCGCCAACGGTTGGGAGGTGATCCAGCTCCGGCACGGGTCGTTCCGCGATCAGGTGTTCGCGAAGAAGGGCGGCGAGGCGCTGCGCAAGGTGTTCGAGCGCGGCTTCACCGACTACCACTACCAGGCGCTGGTCTGGAAACGCGACGCCGGCGCGATGCGCGCTGCGGTGGTCGCCGCCGACGCCTCGTGCAAGTCGCTGGTCGAGTCGCTGAGCGACGCGGACGTCGTGCGGTTGTTCTTCGACACCGGCGGTCACGACCACGAGGCGATCGTGAAGGCGTTCGAGCGCAGCAAGCAGGACCGCCGGCGCCCGACGTTGATCATCGCCCACACGATCAAGGGCCGCGGCCTGCAGTGCGTCGCCGCCAACGGCAACCACTCGGCGATGCCCGAGACGAGCGAGGTCGTCGCGATCCTGAAGGCGCACGGGCTGTCGCTCGATCGCCCGTTCGTGCGGTTCGCCGCCAACAGCGACGAAGGGCGCTTCCTCACGCAGCGCGGCCTGGCGATGCGGCTCGGCATCGAGGCGCTCGAGGCCCAGGCCGCCGCCAACCGCCAGCGCGTCGCCGCGCAGATCACCCAGCAGGGCGGCATGCCTGCATCGCTCGACATCAACCTCAAGCTGGCGCCGACCACGCACACGCAGTGGATGTGGGGCCAACTCGCCGCGAAGCTGATCCGCATCGGCGTCTACGACGAACTGGCGAAGGCCGGCAAGGGGCAGAAGGCCGGCAAGGCGCCGACCGCCGACGAGGCGCGGTGGAACCCGCTCGCCGACCTGATGATGACGATGGCGCCCGACGTCGGCACGTCGACGAACATCAACCCGGCGATGGACGAGAAGATCTTCGGGCCCAAGCACGACGAGAACTGGGAGAACAAACTCGACCTGCACGAACGCCTGCGACCCGAACTGGCGCCGACCGACGAGGCGTGGACGCGCCACATCCGCTTCGAGATCGCCGAGGCCAACTGCATGAGTGCGCTCGGCAGCTTCGGCAAGATGGACCACCTGGCCGGGATCCCGTTCCTGCCGATGATGACCGTCTACGACTTCTTCATCAAACGCGCCCTCGACCAGCTCTACTACGACCTCTACTGGAACTCTTCGTTCGTGCTCGTCGGCACGCCGAGCGGGATCACGCTGGCGCCCGAAGGCGCGCAGCACAGCTGGAAGAGCGACATCCAGATCCCGAACCTGATCACCTGGGAACCGGCGTTCGCGATCGAGATGGAGTGGATCCTGTGCGACGCGATCCGGCGGCACTTCGCGCGCGACAACAAGGGTCGCACCGGCGTGCTGATCCGCGCGGTGACGCGGGCGCTGCACCAGGGCCAGCTGCTCGAATGGCTGAAGCGCCAGGCGCGATGGAAGCACGATCTGCCGGCCGGCGCACAGCTCGGCCTCACCGCGCAGGACGGAGGCCTGCACGAGGCGGAAGTGCCGCACGCGGCCGAGGCGACGATCCTGCAGGCGGTGCAGCACGACGCGCTGGCCGGCGGCTACCGGCTGATCGACTGGCGCGGCTACCGCGGCTACCAGCCCGGCGAGAACGTCGTCGAGTTGTTCGTGATGGGCGCACTCGTTCCCGAAGCAATCGAGGCGAGCCGGCTGCTGCTCGACCGCGGCGTCTACGCGAACGTCATCGTGGTCACGTCGCCGGACCTGCTGTGCGGCGAGCTGGCGAAGAAGGACGGCTGCCGGCACCTGCGCGAGACGCTCGGCGTCTCCGGGCGCCTGCACCTGCGTCCGGCCGGCGGCGGCACCGGTCCGTTGGGCCCCGCCGACACGATCGACCTCGCCGGCCGCCGCGTGCCGATCGTCTCGGCGCACGACGGTGAGGTCGGCCTGCTCGACAACCTCGGCTCGATCGTCGGCGTGCCGCAACTCGCCCGGGCCGTCGTCAAGTTCAGCAAGTCCGGCACCCCGGCCCACATCTATCGCTACCACGGCCTGCACGGGGCCGGCATCGCCGACGCGTGCGGTCAGGCGCTGGCGGAGACCGCGCTCGAGACGGTGCAGGTCCACCCCGAAGCTTTGGCGCAGCTGCGCCGACAGGCCGACCAGCCGACCGGCGACTGGCGCGCCCTGTGGCCGAATCCCGTGTAGTCGTGACGGACCGTCGTAGAGACGACGCCGCCGTCCGCATTCCTCGATGAGCGACTATCCGTTCCCGTCCCGCCGGTCGAGCGCCTTGCCGCTGGTCATCGCCGGCGGCGCGTTCGTGATCGCGGCGTTCTTGCTGCTCGAGCGCTCGGGTTTCTTCACGCCGACGCCGCGCAGCGTGCCGCGCGCCGTCACGCCACGCGGCGATCTCGCCGCGATGGAACAGAACTTCGTCGAGGTGTTCGAGCGCTACGGACCGTCGGTCGCGTCGATCAACACGTCGGCCCTGATGCGCGACGGTTGGGGCGGCGTCCAGGAACAGCAGGGCGCTGGCAGCGGCTTCGTGTGGGACGAAGCCGGGGTCGTCGTCACCAACCACCACGTCGTCGCGAACGCGCAGCAGGTGCAGGTGACGGTCGGCGGCCGGAACTTCCGCGCCGACGTCGTCGCCACGTCTCCGAACCACGACCTGGCGGTGCTGCGGCTGCGCGGCAACGTGGCCGGGCTGAAGCCGCTGCTGCTCGGCACCTCGAACGACCTGCGCGTCGGCCAGACCGCCATCGCGATCGGCAACCCGTTCGGCTTCGACCAGACGATGACGACGGGCATCGTCAGCGCACTGAACCGGTCCATCCAGGCCGAGAAGGGCGGCGCGTTCCTGCAGGGCCTGATCCAGGTCGACGCCGCGATCAACCGCGGCAACTCCGGCGGGCCGCTGCTCGATTCGGCGGGCCGGCTCATCGGCGTGACGACCGCGATCTACTCGCCGAGCGGCACCAGTGCCGGCATCGGCTTCGCGGTGCCGGTCGACACCGTGAACGAAATCGTCCCGCGTCTGCTCGGCGGCCGCGCGACGTCGGCGCGGCTCGGCGTAACGCGCGACCCGTTCTACGCCAGCTACCGGCTCGAGCCCGGCCTCGGCTACACGTCGGGGGCGATCGTCGGCGAGACGATCGAGGGTTACGGCGCCGCCGCGGCGGGGCTGCGGCCGTTCAAGATCACCGAGACCAACCGCGGCGCCCGCATCGACGCCTACGGCGACGTGCTCGTGAAGATCGAAGACACGCCCGTGCGCAGCTTCGACGAGCTGCCTCGGGTGCTCGGCAGCCGCCGCCCAGGCGACACCGTGAAGGTCGTCGTCATTCGCGGGCTTCCCGACGAGCCGCGCCCGGTCGAGATGCAGGTGAAGCTGACCGCCGAGGGTGAGCGCCTGAACGCCGGGATGTGACGGTTCGCGGGCACGGCACTGTTCCGTTCGGCAGTACCGCCGACGTAGAGTCCGTGCCATGGACGCCTCGTCCCGGTCGGCGCACTCGAACGCGCTGCGTGCCCCGCTGCTGGCGGCGCTCGTGGCGTTCGTGGCGGGCGTCGGCTGGCTCGTCCTGAGCCACCAACTCGAGCTGCTCGAGTCGCTCGGCGTGCCGACCATGCAGCCGCGGTTCGCCGACGCCCGCGCGATCTCCGGCGCGTCGGTCACGCTGGCGCAAGGGCTAGACCCCCTGATCACCAACCCCGGCGACCCACTCGGTCGGCCGATGAACTACCCGCGGGCGTGGCTCGTACTCGCGTGGCTGGGGCTCGCGCCGGAGCACACGCCATGGTTGGCGCTGGCGTTCCTCGCCGCCTTCTTCGCCGGCCTGTGCGCGCTCGTGCCGCTCGCGACGACCCGCGCCGGCGCGTGGTGCCTGGCACTCGGCGCGTTGTCGCCGGCGGTGTGGCTCGGCGTCGAGCGCGCGAACAACGACTTGCCGATGTTCGGCCTGGTGGCGCTGGCGGCACTCGCCGTCGCGCGATCGCCTTGGTTCGCAAGCGGCCTGATCGCGGCAGCCGCGACGCTCAAGCTGTTCCCGATCTTCGCCGTGGCTGGCCTGGCTGGTGCTGGCCCACGACGCGCGACGCGCCTCGGCCTCGGCCTCGCGCTGGCGTTCGTCGTCTACGTCATCGCGACGTGGGGCGACCTGGCGACGATCCGCGCCAACACCGCACACTGGGATCGCATCGCCTACGGGGTCACGCAGTTGCCGCACCTGCTGGCGAGCGAGAACGGCTGGCCCGCGTCGACGCTGCTCGCCATCGGCGCAGCACTGCTCGCCGCCGTGGCCGCCGGCTCCCTCTGGCTGCGTACGCAGGTGCGGCTCGGCGGCACGCCAGCCCAGCTTGCCGCGTTCCGCTGCGGCGCCGCGATCCACGTCGGCACCTTCTGCACCGGCTCGCACTTCGACTACCGCCTGTCGTTCCTGCTGTTGGCGGTGCCGCAGATCGCCGCCTGGCTCGCGACCACGCGCGGAGCCACGCGGGCTGGGTTCGGCGTCACCCTCGCCGCGATCCTCGCCTCGATGTGGGGCATGACCTGGATGCAGTGGCTGCGCGCGGGCTCGGGCGAGTCCGTGGCGATGCTGGGCGACGAGGCGATCGGCTGGATCCTGGTCGCGCTGCTGATCGTCGCCGGCACGCTGACGCTGCCGGACGCGATGCTGCCGCGACGCTGGCGGAACGCGCGCTGGCTCGCCGCGCCCGTGGAACCCGCGGTCGTGCACGAGCTCCCGGCGGCCCCTGGCGACGTGCGGCCCCGGAAGCGCCACGTCACGACGGCCTGACGGCGTCAGCCGCCCATCGCCGCGAGCTTGCTCTCGACGACCTGCTGTGCCGGGTCGAAGTCCGGGAGTTGCACGTGCTTCGCCAGCGCTGCATCGATCGCCGCCGCTGGTGCCAGCCCGACGAGTTCACTCGCCGCGACCTGGACACCGCGCTCGGCCGCGAGCGCCTTGACCTTGTCGAACACCACGCGAATCGACGTCACCTCGAAGTCGAGCAGGTTCATCGACACCTGGCTCAGCTGCTTGTCGTCGAGAAAGAAGCCCATCGCCTGCACCTTCTTGAAGCCGCCGTCCTTCTCGCGCACGGCCTTGGCGATGTCCTTGGCGACCTGCACGTCCTTGGTCGCGAGGTTGACGTTGTAGGCGATCAGGAACTTGCGCGCGCCGACCGCGACGCCGCCCGCCGTCGTGTGCATCTTCGCCGGGCCGAAGTCCGGCGCGAACTCGGGGTCGCTGCCGACCAACGACGCGAGCCCTTCGAACTCCTTGTTGCGGAAGTTGCCGAGCACGCGCCGCGACTCGCGCGTGCATGCCTCGGCATAGAGGAACACAGGCAGTCCGAGTTCGCCGCCGATGCGGGCGCCGACCGCCCGGGCGGTCGCCACCGCGTCGGCCATCGACGCGCCAGCGAGCGGCACGAACGGGCAGACGTCGATCGCCCCCATGCGTTTGTGCTCGCCCTTGTGGGTGCGCAGATCGATGCGGCGCATCGCTTCGCGCGCGCCGCGAAGTGCCGCCTCGGCGATCGCTGGTGCTGGCCCGGCGAGCGTCACGACGCTGCGGTGGTGGCTCGCGTCGAGCTCACTGCCGAGGCAACGCACGCCCGGCACCGCGGTCATCGCCGCGACCAACGCGTCGACGATCCCCCGGTCACGACCCTCGGAGAAGTTCGGAACACACTCGAGCAACGGCGGCATGCGGGCGCGTGCTATCCGCCCGGCTCGCGTGATTCCAGCGGCGCGGTTGCACCGGCCTCGCGGGCGCCGGATCCTGACCGGGTGAGCACCAGCGGCAAGAAGACCCTCGACCGGATGCTGTCCCGCGCCGGCGCGTGTTCGCGACATCAGGCGGTGGCTTGGATCGCCGCGGGCCGCGTGCAGGTGAACGGCCGCACCGTGCGCAATGCCGAGGCCTGGGTCGATCCGGTCCGCGATCGGGTGCTCGTCGACGGGGCGCCGTTGCGGCCGCGCAGCAAGGAAGTGTGGGCCATGCACAAGCCGGTCGGCTACGTCACGACGGCCGCCGACGAGCACGGCCGGGCGACGGTCTACGATCTGTTGCCGCCCGACGCGTCGTGGTTGGCGCCGGTCGGTCGCCTCGACCGCGATTCGTCGGGGCTGTTGCTGTTCACCAACGACAACGACCTCGCGCACGCGATCAACGCGCCGGCCAGCAAGCTACCGAAGGTCTACGAAGTGCGCGTCAAGGGGCGCGTTGGCGACGCCGCGTTGACGACGCTGCGCAACGGCGTCGCCCTGCACGACGGCACGACCCGACCGGCGCGCGCCGACGCACTCGACCACGACGCGCGTTCGACCTTGCTGCGCATCGAACTGGTCGAGGGCAGGAACCGGCAGATCCGCCGCATGGTGCTCGCCATCGGCTCGCGCGTCTGGACGCTGCATCGCATCTCGGTCGGGCCGATCGGGTTGGGCGACCAGGCCGAAGGCAGCTGCCGGCGACTGGCTCCCGACGAAGTGCAAGCGCTGCGCGCGGCGGTCAGTGTGCCCGCGGCGAAGCACAGTCGGGGTCCCGTTCGCTGACGTTGGCGACCAGCGGCACGCCGTCCTTCACCGTCATCGCCACCGGGTTGCCGCCGAGCGCGTAGCCCGCCGCACGCCAGCTCGGCAGGTCGAGCACGCACAGGTCGGCGCGCTTGCCCGGGTGCAGCGTGCCGACCTCGGCGTCGAGCTGCAGCGAGAACGCCGGGTTGATGGTCGCCGCCGTGATCACCTCCTCGGCGGTCATCTTCATCTGCGAGCACGCCATCGACCAGATCAACGTCATCGACTGCGTGTGGCACGAGCCCGGGTTGAAGTCGGTCGCCAGGGCGACCGCGCAGCCGGCCTCGATCATGCGGCGCGCCGGCGCATAGTGCGGCTTGCCGAGGAAGAAGATCGTGCCCGGCAGCAGCACGCCGACGGTGTCGCTGGCCGCCAACGCCTGGATGCCGGCGTCGGAGATCCGGCCGAGGTGGTCGGCAGAACACGCGCCGAGGCGGACCGCGAGTTCGGTGCCGCCCATCGGCGTCAGTTCGTCCGCGTGCATGCGCAGGCGCAGGCCGTGCGTGCGCGCCGCCGTGAGCACCCGTTCGCTCTGTGCGCGATCGAAGACACCGGGCTCGGCGAAGACGTCGCAGTAGTCGGCGAGCGGCGCCAGCGCCGGGATCATCTGCTCGCAGAGCAGCCGCACGTACTCGCCGCGGTTGTCGCGATACTCGGGCGGAAACTCGTGCGCGCCGAGGAACGTGCGGCGCACGGTGAGCGGGACCGCCGCGGCGGCGCGCTGCAACGCCAACAGGCTCTTCTCCTCGTCGGCGAGCGACAGGCCGTAGCCGGTCTTGCACTCGACGGTCGTCGTGCCGTTGGCGGCGAACCCCCACAGGTGACGTTCGGTGCGTTCCGCGAGTTCGGCGAGCGGCATTTCGCGCACGCCTCGCATCGAACTCAGGATGCCGCCGCCCGCGGCCGCGATCGCCATGTAGTCCGCACCGGCGCAGCGCTGGTGGAACTCGTTCTCGCGCGTGCGGGCGAACACCGGGTGCGTGTGGCAGTCGACGAACCCGGGCAGCACGACGAAGCCCGACAGATCGACTTCGTCGACGGCGCGGTAGGCCTTCACGATCGCCGCCGTGGCGCCGGTCGCGACGATGCGCCCGTTGCGCACGGCGACCGCCCCGTCGTCGATCACGCCGAGGCGCTGCATCGCCGCCCCACGCCGCGCCCCCGTGGGCGGACCGTCGGTCATGGTCACGAGTTCGCGGCAGTGCACGAACAGGCGATCGACGGACTCGGTCATGCCGCCAGGATCACCCGCCGCGGCGCCGTTGCAAGCGCGCAGCGAAACCAGCGCCGTCAGGCGCTGGCGAGCAGCGGTCTGTCCTCCGCGACGGCGGCAGGCTGCCGGGCAGCGAGGCCCAGCAGCGTCGCGGCGCGGTCGAACACCCGCTTGCGCGCGCGGAACACGATCATCTTCACCGCTTCGGGGCGGATGCCGAGCAGGCCGCCGAGATCGGCGTAGCGCAACCCGCGCACTTCGACCATCTGCAGCACGAACTGCTCGCGGTCCCGCAGCGCCCGGAATGCGGCGAGGTAGCACTGCAGCACCAGCCCGAAGGCCTGCGCGGTCGCCGAGCACTCTTCGCGGTCCTGGGCCAAGGCACTCGGTTCCCGCATCGCAAAATCGGCGTGCTCCTGCAGCACCTCGGGCGCGCGCAGCGCGATCTCGACGCCGTGCCGTTGCTGGCGCAGGTGGCGGCGGATCGCGTTGTCGACGATCGTCGTCGACCAGGCGGCGAATGCGCCCGGCCGCGAGGCCAGGAACCGGTCGGGGTAGCGGTAGACGTTGACCAGGGTGTCCTGCAGGACTTCGTTCGCGTCGAGCACCGAACCGAGGCCGCGCAGGCGGGAACGGATGCGAGCCTGCAACTGCGGGCTGACCCAGCGCACAAGGCACTCGAACACCTCGCGATCCCCGCTGCGGCGGAAGGCGTCCATCAGGCTCGTCGCGAGGCCGGCGTCGCGCACCACCGGGTCGGCATCGTTGGCGGCGAGCAGCGTGCCGCCGAACCGAGCCAGCAGCTCGATGGCGTCCTTGCGGATCCGCTCACGTGCGAGGGACGCATCGGTGGAAGTCGCCGGCAGGGAGGGGTCGCCGCTCATGGCAGCAGGCACAATGCGAAGCGCGGACCAACGCCGTGGCGAACGGCGGCACCCCGTGGGCGATCGGCCTCGCAACTCGGCCAATCCGTGGTGGTTAGGACCTATCCACTCCCCGAATGCTGGCTTGGTTCCGGCCGTGGCACCGTGGCATCCCCGACGCAGTTGAGCGAGGCCCTGTGCGAAGCCGAACAGTGCGCGGGGAACGATGGCTTTCCGATCACCCAATGCGGCCGTGCACAACCCGTTGCGGGCCGCCCCCTCGGCGCTGGCGCTGCTCGGCGGGCTCGGCGATCGGACCAGGGCGACCACCCCCGACACCACCGCCGCCCTGCTGCGGCTCGACCCCCTGGCCGTGCTGCGAGGCCTCCGGTTCGCGAATGCGCCCCTGGTGCGAAGCGACCACCCGGTCACGACCGTCGCGGACCTCGTTGCCCGACTCGGACCGGGCAACTCCGAGCGCCTGCTCGCCGTCCGGCCGACGCCTGTCGCCGCGGATTCGCCGCTGCGAGCCCAATGGCGCCACTCGGTGGCCACGGCACTTGCTGCCGAACGAATCGCGCGCAGCACGGGCCTGGCCGATCCCGAAGCGGCATGGTTGCTCGGCCTGCTGTGCGACACGCCGCGATGGCTCGCCCTGCTGCAGGCGGGGCACGGATCGCGCCACGCGCCCTCGACGGCCGACTGCGCCTCGCAGTGGCAGCTTCCGGCGCCGGTCGTTGCCCAGTTCCAGTCGCCGCGCCACGTGCCGACGTCGGCGGAGGATCTGCTGCCGAACGACGCCGCCGCCCTCGTGCGATTGGCGCGCCAGCAAGCCATGGCCGCGGGTTTCCCACCCGGCCCACTGCCCGGCTCCTTCGGTGCTGCGGCCAGCCCGCCTCCCGGCGACCCGACCACCTCGGCGGCGTTGCGCGCCCGGTTCGAGGCGCTCGTGGCGCCGCTGGAAGCGCGATTCGCCGTTCGCCAACCTGCGGACGGGATCGCCGGCACCCCGCCCGCGGAGAACGTGCGTCTCGAACCGATGGTGCTCGGCCTGCTCGACGTCGTCCATGCCGCCGACGCACGCACGATCGCCGCGGCCCTGACCGCGGCGGCGGTGCGCGGCGGCATGTGGGACCGCGCGTGCTTCGCCAAGTGGAACCCACAGATCGGCGCGATCACCTGGCGCGACCTGGCCGACGGCGGCCACCTGCCGGCGACGCTCCACCAGGTCCAGGTCTCCGTCAGCGAAGCGCACGCGCTGCAGGGCGCCGTGTCCGCGGGTGCGCCGGCGCTGCTGCAGGCAGCGCTGCGCGATACGGCCGGCTTGTTGGCCGCCTTGTCGACGGACGAACTGCTCGCCGTGCCGCTGAACGGGTCGCTCGGGCTGCCGTCGTTCCTGCTGCTCGACCGCTCGCTGACCCTGACGCCGATCGACGCCGAGCACGAGCGCACCTTCACCCGCCTGCTCGGCGATACCGGTTCGCTGCTGCTCGAGAACCTGCTGCTGCGGCGCCGAGAGTCGCGCGTTCAGAAGTACGCCCTCACCGATCCGCTGACCCGCCTGTTCAACCGGCGCCTGGGCCTGCTCGCGCTCGAACGCGAAGTAGCCAGTTGCGATCGTTCGGGCCGTCCGCTGACCGTGCTGATGGCAGACCTCGACCACTTCAAGCAACTCAACGACACGCACGGACACTTGCGGGGCGACCAGGCCCTGCGCGCCGCCGCCGACGTGATGCGCGCCACCATGCGCCGCGGCGACACGGTCTGCCGTTACGGCGGTGAGGAGTTCGTGCTGGTGCTGCCCGACACCACCGCCGACGAAGCCGCCGTTGTCGCCGCCCGCCTGTTCACGGCGGTTCAGCGGCGCGGTGAAGAACTTGGCCTGCCGCTGACCATGTCGCTCGGCCTGACGGCCTACCGCCCAGGCGACAGTGTCGAGGCGATCCTCCAGCGCGCCGACTACGCGCTCTACGCCAGCAAGGACCAGGGGCGCAACCGGTTCTCAGCGGACGTCGAGCTGGACGACGAAGAGGCGCTGGCGCCGACCCAGGGCGCGGACGACCCGACCCGAGACTGATCCCTTGGCTGTGCTCGGGGCGATAGACCCCGGGGGCGACGGCCCAGGAACTTCGCGAGCCCCGCCAAGAGAACCGTCACCCCCATCGCCCGGGGAGTTGGGCCTGGGGCTTCCGCACCACCCATCGCCGCCAACTTCATCCGAACCCGCTACCCGTGCCCTCCGCTGGCGGGCCTGCGCCGCCAGCGAACGTCGGGCGGTGGCTCGTCGTACGCACCATGGCATGGCCGATAGGACCGCCGGGAGATTGAGCCCCAGTCCATGGGCGACGGCCCGTATGCTGCGCTTCCTGACGTGCCGAGACCGATCCGAACGCCCGTAGCGCCCCCCTCGAACGACCCCGATCCCCTGCCTGGGCCGACCCGCCCCGCCCTCGGCATGGCGCTCGGTATCGCCGCCCCTCCCGGCGCGGACCAGGCATGGGACCTCACCGGGGGCCTGGCCGCGGCCTCCCTCACGGCGGCGCATGGGGCGATGGTGGTCGTGGCCGTCCTGATGGCGGGTTTCGGGGCGCTCGCGATGGCCAGCCTGCTTGGCTACTCGCCCACCCGGCTCGGCCAGCTGCTCGAAGAACGCGGCGGCCGGCCGTGCGGTCCCGACCGCAGCAAGCGCGATCCGGAGTACCTGATCCTCGCCGCCGCGTTCACGGCCGGCGGCTGGCTGCTCGGCCTGTGGTCGGTGCATGCCGCGGTCGCCCCCGACCACTTCGGCTCGGCGCTGTTGACGCTGTCCGTCGTCATGCTGCTGGTCACGTGCCTCGCGATCGCCTTCGCGCAGCACCGCCCCGAACGAGCCTTGCTGGCGGCGATGCCCTGGCTGCGGCCGACCTGGCTCGTATTGCGTTGGCCGTTGGTGCTGCCGCTGCTCGGCCTCACCCGGATCGTGCGTTGGTCGCGCTCGCCGGCCACCGAGCAGGCCGATGCCGCGGAGGTGCAGGAGCAGGTGATGGCGGCCGTCGACGATTCCGTCAGCGACCCGTTGCCGGCGGAGGAACGCACCTGGATCGGCAACATCGTCGGGCTCAAGGACCTGCCGGTGTCGACGTTGATGACGCCCCGACCCGACATCGTCGGCCTGCCCGAGACGATGACCGTTCGCGACGCGGTGCAGAAGGCGCTCGATCACGGCTTCTCGCGCTACCCGGTCTACCGCGACCGCATCGACGAGGTCGTCGGCGTGTTCAACGTGAAGGACGCCCTGCGGCTGCTGCACGAGGACAGCCAGCGCGCCGCCACCACGCCACTGCGGTCGCTGTTGCGCGAAGTCCTGTTCGCGCCGGAGACGAGCGGTGCAGCGCAGCTGCTCCGCCGCTTCCAGGCCAGCAACCAGCATCTCGCGATCGTCATCGACGAATACGGCACGACAGTCGGGCTGGTGACCGTCGAAGACGTGCTCGAAGCGATCGTCGGCGACATCGGCGATGAGTACGACGCGCCGGCCGCCGGCCAGCCCGAGCCGGACGCGATCCGCGTCGTCGAGGCGGGGCGGGTGCTCGAACTGCCGGCGCGTGCGACGGCCGCCGAGCTCAACCGGCTGCTGCACACCGATCTGCCCGAACAGGGCGACTTCGAGACCCTGGCCGGACTCGTCATCGGCCGCCTCAACCACATCCCCGCCGTCAACGAGACCGTCGTCATCGACGGTGTCGAGTTCCGGGTGGTGCAGGCCGACGAACGGCGCATCCAACGGCTGCGCGCGACCCTGTTGGCTCCGCAGCCCGCCGCCGAGGAAACCGGGTGAGCGCCCGCGGCGCCACCAACGACGACGCAGTGCCGCGGCGCCGCCGACGTGCCGAACCAGTGCGGGCGATCGTGCTGCGCCGCAGCGATTTCCGCGAGAGCAGCCGCATCGTCACGATGCTGACGCGCGAGCACGGTCGGCTGGTCGGCCTTGCCAAGGGCGCCCACCGCCCGGACTCACCATTCCTCGGCCGGCTCGACTTCCTCAACGAGGTCGCGGCGACGTTCTCGGCCGACCGCGGCGGCCTGCGGCTGCTCGAGCGCGTCGAACTGCTGCGCGAACGACGCCCCCTCCGCGAGCCGACGCGCTTCCTCGCGGCAAGCCACCTGGCGCGGCTCTGCGACCTGGCGATGCCCGATGGCGAAGTCGAACCACGCGTGTTCGACCTGCTGCTCGGTGGACTGAACCTGCTCGAACGCTGCCCAGCCGCCGCCGTCGCGCGCGTCGTGCTCGGGCTCGAACTGCGCCTGCTCGCCACGCTCGGCGCCTTGCCCGATCTGCAGCACTGCGCGGCCTGCGGCGCCGAACTCGCGCCGGCGTTCGTGCAGGGTGAGGGCCACGGCCTCGTCTGCCGCCGGCACGCCGTTCTGCCGCGCCAGGCGGTGGCCGACGACGTCCTCGCCCTGCTGCGCGAACTGCTCGCCACGCAGGCGCGGCGTTGGCCGACCCTCGGCGACGCGGCGACGACGGCACGCGCCGCACCGCTGCCCGCGCGCTGGCTCGCCGCGGCCACCGAACACCGATCCCCGCTGCGAGCGCTGCTGTTCGGAAGGGCGTGAACGGCGCCGGCTGGCCACCGGAAATCCCTCGCTGGCAACCGACCAGGGCCGCAACATGCCGGCATGCGTTCGCGGTGGCGGTTCCCTGCGCTCGGTCCGTTCGTCCTGCTCGCGACCACCGGCTGCGTCACGCAGCCGCTGTCGTTGGCGGAGGCGGATCAGCGGCTGGGCGTCGCCGAACGACACGTCGCCGCCGCCGAGTGGGACGAAGCACAGGCGATGCTCGAGACGCTCGCCGCGGACCTCTGTCCCAGGCGACTGCGTGACCGACGCGATCTCGCGCTCGCGCGCGCCTGGTCGGGGAGCGGCGATTCCTGGGAGGCATTCCGCGTGCTGGAGCCGTTCGCCGATCGTTACCCGCACAGCGATCTGCGTCCGATCGTCGTCGAGATGGTCTGGCAGATCGGCGACCTGCTGCTGAAGCGGGACGGTGGTTTCCTGTTCTTCTGGTCGGACGCGGCGGCGGGCCGCACCGTGCTCGAGCACCTCGTGACGCGCCACCCGGACTCGCCGCGCATGGCCGACGCCCTGCGCCTGCTCGGCGACCAGGCGTACGACGACGGCAACTTCCAGCTCGCGCAGCAGCGCTACCGCGACCTGATGCTGCATCGCCCCGACAGCGAATGGGCCGGCTACGCGCAGTTCCGCTTCGCGATGAGCGCGGTCGCCGTGCTCGAGGGCCCCGACTACGACCTCGACGGCATGCAGATCGCGGTGCGCGAACTGCGCGACTTCCTGCGCAGCCGGCCGGAGAATCCGACGATCGTGCGCGCCGCCGAGGACGCGATCGCTCGCGTGCTCGGCTGGCAACAGGAACGGCACATGCGCGTCGCCGCGTTCTACCGTCGCATCGGCAACGGCCCCGGCGAGATGCACCACCTCGAGCTCGCGGCCGGCGACGAGTTCGCGACGACCCCGGGTCACGCCGAAGCCGTGGTCGCGCGGGACGCCGCGCGCGCGAAGGCCGCGGCCGGAGCGTTGGCGCCGTGATGCGCGTCGGTGTTTCGCTGCTGTTCTCGATCGCCGTCGTCGGCTGCGGCTACACATTCGGTTCGGGGCTCGAACGGCTCGGCGTGCGCACGGTCTCCCTCGACGTGGTCGGCAACGACACCTTCCGGCAGCGGCTCGAGGCCGAACTCGGGCAGGCGCTCGCCCGGGAACTGCCGATCTCCACGGACGTGGTGCTCGCGGACCGGGCCACTGCCGATGCGCGACTGCACGTCGTGCTGACCGATGCGAACGAACGCACGCTGGTCACGGGCGGGCGTAGCGACCCGGTGCGCGAAGGCTCGTTCGGAGCCGCGGTGTGGATGCGGCTGATCGCGCGCGATGGCCGCGTCGTGCTCGAACGGCGCGTGACCGACCGCACCGAGTTCCGGTCGCCGATCGGCGAGGACCTCACCTCGGCGCGCGCCGAGCTCGTCAAGGAACTGGCGCGCAAGATCGCGCTGGCCCTCGCCGACGGCTTCTGACGGCGACTACTTCTTGTCGCCTTCCTTCGCCGGCTCGGACTTCGCAGGTTCGGCCTTCGCCGCCTTCGGCGCGACGCTGACCGTCGCACGCACGATCTTGATCGGCTTCGCCATCGCGCCGTTCGCGGCCCGGTCCGGGTTGCCCTTCGACTCGAGCACCTTGACGACGTCGAGCCCCTCGACGACCTCGCCCCACACCGTGTAGCCCGGGCGGTCCGGGCTGTCGTCCAGCATGCCGGTGTCCTTGAAGGTGATGAAGAACTGCGAGCCTGCCGAGTTCGGGTCGGGCGTGCGGGCCATCGACAGGATGCCGGCCTTGGTGTGCTTGAGGCCGTTCTTGAACTCGGCGTCGATGCGGTAGCCCGGACCACCCTGGCCGTTGCCGAGCGGATCACCGCCCTGCGCCATGAACCCGGGGATCACGCGGTGGAAGCCCAGCCCATCGTAGAAGCCGAGCCGCGAGAGATAGATGCCGCTCGAGACGTGCGCCGGCGAGGCATCCGCGAAGTAGCGGATCTTCATCACGCCGTGCTCGGTCTCGAGGTGCCAGAAGTAGTCGCTGTTCTTGTCGAACGGCAGGTTCGGCGGCTTGCTCAGGGACGTCTTCCAGCCGGCCTTCGTCTTGTCGATGTTCTTCGACGCGATGAACGCGTCGACGGCGACGATCGCCGGGTCCTTGGCGGTCGCGGCGTCGTCCTTCGTGGTCGCGCTCACGGCCTTGGTCGCGGGCTCCTGCGGCTTGACCGGGTCTTGCGCGGGCAGCGCAACGAGCAGGCCGAGGAAGGGAACGTGCAGAACATGCATCAGGGGATTCATGGTGCGCCATGATACGGACGCCATGCCGCGACTTGCGAGCGCGGCGTGGCCTCAGGACTGCCGCGGCGTGGCCGTGGCGTCGGCCTGCAGGCGGAGCCGCGCCGCTCGCACGCGTCGGGGCGACGCCTCGACGACCTCGGCTTCGAGCCCGGGCCCGACCGTGAACCGCTCGCCGACCGCCGGCACGCGATCGCCGGCCAGCGACACCAGCAAGCCGCTGAGCGTGCGTTCGTCGCCGCGTTCCGGGATCTCGATGCGCAACTCGCGCCAGACGTCGCGCGGCGACACGCTGCCGAACACCCGCCAGACCCCCGTCGCCTCACGCTGGATCGGTCGCGGCGGGGCCTGATCGTGCTCGTGGAAGATCTCGCCGACGAGTTCCTCGACCAGATCCTCGAGCGTGACGATGCCGGCGGTGCCGCCGTGTTCCTCGACGACGATCGCGAGATGCAGCCGGCGCTGCTGCAGCTCGCGCAGCACGCGTTCAGCGGCCATCGACTCGGGAACGAAGTACGGAGCGCGCAGCAGTTCGTCGATGCGCAGCGGTTTTCCGTCCCACAGCCTGCCGAGCACGTCTTCGCGCAGCACGTAGCCGACGACGTGGTCGAGCGACTCGCGGAACACCGGCACGCGCCGCAGCCCCTTCTCGAGCATCGCCACACGCAGCGCCGCCTCGCCGGCGTCGGCCGCGATCGCGTGCACGAACCGGCGCGGCACCATCACGTCGTCGGCGCGCAACTGCGTGAACTCGAGCGCGCGTGCGACGAGCTGGCCGGTCCCGGCGTCGATGCCACCCGCCGAAGACGCTTCCTCGACCAGGTGTTCGAGGTCTTCGCGGGTCAGCTTGCCTTCGACGAAGTTCGTGCGATCGCCGAACAGCCGCAGCACCACGTTCGAGCTGGCCGACAACAACCAGACGATCGGCCGGCCGAGCCACCCGAGCATCACCATCGGTCGCGCGATCGCCAGCGCGTAACGATCGGCGAAGCGCAGCGCGAGCGACTTCGGCACCAGCTCGCCGAACACCACCGAGAGGTAGGTGACGAGCGCGACGACGATCCCGAAGGCGATCTCGCCCGAAGCCTCGCCGCAGCCGAGTTCGACCAGCCAGGGCTCGACGAGCACCGCGAGCGAACTGCCGCCATAGGCGCCGGCGATCGCGCCGACCAAGGTGATGCCCACCTGCACCGTCGCCAGGAACCGCTCGGGGTTGCGGCGCAGCCGCAGGGCAGCACGGGCGCGGGCGCTGCCGGCGTCGGCGGCGCGCTCGAGCCGGCCGCGTTGCGCGGTCACCACGGCCATCTCGGCGCCGGCGAGCACTCCGCCGAACGCGACGAGGCCGAGCAGCAGCAGCAGTTCGCTCACCGCCGGTGCGTCACGGTTGGCGCCGGACCGCGGCGTCGTCGGACCACGTCACCAGGCCGCCTCCCGCCCCGTCCATCGCGTCCGCGCGCGGCACGCCGAACTCCAGCCAGTGCAGGATGCGCGCGACGCGGTGGTAGTACTGGTGGAACCGCATCACTTCGGCGTGGCCGTCGGCGGCGATGCGTGCGCGCTCGTCGTCGCGGTGCAGCCAGTACTCGATCTGGCGCAGTGCGTCTGCCTCGTCCTTGTACCAGGCCAGGTGCTGCCGATCGCCGAACACGTCCTCGAGCCGCGGCACGTAGTGCGTCAGGTGGAACGCGCCGCACGCCAGCGTCAGGAACGTGCGGTTGCTGAAGTAGTACTCGTCCTCGTTGACCTCGTTGACGCCCAGCACGATGCGCGACGAGGCGCAGATCTGCGCGTACTTGCGGTTGTCGACCGGGCCGTGCACGCGCAAGCCGTCGTGCCGCTGACGCCAGCGGTCCCAGTGCCGCCCGTAGACGTCGGTCTGGAAGCGCGCGGCGACCTCGGCCAGGAACGAAGCGCGTTGCCCGCGCCGCCCTGGGCCGCCGATGAACGCGACATCGCGCAGCGGCGCCTGCTTCGGCGCCGGCCGGTGGAACCGCGGCGCGAACCCGCTCATCAGGAACGCCATGTTGTCGAGGCCACGTTCGCGCAGCCACGGGAAGCGCGCCGGGTTGCTCATGCAGACCAGGTCGGCCAGCCGGAACCAGTCCACGATCGAACTGTCGAGCGTCTCGAGCGCTTCCTCGCACCAGACGACGATGCGCGCTTGCCGGCGGAACTCGTCGGCGAGCACCGCGGGCAGGTCGCGGTAGAAGACGAACACCACGTCCGGGCGGAAACGATGGAACTCGGCCCGTGCGAGGCGGTTGGCGATGCGGTTGCCGAACCAGCGCCGCAGCGTCACCAGGTTGCGCCACCGCACTTCGACGCCATGCCGTTCGAGAGCATCGACGAGGCCGCCCGTGCAGCGCGTTCGCGACATGCTCTTGCCGAAGAACAGCACGCGCCGCACCGGGCCGAGCCGTTCGCGCCGCAACGGGGCCACGGCCGGGATCTCGAGCGAAGCGACCTCCGCTTCCCCGGATCGCGCCGCGTCACCGCCGGCCGCCGGCTGCCGATCCCCGGACGGATGGCTGGCCAAGGGTTGTGGGCTGGTCACGTCTTCCATCGCGCAACGCCCGCCAGGATCCGATCGGCGCGGTCGGCCGCGGCGGTCGCCGCCTCCACCTCCGCATCGATGCGCCCGTCGTGGCACGTCGCCGGAACATACAGGGCTCCCCCGCCGCCGAGCCACCACCACTTCCGGAAGAAGGCGGGGAACACCAGGGCCCGACCCTGTTCGAGTTGCAGCAGTCGCTGTCCGAGCCAGACGGCACGCGCGCGCGGGTGTGGTTGCCATCGGCCCGGCAGCGGCGCGCCACGCCAGGAATGTTCGCAGCCGTTCCAACGCCAGCCACGCCGGAACTCCGTACTCTCGCCGAAGCACCGCTGCAGGCGCGTGCGGTGCCAGCGCCGTCGCTCGCGCTCGAGCCGTTGCCGCACCACGTCGAGCGCCGCGCCCTCCACGAAGCCGGCGGCGGCCAGTTCGGCGAGCCCCTCCTCGTCGCCGACGTCCTCCCGTTCGCGCAGCATGCGCGCGCCGAGCATGGCTCGCACCGCGGGGCTGCGGGCATGGGCGACCGAGCGAAGGCGCGCCGACTGCATGTCGAGCACCGCGAGCCGGCCGTCGACCAAGCGCACGAAGTTGCCGCCGTGCAGGTCGTGATGCACGATGCCGGCGGCGAGCAGTCGCTCGACGAGTGCGAGTTCGTCGCGCAGTCGCCTGCGCCCGTCCTCGGCCGCAGGCAGCGCCACCGGCAGGCTGCGCAGCACGAGCAGCGAACGGAACGGCAGGCCGCAGCGTCGCGCGGTGCGCACCGCGACGACCTCCGGGCACGGCACGCCCGCCGCGGCCACCGAGCGCAGCATCGCCGCCTCGTGGGCTCCCGGCAGCGGCCGCAGCAGGTAGCGCAGGCGGTCCTTCGCGCGCGGGAACGCCATCGCCTTCACGTGCACGGGCCCCGACGGCAGCTCGCCGCGACGCACGCTGCGCACGAGCCGGCCGTGCACGAGTTCGAGTTCGTCCGGCAGCCGCGCGGTGGCGAGGAACGTCCGCCACCATGCCGCGAGCACGGCCTCGTCGGCGGCGTTCATCCGCGCTCCCGTGCCGCCAGCAGTTCGGCGTACACCGCCGCCGTGCGCACCGCGGCCGCGGCCGGATCCATGTCGAGGCGAGCCCGCGCGAGCGCCGCCGCGCCGACGCGCCGGCGGTGCCCGGCGTCGGTCAGCAGCCGGAGCAGTTCCCGCGCGAGCGCTTCCGGCCGATCCTCGCAGGCGAATCCCGGGGTCTCGCCGTCGGGCCGCGGCGCGACCAGTTCGGGGAGCATGCCGGCGCGCGTGCAGACGATCGGCAGACCGAACGCCATCGCGTCGCAGACCGCACGGCAGGTGCCGTCGCTGCCCGGCACCAGGAACAGGAAGGCGTCGAGCGCGCGGAGCGCTTCGTCGTAGTCCGGTCCCTTCTGGTAGCCCGGCGTGACCACGTGCGCCGCGAGCCCGTGCGCCCGCACCGGTTCAGTAACGAGGGCCGCGGTGTCCTCGGCGTTGCCGCGCCCGAGCAGCACGAAGCGGGCGGTCGGCAGGCGATCGACGACGGCGCGCGCGGTCGCCCACAGCAGGTCGAAGCGGCGATGTGGTTGGATGCGCGCCGTGATGCCGACGACGTGGTGCTCGGGCCCGAGCCCCCAACGCGCCCGCGCATTCGGCCCGTCGAGCCGGCGCGGCTCGGTCACCGGCGGCTGCAGCAGCACGCGCGCGGCCGGCAGGCCGAAGGCGGCGACGACGCCCGTTTGCGCAGCGCGCGTCGGCGCGACGACGGCCGCGGTGCGGCGGAAGGCGGCCCGGGTGCGCAACCCCGGCTTTGGCGCGTCGGGGTCGTAGAGGCTGCGCACCAGCACCGGCGCTCGCGACAGCCGTCGGCACGCCAGCGCCGCGAGCAAGTGGTCCGCCGGCTGGTGGCAGTGCACGACGTCGACGCGGTCGCGGACGAGCAGTCGCTGCAGCGCGCGCACGTCGCGCAGCAGCGAACCGAGATGGAAGTGCTTGCGCAGTTCGAGTCCGGTCACGACCGGCAGCCCCACGCGCCGCAGTTCCTCGGCGACGCGATGCTCGCCGCCGGCGTGCACGAACGAGCCCTGCGCGAACATCACGTCGAGGCCGAGCGCGCGCGAACGCGCGGCGGCGCGGATCGCCGGATCGGCGGGCCCGGTCCACTTGTAGTTCGCGAACAAGTGCAGGATGCGCGCGTCCTCGAGCCTCATGCCACACCACCCCGCGGCAGGCGCCACAGCCGCCAGTACTTCTTCCAGTCGGTGTAGGCGGCCATCGCCGCGATCACCACGCCCCGCCAGCCGTCGAGCACGCCGAGCTTCAGCACCAGGCTCTTCACGAACACCGCCGGCGGCCGCACCAACAGGTCGAACGGCGTCGCGCGGCGCCCTTCGGCCGCCAGGGCTCGCGCAGCGATGCGCGTGAACGAGTCGATCGTGCGCAGGTGATGCGCGAAGTCGCGGTAACTCAGGTGCTCGATCGCCTCGGGGAGCCGCTCGGCGACCACGCCCGGCGCGAGCTCGACGTGGTCGTGCGGATTGCGCCCGCCCCAGCGCGCGTGCCGCCTGTCGAACAGCCGCACCTTGCGGTCGGGCACGAACAGGCCGTGGCGCGGGATCGCGCCGAGGTAGTGGTTGCGCCGCGGCGTTTCGTAGGCCGGTCCGAGGCCTCGCTGGGCGAGCTCCCGCACGCGCTCCGCGAGTTCCGGCGTGCAGCGCTCGTCGGCGTCGAGGCAGAACACGTGGTCGTGCCGGGCGTGGTCGACCGCGCGCTGCTTCTGTTCGCGATGGCCGGGGAACGGCTCGTTCACGATCACGCGGGCGCCGAGTTCGGCCGCGATCCGCGCCGTGCCGTCGGTGCTGCCGCTGTCGACGACGATGACCTCGTCGCAGAACGACAGCGAACGGATGCAGTCGGCGATGCGGTCGGCCTCCTGCCAGCAGATCACGCAGCCGCTGATCGGCGTGGCGCGCGGCTCAGCCATCGGCCGCACGCTCCGCGCCGTCGCGGCCGGCCGCCGCCGTTCCGGGCCCGGTCTCGCCGCGCAGCTGCGCATCGATCACCCGCAGCCGTTCCTGCAGCGCGAGCAAGCGGCGGCCCCAGTCCTGGATGCGGCCGTCCTGCTCGACTGCCGTCGCCGCCGCCCGCATCACGCGGTGCCGTTCTTCGGGCGGCAGTCCGAGCTTCTCGTGCAGCAGGTACTGGTTGCCGTAGCCGAGCACCTGGTTCCAGCGCAGCAGCTCGAGCACTTCCCCGAGCAGATCGCACAGCTGCAACTCGGCCTCGTTGAGGCCGAGCGCCTGCGCTTTCTGCTTGCGGCGGCGGTGCGAGCTCACGGGTGGCTCGGCGCGCTGGCGGCGCGCCCGACCGCTCAGGCCTTGGCGAGGTTCTGGTTGGCGAAGTCCCAGTTCACCAGGTGCTCGAGGAAGGTCTTGATGTAGTCCGGCCGGCGGTTCTGGAAGTCGAGGTAGTACGCGTGCTCCCAGACGTCCATCGTGAGCAGCGGCGTGCAGCCGGCCTGCGTCAGCGGCGTCTCGGCGTTCGGCGTCTTGGTCACCTCGAGCTTGCCACCCTTGAGCACCAGCCACGCCCAACCGCTGCCGAACTGCGTCGCGCCGGCCTGGCTGAACAGCTCGACGAACTTCTCGTAGCTGCCGAAGTCGGTCGTGATCTTGGTGGCGAGGTTGCCGCTCGGCTTGCCGCCGCCCTTCGGCTTCATCGACTGCCAGTAGAAGGTGTGGTTCCAGACCTGGGCCGCGTTGTTGAAGATGCCGGCCTTGTCGGCCTTGCCGGCGGTCGCCTTGACGATGTCGACCAGCGACTTGCTGGCGAACTCGGTGCCCTCGATCAGCTTGTTGCCGTTCGTCACGTAAGCCTGATGGTGCTTGCCGTGATGGATCTGCAGCGTCTGGGCGTTGATGTGCGGCGCGAGCGCGTCGTGTGAGTAGGGAAGGGGCGGGAGTTCGATGGCCATGGCGGGAATGGTGGCGCGGCCCGAACGGGCTCGCGACGCCGGCACGATACGGGCCCTCGCTCGGCCCGCACGGGGAAACCCGCGCGGCGGCCCCGACGGCGCGCGGTAGCGTGCGCGCATGGCCCAACCCGACTTGCCGTTGCCCGGCATGCAGGACCTGCTCCGCACGATCGCGCGCCTGCGCGCACCCGACGGCTGTCCCTGGGACCGCAAGCAGACGACCGCGAGCATGGCGCCGTGCCTGCTCGAGGAGGCGTTCGAGGCCGCGGACGCGCTGCGGCGCGGCGACGCGGCCGGAACCCTCGAAGAACTCGGCGACGTGCTGGTCAACGTCGCGATGATCGCGCAGATCGACAGCGAGAACGGCGGCCCGACGCTCGATGCCGCGGCGGCCGCGGCGGCGGCGAAACTCGTCCGCCGCCATCCGCACGTGTTCGGCGACCAGCGCGCCGCCAGCGCCGAGATCGCCTACACGCGCTGGGAAGAACAGAAGCGGCGCGACCGACGCGCCGAGGGCAGCGACGCCGGCGCGCTCGCCGGCGTGCCGATCGCGCTGCCGGCCCTGCTGCGCGCGTTCCGTCTTGGCGAGAAGGCGGCCCGCACCGGCTTCGACTGGCCGGACCGCGCCGGCCCACGCGCGAAGATCGACGAGGAGCTGGCAGAGCTCGACGCCGCGATCGCGAGCGGCGACGGCGCGGCGATCGCCGCCGAACTCGGCGACGTGCTGTTCAGCCTGTGCAACCTGGCCCGGCACGTCGGCAGCAACCCGGAAGTCGCGCTGGCGGCGACCAGCGACAAGTTCCAGCGGCGCTTCGCGGCGATCGAACGCGAGTTCGGACACGTCCTGACGGGGCGCAGCCTCGCCGAACTCGACGCGGCGTGGGACCGGGCCAAGGCCGCGGAACGGCGCGGCGACGGCTGACCGACGATCGGCCGTCGAAGCGCCGACGAAGGCGCGGTCCGGACGACGGCGGGCGCCGCGTTCTGGCATGGGCCAAGGGGTCGCGCCGCCGCACGGGCCGTGGCGACGGGCGGTTGCGACCACCGGCCCCCGCTTCGCCAGACTTTCCCACCGGCTGGCACGGCTCGTGCATTACCAGCTGCGGTGGAAAGAACGCCATGGGCATGGGCCCTGAGGCAGGGATGGGCTCCGGTGTGGGGTGGTGCCTCGCCGGAGCCCGCTTTTTTTCGCGGCCGGACTACGGTCGCCAGCGGGCCAGTTCGACCTCGGCGGCGATGACGCCGAAGGCGGCCCAGCCAGGACTCGCGGCCAGCTCGCGCAGCGCCGCGTGGGCCCGAGCACGATCGCCGGCGACCAGATCGTGGTGCGCGAGCCCAAACGCGAGCGCGCTGCCCGAGCTGCCGGCCCGCGGCGCGATCTGCTCGCGCGCCTTCCTGCCCGCGTAGAGCAGGCACAGGTTCAGGTAGGCGACGTTCTCGACGACGTCCATCCCCGCGTGGATCGGCGTCACGACGGCCAAGGCCCCGGCCGGATCGCGCAAGCGCATGCGCACGCACCAGAGCCAATGGCTGACGGCGACGCGCGACTCGTCGTCGTCGACGACCGCCAGGCAGTCGAGCCAGGCGCGCTCCGCCGGCGCGAAGTCGCCGGCCAGGAACAGCGCGAGCCCGAGGTGGTAGTGCACGTTGTAGTGCAGCGAGGAATGCGGCGGACGCCCGGGTGTGGGCTGGCCATCGGCCTCCGTCTCGTCGGGCGTCGTGCGGCAGGCGACCGCGGCACGTTCGAGATCGTGGGCCGCCTTGCCGAACTCACGCAGCGTGATCCACCGGTGGCCACGATGGCGCAGCACGAACGGATCGCCCGGATGATGGTCGAGCGCGTCGGTCAGCACGCCGACGGCCTCGCGGAAGCGCCCGAGGTAGCCGAGGCGCCGCGCGTACCAGATCGCCGCGTCGCGGTCCTCGGGCGAGGCGCGCCATTTCGCCTCGCCATCGGCGAGCGCAGCCCGTTGGGGCGCCTGCTCGGCCGGGTCGCCCGGCGGCGTTCCCAGCACGCGCCCGTCCAGCGACCAGCACTGCGCATCGCGCGGCAAGGTCCGGCAACCGGCGACGGGAATCGCGGCGAGGCACGCCGCCGCGATCAGGAGTTGTCTTTGGGCCATGCGATCTCGAATTGCCGCAACCGCTCTTCGCCCGCCGCCGGCGGCATCAGCAGCAGCGTTCCGCGCAAACCGAACCGTGCGAACCGCGGCCAGTTCGCGGCCACGCCGTCGCTGCCGAGCACGAGGAACGCCGTGGCGAACGCGTCCGCGAGCGCCGCACTCGGTGCGAGCACCGACGCGCTGGCGACCGCGGCCGCCGGGTTGCGGCCGGTGCGTGGGTCGAACACGTGGTGCATGGGCACGCCGTCGCGAACGAACCCGTTGCGGTAGTCGCCGCTCGTGCACAACGCGGCGTCGTGCAGGGCGACGACACGCAGCCCCGCGTCGGCATCGCCGGTCGCGGACACGGACGCTGGATCGACCACGCCGATGCGCCACGGTCCAAGCGCCCCCTTGTCGCCGCGGCAGAGCACTTCGCCGGTGATCTCGAGGTAGAAGCCCTGCAGACGCAACGGCGCGAACCGGGCGGCGATCGCATCGGCGCAGGCGCCGGCGACGATGCCGTCGAGGTCGAGCTGCACGTCGGGGCGCGCCTTCACCAGCGTGTTGTCGCGCAAGCTGACGAGCTGCCAACCGACGTGTTCTCGCGCGCGATCGAGCGCAGCATCGTCGAGCGGGTGCCGCGGGTCGCGCTTGGCGGCCCGATAGAGTTCGCTCAGTGGTCGGACCGTGGGGTCGAAGGCGCCGTCGGTCACGCCCGCGACGGCGAGCGCCTGGCGCAGCACCTTGGCGAAGAGCTCGCTGACCACGAGCGGCTCGGTGCTCGCGTGCGCGTTCACGCGGGCGATCTCCGAATCGGTGCGCCACTGGCTGAACGCGGCATCGTGCGCGGCGAGTTCCTGTTCGACGATCGCGCGCAGGTCCGCAACCGCCGCGTCGCCGACGAACTTGACCGTGTAGGTCGAACCCATCGTCGGCCCGCCGAACTCGCGAACCTCGTGCGACTGCTCGCTGCAAGCCGCCGCCACGAGCGCAAGCCAGACAAGGGGTCGGCACACCATCGGGCCGCGGATCGTAACGGTGTCCCGAGCCGCGGCGCGAGCCCGAGCCCGAGAGCGCTTCGGCGGAGGCAACGATGCGGGCGCCCCACACCGCTCGCGCGTGGCGGCCAGTTGCGTTCCCGCCAACGCCGCGCTTCCGCAGCGCGAGCGGGAGACGCATTTCGGTGGATGCAACGACTGCGGGCGCCTCCGGCGCCCGCGTGTCGTTCATCCGCCGAAATCGTCGAAGCGGATCATGTCCTTCTCGACGCCGAGATCGCCGAGCATCTTCTGCACGGCCGAGTTCATCATCGGCGGGCCGCAGAGGTAGAACTCGATCTCGTCCACGTTCGGGTGGTTCTTCAGGTAGTTGTCGAACACCACCTGGTGGATGAAGCCCTTCTTGCCGGTCCAGTTGTCCTCCGGCTGCGGCTCCGACAATGCGACGTGGTACTGGAAGTTCGGGAACTGCTTCTCGATCGCCTCGAACTCCTCGGTGTAGAACATCTCGCGCTTGCTGCGCGCGCCGTACCAGTAGGAGACCTTGCGCGTCGTCTTCTCGGTGTGGAACAGGTGGAAGATGTGGCTGCGCAACGGCGCCATGCCCGCACCACCGCCGATGTAGATCATCTCGCGGTTGGTCTTGTTGATGTGGAACTCGCCGTACGGGCCCGAGATCGTGATCTTGTCGCCCTTCTTCAGCGAGAAGACGTAGCTGCTGCAGATGCCCGGGTTGAGCTGCATCTGCTTCGGCGGCGGTGTGGCGATGCGGATGTTGAGCATCACCATGTTGCCTTCCGCCGGATGGTTGGCCATCGAGTAGGCGCGGAAGATCGGGGTCGGGTTGTTGGCGACGAGGTCCCAGAGCTTGAACTTGTCCCAGTCGCCGCGGAAGCGCTCGGCGACGTCGAAGTCCTTGAACTTCAGGTTCTGGTACGGCGGCACGTCGATCTGGATGTAGCCGCCCGACTCGAAGTGGATGATCTCGCCCTTCGGCAGCTCGAGCACCAGCTCCTTGATGAACGTCGCGACGTTGTCGTTGGAGCGCACCGTGCACTCCCACTTGCGGATGCCGAACACTTCGTCCGGCACCTTCACCTTCATCGGGCCGCGCACCTTGACCTGGCACGACAGGCGCCAGCCGGCCTTGGCTTCGGCCTTCTTGATGTGCGTCAGCTCGCTCGGAAGGATGTCGCCGCCGCCTTCGAAGACCTGGCACTTGCACATCGCGCAGGAGCCTTTGCCGCCGCACGCCGACGGCAGGAAGATCTTCTGGTTGCTGAGCGCGAGCAGCAGGTTGCTGCCGACGTCGACTTCGGGCGACTTGCTCGGGTCGTCGTTGATGAGCAACTTGACCTTGCCCTTCGCGACGAGCTTCTTCTCGCAGAACATCAGCACCAGCACCAGCAGCACGATGACTGCGGTGAGTGCGACGACGCCGGTCAGAACTTCCATCGTTGCTCTCCCTGCCTCGGATGCTGCGGATCAGATGCCACTGAAGGTCATGAAGGCCATCGCCACGAGACCCGTGGTGATGAACGTGATGCCGAGCCCGCGCAGCGGTGCTGGCACGTGCGCCGTGCGCATGCGCCAGCGGATCGTCGCCATGCTGACGATCGCGAGCGCCCAGCCGGCCCCGGAGCCGAAGCCGTAGACGACGGCCTGCGTGAAGTCGTACTTGCGCTCGTACATGAACAGCGAGCCGCCGAGGATCGCGCAGTTGACGGCGATCAGGGGCAGGAAGATGCCGAGCGCCGCGTAGAGCTTGGGGCTCAACTTGTCGACCGCCATCTCCACCACCTGCACGACCGCGGCGATGGAGGCGATGAAGGTCAGGAACTGCAGGTAGCCGAGATCGGTGTCCGGCAGGCCGGCCCACGCCAGCGCCCCCTTGCCGAGCACGTAGGTCTGCAGCGCCCAGTTCATCGGCACGGTCAGCACCTGCACGAAGACCACCGCGATGCCGAGGCCGATCGCGGAGTCGACGCGCTTGCTGACCGCGAGGTAGCTGCACATCCCGAGGAAGAACGACAGCAGGATGTTCTCGACGAACACCGAGCGCAGGAACACGCTGCCGAGCGATTCGTCGTTGAAGAAGGCGAGCATCGCGGTCATGGGGTCACTTCTCCGAGTAGCCCGAGATCGAGCGTTGGATCCAGACGATGATGCCGAGCAGGAGGAAGGCGCCCGGCGCCAGCACCATCAGGCCGTTGTTGACGTAGCCGGCGTCGTAGAGCCCTTGCGGGATCACCTGCATGCCGAGCAGCTTGCCGCTGCCGAATATCTCGCGGATGGCGCCGACGACCGCGAGGATCCACGCGTAGCCCAGCCCGTTGCCGATGCCGTCCAGGAAGCTGCGCCACGGTGGGTTGCCCATCGCGTAGGCCTCGAGGCGCCCCATCACGATGCAGTTGGTGATGATCAGGCCGACGAAGACCGACAGCTGCTTGCTGAGGTCGTACATGTAGGCCTGCAGCAACTGGTCGAAGATGATCACGACGCTCGAGACGACGACGAGCTGGACGATGATGCGGATCTTGTTCGGGATCAGCGTGCGGATCGTCGAGATGATGACGTTCGCGAGCGAGCAGACGAACGTCACGCCGAGACCCATGATCAGGGCTTTGTCGAGGCGCGTCGTCACCGCCAGGGCACTGCAGATGCCGAGGATCTGCAGCGCGATCGGGTTGTTGTCCCAGAGCGGGTCCTTGATCGCCTTGCGTTCGTCGGGCCCGAACAGGCTGCGCTTCTGCGGCGGAGTGGCAACTGCGGTCATGGGTGGCTCCGTATTGGCTCAGTTCTTCTTCGCCCAGTACTTGTTCAGCAGCGGCTTCCACGCCTCGAGTTCGGCGCGCACGCCCTTGGTCACGCCGTTGCTGGTGATCGTCGCGCCGGAAAGGCCGTCGACGTAGTGCTGCTTCTCCGCCGGCACCGCCGCGTCGACCTTGCCCTTCTTCACGGTGATGCCGACGAGCGCATCGCCGGCACCGAGCACGGTCTTGCCCTTCCACATCTCCTTCCACGCTGGGTTGTCGACCTCGCCGCCGAGACCGGGCGTCTCCTTGTGCGCATAGAAGGTGATGCCGCGCACATGGTTGGCGTCGCGATCGAGCGCCAGGTAGCCGAACATGGGGCCCCAGAGGCCCTTGCACTGGATCGGCAGGATCAGGCCGGTCTCCTTGCCGTCGGCGTCCAGCGCGACCGCGACCGGGCGGTAGCGCGCCCGCTCCTTCGGATCCTTGATCGCTTCGACGCTCGCCGGCGTCTTGCCGGCGTCGAAGTCGCCGGACTGCAGATCGACGATCTGCGTGCGCACCTGCTTCTGATAGATCGCCTCGAGCTCCTTGCGTGGGCGGGCATCGCCCTCCTGGATCAGGCCGCCGGCCACCATCACGTTCTTCTGGCGGTCGAACTCCTTCGCCGCCGCCTGCAGTTCGCTCAGCGAATTCGACGTGAACGCGAGCATCGTGCTCATCGCGACGCAGACCGTGACGGCGAAGCCGAGCACATAGCCATTGCTGCTGGTGTTCATGAGCGAGCCATCCTCCGCTTGATGTTGGCGGCGACGACGAAGTGGTCGATGCCCGGAGCGAACGCGTTGAGCAGCAGGATCGCGAGCATCGTGCCTTCCGGATACGCCGGGTTGATCGTGCGCACGAGGATCGTCACGAAGCCGACCAGCGCCCCGTAGATCCACTTGCCCAGGTTGGTCTCCGGCGAGCTCACCGGGTCGGTCGCCATGAAGACGATGCCGAACAGGAAGCCGCCACAGAGCAGTTGCTCCCACGGCAGCAGGCTGATCGGGCCGGTGGTCGCGCCGCCGAGTTGCATCAGCCAGGCGCTGCCCAACAGGCCCAGCACGCCTGCGACCATCACGCGCCAGCTGCCGACGCCGGTGAAGACCAGCCAGAACGCGCCGAGCAGCACGCAGAGTTTGCTGATCTCGCCGGCACTGCCGGGGATGTTGCCGAAGAACAGATCGGCATGGCTGTAGGCGCCTTGCAGTGCGGTGCTGGCGTCCGTGGACGCAGCTTTCACCACCGCCAGCGGCGTTGGTTGCGAGAACCCGTCGACCAGGCTGCCGGGGACGCCAGCCGGCGAGTGGTTGCCGGCCACCCACACCGCGTCGCCCGACATCTGCGCCGGGAACGCGAAGAACAGGAACGCGCGCACCAGCATCGCCGGGTTGAACACGTTCATGCCGGTGCCGCCGAACACTTCCTTGCCGAGCACGACCGCGAAGGCGACACCGATCGCGAGCTGCCACAGCGGGATCGACGCCGGCACGATCAGCGCGATCAACATGCCACTGACCAGGTAGCCCTCGCTCACCTCTTCCTTGCGGATCACCGAGAACAGCATCTCGATGCCAAGGCCAACGCCGTAGCTCGTGATCAGGATCGGCAGCATGCGCTGCAGTCCGAAGACGATCGTGTCGAACGCAGTCACCGCGCCGATCGTGGGCGCCCCGAGCAGCCACTGCAGCCAGCCGGTCACGTAGCCGTCGGCAGTCGCCTTGCCGGCCTTCACCATCGCATCGACGGCGAGGAAGTGCTGGGCGCCGGTGTTCCAGATCGCCCACAGCAGGCACGGCAGCATCGCGACGATGACCGTGTTCATGACCCGCTTCAGGTCGACGTAGTCGCGCACGTGCACGCGCTGGCCGCTGGTGCGGTGGTCCGGCGCGAACAGGAACGTCTCGAACGCGTCGAACAGCGGCCACACCTTGTGGAAGCGGCTGTCCTTGGCGTGGTAGAGCGTCTTCTGCTTCTCGATCAGGTTGCGTAGGAACTGCACGGGATCACGCCTCCTTCTCGTACATGTCGAGCCCTTGGCGGATCACCTGGCCGACGTCGATCTTGCACGGATCGACGAACGTGCAGAGCGCCACGTCCTCTTCCGTCACTTCGAGCAGGCCCAGCTTCACGGCCTCGTCGATGTCGTTCGCCTGGATCGCGCGCACCAGGTAGCTCGGGTGGATGTCGAGCGGCATCACGCCTTCCCAGGTGCCGATGTTGACGATCGGCCGGTGGCCGCCGTGCAGGCGCGCGTCGACGACGTGCTCCTTCTTCGGCACGAGCCACGAGAACACGCTGCGGTGCCGGCTCAGCTTGCCGAACTGCGGCAGCGCCCAGCCGAACAGGTCGCGTCGACCGGTGCCCTCGGGGATCACCGTCACGGTCTTGGTCGCGAAGCCGAGGCAGCGATCCTGACCGACCGCGCTGCCGTGCAGCACGTTGCCGCAGATGACGCGCACGTCACCGGCGAACGGCTGGCCGCCGTTGAGCGCCGCGCTGTCGGCGCACTGACGCACCCGGAAGTACTTGCGGCTCGCCGCCGCGCTGCCGCCGAGCGCCACCACGGTGTGGGCGGGGTAGCGCCCCGTGCGCGCCCATTCGCCGAGTCTCGCGACGTCCTGCAGCGTCAGCGTCCACGCCACCTCGCCGGCCTTGAGCGGGCGGATGTTGGCGATGTGCGTGCCGACGAGGCCCGACGGGTGCGGCCCCGCGAAGTCGTGCACTTCGACGCCCTGCAGGGCTCGCGCATCCGACTGGTGGTCGCCGGCGGCGCGCAGGCTGAGGAACACCTTGCCCGCGGTCAGCTTGCGCAGCAGGTCGATGCCGGCCTGCAGGTCGGCCTTCTGGCCCCGCGTGGCGAAGCACGGATCGGCGGCCAGCGGAGCGCTGTCCATGCCGTTCACGAAGATCGCCACCGGCACCCTGTGGCTTTGCGCCACCTTGCCGATCGGCCGCTGCCGCACGAGCTGCCACAGTCCGGCGCCCTTGATCGCCTTGACGATCGCATCGCGATCGCCCGAGGGCTTGGGCACCGCCGCGTGTTCTTCCTTGCCGCCCTTGCTCGCGGCGTTGTCGATGACGACGCGCAGCAGGAACCGCCGTTCGCCGAAGTCCATCCGCGACACCGTCCCACTGACCGGCGAGCACCACACCAGGTCGCGGTCCATCTTGTCGAGGAACACCGGCTGCCCGGTCTTCACGACGTCGCCTTCCTTGACCAGGGCCTTGGGCTTGATGCCGGGGAACTCCCCCGTCTCGAGCGCGACGCGCGCCGGCTCGGGTGCATCCACGAGCTGCAACTCGGGACGCCCCGCCAGCGGCAGGTCGTAGCCCTTCCTGATGGTGTGGGTGGTCATCGGCACGAACCCTCGGCTGCGGGTTGATCCGCCGTCTTGCCGCAGCGCTGGCAGTTGCCGTCGGGGCTCATGCCCCCGCAGGACCCGGACAGTCGCCGCCCGCCGACGGCGAGCACGACGATGGCGAGGACCGGCACCGAGAACACCAGGATTGGCAGGAGGAAGGACACCGCTGGCCGAAAAAAAGGTCGGGCGACGATAGCGATCGGCGCCACGGAGTCGAGTCTCAGTCCGCAGCCGCGGGCACGAATCGTGGGTCGGTCAGCGGCGGCTCAGGACCAGGTCGCTGAGGCCCTGCAGGGTGTTGCAGTTGCGCAGCGAGATGTCGGCGTCGGTCAGCCGCACGCCGAAGCGCCGCTCGAGGAACTCGACCACCTCGACCACGCCCGCGGAATCGACGATGCCCGAGGTCACCAGCGGCGTCTCGGCTTCGAGGCCGTCCTCGCGGCCGTCGCGGAACCAGTCGGCGATGTAGGTGCGGATCGTGGCCAGGATCGTCGCACGATCGGGGAACGGCACGGCGGACATCGCGGCGTGGATCATGCCGAATCGCGCCCCGGCGGCAACGTCGGCGACCCAGCCCTCGCCGCACGGCGCAGTCCGCGGCATGGTTCCGGCCCGTGCGCGTGCGCTCGTCGAACCTGGTGCTGCTCCTGGCCCTGCCGGCCCTGCCTTCGGCCGTGGCGCCGTTCTTCGCGCACTGGCATTGGACGATCGACCAGCTCGCGTGCTT
Source organism: uncultured bacterium (assembly GCA_937952215.1). Taxonomy (GTDB): domain Bacteria; phylum Planctomycetota; class UBA1135; order UBA1135; family UBA2386; genus UBA2386. Next base: position 103,581 of record CALFZH010000043.1, read on the forward strand.
TCCGGTCCAGGCGATGGCCTGGCTGGCGATCAGCGCGCTGCTGCTCGCGGCGGCGCGGCGCTGGTGGCTCGCGCTCGTCCTGGCGGCTGGCGCCGCACTCGCCGCCGCCGCCGTGCTGCCGGCGTGGTTGCGTTCGCCGCCGACGCCCGCGGCGACGGCACCGCGCGGCACGGACGTGCGGGTCCTGACGTTCAACCTGCTGCGCGGCAGCGAACGGAACGCCGAACGGGCCCTCGCTCTCGTGCGCAAGCACGATCCCGACGTGGTGTTCTGCAGCGAAGTGACGCCAGCGTGGCTCGCCGCGCTCGCCGATCGCTTGCCCGGGCTCCCCCATCGCTGCGTGCGTACCGACGACGGCTACTACGGCGTGGCGCTGTTCTCGCGTTGGCCGCTGCAGGGCGAAGTGGTGCCGCTCGGCGTCGACTGGGCGCCCGCGCTGCGCGCCGTCGTCGCAACGCCCGGCGGCCCGCTCGGCGTACTCGGCGTGCACACGCCGCGGCCCGGCGGCGGCGAGCGCTGCCGGCTGCGCGACCAGGCGCTCGCGGCGATTCCGGCGACGCTGGCGCCACTGCCGCCCGCGCGGGTGGTGCTCGGCGACTTCAACACGACGCCGTGGAACCACGGGTTCCGCACCCTGCTCGCTTCGACCGGCCTGCGTTGCGCCGCCGACGGCGGCTGGCAGGCGACGTGGCCGAGTTCCTTGCCCTGGCCCCTGCGAGTGCCGATCGACCACGTGCTGCTCGGCGGCGGCGTCGCGGTGGCTCGGCACGAGGTCGGGCCCGACTTCGGCAGCGACCACCTGCCGCTGATCACCACGCTGGTGCTGCCGTGACGGCGCGCGCGGGCGAACGCCCGGCGCGAACCCCGGTGGCGCTGGCCGCCGCGTTCGGCGCGATCGCGGTCGGCATCCACTTCGAGCTGTTCCCGTGGCAGCTCAACGTCTGGCTGCGCGCGTGGTGGCTGCACTTCTTCGCCGTCACCGCGACTGCGCTGGGAACCGGGCACATGCTCGGCATCGGCGGTGCTGGTTCACGGCGCGAGCAGGTGCTGCGGCTGCGCCTCGCGTGCGTGGTGCCGTTCACGCTGCTGGCCCTGCACGAACTCGGTCAGTGGTTGTGGCCGCACGAAGAGCACCCCGACTGCCTGCGCGACATCGGCATGAACGCGCTCGGCGTCACGCTGGCCTGGTGGGTGCTGCACCGCACGCTGCCGCCGGCGGCCGAGCGGCGCCGCGGCGATGGCGGTGCTGGCGGCGGGACGTGAATGGCGGGAGTGCATGGGAATCGAACCCACCGGGCCCCACTCGAGGCGGAACCCCACAGGTTTTGAAGACCAGGCCGAACACCAGCTCGGATGCACTCCCGCGCGAACGCAGGCGGGGCGCATGCTAGGTGCAGGCAGTCCCGCTGCAAGCGCGCATCCCCCGGTCGGCCTCGGCGCGCTGGCTCAGCGCGCCATCCACGCACCCGCCGCGTGCAGCCCGTCACACACCACACAGCCCTTGGCGCCGCCGAGCACGGACGGGTCCTGCGTCCGGGCGGCGCGCAGCAGCATGGTGCCCTTCTCGCGCATGTCGCGCAGCGCGAGTTCCCACTGCGTGCGTTCGGCCGCGGTGAGACGCAGCGACGTCATGCGCCGCTGCAGGCTGCGTTCGACGAAGGCCTGCAGCACCTGCCGCTGCTCGTCGCCGCTGCCGCGCAACAACCTGCGCTCGCGTTCTGGCAACCCGTCGCCGAACGAGTCGGGCTCGCCCTTGAGTCCGTAGAACTTCGGCCGGAGCCGGTAGAGCCGCAGCGCGTCGATCGTCGGCAGGCAGAGCGGGCAACCCGGAACGAAGTGCACGAGCCGCATCGTTGCGGGATCCGCGCGCAGCAGGATGTCGACGTCGTCGCTACCGACGCCCTCGTCGTAGAGCCCTTCGAGCACCGCGTAGAAGATCGTCGAGCTGCCGAGGCTCGCGGCGGGCTCGACGACCGCAGGCGGTTCGACGGACGCCGAGCCGCTCGGCGCGCCAGCGCAAGCCGCGGCCAGCACGCACACGTAGAGACCGTTCTTCATGGGTGCCACGACGTCGCGCGGTGCGGGATGTTAGCGGCCGCGCAGGACACCCGCCTCACCCGTCGCGCAGGTGCTGGGCCGCCGCGACCGCAAGCGCAAGGCCGAACAGCACGCAACCGCCGAAGCCACACCACGCCAGCGTGCTCTCCACCCAGGTCGGCAGATCCCACTTCTGCACGAACGAGAAGAGCAGTCCACCGACGCCGACGATGCCCACCATCGCCGAAAGCCGCGTGCCGCCGAAGCCGACTTCCTCGAGCGTGCCGAGATGCAGGAACAGGCACGCGAGGATGCCGGCACTGGCGACGAGACCCATCAGCATCGTTCCGCCGTCCTCCTTCGCGATCCAAAACGCGATGCCCTGGCCGGCGACGAGGGCGAGGCCGCCGAACAGCCCGCCAGCGCCCCCCTGCCCACGCATGCTGGTCAGGCCCCAGCCGAGCGCGAGCAGCAGGCCGCCGGCGACGAGGCCGATCACGTTCGCGAGAGCCACCGCCATGCCGACGTCCTCACGTCCGGTGGCGCCACCGATCGCGCCCGCGAGCGAGCCGATGCCGATCGCGGCTCCGCCGAGCAGGACGAACAGGAACCCGATCGAGGGCCGCGTGCTGCCGGTCGCCGCGACGACGTTGCCGATCGCCTCGCCGCTCGGGCCGTCGTCGGCGTCGACGTCGCCCGGGCCAGGTGTTCCGACCGACGCGACGGCCGCCGCGTCGAAGCGATGACCGCAGAAGCGACACTTGCGCGCGGCGTCCTGCACGGACTCGGCGCATTCGGGGCAGTTCTTCATGGCAGCAGCAGGGTGCTCGCGATGCTAGCCGTACCTCCTTCGCGACACCGCAGGTCCCTCACGCGAGCAGTGCTGGCACGACCTTCCCGTGCACGTCGGTGAGCCGGTGGTCGCGACCTTCGTGGCGGAACGTCAGCCGTTCGTGGTCGAAGCCCAGCAGCCACAGCAAGGTGGCGTTGAGGTCGTGCACGTGCACCGCGTTGCGCACGACGTTGTAGCCGAGTTCGTCGGTCTCGCCGTGCTGCACGCCCGCGCGCACTCCGGCACCCGCGAGCCAGGTGACGAAGCAGCGAGGATGGTGGTCGCGCCCGTAGCCCGCATCGCCGGCTACGCCCTGCGCGTAGACCGTGCGGCCGAATTCGCTGGTCCACACCACCAGCGTGTCGTCGAGCAGACCACGCTGCCGCAGGTCGCCGAGCAGGGCGGCGATCGGCTGGTCGATGTCGCGGCACTGCAGCGGCAGGTCGTGTTCGAGGTTTTTGTGCTGGTCCCAACCGCGGTGGTAGATCTGCACGCACCGCACGCCGCGCTCGAGCAGCCGCCGCGCCAGCAGGATGTTGTTGGCGAACGTGCCGCGCGTGTGCACGTCGGGTCCGTAGCGCGCCTTGACGGCCTCGGGCTCGGCCGAGAGGTCGACGAGTTCCGGCACCGCCGCCTGCATGCGGAAGGCCAGTTCGGCCTGGCGCTGCCGCGCCGTGCTGCTCGCGTCGCCGAAGCGTTGCTGCGCGACCGTGTGCAGTTCCGCCATGGTCGCGAGCTGGCGGGCGCGCGCTTGCCGCGACACGCCGTCGGGATCCCGGAGGAACAGCACCGGATCGCCTTCGCTGCGCAGCAGCACGCCCTGGTGCTCGGCGGGCAGGAACCCCGCCCCCCACAGCCGGCTGTAGAGCGCCTGATCCTGCTTGGGCCCGCTCCACGACGAGTGCAGCACGACGAACGCCGGCAGTTCGCGCGTGGCGGCGCCGAGCGCCCATGCGAGCCACGCCCCGAAGCTCGGCCGGCCCGGCAGTTCGTGCCCGGTCTGCACCAGGTTGAGCGCCGGCTCGTGGTTGATCGCGTCGGTCTGCATCGACCGCACGATCGCGAGTTCGTCGGCGCACTGCGCGAGATACGGCAGCAGGTCGCTCATCCAGGCGCCGCACCGGCCGCGCTGCGCGAAGACGCGGTTGGTCGCTTGGATCACCAGGCGTGCCTGGTCCGACGTCATCGTGGTGATGCGCTGGCCCTGGCGCACCGAGTCGGGAAGGTCCTGGCCGTGCCAACGCCGCAGTGCCGGCTTGTGGTCGAACAGGTCGAGCTGCGACGGCGCACCGACCATGTGCAGGTAGAGCACCCGGGCGGCGCGCGGCGTCCGGTGCGGCACCGGCGCCCGGTCGCTCGCGCCGTGCCACCACCAGGTCGCCGCCGCACCCGCGGCAGCGCGCTGCAGGAACGAACGGCGGTCGAGGTTCACGGGCTCGTGCATGCGATTCAGTTGCGGTGCATGGCTTCGTCGAGCGAGAACAACGTGCTCGCGAGCATGGCGAGCGCGGCCCGCCGGTCGGCGACGACCTCGTCGAGCAGGGCGTGGCAGGCACGGCGTTCCCGTTCGCTCGGGCGCCGCTGCAGCAGCCGGCGGAACGCGGCATCGACGACGTCGCCGTCGATGGTCGCGAGCCAGCCGCCGAACGCGCGCGCCGCCGCCACCATGCCTTCGTCGTTCCAGACCGCGAGCGTCTGCAGCGGCGTCGTCGTCACCTGCCGTTCGAGCACGCACGTCTCGCGACTCGGCGCGTCGAGCGTCAGCAGCAACGGCGGGCCGGCGGTTCGCTTCCAGAACGTGTAGAGGCTGCGGCGGCGTAGATCGTCGCCAGCGTCGGCGACGTAACGCTCGGTGTTGCTGCCGGGCAGCGCGATCGCCTCCCAGATGCCCGGCGGCTGCTGGATGCGCACGCTCGGGCCGCCGGTCCGGTGCACGAGCAGCTCGGCGACCGCCAGCGCCTGGTCGCGGATCGACTCCGCCGGCAGGCGCACGCGGCTCATGCGCGCCAACCAGACGTTGTCGGGATCGCGCTCGCGAACGTCCGCGGTCGTGGCCGACGCCTGGCGGTACGTCGCCGAAGTCACCAACAGCCGATGCAGCCGGCGTTCGTCCCAGCCGTGCTCGGCGAACTCGCACGCGATCCAGTCGAGGAGTTCGGGATGGCTCGGACGGCTGCCGAGCACGCCGAAGTCGTGCGGCGTCGCGACGAGGCCGCGGCCGAAGTGGCGCAGCCAGATGCGGTTCGCGGCGACGCGCGCGGTCAGCGGATGGCCTGGCGCGAACATCCACGCAGCGAGTGCGCGCCGATCGCGCGGCGCGCCGTCGGGCAGCGGCGGCAGGAACGCCGGCGTGCCCGGCTGCACACGTTCGCCGGGCTGGTCGTACCGGCCGCGCGCCAGCACGTGCACGGGCCGCGGCTCGCTGCGTTCGCCGCTGACCATGCACCGCGGCAACGCGCCCTCGAACGCGGCGAGTGCCGCAGCCGCGGCGCGATGCGCGGCGACGATCGGGCCGGCCTCCACCGTCGTCGCATCCACGACGAAGCAGCCGAGCAGGTGGCGGGCGTGCGGGCTCTGGTGGCGCAGCACGAGCTGCAGTTCGTTCGTGCCGGCGGGCAACGGGGCGGCGAGCAGCAAGTGCAACGCCGTCGGCTCGTGCCGGCCGTCGATCGCCCACCCACTCGCGGGGTCGTCGTCGATCGCGGCGTTCGCCGGATGTCCACCCTGGGCGTGATCGGCGTCCACGCCGGAGATCACGATGCGCACGCCGTCCGCGCGTAGTTCGCAGTCGCTGAGCACGAAGTTGCCGTTGCTGGCCCGGCCCGGCCCCTTCGCCGGCAGCGAGTCGTCGGGCAGCGCGGTGAGGCGCAGCACGCGCACGCCGCCGAACGCGCCGCGCGCCGCGAACGCGAAGTCGCCGCGCTCCGGGACGTCGCCGCTCGCGAGCAACGCGCCATCGCCGCGGGCAGCGAACGGGCTCGACCCAGCCGCGGGCTCGAACGGCACTCGCGTCCACGGCGTCGCCGCGAACGACGCGGCAGCGACCGCCGCCGCCGCGCGCAACCGTTCGAGTTCGGCCGCTTCGTGCGGCCGAGGTGCGGCGATGCTCGGCGCTGGCGCCAGCCCACCACCGTCGTTGCCCTGCTCGTCGAACGACGCGAAGTACGCGAGCATCCGGTAGTAGTCGCGCTGCGTCAGCGGATCCGACTTGTGGTCGTGGCACTGCGCACACCCGACGGTCAGCCCGAGCAGCGCCGTGCCGAACGTGTCGGTGCGGTTCATCGCGTACCGCGCGAGGAACTCCTCGGGGATCAGCCCGCCTTCGTCGGAGGTCGGGTTGTTGCGGTTCCAGCCGCTGGCGATGCGCTGGTTGTCGGTCGCGCCCGGCAGCAGGTCGCCGGCGAGCTGTTCGGTGACGAACCGATCGAACGGGTGGTTCGCGGCATACGCGTCGATCACCTGGTCGCGCCACCGCCACAACGCGCGCACCTGGTCGCGCTGCATGCCGCTGGTGTCGGCGTAGCGCGACAGGTCGAGCCACCAACGCGCCGACTCCTCGGCCGCCGCCGGTCGCGCCAGCAGTTCGTCGACGACCCGTTCGTAGGCGTCGGGCCGCGCGTCGGCCTCGAACGCATCGAGCTCGGCGAGCGTCGGCGGCAGGCCGGTGAGATCGAACGTCACTCGCCGCAGCAGTTCGCCGCGCGTGGCCTCGCCATTCGCGACGAGCCCGGCCGCACTTCGCGCCGCCGCGACGAACCGATCGACGTCGTTCCGCAGCTCGCCGCCGGCCGGGGCGGGCACCGCCGGCCGCACCGGCGGCACGAACGCCCAGTGCTGCTGCGCCGACAACGCGGCGGTGAACGCCAGCGCGTGGCACGGACGCAGCATCGCGGCGATCGAGGCGGGGAACGGCATGGCCAGGGGACGGCGCGCCGGAGTCTAGCCTCGCCCCCCGGGCGGCTGGCGGCCTCGCAATCGGCTCGCTACCTTCTTCGCCCCTATGCAAGTCGCAGCCAACGAACTCCGCCCCGGCACCCTGGTCCGCTACGAGGGACGCATGTGCACCGTCGTGTGGTGGAACATCCTCCGCAACGACCGCCGCGCCTTCTGCCAGCTGCGCATCAAGGACCTCGAGACCGGCCGCCAGACCGAGCTCAAGGAGCACACCGACAGCAAGTGGGAAGTGCTCGACAAGGAAGAGAAGGACCTGAGCCACTCCTACCGCGACGGCATCGTCGAGGTGTTCTTCACGCCCGAGGGCGACGAAGTGCGCTGCGCCGTCCCCGCGGCCGAGGAAGCGCTGAAGTGGCCGTCCGAGACCTACGTCGGCTTCTTCGTCGATGGCCAGCTCGTCGCCGTGTTCCCGCCCAAGCACTCGATCCTGACGATCACCGAGACGTCGCCGCCGATCCGCGGCGCGGGCTCCGGGCAGAAGGAAGCGGTGCTCGAGAACGGCATGAAGGTGAAGGTGAACCTGCTGTGCGATGTGGGCGACAAGGTCCGCATCGACACCGAGACGAGCGAGTTCAAGGAACGCATCGCGAAGTGAGCCCGGCGCGGTCACCGCGAACCGCCGTGCGGGATGCCGCCGCCGAGTTCCTGGGCACCGCGCTGCTGCTCGCGATCGTCGTCGGTTCGGGCATCCAGGCCGAACGTCTCGCCGGCGGCAACGCCGCGATCGCGCTGCTGGCGAACTCGCTGGCGACCGCGGCCGGTCTCATCGCCTTGCTGCTGGTGTTCGGGCCGGTGTCGGGCGCGCACCTCAACCCCATCGTGTCGGTCGCCGCGGCCGGCACGGGATCCCTGCCGTGGCGCCGCGTGCCGATCTACGCGGCAGCGCAGTTCGCCGGGGCCTTCGCCGGGGTCGTGCTCGCGCATGCGATGTTCGAGCTGCCGGCGTTCGCGGCATCGCCACGCGAACGCAGCGGCGCCGCCATGGTGCTGGCCGAAGGGGTTGCGACCTACGGGCTGGTCCTCGTCGTGCTCGGCTGCGGCCGCTCGCGGCCGGCCGCGACGCCGTTCGCGGTCGCGGCGATCATCCTGTGCGGCTACTGGTTCACGGCGTCGACGTCGTTCGCCAACCCCGCCGTCACGCTGGCGCGAACCGTCACCGACACGTTCACCGGGATCCGCCTCGCCGACGCGCCCGGATTCGTGCTCGGGCAAGTCGTCGGGGCCCTCGCCGCACTGGCGACGTTCCGCGTGGTCCTGACGTCGCCGCCGGAGCCGCCGCGTGGTTGACGTCGTCTTGTTCGCGTGCGTGCATAACGCCGGCCGTTCGCAGATGGCCGCCGCGTGGTTCGGCGACCTCGCCGACCCGGCGAAGGCGCGCGCCGTCTCGGCCGGCACGCAGCCCGGCCCGCACGTGCATCCGGAGGTGACGGCGGCGATGGCCGAGGTCGGCATCGACGTGCGCCTCGCGCGACCGACGCTGCTGACCGCGGCCCTCGCTGCCGAGGCGCGCCTGCTGGTGACGATGGGCTGCGGCGAAGCCTGCCCCGCGGTGCCCGGCCTGCAGCGCGAAGACTGGCCGCTGCCCGATCCGAAGGGCCAACCGATGGCCGTCGTGCGCACGATCCGCGACGACGTGCGCGAACGGGTGCTCGACCTCGTGAAGCGGCGCGGCTGGCAGCGCGCCGCTCGCCGCTGATCGGCGTCACTCGCGACGCAGCACGACGCGAACGACGCGAACTTCGCCCGGTGACACTTGCAGCGTGACGCGTGCGCTCGTGCAGCCGCGCGCCCCCACCAGGATCTCGACTTCCCCGGCTGGCACTTCGACGAGCAGGAGCGATCCCTCATGCTCGTAGTGGGCCATGTCGCCGAGCATCGCCACGCCGCCGAGGGGCTGCATGCCGTGCTCGTCGACCAGTTCGATGTGGATCGTGCCGGGAGCCGGCAGGATCCACGTCGTCGGCCCGAACCACTGCCTCGTCACCCGCCGCCATCGGTCCCTGGGAGCGCAGATCAGCCGATCACCGGGTTGCAGGTCCAACGCATCGAACCCACCGTCCGCGGCAATCTCCAAGGAACCGACCAACAACCCCGGTCGCATGACCGTGATCGTGCCGGCGACAGGCTGACCGACCGCATCGACGATCCGCAGCGGCGGCGCCGCAGCCAGCACGACATCGCCGACGGCGTGCTCGATGTCGTCGCCACGCGGTGGCAGCACCAGGCGAAGCGTGCGCGCCCGCCGCTCGGCGGCGCGCGGCTCGACGCGGAGGAAGGCGCGACCCGTGAGCGTGGTCGGCACGACAACGACTCCGTCCGCGCCGGTCTCGTGCCACTCCGACTCGTCGCCGAACTCGGCGGCACCAGCGATCGCGACACGGGCAGGCACCAGCTGCCCTTGCTCGTCGACGACCCGCAATCTGGCGCGCGTCGAAGCAAACACGCGCAACACGATCGCTCCGTCCGGTAGCGACTCGAACACGAAGCGCCGATCGGCGCCGGTGGGCTCATGCAGCACCAACACGAACGGCTCGTGCGCCGGCAACGACACCAGGCCGCTGTCCTGCGTGCCGTCGCGAACCCGTCGCTTGCCTCGCCTCGTCTCCAGGGTCAGACCTTCGTGCACTCCATGCACCACGACCTCCCGCAGCGGCTGCCGCGCCAGCCGCACGAGGACTTCTCGTTCGGTATCGCCAGCGACGTCGACGGTGGTCACCATCGTCTCGAAGCCCTCCACCACCACTTCCCACTCTGCCGCACCGGCCGGCGCCACAACGACGGCCACGCCCTCGGCGTCCGTCGACCCTCTGGCTTCGGCCGGGGCCGGATCTCCAGGATGCACGAGTCCGGGCTTCCCCGCCTGCACCAGCGCACCTTCGATCGGTGCATCGTTCCCGTCGTCGCGTACGCACACACGAAGGCGGCCTTGCGCGCGAGGCGAGAGGGTTGCTGGCGCCAGCCGGGCTTCGAGCGAGGCTCCGAGCATCGACGGATGCAGCCAGAATTCACGGCCGTGCACGCGCAGGAGCAACTCGTCGTCCGCCTCCACGCGGCCCCGATGCACGAACGTGCCGTCGTCCGCCGTCCACGTCCACGGTCCGCGGTGCAGCGAGCCGCCGATCGCCGCCCGCGCGAACGGCATTCCGTTCGGCGCCACCACGCGACCGCGCACGTCCGGGACCGGCAGCACGCGCAGCAGCACCGGCGGATCGCCGACCTGCCACGACAAGGAGGAGTAGGGGCCACCGATTCCTGGCGCCCGCACGTAGAGGTCGCGAACGCCGGATCCGCCCGTGACGTTCGCCGTCGGCTCGATGCAGCGTAGGACCGCCTCGCCGCGGCCGTCGGTCGTGGCGACGCGAACGTCCGGGGTGTGGCCGCAACCGAGACAGAGTCCGACCTCCGCACCAGCAATCGGGCGTTCGAGCCAGTCGACCACGCGCACGGGCACGTCGATGCCTGGCATCAGCGCAACGACACCGTCGAAGGTGCCCATCATCGCAGCGGGCCCATGGCCGTCGCTGACGACGACATACCAGCCGCCCCCCGCGCCGCCCGCCGGCACGCGCACGAAGCCTTGGTCGTCCGCGAACCACGTGTGGTCGTAGAAGAAGACACCGCCAGGCGGCTCGGACCGTTCCTCCAGGTAGTGCAGACGCGCGCCAGGCAACGGCGACCCGGTCAGCGCGTCGACCACGCGAGCGACCAGCTTCCACTCAAGCGTCGGCGCAATCGGACCCGCGAAGGACTCGATCCGGATGCGATCGCCGACGACAGGATCGGCCGTCGAGCAACCGGCGAGCAACACGACGAGGGCACGCGCCAGGACACGCATGGCACCAGCATGCGGCGACCGGGGCACCCCGCCAAGGCGCCGCGGCGGAGGGGCCTCACCCGATCGTGATCATCACGCCCGCGGACAGGCTGAAGCCCTCGGGGCCAGCCGCGTCGGCCGACGCCGCCTGCGCGAACAGAAGGACCCCGAGCAGACTCGGCTGCCACGGCACCACGACGCTGGTGGTGTAGAGACCGAGCGCGTCGACGGCGCCGCTGAGCACCGCGTCGGGCAGTACCAAGAGCGTGCCGCCGAGCAGCGGCTGCGCCGTTGGCGCGAAGCCGAGGCCGATCGCAGCACCCGCGCCGGGCACCATGCGCGACGCCTGGAACCGCACCGTGCCGCCGACGCCGCTGCGCCCCGACGCGGCGAGTTGCGTGCCGCCCAGCGTGCCGTTCGTGCCGACGCCGTACGTGGTCATCGCACCCGAGGGCAATCGCGAACGCATCAGCCCCACCGCGTCGGCCAGCACCGTCTGCCCGGGCACCGCCCGCACCTGCACCGTCGTGTTGCCCGCGGTGAGCCAGACCGTGCCGACCTCGGTCCACACTGCCGTCGCCTGCGCCTGGTTGACGACGACGAACGCCGGCCCGGACGTGGTCGCGACGACGTGCGGCACCGCGGTCGAATACGGCGCGCTGCCGGGCGTGTGCACCAGCAGCGTCCACAGCCCGGTCTCGGCGACCGGCAGCGTGTAGGTCACCGCGTCGCTCGCGCTGGCCACCGACAGTCCGATGCGCGCGAAGCCGCCGCTGCTCCCGGCCACCGGTGCTGCCACGAAGCCGCTCGTCGACGTCGTCGTAGGGTCGTTCTCCTCGCGTCGCGTCGCCAGCGGACGCCAGTTGGCGGGCTGGAGCGGAACGGCGGCCGGCGCCTGGAAGTAGTTGGTCGTGAGCGATGGCAGATCGTCGTAGAGCCCCTCGGCGTACCAGAACACGTGGCCCGGCAGGTTGCGGGCCCGATTCGCCGCGACCATGCCGAGCACTTCGCTGGTCGGCGTGCCGCTGATCGCGCGGATGCCGGGCGCGATCTTCGCTTCCTGCGCCGGCGTGAAGTACGCGAGCTGCTGGTCGAGCGTGGTGATGTAGCTGCCGACCGTGGTGCGGTAGACCTGCGGGTAGACGAGGTCGAGCGAGCCGCCGGTGAGCCACGCCGGCCAGTCCTGCAGGAAGTTGTCGTAGGCGCCCGGCATCACCGTCGGCGCGTCGGTCACGCGCAGCGAACTGCGCACGCCCTTCACCGCGTTGTAGAAGTCCTGGTGGAACGTGACGAGCCGCGCCGCCCGCCACGCCTTCCACGCCGAGTTGTTGACGTTCGTCGGCGGCAACTGCCCCGTCGCGGCCTGGTAGGCGGCACTGGTGACCGCGTCGTAGCCAAACGCCGTCGACGGGTAACGCACGCGGTCGAACTGGATGCCGTCGACGTCGTACTTGCGCGCGACCTCGACCGCGAGATCGATCAGGAACTGGCGCACCGCCGGATGTTCGTGGATCGCCCAGGTGAAGAAGCCGCCGCCGCCGTCGGACACCTGCGAGTTGCCGGTCTGGTCGCGCGCGATCCACGACGGGTTGGCGGTGAGCACGGGACCGACGCCGGTCGGGCCGGGATACCAGCCGTTCCAGCCGAACATGAAGCCGTACTCGAACCAGGCCTCGACCTCGATGCCGCGCAGGTGCGCTTCGGTGATGAACTCCTGGAGCGGATCGCGGCCGACGTAGGTCGGGTCCTGGCTCTGGCCGCAGGCGGCGAGCAGCACTGCACTCGGGTGGATCGTGAAGCCGCGGCTCCAGCAGTTCACCGCGACCATGTTGATGTTGGCGGCCGCGAGCTGGTCGAGCGTGCTGATGATCTTGGCTCGCGAAGTGAGCCCGTCGCGCGCCACCCAGACGCCGCGCATCTCGGCCTGGGCAGTGGCCGTCGCCAGCAGGACGAGAACCGCGGCGGCGGCGCGGAAGCCGGACAGGAAGCGCATCCGCGCAGTATGCGAGTATGCGGCGTTTCGTCGAGCCCGGATCGGGCGGGCGGCCGGGAAGGCCGTGCCTGGGCGATTCCTGCCTCGCAGCCAGCCCCGTGCCACGGCAGCATGCGCGCATGCCGTCGCTCGCGTTGCTGCTCGCGATCAGCCTCGTCGTCTTCTGGATCGCGCACCGCGTCTACGGCCGCCTGCTCGCGCGGTGGTTTCGCCTCGACGCCACCACGCCGACTCCCGCGCACACCCACCGCGACGGCGCCGACTTCGAACCGACGGCGCGCTTCTACCTGCTGTCGCAGCACTTCTCGGCGATCAGCGCCGCCGGCCCGATCCTCGGCCCGATCCTCGCGGCGACGATGTTCGGCTGGCAGCCGGCGTTCTGGTGGATCGTGCTCGGCTGCATCTTCATCGGCGCGATGCACGACTTCGCGGCGCTGGTCGGATCGGTGCGCCACGGCGCGTGCTCGATCGCCGGCATCCTGCGCAGCTACCTGAATCCGCGCAGCTACGCCGCGTTCCTGATCTACGTGTGGCTGGCTCTGGTGCTGGTGATCGTCGCCTTCACCGACGCGACGGCGAACGCGTTCACGCAACCACTCGACGTCGAGGTGCCGGGAACGGGCGGCACGCGCGCGCAGGTCGACGGCGGCGGCGTCGCGTCGAGCTCGATGCTCTACCTCGGGCTCAGCCTCGTGATGGGGCTCGTCGTGAAGGTGATGCGGCCGAAGCTGTGGCTCGTCACGCTGGTGTTCGTGCCCGCGGTCGGCGTGGCGATCTGGCTCGGCCCACACCTGCCGATCGACTTCCGCGCCGCTGGTGCCATCCCGTCGCTGTACTGGGCGTGGGCGATCCTCGCTTACTGCGGCATCGCCTCGGTGCTGCCGCTGTGGCTGCTGCTGCAGCCGCGCGGCTACCTCGGCGGCTTCTTCCTCTACCTCACGCTCGGCGGCGGCCTGCTAGGCCTGTTCCTCGCGAGCGTGCGCGGCGACGCCGAGATCACCTGGCCGTCGTTCACCGGCTTCACGACGCCCGAAGGCCAGTCGCTGGTGCCGTTCCTGTTCATCACCATCGCCTGCGGCGCCTGCAGCGGCTTCCACGGACTCGTCTGCTCGGGCACGACCAGCAAGCAGCTCGACCGCGAAGTGGACGCGCACGTCGTCGGCTACGGCGGCATGCTGCTCGAAGGCGTCGTGGCGCTGCTGGCGCTCGCGTGCGTGATGCAGCTCGCGCCCGGCGATGCGCTCACGAAGGGCACCGCGGACAAGATCTTCGGCGTCGGCATCGGCAGCTTCCTGCACCAGCTCGGCGTGCCGCTGCAGTTCGCGGTGACGTTCGGCATGCTCGCGTTCGCGACGTTCGTCTACGACACCCTCGACGTGGCGACGCGGCTGGCGCGCTTCCTGTTCACGGAGTTCACCGGCTGGAAGTCGCGCGCCGGCGGGGTGATCGGCACCGTCGTGACACTGGCGCTGCCGGCGATCTTCGTCGCGCAGACGGTGACGCTGAACGGCAAGGTGGTGCCCGCCTACCGCGTGGTGTGGCCGCTGTTCGGCTCGATCAACCAGCTGCTCGCCGCGCTGACGCTGGTCGGCCTGTCGCTGTGGCTCGCGAAGTCGCGGCACGGCATGGGGCTGCGACTCGCGGTCGGGCTGCCGATGCTGTTCATGATGGGCATGACGGCCACGGCGCTGGTGCTGCAGATCGTGAACGCGCCGAACGTGGTGCTCGGCGGTCTCGCCAGCGTGCTGCTGGCGCTCGCGGCGTGGATCGCGACCGAGGCGGCGCTGGCGTTGTGGAAGGGTCGGCCGCGCGCTGCGACCGCGGCGTGAGCCGCCGGCGGCGCCGAGTGGTCGATTGGCCCCATGCAAGATCTGCCGCGGCAGATTTCGCCTCCAGGCTAAATCTGCCGTAGACTCTGGACATGGCCGAGCACCGCTATCTGCAAGCTCAGGTCGAAGCGGACCTCGCCCACAAGATGGTGTTCGTCGCCGGCCCGCGCCAGGTCGGCAAGACGACGATGGCGCTGTCGCTGCCCGGTGGCGCGAAGGCCTATCGCAACTGGGACGTCGCCGAAGATCGCGAACGCATCCTGCGCCGCGAGCTGCCGACGGGCGACCTGCTGATCCTCGATGAGATCCACAAGTTCCGCGGTTGGCGCAACCACCTGAAGGGCCTCTACGACCAGCTGGGGCGCCGTCACCGCATCCTCGTCACGGGCAGCGCTCGCCTGGACCTCTACCGCTTCGCCGGCGACTCGCTGCAGGGGCGCTACCACCTTCTGCACATGCATCCGTTATCGGTCGCGGAGCTCGGCATCACGCGCCCGCGGGAACTCGACACGCTGCTGCGGTTGTCCGGCTTCCCGGAACCGTGGTTCCGCGGGTCGGAGGCGCATGCCCGCCGGTGGTCGAGAGAGTACCGCACGCTGCTGATCCGCGACGAGGTACGCAGCCTGGAACGGGTGACGGACCTCGGCAATCTCGAACTGCTGGCCGTACGACTGCCAGCACTCGTCGGCTCGCCGCTTTCGGCCAATGCTCTGCGCGAGGACCTCGGCGTCGACCACCGCACGATCACCCGCTGGCTCGACGTGCTGGAACGGCTCTACGCGATCTTCCGTGTGCAACCGTTCGGATCGCCGCGCATCCGGGCGATCAAGAAGATGCCGAAGCACTACCACTTCGACTGGTCGCTGCCGACTACCGCGGGCGCTCGCTTCGAGAATCTGGTCGCCGCGCACCTGCTCAAGTGGGTCCACTGGCAACAGGACACCGAAGGTCGCGATCTCGAACTGCGCTACTTCCGCGATCGCGACGGCCGCGAAGCGGACTTCGTGGTCGTCGAAGGCAAGCGCCCCGTCCTGGTGGTCGAAGCCAAATACGGCGACGACGATGTGGCGCGCGGCCTGCGGGCGCTGCGCCAGCGCTTCCCGGACTGCCCGGCGTGGCAGGTGCACGCGACGGGCATGGCGGATCACGTGACGGCCGAGGGCATCCGGGTCGCGCCCGCCATCGAACTGCTGCGAACGCTGGTGTAGCCGCCGCTCAGCGCGCGCCGTTCTGGTCACCGGCCGTGGCAAGGTCGAGTTCGAGCAGCAGGTTGTTGTAGGCCTGGTCGTCGATCACGCCGCGATCGCGCAGTCCCAGCAGTTCCCCTTCCTGCGCGGTGGCGACCGCAGCACGCACTTCGCGCGACACCGCGAGCCGCTGGGCGGCGCGCGTGCGCTCCGCCTCGTCGTCGGCGCGCAGCGACGCCAGTTCGTCGCTCATCGCCTCGCGGAAGCGGTGCACCGCGACCGGGCAGCTCTGTTCGCTGCAGAACGCGTCGAGCCGGGCGATGCCGGCCTGCAGCAGCCGTTCGCGCGCCTGCCGCATCTCGGCGGCGGTGGTGCCGTCGTCGCGCAGCCCGAGCAGCTTGACCAGCGGGAACAACGTGCCGCCCTGCACGAACAGCGTCGCCAGGATCACCGCGACGGTGCAGGCGATCACTTCGTCGCGACCGGGGAACGCGTTCTCGGCGTCGACCATCGTCGGCAGCGAGAGCGCCGCCGCGAGCGACACCGCGCCGCGCACGCCGCACCACGACACCACCACCACGCCGCGAGGGCTCGGGTAGCCGCCCTCACGCTCCCGCAGCTTCGGGAACAGCCACAGCGGCAGGTAGGCGCTCGGCCAGCACCAGACGATGCGGGAGAGGATGACCGCCGCGCTGACCGCGAGGCCGGCGAGCCACAGATCGGCGCCCGCACCGAACGCGCGCTGCAGCAGGCACGGCGACTCCAGGCCGATGTAGAGGAAGCAGAGTCCGTTCAGCACGAACGTGAGCTGCTGCCACGTCGCGCGCAGCGGCATGCGGGCCTGCGCGGGGATGCGGTGGACGCGCCAGGCGACGACGGCGCCGGCGACGACCACCGCGAGCACGCCGGAGACGCCGAGCGAACTCGCGATCGCCCACGCCAGGTACGGCGACAGCAGCGACAGCGTGAACAGCACGCTCGGGTCGCGGACGACGCGGTGCACGAGCGAGAACGCCGCGCCGACGACGACGCCGACGACCACGCCAGCCCCGGCCACCCATGCGAACTGGCCGAGCACCGCGCCGAAGTCGAACATGCCCTCGAGCACGACGACGACGCCGATCTGCACGCCGACCAGGCCGGTCGCGTCGTTGACCAGGCTCTCGCCGCCGAGGATCGCGGTGGTGCGACGCGGCACGCGCAGGCGTTCGAGCACGGCCTGCGCGGCGACGGTGTCGGTCGGCGACACGATCGCGCCGAGGATGAAGCACACCGCCCACGGCAGATCGGGCAGGCACAGCTTCGCCACCACGCCGACGACGAGGATCGTCAGCGCCACGAGCCCGATCGCCAGCATCAGGATCGGCCGCAGCCAGCGCTGGAAGTCGCGCCACGACGTCTGCCAGGCGTCGGCGTAGAGCAGCGGCGGCAGGAACCCGACCAGGATCAGGTTCGGGTCGATCTCGATGCCGCGCACCGCCGGAATGAAGGTCAGCGCCACGCCGGCGATGGCCAGGGCCAGCGGCTGCGGCACGCGCAGCCGCGGGGCCAGCAGCGTGACGACGGCGAGCGCGCCGAGGACCGCGGTCAGTACGTGCAGCGGCATGCGCGCGTCACTTCACGTGCGGGATCGCCAGCTCGAGCGCGAGGCGGTTGAAGGCCGCGGTGTGCTCCGTCCACAGAGCACGTCCACGTTCGAGTTCGGCGCGGATCGCCGTCGACAACTCGGCGGCCACCGCCGCCTGCCCCGCGGTCGGCCCGAACTCCGCGCCTTCGACCGACGACAGCACGCCGAGCAGCTTGTCGGTCAGCTTGATCGGGTAGTTCAGCGGGTCCTGGCTGCTCTTGCTCTTCGTCTGGTAGAGCGCCTCCTCGACCGGCGTCAGCGCGTCGCCGGCGGCCTTCGCGGCGGCTTCGAGCCGCGCCTTGCCGTCCCCTTCCGCGCGGTCGACCACCGCCTGCATCTGCGTGCGCAGCGAGCGCAGCTTCTCGATCCACTCGTGCGCGTCGGTGACGAGCGCGTTGCCGTCGCGCACCAGGCGGTAGCGCGCCTGCAGTTCGTCGACGGTCGCCGGCGAACGGGGATCCGGCAGGATGCGCGCCGCCACCGTGCGCGCGTCGTCGCCGACGGTGACCGTGATCCCGTACTCGCCGGGTGCGGGCCGCGGCGCGCGGCTGCGCCCGTTCCAGAGGATCATGCCGTCGAGGATCTTCGCGTCGTCGGTCTTCCACGTGATCGGGAACGCGTTGATGCCGCGCTTCACGGTCAGTTTCTCGTCGTCCTTCGTCGCGTCCGTCGCGCGAGACCACACGACCTTGCCGTCCTGGTCCTTGCACTCGATCGCCACGCGCTGGTCGACCGGCTTCTCGGCGTCGCCACCGAGCCAGAAGCGGATCACGAGGTCCTTCGCCGGATTGCGCCCGAGTCCCGCGACCTCGGCGTCGTCGCCGCCGCCGCGCACCAACGGCGTCGGCACAAAGAGGACGAACGGCATGGCGCCGAGGCCCGAGTTGAGCTGGCGCAGGTGCGCGAGATGGTCGAACGACCAGAACGAACGGCCCTGCGTCGCGGCGATCAGTTCGTTGCCGCGCACGACGAGGTCGGTGATCGGCGTGATCGGCAGGTTGCGCGCCAGCTTCTGCCAGCGACGGCCGTCGTCGAAGCTCATCCACACGCCGCGTTCGGTGCCGCAGTAGAGCAGCCCCGGGACCTCGGGGTCGGGCCGGATGCAGCGTGTGAACCACGCCGGATCGAGGCCGCCGGTGATCTCGCGCCACGTCGCGCCGAAGTCGTCCGTCGCGAACAGGTAGGGCCGGAAGTCGTCGAGCTTGTAGCGCGTGGCCGCGACGTAGCAGCCGCCATCGCCGTGCGGACTCGCGGCGATGCAGTTGACCTGCGCCCACTCGGGCATGCTCGGCGGCGTGACGTTCGCCCAGTTCTTGCCGCCGTCGCGCGTCACGTGCACGAGGCCGTCGTCGCTGCCGCACCAGATCGTGCCGGGCACGCGCCCTTCGTCGACGGTGAAGATCGTGCCGTAGTACTCGACGCTGGTGTTGTCCTTGGTGATCGGCCCGCCCGACGAGCCCATCTTGGTCTTGTCGTTGCGCGTGAGGTCGCCGCTGATCGGCGTCCACGACGCCCCCTCGTCGCTCGTCGCGAACAGCACCTGCGCTGCCGTGTAGAGCACCGAACGATCGTGCCGCGACCACAGGATCGGGAAGTTCCACTGGAAGCGGTAGCGCATCACGTCGGCGCCGCCGCCCATCGGGTTGTCGGGCCACACGTCGACGCGCCGCGACAAGCCGCTGCGATGGTCGAGCCGCGACAGGTATCCGCCGTAGCTGCCGCCGAACACGACGTCGGCATTGCCGGGCTTCGGCGCGAGCCACCCGCTCTCGCCGCCAGCGGTGTCCTCCCAGTCGTCGGTGCCGATGCCGCGCCCGCGCGAACGGTGCGCGATGCGCACGGTGCTGTTGTCCTGCTGCGCGCCGTAGATGCGGTACGGCGCGTGGTCGTCGACGGTGACGCGGTAGAACTGCGCCGTCGGCTGGTTTTCGATCGACGACCAGGTCTTGCCGCCGTCGAACGTCACGCAGGCGCCGCCGTCGTTGCCTTCGACCATGCGCAGCGGGTCGGCGGGATCGATCCACAGGTCGTGGTTGTCGCCGTGCGGCACGCGGATCGTCGTGAACGTCTTGCCGCCGTCGGTCGACTTGTGGAACGCGACGTTCAGCACGTACACGGTGTCGGCGTCCTTCGGATCGGCGAAGACGCGCGTGTAGTACCAGGCCCGCTGCCGCAGCGAGCGTTCGTCGTTGACCTTGATCCACGAAGCGCCGGCGTCGTCGCTGCGGAACAGGCCGCCCTCCTCGGCCTCGATCTGCGCGTAGAGCCGTGCTGGCTTGCTCGGCGCGCTGCAGATGCCGGCGATGCCGAGGGTGCCCTTCGGCATGCCGGGCTTGTCGCTCAGGCTCTGCCAGTTGTCGCCGCCGTCGGTCGACTTCCAGAGCCCGCTGCCGTCGCCGCCGGACTCGAGTGACCACGGCGTGCGGATCGCGCGCCAGGTCGTCGCGTAGAGCACGTTCGGGTCGTCGGGCGACAGGCACAGGTCGACGGCGCCCGCGTGCGCGTTGGCGAACAGCACACGCTGCCACGACGTGCCGCCATCCTTGCTGCGGTAGACGCCGCGTTCTTCGTTGGGCCCCGACAGGTGCCCCATCACCGCGGCGAAGACGATCTGGCTGTCCTTCGGGTGGACGCGGATGCGACTGATGTGGCGGCTGTCGGGCAGGCCCGCGAACGTCCAGGTGGCGCCGGCGTCGGTCGACTTCCACATGCCGTCGCCGCTCGAGACGTTGCCGCGCCACGTCTTCTCGCCGGTGCCGACGTAGACGATGCGTGGATCGCTCGGCGCCACGGCGACCGCGCCGATCGAACCGCCGAAGGTGCCGTCGCTGACGTTCTTCCAGGTCTTGCCGGCGTCGGTGGTCTTCCACACACCGCCGCCCGTGCTGCCCATCCAGTAGGTGTCGCGATCGCCGGCGATGCCGCAGACCGCCGCGACGCGGCCGCCGCGGAACGGACCGACGAGGCGCCAGTCGCAGGTCTCGAGCAGCGCCGTCGGCACGGGGCCGCGCGGTTCCTGCGCGGGCAGTGCCGCGAGCAGTGCGAAGGGAAGCAGCAGCGAACGGAACGACGCGGAGCCGGAGACCATGCGGGGCGGGATGCTACGGCCCGTCGGACCACGCGCCGAGTCTCGCGTGGCCTCTGCGCGTGCGGCGCGGCTACGGCATCTTCGGCCGCACGAACGGATCCGCGAAGCGCGGGTCGCGAACGAAGTGCCAATCGGTGAGCGTCTTCAGGAACGCCACGAGGTCGCTGCGTTCGCGGCTGTCCATCGGCACGCCGGTCTGCAGCGGGAGCACCGCCCGGCTCGGGCCCGTGACCAGGGGCGCTTCGGCCGGCCTGCCCCAGGCACTCGGGGCATGCGCATCGTGGCGCAGCACGGGATCCAGGTTCGCGTGCGCACGCACCCGGCCCGAATAGAACTGCACGACCTGCTCGAGCGTCGCGAAGCGCCCGTCGTGCATGTAGGGCGCCGTCAGCTCGATGTTGCGCAGCGACGGCGCGCGGAATTTGCCGAGGTCCTCCCGCTGGCCGCTGACTGCCGCGAGGCCCGGATCGTCGGTGCCGCGCCCTGCATCGACCCCGTTGTTGCGGCAGCCGCTGCTCTGCAGGGCCACCGGGTCGAGCTCGAAGGTGTGGCCGCATTGGAGGTAGACCCGTTCGACGTGGCAGCCTGCGCACGACCGCTCGCGCGCACCCCCCGCTCCGAAGAACAGGTGCTTGCCGCGGTTCTCAGCCGGCGTGAAGTTCGGGAACGGCGCATTGACATCGCCCGTCGCGGCGAGCCCTTCGTCGTAGCGGCTGCGCAACGACACGAGGGAACGCACGAACTGCGCGAGGGCCACGGCGAGCCGCCGCTCGTCGATCCGCGCGTCGCCGAACGCGGCGGTGAACAGATCGGCGTAGCCCGGTTCCACGCGCAGCCGCGCGATCACGTCGGGCACTTCCATGCCCATCTCGATCGGGTTGCGGATCGGCAGCAGCACCGCCTGCTCGAGCGTCGTGGCGCGGGCGTCCCAGAAGAACCCGGTGCCGAGCAGCCCGAGGTTCGCGATCGACATCGAGTTGCGGTGCGTGCGCTGGCCGCGAAACCCGAGGCTCCCGGTTTCGCCGTCGGCGAACGCGCGCCCTTGCTCGTGGCAACTCGAGCAGGAGCGGCTCTCGTTGCGCGACAGCAGGCGGTCGTGGAACAGGACGCGACCCAGGGTCGCCAGTTCGTTGGTCCGTTCGGGCGGCGGTGCGGGCGCATCGGGGGCCACCCCACAACCGCGCGGTGCCCCCGCACCGTTACGCGCCGGTAGCGAGAACCGCGCCGCCAGCCCCGGTGCGGCGACCGGCGCATAGTCGTACGGCACCTCGGGCAGCACGAAGCGCGGCTTGCCGTCTTGCGCCACCAGCGCAGGGAGGAGAACGAACACCGAGGCGACGACGCCGAGCGCAGCGAGCCTGTTCATGGGAGATCCGGTCGGAAGGCGGCGACCGCCGGCCTGAGCAAGCGCGATGCCGCGCCGCGCCGCGGTAGCATGCGAGGGTGACGACGCAGCGCCGGGCGAACCTCGCGGCCACGACTGGATGATCCCGCTACGCGACGACGTTCCGGCGAGCCGCCCCCCGATCGTCACGCGCGCCATCGTCGTCGCCTGCTCGCTCGCGTTCGTGCTGCAGCTCGGCGATCCGCAGGGCGACCTCGTCGAACGTTACGGCATGGTGCCCGCGCGCGTGCTCGACCCGGACGTCACGCACGTCGTGCACGGCCCGCGCGGGCAACTGGTCCTGCGCATCGGCGAAGCCGGCGTGCCCGACTGGCTGACGCTGCTCTCCTGCACGTTCCTGCACGGCGGCTGGCTGCACTTCCTCGGCAACATGCTGTTCCTGTGGATCTTCGGCGACAACGTCGAGGACCGCTTCGGCCGGCTGCGCTTCCTGTTGTTCTACCTCGGCTGCGGGGCCGCGGCGTCGGCCGCGCATCTGCTCGCCCAGCCGGACTCGCCGGTGCCGACGATCGGTGCGTCCGGCGCGATCGCCGGCGTGATGGGGGCCTACCTGCTGCTCTACCCACGAGCCCGAGTGCAGATGCTCTTCGTGTTCGGCTTCTTCGCCGACGTGATCGTGCTGCCGGCCGCGTTCTTCCTCGTCTACTGGTTCGTGCTGCAGCTCGTGCAGGGCAGCCTCGACAGCGGCAGCGGGGCGGGCGTCGCGTGGTGGGCGCACATCGGCGGCTTCGTCGTCGGTGCGATCGTCGCCGCCGGACTGCGCGCCGGCGAATGGCTGCGGCCGGATCCACCGCACGTCGTGCTCACGCGGCGGCGCTACGGCCGCGCGCCGTGGTAACGAGGGACCGGCAGGCCGGAGCCGGGCCGCACGCCCACGCGCTGGTCGACCCACGCGCTGCCGACTTCGGACCGCGCGCTGCTCCTTCGAAGTCGACGACGCACCCTCGCCACCGACCCCGCTATCGTCGAACCCCGATGGCAACCGCGCTCGCCGGCACTCGCTTCCTGGCCCTGTTGACGCTGCTCGCCCCGTTCGCCGGACTGCCGGCCCAGGGCAAGGTCGACTGGGCAGGCCTCGGTAACGGGTACCTGAAGGAGATCGGCGAGACCGAGCCACCGACGCTCTCCGACCTGCTCGACCGCCACTACGTGCGCCTGTTGCTCGGTGACTTCGACGTGCGCGTGCCGAAGGCGCAGATCGCCAAGCCGAAGGGTGCTGCGCCCATCGCCGCCGTCGCCGAGGCCCTGGTCGGTCTGCAGGAACGGCTCGACGAGCTGACGACCGCCGACGCCAAGGTGCTCGCGAGCAAGCGCGAGGAGACGACCGCACTGCGGCGCTACGTCACGGCCTGGCGCAGCAAGCCGGCGACGACACCCGCGCCATCGGGGAGCAGCCGCGACAACCCGTGCGTGCTGATCCTCGCCCCCGACCGCAAGACGTTCGTCGGCCTCGTCGGCTGGCTCGGCCTGTGGAAGAAGCAGTACCAGGACTACTGGTGGAACGACGGCACCGCACAGTTCGCCGACCTGCACGTCGAGGACGAAGGCGAGGTGCAGATCGTCGCCCTCGAGTACGCAGCCCCAGCACAGAACGGCAACGTCATGCTCGGCTTCGACATGAACACGCGCGAGAAGACCGGCCTGCAGCAGCACGTGCTGCAGCGCGCTGGAATGTCGTGGTGCTGGCGGTCGTTCGGACCGGACAGCGACCTGTCGTTCACTCTGGGGCTCGCCACCGCCCTGGTCGTCGACGTGCTCGGCCAGAACAACGCGCGCTCGGGCGGCAGCAACAAGGGCAGCACCACCGAAGGCCGCAACGCGTTCATCCCGGGGGCGCCCGGGCGCGGCGGTGCCATGGAGATGGTCAACGCCGACAGCGCCTGGCGCCTCTCGCAGGGCCAGGACTGGTTCACCCGGCCGCTGCGGCAGGCGCAAACCGCGGGCGAACACGCAGCGAAGGACAGCAAGGACCGGCTCGGCCACTTCCTGATGCGCGACGCCAAGGACGAGAGCAAGCGCCAGGTGGTCGATGGGCCGTTCCTCGGGGCGACGGCGATGGCGCGCGACGAAGTGCCCGCCCAGTTCCTCGACGACTACCTCGAGTTCCATCGCGCCTACCGCGCTGGCTTCGTGCACTGGCTGCAGGACCACGGCGACAAGACCAAGGCGGCGAGCCTTGCCAGGTTTCGCGAGCTGATGAGCCTGTTCCTCGACAAGAAGCCGGGCGCGACGCTCGACGCGATGTGCGAAGCGACCTACGGCCTGCCGCTGTCGGCGAAGGACGCGGCGACCGACACGCTCGAGCGGCGGTTCCTCGCCTGGCTGGCGACGAACTCGCGGTGAGTCTGCGCGCGGACCGCAGGCAACTCGCGTGCGGGCGAACGCTCGGACCCGAGGGTCAGCGCTCCCAGCGGAAGATGTCCGGGAGGAGGCCGGTGAGGACGCCGAGGGTCCACAGGGCGATCAGCACGAGGAACGCGAGCGCGAGCGCGCCGCCGCTCTCCATGCGCGCGAAGTGACGGCGGTCGAAGCGACGCGTCGGACCCGGCGGTCGATCCCGCCCGTGCGCCACGGGCCGGGGCCCCATCGGCGGCTGCTGCGTGCCGGCCTCGGCGGAACGCGGGTCGCGGCTCAGGAGTGCCCCCACCATCTTTGGTACCAGCCGAAGAACCACACGAAGGGCAGGATCCCCACCAGCACCACCAGCAACGTCGCGATGCGGCCCTGCCGCGCGGCGTGACGGCGATCGTGATGATGGCCGCTGCCGGCCGGCGGCAGCGTGTAGTTGTCGCTGCGCAGAGCGCGCATGCGGACGCCGGCTTCGTGCGGACTTGCGACCTTCAGCTCGTACGGGTTGTCGACCATGGCGCGCCTCCGTGCGACAGTCTAGCCGACGCTGCGACCGCTGTCCGATGACGCCATCCAACCACCTCGCGTTCCGTTCCCGCCGCTGTTCACGCCCGACCGCGCTGGTCGCCGCAACCGCGTTGCTCGCCGCGTGCGGGGCCCAGCCGCCGCCTGCCGCCCGCGACACGGCGCAGGCCCCGGCCTCGCACGACGAACGGATGAATTGGTGGCGCGAGGCCCGGTTCGGCATGTTCCTGCACTGGGGGCTCTACGCGATCCCGGCCGGCAAGTGGCGCGAGCGCAACGACCACGGCGAGTGGATCCGCGACACCGCGCGCATCCCGCGCGACATCTACGCCGAGTTCCAGCCGCACTGGAACCCGCGCGACTTCGACGCCGAGGCCTGGGCCCGGATGGCCGCCGAGGCGGGCATGAAGTACGTCGTGATCACCAGCAAGCACCACGACGGCTTCTGCCTGTGGGACAGCGCGCACACCGAATGGGACGTCGGCCGCACGCCGCATCGCCGCGACATCCTGCGCGAGCTCGCCGACGCGTGCAGGAAGCGCGGCATCGCGTTTTGCACCTACCACTCGATCATGGACTGGCACCACCCGGACTACCTGCCGCGCCGGCCGTGGGAGACGGACCGCGCGACGACCGGGGCCGACTTCGAGCGCTTCGAACGCTACCTGCACGCGCAGGTCGGCGAGTTGATCACGAACTACCGGCCGGCGGTGATGTGGTTCGACGGCGAGTGGGAGAACACCTGGAACCACGAACGCGGGGTGCGCCTGTTCGAGCACTGCCGCAAGCTGGCGCCCGGGATGATCGTCAACAACCGCGTCGACGTGCACCGCGCCGGCATGGCCGGGTTCTCGTCGGCGAGCGAAGCCGTCGGCGACTTCCACACGCCCGAGCAGGAGATCCCCGCCACCGGGCTGCCCGGCCAGGACTGGGAGTCGTGCATGACGATGAACGGCCACTGGGGCTGGAACGCCGCCGACACGCGGTGGAAGTCGACCGCCGAACTGCTGCGCAACCTGATCGACATCGCCAGCAAGGGCGGCAACTACCTGCTCAACATCGGCCCGCGCGCCGACGGCACGTTCCCGCCGGAATCGGTCGAACGGCTGGCGCAGATCGGCGCGTGGATGCAGAAGAACGGCGAGGCGATCCACGGCACGACGGCGAGTCCGTTCGACGCGCTGCCGTGGGGCCGCTGCACGGTGAAGCGGCGCTCTGCCTCGACGACGCTCTACCTGCACGTGTTCGAATGGCCCGCCGACGGCAAGCTCGTGGTGCCGGGCCTGGGCAGCTCGATCGCCCGCTCCTACCTGCTGGCCCAGCCCGACAGCGGCCTTGCGACCAGCGCGGACGACACCGGGATCGTCGTCACCGTGCCGGCCACGGCCCCCGATCCCGTTGCGAGCATCGTCGCGCTCGAGCTCACCGGCGAACCGATCGTGTTCCGCGCGCCCACGATCACCACCGAGACCAACGTGTTCGTGAACGGCGTCGACGTGGTGCTGCGCAGCGGCAGTCCGGAGGTCGAAGTGCGCTACACACTCGACGGGCGCGATCCGAGTCCGGAGTCGCCGGTGGCGACCGCACCAGTCCACGTCGACGCGAGCTGCGTATTGCGCGCCGCGAGCTTCTGGCGCGGCGTGCGGCGCAGTCCGGTCGTCGAGCGCACGCTGACGAAGCTCGACCTGCTGCCGCCGGTGAAGGCGCTGGCCCCGCACCAGGGCCTCGTCTGCGAGCACTTCGCGGTCGACTGGCAGCGCATCCCCGACGACCGCGGCGGGCTCGTCGCGAAGGCGCGCGAAGTCGTGTTCTCGGTCGGGCCGCTGCAGCGCGCCGGCGAGAACGTCGCCTACGTCTACCGCGGTTTCCTCGTGGCCTCGGCCGACGAACTGCATCGCTTCGCCTTGCGCAGCGACGACGGCAGCAAGCTGTGGATCGACGGCCAGCTCGTGGTCGACAACGACGGCCTGCACGGTCCCCTCGAGAAGCAGGGCGCTATCGCGCTGGCCAGCGGGCTGCACCAGATCGAAGTCGTGTGGTTCAACCGGACCGGCGGCGCGGACCTCGAGCTGAAGATGGCTCTGCCCGGCCAACCGTTCGCGCCGCTGCCCGCCGACGTGCTGCGCCGCTGAGCGGCCTCCGGCGGCGCGATCACAGTCCGTGGGCGCGCGGGTCGGGCGCGACGGCTTCGTCGATCGTCAGTGGCCGGTGTCCAGTGAACGGCGCCCGCCGCACCGAGCACGCGTCGAGATCGCAGCCTGCGCACCACGCCCGCTGGCACGGGTCGGTGTGGAAGTCGATCTCGGCGTCGCCGCCGAGGTCGCGCTGCAGGGTCGCGGCCAGCGACTCGACCGCGTCGTGCGCCCGCTCGACCGACCAGAACTCCGGCACGACGATGTGCGCGCTGACGTGGCGCACGCGACCGGAACGGATCGCCCGCAGGTGGTGCACCGAGACGACGCCATCGCGCACGAGCGGCCCGAGCCGCTCGACGATCTCGTGCAGCAGGGCAGGATCCTCCTCGTCGAGCAGGCCGGCAGCGGCGCGGCGCAGCAGGCGCCATCCGGTGCCGAGCAGCAGCAGGCCCATGACCGCCGCCACCAGGGGATCGATCCACCACCACCCCGTGGCGTGCACGGCCAGCAGCCCGACGACGACCCCCACGCTGGTCCAGAAGTCCGTCAGCACGTGATGGCCGTCGGCTTCGATCGCCAACGAGCGGTGACGGCGCCCGTACCGCACGAGGAACCAGCCGAGCCCGCCGTTGACGGCGCCGGCGGCGGCCGTCAGCAAGAGGCCGAGATCGAGGCGCTGTGGCATCGCCTCGGCGAAGAACGCGACCGCCGCCTGCCACAGGATCACCCCGGCCGCGCCGAACACGAGCGCTCCTTCGAACGCCGCCGAGAAGAACTCGACCTTGCCGTGGCCGAACGGATGGTCGCGATCGGCCGGGCGTTCCGCGTACGTCAGCGTCGCCAGGGCGAACGCGGCGGCAACGACGTTCACGATCGACTCGAGCGCGTCGCTGAAGATCGCCTGCGAGCCCGTCAGCACGTAGGCGCCGAACTTGACGACGAGCAGGACGACGGCGACGACGAGCGACAGGCCCGCCACGCCGACGAGGGTTCGCGAACGGTTCGGAGCCGGCGGGTCGTCGTTCACGCCGTGCCATCATGCCGTCCCGGATCGATGGCTGCATCGTCGCCTTCGCAGCGGACGTGCCGCGACGGCTGTCGAGAAACGGGACAGTCGCCTTCAGGCGGTCCACCCGTTCTGCCGAACGAACGATCCGCCATGACTCCTGAACCCAAGGCGGTGGTCCTCCGGGAAGGCGAGCGCGGGCTCGCCCTCGTGCTGGCGCTGATGTTCACGCTGATCGTCAGCGCCATCACCGTGACCGGCACGCTGACGCTGAAGACGCACATCCAGAAGAACCGCACCGCCTGGGCCGCGAAGAGCCAGGCCCTGCAGGTCGCGCGTTCGGGCCTTGCGGAGGCGGTGAGCTGGATGCGCCGGCAGACGTCGCAGCCAGTGATCGCGTTCGCACCGCAACTGAACGCGGCGGCAATCCCGCCGGTGCTCGACACGCTCGACGCGGACATCGGCCTCGTCCGCGAGTTCAAGATCACCGGCAAGGTCTGGGCCCGCTACGAAGTCTGGAAACGCTGGGACGCCGACCCGGACGCCGACCGCCTGGCCTGGCGACAGCAGTACCAGTGCGAGGACGTCTCGCAGTCACGTGCCGGCGTCGCCCCCGGCACGATCTGGCGCGTGCGCAGCATCGGCTACATCTACAACCGCGTCGACGACAGCGTGCCGTTCAACGAGGCGCCCAACAGCGTGATCGCGTCGCAGGTCGCGGCGAACGAGTGCCGCCGCGCCGTGATCCGGCTGCCGGGCAACGCCGCCGTCAACGTCGGCGACGGCAACAACTGCCACATCAACACCAACGGTCGCATCATCGGTGGTGCTGGGGCGGGCATCTACTACCCGGCCAGCAGCGGCACGCCGACGACCGGGCCGAACAACCAGAACCGAGTCACCGGCACGCCGCGCCTCGCGACGGCGGTCAACTACAACGCCAGCTATCTGGCGGTGTTCGGGATGAGCTACGACCAGCTCAAGTCGATCGCGACGGTGGTCGCCACCACCGCGGCGGGAATCCCGAACCCGATGCCTGCCGGCGGTCTCGTGGTCATCGAAACCGGCAGCACCGTGCAGTTCGACTCGGCGAAGCCGCTGATGGGCAATGCCATCGTCGTCGTCAAGGGCCACTGCACGCTGGCCGTCAACAGCAACTCGAACTTCTCCGGTCTGCTCTACGTCGACGGCAACTTCACCATGCGGGCGCCGTCGTTGATCCGCGGCTCGGTGATCTGCACCGGCAACATGACGGTGCAGGGCGCGACCGACTTCGCGACGGTCCAGTTCGATGCGAGCGTCATCTCGCAGCTGATGAACGGCCTCAGCAACTACTCGCCGAGCAACACGCCGCTGCTGCCGCGCCTGGCGCGCTGAACGATCAGCGCCCGGCCGTGAGCAGCACGGCGTTGAGCAGCAGCAGGTTGAGGCCGTCGGCGAACGCGCGCACGTTGGGATCCTCGGCGAACGCGGCCACGTGCCCGCGCCCGTGCGGCTGGTGCACCAGGTAGGCCTTCTGCGGCAGCTGCCGGCGGCTCTCGTCCCAGACGAAGCCGGCCTGGACCAGCCGTTCGGCCGGTTCGTAGATCGCGACGTTGGTGCCGCGGTCGAGCTTGACCGGCGTCAGGATGTGCGCGCTGTCGTGCACGACCGAGGCGCGGCCCGCGTAGCCAAAGCCGAGCCAGTGGTCCGGATCGATCGCGACCGCGAGGATCGCGCCGGGCGTCGCCGGCGGCGACTCCTTGTCCGGCCGGATCGCCGCCTCGTAGTCGAACGGCTTGTCAGCCGGTTTCTCGGCCGGCTTCTCGGCCGGCTTCTCGGTGGTCGGCGCCGGATCGGCGGCAGCGGGCTGGTCCTTGCCCGCATCGTCGCCCTTCGGCTTCTGCCGCGACTCGGCTTCGCTCGCCAGCAAGCCGACCTCCTTGTCGGTCAGCCAGCGCGACGCCGAGCCGAGCGTCACCAGCACGCCACCACGTTCGACGAAGCCCTTGATCGCCTCGGCGCCGGCCTTGCCGAGCTGCGCGGCGTAGCTGCCGCTCTCCGGCAGCACGAGCACCGTGAACCGGTCGAGCTCGACGCGGGCGAGATCGTGCGTGCGCAACGGCGTGACCGGCACGCCGTAGCGCTGCTCGAGCAGGAAGCGCAGCCAGCCCGCCGAGTTGGCGTTGACCGGACGATCCCACGCCATCGCCACGCGCGGCACCTTCAGGTCGAGGCCGTCGTTGGTGCCGAAGTTCGGACCGTCGTCGACCCACGACGAATCGGCGCAGAACGGCGTGACGCCGTGCGCGGCCGACAGTTCGCGCATGCGATCGTGCAGACCGGCCGGCTGGTCGTGCACCCTCACGACGAACGACCCGGCGGGCCACCGCATGCCGCCGAGCGTGAACGCCTTGTCGATGCAGCGGGCCTTCACGCCGCCGCGCAGCAGCTCGGCGAGCAGGGCCGCGGCGCCGTTCTGCCCCCACGCCACGACGTAGGCGACCTTCGGCGGCTCGGCACGCAACGGCAACGCACCGGCATCGGCATCGCCGCTGCGCAGCACGCGCAGTCCGCCGCGCGGTGGTTCCGCCGTCGTCCAGGCCTCGACGCCGAACAGCAGCGGCAGCGCCCACGCGGTCAGATCGTAGAACTCGGTGTCGCGGCGACGACTCTCGCGGCGCTTCTGCTCGGCGACGAACGCCGGATCCAGGTCGTGGTGCGGCTGCAGCAGGACGGTTGCAAGCGTGCTGGCCGGTTGCGCCGCCGACACCACGAACGTGCCGGCCGGGAACGTCGTCGCCTGCGGCTCGCCGCCGAGCAGCGGCTGCGCGGCACACGCGAGTTCGTCGTCCGCCCGCTGCACTTCGATGCCCTGCGCCGACAGCAGGTTCATCAGCCGCGCCGTGCGCGTGCGGTCGCCGCGCGGCGGGAACAGCCACGCCTTCACCGCGCCGGTCTCGCCGCGGGCGACGCCGGCGCGCCGATGCTGCAGGAACGAACGCAGCGCCGCTTCGCGTCCTTCGGCCAGCGTCTCGAGCGTCGCCATCGACGCGACGAAGTGCCGGTGCACGCCGTCGCGGTAGTGCAGCAGACCGTCGTCGCGGCGGCGGAAGACGAGCCCGCGCGCGCTCGCCATCTCGAACGTCATGCCGATGCTGCCGTGGAACGTCGGCCAGCCCTCGCCGTAGCCCGGATAGAAGCTGTCGTAGGCTTCGCGGGTGAAGTAGTCGAAGCCGAAGCGGTCGAACCAACGCGCGTTGTTGCGGCCGTAACGCTGCAGCCACTCGCGCTGGCCGGCGGTGATCTCGCCGTGCACGGGCGCGGCCGGCGGCGGGAAGTAGTAGCTCGAGTTGCCGCCCATCTCGTGCAGGTCGACGTAGACCAGCGGCCACCACTCGAGGAACGCGCGCACGCGCGCCTGCGTCTCCGGCTGCGTCATCGCGAACCAGTCGCGGTTCATGTCGAACAACGCGTGGTTCACGCGGCCGCCGGGCCACTGCTGGCTGTGTTCGGCGCCGAGTGGCGTCGCGTCGGGCCAACGGCCGCGGGCGCCGCGCGTGCCGTGCACGAAGCGATCGCGGCCGTCGGGATTCTGCAGCGGGTCGATCAGCACGACGCACTCCGCGAGCACCTTCTGCGCCACGGGATCGTCGGTCGCTGCCAACAGGTGCCAGAGCACCTGCAGGGCCGCGTCGGTGCCGGACGGCTCGTCGCCATGCACGCAGTTGGCCAGCCACCCGACCGCCGGCAGCTCGCGCACGAGACGCTCGGCCTCGTCGTCGGCGAGACCGCGCGGATCGGCGAGGCGGCGCATGCCGTCGCGGATCGCGCCGAGGCGGCGCAGGTTCGCCGGTGTGCCGACGATCGCGTACCAGAGACCTCGCCCCTGCCAGCTGGTGCCGTACCGCACCAGCTGCACGCGGTCGGGCGCCGCCGCGGCCAGCGCCTGCAGGTACTTCTCGACGTCGGCGTGGGTCGAGATCTCGGCGCCCGGCGCATGCCCGAGCACCGTCTCGAGCGTCGGCACGCCGGCGTCGTAGGTCACGCCCGGCGCGAACGGCCGCGATGGCGCCGGCGCCGGATCGGGAACCTGGGCTGGAGCCAGAGCGGCGAGAACGAGAATCGTCGACAGGGCGCGCATCGGGGCGCGCAGTCTATTTCCGCCGGCGCCCGGGGCGAACCCCGCAGTTCACCGCGGCAGCGGCACCAGCACCTGGCCCATCGACGTGAGCTTCTTGCGCTGCTCGGCGGACAACGGCACCTGCCGCAGGATCTGCCGCGTCCACTCGAGCTGGTGGCGCAACGCGGTCTGCGAGCGCCCGGACTTCAGGAAGTGCACCGCAGACGTTTCGATCGGCGACGCCCGGTCGCGCCACAACTCGCTGGCCCCAGCCGACTGCGCGAGCACGGAGCGCACCTGGGCCGCCGTCGCATCGTCGAGACCGAGCCGTTCGGCGAGCCGGCCGCTGACGACGCGCGCGAAGTCCGCCGGGTCCTTCGCCGGCACCGCCTGCGCGTGCACCCGCATCATCACGCCGGTGTCGAACAGGTTCGTGCCCTCGTACGCCTGCGAACCGGCGCGCCAGATCGTGCCGTGTTGCTCGGGAGCCAGCACGCCGCCGATCTCACGATAGAACCGGTCCTTCATCTCGACCTCCGCGAGCAGGCCCTCGAGCTCGATCTCGTGCGCGCCGTCGGCGATCGCGCGGCTCTCGGCGGAGAAGGTGCGCGCCAGCCCTTCGATCTTCGCCCGCTGGTCGGCGGACAGCGCCTGCCCGGCGGCCTGCAGCGCGCTCGCGAGGGTGTTGGCGGTCACCAGCGGATGCGTGTAGCTGCCGTTCGGCCCGAAGCCGGGCAGACCCGACTCGAGGATCGCGGGCACCTGCGCCACGAGCCGCTGGTTGGCCTCCTGCACCTTGATCACCAGGGCCATCGGCAGCTCCGCGCCCTCCGCGGCCATCTGCTCGCCGAGCTCGACCAGCAACGGCGCCAGTTCGTTGGTGTCGACACCGAGCTTGGTCCAGTCGATCTTCGCCAAGGCCTCCGCGAACTGCGGGTCGGTGAACGTGATCGTGCCGGTCGCCGGCGTCGCCGTGCTCGGCGGATCTTCGTTCGTCGCCGCGGCGACCGGCGGCGGCGGGGGCGGCGGCTCCACGGGTGCGCGTGACGCCTCCTGCGCGCGCAGCTCCTGCTCGCGCTCGAGTTCGCCGAGCCGTTGCCGCAGGCGCGCGTTCTCCAGCGCCAGTGCCGACGACCCGTCCTCGGCCTGCAGCCGCACGGTCTCGCCGGCGCTGGCGGTGCCGGTATCGGTCAGCGTGTGCCAGGTGACGACGCCGGCGACGACCGCCAACGTCAACGACGATGCGGCGACGACGCCGCTGCGTACCGACCATTCCATTGCCCGTACCTCCAATTCGGTTTGTGCGGTGACGACCAGGTGGCCGAACGGCGCCAACTGGAACGAACTCGCGGGTGCCGACCGCAGGCGGTGTCCACGCGCGGCGGCGAAGGCCATCGGCGCAGCGTCGGGCGTGGCGCGGAACGCGCGCTCGCCACCCGGCGCCACGGCTTCGACCTCGCCGGCGAGAACCTGGACGACCAGCGCCGCGACTTCGTGCGACGACGACGACGGCGCGCTGTCCAACGCCCGGACGACGACCGCCACGCCCGCGCCGAGCAGCAGCGCCGCCAGCCACAGCGCCGCGAACGGCCACGCCCGCCCCGGCCGCGGCAGCAGGCGCGGCAACGGCCCAGCACCACGCTCCTGCAGTGCGAGCAGCACCCGCGCCGACAGGTCCGGAGGCCGGCTGCCGTGCAGTTCCTGCAGCGCGACATCGACCAGGCGATCGTCGTGGTCGTTCATGCGCCCTCCCGACGGCGGCGCTCGACGCACTCGCGCAACAACGCACGCGTGCGGCGCAGCAGCGACTTCACGCCGTCTTCGCCGATGCCGAGCTGCTCGCCGATCGCGTGCCGCGAATGGCGTTCGTGGTAGTGCAGGCGGACCGCGTCGCGCGCCCGCCCGGTGAGTTGCTCGACGCACGCCCGCAGGTGCTCGAGGCCCTCGGCGCCGCCGTCGTCGCCGGCGAACGCGTCCCACGTCGACTCGATCGCGTCGAGCTCGGCGACGGCGAACGGCGGCCGCCGGAACGACTTCACGTACAGGTTGCGGACCACGCGCCGGAGCCAGCCGACCGTCTCCTGGTGCGAACGCTCCACGAACGGCGCGCGCAGCAACTGCAGGAAGGCGTCCTGGGTCAGGTCGTCGGCCAGTTCGGCCGACGCTCCGAGGAAGCGCACGTACCGCCAGACCTCGGCCTGGTGCGTCTGCACGAGGCGGGTCACGTCGTCGGTCGAAACCAGGCGCAGGCCGTCCACGTCGCCAGAATCCACCACGAGCGCCCGAGGGTGCAGGGATTTCGCGCCAGCGACGTTGCGGCAGGCAGCATGCGCCGATGCCATGGCCGGGACGCTGCGACCGGGGCGGGGGCTCGTTGACGGACCGAGTTCCCGGGCCATACTTCTGCGCGCCTGCCCTCGTCACTGGTCGCGTGCCCCCGCGACAAACCAGCGGCGCCAACAATCCGCGCCGCCCGAGGAACCCGACCCCATGCGAATGCTCACGATCGCAGCCAGTCTTGCTGCACTCGTTCCCGCCCAGGATCCCCTCAGCCAGTCCACCACCAAGACCGCCTACGAGAAGTTCCGCGCCGAAGCCGGCGGCGACTGGGTCGTGCAGTGGCACGCCGCGACCGACACCCCGAGCGCGATCTACGGCACGGGCCTGCCGATCGCCGGGTGGCGCAACTCGCTCGAACGCGCGCGCGTCGAAGCGAACCAGCTGCTCACGCAGCGCGGTGAGCTGCTCGGGCTGGGCACCTCCGAGTTCCGCGAGATCATCGGCGCCCGCATGGGCCGCTCGTGGTCGTTCACGTTCGACCAGTTCTTCCGCGGCATCGAGGTGATCGAAGGCCGCGCCGACGTGCGCATCAACATGAGCGGCGTCGTCGCGATGTTCGGCAGCCGCGCCTGGCCGATCCCGGCGAACTTCGACATCACCCCGGCGATCGCCGAGGACGTCGCGGTCGCCGCCGCCTGGCAGGCGCTCGAGGCGCTGCCGACCGGCGTGCCGCAACCCGCACCCGTCGCCCGGCCGCGTCTCGTGATCTGGGGCGACACGCACGCGACCGAAGCCGCGCCGGTGTTCCTGTGCTGGGAAGTTGCGATCAGCAACGTCGACGCGCAGGGCAACGGCCCCATCGGCCGTTACCGGATCGACGCCAAGACGGGCGCCGTGCGCCACTGGCAGAGCGACCGGCACGAATGCGGCCTGATCGCCTGCACTTACACGACTCATGCATCGCGTTCGGCGGCAGCGGTCAAGGCAGCCGCGGCACCGCCGGTGCCGACGACGGTGACCCTGATGTCGTGGACGCGCACCGGGAACGACGCCTTCGACCCGCTGGTCAACACGCCGCTGCCGGGTGTCGTGCTCAACGTGCCGGGTGTCGGCAACGTGACCACCAACCTGAACGGCGAGTTCACGATCGACATCGCCGCACCGGTGAACATCTCGGTCGGCGCACTCGACGGCCGCCACCACAACCCGATCTCGGGCGCCAACCCGCCGAGCGCCTTGGTGACGGTCAATCCCGGCGTGCCGACCACGATCCAGCTGCTGACCGCGGCCGCGACGACGAACGAGGGCGCGCACCCGACGACCAGTTACTGGGTCGATCGCACGAACGAGTTCTGCCGCAGCATCCTCGGCAACTCGGCCCAGCTCGCGACGGCGAGCAACATCGGCGTGACGGTGAACATCGCCAGCACGTGCAACGCCTACTACACGGGCAACACGATCAACTTCTATTCGGCCGGCGGCGGGTGCTCGAACACGGCGTTCTCGACCGTCGTCGCGCACGAGTGGGGCCACGGCATCGACGACCGCTACGGCGGCATCTCGAACACCAACGCCGAGGGCCTCAGCGAGGGCTGGGGTGACATCATCGGCCTCTACCTCGTCGACAGCCCGATCCTCGGCAGCGGCTTCCAGACCGCTGGCGTCGGCATCCGCAACGGCAACAACACGAACAACTACCCCTACTCGACGACCTCGCCGCACGGGGCGGGCCAGGTGTGGATGGGATTCGCGTGGAAGCTGCGCGAACGCCTGCGCACCG
Source organism: uncultured bacterium (assembly GCA_937952215.1). Taxonomy (GTDB): domain Bacteria; phylum Planctomycetota; class UBA1135; order UBA1135; family UBA2386; genus UBA2386. Next base: position 139,524 of record CALFZH010000043.1, read on the forward strand.
CGTTCGGCACGCCGACGGCGATCGCGATCAGCAACGACATCGTGATCAGCTCGATCGTCGCCAACGCGACGACGCGCGTCGATGCGGTGCGTGAGGTGTTCATCGCCGACGACAACGACGGCAACCTGCTCAACGGCACGCCCAACTACGTGCACCTCGAAGGCGCAGCGAACGACAAGCTGATCCCGTATCCGGCGATCGTGCTCGGCACGATCACGCACACGGCACTCGGTTCGACCAACCAGCGGCTGACGCCGCGCCGCGTCGACGCGACCGTGACCCCCACCACCGGCTCCTACACGCAGGTGCGGCTGCACTTCAACGCCGGCAGCGGCACCGTCGTGCGCAACATGCACCCGAACGGCGCCGCCAACGGCTACACCGCCCTGCTGCCGGGCTTGTCGGTCGGCGGCGTCAGCTACCACATCGAGGCCGTGCACAGCACCGGTCCGATCACGCGCTTCCCGGCCAGCGGCGAGATCGCCTACTCCGTGGATGGCACGACGTCGTCGTTCTTCCTCGAGAACTTCGACAGCGGCTCCGCCGGCTGGACCAGCGTCCAGTTGCTCACGCAGAACGACTGGCAGGTCGGCGATCCGGCCGGCAAGTCGGGAACGTCGGGTGGTATCGCCTGGGCTGATCCGCAGAACGCTGCGTCGGCCCCGAACTGCTACGGCAACGACCTCGGCAACACGATCGGCGGCCAGGCCTGGAACGGCTCCTACATGCCTAATGTGGAGAACTTCCTGCAGTCCCCCATCATCGATTGCACCGGGAGAGTCGGCGTGAAGCTGCGCTTCAAGCGCTGGCTCACCGTGCAAGGCAGCGCATCCGACCAGGCGACGATCCTCGTGAACGGCGCGCAGGTCTGGATCAACCCGACGACCAACCTGGTCGACACGGCCTGGGTGAACGTAGAGATCCCGCTGCCGAGCGCCGACAACAACCCGGTCGTCCAGTTGCAGTGGCGGCTCAAGTCCAACGGCACCACGAACCTCGGCGGCTGGAACATCGACGACGTCGAACTGGTCGAGTCGCTGCCGGTGGCCGCGGGCTGCGACTACACGATGCTGCCCGAACAGGCCGCGCAGGGCACGCCGATCACGATCACGATCCTCACGCCGAGCAGCGCCCGCCCGTTCGCGCTCGCGATCGGCGACGCGCCCGGCCCCACGCCGGTGCCGTTGCCCGGCGTGGCGCCGATGCAGGTCGGTGGCGCGATCGCGGTGCTCCACGGCGCGACCAACGCCGCCGGCAGCTTCGTGATCGGCTTCACCGCTCCCCTGGTGCCGTCGGCGATCGGCTCGTTCTTCTACACGCAGGTCCTGACGCTGGACGCGGCGTTGACGGACTACGTGCTGTCGAACCCGCACGTGAACATGTTCACGCAGACGCCCTGATCGGGCGTCGGTGCGCCGAGCGCACCACGAGAACGAACGGCCCGTGCCGCGCGCCCGCGCGACACGGGCCGTTGCGTTCCATGGCTCGCGGGTGCCCGAGCGGCAGCGAGGTGGAACCCCGGGTCACTTGCCGAGCAGGTCGTTCGCCCGCAGGTGTGCGGCGAGCGCGGCGGCGACTTCCGCCTGCAGGTCGCCGCGCCAGTGCGAGTCGCAGGCGTAGTAGCCGACCCGCCCGGAGTCGGCGAACGCGTCGACGGCGGGCGTCGCCGACCAGTAGTCGACGCCCTCGGCGGCGCAGAACGCCGCGAGCGACTGCTCGAGCACGCCGCGGTTGCCGAGCAGATCGGCGAGCAACGTCGCGTCGTCGGCCGGCACCGGCGCGGCCTTCAACACCGCCTGCTCGGCGAAACGGCGGAGCAGGGCAGCGTCCGGCACCACACGCGGCAACCAGATCTGCTCCTTGCTCGGCAGGTAGACGACGAGCAGCCGGCACCCGGCCTCGGCGCAGTCCGCCTTCGCGGACCGCAGCACGGCCTGCACGTTCAGCCACCCGTCGTTGCCGACCACCGTCGCCTGGGGCTGCGCGCACTGGCGCACGGTGTCGGGGTAGAACCACAGCCGCCGCGTCGGATCGCTCTGCAACGGCAGGCCGGGCAGCGCTTCGGTCGCGAGGCGTGGCCGCGCCCCCGAACCTGCGAGCGCGAGCAGGAGGCTTGGCACCCACAACGTCGGCGGGCGACGGTCGGCGAACAGTTGCCCCCACGTCTGGTGGCCCTGGGCGCGCTGCACCGCCGACCACAACGCGTCGAGCAGGTCGTTGCCACCGAAGAACATCCAGACAACGAGGCGCGGTCGCGCCGGCAGGCCGACGCGCCGCATCAGGTCGAGTTCGTGAACCGGGCCGATGCCGCTGATCGCGACGTTGAGGACCTTGGCCTCCAGGCGCTCGGCGAGGGTCCGTTGCAGACCGGGCGGCTCGAGCTGGGCCGCGAACACGGTGAACGAATCGCCGACCAGCACGATGTCCGGGCGCTCCGGGCGCGTGACGTTCGGCAGGCCATCGTGATCCGCGGGCAGCACCAGGCGCGGCACGTCGCGCCGATCCACTTCGGCGTCGGCGCGGACCGCGACGCCGAAGTCGACGAGGTCGTGCGGCGGCGGCCCGTCGTAGGGATCGACGCCGTACGGCAACGGCATGCCGGTGATCGGCGTCTGGTCGAGGATCCCGGGGCGATCGAACTCGATGCCGTTGGGCGGGAACCGCTGCCGGAACCAGGTCGGCAGCAGCCGCGGAACGGCCCGCACCGCCAGTTCGGCGAGGCCGAGCGGCACGATCACGGCAGCCGCCAGCAAGCCCACCCGCAACCGCCACGACGGTCGGCGGCGAACGGATCGAGGCGCGTCGTTCATTGGCTGCGAGCCTACCACGGGCTCACGCTCGGACCGCGAGTCGCGCCGGCAGCTCGGCGAGCGACGCGACGACGCACGCGGCCCCGGCGGCACGCAGATGGTCGGCCCGGGCGTCACTCGCCGCGCACCCGATCGGCACGACGCCGGCGGCGCGCGCCGCCACCAGATCGCCGTCGTTGTCGCCGACCAACCACGCGCGCTGCACGCCCAAGCGCTGCAGTGCCAGGCGCACGGGTGCGGGGTCCGGCTTGCCCGGCGCATCCTCGGCCGCGACCAAGGCACGCACGAACGGAGCGAAGCCGTGGCGCGCGAGCACCGACTCGGCCAGGCGCCGCGGGCACCCGGTGACGACGGCGAGCGGCACTCGGGCCGTGAGTGCCGCCACGACCTCCGGCCGCGCGAGCGCGGTCCGCCCCTCGACGTCGGCGAGCACACCATCGAGGTCCAGCACGAGCGCCTGCGGAGCCATCGCCGCCTGCACGCCCGCGCACAACCTCGCGAACACCGCCGGCTCCCCGGGCACCGTGATGCGCAGCGCCCCTGCCGAGGCATCGGCGAACACCCGCACGGCGATGCCGAGACCAGCGAGCGCTGCCGCGAGCCAGGCGACCTCGCCGCCGGCGACGAACACGAAGTTGCCGGCGGACGGCAAGACGGCGAAGCCGCGCGCGGCCAGCAGGGTTTCGAGCTCGCGTCGTTCCGCCACGACCGCGCGCACGTAGTCGGCGACCTCGCCACGTTCGTCACCGAGCCGCAGTTCGGCCGCGCGCCGCGCCAACGTGCCGGCGGTGAACGGACTGCCGATGCTGCGCAACCAGCCGACGACGCGCTCGGGGGCCAGCGCGTAACCGACGCGCAGACCCGCCAGCCCGAACGCCTTGCTGAACGTGCGCACGACCACCACGTTGGCGTGCGGCAGCGCCGCCGCGGTCAGGTCCTCGCCGCCGAACTCGGCGTAGGCGGCATCGACGAGCACGATCGCGTGCGGAGCGGCGGCGACCACCGCGCGCACGTCGTCGCCGGTGGCGACGAGGCCGGTCGGGTTGTTCGGCGAGACGATCGCGATCAGCGCCGTCGCCGGCGTGATCGCCGCGAGCACCTGCTCGCGCGGCCAGGCGCCGCGCCGCCACTCGGGCGCCACCAGTTCGCCGCCCGCCATCACGACGTAGCGCGGCAGCATCTCGAACGTCGGCGCCGGCACGATCGCGCGGCGCCCGGGCTCGAGCACCACGCGACAGAGCCGATCGAGCACGTCGTCGGCGCCCGCCCCGACGAAGACGTTCGCCGCAGCGACGCCGTGCCGCGCCGCGAGGGTTCGTTCGAGCGAACGATCGAGCGGGTAGCGCCGCAGCAGTTCGCCGTCGGTCGCGAGTCGGGCGACGAACGCAGCCCCGGGCGCTCGCCCTTGGTTGCCGTCGAGCCGCAGGTCGATCCAAGGCGGACACGGCGGGATGCCGGCCGCGACCGCAGGCACCGTGCGCGCCGGCTGCGGGCCGCCGCTCATCGCCGCGGCAGCCGGCCGCCGAGGTACTGCCAGATCGCCTCGAACTGCCGCGCAGCGTCGCCACCGAGCACCTCGGTGAAGGCGGTCTTGCCCTTGGCATCGGCGTACTTCGGCATGCGCGAGTCGGGATCGAGTCGCGGCGGGTCGGCGAGCCACCGCGTGTAGTACTCATGACGCAGACGCGCACGCGCCGTCAGCAGCTCGATGCCCTCGCGCTCGAACACCTGCGTCGCCGGCTGGTCGCCAACCGCGTGGCACTGCACGCAGCCAAAGCCGGTGCCCTGCGCCAGCAGGCGCTCGCCGTGCAAGGACAACTGCGCGTCGCCGGCCGCCGGCGGTTCGTCCTGCGGTCCGTAGCCGTGTTCGCGCACGAGACCCTGGGCGAGCGCGCCGCCACGGCGGTGGAACGCCGGCATGCGCGCCGTCAGCCACGGGCGCGGCGACTTCCCCTCGCCGAGCACGAAGCGCTCGATCCACGACGGCTGCAGCTTGCCGCCGACCCAGGTCAGCGCCGGCACGCCCTGCGCGATCGGATCCTGCGTCTTCGGCAGCGGAGCGGCAGCGTTCTGGCGTTCGGCCCAGGTCGCCCATCCCGACGGTCGCCCGTCGAGGGCATGGCACGCGGTGCAGCGATCGGCCGTGAGGTGTCGCTGCAGGTAGTCGAGCGGCGCTCGGCGGAACGGCGCGTCCTCGGCGAAGGCGAGGAACGAACGCAGCGCCTGGCGCTCGTCCGCGTCGAAGCCGTGGTCGGGCGCGCGCCCATCCGGGCTCTCGCCGAGACAGCCTCGGTCGGGCTTGGCATTGCGCAAGCGCGGCCACTGCCGCTCGCTGAGTTCGACGTCGAGCCCGTGGCACAACGCACAGCCGTGCTTCTGCGCCAGCCGCTTGCCGCGCGCCGCGTCGCCGCCGCTCTTCGGCAGGCTGGTCGTGGTCCCCGCCGCCAGCAAGTAGCCGGCGAGGATCTCGGCGTCGGCAGGCGCCAGCTTCAGGTCGGGCATGCGCACGCCGGGATGGTTGCGGGCCGGCTCGCGCAGGTACTCGACGAGCGCCATCGGCTGCCACTTCTGCGGCACGAACGCGAGCGCGATGCGGTCGCTGGCCGGCTCGTCGTTGCCGGCGTCCGGTTCGACATGGCAGGCGACGCACCCGAGTTCGCGGAAGCGCGTCTTGCCGCGCTCCTTCGCGTCCGTGGGCAACGTCGCCGGCGCCGGGGCACCGCCGAGACTCGCGAGCCAGGCGGCGAGATCCCCGCACTCGTCGTCGGACAACGCCATCGCCGGCATCGTCGCGTCCGGGCGGAACTGCCGCGGGTCCTGCAGCCACTTCGCGATCCAATCGCGGTGCAGCCGCGCGCCGGCGCTACGCAGGTCCGGGCCGGAGTCGTCGAGCTCGGCGAACGCCGACTCGCCGATGCGCTTCTGCTCGAAGTCGTGGCAGCGCGCGCAGCGGCGCTCCGCGAACAGCTGCATGCCGTGTCGACGCTGCTCGCCAGCGAGCACGTCGGCGTCGTCGGCCGCGAACGACAGCCGCTCGGGCGGGATCGGCTCGAAGCCGTGATCGCTGCCGGCCCAGTACAGCCGGAACTGCCCGTCGCCGAGCGCCTGGCTGTCGAACACCAACTGCAGCTCGTTGTCGCCCTTCTTGAGCCGGAACGGTTCGGCGGTCTCGAGCGGCTTGCCGGGTCGCAGCGCGCCGTCGAGCGCTGGCTCGCCGTTCACGGTCAGCTTGACGGTGCCGCGACCCTCGACGCGGAACCGGAACCGATCGCGCGCCGGCAGGCCGATCGTCGTCGTGTAGGTCGCGCGGAACATGCCCGGCTCGACGAACGGCGTGGCCGTCTCGTTCCGCTCGACCGCGAGCGACAACAGCCGCGCGCGCTGGCTCTGCTTCGGCGCGGAACCGTCGCCGCCGAGCCGTTCGAACGTGACCTTCGCGCCCGGCGCGCGCGCGCCCTGCGGCGCCGCCTCGCGCCGACCCGCCGACATCGCCAGGGCTGCGGCGAGCCAGGTGCACACCACCACGACGAGCGGACGCGCCATCGTCAGCGTCCCGCGGGGAAGCCCGGGTCCTTGCCGAGCGCGTGGATCGAGCCGTGCAGTTCGCCCTTGCGCACGCCGCCATCGGCGGCATCGACGTTCCACGTCACCTTGTACTGGTGCACGACGCGCATGCCGTCGATCGCGAGGAACACCGTGCGCCCGTCGGGCGAGAGCTTCGCGGCAGTCACCGGCAACGCATCGCGGTTCGGCTTGCCCTGCTCGACCTTGCGTTCGGGGTGCAGCAGCGACACCTCGGGCGAGCCGTAGTTGGGCGAGTAGACGTAGTTCCAGATCTCGATCCCGTAGTTCTCGGCGTCCGCCGCGGTCGCCGGGTCGAGCGGCTCGGCGAACGTCAGGTAGACGCCCTGCTCGCAGGTGCGCAGTGCGATCGGCAGGCCGAGCGGGGCCGTGGTCCGGCGCACGCGGTGGAAGCCGCCTTCGCGCGCCGCGCTGGTCTGCCAGCCCTGCAGACCGATCACGTAGAGCTGGCCATCGACGGGCGAGAAGCGGCCGCGCATGCAGCTCGACGAGTAGTTCGCCGGCAGGCGCACGACCCCGCCCTGGCGCACGCCGTCGACGACTTCGTCGAGCACGAGGTACGTGGAGCACGTTCCGTACGAGAAGTGCAGCAGCCGCCCGGCGAGATCGGGCCAGCCCGCCCCGGTCACCCAAACCTGCCCGCCGCTGCTGTTGTCGACCTCCATCGGCATCCAGCACAGCGGCAGGTCGGGCTGGTCGGGCACCGGCGAACGGTGCGCGGTGTCCTTCACGCCGGCGTAGTAGCCGGGCTTCTCGATCCAGTTGAGGCGGCAGCGCGGCATGAACGTGCCCTCGTTGTCGCCCGACGTCACGACGCCGCTCGGCGAGACGCCGATGCCGTTGGGCGCCCGCATGCCGGTCGCGATCGTCTCGATGCGCGAGCCGTCGCGACTCACCCGCAGGATCGTGCCGTGATGCGGCACGATCTTCATGAAGCCGCGGCCGCCCGGGTTCACCGGCGCGCCCTTGCTCAGATAGAAGTTGCCCTCGGCGTCGGTCTGCAGATCGAACGCGAACTCGTGGAAGGCCGGGGTGATCAACACCTGGTTGTTGAAGCACTCGTAGAAGTCGGCCTCGCCGTCGCCGTTCTCGTCGTGCAGCCGGGTGATGCCGTCGCGACCGTGCACGTACACGACGTCGTCGACGATGCGCAGACCGAGCGGATCGAACAGGCCGGTCGCGAAGCGCCGCCATTCGAGCCGGTCGAGGTCGTCGTCGATGCCCGACACGACCCACACGTCGCCGTTCCACGTCGACACCGCGGCGCGGCCGTCCTTGAAGAAGTCGAACGCACCGGTGCGCATGCGCGAGCGGAACGGGTTGTCGAACGGGATCGTGATCGTGTCGACGGCGAGCGGGCCGTCGTCGGCCGCACGCTCGCCCTTGGTGACGACCGGCGCGCCCCAGCGCGCCTTGCCCGGCTTGTTGGGCAGCGCGGCCACCGCGTCGTCCGCGGTCAGCGCCGGCATCGCGCCCTGCAGCGCCTTCTCGTCGCCCGCGGCGTGCACCAGCCGCACCCGTAGCGTCTGTTCGTGCGGCGGCACGCGCATCAGGATGCGGCTGCCCTCGACGACGAGCTCGGCGGCTGCGTCGCCGTGCAGCGCGACCACGAGGTTGCTGCGCGCGCGACCGAGCACGTCGACCGCGGCGCGGAAGCGGTCGGCATAGACGTCGACTTCGCTGAAGAACGCGCTGCCGCTGGCGACGACGAACAACAGACGACGTTGCTTGCCGAGACCGGCTTCCTTCGCAACCGCAACGCCGTGCTTGTCGCCTTCGCCGAGCCGCCGCGAGTCGACGCTCGCGATCTTCGTCCAGCCAGCAGCGACCGGATCGGCCGCCGCCGCGTCGGGCGCCGTCTCGGCGTCGCTGCCGTACAGGTCGTACTGCTGCACGCTGCGATAGCCGGAGTGCCAGGTGAACGTCTGCACGCGGTGGACCTCGACGCTGCCGCGCAGGTCGACGAGGAACCGGCCGTCGTCGCTGTCCTGGTCGCCGACCCTGTGCTTGTCGAACCAGACGCTGCGCTGCCAGTCGTCGGCGTTCGCCGCTGCCTCGCCGTCGGCGAGCTTCGGCAGGGCCTGCTCGCCGGCCTTCTGGTCGTGCGGCGTCGCGAAGCCCGGCACGAACGTGATCGAAGCACCCGTGCCGCTGCTCGCGTCGAGGTAGTCGCCCTTCGCGGGTCCCCCGAACGCGAACGAGTCCCAGGCCCCGGTCGCCGCGCCGAGTTCGACGAGGCCGGGCGCCTTCGGCTGCCACTGCAGCATCGCCAGCCGCTGCGGGCCGCCGATCTCGGCCGAACCGGCGCCCGCGCCATCGGGACCGTCGAGCACGACCATCGTCTGCGCGTTCTTGCTCGGGCCGAGTTCGAGCGTGCGCGACAGCGTGCGTTCCTTGCCGGCGGCGTACGCCTCGCGCACGTCCATGTCGCCGACGCGGTAGCCGACGATCACGCCATCGCCGTGCAGCCACATGCCGCGGTACTGCCCCCACTCGCGCGGCAGCGGGCCGTGCGGGATCGCGCGCGGGTCGGCGAAGTCGCCGTCCTTCGCCCACCCCGGACCCTGGCGGGTCTCGAAGACCTTCTTGCCGCGCAACGACGGCATCGGGCCATGCGAACCGTCGTAGGCGGTGCCGCGCAGCCGCAGCCAGCCGTCGGTCCAACCCGCCGCGAGGCGCAGCAGTTCGGTGTCGAAGGCGACCGCGCCCTGGTCACCGAGTCGGACGACGAGGCCCTTGTGCGTCGTGCCGGTGAGGCCGCCACCCTCGAAGGTCGTCGTCATCGCGGGGCCGTAGTCCTGCGCGTACGGACCTTGGTCCTGGGCGAGGACGGGGGCGAGCAGGGCCGGGAACAGGAACGCGCCGTGGTGCCGCAGCATCGGCGGGGCATCCTACGCGTCGCGCGCGCCCGTCAAGGGGTCAGCGGCGACTGATCTCTTGGCTGTGCTCGGGCGAACGAACCGGCGGGAATGGGGTCCCGGCGGCCGCCACCGGCGGTGCGTCGCCAGCGTGCGACGCATCCAAGACCGGATCCACCGGGCGGGGTGGCACGAGACCTCGCGATCGCGTCGCGGCACGACCGGCCCCTGACCTGCAGAGCACAACCAAGGGATCAGTCTCGATCGGGGGCGCGCCGAGCGGGCGAGGCCCTCACGCGACTTCGGCCTTCTGCGCCACGCCCGCGGTCACGCAGAAGCGCAGCGCGTCCTCGACCGACATCGCGATCTCCCGCACGTGCTCCTTGGCGACCACGACCGTGAACCCGCCCAGTTGGTAGCTCATCGGCAGGTAGACGGCGACCTTGCCGGTGCCGAACTCGGGCAGGTCGCGGAAGTCGTCGCGCGTGAGGAACCCGAGCTGCTCGAAGCCACCCTTCAGCGTCACCAGCACGACCTTGCGGAACGGCCGTTCCTCGGCGCTGCCGAACAGCCGCACCACGTCGAGGATCATCCCGTAGACCGACTTCACCACGGGGATCCGTTCGAGCAGCGCCGTGATCCGCCGGTAGACCCGCCGGACCACGAACGAGTACATGAGCAGCCCGGCAACCAGCACCAGCGGGATCGACAGCAGGAACCCCATCCCCGCCCGGTAGCTCCCCTCCGGCAGGAACGGCACCACCAGGTTGCGCAGCAGCGTTTCGACAGTCGCGACCGCGGCGTAGACCAGCCAGCCGGTCAGAGCCAGGGGCAGGATCGCGGCGAGGCCGCGCAGGAAGATCTTCGCCAGGAACCGCATGCTCGGATCGTGCCATGCGACGGCGCGGCCGGCACGAACGGTGTCGCCCGCGCGAGACAAACAGGGCCCGCGGCACCGTGCTGGACCGATCGCACGCACACGCCCCGCGGCGGCGCAGCCACGCGGCGATGGGACCGCCGACGCCATCGGCCCCGTGCGCCCGGCGAACAGGAGCCCGGGCGGCCGCGCTTGGGCCCGATCCGGCCGCGAACCGGTATCC
>CALFZH010000044.1:0-17428 GCA_937952215.1 uncultured bacterium
CGTCACGTTCGCCGACGGGGCGACGATCGCCGCCAACCCCGAGCTGCCGATGGCGAGCGCGCTGGCCGAGAACGGCCGCGCCAGCAGCGACGCCGACAGCATCGACGGCGTCTGCCAGACGCAGTGGGAGTGCTGGAGCGACACCGAACCGACCGAGTCGGGCGGCACGTGCGGCAAGTGCTGCGTCGTCGTGCTCGACGGCATGGCGTCCCTCAGCGAGGCGACGACCAAGGAGAAGAACACGATGGCGAAGAAGTCGAAGAAGTACTTCGGCAGCCGCTTCGACGAGGGCAAGTGCCGCCTCGCGTGCCAGGCGCGCGTGAAGGGGCCGGTGAAGATCCAACCGCTCGGCAAGGCGGAGTGACGTGAACGTCCCGGCGCTGCTGCTGCTCGCGGTCGTCTGGTCCTCGGCGACCGTGGTGGCGACGCTGGGCGCTCCGGAGCCGCAGGACCCGGCGGTGAAGAAGTTCAGCCACGCGCAGCACGTGGGTCAGGTCTGGTTCAACCTGCAGGCCGACGAGGTGTGGCGCGACTGCCGCGGCTGCCATCGTTTCGACGCGCAGAACGCGGTCTCGGCGCCGCAGCGCGAGTGCGACGCGTGCCACCTGCCCGGCAACCTCGGCAAGCAGTACGCCGAGGGATGGGAGCAGGACCTGGGCCGCTACGCGACCGCGACGCGCGACGCGTTCCGGCACCACACGCACGACATGCTCGAGTGCCGTGAGTGCCACCTGCCGGTGAACCTGGTCAAGGTCTCCGACTTCGACATCGTCACCGGTGCGGGCCAGTGCGCGCGGTGCCACGAGCCGTCCCAGGTCGCCAAGAACGACTTCGCCGAACTGAAGGCGATGCGCTGGTTCCGCATGCCCGCGACGCAGGATCCGCAGCATCCGGTCGCGCGGCCGTTCACGCCGCCGCAGCCCGCGCAGTTTGCGCAGTACGTCGAGACGCTGGCGAAGGTGTTCGCGGGCCCGACCGGCGGCATCAACAACCCCGAACTGCCCGTCGGCGGCGACTTCGACCACTACGACCACGGCGGCATCGCCTGCGCGGAATGCCACGCGGACATTCCGCGCGCTGCGGCCGCGGAGGTTGGTACCGGCGCGATCAAGCAGACCAACTGCGGCAGCTGCCACCAGGCCGACGCGCAGGGCACCGCCGCGAAGGCGGCGCCCAGCACCCAGAAGGTCGTGCGGCCGCTGTGGTCGCTGGGCGCGTTCTCGCACGCCGACCACTACCGGTTCCTCCAGCCCGGAGCGGCGCGACGCGACGGCGTCGCCAACGAAGCCGCCTACGCGGCGATCGCCCGAGAGGGCGCGGGCTCGTGCGGAACGTGCCACATCTCGGACCCTGATGCGATCGGGCTCGTCGACCGCGACTTCCCGTTCAAGGACGGCAAGAGCAAGCACGAGTACCTCGCGTGCATCACCTGCCACGACGTCCCGGGATGGAAGACCGGCGAGACGGCGCGAGCGCCGCTGCACGATTCGAGCGACGGTTCGGTCGAGGACGGCAAGAGCGGTTGGGGCGAATGTGCGCGCTGCCACGACTTCGGCGCCGCCGACTTCGTCGCGACGCGTCCGACGGTCGCCGTCGCGCGGCAGACCGAGCGCACGTTCCAGTTCGCGACGCACACCCACCCCGACATCACGACTCCGGGCATCGCCAGGAGCGGCCGCCCTGAACTGGCCAGCTGCAAGGACTGCCACCGCGCGCGTGTGCAGGAGCTGCCGAGCCGCATCGAGCGGCGGATGTTCCGGCACGACACGCACCTGCCCGCGCAGCCGACGGCGCAGGACTGCGCGCAGTGCCACCCGGCCGCGTCGACGGCGGCGGATGCGCCGTTGCTGGGCGGCAGCGATGGGCGCACCTACTCACTGCAGTCGTGTTCGCAGTGCCACCTCGGCGGCGAGGTGAAGGAGGTCGACCTGCCCGCGGCATTGCCGTCGCGCCAGGTGGTCGCGTTCCCGCACGGTCCGCACGTCGCGGCGGGCGCTTCGTGCACCGACTGCCACGAACCCGCAGCCGGCGGACAGGACTACGCGACCAAGAGCAAGGCGCTCGATTGCTCGCAGTGCCACGACCATGCGGCCGGCGGGCCCAAGGCCGAGCGGCTGTTCGACGACGAGGTGAAGAGCTGCGCCGTCTGCCACCACCAGGACGCCGCCGGCAAGCCGGCGGCGCTCGCGATCCCGGCGCGTCGTGGTTCGCCGGCCGCCGCGAACGACCCGCGTCATCGCTGCGAGCAGACGGTGTTCGGTGGCTTCGCGGACACGCAGTTCCATCCGCTCGACCGCGCCTGCGCGGACTGCCACCGCGCCGTGCTCGCGCCGGACGTGCGCTGGCCGGGGCTGCGCGTGCCGCGCAAGGACCACCTGTTCGCGACGTCGACGAGCCCGCACGCCGGAGCCGCGGCGAAGGAGCCGGAGCAGTGCCTGCGTTGCCACTGGAAACCGATGGATGGCGGGCGCTTCGAGGCCGCCGTGTTCGGCAGGGACGAGGAGCTGATGCGGTTGCGTCGCCAGCCGAGCGGCGCGGCGACACGGGCGCGCTTCGGCAACGACCCGAAGGGCTATCCGGGCACCCCGCAGGCGGGGGGATGAGCGACGGATCTCTTGGCTGGGCTCGGCGGGCCGAAGGCGTCCCGTCGGCTCAGCGCCAGTGGAACTGCTTCTGCAGGTGGCACTTGCGGCACGACGTCGTGGAGTCGTCGGGGATCGGCACGTTGCCGACCGCGTCGCTCTTCGCGATCGCCGCAGGATCGTGGCACTCGGCGCACGCCACTTCGGCGTGGCCGCGCGACAGATGGCTGAACGCATTCTGCCCGGGCCAGGACCGCATCGGTGATGGCGGCGCTGGCTTGCCGTTCACGACCGTTCCGGCCGCGATCGCCGCCGCCAGCTGGAACGAACTCGCGACGGTGCGATCGACGGTGTGGCACTGCTGGCACTCGCCGCCGCCAATGTCGTCGTGGCCCGTGTGGCAGCTCGAGCAATCCGCTGCGCCGGGCTTGGTGCGCGGCACCATGTGCAGCAGGTCGCCGTTCGCCGGCGTGAACTCGTGGCAGGAGAAGCAGCCTTCGGCCAGCGAGCCGCCCTTGCCGAACGACGCCGAGGTCACGTGCACGTCGTGCGGGAACGCGATGCCGACCGTGCGCCGTTCGGCAGCGATCGTCGTCGAGCGGGACTGCAGCGTCAGCGGCTTGCCACCTTCGGCATGGCACGTCGCGCACGCAGCCTGCGCCGCCGGCGTGTCGGGCCAGTGGTAGGCGGCGACGCTCGCGTCGCGCAGGGCATTGCTGCGGGCGAGGTCGCCGTGGCACGACACGCAGCCCGCCTTCGCGTCGCTGCTGATGGTGCCGCCCGCACCGGCCGCGGGTTGCAGGGCGCCGTCGACCACGTGCAGCGCGTGCCAGAACGGTCGCGCGCTCGTGGGCTGGTCGGAGATGCTGCCGCTCTTGTGGCAGGCCGTGCAGGCCTGGCCCTGGGCGTGGTCCGCGAACTCCTTGGCGTGCCGACGGTTGCCGGAGGCGTAGAGCGCGCGTTCCGCCGCGTACTGTTCGGCCGAGGCCGTCGGCCGCGGCACGGTCTTCATCTCCGGACCGAACACGGCCCGGCCCTCGCGCTGGCCCTGCACGTGGCACTGCGCGCACTTGGCGCCGCCGCCGTCGGTGCCGTGCCAGGTCACGTTCCACTGGTGGTCCTTCGCGCGCCACTCCGCCTGCTGCTGCGCGGACATGCCGCTGACCGCGGCCGCGCCGGGAACGTGGCACGCAGCACACGTCTCGTACGGCACCTCGGCGAAGTCGTCGCGCAGCGGATCGTCGGGGAGGCCGGTGCTGCGGGCGGCGGCGACCGCGCCGTCGACGCGGTGGCACACCGCGCAGTCGAAGCCCTTGCCGACGTGCGAGGCGTGCGGGAAGCGGTAGCTCGCGAAGGCGCGCTGCCGCGGCGGCGGCAGTTGCGGTGGCGGCGAGCGCTGGATGAGCTGCTCGCGCGTGAGGGTCGTGCCGTGGCAGGCCGCGCATTCGCCGACCAGCGACGTGGACGCCGGCTTCAGCCAGTCTTCGCCCTGGTGGTCGGTGTGGCAGACCGTGCAGAAGCCCTCGACCGGCATCTTCGTGCTCGTGCCGAGCACCCCGTCGCCGAGGTACGGGTGCGCGCCGCCGTTCGCGACCAGGCTCGGATGGCACTGCAGGCACTTCGTGTGCGGGATGCCGCCGCCCTCGTGGCAGACGTTGCAGCCCTGCTCGTCGGCGAGCGCCTGGCACCGCGCGAAGTCCGCGTGCGCGCCGGCGACGGGGTTGCCGCTCGTGACCTGCGCGTGGAACGGGAGCAGCGGGCCGGCGTCGGCGAGCGGCTCCATCACCGACGTCACGAACGTCGCCGCGAGCAGCAGCACGCCGCCGGCGATCAGGGCGAAACGGTTGCTCGCCCGCAGCGCCGGGAAGCGACCGAAACCGACCTCCTCGCGCACCAGCGCGTCGGGATCGTTGTCGAACACCTTCTTGCCGGCCTTGCGCCACCAGAAACCCTGCCGCTGCAGCTTCAGGCGCAGGGTCAGGGCGTCGCCGGCCTCGATCTCGACGAGCACGCGGCTGGTGCCGAACACGACCTGGCTGCCGCTCTTGAGCGCGCTCGGTGCGCGCACGCTCTCGCCGTCGACCCAGGTGCCGCTGACCGAGCCGAGGTCGCGGACCGTGAACGTGCCGTCGTGCGTGAATTCGCAGTGCCGCGCGGCCGCGATCGCGTCGTCGACCACGACGTCGCAACCGATGTGCGTGCCGAACACGACCGGCCCCGCCCCGGCGAGCAGTTCGCCGGTCGCGTCCTCGACCACGATGCGTGGCGTCGCCATGTCAGAGCCCCCGGCGGCGGTCGAACAACCGCTGCGGTTCGGAACGCACGATCGCCGACGTCGGGCAGTTGTAGACGCACGCCTCGAACGGCAGCCCGGCGCACAGGTCGCACTTGATGGTCTTGCCCGTGACCTGATTCGACTTGCCGCCCGCCCCGCAGGAGGCGGTCTTGGCGGCCGCGGGTGCCGCGGCGGGGGCCGGCGCTTCGCGCCGGAACCAGCTGCCGATCAGCGGCAGGCTCGCGAGCAGCGGCTGGATCGGCGGTGGTGGTGGAGCCGGTTCTACGAGGCGGATCACGCCGTAGGGGCAGCCGTCGATGCACGACGCGCAGCCGACGCAGTTGTCGTACTCGAAGCGCACGCGTCCCTGCGGATCGCGCCGGATCGCCGCGTACTCGCACGACAACATGCACTGGGGCAGTTCGCAGTGGTAACACGCGGTGACCAGCACCTCGTCGGTCAGCACCGGTGTGCCGACCTTCGACAGTCGCGGCACGCCGTCGTCGTGCACGGCGACGCACGATTCGACGCACACGTTGCAGCGCACGCACTTCTGCCGATCGATCACGAGCGCCCTGCCGCCCTTCACCGACTCGTGCTCGACCATCACGTGCAGTTCGTCGAGCACCGATCCGCCGAGCCCGCTGCTGCCGGTCAGCGCCGCGTCGACGTCGGCGGCACCGAGCAGCCGGCCGGCGGCGCGCGTCAGTCCGGCCTGCGCCGCGGGCGTGAGGTTCTGCATCGCCGCGCGTGGGATCGCGACCAGGGCGCTCCGCATCAGCGCCTTGTAGGTCGCAGGCCAGGTCCCGCCCGGGGTGCTGATCGCGTGCTCCCCGAACGTCGCATTGCCCTTGTAGTAGGCGAGCACGCGTTCGCGGCCGCCGGTCGTCGTCGAGCAGGCGACTGCACCAGCGCGCACCAGCCAGAACGTGTCGGCTGCATCGCCGGCCTTGGCGACGACCTGGTCGGCGTCGAAGGTCACGAGGCGCGCGCTCGCCTGCAGGTGCGCGAGTGCCGAGTCGTCGAGCTCGCGGCACAACGACGACGCGCGCAGGTGCAGTCCGAGCTGGCCGCGGTAGCTCTCGTCGATGCGCGCGCGGAACGCCTCGTCCTCGGCGTAGAGACGGCTGAACAGTCGCGCCTCGATCGCGGCGATCGTCGTCGGCCCGGTCGTGCGCCACGTCGCCAGGGCGGGGTGGTGGCTGTGTGCGCTGACCTCGCCGAACCACGCTCCAGGGCCCGACGCGACGTGGCGGTGCACCTCGCGACCCGCGCGCGCCTGCAGCGCCTCGCATTCGCCGGCCAGCACGACGACCAGTTCGGTGGTCAGGTCGCCTTGCCGCACGACTTCGGTGCCCGCGGGCAGCTCGGCGAATCGCACGAAGCCCGCTCGCGGCGCGACGTTCGCGGCCCACTCGTGGGTGCCGGCGGTGATCGCGGCCTCGGCGCGCACGGCGTCGAGCAGTTCGTCGGCGACGCCGGCGAACAGCGGCGAAGCGAGCAGCGCGTCGAGGGCGGTGTCGAGGGCGGTCATGGCTTCAGTACCACCAGATGCTGAGCACGTGCACGGCGACGAGCGCCAGCAGGGCGATGGAACACGGAACGTGCACGAGACGCCAGCCGCGCAGCAGCGCGCGGAAGCGCAGCAGCCGCGCGGCTTCGCGGTCGACGAGCGCCTGCTGCCCGCGCAGGGCCGCGATCTCCGGACGCAGCCGCTCGGTCTCGGCGGGAATCGCAGCGGCGGCAGCGTCGGCCTTACCCTGCGCCTTCTTCAGGTCGTCGGCGGTCTTCTTGGCGGCCTTCGTGGCGGCCTCGAGTTCCTTGCCGGCGAGTGCCGGGTTCGCGGCGGCCCGCGCCGCTTCGTCGGCGGCGAGCTTCGCGGTGGTGAGGGCGTCGGCGGCGTCCTTCGCCTTCGTCGCCGGCAGCGCTTCGGCTTCGGCGATCTTGCGGGCGAAGTGGCTGCGCAGGGCGGCCGCCTTCTCGACCGAGAGTTCGCGTTCGGCGCGCGTCAGCCACGTCGGGCCGAACGTCCAGAGCAGCGCGCCGAGCACGCCGCTGCCGATGACGAAGTAGCTCAGCGCGTTGAGCAGCAGGCCCATCGTCGAGCCGCAGCGGCCGCCGCCGTGGAACCAGACGATCGCTGCGGCCGCGAACCCGTACCACAGGTGCGCATGCAGCCACGCGGCGAGCCGGCCCAGCCATTCGCGGGGAGCGACCTCGAGCCGCAGGGCACCCAGCGCCCGCTCGTCGGGCACGACGCCGACGCGCAGCACCTTGTTCACGCCGTGCTCGGCGAGGATCGCCGCCGCGCGTTGCCGCACGGCGCGTGCGCCGGCGATCTCGCGGCGCAGGATCGCCTGCTGCAGGCCGGCCAGCGCCGACTGCGCACGCTCGAGCGCGGGCAGCTGGGCCTTCCACGCGAACTCCGGGCTCAGGCGGAGGCGGTGCGCGGCGCGGCGCGCGGCGTAGAGCGCGAGCACGACGTAGAGCACGACCGCGATCCAGCCGGTGGTCAGCAGGTAGGTGACGTTGTCGTCGAAGCGGCTGCCGAACGGCAGGGGTGCGGCGAGGTGCCAGGCGAACAGGGCGCCGACCACGGCGATCGCCACGACCGCGTGCCAGGAACGCCACAGGCCCAGGTTCATGCGGTTGGCTTGTTGCGGCGGAACCAGCCGCTCAGGCGATCCCACAGGGACTTCTTGTTGCGCGTGGCGACGACGGCCGCGACCCAGTCCGAGGGTTGCAGCGGCGTGTCGCCGAGCAGGATCTCCGCGACCGTCTGCGTGCCGTCGCGTTCGACGGCCTCGGACACCTGGCGCGCGACGTCCCGCGACACGAGGCCCACGGTCACCAGGTGCTGCAGGGCGCGCTGCTCGAGCCGGCGATCCTCGGCGGCGCGCGCCGGGTCGTTGCACAGGAACAGGCCGCGCAGGTTGCCGAAGCCGAGCAGCGAGTGGCGGCCGATCCGCTGCGTCGCGGAGCGCACCACCGCGCCGTCGACCAGCGTGCCGTTGGTGCTGCCACAGTCGCGCACGATCCACTGCGTGCCGTCGAACTCGAGTTCGGCGTGCTGTTCGGACACCGACTCGTTCGGCAGCAGCACGTCGGCCGTCTCGGCGCGTCCGACGCGGCACTTCGTCTTCATCAGTCGCACTCGGCGACGGATCGACTCGCCCTTCACGAACAGGCGCGGCACGGCGCCGTGCAGCCGCGACTCGAGGTCGGCGGCAGCCATCGCCGCGGGTCGCGCGTCGAGGCCGGCGAGTTCTTGCGGCGCGACCACCACGGTCGTCGGGCGCGCGGGCGGCTTGGCCGGCGCGTTGCCGTCGGGCGTCGCGCCGGCGGCCGCGGGCGTCGCCGGAGTCGCTGGGGTTGCCGGAGTCGCCGGAGTCGCCGGCGGGGGTGTCGGTGGGCGCGCAGCGGGCTGGTTGGTCGCGGCCGGCGCGCTGCCACCCGGCCGCGCGGGGAGCGGCATTGTCCTGCCGTCGTCGACGTCGGTCGGGGGCATGGACTTCGCGGGCCCGGCCTTGCCTGGCGGGGTCGGCGACACCGTCGGCGGCTTGGGGGTGGGCGGCGCTTGTCCTGGCCGGAACGCGGGCACGTTCATCGTCTGCCCAAAGTCCTCGCCGCTCGGGCCGGCGTCGGCCTTCGCCGCTGGCGCCCCGGCCGCAGGTTTCGGCACGGGCGTGCCGTGCACCGTGCTGGGTGGCTGCGGCTGCCCTGGACGGAACCGCGGGACGTTCATCGTTCTTCCGAGGTCCGCCTCCGAGGGTGGCGTCGGCCGACTCGAACCGCCGGTGGTCTCCTGCCCGGCGGCGCGGTTGGGCGGCGTGAAGCCGCCGGTGCGTTCCTGGTCCGGAGGCACCTTGCTCGGGCCGCCGGCGACCATCGTCGCGTCGAGTTCACCGGTCGGTCCGGGGCTGGCGGAACTCGGCTCGCCGGCCATGACCTGGATCACCGTGCGTCCGATCTTGATCGTCGCACCTGCCGCGATGGTGACGCGTTGGCCGGCATCGAGTGCCGTGCCGTCGACGTGCGTGCGGTTGGTCTGGCCGATGCCCTCGACGAACACGAGCCCCGCCGCTTCGCCGATGCGGAACTGTTCACGTCCGACTTCATCGTCGTCGACGACGAGATCGGCTCGGCGTGAGCGACCGACGACGACGGACTCGGTCAGCGGCACCACTCGTGGCGCCTTGCCGAGTTCCCGGACGAGCAGCTGGAAGCGGGCCATGCGCGGCCCGCCGATCCTAGAAAATCGCGTGCGTGGAAGCGAGGGCCGCGAATCGGTCGAGGCGTCGCGAAGATGGCGCTTCCCTGGCATGCGGCCCGTCGCTCCAATCCCGCGCCTCGTCGGAAGCCACTCATGAGGTCGTCATGGCACGCTGGGTCTGTCCGCTGATCGTCGGCGTGGTTCTCGGTTCGCCGGCGGGGCTGCGCGCGCAAGCCGGTGGCGCCCCGCCGCAGGGCAGCGGGCCGGCGACGTTGCGCGACTTCGAGCCGTTCCCGTCGCGTTGGTTCGCGCCCGGCCGCCCGGTCGACGGCGTGCAGCCGCCCGCCTACGTGCTGAACGAACCTGGTTCGCCGTGGAACCCGTACCGCCAGAACGTGCTCAAGGGCGACTTCCCGCTGCCGGGCCACGAAGACCTGTTCTTCTCGGTCACGGCGACCAACCGCCTCTTCTTCGAGAAGCGCGACGTGCCGACCGGCTCGGGCATCACCGGTCCGGGCAACGTCAATCCGGCGTTCTTCGGCGACAGCCGCCAGACGTTCCTGCAGAACGACCTCGCGCTGTCGTTCGACCTGTTCCGCGGCCAGCAGGCGTTCAAGCCCGTCGATTGGCGGGTGCGCGTGACGCCGGTGTTCAACTACACCCGGCTCGAGATCGGGGAAGTCGGCGGTGTCGTCATCGATCCGTCGCAGGGCACGACGCGCGAACGCGGCGACGTGACGCTGCAGGAGGCGTTCCTCGAGTACCACTTGTTCGACTGGAACGACCGTTACGACTTCGCCAGCGTCGAGGTCGGCGTGTTGCCGTTCCGCAGTGACTTCCGCGGCTTCCTGTTCGAGGACAGCAACCTGGGCATCCGGTTCTTCGGCAACGCCGACGACAACAAGTGGCAGTACAACGTCGCGCTGTTCGACCAGCTCGACAAGGACACCAACAGCCAGTTGGTCCGCTACGAGGACCGCGACCAGAACGTCTTGGTCGCCAACGTCTACCGCCAGGACTGGCCGGTGATCGGCTACACGACGTCGGCGTCGCTCCACTGGAACCGCGATCGCCGCTCGGTCGAGTTCGACGACAACGCGTTCCTGATCGCGCCGGCCCCGATCGGCAACTTCACGCCGAGCAAGCTCGATGCGTACTATCTGGGCTGGGCCGGCGAAGGACACTTCGGCCGCTGGAACGTCACGCACGCGCTCTACAAGGCGTTCGGGCGTGAGTCGCAGAACCCGATCGCCGCGCGCTCGACCGACATCGACGCCACGTTCGTCGCGGCCGAGCTGTCGATCGACATCGACTGGTGGCGGCCGCGCGTGTTCGGCCTGTGGGCGTCGGGCGACAGCGACCCGCGCGACGGCGACGCCGAGGGCTTCGACGCGATCGTCGACACGCCGAACTTCGGCGGCGGCAGTTTCTCCTACTGGAACTCGCAGGGACTGAAGCTGGTCGGCACCAGCCTGACGAATCCGGGCAGCCCGCTCGCCGATCTGCAGACCAGCAAGACGCAGGGCCAGGCGAACTTCGTCAACCCGGGCGTGCTGCTGCTCGGTGCCGCGGTCGACGCCGAGCTGACGCCGAAGTGGCGCGGTCAGGTCGGCTGCCAGTACCTGCGCTTCGACAAGACCGAGACGCTCGAGTTCCTGCTGCAGACGGCCGACGTCGACAAGTCGATCGGCTTCGAGCTGTTCACCGGCACGCAGTACCGCCCGTTCCTGACCAACAACGTGATCGTGCAGGTCGGCGGCTCGGTGCTGTTCCCCGACGACGGGTTCACGCGCATCTACGACAGCGACGACATGCGGTACAACGTCTTCCTGAACCTCATCACGACCTGGTAGCGCCATGCACCCGAACTCCCTTCGTCCTGGTGTGAGCACGGCAGCGCTGGCGGTGGTCGTGTTGCTGGCGGCGGCGTGCAATGGCCGCGGCACGTCGTTGCCGACACTGCCCGTGTTCGGCGACGTGATTCCGCTCTCCGCCGGTGAAGTGCAGACGATCATCACGCGCGCGGTGCAGGCGACGAACAGCCCGTTCGTGCACGTCGCGGTCGTCGACCGCACCGGCTTCGTCATCGGCGCCTACAGCACGGTGGGGGCGACACCGAACGACGAGGACAACATCGCCGTCAGCCTCGCGCGCACGACGGCGTTCTTCAGCAACAGCCAGGCGCCGCTGTCGTCGCGCACGGTCGAGACGCTGGCGACGTTCCACTTCCCGCCGACGTTCGGACCGAACTTCGTCGAATCGCAGGTGCCGGTGAGCACGGGCGCCGGACTGTTCCCGAACAGCGTGATCGCGCCCAAGCGTGAGACGATCGGCATCGCCGGCACGCCGCAGGGCCCGCTGTGGCAGCTCGACGCGACCAACCGCGGTGCGCTGATCGCTTCGACTGCGACCACGCCGCAGACGGTCTACAACACGGCGGCGCAGTTCGCATTCGCGCAGTTCTTCCCGTCGCGCAACCTGCAGGGGGGCTTTCCGAACGGGTCGTTCCCGAGCCCCGGCATCTCGCCGCTGCCGGGCGCCGTGCCGCTCTACAAGCCCAACAGCACCGGGGTGCTGCGCCACGTCGGCGGCATCGGCGTCTACGTGCGGGCCGGCTTGGCGACGCCGCCGCAGCTCGACCTCGCGGAGTTCTCGGCGATCGAAGGTGCGTCCGGACGCGAAGCCGGCGGCCCGAACTTCTTCTTCGACGCGATCCCGCTCGAAGGCGCGATCACGATCGTCGGCATCCTGCTCCCGTACGTGCAGTTCGCAGCGCGGCCCGCGGGCACGCTCGCAGGCCCGCCGCCGGGCTTTCCGGGGCTGGACCCGAACTGGCTCGTGCAGCCGAACTTCGGCCAGATCGACCCGTTCGGTTTCCTGATCGGCCCGCGTCCGGCGCGTTTCGGCGCCCGCCTGGCCAACGTGATTCTGAACCCGACGGTGCCCGCCCTGACGCAAACCGACGTCGAGACGATCATCAACCAGGTCGTGGAGAGCGCGAACATCACCCGCGCGCAGGTGCGCCTGCCGCTCGGCAGCGGCGCCAAGGTGATCGCGACGGTCGTCGACACCCGTGGCCTGATCCTCGCGCACTTCCGCATGGAGGACACGCTGTGCGACGCCGTCGACGTCGTGCCGGCGAAGGCGCGCAGCGTCGTCTACTACTGCCAGCCGCGCACGCTGGCGACCAGCGCGTTCGCGAACGGCGACACCTGGCTCGGCTTCCCCGACGATCCGACCGGCCAGGATCGCGGCATCGCGCTCACCACGCGCACCCTCGGCTTCCTGTCGCAGCCGTTCTATCCGCCGGGCATCGACGGCACGGCCCCGGGGCCGCTGTTCGCGCTCGCGCGGCAGAACCAGTTGCCCGCGCAGTTCGACCGCTGGGGCAACGCGCCGCCCGACCCGGGCTACCAGAACGGGCTGACGTTCTTCCCGGGTTCGGTGCCGCTCTACAAGGACGGCCAGCTCGTCGGTGCGCTCGGCGTGTCCGGCGACGGTGTCGAGCAGAACGACCTGATCGCGTTCGACGGCGGGCGTGGCTTCGAGCCGCCGCCCGAGCTGCTGATCACGAACTTCACGTTCGACGGCGTGCGGTTGCCGTACCTGAAGTTCCCCGAGTCCCCGCGGTAGAGGGCGAACGGTCCGGGCGCTGGCCGCGGCCGCGCCCGCGACCCTGGCGATGGCATCGGGGCCATCGAGCCGGCGGCGGCGAATCGACCGCCCCGACAGCTGCGGTCTGGAATCGGCTGCGGTCCCCGTCCCGCCGAATCTGCCGTTCGAGCACCGCAATGGGACCAGTTCCGAACGCGAGCGGGTGGGCCGGGCCGCTTCCCTTCGCTAGGATCCTGCCCCGCTCGGCCGCCAGCCGCCCCCTGCTCGCGTCCGGGCCCGGAGCGCATGTTCACGCTGCAGATCCTCGACCGCGGTCAGACGTTCCTCCATTCCCTCGACGCCACGCCGGTCCTGCTCGGGAGTGGTCCCTCGGCCCAGGTCGTGCTGAGCGAAGAAGGCATCGCCGCCGAACACGTTCGCATCGAGCCGGTGACCGGCGGGGCTCGCGCCATCGCGTTGGCGCCGATGCGCGTCAACGGCGCGCCGGCAGAGGTCGTCAACCTGACCCTCGGCGATCGCATCGAGATCGGTCGCAGCGTGATCGTGGTCGGGCGAGCGGTGACGCGTCGGGCGCTCGCCGACGACGTGCTCGCCGAGGCGCTGCCGCGTCGGCGACCCGCCGCGCGAAGCCGCGGCAAGCTCGTGCCGATCTTGGCCGCGGTCGTCGTGCTCGGTGCGGTCGGTTGGTTCGCGGCGACCGGCAAGTCCTCGCACGTCGCCGACGAACTCGCGCAGGTGCAGCGGCTGCGAGTCGATGGCCAACTCGACCGCGCCCGGGCGAACATCGAACGCCTCGAACGGCTGTGGGCTGGCGCCGAAGACGATCGCCTGCAGCGGCTCGCCGGCGAACGGCAAGCCATGGCGGCGATCGACGCCGTGACCGAACGGCTGACCGCCGCGGTGCTCGATGCCGCGGATGGTCGCGGCTACGCGGAGTGGAGCCAGGAGTTGCGTCGCCTCGAGCATGACGGCGACACCGAGGAGCGGCTCGCGGCGCGCGCGGTGCGCGGCAATCTGCGGGAGTTGATCGACCGCCGTCCGGCCGCGCCGCGCACCGCGCCGTCGCCGACCGTTGCCGCGACGGCGAGCCCGGATCCGGCGGTGCCGACCGCGCCGCAGCAACGACCGGCGCCAGCGCCGTCGTCGCCGGCGGTGCCATCTGTAGCTGGGCCATCGACGGGGTCGGTCGCGACGCCGGACGCCGAGACCACCTCTTCGCCCGCCGCGACCGCCACCGTGTCGCCGACCGTGCGCGTCGACGTCGCCGAGATCGATCGGCTCGTGACCCAGGGGCTGTTCGCGCAGGCGATCGCGTTGCTGCAGGCGAGCCTCGCCGAAGAAGAGAACGAGGCTGCGGTCGCCAAGCTCGAGACCAAGGTCGCGGACGTTCGCGCCGTCGCGCAGCGGGCGATGGCCGGGCTGCTCGAAGAGGCGGCGCTCGAGGCCAAGCACGGCGATCCCCGCGCGGGGGCCCTGCTGCTGTACGGCGCACGCCATCGGTTCCCGCCGACGGCCGAGTTCGCCGCGATCACGACGACGATCCGTTCGCTCGAAACGCTCGGCAAGGCGCCGGCCGACGCGGCCAAGGTCGCGACGCCGAGCCCGACGCCGGCAGCGCCCGGCGCACCGGCAGCGGCGGGGTCGGTGGACCCGGTCGCCCGCGCCGCGACGCTCGCGGTGCTGCGCAGCCACATGGAAGCGGTGCGCGTGGCCGAGGAACGCGGCGCGTTCGCGGAGGCCGCGGGCCATCTGCGCACCGCCAGCGACGCGGTGCGCGAACGTGATGCCGACTTCGCCGCGCGGCTCGCCGCGCGCGCCGACGAGATGGACGTGCTGGGCGCCTGGCACGACGCCGTCGCCGCTGCCGTCGGCGGCAAGCAGCCGCTGCAGACGCAGGATGCGCGCGGCGAGCCGTTCGTCATCCGCGCCGTCGAGGGCCACGTGCTGGTCGGCGGGGCCGGCGGCGAGGAGCGCCTGCAGTGGGCCGAGATGCCGGCGGCCGGCGTCGCCGCGTTGGTCGCGCAAGTGCAGCCGCGGGATCGCGCGGGTCTGGGTGCAGCGACGCTGCTCTACCGCGCCGGCGATCGTGTTGCCGCTGAGTCGCTGCTGGCGCGGCTCACGCGCACCGAAGCGGCGCCGAAGGGCGACGTCGATCGGGTGATCGCGCGGGGTCGCGGCGAGCCGTTCGATCCTCGCGGCTACACGCTCGGCAAGGACGGGTTCGTGGCGGTGGCCGCGATCGAGATCGACAAGCAGGCGAAGGCGCTCGCGTCGCGACTCGACACGGTGCTGCGCGCGAAGGACCCGGCGCAACGCGAGGCGTTGTGGGCGGAGGTCGTCGGCGCGGATCCGGGCGCGGTGCCGGTCGCGGTCGGCGCCCTGAAGCGCGACCTGCAGGCGCAGGTCAAGAAGCTGACGACGGGCACGCTCGAAAAGCAGCTCGCCAAGCTCGTCGCGCAGCGCACGCAGCTCGACGCCGCGCGCGCGAGTGCGAAGGAGCTGATCTTCGACGAGAAGAAGTACTTCTATCCGTACAAGCCGCCGGCCGTCTCCAGCGACCGCTACGCCGAGTACATGCGCGTGCAGGCCGAGATCGACCGCCGCGTCGCGTCGCTGCGCACGGTCTGGAACGACGAACGCGGCAAGGTGCGCGTGCCCTCCAACCTGCGCAGCGACCTCGACCGGCTCGACTGGGTCTCCGCCCGCCTCGGCGAACTCGGCGAACTCGACCATGCGTTGCTGGCGCGGGTCGAATGGGCGCGCGCGCTGCCGCCCGGCGACAGCGTCACCGTGCGTGACTACTGCGCGACCGTCGCCGAACGCCAGGCGTTGGACGAGTGGCAGCGGGTCGACGCGTACAACGCCATCGTCGCGCGGTCGCTGAACGCCGCGCAGCGCGAACTGCTCGCGATCACCAACGGCTACCGCGCGATGTTCGGTCATCGCCCGCTCGCGATCGTGAAGGCGGTGTGCGAAGCGGCGACCGGCCACGCCGACGAGATGTCGAAGCTCGGCTACTTCGCCCACATGTCGCCGACGCCGGGCCGGCGCACGCCCTACGACCGCATGAAGCTCGCGGGCTACACGTTCGGCGTCAGCGAGAACATCGCCTTGGTGGACGGCGCGCTGGGTGCGCACGTCGCCTGGTGCCATTCGTCCGGCCACCATCGCAACCTGCTGGATCCCGAGCACCGCGAGTTCGGCCTCGGCGCGAACGGTCGCTACTGGGTGCAGAACTTCGGGTCGGGCACGGCGCATCGCGACGATCCGGCGTGGGCCGGCGCAGCACCAGCCGGTCGCTGAGCGATCGGCGGCTGGCGCCTCGGCGGCCGCTCGGTACGCTCGCGCGCTCGTCGTGGCCGACCATCTCGAGATCCGCGGACCGCACGGGGAGCGCCTTCTCGTGCCGGTCGGGCAGGGCAGCTTCGTGGTCGGCAGCGCCGCCGACGCCGACGTGCGTGTCGAGTGGCCGGGGATCGCCGATCGCCAGTTCCGATTCGTGCGAACCGACGGCGGCGTGCGCATCGAACCCGTGCGAGGGGGCACCACGGTCGCGATCAACGGCGAGGAGCTGTTCTGCAAGGACCTGCGCAGCGGCGACCGCATCGAGGTCGGCAACGTGCACCTGCGGTGGTTGCCCGACGAGCCGGAACCGCCGAAGGGCAAGCCGGTGGTCACGGCGACGCGACCGGTCGTGCGACCGACGAAAGCGCGGTCCGAGCCGGCGACGCCACGCCGAGGCCGCCGACGCGGGGTGCCGACCCAAGCGCTCGCCGCGCTGGTCTTCGTGGTGCTGCTGGTCGCCGCCTTCGTCGCCTACCGCGTGCTGAGCGGCTCGACCTGGCCGACCTCGCCGCAGCACTACGTCGACCTGGCCAGGACCCAGCTGGAGAACGGCAACTACCAGGCATCGCTCGACACGCTGGCGTTCGCCATGCGCGACGCGACGGGAGCCACGCGGACCGAGGCGCAGCAGCTCGAGGCGACGGTCCGGCGGCTGATGCTCGAGACCGCGGAGACGCCGAAGATCGTCGCCGCGCGCAGCGAGCACGACCAGCTGCTCGCCTACGTCGGGCGCTACCTGCGCGATGGCAGCACGCGGCCCGCGGCGCGCGAGTTCGTGCGGCTCTGCGACGCCTGGTTGCAGCGGCACGCCGAAGTGTGCGCGCGGGTGTCCGACGGCAAGCCGTTGCTGCAAGCGATCGAGGACCAGCGGTCGCGGCATCTGCCGATCGCGGGCCTGCCGGACCCGGACTCCGCGGCCGACGTGATCTTCGCGGCGCGGACCATGCTGCGCTTCCAGTGGCGCGACTACCGCGGCGCCGTCGCCCGTCTCGACGCCTTCCTCGCCGCCAACCCCGGCGCCGAGGCCGTGCGCGCCGAACGGGCGGTCATCGTCGCCGAAGGCGAAACGTGGTTCGCCGGCAAGCTGCGGCTGATCGACATGCTGCTGGATCGCGGCGACACCGACAACGCCGGTGAGGACATCGCCCAGCTCGAGCGCTGGTCGACGCTGCCCGCGTGGGAGCCGCAACTCGCCGAGCGCAAGCGCCGGCTCGCCAGCCCGCGGTGAGGTGCGTTCAGCTCGTCGTCGCGGCGAACGCAACGGCGGGTGTCTGCAGGGCGCGCGGCGCGTGGCCGACAACATCGGTCGGGCCATCGACGGCCGCGACCGGCTCCCCTTTCGCTACAAGGACAAGGGCAACATGGCGACGATCGGCAAGGCCGCCGCCGTCGCCGATC
>CALFZH010000045.1:0-14908 GCA_937952215.1 uncultured bacterium
GGCCATGCCAGCCCAGCCGTTCCGTCGCCCGCCGGCACCGGCGAAGCCGGCGAACGCGCAGAAGCCTGGCCGCAACGACGTCTGCCCGTGCGGCTCGGGGCTGAAGTACAAGAAGTGCTGCGCGCCGGCGTTCGACTGATGGGCGACTCGCCGGGCGAGCGCGCGGCAGCGCCGCCGCTGCCGCGCAGCGGCGCGCGCGGCTGGCTGACGATGGGCGTCTACCAGCCGCTGTTCCTGCTCGCGTTCCTGCTCTACAGCCCGGTGCTGCTGGCGCGGCGGTTGTTCGACCGGCGCCCGCGCGCCAGCGTGCGCGAACGCATGGGCTTCGTGCCGTGCATGCCGGGCGAGAAGCCCGTGGTCTGGATCCACGGCGTCTCGGTCGGCGAAGTGAAGGCGGCGAGCAACTTCGTCGCGCGGTTGCGCCAGCAGCGTCGCGACCTGCAGCTGGTGATCTCGGCGACGACGCCGAACGGCCACCTGGTGGCGCGGCAGGAGTACCCGGACCTGCCGGTGGTCTTCTACCCGCTCGACTTCGCCGACTTCCCGGGACGCGCGCTCGACCGCCTGCGCCCGCGCTGCGTGCTGCTGATGGAGCTCGAGATCTGGCCCAACTTCCTGCAGGCGGCAGCCCAGCGCGGCGTTCCGGTCGCGGTGATCAACGGCCGCATCAGCGAGCGCACGTTCAAGGGCTACCGGCTGCTGCGTGGGCTGCTGCCGCAGCTCGACCTGATCACCAAGTACTGCGTGCAGGACGCGTCGTACGAGCGGCGCCTGCTCGAACTCGGCGTCGACGGCTCGCGCGTCGTCGTCACCGGCAACATGAAGTACGACAGCGTCGCGATGGCGCGGCCGGCGGCGACGGATTCTGCGCTGCGCGCGTGGTTGTCGCCGGCAGGGGAGCCCGTGCTCGTCTGCGGCTCGACGCACCACGACGAGGAAGCGGTGCTGCTCGCGGCCGCGCCGGCCGGCGTGCGCCTGGTGCTGGTGCCGCGCCATCCCGAACGCTCGCCCTCGATCGCCGAGACGGTGCGC
Organism: uncultured bacterium; assembly: GCA_937952215.1. Classification (GTDB taxonomy): domain Bacteria; phylum Planctomycetota; class UBA1135; order UBA1135; family UBA2386; genus UBA2386. Next base: position 1,033 of record CALFZH010000045.1, read on the forward strand.
GCGGCGGGGCGCACCTGCGTGCGGTGGAGCGAGGTCCGTGACAGCTGTCCGCCACTGCCGCCCGGCGCCGTCGTGCTGGTCGACACGATCGGGCAGCTGCAGCGGTTCTATGCCGCGTGCGACGTCGCCTTCGTCGGCGGCAGCCTGATCCCGCACGGTGGCCAGAACATGCTCGAACCGGCGGCCCTCGGTCGCGCGGTGATCTTCGGCCCGCACACGACGAACTTCCGTCGCGACGTCGAGTTGCTGCTCGCCAACGACGCGGTGGTGCAGCTCCCCGACCGCGAATCCCTCGCGCCGGCCCTGCAGGCGCTGCTGGCGGACGCCGGCCGGCGGCGCGCGCTCGGCGAACGGGCACGCGAGGTCATCGAGCAGAACCGTGGCGCGACGGTGCGCACGCTCGACCTTGTCACCGAGCTGTTGGGCGAGCCCGCCGCCGCGGCGCCGCCGCGCGGTTGACCCTCGGTCCGCCGGTGCCTACGGTCCGGCGATGAAGTGCCCGTGCACCAGCGGTGCCGAATACGCCGCCTGCTGTGAACCGATCGTCACGCAGCAGAAGAAGGCGAAGACCGCCGAGCAGCTGATGCGGTCGCGTTACTCGGCCTACGCGCTCGGCAACGTCGACTGGATCGTCGCCAGCCAGTCGCCGGACGGCCGTCAGTTCGTCGACCGCGCGGCGACCGAGCAGTGGAGCAAGAAAGCGACCTGGCACCGCATGGAGGTGCTCGAGGTCAAGGACGGTGGCGAGGACGACGCCGAGGGCTTCGTCGACTTCAAGGCCCACTACACGCTCGGCGGCGAGGACGTCACGCACCACGAGGTCGCGAGCTTCCGCAAGGAAGACGGCGTCTGGTACTTCGTCGACGGCATCGAAGTGAAGCCGCGGCCGTTCAAGCACCTCGAGAAGAAGGTGGGGCCGAACGAGCCGTGCCCGTGTGGTTCGGGCAAGAAGCACAAGAAGTGCTGCGGCAAGATCGGCGCGGCTTGAGTGCGGTGATCGGCGAGGGGGCTTCCTGTGTTTCGGAAGCGTCGTTACCTTTCCGCACATGGAAGAGGAACGAGACGGTGACTGCGGCGACAAGGCGCGCACCGTCCACTTCTGGCAGCAGTTGCGTGAGGCTCTGATCGCGCAGTTCCGGCGAAGGCGTCGCCTCCCCTCGGCTGTTGCGGCAAGCGTCGAGGACCACGTGCAGGAAGGGCTGATGGTGTTGTGGGCCGCGATCGCGGTCGGCGAGACCGTCGGCGACCCGCTTGCGTTCGTCGGGAAGATCGTGCACCGACGCCTCCTGGACGAGATTCGCCGACGCGGACCAGCGGACGGCGCCGTCGAGGAGATCCTGGCAGGCGTTCCGGACGCCAGTTCTCCAGCGTCTCCGAACTGGGCCGACGAGCTTGCGAAGGTGGGGTTCACGCCCAGCGAAGCTGCACGTCGACTCTTGGAGGCCATCGGCAGCGGAGTGCGCGGCAATCATCGCCTCGCGGATTTCCTTGGCCGCGACGTGAAGTCGATTCGCGAAGGGCGCCAGCGGCTGCGCCAGTGGCTCGCCAAAGTACGAGCGGAAATCGCCGGCGAACCCCCCCCCCCAGAACGACTAGATGATTGGAGCGTGCGCCCTGCCCGTTCCCGACGCGCGGCAGCGGGTCGACAGTGGGTTCGTGCAGGCGGGAAGCCTGCGAAGGACATGGCATGTTCTCAGCCAAGCTGATGTCACGCGCATTGGTCGCGTGTGGGTTCGTCTGCGTGTTCGCCGCATTCACCCTGCCGGAGGCCAGCGTGGAGTGCCACGCGATCGACTTCGACGACACGACTGATCCCGGCGTGCTGAAGTGCGAAGGGTCATGCGACCCCGCGACGGAGCAGTGCATTCCACGAAACCACAGCGGAACGGGTGTCGTCCGGTGCGCCTGCGCCGACAACGAGCCCTTGCCGCAGTGCTGCGAGCTCGCGTCCTATGCCGGCTCCGTTTCGACGGTAGGCGACTGCCCGTCGTGCCCGGCCACCGGTCGATGCGTAGCGGAGCCGGTTTCGGGGTCCTGGAACCACTTCCAGGCGATGTGCACGCCACCCGGTGGGGGTGGCGGGTAGCGGAGTTGCCCAAGGATGAACCGGCGTCAGGCAGCGGCGATTGCCACCCTGCTCGCTGTGATCGCGACAGCGGTCTTGCTGTGGGAAGGTGCTCCACCTGCTGCGCCTGTCGTCGATATCGGCGTGTTGCCGCTACGGGGAATAAACGCGGGCGCCGAAGCAGGGTCTGGCGCGGCTCTTGATCGCGCGGCGACGGGCCGGCGCAACGAAGTCGAAGGCGTCAGGTCGTTCCGGGTCCGGGTCATGTGCGACGGCATGCCAGTCGGGGCAGCCGCTTGCTTGGCAAGCAGTGGCCTGCTCGAAGCCCGCGCCGTGACCGACGAGTTGGGCCGGGCCGAGCTGCAGTTCTCGGCCGTCGCCGCAGGCGCCTGCGCGTTGCAGGTCCAAGCAACGGGCTACTCCACTGCAATCCTGTGGTTGCGCGAGCCGTGGGGTCGCGTGGTTGAGGTGTCCGTAGGCGCTGGTGTCGACGTGATTCGTGGGTTGGTGCGTCGCTCGCCGGCACGCGCTCTACCCTCGGAGTTGCAGGTCGTGGCCTGGCCACAGTCGATGCCTGACGTAGCGTCGCTGATTGCGGCCGGTGGTGGTTTCCGCACGAACATCGACTCGGATGGGAGCTTCGAATTGAGAGGGTTGCCACCGAACCGGGCGTACTCCCTTGGTGTCTCCGCGCCAGGCTGGACGACGCGGATGATCCGGCAGGTGGCACTGCCCGTGCCGCCAGGAGAAGCGCCCGTCGACCTTGTCGCCTGCCGGATCTACGCCACCCTGTTGCAGGCGCGCGAAGTCGACGGAAGCACTCCGCCGGCGAGCACCTTCGGCGGTATCGGGTACTCGAGCGACGCGACTGGCTTCTATCCGATCGGGGGGACTCAGCCCGTGACCTGGGCGTTGGCCGGACTGCTGCCGGAGGCGAGCCATGCCGACCCCGAACGCAGTTGGTTCGATTACCTGCTCGGCTTCCTGGGTGATGGCGAGGGACTTGGCGCAAGAGCGAGTCTCACCTACCTCGTGCCTGGGTTCGTCGAGGCACAAGCGATCGTCGACATCAATGCCATTGCTGGGTCCTTGCCGGTGAAGCAGGTGGCATTGCAGCGGTTGCCTGTGGAACTCGTTGACGTGGAGATCCACTGCACACATCCATGCGGATTGTCCGGGGCCCAACTGAAGGGGCGCCCTCCGTACGAACTGAAGTTCGTCGAAGCATCGGCGGGCTCGGCCAAGATCTGGCAGCGTTGGGAAGCGAGCTTCGATTCGCGCACAGTGCGCGGCGTTCCCGCTGCTGAGTTCGAAGTGTCGCTGTTCCACTCGGGGAGCGTGACGAAGCTGATCCCCCGCGAGGGCGTCAGAGTCCGTTTTGGTCCTGGGCAACCGAATCGCCTCACGTTCGACACATCGGGGTACGCAACGCTTCGAGTCGTCGGTTCTGGACCACGCTTCGATGACGAGCCGCGCCGAATCAACGTGGGAGGAGCCAAGTACGAGTTCCTCGTCGGGCCGTACGTGCTTGGCGGACTGAAGGCTGGACGTCAGAAGATCCAGTGCGGGACTTTCGAACAGGAAGTCGACCTCGTCGCCGGCGCCACGACGACTCTGACCCTCGCCGAGGTGCGATGAAGTCCGTGCGGCTCATGCTCGCTGCGGGTCTCGCCGCCGCAGCCGCATTGAAGGCCTGGGACCTCCTGAGTGGCGGTGCTCGCGCGGGGACGCTGTTGCCACCCGTGGTTGCGGCCGCGGTCGCCGCTGTCGAAGTCGGCGTCGCCGGCCTGCTCGTCGGCTGTCGCTGGCGGGTAGGCGCCTGGTGCGCCTTGGGGCTTGGTTGGGGGTTCCTCGCTGCCGTCGTCGTGATGAAGGCCACTGGCATCGATGCAGCCAGCTGCGGGTGCCTTGGCCGGCTCGAGGTCAATCGCTGGCAGCACGCCGGCATCGCCGCGGGCATTGCCCTCGCCGCCGCAGGCCTTGTCGTTGCCGATGGCGGGTCAGGTGCCGCGAAGCCGTAGGCAAGCGCCGCCGATCCACGAGCGCGTCGACTGATTCCGCGCAGCGTCGACTCGAGAGCCGACGCGGTTTCGGATGCCGTCGCCTTTCGCCGGCGCTTGGGTGCGGGCTCGTCGCGCTGGCGTCGGGTACTGATCGCAGCCACTCCTCCAGCGGTTGGCGAACGATTGGGCGAGGTCGAACCGTGTCAGGCGCGCCGCGTGCGCATCGCTGACACGACCAGCACGGCGCCGATGATCTCGAGCGCCCCGGCCACGCCGAACGCGATCACGTAGCCGCCGCGTTCGTCGGCGCCGAGCCGCACCAGCATCCCGCACGCCAGCGTGCCGAGCAGGAAGCCGAGCGAACCGGCGCCGTGGAACGCCGCGATCGACGTCGTGCGGCCGATGCCCGGTGCGCGTTCGAGCAGCCACAGCAGCGTCGGCACGAACATCACCGCCGACGCGACGCCGAGACCAGGCATCAGCCACCACATCGCCGCGACCGGCACGACGCCGACCGTCGCGACGCCGAGCCCATAGACCAGGCTGCCGCCGGCGACCAGCGCGGCCCGCGACCACGATTCGGCGAGGCGCCCGAGCGGCCACGACAGCAGGGCGAACGGCAGCAGGAACGCCGCCAGCAGCATGCCGATCGACGGCGGCTCGACGCCGTGCACGCGGCCGAGCAGCAGCGGGAAGCCCGTGGTGAAGAACCCCACCGTGAAGCGATCGACGAACGCGAGCAGCAGCGGCACGCGCACGCCGCGTTCGCGGGACACGACGGCCCACACCTCGCGCAGCCCCGGTCGATGGGCCGTCGGCACGTCGCGCGGCAACCAGGTCCAGGCACCCACGGCTGCGATCGCGAGCACCGCACTCGCGACGTGCAGCGTGCGCAGCGGATCGCTGCGCCCGATCTGTCCGCCGATCGCCGCACCCAGCGCCACGCCGAGCGTGAGCCCGGCACCCACGCAGCCCAGCGCCCGGCCGCGCCGTTCGCCGGCGGCGTCGGCGACGATCCCCATCACCAACGTCAACGCGGTGATGTGGGCCGCACCCTCGAAGACGCGCAGCAGCAGGAACGACGGGAAGCCGAGCGGATGCGCGAGGGCCTGCATCAGCAGCGCATCGAGCAGCAGCGCCGCAGTGCACAGACGTGTTCGGTTGCTGCGTTCGGCGAGCGGCCCGATCCACGGCGCCATCAGCAGGGCGCCGAGCAGGTTCGCCGCCATGAACCACGACGCCGCAGTCGCCGAGACGCCGAAGCGCTCGACGACGAGTCCCTTCAGCACCGGCACCGGCAGCGTCTCCGGCAGCATCAGCAGCAGCGTGACGCTCCCGAGCAGCACGCACGACCGCAGCGGCAGGCCGGTCGCGTGCATCGTCAGCTCGGTACCGCGACCGCCTGCCAGCGCCCGGCGACTTCGACGGCGCGCCCTTCCTCGGCCAGCTTCTGCAGGCCGGCGAGCAGCGAGCGCGCGGCGAACGGGAACAGCTTCGGGTCGGCGTCCCAGTAGACCTTCGGCAGCAGGTCGTCGAGCGATCCCGGACCCTGCTGCAGCGTCTCGACCAGCTTCGCCTCGCGCTGGCGGCGGTGGCGCAGGTACTGCTTCACGAGCCGTTGGCCGTCGCGCATCGCCGGCCCGTGCGCCGGGTACAGCGTCGTCATCGGTTCGGTGGCGAGCCGTTCGAGGCTGCGCAGGTAGGTGGCGAGGTGGCCTTCCGGCGGATCGACGATGATCGTGCTGATCGTCGACAGCATGTCGCCGACGAGCATCGCGCCGTAGCGCGACTCGCGGAAGCACAGGTGGCCGCGGTCGTGCCCGGGCGTGTGCACGGCGAGCAGTTCCCAGCCGGGCTTGCCGTCGGGCGACTTGCCGAGCCGCAGCCGGTGGCCGTCGTCGATCGGCGCGCCGAGGCGGCATCCGGCAGGCAGGCGCGAGAGCGTCAGCGGGTGGCCGCGCACTTCGATGCCGAGGGCGGCGCAGAGCGCGGCGATGCCGCCGACGTGGTCGGGATGGTGGTGGGTGGCGAGGATGCCTGCCACACGCGCGCCGTCGGCGGTCAACTCGCGCAGCAGGTCGAGCAGACGTTGCTGCTCGCCTTCGTGCGGCGAACCCGGGTCGACGACCCACAGTTCGTCCTCGCCGACGACGTAGCAGTTGGTGGTCGTCGCGGGCGGCAGCGTCGGCGTGCGCACGGGGGCGAGCACGACGCCCGGCGAGAACCGCACCTGATGCAGACGGCCCTGCGCGTAGCCGGTTGCCGTCGCGGCGATCGTGCGTTCGAACGTCGCGAAGTCGGGAGCCTCGGCGAGGTGCTCGAGCAGGATGACCACCGGCGGCACCAGCAGCAGGTCGCCGTTGCGCCATGACGCGAGCGCTTGCTGCGGCAGCCACCAGCGGCCCTGCAGCAGTTCGCCGGGCCAGACGTCGGGGCGGCCGCCCGCGGTGCCGCCGACGCACGATTCGAGCGGAACGTGGAAGAACGCGGTGTCGTAGCGAACGGGCGCGAACGGCGGCGTGGTGATCCGGCACAGTTCGCGCAGCGGCGGCGGTGGTGGAGCACCAGCGATGGCGGCGGGCCACGGCGATGGCGCGGCGGGATCCGCGTCGGGGCGTTCGCTGGCGAGCATGCGCTCGCGCAGCGTCGCCAGCGCCTCGCGGTCTGCATGCGCGGGCGGCAGCACGTGGCGCAACAGCCCGACCTCCTCGAACAGTTCCCGGTGCGCGCAGGCCGCGAGCGCCTGGTCGCCGTCGCCGTCTTCCGGGCCGACGGTGCCGCCGGGCAGCGCCTGGTAGCCGCCGAAGAAGCGCAGCTCGGGCGAACGTTCGACCAGCAGCACCTGGCGGTCGCGACCGTCGCCGCGGGTGATCAGCAGGGCTGCGGCAGTGCGGTGCATCCGGGGGGCGAGCAGGCTAGCGAGGGGCGGCCGCGCCGTCGATCGTCCGCCCGTGCCCTCGGCGACGGTCGGCAGGGCCATCGTTGTGCCGTCGCGGGTCGCCCACGCCGAGTGGTCCCTCACGGAAGCGGTCGGCGCGCCGGCGGTCTTGCCGTCGAGTGCGCCGCCGGGAATGCGCACGCGGTCTCCTTCGATCTGCACACGACCTGCATGGGTCGTGGTGCTGGACCTCGTGCGCGCAGCGTGCGTGGGATCGGGGTCGCGCCATCAGCGAGGCGCCGGTTGCACGCCAGTCCCGTCGGCTGAGTGTCCAGCGGCCGCACTCCGGAGCCACAGCGCGTTGCCGTCGGGGTCGCGGTGTCCGACCCGCCGGAACGCGTGAGCCGCGTGGGCGCCGAACGGCAGCACGACCCAGCCGATGCGTCGTAGCACGCGTGCGACGTGGCGCCGATGGTAGGTCACGCCGCAACGCCTCTCGATCAGGGCTGCGATCGCGGCCATCGACCACTGCGCGAGCGCGAAGCCGGAGGCCATGGGCGGGCGCTCGAGGTCGGCCTGGATGGTGGCCAGGGTCACGGCGTCCAGGCTCGGCGGTCGTCCGAGTGTGCGCGGGGCCGTCAACGCCGCGGGCCCGCCCTTGCCGAGTTTGCGGAACCACCGCGTCGCGGTGGCGCGCGACACGCCGAGCCGGCGGGCGACCTCGGCTCGAGTGAGGCCGGTTGCGAACAACCGTGCCGCCGCGGCGCGCCGTTGGTCGGTCGGAGGGTGCATCGCCGCGCATCCTACGCCATCTCGTGTTGCGTCATTGTGCGACTGGATCCGATTGACGGCGCCGACGATCCTCGCGAACACTGCCGCCTTGCCAACGGCGTTCGCGCCCTTGCGCGCATGCCGACAGCACCCATCCGAGAGGCAGTCACATGATCCACGGCGGCAACACGACCATCTACGTGCGCGACATCAACGTCTCGATCGACTTCTACACCCGCGTGCTCGGCCTGCGGTTGCGCATGCGCGCCGGCGACAACTGGGCCGAGATCGACGGTGGCCCGGGCCTGGTCATCGGCCTGCATCCGCCGGAGCCGCCGCACACGCCGGCTCCGGGGACGCCGGGCTCGATCACGATCGGCTTCAACGTCACCGGCAACCTCGACGTGACGGTCAAGACTCTGTCGCAGCGCGGCGTGCAGTTCCACGGACCGATCGTCGACGACCAGCACGTGCGGCTGGCGTTCTTCGCCGACCCGGACGGCAACCCGCTCTACCTGGCCCAGGTCCTGCACGCTGGCGCCCATGGCGGCCCGCCGGCCTGATCGGCGCCGGACGTCGACGGCGATCGTCGCCGGAGTGCTGCTTCCACATGGCCTTGCGCGGCGAGCTCGTCGCGGCGCCGCCGCGCGCAGCGACTACTCGTCGCCGGCCGCGCCGTCCGCGCGCAGCCGCGCGATCGCATCGCGCGTACCGAGCACGACCACCTGCATGCCTTCCTGCAGCACGAAGTCGGGTGTCGCCGCCAGCACCTCGGTTCCCGCAGTCGTCGTCTGCACAGCCATCACCACGACCAGTCCGCGCACCGCCTCGGGCGGCAGCGCGTCGACCGCGAGCCCCTTCCACGCGTCGGGCAGCGGCAACGTGCGCAGTTCGTGGCCCGCCGGCAGCACGACGTCTTCGCCGAACGCGGCGCCGCGGTTGTTGCGCCGCTGCTGGCCGAGCACTTCGTTGCCGAGCGTGGTCAGTACGTCCTGGTGGCGCACGCGGCCCAGCAGCTTCGGCGTCGGGCCGGGCGCGACGACGGCGACCTCGCGCAGTTCCGGGTCGTCGAACAGCGGCATCACCGCGGCGATCGACTGCTCGGGGCGAACGGTGACGAGCGGCCGCGTCAGGTCGGCGGCGATCACGACCGACGTCAGGCTCGGGTCGTTCAGGAAGTTCTTCACGTCCTGCAGCTCGATGCGGCCGATCGGCCCACTCGCGGCGTCGACCACGTAGAGCGTGTCGCCGCGGTGCGCGCCGAGCACCTGCATCACTTCGGCGAACTTCGCGGTGTCCTTCACCGTCAGCGTGTCGCTGCGCAGCACGTCGCGCACGTAGGTCGACCGCAGCGCCAGGTCCTCGATGCCGGCCGGCAGTTCTTCGCCCTTCGCGCGGATCGCGGCCGTGTAGTAGCTGTCGCGGTCGATCAGTGACGCGACGATGCTGGCGACGATGCTGCACAGCATCACCGGCAGCGTCAGTTCGTAGTGACGCGTCAGCTCGAACACGAGCACGACCGCGGTCACGGGCGCGTGCATCGTCGCCGCCGTCAACCCGGCCATGCCGACGAAGACGAAGCTCGCGATCTCCTTGCCGTCGACCGGCGTGAGCAGCCCGGCCATGTGCGCGAACAGCGCGCCGAACGCGGCGCCGATCACGAGGTTCGGCGTGAAGATGCCGCCGAGGCCGCCGGAGCCGACGGTCGCGACGGTGGCGATCAGCTTCCACGCGAACAGCGTCAACACCATCGCCAGGGCCGGCGTGCCGTGCGCGACCTGCTCGATCACGTCGAAGCCGTTGCCCCACGCCTGCGGCATGAAGGTGCCGATGCCGCCGACGATCAGGCCGCCGAGTGCCAGGCGGATCGGCAGTGGTGCAGGCAGGCGGGCGAACGCGCGCCGGCCGACCGCGAGCGAGGTGCGGAACACGATGCCGCCGAAGCCACAGAGCACGCCGAGCAGCAGCGCGGCGAGCACGAGGTTCCACGGCAACACGGCGACGAACTCCGACGTCGCCTCGAAGTGCCCCCGTTCGCCGAGGATCGGCCCACGCACGATGGTCGCCAGCACTGCGGCGAGCACGATCGGCGCGAACACGTCCATCGCGAAGTTGCCGAGCACGACCTCCATCACGAAGATCGCCCCGGTGATCGGCGCGTTGTAGGAGGTCGCCATGCCGGCGGCGACGCCGCAGCCGATCAGCACGGCGCGTGGTCGCGAGCCGACGTGTGTCCAGCGCGCGAGCAGGGACGCGATCGTCGCCGCGATCTGCGAGTTCGCGCCTTCGCGGCCGATGCTGCCGCCCGAACCGATCGTGCACGCCGACGACACGATCTGCGCCAGGCTCTCGCGCATGCGGATCGCGCCCTTGCGCAACTGCACGAGCACGACGAGGTCGGCGAGGCCGAACGGCGGCTTCTTGCCGCGCAGCAGCAGCAGCACGAGGCCGGCGGCGAGACCACCGACGGTCGGCACTAGGAGGATCTGCCACCAGGGCAGCTTCTCGACGGCCGTCGACATCGCCCACTGCGGATCCTGCCGTGCCGCCGCGGGGTCGTTGCCGGTGACGACTGCCTGGATCCACTCGAGTCCGAGCAGGAACCAGCTGCCGAGCGCGCCGCCGATCACGCCGATCACGGCCGCGAGCAGGAAGATCGCGTAGGCGCGCAGCGGCAGGCCCTTCGGCTTCAGCATCGGCGGGGCAAGGGTCGGGTTTGCCCCCTCCAAGGTCAAGCGGCGCGGTGGTCGTCGGCGACGAGTGTGGTGCGGTGCGCGTTGCCGCCAGCGCGTTACCTTCGACGCCTGGACTCCGCCCCTCGCCAGCGTCGATACCGGTCGTACTCCTCCCCATGCATGCCATGCGATCGTCTTCCCGGTCCTTCCTCGTCTGGTCGTCGATCGGCCTGCTGCTGTCGACCGCGGGCTGCGTGTCGGCGTTCGATCCCGAGAACAAGGGCCACGTCGTCGGCTCCGAGGACTACCGGACTCCGTTCGTGGTGACCGGCAAGGGGGCAGTCCGCGTTGTCATGCGCCGCGCCCAGGTCGGCGAGCATGCCGGTGGCGTGCATCGCGCCTGGCGCGCCGAGGCGGAGGGCGGGACGCCGCTCACGGCCTGGCTCACGACGATGCCCATGGTCGACATCGGCGGCGGGCTGCTGCTGCACGTGACTCCCGCCGGCGACGTGTTCGCGTTCGACCCGGGCAGACCGATCGACAGCCGCGACCAGCAGTCGCACGGGGCGATGGGCTGGTACCGCGTCGGCCTGCGCGGCGTCATCGACGGGCCCGTCGACCACGTGAAGTTGTCGCAGGACGGTGGCTACGAAACCGTGCGGGCGGCCGGCGACGCGCAGTGGCTGCGCGTGCATCGTCCGGATGGCTCGCTCGCCGGCGAGCTGGCGATCGGCAAGGGCAGCGCGCGGGCGACCGCCCGCGCCGGCTGGCGGCTGGTCGCGCGCGCCCGCGACGGCGCCATCGTGCTCGTCGACGAGTCGCTGCGGGAGCAGGGGCGAATCGTCGAGCAGGCCGCGGAACCGGGGGAGTGGATCGATCTGGCCGCCGCAGCGCCGCAGGCCTGGTCCGGGCCTTGGCCGTTCGGCCTCGGTGCGGAACGCGAACTCGTCGACGTCGAGGGCAACACGCTGCCTGGACCCTGGAAGCGGATCGTGCCGCTCGCCGACCGCTCGCTGGCCGCGCTGATGCTGATCCAGGCCGACGGCGGGCTGACGCTCGCCGAGCCCGTTCGCGGCGGCCTGCGCGTGCTGATGCGCGACGCGACGTTCGCGTTGGCGCAGTCGCGCATGGTGCCTCGCGAGTACGCGGACGTCGGCTGGGGCGAGCAGAGTCCGGTGCTGTTGGCGGGGCAGAAGGCGGCCGAGGGAACCCGCTACGTGTTGTTCGCGCAACTCGACGGCCTGCTGCGCGGTCCGTTCGACGCGGACACGTCCGAGCAGGCGACCGCGACGATGTGGGAACGGCTCGGTCCGGTCGCGGCGGAACGGCGCGCAGCCAACGAGCGCGCGCGCGCCGCGGTGGCCGCGGCGGCCGCGCAGGAGGCCGCCCAACTGCAAGCTGCCGTCGATCGCAACCTGGCGAAGCTGGACGCGATCGATCGCGAGCAGATCGCCTACTTCGAGGCCCTCAAGGCCGCGGACCTTGCGGCGGCGGGGCGGGCGATCGCGGCGATGGAACGGCACCGCGAGGAGTTCTTCGTGCCGCAGGGCCATGTCCGTACGGAAGCGATGCGCCTGCAGCACGAGCGGGGCCACATCTACTTCCTCGACTGGGAACTGCGCCGCGAGGACCGCTCGATCGAACGGCTCGCCGAGCACGCCTCAGGCTTCTTCTACCAGGGTGGCGTCATCTACGAGCGCTTCTGCCGCGAGGCGAGCCGCCTGCTGCTCGGCTTCGAGGGCGTGTTGTCGCGCGAGTCGTACGACCGGCTGTATCGCAGTTCGTACGGGTTCACGCCGGAGGGCAAGGAGGCGCTGGCGTGGCAGCTCGGCCGCATCGAGCGGCGCGATGCCGAGTCGCGGTATCGGGCGCACCTCGCGGCGGGGCGCTTCGCCGATGCGCACGGGATGGCCTACCAGCTCGGCTTCGAGGGCTGGGTCGAACATCTGCAGACCCAGGCCAAGGGGCGCGTGTCCGACCAGGAGCTCGAGAGCCTGCTGCGCGCGGCAGTGCAGAGGGCGCCGACGCCCGAACTGCAGCGAAAGCTCGAGGCGGCCCACCATTCGCAGTGGGCGGACATGATGGCTGCGCAGGAGCGCGAGCAGCGCGACCGGTTCCGCCGCATCGAGGAGGAGATGCGACGCGCGGCGGCCGATGCCGAACGGGTGCGACGGGCGAACTGGGCCGCCTTCAAGCTGGAAGCGCAGCGGCGCGGCTTCCTCTGGACCGGGAACTGAGGAAACTGATCCCTTGATTGTGCTCGTGAGGTCGAAAGCACACCGTTCCGGGACTCGACCGCGAGTCTCGTTCCTCACCCGGCCTTCTGGAACCCGTCTTGGATGCGTCGCACGCCGGCGACGCACAGCGGATGCAGGCTGCCCAGGCCCCAGTCCTGCCGCCAACGTATGGCATCGGGAAACCGCAGGCTTCGCGGGAGCAGATTCAGGTGCACGGCGGGGCTCTTGTCCTCCTTGTCGCGGTTGAAGCGCTTGCGGATGTAGTTGCGGTAGACCTGGAACTGCTGCACGTGCAGCTGCAGGAACTCGGCCTTCTTGGTGACCAACCAGGACTTGCGGCGCAAGCGCCCGCAGTTGTCTCGCGTCATGGCCAGCGTGGTGTTGATCGGAAACAGCGGGTTGCGCGGAGTCCGGGGGGCCTGCCCCGAGGTCCGCTCATGGGTCACCCGATCGCCGAACACCTCCTTGGCGAGCGTTGCGTAGCTGGCCTTCTCGTCGGTGCGCAGCACCAGGCGGTGGCCTGCCAGCTTGCCGTCGAGTTCACGCAGAACTTGCTCCACGCACTCGCGACTGTGGTCCGCCCGCTTGCCGTGCTTCTTCTCGTCGTGGTCCTGCCAGCGGCGGCGCGCCGTCCCTGCGGCAGCCAGGCGCCGGATCGGGCCCACGGCGGTGGCGACGACGAACCAGGAGTCCTTCTCGATGACCACCGGCATCGTCAGGGTGCGGATCGAGGCCTGCTCGTAGGTCTCCTCCTCGTCGAGCACGAAGGTGCGTCCGACCGGCAGGTGACGACTCAGGTTCTGATGCAGCAACCCGGCGTGCCGAGCGAGCTTGCGTGCCTTCCTTTGCACGGCACTCACACCGATCCCGAGGGTGCGTGCGAGCTGTCGGTAACCGGTGCTGCTGACCAACCGCTCGGTCAGCGGCAGGTTCACTTCGGGACGGCGGTCCCGGTAGTCCTGGCGGAAGGTCTGGCTCGAGAACGTGCGTCTGCAGCTGCGGCAAAGGAAGCGAGGCGTCGGCGTCTCCCGGCATGCGGCCAGGAAGAAGCCGTGCCGCTTGTAGAACCTGCCGCCTGGCTCACGGTGCTGGTCGCAGGCGGTGTTCGGGCAGAACGGCGGATCGAATCGCATCCCTGGCCGGCGCCCGGCGACAGGCCGACGCGCCAGTGCATTCGTGCCCCGAGATTCGCATCGGTGGCACTTCGCCCACGAATCTTCCGCACGAGCACAGCCAAGGGATCAGTT
>CALFZH010000046.1:0-76610 GCA_937952215.1 uncultured bacterium
CGGCTACCCCCTCCGCCCGGCTACCCCTGCGGCATCGGCATGGGCAGCTCGAGCGACATGCCCGAGCCCCCGATTCCGAGCGCATCCGGGAGGACCAGCGCCCCGACCTGTTCGGCGGCGCGCCGGAAGCGGGCCACGGACTCGGCCTCGATGCCATCCGCCGGATCGCCTGCCGAACGAATCGCCAGGCGCACGACCCCCTGGTCCTCCTGGACCTCGAGGCTGCGCGCGCCAGCACCCTGCGTGCGCTCGCCGACCAGGGCCAGCGCCTCGCGAACCAGGGTGGCCAGGTCGGCGGCGTTCCCCCACCATGGACCCTGCGCAGCACCGGTGACGTAGATGGGCTGCTCCGGCACCGCAACCCGTGCCGCGACTTCATGGCACAAGGCGCCGACGTCGATCGGCTCGATTCCGGTGGCCGCGAGCGAGGTCTCGCGCTGCAGGTCGGCCTGCGCGACATCCGCCCAATCGAGCACCGCGACCAGATCGCGGACGGCGCCCTTGAGTTGCGCGCGCGACGCTTCGGCGATCGAGGTGTCGAGTTCTTGGATGCGATCGCGCAGTTCGCCGAGCAGGAGCTGCACGTTCTCGACTTGCATGGCGAAGCGCCGGCCGAGCTGCTGCGCCGACTCCGCCCCCCGCCGCCAGCCGAACTCGGCATCGCGCCGCGGAGCGACGACCAGCACTTCGCCGCCAGCGCGGGCCGGCGCCGGCAGCACATAGTCAGGGGCCGCGGGGGCGAGGACGGTCGTTGGCTTCTGGGACATGGGTCGATCCCACGCCGCGGCGATCGCCGTGGCATGGCCGTTTGGACATCGGCCAGGCGTGGACGTTGGCTTTAGCTCCGGCGATTCCGCCACCCCGCGCCGGCCCCGCGGCGGGTAGCGTTCGCCCATGGACCTCGCGGCAGCCGCCTCGCGGAGCGCGGCGGACTGACATGGGCCTCGCTCCCGACACGATCCGCGCGATCGCCCACGAAGTCGGCTTCGACCTCGTTCGCTTCGGCCCGGCGGGCCCGGGCGAACACGGCGCGCACTTCCTGCGGTGGCTCGATGCCGGCCGCCACGGCGAGATGCAGTACCTCGCCGACAACCGCGACCGCATCCTCGACCCCGATCGCTGGCGGCCCGGCGTGCGCTCCGCGATCACGCTCGCCGTCGACTACGGCGGACCACCTGGCGAGCTGCCGGGTGGCGGCCGCGTCGCTCGCTACGCCGTCGGCCGCGACTACCACCGCTGGCTGCGCGACCGCGTGTTCACGCTGCGCGAACGGCTCGAGGCGGCGGGACTGCCGTACGGTTCGATGAACGGGGGCGCCGACGCCGTTCCCGTGCTCGAGCGCGCGCTGGCCGTGCGGTCCGGCATCGGCTTCCTCGCCAAGAGTGCCATGGTCATCTCGCCGACCCACGGTCCGTGGCTGCAGCTCGCCGAACTGCTCACCGCCGAGGAACTGCCGCCCGACGCACCCGCCCCGGGCACCTGCGGCACCTGCACGGCGTGCTTGCAGGCGTGTCCGACCGGCGCGATCACCGCACCGTTCGAAGTCGATGCCCGCCGGTGCCTGAGCTACACGACCATCGAGCAGCGCGGGTTCATCGCGCCGGACCTGCGCAGCAAGCAGGGCGAGTGGCTGTTCGGCTGCGACGTCTGCGTCGAGGTCTGTCCGTTCACCAGCAAGAGCCCGCGCCTGCACGAGCTCGCCGGTAATCGGCCGCGGGACCTGCAGCCGCATCCCGCCGTCCGCACCTGGACGCTCGTCGACGTCCTGGCGATGGACGAGTCGCGCTGGGCGAACGAGTTCGTCGGCACGGCGATGCGCCGCGCGACGCGGACCGGCCTGCGCCGCAACGCCGCGATCGTGCTCGGCAACCGCGGCGACGATGCCGCACTGCCCGCGCTCGCACAGGCGCTTCACGACGCGGATCCGGTCGTGCGCGGCCACGCAGCGTGGGCCATCGGCCGCATCGCGCCGCGGCACTCGTCGCTGCACGCCGCGCGCGCGCAGGAGACCGACGAACGGGTGCGCGGCGAGATCGACGATGCGCTGGCCGGCGCCGCCACGCAGCCGTAGCGGTCAACACCGCCCCGACGAACAGTCGTCGCTGGACCGCCGCTGGCTCGCGCGTGGAGCGCGCGCGGCCACAGCCTCATCGCGGCAGCAGCGCTCGCAGTTGCTCGAGCACGGGGCCGACGGCCTTCTGCACGTCGGCATTGTTCGACAGCGCGCTGACCTGCGCCTGCAGTGCCTTCACCGCGTCCTTGCCGAGCGACGCCGCGAGCTTGTCGGCGCCGCCGAGTTGCTGCGCTTGCGCCTGCAGATCGGCGACCAGCTTCGTCAGCGCGGCCTTCGCCTGCTGCGCCGTCGCGCCGTCGGCGATGCCGTTCAGCGACTTCCCGATGTCGGACCAGGCCTGCTGCAGCATCGGCATCGCCGCCGCCATCTGCTGCTGCGCCTGCTGCATCCCGCGCTGCACCTCGCCCATCGCCTGGTTCATCGCCTTCTGCATCGAGGCGTCGGCGCTGTCGCCGCAGCCAACCAGGAACGCACAAGCCGACACCAGTACGAGCGTGGAGATCTTCATCACGGAGGACTCTACCCACGTCGTCCGAAGCCCGCGACGGTCGCACCGACGCGACGCCCTGCTCGGCGTGGCCATGCCATCGCCGCGACCCGACCCACCACCGGGCAGCCCACATGCGCACCGTCCAGCGAACTCCACCGTGCCGTTGCCACGACGCCGCGCGCCGCACAGGCCACGGCGGCGATGGCACGGCCGCGTTGGCGAAAAGCCGGGACTTGGCAGCCGTGTTGCTCCTCTGCCGGCGTGAAGAAGACCACCCGCACCACGACGCCCGCCCGCGCTGCCAACACCGAGTTCTACACCGAGACCAAGTGGTGCGAGGCCTGCCGCCGCTACGTGGGCTTCCTGATGAGCGTCGACCACAGCTACTGCATCGACTGCGGCGGCCGCGTGCGTCTGTTCAGTGGCAACGACCGCGCGCGCTTCGGCGAGACCGTGCAGCGCCACCGCTGGCAGGCGTCGTGAACGCGACGCCCGACCGCGACACCAACCGCATTCTCCGTCCCTGATCCCCGCAAGCGATCCGCCGGTCACCTCCCGGCTGGTCGCTTGCGTTCTTTTCGGCGCGTCCGCATCCTGGCGGCTTTCCCGCCTCGCGAGGAGCGCCGTGCAGCTGCCCGAATTCCGCAACGAACCGTTCACCGACTTCACCCGCCCCGAAAACCAGCAGGCCTTCGAGCAGGCCCTGTCGAAGGTGAAGAAGGACGTGCTCGGCCGCACGTGGTCGTGCTGGATCGGCGGCGAGGAGGTGCGCGGCACGGCGACGTTCGAGGTGGTCGATCCGGGCGAGGTGACGCGGGTGATCGGTCGCTTCCCGAAGCTGACGGCGGCCGAAGCCAACCTGGCGGTCGAGAAGGCGCACGCGGCGTTTCCCGCCTGGAGCGAGACGCCGGCGTCCGAACGCTTCGCGATCTTCATGAAGGCGGCGCAGCGGATGCGCGAACGCAAGCACGAGTTCTCGGCGCTGCTCTGCTTCGAAGTGGGCAAGTCGTGGGCCGAGGCCGACGCCGACACCGCCGAGGCGATCGACTTCCTCGAGTACTACGCGGGCCAGATGCTGCGCCTCGCCCAGCCGCAGCCGGTGACGCCGGTGGCCGGCGAGCGGAACCAGATGATCTACATCCCGCTCGGCGTCGGCGTGATCATCCCGCCGTGGAACTTCCCGCTCGCGATCATGGCGGGCATGGCGTCCGCGGCGCTGCTCGCCGGCAACACCGTCGTCGTCAAGCCGGCGAGCCAGTCGCCGGCGATCGCGGCGATGTTCGTGCAGTTGATGCACGAGGTCGGGCTTCCCAAGCACGTGCTCAACTTCATCACGGGTCCGGGCAGCGAAGTCGGCGGCGCCTGCGTGCAGCACAAGCTCACGCGCTTCATCTCGTTCACGGGCAGCCGCGACGTGGGACTCTGGATCTTCGAGAAGTCGAGCAAGACCCAGCCTGGCCAGATCTGGATGAAGCGGCTCGTCGCCGAGATGGGCGGCAAGGACAGCATCCTGGTCGACCGGGACTGCGACCTCGAGAAGGCAGTCGATGCCGTCGTCGCCTCCGCGTTCGGCTACCAGGGCCAGAAGTGCTCGGCGTGCAGCCGGGCGATCGTGCACGCGGCCGTCTACGACGAGTTCGTGCGCCGCATCGTGCCGAAGGTCGAGGCGATCCGGATCGGCCACCCGAGCGAGCGCACGGTCGCCTTCGGGCCGATGGTCGACGGCGCCGCCAAGCGCAAGACCCTCGAGTACATCGAGACCGGCCGCAAGGAAGGCCGCCTGCTGATCGGCGGCAAGGAAGGGCCGAAGAGCGGACACTTCGTGATGCCCACGGTGTTCGCCGACGTGTCGCCGACGGCGACGATTGCGCAGGAGGAGATCTTCGGCCCGGTGCTGGCGATCATCCGCGTGCGCGACTTCGAGGAGGGGCTCGCCGTCGCCAACAACACCGAGTACGGCCTGACCGGCTCCGTGTTCACGAACGTCGACAAGCACAAGGATCTCGCCCGCCGCCGCTTCCACGTCGGCAACTTCTACATCAACCGCAAGTGCACGGGCGCGCTCGTCGGCGCGCACCCGTTCGGCGGCTTCAACATGTCGGGCACCGACAGCAAGGCCGGTGGCCCCGACTATCTGCTGCAGTTCCTGCAGGCGAAGACGATCAGCGAGAAGCTGGGCTGAAGGACGGCCCGCAGCCGTCGGACCGACCGTGGACCGTCGCCACTTCGCTGCCGAACACCTGCGGCTGCTGCAGCTCGAACGCGCGGCGGAGATCGCCGAGGCGGAACGGCTGCTGCGCGCCCGCAGCGACGCCGAACTGCAGGCGCGCGGCACCACGCTGCTGCGGCTGGAAGTCGTCGACCTCGAGCCCGGCTTCGGCGGTCGGCTGCACGCGGTGCTGCGCCCGAGCCGCCAGCCGCAGCTCCCAGCCCATCGGTTCGGCCCGGGCGACGTCGTCGCCGTGCGTGCGGCCGGCGACGGCGCTCCCGTGGGCACAGCCGTGTTCGTGCGCGCGCGCGACGACCAGGTCACGATCGCCCTCGACGACGAGGACGTCGAACTGCCGCCGCTGGTCCGCCTCGACCAGATCGTCACCGACGTCACGTTCCGGCGGCTCGAGGGCGCGCTGCGCGAACTGCAGCGCGACAAGAAGGGCGACGAGGCGCGGTTCCTCGACGTGCTGTTCGGCGAGCGCGACCCGGAGTTCGCGAGCAAGCCGGCGGACGCGGCGATCCGCTGGTTCGACGACACTCTCGACGACTCGCAGCGCCTGGCGATCGCCAACGCCCTGCGCGCCGAGCACGTGGCGCTGATCCACGGCCCGCCCGGCACCGGCAAGACCACCGCGGTCGTCGAGCTGATCCGCCACGCCGTCGCCGCGGGCGAACGCGTGCTCGCGTGCGCACCCTCGAACGTCGCCGTCGACAACCTCGCCGAACGGCTGCTGCGCGCCGGCTTGCGCATCGTGCGCATCGGCCACCCGGCACGCGTGCACGCCGCGGTGCGCGACGTGTCGCTCGCGGCCCTCGTCGCCGACGCGCCGGAGCAGAAGCTGCTGCGCGACATCAAGCGCGAGGTCGACCAGGGCCTGCGGCGCATGCACCGGGCCAAGTCGCGGCAGGATCGCTTCGCGGCGCGCAACGAGGTGAAAGCACTGCGCGCAGAACTTCGGCAGCTCGAGTCGGCGGTGACGAAAGGCCTCGTCGACGGCGCCGAAGTCGTGCTCGCGACCACCACCGGAGCGGCCAGCGAACACTTGTTCGAGCGGCCGTTCGATCGCGTCGTCGTCGACGAAGCAGCCCAAGCGCTCGAGGCGGCGTGCTGGCTGCCGCTGTTCCGCGGCAAGCGCGCGGTGCTCGCCGGCGACCACCGCCAGCTGCCGCCGACGATCCAATCCGAGGAGGCGGCCCGCGGCGGCCTCGCCCGGACCTTGTTCGAACGGCTCATGGAGTCCCCGCACGGCGCCACGATCGGCCGCATGCTGACGGTCCAGTACCGCATGCACGAACGCATCATGGGCTGGCCGTCGGCACGCCTGTACGGCGGCAAGCTCGTCGCGGCAGCGGCCGTTCGTTCGCACCTGCTGACCGACCTGCCCGGCGTCGCCACGAACGAGTGGACCGAGCACCCGCTGTGCTTCGTCGACACCGCCGGCTGCGGGCACGACGAGAGCGTCGGTGACGACGACGGCAGCAAGAGCAACGCCGGCGAGGCCGGTGTTGTCGTGCGCGTGGTGCAGTCGCTGCGCGAGGCGGGCGTCGCGGCCGCGCACATCGCCGTCGTCACGCCGTACAACGCGCAGGTGCAGATGCTGCGCGAACGGCTGGGCGGCGAAGTGGATCTCGAGATCGGCAGCATCGACGGCCTGCAGGGTCGCGAGAAGGAAGCGGTCGTCGTGTCGCTCGTGCGCAGCAACGAGAAGGGCGACGTCGGCTTCCTGGCCGAACTGCGCCGGCTCAACGTCGCGCTCACGCGCGCGCGTCGGCACCTGACCGTGGTCGGCGACAGCGCCACGCTCGCGCACGATCCCGAGCTGCGCGGGCTGGTCGAGCACCTGCAGCAGCACGCGCACTACCGCAGCGCGTTCGAGCTCGCCTGACTCACTTCGCGGCGCCGGCCGCCGGCTCGCCGAACAACGCGACCCCGCATTGGTCGTGCTCGAACATCCGCTCGTGGTCGTGGGCGACGCCGACGGCCTCGACGAGGCGCCAGTTGCATGGCCAGCCACGCTGCGCCGCGAGCGCCTTCGCCGCCCACCACAACGCCAGCCCGCGCTGGTGCCGGCCGCTGCCCTGGGCCATCGCCTCCTTGCTGCTATCGAAGTTCTCGTCGGCGTGGTCGTCGCCGGTGCCGAGATACAACGTGAGCGGCGCGGCAAGGTAGGCGCGCAGCCGCTCGTCGTCCGCGAGCTCCGCCGGCAGGCCACCGAAGCCATAGCCGAACGGCACGTCGCGCGTCGGCAGCAGCACGCTGCCAGGGTTCGCAGCGACGATGCGCTCGGCGCCGATCGCGGCGAACGCCGCGCAGCGCACCAGGAACTGCCCGCCGGCCGAGTGGCCGATGACGTAGAGCTTCGCGTCGGGCTTGCCGGTCTTGGCCCGCACCGCCGCCGCGAGTTCGGGCAGCCGTGAGTAGGTCCATTCTTCGCGCGGCGCCACGCCGCCGTCTTCGCGCAACAGACCGCCGCGCTGGTAGGCGCGGCTCGGGAACCGTTCGGCGTCGAACTTCGGCGCCACGATCAGCGCATCGAAGCGATCGCCCATGCCGATCGCGTGGTCGCGGTACTCGTCGGCGTTGCGCAGCACACCGTGCATGACGAACAGCAGCCGTTCGCCCGACCACTTCGCAGGCCGGTAGGTGAACACCTGCAGGGCGACCGGTCCGACCTGCACCTGCAGCTCGGCCTTGCCGACCGGGACGTCGGCTGGCGCCGCCGCGGCTTGCGCAACGAGCGGCAACGCCGCCGAGACCAGGATCGCGAGGATGCGCATGTCAGCGAGCCTCGTACTTCCAGTTGCGGCGCTTGCCCTCGGCGATCCACGCCACCGCCTGCTCGATGCGGCGCTCGCGCGTGTCGTCCTTCTTGGCGTCGGCGATCCACTCGAGGTACTCGCGCTGCGCACTGGGCGAGAAGGCCGCGAACTGCGCCGCCGCCCGCTTGCTCGCCGCGAGCGCGCGGCTGAAGCCCGGGTGGATCGCGATCGTCGGCTTCGGCGCCGACTTCGCACGCGGCACCTTGACGCCCTTCGCGTTGAGCGACGCACCACGCCGCAGCGCCTGCACGAAACGGCTCTTGCTCGGCAGGTCCTCGACCGACGTCATGCGCGCGCAGGCATCGAGCACGGTGACCACCGCCTTGTCCGCGCGCAGCACCTTCTCCTTCCAGAACATGAACGCGCAGTAGTTCTTGAACGCCGCCATGCCGCCGAGCAACCCGTCCTGCTCGAACGACGGCAGACGCCACTTCAGCGTCTCGGTCACGGCGGGGCACGTCGCGTGCACCCGTTCGCGCAGTTCGCGCAGGATCGGCTGCGCCCAAGCGGGAGCGTTCGCGATGTAGGCGTCGATGCGCGGGTCGCGGGTGGCCATCGCGGCACGATACCCCCCGCGACGCACGCTCAGAACAGTCGCACTTCGCCGCCGCGGCTGCTGGCGATGCCGCCCGGACCCAGCACGTCCCACACGAACCACTGCGCGAAGACCGAGAGGCCCGCGATCGCCGGCACGTTCGGCACCACGATCTGCCACGAGCCGTATCCAGCGCCCGCGACGCCCGGCGCCCCGGCGAGCGGAACCTGG
Source organism: uncultured bacterium (assembly GCA_937952215.1). GTDB lineage: Bacteria > Planctomycetota > UBA1135 > UBA1135 > UBA2386 > UBA2386. The sequence goes on from CALFZH010000046.1 coordinate 8,365, forward strand.
AAGAGCAGTTCGCCGCCGTTGAAGGCGACGTTGACGTTGATGCCATTGATCACGGCTGCTGCGGGAGCGGTCGACAGCACGAGCGTCGACGCCGCACCACCGCGCGCGTTGCCGATGCCGAGCTTGAAGTCGATGTTGCCGAGGTTGGCCGGCACTTCGGCCAGGATGTTCGGCACGCGCCCACCGGTGCCGGCCGTGCCGGCTCCGTAGACCAGCCCGCCCTCCGGCAGGATCTGGCTGCGCAGCGTCGGCCGGGTGAACGGCGGCAGGCCCTGCGCGACGCGCGGATCGGTCAGACCGTTCTGCAGGAAGTTGATCAGGTCGTTGGCGGCCTGCGGCGGCACGCCGTTCGGTGGCGGACCGTTCAGCGGCAGCAGCAGCGGGTCCTTGTTCTGCAGGTTCGGGCCGCCGCCATTGAGGTAGAAGCCGAAGACCTGGTTCAACGTGGTGAACTGGCCGTTGTGCATGAAGGTCGTGCGCAGGCCGACGTTGCGCAGGCTCGGCACCTTGAACTTGCCGCCGTCGGTCACGAGTCCGGTCACCGCCTGCCGCCCGATGTCCTGCGCGATCGGGCGCAGCCCGAGGTTGCGGAACTGGCGGTCGCTGAACAGGCCCGGCGTGTGGCACAGGTTGCAGCGGCCGGGCCCGTTGAACACGTTGAGCCCGTTGACCTGCTGCGGGGTCAACGCCTGCTGGTTGCCGGCGATGAACGCGTCGTACGGGGTCTGGTTCGGAACGAGCGTGCGCTGGTAGGTCGCGAGCGCGAACGCGATGCGAGATGCGGTGATGGTGCTGGTGCCGAACGCATCCTGGAACAGATCGGGGTAGGTCTTGCCGCCCGCGATCGCCGCTGCCATGTCCGCCGGCAGGTTCGTGGCCAGCGCCATCGGCCGCGCGCCAGCGAGCTTCGCCGTCGCCTGCGCGAACGTGCGCGCGTCGTGCGCCATCTCGTCGCCGGCGAGGAGCGGAGCGAGCGCCTGGTTCTCGAGCGCGCCGTTCTGCGGGATCAACACCACGTTGGTGTCGGGATCGACGAACGTGGTGCGGGCACGCCCATCCCAGAACAAGTCCGGGAACCAGGCGCCGAGCAGGTTGGTCGGCGAGGCGCGCGGGGTGACTTGCGACGCGAGTCCGAACGGAACGTCGGGCAGGTAGCGGTTGTTGGCGTCGCTGCGGATGAGGCCGGGCGAACCGAAGGTGTCGTCGGGCGACGGCACCACGCCGTCGGCGCCAGGGTGCACGACGCGCCGCAGGTCGCCGCCGCCGGCCGCGAAGGTGTGGCAGCTACCGCAGGCGACCCGGTTGTTGCTCGACATCTGCTCCTCCCAGAACAGCAGCTTGCCGAGGATCGTCTTGGCCGGCGTGATCGGGTTCTGCGGCGGCACCGGCTGCGGCGGCAGCCCCTGGGCGGCCAGCGACGCGACGACGAAGCAGGAGAGACCGACGGGTGCGAGGATGCGCATGACGGGAGACGCCTGCGCCGGCCAAGGCGGCCGGTGTGTCAGGCATGTCGCGGCAACGTCACGATGCCGTCAATGCCCACGGGAAGCTGCAACCTCCCGCCGCGGTAGGATCCGCTCCCATGGGACGCATGGTGGCCGTGCCGGTCGTCGCCCTGGTGGCACTCCTCGTTCTGACCGTGGTGCTGACCTTCCAGCAGCCCGACCCGACGGTGGGATCGGTCGCGCCCGTGCCAACTCCGCAGGCAGGGGAACTCGCCCACGCCGCCCCACCGCCGGTGTCCGCCGCAGCGCGTGACAGCGGACTCGACGGCGCCTTCTGGACGAACAGCCTGTTCGCAGCCCCGCCCGACCTCGCGCCCGACGACGAACGCGACCCACGCGCGGGCGTGTTGCGCGGACGCCTGACCGTGCGGCAGCAACCGTGGATCCACCCGGCGGGCGTCGAGGTGCGCCTGACCCGCAGTTGGCTCGACAGCGTGATCCCGGTCGAGAGCGATCCGGACACGCGCGCACCGCGACGCGACGAACTGCGCACGACGACCGACCAGCACGGCGCGTTCGCGTTGCGGTTCGTGCCGCCGGACGACGAGTTGTTCTTTCTGATCGGGCACGGCACCGAGTGGTCCGACTACCAGCCGGTGCCGAAGCTGCCACGCGCCGGCGAGGACATCGACCTCGGCGACGTCTTCGTCGAGCAGCGCGGCGAGATCCGCGGCCAGGTCGTCCATGGCGGTGGGCCCGTCGCCGGAGCGACGGTGCGCGTCGTCGACGATCCGCTGCTCGACGACGCCAGCGGCTTCGAAGGCCTGCGGCAGGCGCGGCAACTCGGACTCGACGATTGGCACGTCCCGGGCAGCACGGCCATGGGCCCGCTGCCGGACTGGGTGGTGCGCCGCGACCGCTTCCTGCCGTTCCCGACGGCGACCACTGACCGCGATGGCCGCTTCCGCGTGCGCGGCGTGCGGCCCGGCAACCACGACGTGCACGTGCGCGGCGACAACCCCTGGTCTCCCGCGCGGGCCAGGCTCGCGGGCATCCTGGTCGCCCCCGGGCGCACCACCGACGTCGGCACGCTGCTCGTGACGTTCGACCAGCGCGGGCTCGAGGTCTGGTTCGAAGACGAACAAGGCCGCCCATGGGTCGGGGCGGAGGTCGCTGCACTCGCGGCGGCGACGGGACTCGGCGACGAGGTCGTGCGCACCGACGCGAACGGACGCGCGCGGCTTGCTCGCCCCCGCGCTCCGACGATCCTGGCGTTCGGCCTGCCAGGCGGCGGGCCATGGCTGCGCGTGGCCTCCCTCGACGGGGACACCGCCGATGACGAGGACATGCCACGTCGGCGGCACGACTACGAAGAGCGTCCCTTCGTGGTGCCGCGCCCGCGTGAGATCCCCGTGGCGTTGACCGACGAGGGCAACCGAGCCGTCACCGGCGGGACCGTGCGCAGCTACGTGCAGGCCGTGCAGTTCCGCCCCGTCGACCGCAGATTGCCGACGTGGCTGCAGCCGCGCGATCGCGGCCAAGGCCGCTTCACGGCCTCGCTGCCCTGCGCGCTGCTGCTCGTGGCCCATGCGCCGGGTTTCGCCCCGGCCGTCGCCACCATCGCCGCCGACGCGCGCGCCGCCACGATCGTGATGCAGCCTCTGCGGTCGATCACGGTCCGCGTTCACGATCTGCACGGCTCGGCGATCGCGAATGCCCTGGTGCGCGCGCAGGTGCACGGCGATCGGGAGTCGACCATCCCCGGCACGCACTGGGCCGCGCTCGCGAACACTCGCATCGCCGTCGGCACGACCGACGAACGCGGCGAACTCGAAGTGCCCGTGTGGGCGACGTGGTTCTCGTTCGAGGCGAGCCACCGCGACTATGCGCGCACCGCCAACCGCAAGCTCGTGCCGCAACCGGGCGAACGGCTCGACCTGTTGCTGCGCGGCGGCGCTGCCGTGCACGGCGACCTGCGCATCGCCGGCAGGCCCGCCGCCGCCGGCCTGCGTGTGCGGGCCAGGCAACGCCCGCCGGACGGCCACGAACTCACGGACAGCGGCTTCCTCGACGAGCGCCTCGCGGTCGTCGGCGCCGGCGGCGCCTTCGCGTTCCGCCGGCTCGCCGCCGGCATCTGGGAGCTGCGGCCGGAACTCCCCGCAGTGCCCGGGACCGGCGGCTTCCGGTCGATGCAGACCGACTGGCGCATGCAGCGTGTGCAACTCGACGAAGGCCAGGAACTGCACACCGTGCTCGAGCTGCAGCAGGACCGACTCGCCGCGGCGAGCATCACCGGCGTCGTCACCCAGAACCGCGCGACCGTGGCGGGTGCCCTCGTGCGCGCGCGCCCGCTCGACGAACCTCCGGCGCGCCCGGTCCGACCGAGTGGTCGCCGGCCCCGCGCGAGCCGAGACGCGCCTGCGGCGCCGGACGCTGGTGCGCCGTGGTTGCGATGCACGACCGACGCGTTCGGCGACTTCGGCTTCCACGATCTGCCCGAAGGCCGGGAGTACGAACTGCGCGTCGACCTCGTGCAGGGCGGCCGACTCCAGTTCGTCGGTCGCACCGTCGTGCGCGCCGGGACCCTGCTGCAGCCGACGCGCGCCGACTTCGCGTTCTCGACCGGCGACTTGCGGCTGAGCTGCCTCCAGAGCGGCCAACCGCACGGCAATCGCATGGTGCGCCTTCGCCAGGTCCTCGACGGCGGAGCCGAAGGCGCCCGCTTCGAGACGCTGCTCGACTCGCTGGGGCAGGTGTGGCTCGACGGGCTGCCCGCCGGTTCGTGGACGGTCGAGCCGATGCACGGCGGCGGCCGCTACGACCCGGCGACGCTGGAGATCGGCGCGGGCCAATCGACCGCGACGATCGTCAGCCTGCTCGCCCGTTGAACGCGCCGGTCCGCAGTCGCAGCAGGTCCGCGTAGGAACGGCCGATGTCGACTGCCGCCGCGCGCCGCCAGCAACGCTTCGCGCGCGCCGGCCGACCGGTTCGCTGCCAAGCGTCGCCGAGAGCGATCCACGCGGCGACGTCCCACGGGTCGGCGCCGACGAGGCGCGTGAACGTCGCCCGCGCAGCACCGTGGTCGCCGCGCAGGGCGGCAGCGACGCCGGCGCGGAAATGGTCGGTGCGCGCCTTCGCGACTGCAGACCACCGGCGCCGCCACAGGGCGAAGGCGAGCCCGAGTGCCGTCACCGCGGCCACTGCCTGCAGCACGATCGCCGGTGCGCGCAGATCACCGACGCCGTCGGCGAACACGAAGCGCTGCACCAGCCACCAGTCGAGCGCCAGCCACAGCAGCACGGTCGCGCCGACACCGAGCACCGCGCGTCCGGTGCGCAGGTAGTACCACGCGGCGGCCTGACCGAGCAGGAAGACCGACAGGTTGGCCAGGAGGGACGCTGCGAACACGGCCCAGAGCCTACGGCGCAACTTCGACGCACTCCACGAGCGCGCCACGGCTGCTGCACGGTAGGCTGCGTGCCCCGCGCATGCCGGTCCCCGAGCGCTTGTGCCTGCTGTTCACGCCGTCGCTCTGCCGCGCGACGCCGTGGGAGACTCTGACCGCCGCGATCGACGGCGGCGTCGACCTCGTGCAGTGGCGCAGCAAGGAACCCGATCCCGAGGGGTTCGCGCGTTGTCGTGAGGCGTGCCGGCGGGCCGGCGTGCGCCTGATCGTCAACGACGACGTGATGCTGGCGGTGCGCAGCCGTGCCGACGGCGCGCACGTCGGCCAAGACGACCTGCCCGCCGAGGCCGCGCGCAAGCTGCTCGTCGGCCAGTTGCTGGGCGTCAGCACCCACAGCCCGGCACAGATCGAAGCCGCCGCCGCTGCCGGCGCGGACTATGTGGGGTTCGGTCCCTGCCACCCGACCCCGACCAAGGGCTACGAGGTCGGCAAGACGGCAGCCGAGGTCGAGGCCGCCCTGCAGACCGCGGCGGCGTTGCAGCTGCCGGTGTTCGCGATCGGCGGCATCACCGCCGAGAACCTGCTGCCGCTGCGCGTGCTCGGCGTCGACCGCATCGCGGTCAGCAGCACGATCCTCGCCAGCCCCGACCCACGCGCGGCGGCGAAGGCACTGCGGCGACTGCTGTGACCGCGGTCGCTGCTCAGGTGAGCAGCATCGCGTCGCCGAACGAATAGAAGCGATAGCCGCGGGCAACGGCATCGCGGTAGACGGCGAGGATCTCGGCGGTGCCGGCGAACGCCGCAACCAGCATCAACAACGTTGACTTCGGCAGGTGGAAGTTCGTCAGCAGCGCGTCGACGACGCGGAACGGCCGACCCGGGTAGAGAAACAGCTCCGAGCTGCCGCTGCCCGCAACGACGCGACCGTCGGGCCCCACGCAACTCTCGAGCGTGCGGCAGCTCGTGGTGCCGACCGCAACGACACGCCCGCCGCGCGCCTTCGTCGTCGCGATCGCCGCCGCGGTTGCGGGCGGCAGTTCGTAGGGCTCGGGATGCATGCGGTGCGCTTCGACCACGTCGCTGCGCAGCGGCGCGAAGGTGCCCTCGCCGACGTGCAACGTCACCCACGCGATCTGCACGCCGAGGCGTTGCAGCGCCGCCAGCAGTTCGGGCGTGAAGTGCAGGCCCGCGGTCGGCGCGGCGATCGCACCCGGCACGCGCGCGAACACGGTCTGGTAACGCTCGCGATCGCGGGCGGCGTCCTCCTGACCGTCGCGCGGGATGTACGGCGGCAGCGGCGCCCGGCCGCAGCGATCGAGCGCAGCCTGGATGTCGCCGGCGCGCGCGACGAGCCGCACCTGCCAGCGTCCCTGGCCGAGTGCGGCGAGCAGTTCGAGTTCGATCTCGCCGGCCTCCATCGGCACGCGATCGCCGACGCGCAGCTTCTTGCTCGGCTTGACGAACGCCTCGCCGCGATCACCGTCGAGCCGCACCAGCAGGCACTCGACGCCGCCACCCGTCGCACGACGGCCGCGCAGACGCCACGGCAGCACGCGGGTGTCGTTCAGCACCAGCAGGTCGCCGGCCCGCAGGAAGTCCGGCAGGTCGAACACGTGCCCGTGCCGTTGGCTGCGGGTCGCACGGTCGTACACGAGCAGGCGCGCATGGTCGCGGGGGTCGGCGGGCGCCGTGGCGATGCGCTCGGGCGGCAGCACGAAGTCGAACTCGGAGACCAGCACGCCGCGCGTCATACCCTGGCCACCGCGGGTTGCCACGCGTCCACCACGCGGCCACCATGCGCGCCGATGCGCCCACGCCTGCTCGCCCTTCCGCTGCTGGTCGGTGCCGCTGCGTGCGGCGGCGGCGGCAGCCGCAGTTCGCCGGTCGCCGAGGACGTCGTGCCGCGCCTGCTCGCCTGCCGCGCGCGCGTCGACGAACCGTTCCGCTTCGCCGAGATCGCCCTGCGCGACGAGCGCAACCTCGGCATCCGCCGCGTCGCCGACCGCACCGGCCCCGAACTCTCCGCACGCGCGCACCCGAACGGCAACACGGTCGTGTTCGCGCGCGAGCGCGACAACAACGACGCGACGAGCCGCGAGATCTTCGTGTCGTCGATCGACGGCACCGTCGCCGAGACGCGCCTGACGCAGAACACGGTGCGCGACGACGGTCCGTGCTGGTCGCCCGACGGCAGCCGCATCCTGTTCACGAGCGAGCGCAGCGGCGCTGCCGGCCTCTGGACGATGGCGGCGGACGGCAACGACGCCCAGCCGTTCGCGACGCCGCTGCCCGGTGGCGCCGACGGCGAACCCGACTGGCATGCCGGCAGCGATCGCGTGGTGTGGAGCCGCATCGGCGCGGACGGCCGCGGGGCCCTGTGGCTCGCGAACGGCACCGGCACCGGCGCGTTCCCGCTCACCGACGGTGGCGCCACGACGAGCGCAGGCACCGGCGACTTCGCGCCGGCATGGACTCCGGACGGCGGTGGCGTCGTGTTCGTGAGGCGCGCGAGCGGCACGCTGGCGGCGCTGTGCCGATGCGAAGTCGCCTCGGGGAACGTCACCGTGCTCGTCGCGCCGAACGGCACCGTGGCCACACCACGGGTCGCGCCGAACGGCGCGTCCGTGTTCTTCGGCCTCGCCGAGCCCGCCGCGGGCCGCACGGCGCTGCGCCTGGCCGTGGTGCCGACCACGGGCGGCGAACCGGTGCTGCTCTGGCCCGACGAACGCTGGCAGCTGAACGGCCTCGACCTGCTGCCGTCGTTGCCGCCAGCACCGGCGGCCTCAGCACCGCAGACGCTCGATGTCACGAAGGCGCAGGTGCAGATCGCCTCGGCGACGAGCACGTCGGGCAGCCGCGAGCAGCTGACCGCGGTCGACGGCGAAGAGCTCGTGATCACGACCGCGACCATCGACGGCCGCGAGGTCGCCGGCATCAACGTGCGCTTCGACCTGCCGGTCGCCGTTGCCGCCGATGTGCTCGACTTCCGCGTGCGACTGGTCGCGCGCACGACGCGCACGGACGCCGACTCGTGGTTGCGCTGCTCGCTCTACAACCCGGTCGACGAACGCTTCGACACCGTGGTCGAACTGCCGGCGGCAACAACGGCTACGACGCTCACGTTCCGGACCTCGAGCCTGCGCCACGTGACCGCCGAGAAACAGCTGCGCGTCACGGTGATCGGCGACCTGGCCGCTGGCGATCGTGCCGACCTGCGCGTCGACCTCGTCGAGGTGGTCGTGGTCGCGCGCGCGCCGTGACCTTCAGCGCCAGGGGCGATGCAGGTCGAACAGCAAGCCGACGCCGGCACCGATCCAGGCGCCGCGACTGCGGTGGCCGTGGTGCCGCCCGATCACCGAGCCGATGCCGGCACCGACCAGCGTGCCGACCGGGAAGTGCCCGTGGTGGCGGTAGCGACCGTGATGGCGCCACTGCGGTGCGGGGGCCCAGTCGTGTTCCACCGCCTCGTCGCGCTCGGGCCACGGTTCCGACGCCGCGGCCGGGACAGGCTCGGGGAGTACCGTCACCGTCCGCCAGGTGACGCTGGCGGATGCGACCACCGGGGCTTCCACGACCACCGGCCCAGGCGCGGAACGATCCGCCGCGGCGCGAGCGGCCGGCTCGATGGCGACGGGCGCCAGCGGCGGGCCGAGCGGCACCGGCGCGGTGCGCACCGGTCGCGACGTACCCGCACAGCCGGCGAGCAGCAGGAACGCGATGCCGAGCGGAGCGTTCATGGGGCCTCGTTCAGCGGTTCCAGGCCAGGCGCATGATCCAGTCCTGCGCGAGGTCGAACTTGCTCACGACGATCACCGGCAGCGTCGCGCCAGGGCCGATCAGCTTGACCTGCTGGTTGGTGTCGTCCCCGATCGGGCGCTTCTGTCCATCGAGGAAGCTGGTCTGCACCAGCACCTGGATCGGCTCGTCGTCGATGTTGCGAAGCGGCACGATCACCTTGAGCTGGTTGGTGCCCGGCACGCGCTCGACGCCGGTGCGCCCGACCAGCACGACATCGAGCAGCGATGCCTCGAGCACGCTCACGTTGGTCGTTTGCTCGACGTCGTCGTCGATCGTGCGCGCCGCGTAGGGCGGCCCGCTCGAACAGGCGGCGAGCGACAGGAGGAGCAGGAACGGGCGGAGCCCGGAGCGGATGTGGTTCATGGCAGTCACTTCCTCGCCGGACGGACCTCGGTCACGCCGGCTTCGATGCGGGACGGCTCGGCGACGTCGACGAGCCGGAACGTGCAGGCGGTCTCGGTGCCGCCGACGAACGCGACGCGACCGAGCGGCCGCCAGTCGGGGCTCGCGAGCGAGCCTTGGTTGCCGATGGCGAACGCGTCGTAGCCGTTCGCCACGCGCTTGCCGATCGCGACCTCGACGAACCACTCGCCGCCATCGCCCGCCCACTTGCGCACCACGGTCGGCGGCTGCAGGGCGAAGAAGATCGCCTCGGCGACGGCGGCCTTGGCCTGGTCGGCGAGCTGCACGGCCATCGCGTCGAGCCGTTCGACCGGCGTGCCCGGCGGCACCTCGAGCGACACGGTCAGCGGGCGATCGAGCACGTCGAGACCCTGCACGAGATCGGTGATCGCGATGGCGACGCGCACGCTGCCAGCGGTCAGGAACTGCGGCCGCGGGCCGGTCGTCGGGCGAGCGATGTTCGGCTTCTCGACCAGCGACGTGAACTGCATCGGCTGCCACTGCACGCGCACGCGGTGTGAGGCAACGAGCTGGTGCCCGCCCTTGCCCCGCTCACGCGGCGCCGCGCCGGCCGGCGCCGACACGCCGCCGTCCTTGGCGACGACGAGCACGCGGCCCGTCGCCCGCAGGTTGTCGCGGATCGACGGCGCCTCGTAGGTGCCGTCGACCTTCGCGAACGGCACCCCGGCCCCGCCTTCTTCGAAGCGCGCGAGCTGCCACTGGCGCAGGTCGGCGTCGTCGAGGTCGATCACGAACGGCCCCTGCTGCTGCCCGGTCGCGATCTTCGCCAGCACGGTGACCTCCCAGCCGTCGTCGACCTTGCCCTTCTTCGTCACTTCGTAGGTCTCGACGAAGCCGTCGAGCTGCGCCTGCACCCACTCGCGTTCGTATTCGGCTTCGCCGTCGAACCAGTTCGCCGGCACGCCCTGACTGCCGCGCGACACCACTTCGAGCCGGCTCCGCACTCCCCCGCCTCGCGCCACCGCGACGCCGCGCGCCTTGCCGACCGCGTCCTCGAGCGCCATCCCGAGCGCCTGCCGGTAGCTCACCGCGCGCCCGAAGCCCTCGGTCGTTCCGGCGGCGGCGCCGGGAGCGGGGGCGGGAACCGGCGGCGGCGCGGGCGGCGGGACCTGGCTGCGCAGGGCGAACGACGGCGAGCAGAGAACGAACGCGACGAGCGGCAGATGGACGTTCATGGCGGCGACGGAAAAAAGGCGCGCAGAGCGCGACCGCACCCGTGCGGTTGCAAACGCACGCAGCCAGCCGCTGTCATGGCATGTTCGCGGCAGCCGGCGGCGACGGCAACGATCGCAGCAGATGCCACGACTCGCCGGTGGTCGGCACCTCGATGTCGAGTTGGCGACGCATCGCCGGGATCACACGCCCCGCCGCATCGACGAAGTCGACCTCGAGGCGATGCGGGCCCGGCGGCAGGGTGGTCGTCAGCACCTGCACCGTCGACGGCAGGGTCGGCCAGTACCGGACATCGGCTGCCGTCGAGGTCAGCAGGCTGGCGACCAGGAGCGCCCCACCGGCGATCGCCTGGGCGTCGCGGCTGTGGCCACGATCGCGCGCCGCCTGATCCAGCAGCACGACACCTGCCACCGCCGCACCGGTCTTGAACACCGCCTTGCCCTTGCGGATGCCCTCCATCGCGGTGCCGCCGAGCGTGCGCGCCTGGTAGTCGACGTCGACGACGATCGCCGGCGCGCCGAGGTCGCGACCGCCGACCCGCACCCGCGCGCCAACCGCGTCCTGCTCGCGCGTGCGGAAGCGCGCCAGTTCGTCCTGCGCGCCGTCGGCGTACTTCTCGGGCCCGAGACCACATTCGACCAACAGCACGACGTTGCCTGCACCCGGATCGACGAGCCACGCCGGCCCCGGCTCGCCGCGCGCGCCGTGCTCGAGAGCGAAGGCGTGCGCAGTCGCCGCCTCCTTCCAGTAGTCGGCCGCGTCGCTCGACGCGAGCAGCTTGCTCATGCGGCCCGCAAGCCAGAACAACAGCGCGTTGTCGGCCTGGAACTTCTCGTCGGCGACTTCGGCGTCGGCCAGGATGCCCTTCTTGCACGCTGCGCGCGCGTTGTCGGGCTCGCCCTTCTGCAGCCAGCAGTAGGCCGCGTAGAACGCGTTCATCGCGCGTTCGTACGGATCGCCCTTCCAGGTCTTGCTGCTCTCGCTGCCGAGGATCGCGCTGGTCGCTTCGCCGCTGCCCGTCGACCAGTTGCCCATGATCTGCCCGGCCTGATCGAACGTGCGCCGCGCCGCGTCGACGTCGCCGAGCAGCAGTTCGCACTGGCCACGCACGTTGAGCACCAGCGCCAGGTTCTCGGCGGCGCCGTTCTCGACCTCCTTCTGCGCGAACGCCTGCACGGCGGCCGCATCGCCGGCGAGGAACGTGCCGACGGGGACCTTCGGCTGCGACACGGCGCAGCCGACGAGCGGCATCAGGCCGGCCACCAGCCAGCGACGGACGGCGTGCATGCGCGGCCGACTCGCGATCAGCGGTTGATGACCGACTTCTCCGACTCGGTCTTCATCTCGTAGTCGCCGGTCCAGTACAGCTCCTGGGTCACCAGGTCGGTCAGCTCGAACGTGACCAGGATGTACGACGACTTGAGCTTGCCGGCCTGACGATCGCGGCTCTTGATCGTGCCCTTCAGCACGAAGTCGCTGCCGGCCACCTTGCGATCGATGGTGCCCGACACCTGGCCACGGGCCTTCATGCGGGTCTCGGCCTCGGTGAGGTCGTTGGCCTGCGGCGAGCGGTCGAGGATCTTGACCTGCCGGCCGAACGCCTCGAACAGGTTCGTGCGCAGCTTGGTCAGGATGATCTCCTTGTCGATCGTGTCGGAGCTGTCGTTGCGCAGCTCGTAGATGAAGAACGAGGCGCGCTCGCCGTCGCGCGTCGGCGCGAGCGCGCCCGAGGCCTTGATCTTCGCGGCCATGTCGATGGCCATCGTGCGGATGTCCTGGCTCTGCAGCCCGGTGCCGGTCACCGTGTCCGGCGCGTCGGGGTTGACGCGAGTGTCACGCGTGCCGCCACAGGCGGCGACGCAGAGGCCGAGAAGGAACGGAACGAGCGTGCGGATCGACATGGCTGGATCGTGGACGAAGGAGCTGGCCACGGCAACATCGCCGTGGGCGGCGCCGAAAAAGCGCCGCGCAGCGCGTTCGGCCGCGCGCCGTCGCAAGCGCCCCGGCCCCCAGCGACCTTTTCGTTGGCGGGCCCGGGCAGACTGCCTACGCTCCGCGCCGAGTCACGGCGTGCGCAACACCACTGCTCTCATCATCCCTGCCTACCGCGAAGCCGGCCGCGTCGGTGACGTCGTGCGCGCGGTGCTCGGACAACGACTCGGCATCGACGTCGTGGTCGTCGACGACGGCAGCCCGGACGCCACCGAGGCCGAGGCGACGCGGGCTGGCGCCGTCGTCATCTCGCACCCCTACAACCTCGGTTACGGCAGCGCGCTGCACACCGGCTACTGCTACGCCTGGCGGCGGGGCTACCAGCGCGTGCTGCAGATGGACGCCGATGGCCAGCACGAAGCGGCGATGCTCCCCCGCCTGATCGCCGGCCTCGACGCCGGCGCCGATGTCGTGCTCGGCTCGCGCTACCTCGAAGGAAAACCACCGCACACGAGCCTGGCGCGCCGCCTCGGCACACGCCTGTTCGCAGCGATCGCGACGCGTTGGATCGGCACGCGCATCACCGACCCGACCAGCGGCTTCCAAGGGTTGTCGACGAAGGCGCTCGCGGCCGTCGTGCACGACGGCTTCCCCGAGGACTACCCCGACACCGACGTGCTGGTCGAACACCATCGCTGTGGGCTGCGCGTGGCCGAAGTGCCGGTGCGCATGCACGAACGCAAGGGCGGCGTCTCGATGCACCGCGGTGCTCGCATCGCCTACTACGGCTACAAGATGCTGCTGACCTTGGCGATGCTGCCGATCCGCCGCCGCACGCCGCTGCGCCAGCACGACACCGTCGCGAGGTGGTCGTGATCGTCGCCGACACGGGCCTGCTCGCCGACCTCGCGCCCCTGCTCGCGCGCCAACGCGTGGTCGCCATCGTCCTCGCGGTGGTCGCCGTGGTGGCGGTGTTCGAACTCGTGCGCCGTCGCAAGCTGCGCGAGGAGTACTCCTGGTTCTGGGTCGCGACCGCGTTGCTGGTGGCGCTGCTGGCGTGGAGCCAGGACCTGCTGCTGACCCTGAGCCGCTGGATCGGCTCGTCGAACTCGGCGTCGACGCTGTTCTTCGGCGCGCTGCTGCTGCTGTTCGCTCTGGTGCTGCAGTTCTCCGTGCGCCTGAGCCGCCTGACGCACCGCCATCGCACGCTCGGCCAGCGGCTGGCGTTGCTCGAAGCGGAAGTGCTGCGCCTGCGCGAGAAGTTGCCGGCTGAGCCCGCTGCGCCGGCACAGCCTGCCGAGAAGGCGCGCGACCACGTCGCATGACCGCGGGCTCTGGCGACGACGCCGCCCGCCTCGCCCGCATCGTCGCCGCCGAGTTCCGCCGGCGGCTGCTCGAAGAACAACTGCCCCGCCTGCGCCGCTGCGTCGACCTGCTCGGCGACCGGCGCGTGTGGGAGCGGCCCGCACCGCACTGCAATTCGGTCGGCAACCTGCTGCTGCACCTGTGCGGCAACACGACGCAGTGGATCCTCGCGACGTTCGGCGCCGTCGCCGACGCGCGCGATCGACCGGCCGAGTTCGCCGCGACGGAAGGCGCCACCGGCACGGAACTGATCGGCCGCCTCGAGGCCGTGTTCGTCGCCGCCTGCGCGTGCGTCGATCGGCTGGCCGTCGACGAACTGCTGCGCGAACGGACCGTGCAGCGCCGCTACCGGGAGACGGGATTGTCGGCGGTGCTGCACGTGCTCGAGCACTGCGCCGGCCACGCCTACCAGGTCTACGCCGAGACCAAGCGGGCGACCGGTCAGGACCTGAAGTTCTACGACCTCTGATCGGTCGGGCGCGCCGGCCGCGGGCGCCGCAGCACCGCGGCGAAGAAGCCGTCGCAGCCGTGCACATCGGGGCGCAGCGACAGGAACGTCCCGCTCGGGTCGGTGAATGCGCGCGAACCGGCACCGCCTAGGATCTCGGCGACGCGCACGAGTTCGAGTCCCGGCGCCGCGGCGAGCGCGCGCTCGACCTGCCGTTCGTTCTCGTCACGCAGCAGCGAGCACGTCGCGTAGACGAGCCGGGCGCCCGGACGCAGCGCCGCACACCCGCGCGCCAGCAGATCCGCCTGCGTGCGCGCGAGCGCGCGCAGATCGGCCTCGCCGACGCGCCAGCGGCCTTCCGGACGCCGCCGCCACGAACCCGTGCCGCTGCACGGCGCGTCGACCAGGATGCGATCGGCGTGCGTGGCGAACGCGGCGACCGCAGCAGGCCAGGCGCCATCACCGAGCGCGTGCACCTCGACGTTCTGCGCGCCGGCGCGACGGGCGCGTTCGCGCAGCGCCTGCAGCCGGCGTTCGTGCACGTCGACGGCCATCACCACGCCCCGATTCTGCAGCATCGCCGCCAGGGCCAGGGTCTTCCCGCCGTTGCCGGCGCACAGGTCGAGCACCTTGCCGCCGGGCGGCGGTGCGACGACCGCGGCGACGAGCTGGCTCGCTTCGTCCTGCTGCTCGAAAGCGCCGCGCCGGTACGCCGCGGTCGCGAACAGGTCGTGGTCGCCGAGAACGTGCAGCGCGGTCGCCGCGTGCACGGCCGGCGTCGTCGGAACGCCCTCGGTCGACAGCTCGGCCGCGAGCGCTTCGCGCGACGGCACCCGCAGCAGGTTGGCGCGGAGCGTGCGCGGCGGCGGGGCCGCGAGGGCTCGCGCCACACCATCGGCCGCCTCGCCGAACTGCGCGATCGCGGCGCGCGCGAACCAGTCCGGCACCGAGTGCCGCCGGCCGAACCGCACGACTGCGTCCGCGGTCGCGGCGATCGCCTCGTCGGCGCCGAGCAGCGGCGCGAAGTCGAGGTCGCCGCCGCAGCTCGCCGCGAACTGGCGTGCCGCCCCGTCGGCGAGCAGTTCGTCGCGTTCGACCGCGCTCGCGAGCACCAGCGCCAACGCCCTGGCTCGCGACGGCAGCGCCGCGAGGCCACGCGCGCCGACGAGCCCGAACTCGAGCCGTCGCATCGCGGCCAACGCCTGGCCAGCCCGCCGCGCCACCTCCGCGCGCTCGTTCGCCGCCGCCTCGCGCAGCCACGGCATCGCCGCGATCGCCTCGCGCGGCGCGCGCCCGGCGTCGAACCAGGCCGCGACCACGTCCGCGGCCCACTGCACGACCTGCGCGTTCATCGGCTCACTTGTGGTACGGATGCCCGGCCAGCAGGGAGGCCGCGCGGTAGAGCTGCTCGACGACGACGATGCGCACGAGTCCGTGCGGCAGCGTCATCGCCGACAACGCGACGCGATGCGCAGCAGCAGCACGCAGCGCCGGATCGAGTCCGTCGGCGCCGCCGACCAGCAGTGCGACGGTGCGACCTTCGCGTTGCCACGACCGCAGGCGCTCGGCGAGCGTCGCCGTGGACCACGCCTCGCCACGTTCGTCGAGCGCCACCAGCAAAGCACCCTTCGGCGCCGCCGCCCGCAGCCGTTCCGCTTCGTCGGCCTGCACGCGCTCGGTCGCGGCACTTCGGGTGCGGGCCGCCGGCTTGACCTCGACGAGTTCGAAGCCCCACTCACGCGGCAGGCGCCGTTCGTACTCGCGGCATCCCTCGAGCACCCACGACGGCTGCTTGTGCGACACCGTCAACAGCCGCAGTTTCATCGTCGACCTGCCCGCGCGCTCACCACAGCGGCTCCCAGCGTTTCCACTGGAACGGGTCGCGCCGGATCGCCGTCTCGACCTCACCCGCGAACCGCTCGACCGCGGCCCGCAGGTCGGCGTTCCGATCCGCGGTGCGCGCGACGCGGAACGGCTTCTTGGCGACGACGCAGTAGTGGCGCCGCCCCTGGCGGTAGACGAACGTCGGCACCACCGGCACGTCGGCGGCGCGCGCCAACGCGAACGGACCGACGGGCATCTGCACCGGATGCCCGAAGCACGACGCCGGCATCGCCACCATGCCCGCCTTGGCGCGGTCGCCGGCGAGGCAGACGACGTCGCCGCTTCGCAACGCCGAGAGCAACGACGCGCCGAGCGCCAGGTCGTCGTCGAGGAAGTGCGTGACGATGCGCGCGTGCGGATGGCTCGCCAGCAGCTCGGCGATCACGCGCTGCGTGCCTTCGTGCTCCTCGCGCTCGCGCACGACGTGCAGGCGGCGCGAACCCTCGGTCACCGGCATCAGCTGCCCGATCTCCCACATGCCGACGTGGCCGGTCACGATCACGAAGCCCTTCGGGTCGGCGAGCAGATCGGGCCATTCGTCGCCTTCGCGGTCGGCGCGCGGCGCGAAGTCGGGTTGGAACTGCTCGAAGCGCTCGACCAGGCACCACGCGTGCTCCTTGAAGAAGCGGAAGATGCGCAGTTGGCGCCGGAAGAACCCGGCGCGGCCGAGGATGTGGTCGAGGTGGCGCGTGACGATGCGCCGCGGCCGCACGAGGCAGCAGAAGAACACCGCGCTCCACAGCCACACCATCGTCACGCGCCGGAACTCGGAGCCGCGGGCGACCCACATGATCGCGCTCAGCCAGAACGTGCCGGTGATGTGGAAGCGGCCGAGCAGACGGCGCGACCAGGTGTCGCCGCGCGCCGCCTGCGAGTTCTCGCTCGCGCGCAGGGGCGCGTCGCCGGGAACGGTGGTGGCAGGCGTCGTGGTCACGGCGAGGGGGCGGCACGGTAGCGAGCCCGCCGGGGTTGCTGCAAATGCGGCTCGTCGGCGCCGCCGCGGCTACCGTCCTCGGCGTGGCTTCACCGGCCGATCCCTGGGACGACGTGCGCGCTCGCGCCGACTGGCAGCCGTACTTCTGCGAAGAGAACGTCGCGCGGCTGTTGGCGGGCGGCGCGCTGCCGGAACCTGGCGCTGCCGTGTTCGTGACCAACCACGCGCAGCAGGTCGCGATGTGGGGCCAGCGCGCGGCCACGGAGGATCCGATCCTCTGGGACTACCACGTCGTCGTGCTGCTGCCGCGCGCGCGCCTCGTGCTCGACCTCGACGACCGCGAACGGTTCGCCTGGCCGGTCGATGCCTGGCTCGCCCACGCCTTCCGCGCGACGGCGCAAGCACTGCGGCCGCACTTCCGCATCGTGCCGCAGGCGGCGTTCGCGGCGACGTTCTCGAGCGACCGTTCGCACATGCGCGACGAGCGCGGACGCCACCGCCAGCCATTCCCGCCGTGGCCCGCACCGTTCCGACCGCTGCTCGGCCACACCCTGCCGCGCTTCCTCGACCTCCACGACGGCATCGCCGGGATCGTCACCGACGCCGACGGCTTGCTCACGTTCGCCGTCTCGTGACGCGGTGCACAACGACCGCGAGCGCCGCCGACGCGAGCGCCACGAGCCCGAGCGTTCCGAACAGACCAGCGACGCCCCATGCCGCGTAGGCGCGAGCCATGGCACCACCGGCCAGCACGGCGCCGAACGAACCGGCACCGTCGACGATGCCGAGCCGCCGCGAACGGCCCAGCGCCGGGCCGCGCAGCGGCAACAGTCCGCTCGCGAGCGTCATCGGCATTGCCATCATGGCGCTGACGAAGGCCAATCCGACGACCAGCGTCGTGGCCGTCGGCGCCGCATCGCACGCCAACCCTCCGAGCGCCAGAGCACCCGCGAGCGCGGGGGCTGCGGTGACGGCGAGCAGCGCGCGCGGGTGCCGATCGGCGCACGCCCCGGCGACCAGCGCGCCAGCCCCGCTGACCAACGGCAGCAGCAGGCTCGCGCGCACGGCATCGGCGGCCGCGAACGCGCACGCCTCGACCAGCAATAGCGGCGTCCACAACGACAGCGTCTCGCGCACCATCGCCAGCCCGAAGTTCATCGGCGCCAACACGCCGAGTGGTGCCGCGCCCCCCACCGCAGACGCCACAGCCTCGGGCGGCAGCGCGCCGTCCGGACTGCTGCGAGCGCGCGTCACGAACAGCACCACGCCGACCACGGCGCTCGCGACCAAGAGACCCGTCGCCGCCGTGCCGAGCACGTGCGCATCACGGCCGCCGTTCGCGACGACCGCCGCATACAGAGCCCGCACCGCGGCGTCGCCGACGAGGTAGCTCTGCGACGCGAACGCCATCGCCGTGGCGAGCCGCGCGCGCGGCGAGACCGCGGCGACGACGCCACCGAGAGCCGGCCACGCGCAGCCGAGCACGGCCATGCCGGCGACGCGGCACGCGGCGAACGCGGCCGGCGTGGCCGCCTGCAGCGCGAGCAGTTCGGCGAGCCCCGCACCCGCGAGCGCGATCACGAACATCCGCCGCCCGCCGAACCGATCGGCGAGCAGGCCGCCCGCGAGCTTGCCGAAGGCGTAGACGAGCATGCCGAGCGAAGCGATGTCGGGCAGGGCCGCACGCATCGCCGCGCGCGCCGGGTCCGCCGCCCACAGCGGCGCGAGCGCCGCCAGGTCGGCGCGATGGAAGTAGCTGGCCGCGTAGCCGACGAACAACGCGCCGAGCACGAGCAGCGGCAGACGTTCGCGGGGGACGGACACGGACGCGCGATCATTGCCGCGGCAGGCGGCGATGGAAGGTCCGTGGCGACGCCGTAGGCTCAGCGCGTGCCCCACGAAGCGCTGACCTCGCTGCGCACGCCGTGCCTCGTGCTCGACGAACCGACGATGCGCGCGAACTGCGCCCGCATGCGCGCGCAGCTGGATCGCCTCGGCGTCGCCGCCCGCCCACACGTCAAGACCGGCAAGTCGGTGCCCGTCGCCGCGGCGATGTCGTCGACGCCGTTCGGGCCGATCACCGTGTCGACGCTCGCCGAGGCGGAGCACTTCGTCGCCGCCGGCCACCGCGACGTGCTCTACGCGGTCGGCATCGCACCCGGCAAGCTCGACCACGTCGCCGACCTGCGCGCCCGCGGCTGCGACCTCACCGTCGTCGTCGACGGCGTCGACGCAGCCCGGGCCGTGGCGACGCGTGGTGCTGGCATCCCGGCGCTGCTCGAGATCGACAGCGACGACCACCGCGCCGGCATCCGCCCGGACGACGACTCGCTGCTGGCCACCGCGGCGACGCTCGCGCGCGGCGGCGTCGTTCGCGGCGTGATGACGCACGCCGGCGCGTCGTACGCGTGCCGTTCCGCCGCCGCGATCACGGCGATGGCCGAACAGGAACGCGCCGCCGTCGTGCGCGCCGCGGAGCGCCTGCGCGCCGCCGGCCACGCCACGCCGGTCGTCAGCGTCGGCAGCACGCCGACGGCCCTGTTCGCCGAGCACCTGCGCGGCGTCACCGAGGCGCGCGCCGGCGTCTACGTGTTCATGGACCTGGTGATGGCGGGCCTCGGCGTGTGCACCCTCGCCGACATCGCCATCTCGACCCTGGTCGCCGTGATCGGCCACCAGCCGCGCAAGCACTGGCTGATCACCGACGGCGGCTGGATGGCGTTGTCGCGCGACCGCGGCACGCGTGAGCACGCGATCGACCAGGGCTACGGCGTGGTGTGCGACGTGCGCGGCCGGATCATCGACGGGATGGTCGTGATCGACACCAACCAGGAGCACGGCATCGTCGCGCGGCGCGACGGCGGCCCGATCGACCTGGCCGCCTTCCCACCGGGCACGTTGCTGCGCGTGTTGCCCAACCACGCGTGCGCCACCGCGGCCCAGCACGACCGCTACCACGTCGTCCACGGCAGTCCGGAGGTCACGGCGACGTGGCCGCGGTTGCGGGGCTGGTGAACGGCGCGCCGTTCGCTATCCTGCTCGCCTTCCAAAGACACCCCGCGCACCCGCCCTGGTCCCGAAGGACCTTCGGCGCACCCGGTGCACCGAAGGGGGAAACGACCAGCCTGTTCGATGTTCGCGGCGCCTACCGCAGGAGCGGTGATTCGCCGAGGCGTGGTCCCGATTGCCAATGACCGACTTTGCTTCGCTCGGCCTGTCCGAGCCCCTGTTGCGCGCGCTCGCCGCCCGCAACTACTCCACTCCCACCCCGATCCAGGCCCGTTCGATCCCGCACCTGCTGCAGGGCCGCGACCTGCTCGGCATCGCCCAGACCGGCACCGGCAAGACCGCCGCGTTCGCGTTGCCGATGCTGCAACTGCTGACCGCGAGCAACCTGCGCGCACGCCCGCGCATGCCGCGTTCGCTCGTGCTGGCGCCAACGCGTGAGCTCGCGACGCAGATCGCCGACTCGTTCGAGGCCTACGGTCGCAACCTGCACCAGCGGGTCGCGATCGTCTTCGGCGGCGTCGGCCAGCAACCGCAAGTGCAGGCGCTGAAGAACGGCGTCGACGTGCTGGTCGCCACGCCCGGCCGGCTGCTCGACCTGATCCAGCAGCGCCACTGCGATCTCGCCGACGTCGAGATCCTCGTGCTCGACGAAGCCGACCGCATGCTCGACATGGGGTTCCTGCCCGACGTCAAGCGCATCCTGGCGACGCTGCCGACCGAGCGACAGTCGCTGCTGTTCTCGGCCACGATGCCGAACGACATCACCTCGCTGGCGCAGCGGTACCTGCGCGATCCGCTGCGCGTCGAAGTGACGCCGCCGGCCGCGACCGCGGACCGCATCGAGCAGAGCGTGCACTTCGTTCCAAAGGCGAAGAAGCGCGACCTGCTGGTGTCGCTGCTGCAGAGTCCGGACTTCGTGCGCACGCTGGTGTTCACGCGCACCAAGCACGGCGCCGACCGCGTCGCGCGCGGTCTCGTGCAGGCCGGCTTCGACGCGCATGCGATCCACGGCAACAAGTCGCAGAACGCGCGCGAACGCGCGCTCGACGCGTTCCGCGACGGCAAGGCGCACGTGCTGGTCGCGACCGACATCGCCGCGCGCGGCATCGACGTGCCGGACATCACGCACGTCGTGAACTTCGACCTGCCGAACGTGCCCGAGAGCTACGTGCACCGCATCGGCCGCACCGCGCGCGCCGGGCGCGACGGCATCGCGATCTCGTTCTGCGACGAGACCGAACGCGAGTACCTGCGCGACATCGAGAAGCTGATCCGGAAGAAGGTGCCGGTCGCCGGCGGCACGCCGCCGCAGCCGCCGCGGCGCAGCGCCCCGCCGCCGCAGCCGGTCCTCGTGCGCCCGCCGCACCACGCCGACAACCCGTGGACGCCACAGGAAGCCGAAGCCGCGCCCGAGACCGTCGCTGATGACCCCGCGCCGCGACCGCCGCAACGCCAGCGTCCGCAGCCTCGGCAGCAGCCGGGGCCGTACGCGCCGAACCCTCACGCCGGTCGCCCGCGTGGTCCATCGGGGCCGCGCCACGAACGCCGCCACCGACATGGCTCGGGGCGGCCGGCGATGCCGAACGCCGTCGATCCCGAACAACGGCGCGACTCCGGCCGGCGGCCCGAGCAACCCGAGCGCCAGGCGCCGGGACATCGCCCGCATGGCCACGGCGGGCCGCGCCACGGGCGCCCGCAGCGCGGCCGCCGCGGCTGAACGTCAGCCGCCGGCGAGCTTGACGCGGTGGCCGGCGCGCTCGAGCCAGGCCACGACGCGATCGCGGTGATCACCCTGGATCTCGACCGCGCGGTCCTTGCAGGTGCCGCCGCTGCCGCAGGCCGCTTTCAACTTCGCGGCCAGAGCCTCGATCGCGTCTTCGCGCAGCGGCAGGTCGAACACGACGGTCACCGTCTTGCCGTTGCGCACCTCGCGCCGCACGCGCACGAACCCGTCGCCGGTCGGCGTCGCGGCGGCGGCGAGGTCGCGCGCGCAGCGGCACTTCGCGAGCTGCTTGCGGCAGCGCGGGCAGCTGCCGCCAGTCGCACTGTCGTAGACGAGGCCCATGCGCACGCAGTCTCGGTGGCCGGCGCGCCGCGCACAACCCGGACGGTTGCCGCGTCGCCGACCCGTCGCTGCAATGGCGCGATGCCCAAACGACGAGCGAAGGACAAGGTCGTGGTCCAGGATCTGGCGTCGCCGGCCAACGCCGCGCTGGTCGCGGAGGGCGCGCGCCGTTGTCCGATCTGCCAGGCACCGATGCAGACCGAGCGGCGCAACGACGAGACGATCGACGTCTGCAACGAGCACGGCATCTGGCTCGACCGCTACGAACTCGAGCGCATGTTCCTGGCCCGCATGCGGCGCACCGGCGCGCGCATCAGCCGGGCCCGCGCCGAGGCCCACACACGCGGCGCCCTGAGCGGCATGTTCTGGGGCGCGCTCCTGGCGTAGCCGCCGGCAGCCGACCATTGCGCGGCCCGTCGCCGAGGCCTCCGATCCCCGCACGATGCGCACGACCCGCGCCGCCGTGTTCCCAGCCCCCGGACAGCCGGTCGAACTGCGCGACTACCCGCTGCCCGAACTGCGCGCCGGCGAAGCGCTGCTGCGCGTCGACTGCAGTGAAGTCTGCGGCACCGACGTGCACCTGCACCGCGGCCTGCTCGCCGGCGTGCCGTACCCGCTGATCCCCGGCCACGTCAGCGCCGGCACGCTGGAAGCAGTGCGCGGCGAGTTGCGCGACGTCGCCGGCGTGCCGCTGCGCGAAGGCGACGTGGTGACCTTCCTCGACGTGCACCGGACGTGCCACCGCTGCTGGCACTGCCTCGTGGCGAAGGCGAGCACGCGCTGCCCCGAGCGCAAGGTCTACGGCATCACCTACGGCGCTGCCGACGGCCTGTGCGGCGGCTGGGCCGAGCACGTGCACCTGTTCGCCGGCACGCGCGTGCTGCGGCTCGGCGCCACCACCCCGCGCGCGTTCCTGCACGGCGGCTGCGCCTTGCCGACGGCGCTGCATGGCCTCGAACGTGCGCAGGTGCAGATCGGCGACTGCGTGCTGGTCCTCGGCATCGGGCCGGTCGGTCTGTCGTGCCTGGCACTCGCGCGCGCCGCCGGTGCCGCGACCGTGCTCGCGATCGGCGGTCCGAGCCACCGGCTCGCCACGGCCCGCGCCATGGGCGCCGACGCCGTGCTCGACCTCGCCACCGAGCCCGCCGCGCGCGAGGCCTGGGTCCGGGAACGCACCGACGGCCGCGGCGCCGACGTCGTGATCGAGGCCGCGGGCGCGCCGGCCGCGGTCGTGCAGGCGATGCGCTGCGCGCGCGACGCGGGCCGCGTGGTCGTGCTCGGCCAGTACACCGACCACGGCGAAGTGCCGTTCTCGCCGCACCACGACCTCAACAAGAAGCACCTCGACGTGCGCGGCTGTTGGGGCAGCGACTACTCGCACTTCCATCGCGCGGTGCAGGTCGCCGGCCACCGCACGCTCGGCGCACCGTGGCGCGAGCTGCCGGTCCGTGAGTTCGCGCTCGAACGCGCCGGCGACGCCCTGGCCGCGGTCGCCGCCGGTGAAGTGGTCAAGGCGCTCGTGCGGCCCGGCCCTCCCACGCACTAGGCTCCCACCCGCCACCATGGGCCTGCTCCGCGTCCTGCTCGCGCTCGCCGTCGTCGCCGCGCACGCCGGCCCGGCGTTCGGCGCCTCGTGGCTGCAACTCACCGGCGGGCCGTGCGCGGTGCAGTGCTTCTACGTGATCAGCGGGTTCTACATGGCCCTGATCCTGAACGAGAAGTACGTCGGCGAGGGCGCCTACGGCCGCTTCATGAAGGCGCGCGTGCTGCGCCTCGTGCCGATGTTCGCGGTCGTGCTCGTCGCGACGATCGGGATCGGGCTGGTGCTGTTCGCGGCGACCGGCAAGGCGATCGATCCGCTGGCGCGGTGGCAGGAACACGGCGCCGCAATGCCGTGGGGTTCGGTGCTGTGCCTGTGGCTCACCAACCTCGGCTTGCTGGGCCAGGACGCGGTGACGTTCTTCGCGGTCGACCCGCAGAGCCACGGCGTGTTCTTCACCCCGGACTTCCACCGCGAGACGTTGCCCGCCTGGCAGTTCCTGTGGGTGCCGCAGGCCTGGTCGATCAGCCTCGAGCTGATGTTCTACGCGCTCGCCCCGCTGGTCGTGCGCCGCACGCCGTGGCTGCTGCTCGCGGGCATCCTCGCCAGCCTGGCACTGCGCGTGTTCGTGCTGCGCACCTACGGCGTCGCCAACGACCCGTGGACCTACCGGTTCTTCCCGCACGAACTGGCGCTGTTCCTGGCCGGCTCGCTGGCGTGGCACGTGCATCGCGCCCTGCGTTCGCGCGGCCTGCTGAGGGCCTGGGCCTGCCGGCTCGCGACCGCGCTGCTGCTGCTGCTGGTGCTCGCGTTCCCGTTGCTGCCCGCCTGGCTGCAGGGCGCTCCGTACGGCGTGCCGCGGCTCGCGGCGATCACCGCGGTGCTGTTGCCGTTCGCCTTCGAAGCCACGAAGAGCCACCGCCTCGACCGCGCGCTCGGCGAGCTGTCGTACCCGGTCTACCTCGTGCACTACCTGCTCGTGTTCGTCGTCGGCGCGCTCGCACTGCCGTGGCTCACGGAGACTCGCGGCATCGTGGTGCTCGTTCTGAGCCTGTTGCTCGCGGCGCTGCTGTGGCGCTTCGTCGGCCAGCCCTTCGAAACGCGCCGGCAGCTGCGGCCGGGTGGCGCGGCATGAAGGGCGCGACGCCGATCCTCGCCGCATTGGCCGCCGTGCGGCTCATGGCACAGGAGCCGACCGCCGTCGCCGATGCCAACGCCCTGCGCCAAGCACTCGCGAACGCCAGCCCGGGCGCCGTGATCACGCTGGCGCCCGGCGACTACGAAGCCGTGCACGGCAGCGGCATCCGCGGCGCCGCCGGTCGACCGATCACGGTGCGCGCCGCGCACGCCGACCGACCGCCGCGCTTCGTCGCCGGCCTGCAGCTCAGCGACGTCGAACACCTCGTGCTCGACGGCCTCGTGATCGAGGGAACCCCTGGCAACGGGCTCAACATCGACGACGGCGGCACCTTCGACACGCCGTCGCGGCACGTCGAACTGCGCGCGCTGACCGTTCGTGACGTCGGTGGTGCTGGCAACCACGACGGCATCAAGCTGTCGGGCGTGGTCGACTTCCGCGTCGTCGGCTGCACGATCGAACGCTGGGGGCGCGGCGGCTCGGCGATCGACATGGTCGGCTGCCAACGCGGCCGCATCGAGACCTGCACGATCCGCGACCGCGCCGACGGCGCTGCCGCGAACGGCGTGCAGATGAAGGGCGGCACGCGCGACGTCGTGGTCCATCGCTGCCGCTTCGTGCACGCCGGGCAACGCGCGGTGCAGCTCGGCGGCTCGACCGGGCGCGCCTACTTCCGCCCAGCACCCGCCGGGTTCGAGGCGAAGGACCTCGTCGTCGAAGGCTGCACGTTCGAGGGGTCGATGGCGCCGATCGCGTTCGTCGGCTGCGATGGCGCGACCGTTCGGCACAACACCTTCGTGCAACCCGCGAAGTGGATCGTGCGCATCCTGCAGGAGACGCGCGACGCCGACTTCGTGCCGTGCCGCGGCGGCGTCTTCGCCGACAACCTGATCGTCTGGAGCGGCGCGCCGCTGACCGCCAACGTCGGCCCGGGCACGGCGCCGGAGACCTTCACCTTCGCGCGCAACTGGTGGTTCCGCAGCGACGACGCGGCACGCAGCACTCCCGGGCTGCCCATCGCCGAACGCGACGCGGTGCACGGCCGCGATCCCCGGCTCGACGGCGAACTCGGGCCGCGCGAGCCGGCGGCGCGCCGCTACGGCGCGCAGGCTCCGCCGGGGCCGCGCTGAGGCCTGCGCCCGACGCACGGTGTCGCCGGCTACGGCACGACGATCGAGATCAGAGCGCCCGTGGCGGAGTAGCCCGAGGCGCAGGCACCGTCGATCCACGCAAACTGCGACACCAATGCGACACCGAGAAACCCGGTCGACGCGGGGATCGCGAACGGCACGTCGCAGGTGCCCAGGGTGTTGGCGTTCGCGCCGACGACCACGCCCGTGCCGAGGTCGACGAACACATCGATGCCGAACACCGTGACCGGCACCGGCAACGCCGCCGTCGTCACTGCCAACACGCCCGGCGCCGACGCCGGCGCGCGCGTGCCGACGAAGCCGAAACCCTGGTTGCCGAGGTTCGCGAGCGCCGGCGCCGCGACGAGTCCGTTGCCACTGCAGCCGCTCGCGTAGCCGAGCGGCAGCAGGCCAGGGAACGGCACGCTCTGCAGCACGAGCGAGTTCGGCGCGAACACCGCCGTGCCCACAGCGGCGCCGTGGTTGCCGCCCGACGAGTCGAGTGCGTCGCCGTCGAGGTTCCACGTCGTTACCTCGCCGGGAATCGTGGCGAGGCGCATGTTCCTCGTCGAAGCGATCGCCGCGGCACTGCGCGCGAACGGCCACACGCGCACTTCGTCGAGTTCGCCGTTCCACGTCTCGCCGCCGCTGATCGACACGTCGCCGCCGCCGATGCGGACGATGCCGCCGAGATCGACGATCCTGCCGGTGCCGAAGCCCTGCGCGACCTGCACGCCATTGGCGAAGATGCGCAGCGCCGCGCCGTCGTAGGTCGCGGCAACGTGCGTCCAGTTGGCGAGCGTGCCCGCCGCGTAGAACCAGCTGAGCGTGTAGTTGCCGTTCGGGGTGGTGACCCACCAGAGCAGCCGGTTCGCCTGCGTATTGCCCGCTTCGACGCGCAGGAACCACGCCGACTGGTTGGGGCTCGGGTCGTTGCGCGCGATGGTCGGAAAACGCCAGCCAGGGCCGAGCACCGAGTCGTACTTCACCCACGCCTCGACGGTGATGCCGCCGGACGGCGCGAGCGTCGGTGCGTGCGGAACGTCGACGTGGCCCGTGGTGCCGTTCGTGAGCACGAGGCCCTGGTTCTGGCCGACCACGGCCAAGGAGACGAGGGACGAGAACGCGGCGAACGCGAGGCGATGCATGCGAGACTCCGGGAATCCGGGGGGGGGTGAGCGGGTCGCCAGTCTAGTCGCGGCAGCAGCTCGCGCCGCCCCCTCCCGCACTGGGCCGCGTCTTGCGGCGACCGAGCGCCGCGCGGACTCCTGCCCGACCCACGATCACCACGGCTTGAACACGAACGCGGCGCCGATCGCGACGAAGCCGAACCCCACCAGATGATTCCAGCGCAGCGGCTCGCCGAGGAAGGTCGCCGCGAACACGACGAACACCACCAGCGTGATCACTTCCTGGATGGTCTTGAGTTCGGCTGTCGCGAGCCCTGCCTGCGCGCCCAGCCGATTGGCCGGGACCTGGAAGCAGTATTCGAAGAACGCGATCCCCCAGCTCGCCAGCACCACGATCCACAACGGCGCCGACTGGTGCTGCTTGAGGTGGCCGTACCACGCGAACGTCATGAAGACGTTGGACACGACGAGCAGGGCGATGGTCATCCAGGTCATGGGCGGAACTCGGAATAGGGAACGGGTCGGCGGGAGGACGGCAGCCTGCAGCGGACGAGCCTTGGGCGCCAGTTGGTCGCCAACCGCCGATGCGGGCGACGGCGCAGTGGCTTCCCCGTCGTCTCGGCGCCGCGCCAGGACCGGCTGCCGGCAGCTGATGTGCGCCCGCCCGCCGCGGCGCGTAGGCGTCGCGCGGCGGTCGGGTGCGCCGACAGCTACTGCACGCGGACCTTCATGCTGGTGGTCACTTCGACCACGCCGTTGTCCGTGACGAGCCGGCCGCGGAACGTGATCCGCGTCACGCCGGTGCTGTTGGCGATCCAGTTCCCCGTTGGCGTGACCGAGAGCACGCTGGGGTGCGACGACGACCACCCCTCGCCCTGGCTGGCGCCGAGCCAGTTACCGGCCGGTGCCGCCAAGATGCCGACGTTGGGCAGGCCGCCGACCAGCAGGTCCACCGGCGACGCCATCGGGATCGCCAACGCCGCGCCAGGGATGTCCTGCGAGTTCTCAGGGGCGCCGCAATTCTTCCACACGCGCTTCAGGTTCGGGTTCACCGGCAAGCAGACGGTCACCATCGGCGTGAAGAGCTTGCCGACCAGGCAGCCTGGCGTGAGGTCTTCCTCGGTGATCACCGCACCGGTGCCCTTCAGGACCACCTTGACCATCTGTACGCCGTACGGCGCATCCTTGCGCTGCCAGCCGTACACCGTGTACCTGCGCTCGCCGTTGGGACACGGCACGAAGTTCTGCGCCTCCGGATCCCACTCGATGTCAAGGCCACCCACCGGTAGCCCAAGGCCGTTGCTGACGTAGCTCCTCACGGCGTTGCTGGTCACCAGACCGGCCGGGTTGGCGAGAGTCGAGTCCACCTGCGCAACACCCTGCACGTAGAGCTCCGAGCCCAGCGGTGCCAGCGGCGGAATCGCGAAGCTCCACGTGTCGCTCGACAGGTTGTTGGGCAGGAACACGACGTCGACCAGGCCACCCAACGTCAGGTGCGCGAGGCACGGGCTGTTGAAAGCGCCGACCGACGCGGTGTTCAGGTCGGTGCCGGGGATGTCCCCGGCGAAACCGAGCGCGAGCGCGCTCGCGTAGACGGGCACCGACACCCACTGCGGGATGTTGCTCGCCGTGTAGGTGACCGTCGTGCCGCGAATCGGGGCGGGGTTCGCGCTGACGTCGTAGGCAGGCGTGCAGCTCACGCCGTACGGGTAGTGACGCGCCATGCCCCAGGGCGCGACGACGACGTTGTCGATGAAGCAGTCGTTGCCGAAGCCGGACGTGCCGAGGAATCGGATCCGGTTGGTGCCGGGCGTCAGCGCGAAGCTGAGGTTCTTCCACTGGCTGGCCGTCGGGTTGAACTGGCCGGTGTAGGGCGCGGTGTAGAGCAGGCCAGTTGCCTGGTTGTCCATCGTGACAACGGTCGTCCACGTGGCGCCACCGTCGTTGGACTCTTGCAGCGCGACGGTGTCCCACCACGCGAGGTTCGGCGGATAGTTCGTGCCGGCCACGTCGAAGAACGCGCGGTCACCGGCGACGGTCGCCGGGAGAACCGGGCTGGTCACGTGTGCGGTGCTCGCCGCTGCCCACGCCCAGTAGTTGAACCGCACGGCCTGCGCGCCGACGCCGAAAGCGCTCACCGGCCGGAGGTCCGGGTTCACGATGCCGCCGGTGTTCGACCAGCAGCCGCTGAAGCCGGCCTCGAAATCCTCCGGGTTCGTCGCTGCACGCATGTCGAGCTGCAGGGTGGTGGTCGATCCCGTCATGCCGCTGACGGTGCAGGTGACGCCGCAGCGGTAGTACGTCGTCGCCGATTGGCTGACGACCTGCGTGAGAGCCGTGCCGAGCGCGGTCCACGTGGCGTTGTCCGGGCTGCTGTACCATTGGTAGGTGACGCCGAGGCCCGGCGTCGCGTTCTGCAGCCCGAGCGTGTAGCTCACGCCGTCGCAGGCGAAGGACGGAGAACCAGTCACGTCGCCCGGGGCCGGGGTGCCCGTGCACGGGGGCGGCTCGAAGATGTTGACGTTGTCGAAGACCCACCAGTTGTCACCGCCGCCCCACGCGCAGTTCCAACGCACGTACATCGCACCGGCCGGCGCGAGGAACGTGTGCGAGCGGGTCTGGCAGACGTTGTCGAGCTGCGTCTCGTTGGCGACCGTCGCGATCGTGGTCCACGGGCCAGTCGCGGTCGAGCCGATCTGGACGTCGAAGGTGCCCCAAGGCGTGGGCGCGGCGGTGGTGTTCGCCGACCAGACGTTCACCTTGTAGGTGTACTGGATCGTCGTGAACGCACCGAGCGACGTGCCCGTCAGGGGGGAGATCAGGGCGCCCGTGGTGACGCCGCTGTACATGTTGCGGCGCATCGACCCGCCGGAGAGGCCGCACTGCGTGTTCGCGGTCGTGTAGCGTGTGAAGTTGCCGGTCCAGCCGATGCTGTTGGCGTTGAAATCGAACGAGTAGCTGATCTGGGCCGAAGCGGCCGCGGCGAGCAGCGACATGGCTGCCGTCGCAAGGACGAGCTTGTTCATGGTGTGGGCCTCACGAAAGGGCGACTGGCCGAGACATCGCGGCGGTGGAATCGAGTCGCGTGGACTGGCGACGCGCCTGGGAACGGGGATGCCGCGCTCGCGGCCAACGCCCCCTGGGCCGCCGTCGCGCCCGCCGCGTGACGAGAATCCACGGTTTCCTGCGCCATCTGCGGCTTCGGGCCAGCTCCCCATGACGCAAAGACGGCCCTTGTCGATGGAGACAGCCAGCCACGCATGCTCCGGAGTGGCGCCGATCGCCACGGCAACCGCCTGGAACCGGATCCGCGCGTGCGGCAGGATGCGACGGCAACGGCCCGTCGCGACCCTCGGAGCGGGCGACGCCGCCATCGCCTCGTGCCGAACGACTCCCAGCCATGACGCGCGCGCCGTCGACCCTTCGCACGTGGAGGCGCCGCCTCGCGCTCCTGGCCTGCGCCACGGCGGCATCGTTGGTCGTCGCCGAAATCGCGGCGCGCCTGGTCGTCGCCTACATGACGTCGCGCGTGCCGACGGCACCGCGGACCGGCAGCGAGGTGCCGCTCTCCTACATGGTGCGGCCCGCGGCGCACCCCGACATCGTCTACGAACTGCAACCGCAGCTCGACTGCGTGTTCCAGGGCGTGTCCGTGCGCACCAACGAACACGGCTGGCGCGGACCGGCCTATCCCGTCACCCGGCCCGCCAACGGCCTGCGCGTCCTCGCCCTCGGGGACTCGGTGCTGTTCGGGTGGGGCGTGGACTGGGAGCACACCGGCGTCGCGCGGCTGCAAGCGCGGCTGCAGCAGGCGCTGCCCGACCGTGTCGTCGAGGTCATCGGCACCGGCGTTCCCGGCTACAACACTGCCATGCAGGCGGCGGTGCTGCAGCACCACGGCCTGACCTTCGCGCCGGACATCGTCCTCGTCGACTTCGTCGGGAACGATCTCCAACTGCCGAACTTCCTGCTCGCGCCGCCCGATTGCTGGCGCCTCGACCGCAGCTTCGTGCTCGACCTCGCGCGCCGTCTGCGGCGCTCGCATTGGATGAACCCGTGGCTGCCGTTCGAAGCGGCCCCGCTGCTCGGCGGCGGGCAGTACGAGAGCGATCCCGAGCGCGTGCCGCCGGCCTATCGCCACCTGGTCGGCATCGATGCCTACCGGCGGGCACTGGGGACGATCCTCGAGCTCGGCCGGGAACGGGGGTTCCGTGTGCTGGTCGCGACGCACTACGGCCTTTCGACTCCGGTGCGCGCGGTCTGCGACGAGCTTGCGGTGCCCGTCGTCGACTGCGCGGCGCGCATCGACGACTGGTTGCGCGAACGCGGCGTCGCCTACCTGGACTCCGAGCTGGTCCTGCGCGCCGACGACCCGCATCCCTCGCCGCTGCTGCACGACTGGTGGGCGGAAGCCGTGTGCACACGGTTGGCAGGACTGCGGTGGTTGCCGGAGTGATCGCGTCGGCGCCGTAGCCGGCGCGCACGTTTGCGCTGGCGTTCACGGCGGACCTGGGGAGACTGCGTTTCGGATCGACGGCGATGCTCATTTCCCTTCTCGGCGGACTGGGACTGTTCCTGCTGGGCATGTGGGTGATGACCGAAGGCCTGCGGGGCCTGGCGGGTTCGACGCTGCGGACGCTGCTGCGCAGCGCCGCGGCCACACCCGCACGCGCCACGTTGTGGGGCGCGATCGTGACGCTCGTCGTCCAGTCCTCGAGCGCCGTGACGATGACGACGATCGGTCTGGTGAGCGCGGGGCTCCTGACCTTCCCGCAAGCGCTCGGTGTGGTCTTCGGGGCCAACATCGGCACGACCGGCACCGGATGGCTCGTCGCACTGCTCGGGGTGAAGGTGTCGCTGACGGAGGCAGCGATGCCGATGCTGTTCGCCGGCGCCCTGCTTCGTCTGATCGGGCGCGGTCGCTGGGGCGGTGCGGGAGGTGCGATCGCCGGGTTCTCGCTGTTGCTGCTGGGCCTGACGATCCTGCAGGAGGGCATGGCGGGGCTCGCGGAACGGCTGCAGCCCGCGGACCTGCCGGCCGTGAGCGGCGTCGGCTGGTGGAGCGGAACGGCGGGCGTTCTGCAGTTGGTGGTCGTCGGGACCCTCATGACGACGGTGATGCAGTCCTCGAGTGCCGCCGTGGCGGCGACCGTGTCCGCGCTGCACGCCGGAGCGATTGGACTCGACCAGGCCGCGGCGCTGGTCATCGGGCAGAACATCGGCAGCGCCGTCAGTTCGGCCCTGGCCATGGTGGGCACGACGACCGCAGCGAAACGGACCGCCCTCGCGCACGTGCTGTTCAACGTCGCGACCGGCGCAGTCGTCCTGGCGATGTTCCCGCTGTTGGTCGCCCTGCTCGACGAGGGCGTCGCGGTCGCCGATCCGTCGCTGCTGCTCGCGGGCTTCCACACCGCGTTCAACCTGCTGGGCGTCGCCCTGCTCTTGCCCATGGTCCACCGGTTCGCGCGGTTGGTGGAGCGTCTGCTGCCGCAGCGCGAGCCGGACCTGGCGTCGTGCCTCGACCGCGCGTCGCTGGACGTACCCGACGCCGCCGTCGAAGCAGCCCGGCGGACCGTCGCGGGCGCCCTGGCCGCAATGTGCGGCACGCTGGACAAGTCCCTGCGGAACGCCGCCCTGGGCCACGCCATCGTCCAGACGTCGGCTGCGGCATCCGACGTGCTCGAGCGAACGCGGCTGTTCCTGTCCGAGATGCGCGAACCCCCCGGCTCGCAGCGCGAGCGGGCGAAGGTCGCCGATGTGCTGCACGCGCTGGACCATGCTGCCCGCCTCGCGGAGCGAGCCGAGGACTGGGCGAGCGAGTACCGTTCCGACGTCCTGCGACGGGACGCGCAGGCGGCGCGCGCCGCAGCTCTCGCGGCGCTGGCTTGGGAACGGATCGCCTCCCTCGCGAGTGCCATGGCCGCGGCTCGACGCGCGGTCACCGCAGCGCCGGGCGCCCCGCAACCGGAAGACGCCACGGCCGGCGCGGAACGCAGCACCGCGGCAGACGTCGGCGAGTTGTCGCGGGCCCTCGCCGACCTTCGCCGCGCCCATCGCGCCCACATCATGGTGGCCGCGGCGCACGGCGCAGACGGGGTCACGGCAGTGGAGGCGATCAACCGGGCCGAGGCGGTGCGGCTGCTGGACAAGCTCGTCTACCACGCGTGGCGCTGTGCCCTGCATCTCGTCGGAACGGACGACGCATCCAGTCCCGGGCCTGCCTCCACCGGGAGATCGGACGCTGGCGATCCTGCGCGACCGTGACCCGCCAGAGTTCGGATTCCGACGAGCCCTGCTACCCCGATACTCTCGTGCCAGAGGCATCGGCTCTTGCAATCTTCGGCAGGCCCGTCGAAAGGCACGACCCATGACCCCGAATTCCCGGCTCGGCGCCCTCGTGGTCGCCCTCTTCCTCGGCGCCGCCTGCACCAGCAACAGCCAGTTGGGCATGGTGCTGCGACCGGAAACGACGGCGACGCTGCAGGTCCTGGGCGACAACCCGTTCGTGCGGGTCGACAACGACGGCCCGGGCCCGATCGACGTGTCGTTCACTCCGAGCGTCGGCAGCCCCGACCGGGTCCGCGTGCTGCGAGGCAGCACCGCGCGCTCGATGCGTGGCGGCGGCATGCTGCAGTTCGTGTTGGTGGAAGGCGACGAGGCCCACCTGACGGTGGATGTGCGCGGCAGCACCGGCTTCGAACTGTCTTGCGTCGGCACGACGCCCTGACGCCGATCGGCCGGTGATGGCAGCGCGCGCGGACCGCGCGCGGCCGGGACTCACCCGCGGCGCATGAGCGCTTCGCCGCGAGCCAGCGCGGTCGCCGCGTCGCCAGCACCGGCATCGGCGCCGAGCACCTGGTGGAGGTCGGGGACCACGGCGAACGGCGCCCCGCCGATCAGGATCGGCGGACAACGATCTCCCGACGACGCACGGAATCGCTCGATCGTCGCGCGGGCACTGCCCAGGTGCAGCACCATCGACGCACCACACGCGACGAGATCGACCTGGCGATCCTGCAGCATCCACTCGAGGTCGCTGGCCGGCATGTCGGCGCCGAGATGCCACACTTCGTGGCCGCGCATGACGAACCGCTCGGCGACGAACCGGATCGGCAGCCCGTGCTGGTCGCCCCCCACGGCGAACGACAGCACCTTCCGCCCGGTAGGCGGCACGGGCTTCGAATCTGCCGCCAGGCGTTCGATGCAAGCCTCGACCACGCGCGAGGCGAAGTGCTCGTCGGCGATCGGAATCTCGGCCATCAGCCACATCCGGCCGATTTCGCGCATCGCCAGCATCAGCACATGCTCGTGCAGGTCGACCGCGGGCACTCCGTCGGCATGCAGCCGCAACACCAGGGCGATCGCATCGGCACCACGGTTCTCGAGCAACGCCAGCACGAATCGACGGGCCTCGCCACGCAGGGTGCCGACTCCGGCCAACCAACTCGGCAGCTCGCCAGGTGCTGCGCGCAACGTCGCTTCGGCCGCGGCCAGGTGCCGCTGCACCAACGGCACGCATTCGGGCGGCAGCGCCATCGCCAGCGCTGCGCCCAACGCGCGCAAGTTCGCCGGCAGATAGCCGTCGTCGACACCGCGGTACGCCAGCGCAGTGCGGTACCACGCCACCTGGTGGGTGAACAACGCCGTGCGATCCACGTCGATCGCTTCGGCCAGGGTGAGGATCCGCACCCGCGTGTCCTCGACCGGATCGGCGAACGTCTCCGGCACGCCGCGCGCGAGCAGCTCGGCGGCATCACGCCGCATGACCTCGACGGTGTCGCGGGCGCAGGCGAGGGCGCCCTGACGCATCAGGCTCGCGGCGAAACGGTCGACGGCTGGCATCGCCGCACTGTGCCACGGCCGCAGGCAACGACAAGACCGATCGTGGTGCATCCAGATTCTCGCATGCGACGAACAGCGCGTCGGACCTGCCATCAACCCCGAAAACCTCATGACCATTCGACTGATTCCGACCCTGACCTTCGCCATCGCCCTTCCCCTCTGCGCCCAGGCGCCCGCCGACGCGGCGCACGGCAGGACGGACAAGGACCTCGTGGCCACCGCCGTGGCCGCCGGCAACTTCAAGACGCTGGTCGCTGCCGTGAAGGCCGCCGATCTCGTCGGCACGCTGCAGGGCAAGGGCCCGTTCACGGTGTTCGCCCCCACCGACGAGGCGTTTGCCAAGCTCGGCACGGCGACGATCACGGATCTGCTGAAGCCCGAGAACAAGGCCAAGCTGACCGCGATCCTGACGTACCACGTCGTCGCTGCGGACCTCCCCGCTGCGAAGGTCGTGGCGATGAAGGAACTGAACACGGTGCAGGGCTCGGGCCTCGCCGTGAACGCCGGCAAGGACGGCGTCACCATCGGCAACGCCAAGGTCGTCGCCACCGACGTCACCGCGAGCAACGGCACGATCCACGTCATCGACTCCGTCCTGCTGCCGCCGGACAACCTCGTCGCGACCGCGGCGAAGGCGGGCAAGTTCCAGACGCTGCTGACCGCGGCCACGGCCGCTGGCCTCGCCGACACGCTTGCCAACGGCGGCCCGTTCACGATCTTCGCGCCCACCGACGACGCCTTCGCGAAGCTCGGCAAGGACACGATCGCTGATCTGCTGAAGCCGGAGAACAAGGAGAAGCTCGCCGGGATCCTCAAGTTCCACGTCGTCGCCGGCCGCGTGAAGGCTGCGGACGTCGTGACCCTGAAGAGCGCGAAGACCCTGCAGGGCAGCGAAGTGCCGATCGAAGTCCGCGACGGCAAGGTCATGGTCCAGGGCGCAAACGTGGTCGCCACCGACGTGATTGCCGGCAACGGTGTCATCCACGTCATCGACAGCGTGATCCTGCCCCGCTGAACCCCCTGGTTCGGTGACCACGAGCGAACACGGCACGAGCACATGGCCTCGACTGCGAGTAGAACGCGCAGTCGAGGCGCCCGTCTTCATGCAGCCAGCCCTCCTGCCCCGCATCGCTCGTGGTGACATGCCCGCGGTCAGTGAGTTTCTGCGCCGCCACACGGGCATGGTGCACGGACTGGCTCGGCGCGTGTTGCGCAACGCGGAAGACGCCGAGGACGCAGTGCAGGACATCTTCCTCGACGTCTGGCGCAGTGCGCACCGCTACGACGCGACGCTCGGCAGCGAGACGACGTTCGTCACGACGATCGCTCGCCGACGCCTGGTCGACCGCGTCCGCCGCGCCACGGTGCGTCCGGCCGCACAGTCGCTCGAGGATCCCGCCATGCTGGCGTCCGAGGAGGACACTTCCGTCGAGCTGCGCGAAGCGGCGGCGATCGCGCAGAACGCGCTCGACCAGCTCAAGCCCGAGCAGCGCGAGGTCCTCCAGTTGTCCTTGGGGCAGGGCCGGACGCACGAGGAGATCGCGAGCTCCATCGGCATCCCGCTGGGCACCGTCAAGAGCCACGCGCGGCGCGGGCTGTTGCGGCTTCGGGAGATGCTCGGCGTCAAAGCGGACGACCCGGGGGGCGCTCGATGAACCAGTCCGTCTTGTCGCGGCGTGACCAGCTGCTGGTCGACGGAGCCCTCGGCGCGCTCGAGGGACCGGACCAGGCTGCCTTCGAGGCCCTGCTGCGCGATCCGACCGCGGCGGCGGAGTTCGCCGCGCTGGAACGCTCGGCTGCGTTGGTCGCCATGGCGGAGTTCGCCAACGGCCCCACGCCGGCGCCGACCCCGAGCCCACTCGCCACCCGCCTGCGCGACGATGCGCTCGCCTTCTTCGCCGCCCAAACGAACAGCCCGCAGTCGGCGATCTCCGAGCGACCGCGCAAGGTCGTCCAGTTCCTGGCGCCGTGGCTCTTGGCCGCCCTGGTCACGGTGGTGCTCGCGCTGTGGCGGACGCCGCGGGCGGCGCAGCCGCCGGAACTGGCGCGCGCGGAACTGCTCGCCACCCCGTCAGGCTTGGTGCGATGCGAATGGACGCCCGGCCCGAGCCCGCGCCGTGGCGACGTGCACGGCGACGTCGTCTGGAGTCCTTCCACGCAGGCAGGCTTCCTGCGACTCAACGGCCTGCCTCCGCTCGATGCCGGCCATTGCTACCAGCTGTGGATCGTGGACGCCGCCCGAACGGGTCCGCCGGTCGATGGTGGTCGGCTCGAACCCGGCCCCGCGGGCAGGGAGTTCGTGGTGCCCATCGGCGCCAAGCTGCCCGTGCAGCAGCCAGCCGCCTTCGTGCTGACCATCGAAGCCGCGGATGGCGTCGTGGTTTCGGCCCAGGAGCACGTGGTCGCCGTCGCACGGCCCTGACCATCGCAGTGCATCCGTAGCCGGGCACGCTGCGAATGCGCGCGCATGATGCGCCTCGCGTTCGCCGTCTGCCTGCTGACCGCCGCGGCCCCCGCCCAGCTTCGCCTGTTCGAAGCGGCGGATCTGCCGGCACGCAACACGGCCGCCGCCATGCTCGACTTCGGGCTCCAGGCGTTCGCGGCGGACCACGGTCACGGTGGTGTCGCTCGGCTGCGCGCCGCCGTGGCGACCGCTGCGGAGTGCCTGCCGTTCGGTTCCGCCGCGCGTGCCGTTGCCGACGAACTGCGACGTTCGCACAGCCGCCCTGCCAGCCTCGCGGCGGCCGTCGCAGATCTGCGAAGCGACCTTCGGTTCGAGCCGGTCGTCGAAGCCGAGTTGCCGGCCGGCGTGCCCGGGTTCTCGGTGCTCGAGGAAGTCGAGCTGCGGAGCTACCCGACCTACCGCATGGTGCGCACGGGCATGAAGGGCGGTTCGTTCGGTGCCTTCATGCCGCTGTTCCGGCACATCGAGAGCAACGAGATCGCGATGACCACTCCGGTGCAGATCGACTACCGGAACGACGGCGATCGCCTGCGGCAGAACTCGATGGCGTTCCTCTACGGCTCGACGGACATCGGCAAGCCGGGCAAGGACGGGTCGGTCGAAGTCGTCGACGTCCCAGCCGTCACGGTGTTGACGATCGGCGCGCGCGGCTACGACCAGCCGGGCCGCATCGCCGAGTTGCAGCAGCGACTCGAATCCTGGCTGGCCGCGAATCCGGAATGGCAGGCGACGGGCGCGCTTCGCGTGATGGGCTACAACAGTCCCACGGTGGGCGCGGCGAAACGCTGCTACGAGGTGCAGATCCCGGTCCAACGCACCGCCAAGGCACGCCTGCGGGAGTCGGTATGACGCCGTCGGCGCTCGGCAGCCGTACTCGCGTACGCACGCTGCGCTCGTCGATCTGGGTGGCGGCGGGGCCGGCGGAAGTCTGGCCGTTCTTCGCCAACGCGCACAACCTGCCGAGGCTGGTGCCGCCCTTCGTGCGGTTCCAGATCCTGACGCCGCCGCCGATCGCCATGCGCGTCGGCACGCGCATCGACTACCGGTTGTCGGTGCGAGGGTTGCCCATGCGCTGGCGCACGCGCATCGCCCGCTGGGATCCACCGCACGCCTTCGCCGACGAACAGGAACGTGGCCCGTACAAACGCTGGTACCACGTGCACACGTTCGAACCGCTGGACGGCGGCACGGTGCTCAGCGACCACGTCGAGTTCGAGGTCGGCGGCGGGCCGCTGTCGCCGCTGCTGACCCGCTGGTTCGTGCTCCCCGACGTACTGCGCATCTTCCGCTACCGGATGCAGCGCATCGCCGAGCTGTATGGCGGCGATGCCGGCAGTGGCCAGATCCTGGTGTCGGACGCAGCGGCAACGTAGGAACGGCGCCGCCGCGCCGCGCGCACGACCGGTCGCCGTCCCGAAGTGACGCGCGGACTCGACCGACGGCGCGACGGCAGCGGCCCTTCGGAGCGGATCGTCGCCGCGCCGCGCCGCCCTTCCCCGAGTGGGATTCGATCCGCATGATCCGCGCGCCGTGCAGTCCCCTCTCGCCAGCCAGCCTGACGCCACGGCGCCATGGCTTCGCCGCGGCATCGTGGTCGCCTTCGCCGTCGTCGCCGCGATCGGCGCAGCACAGCTCGCGTTCCTGTGCGACGACGCGTTCATCCACTTCCGTTACGTGGCGAACGCGCATGCCGGGCACGGCCTGGTGTGGAACCCGGAGCCGTTCCGACCGGTCGAGGGCGGCGGTTTCCTGTGGGTGCTGGTGCTGTGGGCGCTGTGGAGCTGGTTCGGCCAGCCCCCGGATCTCGCGGCCAATCCGTTCCTGATCGCCTGCGGCGTCGTTCAGGTCCTGATCGTCGCGGCGGCGGCGATGCGCATGTGCCGGCGCGACGGTGCGCGCGTACCGATGGTGGTCGTGGTCGGCGCACTGGTCGTGATCGTCGGCAACCGCACGTTCTTGCAGTGGATGTCGAGCGGGCTCGACACGGCGTTGTCGAACGTGTTCCTGCTCGGCTGGGTGCTGCATGCGTTCCGGGCGCCGGAACGCCGCGGCCCAGGCTGGCTCGCGATCTGGTCGGCGCTGGCGGCGTTCGCGGCGCTGACGCGGCCCGATGGCCTACCACTGGTCGCCGCGACCGCGTTCGCCGCACTCTGCTCGCTCCTGCGCGCCGGGCAGTTGCGAACCCGCACGCTCGCGTCCCTGTCGCCGCTGCTGCTGGTCGTGGCCCACCTGCTGTGGCGACGCGCCTACTACGGCGAGTGGCTGCCCAACACCTACTTCGCGAAGGTCAACGAAGCGTGGCCGGAGGCCGGGCTGCGTTACTTCGCGTGCTTCGCGCTCGAGAACGGCGCCTGGGCGTGGCCACCGATCCTCGGCCTCTGCCTGTTGGCGCAGCTGCGTCGTTTGCGCGCCTGCGCGCGCACGATCGCCGACCACCTGCCGGCCGTGGTCGCAGCAGGAACCGCGGCGTTCAACGCCGGCTACTACACGCTGGCCGCCGGCGGCGACCATTTCGAGTACCGCGTGCTCGCCTTCCTCGTGCCGCTGGCGACGCTCGCCTGCGTCGCGGCGGTCGCTCGAGTCGCCAACGGACCGAGGTTGCCGCTGGCGACCGCGGTGCTGCTGGCCGCGGCGGGTTCGGCGGGCTGGATGCACCTCGCCTGGCAGCGTCACGCCACGACGCCGGGACTCGCGGCGGTGGCACCGCACGCGCCGGCGTTCGCGCAGCCACTGACGCGATGGTTCGACCGCCAGCAGGCCTGGTTGTTCTCGCGCTACATCGGGCTGCGCGTCGCCCACCATCGCTGGATGTTCTCGGTCTACTCCGAGGTCTTCCCGCACACGCTCACCGTGCCCGAGTCGGCGAAGCCGTTCCCGATGTTCGCCACGGGCGCCGTCGGCCTGCCAGCGTACCGCGTGCCCGACTGCGTGATCCTCGACCACTTCGGCCTCAACGACTGGGTCGTCGCGCGAACGCCGCCGCAGTTCCGCCCGGAATTGACGGAGGAGAAGCTGCAGGCGGCTGCGACGGCCGCCGACGGCAACCGTGACGGCGCGCTCGATCTGCGCGAACTGCGCGAGGCCCTCGCGACGGCCGTCGACGCCGGGCCTTCCGCTTCCGGTGCCGCTCTGCTTGCGCACTACATGATGGACCTGCTGCAAACCGAGCCGGGCCGCGTGCCGATCGCCGTTCTCGTCGAGATGCGCGACCTGCTGCCGTCGGGCCGGCTGATGGCCCACGAACACGCGCCGCCGCCGGGGTACTTCGAAGCGTTCGAACCCAACATCGAGAACTTCGTCGGCGGCGTGGCGACGGTGCGACCTCGCAAGACACCGATGACCGCCGAACGCATCCGCGCGATCGAAGCCGAGTGGTGGGCGCGGATCCGGCAGCAACGATCCGGGCGCTGACCGGTCCGATGGCCAAGACGTTCGAAGAACTCGACTGCTGCTCGACCGAACTCGGCGAGCTGATCCTGCGGCGGCGCCGCCCCGTCTCCCGACCCGACGAGTGGATCTACGAGGTCAAGCTCGCCGGACGCTTCCTGATGTCGAGCCTGAACACGACCAGCGAACGGGAACTGGCGACGCGCGCGCTGGCGCGGGTGGCCGGCAGCGGCCTGCACGTGCTGGTCGGCGGACTGGGGCTCGGCTACACGGCCGCCGCCGCACTCGCCGATTCTCGCGTCGCAGCGGTCGACGTCGTCGAACGCCTGCCCGAAGTGATCGGCTGGCACCGGCGCGGGCTCGTGCCGCTCGGCACCACCCTCTGCCACGAGCCTCGCTGCAGGTTCATCGAAGGCGATTGCCTGCACCTGCTGCAGGCCGGCGGCGGCCACCGCTACGACGCGATCCTGATCGACATCGACGACTCGCCGATCCACCTGCTCGACGAAGGCCACGCGTCGTTCTACTCGGTCGCCGGACTGGCGTCGGCGGCCCGCAGCCTGCGGCCGGGCGGCGTCTTCGCCCTCTGGACCAGCCTGCCGGCGGAAGCGGAGGTCACGGCGCGCCTGCAGAAGGCGTTCTCGGTCGCCAGCGTCGAGGAGGTGCGCTTCGACAACCCGCTGCTCGACGCGCCCGAAGTGAACGCGATCTACTTCGCCGGCGCGTAGGAACCAGGCGCACGTTGGCGAACGGGCACTAGGATGGCGCCATGCCCACCACCCTGAAGGCTCGCAGGCCGGCAGCCAAAGCCGCCTCGAAGGTTCCCGCCAAGAAGACCACGAAGTCGCCGCGACCCGCAGCGGCACCGAAGCGCGCGGGTGAGACGATGTCGCTCGCCGACGTGATGCGCGCGCTCGAGCAGGCTGGCTCCGCGCAGACCCGCAAGACCTACACGCGCCACGGCGCCACGGGGCCGATGTTCGGCGTCAGCTTCGCGACGCTCAGCACGCTGCAGAAGCGCATCCGCGTCGACCATCCCCTCGCCCTGCAACTCTGGGACACCGGCAACGTCGACGCGCGCAACCTGGCGATGAAGATCGCCGATCCGGCCGTGATCACGTCGGCCGACCTCGACCGTTGGGCGCGCGAGAACCCTATGGGGATGTGCGGGCTCTACATCGCCAGCCTGGCGCAGGAATCGGCGCACGGCGCGGCGAAGGCCAAGCAATGGCCGGCTTCGCCGAACCCCAAGCTGCAAGCGACGGGCTGGACGCTGATCGCGGTGCTCGCGAGCCGCGACGAACATTCGCCCGACGAGACGTACGGCAAGCACCTGACGACGATCGAGCGGTCGATCCACGCCGCCCAGAACGAGGTCAAGTACGCGATGAACAACGCGCTGATCGCGATCGGCGGCCGGAGTGCTGGCCTGCGCAAGGCCGCGATCGCCGCGGCCAACCGGATCGGTCGCGTGGACGTCGATCACGGCGACACGTCGTGCAAGACTCCCGATGCGGTCGAGTACATCGGCAAGATGTGGGAGCGTTCGGGGACGAAGTTCCCGTCGCCGGCGGCCGCGGAACGCGCCCGCGACTCCATGCGTACGCGCTGCTGAAACGGCAGGAGCAAAGCCGCTGCGAGCGCCCCACTTCGAGGGGAAGCTCCTCCCGCCGCCGACGAGGCGGCAGAATGGCGCGATGCCCTCGATCCCCGCTCGTACGGCGCACTTCCCGCGCGTCGTCTCGCGTCGCGCGCTCGCCTGCTGGCTGATGCTCGGCGCGGTCGCCGCCCAGCACACGCCCACCGAGACGCATGGTCGTTCGCGCCAC
Source organism: uncultured bacterium (assembly GCA_937952215.1). GTDB lineage: Bacteria > Planctomycetota > UBA1135 > UBA1135 > UBA2386 > UBA2386. The sequence continues at coordinate 50,707 of CALFZH010000046.1, forward strand.
GGGGCGGCCTTCGACGAAGGCCCACGCCAGGCGGCCTACCTGATGCAGGGCATGTCGGCGCAGGTGCACCTGCCGGTCGCCGGCTTGGACTCGCAGGCGCAGGCCTTCTTCGACCAGGGCATGTGCCAGCTGCACGCCTTCTGGTTCTTCGAGGCCGAACGCAGCTTCCGCATGGTCGCGAAGCTCCACCCCGACTGCGCGATGGCGTACTGGGGCATGGCGATGGCCAACGTCGAGAACGTCCCGCGCGCGGCCGCCTTCATCGCCGAAGCCGTGCGGCGCAGTGCCAGCGTGCCGCGCTACGAACAGCTCTGGATCGACGCCTACGCGAAGTACTACCGGATCGACGAGGCGGCGCGCACCGAGCTGCGCTCGGGCGACGACGAACGCGTGAAGAAGGCCATCGATGGCCGCAAGACCGCCAACGAGAAGCGCGACGACCGCCGCGCACTGCACAAGACCCTGCTCGAAGACCTCGGCACGATCGTCCACGAGTTCCCGCGCGACGCCGAGGCGCGCGCGCTGCTGGCACTCGAGATCTGGGACCTGACGGACTGGGGCAGCCAGGTTCGTTCCCACATGGCCGTCGACGTGCTGCTCGACTCGGTCTTCGCGCTCGCACCCGACCACCCCGCGCACCACTACCGCGTGCACCTGTGGGACACCAACGCCGCCGAACGCGGACTGCGTTCGGCGGCCGCCATCGGTGCCAGCGCGCCGGGCATCGCGCACCAGTGGCACATGGCGGGACACATCTACGCCAAGTTGCATCGCGACGCCGAAGCCGGCTGGCAGCAGGAGGCGAGCGGGTGCGTCGACCATGCGCACATGCATCGCGATCGCGTGATGCCGTTCGCGATCCACAACTACGGCCACAACCAGGAGTGGCTCGCGCGCAGCCTGTCGCGGCAGGGCCGCATCCACGAAGCCCTGGCCGTGGCGAAGAACCTCGCCGAGCTGCCCAGGCATCCCGAGCGCAACCGGATCGCGACGGGCGACGAGATCGCCGGCTACGCGCGAGCGCGGCTGGTCTCGATCTGCGAGGAGCACGGCCTGTGGACGACGGCCCTCGAACTCGCGCGCGACGGCTACCTGGAGCCCGGCGAAGAGGTCCAGGCGGAGTTGCCGCGGCTCGCGCTGCTCGCGCGCGCGCACTTCCGGCTCGGCTCGGTTGCCGAAGGCGACGCGATGGTCACCGCGGTCAAGGCGCTGTTGCCCAAGGCCCGGGCCGAACGCGCTCGCGCGATCGACGAAGCCGAAGACAAGGCGATCGCGAACGGCCGAGAACGCAAACGCCACGTCGAGGCCGTCGAGGCCGCCGCTCGCGACAGCGTCGACGTGGTCACCGAGCTCCTCGATCTGCAGGACGCGCTCGCCGCGGAGCGACTGCTGGCGAACGGCGATGCGGCCGGTGCTGCAGCAGCCATGGCGAAGGTCGCCCGCGTTCCCAAGCACCTGCTGGCCGACGTGCAGTTGGCCGCTGGCGACGGCAAGGCCGCGATCGAGACCCTGCGCGACGAGGTCAAGGAACACCCGAACCGCCTGCCGACGCTCGGCCGGCTCGTGCTCGCGTACCGCGCGGCCGCCGACGCCGCGAACGCCGACGCGCTGCAGCAGCGCGAAGCCGAGCTGGCCCGGTTCCCCGGCGCGTGCGGCCCGCTCGCCGAGCGACTCGGACTGCCGCCCGCGCGCGAAGTCACGGTCGCCGACTTCGGCTCCGACTTCGGGCCGCGGCCCGACCTCGCGACGCTCGGCCCCGCGCGGTGGCAGCCACAGCCAGCGCCCGCCCTGGCGTTGCCGCGCGCCGGCGGCGGAACGTTCGACCTCGCGGGCCAGCGCGGCAAGCCGACGCTCGTCGTCTTCTACCTCGGCTTCGGTTGCCTGCACTGCGTCGAGCAGTTGCGCGCCCTCGGCCCGAAGGCGGCTGCGTTCGCCGAGCTCGGCATCGACGTGGTCGCGGTGGGCTCGGATGCAGCCGATCAGGCCGCGGCATCGCTGGCGGCAATGAGCGAAGCCGAGCGCTTCCCGTTCCCGCTGCTCGCCGATCCGCAGCTCGCGGCGTTCCGTGCCTGGCGCTGCTACGACGACTTCGAGGAGATGCCGCTGCACGGCACGTTCCTGGTCGACGGCCTCGGCCGTGTGCGTTGGCAGGACGTCTCCTTCGAGCCGTTCACGAAACTCGACTGGCTGCTCGGCGAGTGCAAGCGACTGCTGGTCCTGCCGGCGACGGGCAGCGGCAGTTCGAAGTAGCGGATCGCGCGGCAGCGCCCGCGGACGTCGTGACGGCGCCGGCCTGCGGCTACCATCCAGCAGCGCCCAGTCGAGGGCGACACGGCTGGCATGGAAGCAATCGTCCTTCTCGTCATCCTGTTCCTCGGCTTCCTGTTCCTGGGCGCCCTGGCCGGGATGATCGCGAGCGCGCGCACGCGCGATCTGCAGCGGCGCCTCGACGACCTCGAACAGCACCTGCGGCGATCGCGGGGTGACGAGCCGCCGAAGGCAGCCGCGCCGCCACCACCGGTCGAACCCGACGCCGCGCCGCTTCGCGGGCCGACGCGCACCGACGCGAACGACGCGAACGACGCGATCATCGCCACGCCACCTGTCGGGGCCACGGTCGTCGAGCGCGTCGTGCAGCCACCGCCGCTGCCGACGACGCCGGTCGCTGTGCCGCCGGTCGCGCTCCCTGCCGCAGCCGCCAGTCCCCCACCGCCCGTGGCGCCGCCGGTAGTCGAGGTTCCGCTGCAGTCCGGGCCGCCGAGCCGCGAAGAACCGCTGCCGACGCCGTCGGGGCCCTTCGAAGGGGTCGAAAAGACCTTCGGCCTGCGGTGGCTCACGTGGATCGGCATCGGCCTGCTGTTCCTCGGCATCGCCTTCTTCCTGAAGTACGCCTACGACCGCGACTGGCTCGGCCGCCTGTTCGGACCGCGCATGCGCATCGCCACGGCGGCGGGGATCTCGCTGGCGATGGTCGTCGCTGGCTGGCGCAGCGTGCGCACCGGCATGACCACCTTGGGCCAGAGCCTGCTCGGCGGTGGTCAAGCACTCGCCTACCTGACCGTCTATGCGGCGCTGCAGCCGGCAGTGATGGTGGTGCCGGAGCCGCTGCTCGCGGCGCCGACGGCATTCGGGCTGATGGTGTTGGTGACTGCACTCGGCCTGGTCACGGCGGTGCGCCTCGACGCGATCGTGATGGCGGTGCTCGCGGTGCTGGGCGGCTTCGCGACGCCGGTGCTGGTCAGCAGCGGCACCGACGCCCGCGATGCGTTGTGCGGGTACCTGCTGCTGCTCGATGTCGGCGTGCTCGCGGCGGCGTTCCATCGCCGCTGGCGCGCGCTCGACCTGCTGGCGTTCGCAGGCACCGTCCTCCTGTTCGGCGGTTGGTATCTGCGCTGGCACCAGGATCATCCACAGCCGGACGCCACGCTGGTGTGGCTCGCGCTGTTTCACCTGGTGTTTCTGCTGCTGCCGTTCGCGCACCACTACCGGCACCGCACCGCGGTCACCGGCGAACGGTTCATGCTGGCGATCGCCAACGTGGCCTGGGCCTACGGCTACGCCGGCTGGATGCTGCGCGAAGCAGCGCCGCGGTTGCTGGCCGCGAGCTGTGCGGTCGGCGCCGCGCTCTACCTCGTCCTCGGAGTGTTGGTGACGCGGCGGGTCGGCGACGACCGCCGCACGCGCGATGGGTTCCTGGTGCTCGCCGCGGCCCTGACGACGCTCAGCCTGTTCCATCTGCTGCCCGTCGACACCATCAGCACCGGCTGGTTCGTCGAAGCGGTGGCGCTGCTGTGGCTCGGGTATCGCCACCAGAACCCGACGATTCGCTGGGTCGCGCTGCTGGTGTCGTCGGCGGCCGCGCTGCGCACGCTGCTCGTGCATCTGCCCGCGGCCGACCCAACGCAGGCCCTGGTGTGGAACCGGTGGTTCGCGCAACTGCTCGTGCAGAGCCTCGGGGTCGGCGCGTTCGCGTTCGTGCATCACCGCCTCGCCACCGCGCGCGGCGAACGTCTACTCGGGGGCACTGCCGGGATCGCGGCCGGTTGGTGGACGCTGCTCGCCGCCGGTCTCGAGGTGCATCGCCATTCCAGCGGGCATCCCGAAGCATGGACGCCGGCCACGACGCCGCTGGTCGTCGCCTGGCTGCAGTTGACGGGCGTGGCCGCGTTCGCCGCCGTGACGCTGCGGACGCGCTCGTACGCGAGCTTCGTCGGTGCGTCCCTGCCGTGCCTGGCCGCCGGCATCCTGGTCGGCTTCGCCTACGCCCGCTACCCCGCCAACGCGACCCTGGTCGTCAACGGTTGCTGCCTGACCGGCCTCGCCGTGGTCGCCGCGTTGTGGTGGCTCGCGCGGATTGCGTCGCGGTTGCCGCGCGGCACGCTCGACGCACCGGTGCTCGCCGGCTGTGCGCAGCTGGCGCTGTCGGCGCTGGCGACGGTCGAAGCGGCGGCGTGGCTGCAACGCCCCGGGAGCATGCCGGCACCGGGCACCCTGACCCAGGTGCTGGGCTGGGTCTGGTTGTCGCTCGCGGTCGCTGGCGGACTGGCGGCGCTGCGGTCGGCGAGCGCTCGCGTGCTGGGCATCGCGATGCTGCCGCTGCTGCTGGCGCTGTTCGCGGCGGGACTGAACTACGAGGTGCCGTTGGCACCACACCGGTTGCTCGTCAACGAGCGCTTCCTGTTCGCAATCGTCTGCACCGTCGTCACCGCCGCGACCGCCGTCGCGTTGCGGCAGCACCTGCCGAAGCCCGCCGCCGATCGGGCCCCGGCGTTGGCCCTCGTGCTGGCGATGGGCTTTGGCGCCATCGAAGCCGTGGCGTGGAGTCGCGCCGCGTGGGCTTCCAGCGAAGCTGCCCCGTGGGCGATGTGGCTGATCGGCGCAACCGCGGTGGCCGGCTCAGCCGGCGGCCTGGCCCGCGCGCGAGCCACGGCCAACACCAGCCTGCGCGTGGTCGCCTTGCTGGCGTTGGCGCCAGCACTGTGCGTGCCGCTCGCCACCTACCTGGTGCACTGGCCGGCCGAGTGGATGTTCGTCAACCTGCGCGCGCTGCTGGTGGCCGCCTCGGTCGCGTTGGCGGTGTGGTGGGCCCGCGAAGCAGAACGGCTGCGCATGCTGCGTTGGGTCGCGTTCACGGTGGCCTTGCTCGGGCTCAGCGTCGAGCCACCGGTGTGGATCCTCGACCACGCTGGCAGTGGGCCGGGCGCGCAGGCCGAGGCGAACCGGCGCGCGCTGTTCGCGGTGACCGTGACCTGGGTCGTCCTCGCCGTGGCGCTGCTGGTCCACGGTTTCCGGCGCGGCCGCCGAACGGTGCGCGTCGTGGCGCTGACGTTGTTCGGCGCGACGGCCGCCAAGCTGCTGGTGCTCGACATGTCTGGCGCGCAGCAGCTCTACCGGATCCTCGCGTTCGTGCTGGTCGGGCTGGTGTTCGTCGGCGCGTCGTGGCTCTACCACCGCGCCGCCCGTCGCGCCGGCTAGAACACCCCGCCCACCGGCTCGCTTGGCGGGGGTCGCCTGGTGGCGCTGCGCACGCCGAAACCTGGCGTGCTCCCGAGCCGACGTCCGCCGCGCGGACGCCGGCTCCCGACCGAAACAGCGGCGGAGCCGCGATCGATCAGTAGGTGCCGAGGATGAACCAGGCGGCGTTCGAGGCGACCGCGCCGTACGGGTTGATGCCCGGTTCCAGCATGGCCGACTGGCTGTACACCTGGGCGCCCGCGAGCGAAATCGACGTCGGCAGTGGCCAGACGATCGACATGCTGAACCCGGTCACGTTCGAGATCAGGTTGGCGACCATGGTGTTGATGTCGATCCAGCCGGTGCAGCCCGTCATGCCGAGCAGCGGGCCCAGGTCGAGTCCTGGTGCAGGCTGCGCACCGAGCGACAGGAAGTTGGCGCCGAAATCGACGGTGAACGCGTTGGTCGTGTCGAGGCTGATCGTCTGACCCAACTGCGGCGTGCCCGAGATCTCCAGGGTCAGCGGCCAACGCTCCGCGTGCGGCAGGTTGACTCCGGCGACCGTGGTGACGTTGATCGGCGTCGTCGGCGGCGAGATGCCGCCCGGCGAGTAGCCGACCAGCGTGTCCTCACCCTGGAAGAAGCCGCTGCCGCCGGTCGCATCCCAGGTCTGGAACACGTAGTGCACTTCCTGGGTGGCGGTGTCGAACTGGAACTGGAAGGTGCTCGGGTTCGCGACCGCCTGCGGTTCGTGCTCGACGGCGAGCCAGGTGATCACGATCTTCGTGCCAACCTCCTCCCAGAGGATCTGGCCACCGAACGCGACGTTGAAGTCACGCCAGGCCCACCAGGCGCTGTTCGCGGCGTTGAGCATCGGCAGCGGGTTGGGGATGAAGTTCGGCGCCCCACCCGGCAGGGCGTTCTGCGGGCCGACCGAGACGTACCCGTTCGAGTGCACATAGAGCGACGTGGCGACGCCACCCGGATGCACGAACGGCTGCGTGGGGTTGATCGCGGCCTCACCGTCGTCGATGCCCGCGAGGATCGAAGTGGCCGTTCCCGATGGCGGGATCCACGCCGCAGTGCCCTGCACCAGCAGGTAGCCAGCCCCGCTCGGCGCAAGCGTCAGGACGCGGCCGTTGAGCGCAGCCGCCGCGGCAGGAGCGGGCGCGCCGCCCGTGAAGTGCTGGTAGAAGGACCCCGGGATCGAGTAGCAGCCCGATCCATAGGTGCCCTTCGTCGCGCACGCGTGGGGCTGGGCGCCGATCGCGTAGTTGAAGAGACCGCGCCACTGCCAGGCCGTGTAGTTCACGCCGTTGAAGAGGCCGACCGGCGCGGCCAGGCCGCCGGTGAAGCCGGCGTACTGGTGGTCGCCGCCGCTGACCGAGAGCTCGGAGTTCGCGAACGTCTGCAGCGCCGTGGTTGCGACCAGCAGCGGATTGCAGTTGGTGTAGCGGATGGCGACGCCGCGCGAGCCCGGGTTCAACACGAGTCCACCGCTACCGACTTGCTGCTGGCACGAGAGTGGCGACAGCGACGCCAGGGTTCCCGTGGTGCCGTTGCCGACGATCTGGCCCTCGGCGACCTTGGTCCAGTTGGCGGGCGTCTGGTGGTTCCCGACGTAGGTCGTGATGCCCGGATTGGTCATCCACACCTCGAGCGTTCCGATCTGGCCGGCTGGCGTCAGCAGCGGGGTCGTGATCGCCTGCAGCGTCACGGTCTGGAGGACGTTCAGGTCGAAGTAGTAGTGGAGGTTCGGCGACGCCGCCTGGTAGCCCCAGTACGAAACCTGGGACGGAGCGCCGGGCCAGCACTGCAGCGAGCCGGTCTGCGCCGCAGCGACGGAGCAGAGCCCGGCCACGACGATCGAAGTGAGGGTCTTCATGTGTGCGTGTCTCGAGGAAGCAGGGAACGAGTCCGCGCCAACGTTGCGCGGAACAGCGCCAACCTAGCTGGCGTTCCGCCGATGGTCCAGGCGTCCCCCCGCGGTGAAGCGCCGTGGATCGCGGCGACACCACCTTGGTACGCGCGCACCGCGCCCCGTGGCCGACCCGACCCGGTCCGCGGGTTCCTTCGTACCGCGTCGGGCACGCGCGAGCATTTCGGTTTGGCGGACACGCCGCTGGGTCAGCGCCGCCGCAGCCGGACCGCCGGGAACGGCGGTGCCACCACCGGTTCGAGCACGTAGTGCCGCGGCAGGTGCTCGTCGACCAACGCGCGCATGCGCGGATCCGACTCCCGCAGGCTGGCCATCGCCCCGTCCAAGATCAGCAACGACCGGCCATCCGCACGCAGCTTCTCGAATCGCTCGTCGAACCAGGCGGCGACGGCCTCGGCCGTCACCACCGTTCCCGCTTCTTCGAGGCTGCTGATGAGGCGCGGCAGCGTCGAAGCGATCACCAGCTCCGCCCGGCCCGCGTCCTTCATCACCCAGCCGCCTTCGCGGCGCTTGCCATCGGACCACAGTTCGACGGGCTCGACCGCCACGGCACGCAGTCCCGCCGTGAACCCGGGCGGCACCGGCGCCCAATCGTCGTGACGAACGAGCAGGATCGCGACCACGGCCGCAGTCGCGGTCGCCAGCCACGCGAGCCGCGGCCGCAGCGCCGCATGGGCCTGCAGCACCATGGGCAGGCAGATGCCGACCAGGAAGGCGCCGTTCTCGCGCAGCTCTGGCTCCTGCAGTTCGAACCAGCCCATCACGGCGTTGGTGAACACGACGTACCCAACCAGCACGACCGCGAACGCAGCCGTCAGCCATCGGGTCGTTGGCCGGACGAAACCGAGCAGCCACAGCAGCGAGAACGGCGCGTACGGCAGCAGCCACTCGAAGAGCATCGTCGCCGGCAGCCGCGCGGGTTGCAGCGAGAGCAGCAACCCGTTCCCTGCCATCACGGCCTGGTGGCTGTTCCCGCACACCATGCTGGCGGCGGTGAAGGCGGCAGCGTGCGCGCCGAAGGCGAGCGCGAGCAGGACGCCGTGCCGTCGCAGCGGCTGCCACGCGCGCTGGCACCGCATGCGCTGCACGGCGCGGGCGCCGGACAACGTGCACCCGGCCGCGAACAGCAGGTGCCCGCCGCCGTGCAGGCAGGCGACCAACGCGGTGGCGAGACCCGCCGCCAGTGCGTCCCGGGCCCGCTGGCGTCGAGCGAGGCGAATCCACAGCAGCCAGGCGCCGCCGGCCGCGCCGAGCAGCAGCCCGTCGACCTCGACCGTGCTCGCGAAGTAGAACGCCGTGGGCACGAGGCCGAACGCGATCGCGGCCGCGGCAGGACGTTCGAGCCGCAGGGCGACGGCGCAGCGGTGCGCGAAGAACACGCCGATGGCGACGCCGAGCGCCGACAACACGCGCAGCGCCTCGAAGGCTCCCGGCACGAACGGCGACAGCAGGGCCCACGCGAGCTTCGCGAGCGGGATGTAGAACAGGTGCCCCGATTCCATGACCGGGCTGCCCTGCGCCGCCCGCACGGCCGCGTAGGCGTCGTAGCCGTGCAGCGCCTGCCGCGCGAACAGCAGGTAGAGGCCGAAGAACGCGAGCGCGAGCAGCGTCGCGCCACCGATGCGCTGTCGCCGCGCCCCCATCAGCGATCGGCCTGTCCGCCGCGGGGGCGTGCTCGCAGCATCACCGAGGCGCCACGACCGAGCAGCGCCTCGAAGACGCTCAGCGGAACGCTGGCCAACGTGACGCCGAGGTACGCCACATCCGCGAGCGCGCCGAGCGGGCCGTTGCGACCGCCGGCACGCGACAGGCGACCCGGCGGATAGAGCCGCGGCACCAGGCTGTTCGCGAGCGTGGTCGGATTGTCGCGCAGGCAGTGGTGGTTCTCGGCCACCACCTCGAAACCACAACGATCGAGCACGCCGCGAAGCGTGCGCGCCGTGTAGTTCACCAGATGCCGGGGCACGTCGTAGCCGGCCCAGAACCGGCCGAGCAGGCGAGCTTGGAGGCAGTCGGCGTTCGGGACCTGCACGACCAGTTCGCCGCCGGGCGCGAGCAGCCGCCGCATCCCGGCCAGCACCGGCTCGATCGGATTCACGTGCTCGAGGAAGTGGAACGCCGTCACGAGCGAGAAACTCGCCGGGCGCAGCGGGCAGTGTTCGAGCGTGCCGCACACGGCCGCGAACCCGCGCGCCCGCACGGCGCGCAGCGCGGTCGGCGACAGGTCCATGCCGACGCTGCCTTGGACCCCGAGTGCCTCGAGGAACGAGCCATCGCCGCAACCGACGTCGAGCACCGAGACCCTGGTACCGGCGGCGCGCTGGTCGGCGACGACGCGCCCGACGAAGCGCACGTGATCGCGCAGGACGAAACGCCGGTAGGTCTCGAGCAATCCGCCTGGCACGCCAGCACCGGGCTGCCGATCGGTCGGGCCGATCCAGTAGTTGGCGGGATACCACGACGCGATCTCCGCCGCGGGCGGCACCGGATGCAGGAACGTGGTGCGGCAGTCGCGACAGCCCCAGAGGTCGAATCGCGCAGCCGTGGCGCGAAACAACCGATCGGACCGGCGTGACCAGCGCATGGCCGTATCGAGACTCCGACACACGGGACACGCGGGAGCCGCTGACGACGCAGGAATGGACATCGCAACAGGGACGGACGAGCGCGATCGAACCGCGAACTATACTTCGACGCAGCCCGGCCCCCGAATGAAGAACCCCGTCCGTGTCAGCGCCGTCGTCGTCAACTGGAACGGCGGCGCGATGCTCGACGAGTGCCTGCGCTCGCTGTTCGCGCAGACCTGGCCGTCGCTCGAGGTCATCGTCGTCGACAACCACAGCACCGACGGCAGCATCGAGGCAGCACAACAGGTGTGGGGCGATCGCCTGCGCGTCGTGCGCAACGACCGCAACGAGGGTTTCGCGCGCGGCAACAACCAGGCGTTCGCCATCGCCACCGGCGAGTGGATCTTCCTGCTCAACAACGACGCTGTCGCCGCTCCCGACGCGATCGCCAACCTGATGCGGTTCGCCGACGAGCGGCCGGAGGTCGGCCATCTCGCCTGTCGGATCATGCGCTACGAGCAGCCGAACGTGTTCGACTCCGTCGGCCTGCTGATCTACCCGGACGGCGTCTGCCGGCCGCGCGGCTGGCAGGAGAAAGACCTCGGCCAGTACGACCGCCCCGTGGAAGTGCTCGCGGCGCACGGCTGCGCGTGCGCCTACCGGCGAACGATGCTGCAGGACGTCGGCGGCTTCGACGAGGCCTACTTCTGCTACCTCGAGGACCTCGATCTCGGGATGCGCGCGCAACTGCAGGGCTGGAAGTGCTGGTACGTTCCGGACGCGGCCATCCGCCACCACAAGTCGGCGAGCGCTGGCAACTACTCGAAGTTCAAGGCCTACCACGTCGAACGCAACCGCATCTGGAACGCCGTGAAGCTGCTGCCGCGGTTCGTCCTGCTGACGAGCCCCCTGTTCACGATCAACCGCTACCTGATGCAGGGCTATGCGGCGGCGACGCACACGGGCATCAGCAGCGACTTCGTGAAGGAGTACTCCTGGCTGCGACTGCTGTGGATCCTCCTGTGCGCCTACTCAGCGGCAGCGCTGCGGCTGCCGCGGCAGTTGCGTGAACGCCATCGCCTGTCGCGACGCCGGAAGATCAGCACCCGCGAGTGGTACGACCTGATCAGTCACCACAAGCTGGATGCGATCGAGTTGGCCCTGAAGCACTGACTGGTTTGCACCGCCCCGACGCGGGACCCGAGGCCGCTTCCAGCGCGCCCCCGAGGGCGAGCGATCTTCCCGATGTGCGCCGCCGCACCGTCGAGCGGATCAACTGCGGATTCCGGAGAGCGGCAGACCAAGCTCCGCGGCGGCGTGATTCTGCGCGGCGTCGAGACTCAGGAAGGAGCTGAGTGGCTGCTGCTCGTGGAACCACAGCGCCGTGCGCAGGTGCAGCAGATCGAGGGTTCGCGGCGTCGAGACCGTCGGCATCACCCTGTTCGTGCACAGGTCGATCCCGATCGGCGCCAGCGCGAAGGTCTCCATGTCCGCGTCGACGCTGCGCAGCAGGGTCACGTAGTCGCTCGTCTTCAGCTTGCCTTCGCGCGACAACCGCACGAGCGTGCGCTCGGTTTCGACCAGCAGCAGCACGCTCGACATCACGGCCGCATGCTCGAGTTCGCGACGCACCGCGGTCGCGCGCACGTCGTTGGTCAGCGACGCGAGGTAGGCCGACGAGTCCAGGTAGACGCGCGCTTTCACCGGTCGAGCCCGGAGTCCGAACGATCGCCTCGATCCTCGTCGAGAACGCGGAGTGCATCGGCGCCGAGTCTGGCCGTGATCACCTGACCGAGGCGGGTCTTGCCGAACCGGGCGCCGACGACCACGGCAGTCGCGTCCGCAGCCACGATGCGCACCAGAGGCTTGCCATGCCGCGTCACGATGACGGGTTCGCCGGATTCGGCCCGCGCGAGCCAAGCCGACAGGTTCTGCTTCAGCTCGTGGACCGGGACGGTGGTCATGGAAGTGTGCTTCGTAGGTCCTGAATCGGAAGAATTCGGGTCAATAATAAGGCCAGATCTCGAGGCCTGTCCACCCACGATGGGAGTAGCCAGGCGCCTTGCGCCCGAGACCGCCATGGCATCTGCCAGGCACCCCCCGCAACCGGCTCCGGCGATCGCCGGCCGGCCTGCGCGCCTCGACGCGGTGCCGTTCTTCCTGGCCGCCGTCAAACCGCCGCCAACTCCCACACCTCCACCTTCTCGCGCGTCCGTCGCCGCAGCGGCTTGACCCGGCGCGTCAGCTTCTCGACGAGCCGGAACCGCCCGCGATCGAGCTCGGTCTGGATGGGATGCGGCACGTCGGGCTGCGAGAGCTCGATGATGTTCGAGAACACGAGCACGACGCGGCCGCCGGGCGCCAGGCGTTGCAGGGCCTGGTCGAAGAAGCGTTCGAAGAAGCCGTCCTGGAAGTACATCGCCAGATCCAGCGTCCGCCCCACTTCGCCCTTCATCCACGGCGGGTTGGACACGATGAGGTCGATCGGACCACGATCCGTGCCGAGCAGGTCGCCGTGTTGGAGCTCGATCGCGGGCATGACCGGGAGCCGACGCAGCTGCCGCGCCACGCTCTCGATCGCGTTCGGGTTGATGTCGGTGGCGAGAACCTGCTGGAAGCCCGCCCTCGACATCTGCAGCGCCAGCACGCCGGAGCCGGTGCCAACGTCGATCGCCCGGTTGCGCGCACCCTTGTACTTCGCGAGCCACGTGCCGAAGAGCTCGAGGTGCTCCATGCGGGCCGGGATGTACGCGCCGTAGAACGGGTGCACGCGATAACCCAGCACGGCGAAGTGCACGCCCTGTTCGTACCAGTCCCACGCGCTGCTCAGGACCCTCGCGTCCTCGACGGGCAGCGCGAAGTCGGCGTGGTCCGGATACAGCTCGGCGAGGAAGCCCGCACGCGGCGCGTCGGGGAGCGCCACCTTGCGGCCGACGACGGGCACGAGCAGACGCTTCGACGCGGCCTGGAACGCGTCGCGGAACGCGCGCTTCTTGACGTAGCCCCCGTCCTCGCCCGGATCCTCCAGCTGCACGCGCAGTGCATCGAGGATGCCGAGCCCGGTCCCGAAGCGATCGGTCACGATCAGCGAGCGCCCCTCGCGCAGCCACGCCGCGGCCTGTGCTGGCGGGACGTTCCGGTCGACGGGTTCGGCGCGGTGGCGAAGGACGGGCTCGGGGCGGTGCAAGGCGGCGGGCATTCGGGCGGATCCTGGCGGCCGGGGAAGACGCGGTGCCATGGCGTCGGGGTGATACCTCGTGCGGCCGCTGGCTACACGCACGCATCCGGTTGCCGCTCGAACTCGCGACGTGGAGACGCGCGTCGATCCGGCAGCGACAGCATCCACAGCTGCGCCGCCCATCTGGTCGGACGCGGGAACTGCCCTGTGCAGGAATCAGGCGTGTGGGCTTCCCTCCGGACATTCTCCGGCGGACCGCCGATCATGAGTACTCCATGAACCCGGTCCTCCCGACGCCACGACTTGCGCGCGGCCTCGGCCTCACGAAACAACTTCGGGTCCGAAGCTGGTCTGACGACGATCGCCGCCCATGACGATCGCACGTCGTGCTAGCTGGCGCGCAACGGCGCGGTGATCGAAAGCACCTCACCGCAGGCGAGAGTCGCGCCCAACCCGATCAACCGATCCGGAACGCAACGACGTTGGTCGTGCAGCTGTTCAGCGTCGGCGAAATCCCAAGGGTCAGACCCTGGCCATAGAAGAAGACGTCCGACGGGAGCGACGGCGGCACGATGCCCACCCGAGCCACGCCGGCCGCACCGGTCATGCCAAGCGGGTAGGGGACCCATGGATCCGCCATCCCGAAGTTGATCGTGCCGAACGGACCGAGCTGCGCCGACGAGCTGCCGGCAGCTTGTCCCAGGATCAAGAACGCGAATTGATCGGCTTGTGCACCGGTGATCGCGAACGTCAGGCTGCTGTTGGTGGAGATCACTTCCAAGACGGCGCACTGCGCGCTGACGGTGGTGCCGCAGAGGGCGGCGAAAACGAAGGCGAGGTTCTTTGTCATGGTTAGGTGTCGCGGCAGGCGACCGCTAGTCACTTGGGCGAGCGATCCACGCTACCCGAAACCCGCCCTGGTCTGGCCAGTCCACGCCGACCAGCGAAGATCGTGCCATGCCAACCCTGGGTTTCCGCGGGCAGGAGGATGCGGTTTGGTGCGAGCCGGCGGCTCGGGGCCCAAGCCATCGCCGAGCAGACAAGGCGGCGCGCATGCCAGAACAAGCGCCGCGCGGCGTGCGAACACGGGACTCATGGTGACCTCGCAGGGCGCCGCGTCGGCGAGGTTCGCGACGCGCCTTGAATCGTCGCGGCGTCAGAGAGGGCGCGGGAGCAGGTCTTCCCCGCGCAACGAGAAGAAGCTGCGGCCCGGACCACCCGGAACCAGCCCCCGCACGATCCCCGTCTCCCGTCACCGCGACAACGCCCCTGCCTGACCTCACCGCCACGCGGCGTTCTGCCCGAGATTCCGCTCTCGGCACACACCGGTAGCGCGCAGCGACGTCTTCGCCGACTCCCCGCGCCCGCGATCCGACTTACCCCGGCAGCCCGGCCCCTCCCGGCGGCGATCGCGCGGCCGCCATCTCGGGTGCTACCGCCGACACCCCATCGCCGCCAGCACCCGCGCAATCGCGTCCGGGTCGTGGATCGCCGCCAACAGCCGGCGCGTTCCCCCGCAGTTCGCGCACACGAACACCTCGACAGCGAACGGGCGCAGCACGGCGCTGAGTCCTCTGCCGACCAGGCCTCCGCAGGAGGCCGCTGGATGACTGTCTTGGCAACACCCGCCGCAACAGCTCGGCCCACGTGTACCGCCGCCGACCTCGACGCCGCTTCCCAGGCGCATGCGGAACCCGCCGCTGCAGCAGCACGCGCTCCGCCTCGGCTCCTTCACCGGGCTCGCCGCCGATCCCGGCGTCGACTCTCTCCTCACCGCCGCGACCGTGCCGGCACGTTCGGTCGCTCTCCTCCACCACCGCCGGAACCACCTGCGGACGGATCCCGGCCGCCGGCCCCAGCACTCCGTGGTACGTCACCAGATGCCGCCGCGGCCGCGGCACCAGCGCAAGCTCACTGTTGGCCTGCGCCAGCTCCTTGTTGGCGACCGTCTGCAGCTGCCACAGGACCAGTGGGAACTGCAGCGCCACGAGCAGCAGCGCCGCGATCGCGATGGTCCAGCTCGGATGCCGCTGCGCCCAGCGCACGGCCCGCAGCCCGAGCCCCGGCGGGCGGGCGTGGATCGGGCGGCGTGCGCTGACGGCTTCGAGGTCCGCGGCGAACTCTGCCATCGAGCGGTAGCGGCGCGCGCGATCGCGGTCCATCGCGACCGCGCAGACGATCGCGAGATCGCGTGGTACCGAGCGGTTCCGGTGCTCGACCCTACGGGCATCGCCGGCCAGGATCGCACTCTGCAGCGCTTCGATCGTTGCGCCCACGAACGGCAACTGCGTGGTCAGCAGCTCGTACAGCGTGACGCCCAACCCGTAGATGTCGACGCGTTCGTCGACCGCTTCGCCGCGCAACTGCTCCGGCGACGAGTAGGCCGGGTCCGGCGATTCGCTCGATGTCCGACCCCATGTCTTATGGCCGAGGCGTTCGGGACAGGATCTCACCCTGCACTTTGGCCTCTAGTGTAGCGAACTTGTCAGTACGAACGGCAATTTCGATGAATTCGTACACACTGTTGGGATCGTCGGGATCGCCACCAACGATCTTCATATTGTCGCTATGCACAAGGGTGGCTGGCAGCCTCAAGGTGGCGAGCAACTTCCGGATCGGTTGTCCCGGGACTTCGAAGATGTGGTATTCCGACGAAAGGCCGAGCAACTCGTGAAGGGAACAGATGTCGTAAATGCTCTCCACTGGCTCGAGCAGATTGATCGCTCTGAGGAGCGGAGTTCCGACGGATGTTCCGGCTAGGACGGAACGAAGTACCCGACGGCACGGTGATCGGCTACGACGTGGAAGCGGACCGGAAGCGCTTCACCGTCTCGTCGACCGGCATCACGGTCGTCGCGCGCGGCCACCAGTGGAAGTGAACGCCAGGCTCTGACGCGGCGCCGCGGGCGCCGCATCCGGATGCTGGTGCGCTGGCGGCCTAGCCGTCGTGTTGCGGGTCGTACACGACGCGGAAGCCGATGTTGCCGTGGCGCAGGCTGGGTTGCTCGTGGTAGCGACGCGCCGAACGCGCTCCGCGCGGGCCGTTGTCCCAACTGGCGCCGCGCAACACCCGACGGACACCCTCGGACAACGGCGCGTGCGGATCCCGGTCGGCCAGATCGTAGGCCCGCTCGAGATAGGCATCGGCGCACCATTCCCAGACATTGCCGCCGACGTCGAACAGGCCGAACGCATTCGCTGGAAAGGCGCCTACCGGACTGGTGAACACGTAGCCGTCGTCGTGCGCGAACGCCGGCAAATCGAGCAGCCTGCCTTGCACGCGCCAATGATCGAAGCGTCGGCGCAACGAACGATCCGACCAGTTGCCGCGGCCTGCAGCGCCGGCCGGATCGTCACCCCACGGATACCGGGTGGCAACGCCGGCGCGCAGCACGCATTCGAACTCGGGCTCCGTCGGCAACCGCATTCCGTGCCGCGCACAGAAGTCCTGCGCATCGTGCCAGCTCACCTGCGTGACCGGGTGGTCGTCTCCGGGCGGCGCGCCGAGGTACGGCAGGGGATCCGCGAACGTGGCCCGCACGTCGTGCCGCCACTCGACGGCGCCGTCGACCAGGAACCCGGTGCAACCTGGACCGACCGGCGGCCGACTCGCCGCGAACGAACGCCACTGGCGTACGGTCACCGGTCCCTGGCCGAACCACAACGGACGACGCAGGGCCAGTTGTCGCTGCGGCCGCTCGTCGGTCTCGCCCTCGTCCGGCGGCGAACCGAGCGTGAAGGAGCACGGCGGGACCAGCACCAACGCGAGCCCTGATTGACGATGGCGAACACGGCACGGCAGCTCCTGCGAGCCAACCCGCACCGTCGATGTTCCCGGCTCTGCTTCGAGTGCGTCCAGCATCGTGATCCGTTCGCGTGGGTGGCTTGTGCCGGGCCGGTGATTTCGTAGCCTGGAGCAAGGGCGGGAAAAAGCAACACCCTCGCATCCACGTGCTGATCGACTTCCAACGCAACCTGATCCTGCTCACCCCGCCCAAGTGTGGCACGGTGACCTTGCACCAGGAGTTGCCTCGCTTCGGAGCGACGCCGACGTTTGGCCAGCAGTTCGACGGCGGCAACGGGGAACACACCATCCATCTTCCCGGTGACGCCTGGGCGGCGATCGAGCGCTTCCGGATCGCAGTCGTGGTGCGCAATCCGTACACCCGGGCGACCTCGTTGTACGGCCACTACCGTCGTTACTGGCAGGCGCCGTATCTGCCCTTCCCCGAGTTCCTCGCCCGGATCGTCGCGGCGCCGCGACACCTCTTCTTCAATGCGACGATCAGTTCGATGTTGTCGCCCCTCGAACATCCGCTCGACGGCCGCCGGCCGTTGCCAGTGACCCACCATGTGCGTCTCGAGTGCCTGGCGGACGACCTGAAACGCCTCGGGTATCCCATCGCCACGGCGCTGCCGCGCGCGCATGCCCTGCCGCACGAGAGTCTGGCCGCCTACACGCCGCAGGCCCGCGATCTCGTTGCGCTCTGGGGGCTCCACGACTTCGAGCGCTTCGGCTATCGGCTCGACCTCGCCGCCGCCGAGGAACCAGGCCGCGACGGCATCGGTGGCACGGCAGCATCGCGAGGCTGAGCGATGGATGCCGCCAGACGATCTGCATACGACGCGGCCCGCCAGTTGCCGCCGGCCAACGTACGCACCGCGTGCCAGGCCCCGTTCGTTTCCATGTTCTTCACTCCCACGGGGGACGTCGTCGCGTGTTGCGAGACCCAGTCGTTGCGACTCGGCAACGTGAACGAGGCTGACCTGGCCTCGATCTGGAACAGCGCCGCCTATGCCCGGTTGCGGGCCCAGTCGATCGCCTACGAAATGCCGCCGGCGTGCGCCTTCTGCACCAACCAGATCGCGATCGGGAACTGGCAGGGCACCACCGCCCGGCATTTCGACCACTACCCGCTGACCTCGACGACACCCCAGTGGCCGCGGGTGATGGAGTTCTCCTTCGGCAACCTGTGCAACCTGGCGTGCATCATGTGCAACGGCGACACCTCCTCGCGCATCCGCGCGAACGAAGGTCACAGCCCGCTGCCGATGGCCTACGGCGACGCGTTCTTCGCGCAGTTGCGCCCTTTCCTGCCGCATCTGCAGACCGTCAAGCTGCTCGGCGGCGAACCGTTCCTGATGCCCGAGGTGTATCGCCTGTTCGAGATGCTGCAAGCGGATGGGCTGCGACCGACGATCGTCGTGACGACGAACGGCACGCGCTTCGACGCCCGCATCGAACAGGCGCTCGCGCAACTGCCGATCTCGGTCATGCTGTCGATGGACGGGGCGACCAAGGCCACCTTCGAACGCATCCGGGTCGGCGCCGACTTCGCTACCGTTCGCACCAATGCCATGCGATTCCTGTCGGACACGCGCAAGCACGGCAATCGGTTCGGCTTCATCTTCACCCTGCAGCGCGACAACTGGCACGAGCTTGGCGACTTCCTGCTGTTCGCCGAAGCACTCGACGTCAAGGTGGAGATCAGCCTGGCGACCGCGCCGACGCCACAGGCGCTCGAACTGATGCCACCGGCCGAAGTGGCCGAGCTGCAGCGCGAACTGCAACGGCAACAGGACCGCGTGCTGCCGCAGCTACAACGCAATGCACCGACCTGGCGCAGCGCCCTCGCCGCCGCGATGGCTTTGGACCTGCAGCCGACGACGACCGCATCCACACCGCCGACGACGCCCCGCCCGACCCAGCCCCCCGCCGGCTACCGGAAGGCCATCGAAGCCGGCAAGTCGGCGCTGCAGCGAGACGACCTGGAAGGCGCGCAACGGTGCTTCGATGACGCCGTGGCACTGGCACCGGACCGTCCCGAGGCCCTGCTCGAGCGCGGCTGGCTGCATCGCCGTCGCCGCCGTGACGACGTCGCCGAAACCGATGCGCAGCGTGCGCTGGCGGGCGCCACGACCCATGCCGTGCCCGGGATCGAAGCGCCCACGCTAGCCTTGCTCGCCCTGTTGGCAGCGGCGAGCGGCCGTGCCGCCGCGGCCGAAAACGCACTCGACCGCTTGTTCGCCATCGAACCGGGCAGCCCGCGAGCCCTGGTGTGGCGCGGCTGGGCCCGGCTCGCCGCCGGCCAGCCGCAGATGGCCCTCGCCGACGCCGACCGCGCGCTGGCAACTTCCCCTACCCACGACGAGGCCCAGCGGTTGCAGCAAGCCGCCAGGTCGGCCTTGCGGCACTGAGAGGCTGGAGAGAATCATGATACAGCCTCTCAGCGTGCTCCTGGTGGCCGCCTGCGCGGCCACGCAGAGAGTTCGAAACCGATTGTTTCTCACTCTCTGAGCCGATCGCCAACAGCCTACCGAGTCCGATGGACCCACTGCTCCCGCGCGCACGCCGCTGCTTGCCCCAGAATTGGCCGTTCGGCAGCGTGCATGCAGTCGCGCACGATCACGGCGACTACCCGCACCATGTCGAAAGCGTCGACGGGGCGTGGTTCACGACGGTCGACGGCCATCGCTACGTCGACTGGTTCGGCGGCGGCGGCGTCACCACGCTCGGCCACCGGCATCCGCTCGTCCAGGCCGCGATGCACGCACAGATCGAGCGCGGCGTGCACCTGTCGTTGCATTCGGCACTCGAAGTCGAAGTGGCCGAAGCCCTCTGCGCGTTGTTCGCCGGCGCCGAGCAGGTTGCCTTCGGCAAGAACGGCAGCGACGTCACCACGGCCGCAATCCGTCTCGCCCGAACGGTGACGCAACGGCAACACGTCCTGACCTGCGGCTACCACGGCTGGCTCGATTGGGCGAAGGCACCCAGCGACGAGGTGACCGGCATTCCCGACCCGGTGCGCGCCCTGACGCACGAGTTCGGCTTCGGCGACGCCGGCAGCGCCGCCCGACTGCTCACCGGATTGCGCGGCCAGGTGGCAGCCCTCGTCGTCGAACCGATCCGCCACGACCTGCCGCCGCCGAACTTCCTGCCCGACTTGCGTCGCCTCGCCGACGAACATGGGTGCGTGTTGGTGTTCGACGAGGTCGTCACCGGACTGCGCGTCCATCGTGGCGGGGCGCAGACCTTGTTCGGCGTGCGACCGGACTTGACCTGCCTGGCCAAGTCGCTCGCCAACGGCTTGCCGCTGTCAGCGCTGCTGGGGCCACGCCGGCTGATGCAGCACCTGCCACCGGCCTTCTTCGCCTTGACCTACGCACGCGAAGCGCTGTCCCTGGCGGCAGCGAAAGCGGCGCTCGCAGTGCACCGCGACGTGAACGTAGCCGGCCACATCGCCGCCATCGGGGAACGTGTCCGCACCGAGTTCGCCGCCGCCGCCCGCCGTCACGAGTTGCCGTGGACGCTGCGCGGCCACCCGGGCCTGATGCACATGGACATCCGCGGCGTCGGCCGACTGCTTCCCCGCGGTGCCTTGACCTTGTTCACCGAGTGCATGCAGCGCGAAGGGGTCTACTTGGCGCCGTTCCGCGTCCTGCCTTCGCTCGCCCACGGCGAGCCGGAGATCGCGCGGACCGCACATGCCTTCGAGGTCGCGATGCGCACCGTGCGCGCCGCGGCATCGACCGGACTCACTTCCCACCTCGACAGCCCGGTTTGGGGCGACTTCGAATCGCCAGGGAACGACCCGCCACCAGCTCCGCCGACCAGCACCTCGCTGAAGCCACTCGGTTGGTGGTCGGTGCCAGCCAACATGGTCGCCCAAGGGTGCCAGGCGACCTTGCGAGGCGACGCGCGGCTGGATGCCGACGCGAGGCCCCGATTCGTGCTCGGACCACAACCGCGAGGTGGTCGCAGCGAGGCCTCGATCGACATCGTGGCGCCGCTCGACGGCGACGGCATCGCCATCGTCGAGTTCCACGTCGAACCTCTCGTCCGCAGCAATGCCAGGCTGACGCTCGCCTTCGCCGGCCATGGCGTGGGGACCGACGAGTGGAACGAAGTGCAGTTCCACCTTGCCTTCGGCCATTCGCCGCAGGCCGCCGCGTGGTTCGGGAAGCGCTACACGGCCACTCCGACCGTCACCGATGGGCCGCTCATCCGGCTCGAATTGCGTCGGCGCCAGGGTCGGCTTGCCGCCCACCAGGAAGGCACCGGGCCACCGATCGCGGAGGTACCGGTGTCGCCCGTGCCGCTGCGGCTCCGACTCGCGTGCCGGTTGGTCGGAGCCACTCCGATGCCCGTCGCGGTGGTCGTGCAAAGCCTCTGCGTATTGCCTTGAACCGTCCGGAACGGGCCCGACGCAGCTGCACGGCAACCGCGCTGGCAACCCTAGCGATCCTTGGGTGCAGCACTCGGGTGGGCCGCAGTCGTGGCCAAGGTGCGGAGCACGCTCGCGTAGATCTGTCGCGACTTCTGCGGCCAGTTCGGATCCACCGCGGCAACGAGTCGATCGTGCACGACTCGCAACGCCGCCGGCGGCAACGACAGCAGGCTCCGCTGGATCGGATGGGTGACCACGGTAACCCACACCGGGGCCGGCAGTGCGGCGGCCAAGGACAGGAAGCCTGGCAACTCCATCCACGTCGCCCGCATCACGCAGAAATTGAGTCGCACGGTGCCCCGGGCAGTCGCCATCCGCTCGACGAAGCGGTCGAGGTTGCGGCGCACCACGTCCCACCGCGCACCTTCGCGAACGCGCTCGAACGTCCGGGCACTGGCCGCATCGAGCGAAATGGCCAGGTTGACCGGGAAATTCGACAACAATCGCTCGATCCGCGCATCGAACACGGTGCCGTTCGTGGTCACGAACACTCCCGGCTTCAGGCCGAGCGCGATCAACCGATCGCAAACGCGATGCACTTCCTTTTGCAGCAGCGGCTCCCCACCGAGGAAGGACACCGAGCGCAGGTGCGGCAGGATCGGTTCCAGTTCGGCGAAGAACGCGTCGTCGTAGACCCGTGGCAACTTGGGCAAGCCGGCGCGCGCCCGCAGCACCGACGACAGCCGCGGCGAGCAGTGGATGCAGGCGAGGTTGCAGAGGTCGGAGAAAGCGAACTCCAGGCGTTCCGGCCAGTCAGGATCCCGTGCGCCCACCAGCTCCTCGAAGTCGCGCGACGGATGCGTCGCCACGTTCTCGCGCTCCAGGTGCCCCGCGCACGACGCGCACGACGCCGGAAAACGCCAGTTGGCCAAGCTGTCGCGCATGGCAGCCAGCTGCGGGCCGCGCCAGATGTCGAGGATCCGGTCCTTGCCAACCATGCCCACGGCGTGCGGGTTCTTGCTGCACACGGTGACGCTGCCGTCCGGATCGAAATGCAGCTGGGCGAACGGTGCCTGGCACAGATGTTCCGTCGCGATCCCAGCGTGGTTCCTGACTCCCCGCAATTCGGCAAATGCGTCGCCCATGTCAACGGGCGGATCCTACTGACAATCGCAGTACTTGGGAATCCGTGCGCGCAGCGACGCAGCGGCAGCCGCTGGTGCTTCCAACTCCCGGGGCACGGCCGGCGTCGCCGGAACACGCGCCGGCGATCACTCAGACCGAAGCATTCTTGGCGGGCAGCAGTTCGCCGAGGAACTGCGGCAACATCTTGCGCCACGTCACCCAGTCGTGCCGCCACGTCTTGTCCCACGCGTCGACGCGGTTGGGGATGCCCTTCGGACCGAGCACGCGTTCGACGTTCCAGCTCTGCTCGGGGTCCTCGAAGTCGCCGGTGCCGTGCGCCAGCAGGATGAAGCGCTGCTTCAGCAGTTCGAGGTGCTTGCCAGACAGACCGGGCACGAAATCGAGCGGCGAGCTGTCGTGGTAGTCGCGGGTGATCTTGCCCTGCAGGAAGCGGTTCATGTTGTAGGTGCCGCTCAAGCAGATCGCCTGCGCGTAGGAGAACCAAGCTGCGGCCCGGACCACTCGGGACCAGCCCCCGCACGATCCCCGTCTCCCGTCACCGCGACAACGCCCCTGCCTGACCTCACCGCCACGCGGCGTTCTGCCCGAGATTCCGCTCTCGGCACACACCGGTAGCGCGCAGCGACGTCTTCGCCGACTCCCCGCGCCCGCGATCCGACTTACCCCGGCAGCCCGGCCCCTCCCGGCGGCGATCGCGCGGCCGCCATCTCGGGTGCTACCGCCGACACCCCATCGCCGCCAGCACCCGCGCAATCGCGTCCGGGTCGTGGATCGCCGCCAACAGCCGGCGCGTTCCCCCGCAGTTCGCGCACACGAACACCTCGACAGCGAACGGGCGCAGCACGGCGCTGAGTCCTCTGCCGACCAGGCCTCCGCAGGAGGCCGCTGGATGACTGTCTTGGCAACACCCGCCGCAACAGCTCGGCCCACGTGTACCGCCGCCGACCTCGACGCCGCTTCCCAGGCGCATGCGGAACCCGCCGCTGCAGCAGCACGCGCTCCGCCTCGGCTCCTTCACCGGGCTCGCCGCCGATCCCGGCGTCGACTCTCTCCTCACCGCCGCGACCGTGCCGGCACGTTCGGTCGCTCTCCTCCACCACCGCCGGAACCAGCCATGGCGACGACACTATCGGTCGGACGCTCAGAAGGCGGGCCTGATCCCGCAGGCGAGCCTCACGTCGAAGCGCGTCGACTTCCATTGCCTGCGCAAGAGCTGCGCGGACATCCTGATCGAGATCGGCGTGCACCCGAAGACCTTGCAGCAGGTGCTGCGACACTCCGACATCCGGTTGACGATGGACCTCTACGGCGAGCTCGGCGAGGACGACCTGTTCCGCGACATGGCGAACAAGTTCCCGGTGCCCTATTTTGCCAGCTTCGTGTAGCGATAATTGGCTTGGAGTGTCAACGTCAGCATAGCGGTGCTGTAGACGCGGCCGCCGTCCTCGCTCCACACGTCGATCGGATCCCAAGACCCGTACTGGTTGGGCTTGCCCTTGTCTCGGTGCTGGTTCCTGACCACCGCGGCCTCGATCTTGTCCCTCCAGTAGTTCCAATGCGGACCGCCCATCTGGAACAGCGCGTGAGTTGCGTAGTACCAGTAGCAGTAATCGATGCTGCCATCACCCGGGTCCCACTTGGGCGGCCTGGTCAGTAGCAGATCGGTAGCCGCCTTCATCACCGGCTGCTTCCCCGGATTCTGGCCCATGAAGAAGCGGCAGAACAGGCCTACCGCGGTCATCGCATGTCCCTTCTGCGCTGGGAATCGTGTTTGGTGGTCGCCCCGCTTGCGCGAACTTGGCTCGCCTTGCTTGCTGTATCCGTGCAGGCCCGATGGATCACTCACCTGGTCAAGCCATATTGAGCTAAATGCCAGAGCCTCCTTGTCGACATCGAGTCCGAAGTGATTTCCTGCGACGCACGCCGTAACGCACCAGCCCGTGACCGAAGTGTCGTTATCGTTGTCCCGCGGTTGGTAACGCCAGACGGAGTACGGGTTGCGGTGCGACTCAAGGTAGTTGATGCCCTTCTGCGCAACCGTCTTGAGGAACGGGTCATCTGACAGTCCAAACGCCTCGCACATCGCGTGGGTCGCGATCGCGTGGCCATAGATGAAGTCGTGGGCGTTGTTGGTTCCAAAGAGACCGTTCTCTTGCTGGTTGTCCTTCAACCACGCAATTCCCTTCATGACGGGCTCCCGAAAGCGGCCACTGCGAATCGTGTTGCCGTCGCCCTGGAACGCCAGAAGAGCAAGCCCGGTAACGGCCACGTCGTTGGTTTCGTTGCCATCGCCGTTGCAGACCGCACTATCCGGGTTGTCGTGCTTCATGAACCCATCGCAATCCCACTTCCCGTCGTCGTCCTGGTGAGCTTCCAGCCACTTCAGCGCCGCATCTATCGAGGCTCGCGCCTCCGGCCAGCCAGTCTCACGCTCGCTGCTGAATCGGGATGCATACTGCGGAAAGCGGTTCTGGTCGAACCCAAGGAGAGACTGCGCGATCAGGGCCGCGAGCAACGCAAGTGCGAGCGCAACCCCTACCGCTACGCCAATCGCCTTGGGCGTCCACGTACTCGTCGTGGGGACTGCAGGAGGAGGCGGGGGACGCGAGGGACGCGCTGACGGCAGCGTCGCCAGCAGTTGGCGCAGAGCTGTCGCGAGAGCCTCGATGTGCGCCTCCATGCGGCCGCTGAAGGCGTCAAGCCAGTGTCGGGACGCGATGAAGAGCTCTAGTGCAGGATCAATCGGAACTACTTCGATTCGAAACGGAACGATCGGGAGGCCGCGATGCACCGCCCGCTCAACCTCAAGCAAGACTTGCTGGCTCGCGTTCGATTGTGCGGAAAACACGAGCACCATCGATCTGCAGCTCTCGATGCCTCGGATGATCGAAGCCGACCACTTCGATCCTGGAACGATGTCACGTGGAGCTACCCAACAGCGCAGTCCGTTGCGCTCCAAGACGTGCACGAGCGCGTTGGCAACGTCTTTGTTCTCATGAGCATGGCAGACGAAGACGTCGAGACTGCCACTTGTCGGTTCGTCGACTTCCGACAGAAGGCCATCGAGCAGTTTGATGCCGCGCATGGCAGTTGCGGGTCGCCATTCGCCTCCCTCAGCCTTGCGAACCCAATCCGTGGCGGCGATTTCCCCGCGCGCGGCTTTCGCACGGACCTCAGCCGAGGTCAGGGGACCGACTTCGATCCCACCGATCGAGAGGATCCATCGTTGAGGTGGCTTCCCTGCCATGGTGTCAAGCCGACGATCCTCGCGAGCGGACCGTGAGATGCAAGGTACGCCCGCCTCCTTGAAGGGGGATAGATAGGGGTGCAACCGGGAACATGGGTAACACTTTTGACCGGGCACATGGGTGACACTCGCGAGGGGCAGACGGGGCCATCCGCGTGGTTCGCGTGGAGCTGCGATCCGCGCGTAGGAGAACCAAGCTGCGGCC
>CALFZH010000047.1:0-59148 GCA_937952215.1 uncultured bacterium
GCGCTGCTACGCATCGCGTTCGACAGCGGCGACTCCATGGCGGCGCGCCACTCGCAAAGCGAGATGGCTAGCCCGACAGGCGTCGGGCATGCCTCACGCGCTGCTACGCATCGCGTTCGACAGCGGCGACTCCATGGCGGCGCGCCACTCGCCCAGCGAGAT
Source organism: uncultured bacterium (assembly GCA_937952215.1). Taxonomy (GTDB): domain Bacteria; phylum Planctomycetota; class UBA1135; order UBA1135; family UBA2386; genus UBA2386. The sequence goes on from CALFZH010000047.1 coordinate 163, forward strand.
GGAGCGCACGCTCGCTGTTCAGCGAACCGCGACGCGCAGCAGTGCGGCGAGGCGCGATTCGACCGCCGGGGTCCAGCGCTGGAGGGCGAACGCGACGGGCCACAGATCGCCGTCGTCGAGCGTCGCGGCATCGCTGAAGCCGAACGAGGCGTAGCGGGTGCTGAACTTCTTGGCGCTCTGGAAGAAGCAGACGACCTTGCCCGCCTTGGCGTAGGCCGGCATTCCGTACCAGGTCTTCGGCGCGAGGCTCGGTGCTGCCGCCTTGACGAGGGCGTGCAGTTTCGTCGCCATGGTGCGCTCGGGCTCGGGCATCTCGGCGATCTTCGCGAGCACGTCGCGCTCGCCGTCGGCGTTGGTCTTGTTCGCGCGCGCCTCGGCCTTCGCCTCCTTGGCGCGCTCGCGCATCGCGGCGCGTTCCTCGGCCGAGAAGGCCGCGGTCTTCTTCGCCGCGGACCGGCTCGTGGTGCCGTTCGTGGTTCGCTTGCTGGGGCTCATGCCGCTTTTCTAACTCCCCACGCTGCCGATGCGAAAAGCCTCAGGGGCGGCGCTTCGTGAGGCCGCCTCGCTGCGCTCCGGAGAAGAGATCCGGTCGGCTGTGCCACTCGTGGTCGATCTCTCGCATGACCAACGCGCAGTCCAACTCCAGCGATCCGGCGGGAAACCGCGCGGCGTCGCCGAAGAAGCAGGAGCGAGCCTGCGTGACCTCGAGTGGCTCGATGCTCCAGCTCAGGCTCTTCAGCTCCATGCCGTGGTAGTGCCCTTCTCGGCGAGTGGCCGAGTAGCCCGTTGCCCCCGACTTCAGGAACGCGGAGGCCTCGGCAACCGACGGGAAGATGCTCGACGCCGGCAGCTGAGCCGCGGATCGGCCCGCGAACGCAATCTCCTCGCCACCATCCCTGCGCACGATTCGCACCGACACTGCCCCTGGTGACTCGACAACCTCGAAGTGGCTGCGGTGGAAGATGCCCGGGAACACGCGCCCGCCGACGGTCTTGTTCAACCAGGAGTTCGTGTCGCGTCGAGGAACGAAGACTCCCTCCCGCCGTTCGCCATCCTCGTCCCACTCGACCGCCACACGATGGGCAGCGTTCTCCGAAGTCACGCCGAGCCACGATGGCAGGAAGCGGGGCCGCAGCCCACGGAATCGAATCAGGCAGACGCCGCCGATTCCGTATCCGCGGTAGAGCTTCGGTCGGAAGGGCGCCGGAATCGCGCGCGCCAACACGCTCGGGTCGATCCGGTAGTTGAGCAGCACGCGGCGCGCGATGACGCCTCGGATCGTGTCCAGGATGGTCATGGTTGCGGCATTCGGACTGCCTGGACGTTCACCGAGTGCTCGCTTGGGGGCGCTCGTCGTCTGCGGCACCGTGGTGGGTCGCGCGGAAGATCGCCCATGCGTCGCAGAACGCATGATGATCGTCTGGATAGTGACGCTCAAGTGCTTGCTGCACCTCTCGCGCCCGCCCGAGCGTCGGCAAGAGTCCGCAGTTGGTCAGCTCCTCGTTGGAGAACGCCAGAGGGAATCCACCGCAGTTGGTCAGAGCACTGGGACCGCTGGTGCGATCGATGAGGTCGTAGCCAAGGAACGGAAACTCGAAAGGACTATCGGGAGGGATGGGCTGCTCCTCCGGGTTCCGGAAGACACACAAGAGGTTGCGCCCCTCAGGTCCTCCGCACCGACGCAGGAGGTAGTCGAGGTCGGTGAAGTCACTGAGCATGAAGTCCTCGTTGAGGATGTGCGGCCAGTCGTCGACCAAGAGCTCACCAGCGACATGCTCGCACAGGCACGAATCGAGCGTCACGAGCTCCGCGAGCTGCGTCAGGCCCGACCATGCGATGTACCTGCGCCAAGCCTCGCCGGCTCGCGCATCGAATCGCTCGGTCATGATGAACAGCGGCCTCATGCTCGTCGCCCCAACGCCTCGGCATCGAGCCGCGAGCGCCAGCTTGGCGGCGCTCGTCGGCTCCCTATGCCGTGTTGGGCGGCCTTACTCGAACCTCCACCTTCGTACCATCCGGGACCCCGCGCATCTGTCGCGCCAAGTCGCTGTGAAACCGAATCGCCTCGTCAGCCGCGACGGCTTCCAACGCAACCCCCTCGCCGGATTCAGCAAACATGAAGGGCGGATAGGCGACCAGCAACTGGCCGGGACGGATGCGACCGCCGTCCTCCATGAAGCGCACCAGAGGATGTAGGCCCAAGTACTCCAGCGGGTCGCTCCGTGCGGCATCGAGGAACGCAGACAAATCGACGCCCAGTGGTTCGAAGCTGCCGTCCTCCGCCAGCAAGCGGATGACCTGACGATCCCGCAGGAGGAACTGGTCACCCATGCAGTCCTGGGCAAACGGCACATCCGACGCGAAGACGCCTGGATACGCCTGGTTGATCGAGTCGCCGCTCAACCAGGCCCTTCTCAGGGAGTGCCACTCTGGAGCCAGTGCGGCACCACGGATGTGCAGCCCGCCGGAAAACAACACGACACCGTTGACCTGCTCCAAGAGCGCGCGCAGTTCGGTCGGGACCAGATCGAGCAACTCGCGATCGTCGACCGCAGGGCCTCGATACGTCGATTGGTCCAGGTTCATCACGGCGGTTGATCCGTCTAGCGTCTTTGGTGCTCAGCCGCGAGCGTCGCTGCGGCGCTCGTCGGCCCCTATGCCATGTTGGGCCTCGACAAGAGGGCTAGGACCGCTCGGCAGGCAACCTGCACGCCTGGCCAAGCATCCTGGCAGTAACTCGCCTGCTCGTCGAGAACCCTGCGGTGGTAGGCCGCATCGAGCCGCTGCGGAGCAACTCCGATGGGCCATGCATCGGCGTCCGAGTCAACTACGCGGATGGTCGCGAGGCACTCGTGGCCTTCCCACCCCAAGGCGCGCATCACCGTCAGCAGCCTGCGGCAGCGAGGAATCAGGTCTGTGGGCGACTCCAGCATCTGCGATGCGAGGGAGACCGCTTCAGCTCGCATCTGAAGATGAGGCGACGTGGAGGTCACTCTTGGGTCCAACGTCTCTGGCACTCAGCCGCGATCGCCCGCTTGGGGGCGATCGTCGGCTGCTGCGCCGTGTTAGCCACCGCCACACCATAGCCGACTTGCTTCGCGAGCGATGCCAGCTAGTTGACCTGCGTCGAGGCCAAGCTCAGCGTCAAGCCGCCAACCGTCCGCTCTACCCGCGTCGGACTGCAATCGAACCGCCACGGTAACGTGACCGAGGCGATCGACTCTCAGCTCGATCCGTAGCTCGCCCTCCAGCGATTCCCAGACTTTCGGCTCCTGCCAGCCCCTCCACTCCCTCGCAGCCTCAGCCAAGAGCCGTGCGATGCCAGCGCCACCGGTGTAGGCGTAGACCCGGAGCGTGGCGGAATGATCGTGCGAGACCACGGACACGCGAAAGTAGTCGTCGTCGACGCCGGAAAGCTCGACAACGACATCCGAGTTCGACGAGGCGAGTCGCAGCGTGCTCAAGTGCGCCGAACGTCTTTGCCCTTGAGCCGCGAGCGCCGCTGCGGCGCTCGCCGGCTCCCAGGGCTTGTTGGGCAGTCTAGTCCAGTACGCGCCAGACAGGTCTTCCACAGCCGTGTTTCGCCAGTACCTCTCCTCGCGCTCACGAAGAGCGACCCTGATCTCCTCGTCCGACAAGGGCCTCCACGCCGAATCTCTGGAGGCACCGCGCGACTCCGCCCGGCCCAGCGGGAACTCGGCCAGCGCCTTGACCTGAGCATCGATGAGGGACTCGGGGTTGGCGCCTCCTCCGCAAGCCGGGTTTGCGAGCTGGACGCCATCGTCCTCCCATCCGCACACGCCGCAGATGTTGTAGCTGCCGAAGTAAGCGTCCGGCACGGTCAGGAACCCGCAGGCTGGGCAGGGCAAGCTCACCGGTGATCTGTCCAACTAGTTGGACGCAGCCTACGGTTCCTGCGCCGCAACTCCGCAACCTCTTCCGGTGCCCACCATGCCGCAGCATGGAACGCCTCCAGCCGACGCAGAGCGAAGAGCGGCTTCAGCGTCCGGTCGGCGGACCGCAGGTTGACGATCGAGAGGTACCTGAGGTTTGCGAGCTGACCGATCGGAGCCAGAGTCTCCACGCGCTGCGTCGTCCACACGCTCCCCTCGACTCCAAGCCCCTCGAGGCGACGAAGCTTGCCAAGTGGATCCAAGCGAGAAACGCGCTTGATGTTGACCAAGTCCAACCAGCGGAGTTTCGTCATCGCCCCGAGACACTCGATCGACTCGACTTGGGCCGAATCACCAAGGTGGAACGCCTCGAGTTGGCTCGCATGGCCAATGGCCTCGAGCCTCTTGATACCGCTCCACTTGATGTAGAGCCCCTTGAGACGAGGCACCTGGCAAGCGGCATCGAAGAGACGTTGCGGCACACGTGAGTGGAACCACAAGTACTCGACCTTCTCGAGGGTCGGGAGCACATCGCACCAGGACTGCACCAGCTTCCGTTGCGCAGCCGCCGGCATGCTGAGTTGCGTGCAAACGACGTTGAGATGGCGTCGTGGACGAGTGATCTCGCCAGGACTCTCGACGCATTCGGGCGGAAAGTCGGAACGGCGTGTCCAGAAGTAGTCCATGCGTCAGCAACGGCCCGTCCAACGTCCTTGACGCTCAGCCGCGCGCGCCGCTGCGGCGTTCGTCGGCTCCAAGGTCCTGTCGGCAAGCGTAGCGATCTGCTCCGAGGGAAGCGCCACGATCGGATCAGCGAACCACCAGGGGACGCGTCCAGTGCAGGAAGTGCGCGCCGAACATCGAGACAACAGCGGCAACCCAGATGCCGAACAACGAGAACCAACGGGAGAGCCAGAGTCTCGGGAGAAGGCGGCTCGAGTACGCGATCGCACAGCAAACCAGCACGTTGACTGCGAACCAGACGTAGCTCGAGTCCCACTCGAAGCGCCTCTCGTAAGCGAAACGGCGCGGCCCCCAGCTGTCGACAAGGCCCGTCGGATCCTGCCACAGCCTCGTCACCCGTTGGAACGGCCATCCAACCACGAGGATGTGCATGTTTCGTCGTACACTGGTGGCGGCCGACGCTCCTCACAAGCCCACGCGCACCGAGGAACCGTCGGCATGCTCCGCTAGGGCGGATCCGATGGACTGCGCATCTCGAAACCGAGCGCGGCGAGTGCATCGAGGCACCGGCTCCGTGAACCATCGGTGACCGCCACGAGCACGCTGCAACCAGGGTCTTCTAGAAGCTGTAGGGTTGTCGTCTCGGTCGTCGTGACTTTGTAGTCAACGCGATCGAAGCCTGTAGGCACTCGGTTCGGGCTGCACCAGATCCACTGCGAATCCCCCGGCATGCGGAGTCGCCACTGGTCGTACCCATGCGCAACGTTGTCCACGGTCGGGGTCCCCGTGCGGAGCCTGTCCGCCAGTCGCCGGGCTACGGACTCGGCATCGACCTCACCGTACAACCGCGTATGGGCAGCAAGAGGGTCTTCCATCGATGCGAGGTAGTCCTCGAAACTCGGCGCGATGGACTCCTCGCACTCGGACTCGCAGCATACGTACGTGACGGCCGGCTCCGAGAGCCCGCCATGCAACCGATAGTCGAAGCACATGTCCCAGTGCCCATCGCCATCGAAGGGGACGAGCAGTTCCGAGCAGGGTGGGACCCAGACTCCCGGCGTGGCGTTTCGTGGTCGCCACCAGGCGTCGTCTTGGACGATGCTCGGGAACTTCGGGCCGATTCCAGCGAGGCACCTCGAGGCTCCGGCTGCACCCCGCAGGTAGCCTCCATTCTGTTGACGAAGCAGCGCTACGTAGAACACCGGCAGCCGCACGGCGAACTGGCGCTCCGCTGCAGCAACGCGCTCCTCAGTGAGAGTTGGCTGGACGTACGGCAGATACGCAGGTGCAGACCAGAGTCTCCCACCGAACCGCTGGAGCACTGACGAGTTTTGCATTGGTTGCAGACAACACAGCCAGCTGTAGACGGAGTAGGTGCGAAGAGGTCCTGCCAGCGTCTTCGACCTCGAGCCGCGATCTCCGCGGCGGCGGATCGCACCGGCGCCAAGGTCTTGTTGGGCAGCCTAGCACGACCACGCGTGAATGGCTCAGGCCTGCAACTGGTCCGCCAGGCTACCGAACGTCGATCCTCTCGAGTTCCTTGATCGACTCCGTCACTGCCTGCCCACGCCCCTGGATCAGAAGCTGCTTGGATTCTCCGACACGGCTCACGCGCACGCCCTCCGGCAAGCTCGCTTGGAGCCGAGCTTCGGCATCGGCTGCAGAGACGTGCCGCAGCGCCACCGAGGTCAGGACCTGAACGTCCGAGTATTCGTCGCCACTGGTCAAGGCCGCCGCGTCTACGTAGCGGGCACCCGATGAGTCGCTGTCCGATGGCCGCGACGGCATGTGGCTGCAGGCAGCTACGCCAGCCAGCAGAGTGAACGAGAGAGCGAGAATGCGATCGTGCATGATCACTGGACGGGGTCGCTGCCGAGGGTATTCCGAACTGGTTCAGAGGGCGTGCCGGCCGCGCGAGCGCGGCCTGCCCTACGTCTCCGACCTTGAACCGCGAGCGCCGCTGCGGCAGCTCGTCGGCTCCTGCGTCGTGTTGGACCGCAGGATACCAAGCATCAGTGGACCGGGTCCTCGACCTGCTTGCCACCTCGCTCGTACTCCAGGACCGTACCCTTGGGCGCCCCGAGCCGAATCAGCTCCTGCTTCAGGAAGCCGAGGCCGTGGTCGAGGCTCGACAGTTCGACATCGATGCCGACCCACTCGATATCCCGCGAACCGTCGGGCTTCCGTTCGGTCAACTGCGATCCGCCACCAGTCACCTCGCCGAGCTTGGCGCGCTTGAGTGCGAGTTGGAGAGGCTCCTCGTACTTCGCCGCTCGGTCCAGAGGCTGAATCGACTCAGGCACGCGCACGAACACGAACACCGTGTCGTTGCCTGACGGCGCGGGCTGCTCCGCTGGCGAACTCCGCCGCCCGCACGCAACCGCCAGCGTGACGATGCCGAGGGCGCCGATGATCCAGTAAGCCATGGGGAAACGCTGACGGCCCCACGACTCATGCCGCTCAGCCGCGATCACCCGCTTGGGGGCGATCGTCGGCTGCTGCGGCTCGTTGGGCGGGCTTTCGCATCATCCGCCCCAAAGCGCTGGCGAGCGCGGGGAAAGGCGAGAACATGATCAGGAGCATGGTGACGATTGCCCATCCGACCTTGCCTCCGGTGGACCGGCTTGGATGAGCGATCTCGCCGGCCACACTGAGCTGCCAGTAGACGAAGGCTGACTGGAACCACGTGATCAGGAGCGCCCCCCAGACAACTGATCGCGGCCAGAGGCTCCCCGACACAAAGCCCGCCACGATCAGCGAGCCGAACCAAGTGACGTACAGCGGGCCCTCGCCAAGCCCTCGTGCGACCCAAGCTGCACCGAAACACATCGCGGCCAGTGCAACGAGCATCGCCATGCCGTGAGTCGAACGCATGCTCTGCCCAACCTCTTTGGCATGGAGCCGCGATCGCGGCTGGGGGCAATCGTCGGCTCCTATGCAGTGTTGGTCAGTCATCCTAGGCAGCGGGGAACTCCCGCCGCCAGCCGCAGGCCCCACAACACAAACTACGCACCCTTGGGCACCGGGAAGCAACTTGGTTGATCACGGCCCACACGAGGAATCCAGCGAGGCACGCAGCAGCAGAGCCGTATCCGCCGAGCGATGTACCGCCGAAGAGCAACGCGCAGAGGAACGTCATCAGTCCGAGCGCCACGGCCAGGCGTCCGAGCCACAGTGCCGCTCGGCCAGGGCCGATCGCGTGTCGGAAGCTCAGCCCAAGTCGCAGGCCCTTGCCACATCCGGGGCAATTGGTGGGGAATGCACGGAGTGCCATCGGCAGTGACTAGCCATCCGTCCAACGTCGTTGCCGCTGAGCCGCGAGCGCCGCTGCGGCGATCGTCTGTTCCTGCGGCTTGTCGGGCGGTCAGGCTACTGCGATCCGTCGCACCAGCAAGCTGGTCATCGCATCCGCGGGAGGCAGGACGCGGCGCCGGCCGACCTGCGAACCGCCGCCTCCCGCGTCGCTGCGAAGTAGCGCTCCAGGGAGTCGGCCAGCCGCTGGTGGGCCGCCGGGTCGCTGGCGCCCCACCGGCAATCGAGCGTCGCCCGGACAACGCGGTCGATGCACTCTCCGATCGTGACCTGGTCGAAACCGACCCGACGCAACTCGGTCTGCGTGAGGCCATCTTGCAGGCAGGCCCTGATCTCGTCCTCCGTGCGAAGGTCGGCCAGCACGTTGATCAGCATGGACGCTTGCGACGGGACGGTAGCGAGCGGCTCCAGAGCGACTGGCGGCGAAGCCTCCGCATTCGACGATGCGCACGAAGCGAGCAAACACACAAGGCTCGCCGACACAGAGAGTGTGATGCCATTGGCCACAGCACGTCCGTGTGATCCACCCACGTCTTCGCCGCTGAGGCGCCGGACGGTCTTGCGGCCGGTCAGACCCTGTGGGCTTGCCGACCAGCCTACCGCTGTCCGGCGCCATCGCTACCGGTACTGGAACGGCTCCCAGCCCTCGACCTCGGCCTTGCCGTGTTCCTCGCGAAGCTGCCGAAACACCCTGTTCCCGCGGTCGCTCCCGAAGCCGGCTATGACTCTACGCACTCGCGGGTTCCTCAGGACGGGCAGGAGTTGCTGGGGATCCTGCTTGCGCCCAACCAGTCGGAACTCTTCCAGCGCCGGCGCTGTCTCCAATGCCGAGAAGTCGCGAAGTCCGTCGAGGTCCTCGACGACTATCCGGCGCAGCGCCGCCGAGTCGGCCAAGCCAGGGAACGCTACGACGTGTGGCAACGATTGCAGGTAGAGGCTCTGCAAGCCCGGCAGGGTCGCGGCGACATCGACACTCCGGAGGTCGCGCACCCTCCACAGTTCCAGGTACTTGATGCTCTGCTTGCCCTCGACGCCGGCGAAGGAGCGGATACGGCCGAGCTTGATGTCCAGGGACCAGAGCTTCGGCAAGTCGCTCACGTACCGTAGGTCCGGTGTCTTGATGGAACGCAGAGTCACGTCTTCGAGGTCCCGCAATTCGCTCAAGACATCGATGTCCTTGCTTTGCCCATCGAGACGGAGCACGCGAAGTGCTCGCAACCTCCTCAGCGGCGCAAGCGAAGGACGCTTCGATCGTGTAGCGCCAAGAGCCAGCGATGTCAGGCTGGGCGGCAGTTGCTCGAGAACGCGGAAGTCCCTCAGCTCGAAGATCCCAAGGGACAACGACTCCAGCCTTCGCAGCGCAGCGAGGGCGTCGACGCGCGAGGCCTTCATCAAGCAGTCGGCAGCGAAGTGGCGAACGTCCGGAAGCAGGCGGACGAAGCTCAGGTCGCACTCGCTCGAGTAGTGTCCGTACGCTCGCAGTTGAACGTCTGGTCGCGTCGCACAGAAGTGCTCGTTGACCAGACTCCACACGCCATCGTGGACCGGTGCGGAGCATTGGAGGACTCTCAGGCGCGGCTCTTCCGTGAGTTCGCGAAAGTCAGCCGCCGTTGCCGAGTCATTGAACTCGGCGCGGGTCGCGTCAACCATCCGGATGCCGCCCATGCGTGCCATGTTCAACGCCGACATGCTCGGCTGCCAGCCCGGGGACCGGGTGAACGCACCCGCAGTTCGACAGACCGGCCTAATCGTCGCCGCCGTCGCCAAAGTCTGCTGCGTCCACACCGCCGTCCGCCCCATCTCGATCCCCAACACGCCCCGACGTCCCACCCTCATCCCCCTCCCCACCCGCATCGCCTTCCCTCGGCTGCGTGCGATAACGATCGTGGATCCACAGGTACTGCTCCGGCGCCCGCCGCACCAAAGCCTCGATCGCCGCATTGACGCGCCGCACCCCCGCCGCGAGATCTGCCGCGCGATCGCCCGTCGACGCCAGCACGAACGGTTCCTCCGCCACGAGATCGAACGCGAACCCGCCGCCGCGCCGGAGCGCCGCCCCCACCACGATCGGATAGCCCTTGCGCAGCGCGAGCGTCACCGCCGCGCGTTCGCAGCTCGCGAGCTTGCCGAAGAACGGGGCGAACACCCCGCGCAACCGCTGGTTCTGGTCGACCACCTGCAACCCCACCTTGCCCGACGCCATCGCCTTCGCGAGATCCCGCACGCCGCCGCGGCGCGGGTGGATCACGAGCCCGCCGCGTTCGCGGTTGCCAAGGATCCAGCGTTCGAGCAGCGGGTTCTTCGACACCCGCGCGATCCCGTGCGCGCCGCCCGCCCACTGCGCAACGCCAATCGCCGCGATCTCCCAGTTGCCGAGGTGCGCGGTCAGACCGAGGAACGGCTTCTTCATCGAACGCAGCTGCCGTTCGGCGAGCGTGTAGTCGAGCACCTCGCGCACGCTGCCGCCCCGCGCCAGGAGCCGCGTGAGTCGCGCCATGTCGAGCGGCACGCAGAACAGGTTGCCCGTCGATCGCGCACCGATGCGCCGCAGTTCGGCGTCACTCGCCGTGGGGAACGCGCAGCGCAGGAACCTCAGCGCGTAGCCGCGGCGCCGCCCGTCGAGCCGGAAGTAGAGGCGCCCGAGCAGCCGCGCGAGTCCGTAGCCGAGCCATTGCGGCACCCGCGACGCGATCGCGAAGGCGACGCGAGCGATGGCGTAGACCACCCGGTCGCGCAGCCGCACCCTCAAAGCAGCACCTCGCCCGGCTTCGGTTCGCCGTCGAGGAACGCCAGGTCGACGCGCAGCACGAGCCGCGGCGGCGCGTCGGCGGGCATGCGCGCGTCGTCCTTCTCGGTGACCACCAGCAGCGCCTGCGCGGCGTCGGCGGCGCGGGCGGCTGCGAGCAGTTCGGCGGCCGAGAAGCGATGGTGGTCGCGATGGCAGAACTCGCCGGCGATGCGCGCGCCGAGTTGCTCCATCGTCGCGCGGAAGCTCTGCGGCCTCGCGATCCCGGAGAGCAGCACGCAGGGTCGGTCGTGCATCAGGTCGAGCGGCAGCACCTCGCCGCGCGGCTGCGCAACGAAACCCGTCGGCCGATGCTCGCAGGCGAAGATGGGCAGCGGCTTGCCAGCGAGTTCCCGCAGCCGCACGACGCGAGCGGCCAGTTGCTCGGGTGCCAGCGAAGCGGCGCGCGTCAGCAACACCATCCCGGCGCGGCGCAGCCCCGAACGGTACTCGCGCAAGTCGCCGGCCGGCAGGCAGAGCCCATTGCCGAACGGCAGCGTCGCATCGACGCAGACGATGTCGAGGTCGCGGTGCAGCCGCCGGTGCTGGAAGCCGTCGTCGAGCACGATGTAGTCGGCCCCCGCGGCGGCCAAACGCTGCCCCGCGGCGACGCGGTCCGGATCCTGTTCCTGCAGCAGCCACGGCAGGCGGCGCTGCAGCAGTTCGCCTTCGTCGTTGCGCGCAGCGCCCACCGCGCGCCCGTAGCCGCGCGCCAGCACGCCGGGGCGCTTGCCGTGCGCGTTCGCGAGCGCGCACAGCCACGCCACCGTCGGCGTCTTGCCAGTGCCGCCGGCCGTCAGGTTGCCGACCGACACCACCGGCACCGGCAGGCGATGGACCTTGCGCAGCCCGGCGTCGAAGAGCCAATTGCGCAGACCCGCGACCACGCCCCAGGCGAGCCCGAGCGGCCACAGCGCCTGGCGCAGCGGGTGGCTCACGCCTTGCCGGCCAGCGCGGCGATCTCGGCGGCGGTGGTCGCCGCGAACGTCTCGACGCCCTCGATGCCCTTCGCCAACGCGATGCGCTTCACCATGTTCACGAGCGTGGGCTTGGGCCCGCACTCGACGAAGTGCCGCACCCCCTGCGCGAACATGCCTTCGATCGTCTGCTGCCAGAGCACCGCGCCCGCGAACTGCCGCTGCAGCGCGTCGCGCGCGGCGGCAGCGGTCGTCACCGGCTTGGCGTCGACGTTGCACCACACCGGGAACGCCGGGTCGCGCATCGTCACCTTGCCGAGGATCTGGGCGAACGCCGCCGACGCGCCCCGCAGCAGCGAGCAGTGGAACGGCACGCTGACCGCGAGCTTGAGCGCCTGCTTGCGCGGGGCGAGAGCGACGATCTGGTCCATCGCCGCGATCGCGCCCGAGACGACGATCTGCTCCGGCTCGTTGACGTTGGCGATCTCGCACAGCCCGGCGTCGACCTTGGCGAGCAGCGCCTTCACGTCGTCGAGACCCATCTTGCGCAGCACCACCATGCCGCCGGTGCCGACCGGCACCGCGTTCTGCATCGCCTGGGCGCGCGCGCGCACCAGCCGCACGGCGTCGGCGAAGCCGAACGTGCCGGCCGCGACGTGGGCCGCGTACTCGCCGAGGCTGTGGCCGGCGGCGAGTTGCGGTCGCTGGCCGAGCGCGCGGAACGCCGCGATCGCGACGGTGAGCGTCGCCGGCTGGGTGTTGGTCGTCAGTCCGAGCTGCTCGTCGGGCCCTTCGTGGCACAACGTGCTGAGCTTCTCGCCCAGGGCTGCGTCCGCCTCGGCGAACGTCGCGGCCGCGACCGGCGACGACGCCGCGAGGTCCTTGCCCATGCCCGCGAACTGGGAACCCTGACCGGTGAACAGGAAGGCGCGCTGCATGCCGGACAGCATTCCCGGCCCGGCCTCCGCCGATCAAGCGCGCGGCGCGGAATCACCAGCGCCGGCGTCCTGCGGCAACGCTCAGCGGTTGCGGCGGCTCTTCTTGGTCTCGGCCGCGGGCTCCTCGGTCGCCGGCTGCGGCTCGGTCTTGACCTGGAAGTGCACGCAGGCGAGCGACCACTGGTCGAACTGGTCGACGAAGCGCTTTTCGGCCGGCGTCGGCGGCACGCCGACGACCGAGAACTTGCGGGCGATCTCGTCGCGCCGCGCCTTGTTCCAACCCGCGCTCGGCGGGTACTCCTGCAGCAACGCCACCCACCCGCGCTGCTTGTCGAGTTCGTCGGCCGGCGACGCGCCGCCGGTGGCCGGCTCGGCGCCCTTGCCCTTCGCCTTCTTCGACGGTGCTACGGGTGCCGGGGCGGGCTCCGCAGCGGGCTCCGCCTCGACGGCCGGGGCGGGTTCACCGTTGGGAGCCGACGGCGGTTCGGTCGCGGCGGGCGCCGACGCAGCGGCGCGTTCCTCGGCTGCGCGTTGGCGCATCTGCATCTCCTGCTCCAGCGTGGCGAGTTGCTTCTGCGACAGCCGCTGCAGCACTTCGTACTCCTGGAACTGCGCGAACGGCACGAACACGTAGCTGTTGGCGCCGGCCGAGTACCACAACCGCACTCCGGCCCCGGCGTCGTCGGCCTGCGCCTCGACGAAGCGCAGCCCGTCGACGCGCTCGATCAACATGCCGTCCTTGACGACACCGAGCAGGCGGTTGCCGTTCTTCAGCCGCACCGCAACGCGAACGTGCAGCTGCTGCGGCCGGCCGGAGCCGATCTGCTCGCGCATCGACTGCGCGCGCTGCGCCAGGCGCTGAGCGTCCTTCGTCGGCGCGGGCGGAGCCGGCGACGGCTCGGTCGGCGTCTGCGCGATCGCGAGGGAACCGGACAGGACAAGCGCGAGGAGCCCCTTCATGACGGTCCTATCGGCCGTACCGGTGGCGCGGCCTGTAGCCCGTCTCGCCGTGGGACACGACACCTTCAGGGGTCGGCCGGAGCGGGCGGTGGCGGCCCGCGCCGCGCGGCGAGCCTTGGCATCGCCAGCTCGCTGCCCGCATCGCGCCGCGCCGGCCGCATCGACCGGCACGGCGCGGTTCCAAGGTCGACTTCCGACCGCGGGCCGAGCGAAGCTCGGCCCGGAGTCGATCACAGGCCGGAGACCTGGATGTACTGCATCGGCGTGATGACCGCGCCGAGCACGAAATCGGACGCGCACGGGGTGGCGTTCTGGTTGAGCAGCGGCCCGACGCCGGGCGGCAGCGCGGCCGGGAGCGGCACCGGGAACGTCGCCACGCCCGCCCCATTGGCGAGGGTCGCGAAGGCCACGAGGCTCGGGGACGTGGGGATCAGGCCCAGCCCACAGCCAACGGCGTTGGCCAGCGGGTAGGTCGGGTCGAACACGTAGTCAAAGCCCCAGATCGCGATCCCGCCCGGCGCCAGACCGGTCATGCCGAGCGTGAAGCCGACGTTGCCGGATGCCATCGGACCGCTCACGACGTTGACCGGCGTCGGACCGCCGGGGCACGCGCAGGAGCCGACCGGCGGGAACGCCGCGGGGTGATCGATGAAGGCGAGACCCTGGCTCCCCGGCATCGCCGACGGGAACGGCATCGGCACCGGATCGGTGATGTCGACGATCATCGGTCCGGAGATCACGTACAGCGGTCGCGCACCGGCGCCGTTCAGGCGCATGGTCTTGTCGATCGCGATGTCCTGCGGAGGTGCTGGCATCACGAACGGCGGGGCGACGATCGGCCCGACCAACGCGCCGCCGGGGAGGAAGTTGGCCGCGAGGCCAGCGCCGTTCACGGCCCACAGCGTGCCGGTCGCCCCGTCCCACTCGAGACCGGTGATCGGGGCAGGCAGCGGGATGGGGAATGGCGGGAACATGACCGGCATCGCGGGGACCGCGCCAACGCCGATGGCCATGCCGCCCGGGCCGGCGAGCCAGACCATTCCCATCGCCGGGTTGACGGCAAGGCCGCTCGCCACGCCGCCGATCGCGCCCAGCACGGCGGCCGGAATCGGGAACGGCGGCAGCACGGGACCCGCCGGCGGGAAGCTCGGAGTCGGCTGCGTCGCGATGAGCGCGCCGTTCGTGACCCAGTGCAGCGCGGTGACGTTGTTGAAGCCGCTGTCGCCGGCAGGGAAGGGCAGGGGCGGCAGCGCCGGCACGGCGGGGTAGCCAAAGAGCGGCGGGATGGGGCCGGGCAGCACGGGCGTCGGCGGCTGGTGCTCGGCGATGCCGGGGCCTCCGGCCATGTAGCTGGCGAGGCGCTGCGCCGACACGACGTCGGCGAACGCGGCCACGGCGGCAAACGAAAGGATCAGCGTGGTGGTGCGCATGGGAAGTGGTGAGGACAGGGGTTCGGGTACACGAGGCGGGGCTCGCCTCGTCCCCTGAGAACCGCTAGGCCCGAAAGCGCACGGAGTTTTCTTGCGGATTCCCCGGCACCTGCGCCTCGGGCCCTGAGCCGCCAATGCCGACGGCCGCATCGACAACTGCGGATTTCTGCGTGCGGTGGGCGCCGTTCGCTCCTTTCCAGGGCATGACGTGCCTCGCACCCATCGCCTACCTGCTCCCGCGCCGGTTCGGCACGCGCTTGCGCGCCCTGCCTTGTCGGCCGGGCGGAAGCGGGCATGATCGCAGCCTCCTCGCCAGGGCTCCGTTCTTGGACGACAACACCCGCAACCTCGTCAGCCGTGCGCTCGAGCAGGATCGCGAAGCGATCGACCTGCTGTTCCAGCGCTACCGCGACCGGCTGCGGGCCGCCCTGCGCAAGCTGATCGGGCCGAAGTACCGGCTGCTGATGGCCGACAGCGAGGACGCCACCCACGACGCGATCCTGTCCGCGCTCAAGCGCCTGCACCAGTTCGAGTACCGCGGCGAGGGCTCGTTCCTGGCGTGGCTGCTCAAGGGCGCGGAGTACGAGATCGTGCGCCGCATCCGCGCGCTCGAGACCAAGAAGCGCACGGCGATCGGCGGTCTGATCCCGATCGACGAGCACGTCGAACAGGCGATCGCGACCACCGACGCGACGCCATCGCAACTGCACGACGAGAGCGAGCTGGCCGAACGCATCCGCCAGGCGCTGCAGCAGCTCCCCGACCGCGAGCGCGAGATCATCGTGCTGCGCCGCTACCTCGAACTCGACACCGACGAGATCTGCGCCGAGATGGGCCTGCCGACCGAGGGCGCCGTGCGCGCCCTGTTGTCGCGCGCCCAGGCCCGGCTGTCCGGCCTGCTCTCGCGCACCCAGGGGACGTGACGTGCAGCCGGAGCGGAATGCCGCCGCGGCCAAGACGCCCCCGGGCGACGGCACGCGCAGCACCAACGTGCAGCAGGCCGTCGAGCAGTTCGTCGAACTGCACGCCACCGGCCAGGCGCCCGATCCGGCGACCTTCGCCAAGCGTTTCCCGGACGACATGCGGCCCGCGGTGCTCGCGCAGTGCCGCGAGTTCCTGGCCTTCGATGGCCTGCTGGGCCATCAGGAGTGGGAACCGCAGCCGAGCAAGGAGACGCAGGGCCGGCCGTTCGGCGACTTCGTCATCCAGGAAGAACTCGGCCGCGGCGGCATGGGCATCGTCTACCTCGCGCACCAGAAGTCGCTGAACCGGCGCGTCGCGCTGAAGGTGATGGCGAGTGGGCTGACGCTCAGCAAGCGCCACGTCGAACGGTTCCGGCGCGAAGCCGCGGCCGCGGCGCAACTGCGGCACCCGGCCATCGTGTCGGTGCACAGCCTCACCGAGGTCGATGGCACGTTTGCGCTGGCGATGGACTACGTCGCCGGCCGCAACCTCGCCGACATCCTCGACGACCTGCGGCTGGCGAACGGCGACGCGACGTCGATCGAGGGCACGCTCGGGCTCGCGCCCGGCAAGGGCTACGTCGCCGAGTGCGCGATGTTCGTGGCCCAGCTCGCGTCGGCGCTGGCAGTCGCCCACCAGGCCAAGGTCGTGCACCGCGACCTGAAGCCGCGCAACCTGATGCTCGACGATCGCCGGCAGGTGCGGTTGCTCGACTTCGGCCTCGCCAAGTCGCTCGGCGAAGGCAGCATCTCGATGTCGGGGGAGATCACCGGCACCGCGAACTACATGAGCCCGGAGCAGACGTTGGCGAAGCGGGTCGAAGTCGACCACCGCGCCGACATCTGGGCGCTCGGCGTGATCCTCTACGAGATGCTGACGCTGCGCCGGCCGTTCGACGGCAAGAACCTGCAGCAGGTCGTCTACGAGATCTGCTTCCAGGAGCCGCTGCCGCCCAACCGGCGGAACCACAAGGTGCCGCGCGACCTCGTGACCATCTGCCACAAGGCGCTCGAGAAGGACCCGAAGAACCGCTACCAGTCCGCGGCCGACATGGAAGCGGACCTGCTGCGCTTCCTGCGGTGGGAGCCCGTGCACGCGCGGCCGGCGAGCCCGTGGACGCGGGCGGCGAAGTGGATGCGGCGGCATCGCACCGAGACCGCGATCGGCTTCGGCCTGCTGCTCGCCGGCATCGGCGCGCTCGGCTTCGACTGGTGGCAGGGCCGACGCGCCGACGAACTGCTCGTCGCGGCCGCCGCGGCCGAAGAGAACGGCCGATTCGGCGACGCCTATGCGCTGGCGAACCAGGCGTTGGCGCTGCGCAACGACGAGGCGACGCGCGCGCGGCTCCGCCTCTACGCCGAAGCCGACCGACGCATCGAAGCCGAGGCGGCGGTGACCGCGCTGCGCAGCAAGGAGCAGATCACGCGCGACCGCGAACGCGCGATCCAGCTCGCGCTGCAGGCCGAAGCGCTGCACGCCTCCGCCGACACACGCTCGGCGGTGCTCGACGCGCTCGGCCGCGGCAGCGTCACGCGCCCGCTGCGCGCCAAGGACGAACCGACGCCGCGGCTCGTCGCCCTGCGCTGGTCGCCGGACGGAGCGCAGGCGCTGGCGTTCGGCTACGCCGGCCACGCGCAGTTGTGGGATGCCGCGCGGGGCACCGTCGTGGCGACGCTGCGCGGGCACCAGGTCGACGGGCCGGTGGTCGGCGCGATGTTCGCCGCCAACGACCGCCTGGTCACCGCCGGCACCGACCGCACGCTGCGCTGCTGGTCGCGCAGCGACGGCGCGCTGCTGCACACCGAGCCACTGCCCGGCGTCGGCGCGCACCTCGCCGGCGATCGCGACGGCCGCCGAGCACTGGTGCTGACCTACGGCAGCACCACGGGCCCGTTCGAGGCGCAGGTGTTCGACACCACGACCGGCAAGCCGCTGGCGGCGCCGATCGCGCACGCGCAGTTGTTCGTCGCCGGCGCGCTGAGCCCCGACGGCGACCTCGCCGCGACGTGCGCCGGCAACACGCTGCGGCTGTGGCGCATCGACGACCCCAACGCCACGGTGCACGAACGCACGTCGCCGCACGGCCGCGTGCGCGCGCTGCAGTTCTCGCCCGACGGGGCGCTGCTGGCGATCGCCTCGGGGCCGTTCGTGCAGATCGTGCGCACGCGCGATGCCGAGGTCGTCGGCGAAGCGCGGCACAGCCTCGAAGTGACGTCGTTGGCGTTCGACGGCAAGGGCCGGCGGCTGCTGAGCGGCGCGCGCGATTGGACGGCGCGGGTCTGGCAGCTGTCGCGCGCCGACGGACTGGCGCGCGTCGGCATGGCCGAGGTCGCGATGCTGGTCGGCCACCAGGGTCCGGTCGACCACGTCGCGTTCGACCGCCAGGACCAGCTCGCACTCACGGCCACCGGCGGCCAGGCCGGCGAACTCTGCGTGTTCGACGTCGGGGAAGGTCGCGCCACCACCTGCGAGCCGCTGCAGCGCTACCCCGCCGGACCTTCGATCGAGTCCGCCGAGTTCGCGCCCGACAGCCGTTCCGTGCTGGCACTCGCCGGCCCGACGCGCGCGTTCGTGTGGGACCTCGGGTCCGCCACCGGCGTGGTGACGGCCCGCCAGGCCGCCGGCACCAGCGCGGTCGCGTTCGACAAGGAAGGCCTGCGCCTCGTCTCGATCAGCAGCGACGAGCGCGCCCGCCTGTGGTCGACCGCCGACGCCAGCCTGCAGTGGGCCAGCCAGCCGCTCGGCCGGCCGCAGACCGCGATCGACGTCGACGACGCCGGCGAACGCTTCGCTTCGTGCGGCCGACAGGATCCGCGCGTGCACGTGCGGCGACTCGCCGATGGCGAGCCGCTCTACGAACTGCGCGACGTCGGCGAGGGCACGGCGGCCGTGCGCTTCCACGCCGGCGGGGCGCGCCTGCTGACTGCGGGGCGCGGCCGGGCCGCGGCGGGCGGCGGCTTGCTGCAAGTCTGGAACGCCAACGACTGGTCGAAGCAACTCGAGATCGTGCGTCCACGCGCGATCGTCGCCGCCGACGCGACGTCGGACGGCAGCCTGCTCGCATCGCTCGAGGAAGGCGAAGCGGTGGTGCGGCTGTGGGCTGCCGACGGCAGTGCTCGCGGGGAATTCGCCACCGGCGGCCAGCGCCCGCAGTCGCTGCGCTTCGCGCACGACGGCACGCGCCTGCTGGTCGCCGACCGCGACGGCATCGCGCGCGTGCTCGACCTGCAGGGCAAGCTGCTCGTCACGTTCGCTTGCGGCCAGCCGGTACGGTTCGCCGCCTGGTCGTGTGACGGGCAGTTCGTGCTGACCTGCGGCGAGGGCCGACAGCCGTCCGCGCAGCTCTGGCGAGTCGCCGATGGCAGCGAGTGGCTGCGCTTCTCCGACCACCGCGGCCCGATCCAGTGGGGCTCATTCCGCCGCGACGGCGGCGCGGTCGCCACCACCGCACGCGATGGCACCGTCTGCATCTGGCCGACGGATCCCGTGGCCGTCGCCCGTCGTCTGGTACCCACCACCACGTTGCCGGCGGCCGCCACCGCCGACGACGCGAAGTAACCTCCTACTGCCCACCCGTCCTGCCGCCACCACCATGAACTCCGCACCACGCTGCCTGCCGGCCCTGTTCGCCGGCGTCCTGTTGGGCGCAGCCGTCGCCCAGACCCCCGAGAACCCGCCGCCGTGGTGGCGCGTCAACGACAACGTCACGGTCAGCCTCTACTGGAGCTTCGACACGCCGTTCGCGCCCGGCACGTTCCCGGCCCCGACCCTGGCGGTCGTGCCGCCGTGGTACTCGGCGGCAGTGACGGGAGGCACGATCACGGGCAATCTCGGCTACATCCCGACGCTGGCCGGCAATGTCGGCGTGCTGGGCATGACCGGTTCCGGCACGCCGCAGTCGGCCGGGCTCGATCTCACCGTCGACAACGATCCGTATCCGGACTGGATCAAGGTCTTCTGGTTCCAGTTCGACGTGTTCGAAGGCACCAGCGGCGAAGTGACCGCGCAGCTCGAGAAGAGCCTCACGTACCAGCGCGCGGTGCTCACCGAAGTGCAGAAGCCGATCCCGCTCGGCAACGGCTGGGAACGCGTGACGATGAGCGCGCAGCTGATCCCGCAACCCGACGACGAAGGCATCGACATCACGTTCCTCGAGACGTTGTCGGGCACCGTCGCGATCGACAACCTGTTCGTGAACAGCAAGTGCGTGAAGCCGGGGCCCGACGACACCGGCGACGCACTCGGCGACATCGATGGTCTCGTCAACCTGACGCAGGCACTGGGCGGCGCCGAATGCCAGGGCGTCGGGGTCACCGAGATCCCGCTGCCGAGCGCGGCCAAGCAGTACTGGGTCAGCGTGCGCGCCACGTCGCCCGGCCTGCAACACTCGCTGCTGCGCGTGTCGACGACGTCGCCGAACCCGGTCCTGAGCACGACGCTGCTCGGCGCCAACCTGGCGACCGCACCGCTCGGCCCCGGCGACATCGCCGTGCAGACGGTCGCGAGCGGCACCACGGTGCTCCAGCAGATCGTCTGGGTCATCCTCGATCGGCGGCCAGCCCAGCCGGTGCTGCTGCAGGGCGTCGACGCCGCATCGGGCGTCGTCACGAGCCTCACGCTGCCCGGCTTCCCGCTGGTCGGCGCGGTGCCGAACCAGCGGTTCGGTCTCGCCTACGATCCGTCCGGCGAACTGGGCAGCGGTTCGTTCTGGGTCTCCGGCACCACCGCCGGCGGCCAGGGCGCCTTGCTGGAGTTCAGCGCGACGACTGGCGCGCTCGTCGACACCCGCGGGTTCGAACCGAACTGCACCGGTCTCGGCTACGACGACACGCTCGGCTACTTCTACGGCTTCAGCCGCGACGTGCAGCCGACCCCGACGGCGCCGATCCAGGCGCACGGCTTCGAGATGTCGGCCTACAGCTTCCAGCGCACCGGGGTGCGGTTCTGCGGCAACCTGCTGCTGCCGAACCCGGGCGGCCCGCGCGGCGGCTTGGCCCGAGGCTTCGAGGTCTGGCGCGACCACAGCCTGCCGACCGCCGCGCTCGACATGGTCTGCATCGTCGAGACGCCGAACAACCCGATCGGCCAGCTCTGGCTCTACACGATCGCGGGGCCATACCGCTACGGCTGGAGCCTGCTCGGCAACTGCGGCATGCGCGACACCGGCCCGTTCCGCGGCATCCCGTTCCTCGGCAACACGCTCGAAGTCACGCTGACCGGCGTGCCGCACTCGACGCA
Source organism: uncultured bacterium (assembly GCA_937952215.1). Lineage (GTDB taxonomy): Bacteria > Planctomycetota > UBA1135 > UBA1135 > UBA2386 > UBA2386. Next base: position 21,283 of record CALFZH010000047.1, read on the forward strand.
GGCCGTCATGTTCCTCGGCTTCTCGAACACGGCGTCGATCTACGGCGCGCTGCCGTTGCCGCTGCAGCCCTTGCTCGGCTGGGAAGAGAGCGTGCTGGTGTCGTCGGCCGACGTGAACACCGGCGTGCAGGTGCCGTCGGCGCCCGGCGAGTTCGTGTTCCCGGTGCCGATCCCGGCCATTCCGACGCTCGCCTACGCGCCGCTGTACTTCCAGTGGCTCGCCGTCGACAGCGGCGTGACCGGCCTCTACGCGATGACGCAGGGCGGCAAGACCGTCATCTACCCGTAGCGGTCAGCGGTCCTTCGGCGCGTCCTTGGCCGGCTCCTTCGCCGGCTCCTTCGCCGGCTCCGCGTCCTTCTTCGCGGCCTTGAGTCGCTGTTCGCGCTCGACGTGCAGCTTCGGCTGCTGCTTGTGGAAGACGAACTCGACCTCGGTGTCGGGCGGCGGCACCAGCGTCGTCGTCCACCAGTTCTGATCGTCGCGCGCGCTCTCGTGCACCATCGTCGCGAGATGGTTGTCCGGGCTCAGGTAGCAGACGCTGATCAGGTTGCCCTCGAAGTCGGCGATGTAGACCTCGGGCTCGTTGCGGTAGATCTGCGCCATGCGTCCGCCGAGGTAGACCCACGAGCAGTTGGCGACCGCTTCCTGCTTGCCGAGGTCCAGCACCATGTCCTCGACGCAGTGCTCCTCCGCCTTGCCCTCCGGCGTCTTCCAGCGCACGGTCATCCAGAATCCCGGGCCCTGCGGCGGCGTGACCACGATCGGATCGACGCCCTTCTGCACTTCCTCGAGCGTCGGCGGCGGGTTCTTCTCGACGTAGCTGGCGTTCTTGCCGGGCTGCAGGCCGAGCAGCAGCAGCGCGCCGTTGAGCAGGCTCGGCTTGCACTTGGTCACGAACACCGCTTCGTGCCGCTTGCCCTTCTTGTGGATCAGCAGGTACTCGACCGGGTCCTGCGCGTGGTTCACGATCGCCGGGATCGCGACCGTTCCGGCCTTGGCGTCGAAGACGATGCCCTCCTTCGCGAACTGCTGCTTGAGCTCTGCGAGCACCTGCTGCGGATCGGGTGCGGGCTTTTGCTCCTGCTGCTGCGGCGGCGGTTGCGGCGGCGGCGGGTCCTGCGCAACGAGCACGGCGGAGAACGCAGCGGCCAGCGCCGAGCCAAGGAACGGGTTGGATCTCATCGGGATTGCTCTGGTGCGGACAACGACAGGGTAGCGAGCGTTTCGGCGTCGTGGCCGGCGAACTCCCGCACACGACGGACGGCGGCGGCGGCGGCTTCGCCATCGCCGCGCGCAAGGGCGGCCAGACGGGCGTGATGGTGCGGTGCGGCGGCCAGCGCCGCCCACGCATCGCGGCCAGCGCCAGGATCGCGTTCGCCGACGCACCACCGCGTCTCGGCGCGCTGCGACGGCAGCCGCAGCAAGTGACGAACGGCCGCCATCGCGTGCCGACCCGCCGCGTCGTGATCACCGCCCGCGGCCGCCGAGTGCCGTGCGAACCCGTGCGCAGCGCCGATGCCCGGACCCTCGGCGTTGCCGGGCAGCGCGAACAGCACCGGCGCGGTGGCCTCGCCGACGGCGCGCTGCAGCGCGGGAAACCGCTGCAGCACCCGCCATAGCACGAGCAGCCGCCCGCGCGCGATGCCGCGGTGCCGCGGGTCGGCGAGGGCTCTGGCGGCCGCCTGCGTGAACGCCGCACGCACTGCGGTTTCCTCGGCCGCACCGAGCGCGTTCGCGACCGCTGCGACGAGCGGAAAGCCGCGCTCGCCTTCGGGCCAGCGCTCGCCGAGCAGCGCCTCACGTTCCGGGTCGGTGCGCGGCTGCAGGAGCACCAGATCGGCAGCGAGTCCGAGGTCCTCGGCCGTCGGCGGCGACGGCATGCTGCCGACCAGCGCGTAGGCCAGCGACTCGAGGGCGTCCGGCAGCGGACCGGTGGCGAGGGCCGCGCGCAGCTCGGTGATCAGCGCCGAGCGACCCGGGCCCGCGACCAGCGCATGCACCGCCGCCTCGCGCAGTTCTTCGGCCGCCGGCGTCGTCGACGGCGCGCGCCAGAGCGACAACAACGCCGCCTGGACGTCGGCATCGGCCGCGGCCGTCGCCGCCCAGGCGACCAGTTCGGCGGCGCGGTCGCCCGCGACCGTGGCCGCCGTCGCGAGCAGGTCCTTGGCCTCGGCGACCGGCAGCGGCCGCACCCAGTGCGCGCAACGCCGGACGAACGCAGCGTCGGCAGTGCGCGCCGCCGCGACCAGGCGCTGCAGTTCGCGGCGGTCGCCGCGCGCCGCGAGCGCCAACGCCACGGCTTGCAGTTGCCGGGCGCGCATCTCGGGCGGGACGTCGTCGGGCTTGGTGGCGAGTTCGGTCAGCAGCAGTTCGTGGACGAACGGCGCCTTGCGCCGCGCGGCGAGGTCGACGAACTGGTCGAACGCCGCGCTGCCGCGCAGCAACGGCCAAACGTCGGCAACTGCGTCGGCGCTGCCCTGCTGCACGATCGCCTCGGCGGCCGGCCCGCAGAACGCGCCGTCGACGGTGCCGGCCTGGCGCAGTCGCCGCCGCAGGTCGCGTTCGAGCTCCGGCTCCAGCGCCTGCCGGCGCGACAATGCGCGCACCGTCGCCGTGGCGCGGTCGCTGTCGAGCCAGGCGAGCAGGGTCGTCGCCGGAATGCGGTCGATCGCCGCGTCCAGCAGCCGCGCCCGCACGACTCCCTTCGCTCCATCGTCGCCCGCGTCGGCGTCGGCCGCGGCAAGCAGGCGGTCGGTCACGACCCGGCCGTCGAGCAGCGCACGCAGCGCGAGTTCGCGCGTGACCGGATCGGCCGCGCCCTCGGCGAGCAACGCGTCGACGCGCGCGATGCGCGACGGGCGATCGAGCAGCGGCCCGACGAACGGCAGCCATCGCGGCGCCAGCGGCGCGTCGCCGTCGAGATTGCGCGCCGCCTCCTCGCGCACGATCTCGGGCGCACGTTCGTGCAGCGTACGCAACAGCGGTGCGGCTGCCGCATCGGACATGCCGAGCGCCAGCGCGAACACGGCGACCAGACCGCGGTCGGGCACTCGCTCGAACCACGCCTGCAGCACCTCGGCGTCGAGCTGGCCCGCCTGCACGGCGCCGCCGAGACGACTGAGGCCGAGAGTCGCGAGAGCCGGTGGCATCACCGCGATCGCCGCCCGCACGCCCTCGCCAGCATCGCCGGCGAGCACCGCCGCCACCACGACGCTGACGTCGGCAGGTTGCCACGCCGGCTTCGCCGCGAGCGCGAGGCATCGTTCGTCCCGCGTGCGACCCGGGATGTCGGCGGCGCGATGGCCGACCCACTCGGCGGCCGCGGGCCTCGGCGCCATGGCGAGCTCGCGCAAGAAGGCAGCAGCCGCGCGCGGACGCGCATCGAGCGCGGCGAACAACGCCGGCGGCAGCTCGTACCACTCGTTCCGCACGATCGCGGCGGCGGTGCGCGCGACCTCCTCGTCGTCGTCCGCGAGCGCCTCGACGACCATGGCGATCGTCAGCTCGCCTCCGTCCTGCGCAGCAGCCAACGCGCGGCAGCGCTCGTCGCGATCCGGCGCGGCTGGATCCTGCGCCGCCGCACCGAGCAGCAACGCCAGCAGCGCAACGGCCGCGTTCACCGCAGCTCCGCGGCGATTGCGAGCGGCAGATCGCTGGCGATCAACCCGGCCTCGCCGAGCGCCGCCGCGACCCGATCGCCGGCGGCGCCATGCACGTGCACGGCCAGCACCGCAGCATCGAACGGCGTCATGCCCTGAGCGAGCAGCGCGCCGAGCAGGCCGGCGAGCACGTCGCCACTGCCACCGGTCGCCAGGCCCGGGTTGCCGGTGCGGTTCTCGAACCAACGTGCGCCGTCGCCGACCAGCGTGCGCGCGCCCTTCAGGACGACGACGCTCCGGCTGCGGCGGCACAACGCGCGCAAGGCGCCCAAGCGATCGCGCTGCACTTCGGCGACGGTCGTGCCGAGCAGACGCGCGGCTTCGCCGGGATGCGGCGTCAGCACGACGGGGCCACGCGTGGCGAACGGCGCGCGCATCGGCGCCAGGACGTTGAGCGCATCGGCGTCGAGCACGACGGGCACGCCCCGTGCGCGCAGCGTGCGCGCAACCAGCGCCCGCGTCGCTCTGGTGTCGCCGAGCCCCGGCCCCACCACCACGGCACTCGCCGCGGCGACCGCGTCTCGCAACGCCGCCGGCTCGCGGCCGACCGTCGTCGCGCACGGCACCGCGCACGCGAGCGGCACCCGCAGCGACGCGGGCAGCGCCATGCGCACGAGGCCCGCACCACCGCGCAGCGCAGCACTCGCCGCGAGGATCGCCGCTCCGGGCATCGACGCGCTGCCGGCGACCAGCAGCACGGTGCCGAACGTGCCCTTGTGGCCGTCGCGCGGACGCTTCTTCAGCTTCGGCACCGCGCGCGCCCGTCGCATGCCGTTCATGGCGTCGACCAGGGCAGCACGCTGCGCACTTCGCCAACGCGCAGCCGCTGCGTGTTGGTGATCGGGATCGGCGCGAACGGCACGAGCGCCGCCGGCAGCGACTGGCCCAAGGCGCCGATCCGTTGCAGCAGATCGACGAGTACCGGCTGGTAGGCGCGCTCGGCGCCGTCGTCGATCTTGATCGCGACGCCGAGCGGACCGGGCCAGATCGGGCGCTGCGGATCGGCGGCGAGCGCCAGCGCGTAGACGCCTTCGGCGCCGTTCTTCGCGAAGGCCCGGCCCGGCCACTGCCGCACCAACGCCGTGCAGAAGCGCCGCTCGCCGGCGAGCAGGACGGGGGCCTGGCCCACGGCGGCGAGGATGCGCTGGCATGCGCGCGCTCGAACGGGCTCGTGCGCGGCCGAGTTCACGAGGCGGGAAAATGCCCGCGCCAGCGCCGCGAGCGGCAACACGAACGTCGGCGCGCCGCAGCCGTCGATGCCGGTGGGCTGCCAGCCGCGCAGGCCGGCCATCGCCGCGACCGCGGCGTTGACCTCGCTCTGGCTTCGGCACGTCGGCTCGAGGTAGCGCGCGGGATCGTCGCCGCAGGCACGCGCGAGATGGAGGAAGCCCGCGTGCTTGCCGCTGCAGTTGTTGTGCACCTTGCGCGGCTTCCCACCCCCTCGCAGCAGCGCCTGCCGGCTGTCCGCATCGAACGGCGCATGCGGCCCGCAGCCGAGCAACTCCTCGGGAAAGCCGCCGCGCGCGAGCAGCGACTGCACCGCCGCGAGGTGGCCGGGCGCGCCATCGTGGCTCGCGCACATCACGACGATCTCCTCGGGCGACAGGCCGAGTTCGTCGGCGAGGCCACGCTCGAGCAGCGGCAGGGCCTGGAACGGCTTCACGGCCGAACGCGCGAACACGGGGTGCTGCACGTCGCCGATCGCCAGGACGAGTTCGTCGCCGTGCACGACGGCAAGCGCCCCGCGATGCCACGACTCGACCGCGCCGCTGCGCGTGGCGACGGCGAGCAGGGGCTGCACGGGCGGCCTTTCGGGCAGCAGGCCAGCCAGCGGCTCCGGGGCGTTCACGGCGACCGTTATACCGCTCCGTTCGACGCGCTCGCCCCTTCGCTCGCGTCGCGCGGTCCCCGCGCTATGTTCCCCCGGCACGGCATGGACCTCGTCGAAGTCGAACTCGCGCGCGTGGTGATCGACCAGAAGGGGGATCAGCAGTACATCCACCTGCGCGAGAAGCACGGCAACCGCAGCTTCCCGATCGTGATCGGCTTCACCGAAGTCGAGGAGATCAACCGCAAGCTGTGCGGCGTGCAGCCGCCGCGGCCGCTGACCCACGACCTCGTCGGCCGCATCCTGGCCACGCTCGGCTGGCGCCTGCACCGCGTGGTCGTCAACGAACTGCGCGAAGGCACGTTCTACGCGACGCTGGTGCTGCAGCCGCGCGACGCCGGAACGACGACCGATGGCAGCGAGAAGGTCGTCGACTGCCGCCCGTCGGACGCGATCGCGCTCGCCGTGCAGACGCAGGCGCCGATCCTGGTCGCGCGCGAGGTGTTCGACGCCCTCGCCATCGAGTAGGGCTCCGGCTAGCGTGCGCGCGGCTGCGCGTTTCCTCGTGGTGGGATGGCAGAGCGGCCGAATGCGGCGGTTTTGAAAACCGCTGAGCCTTCACGGGCTCCGGGGGTTCGAATCCCTCTCCCACCGCCATCTCCTACCGCCATGCGCGCCGACGCGATGGCGAAACGTGGCGGAGAGGGGGGGATTCGAACCCCCGTGCGACTTGCGCCGCAACTGGTTTTCGAAACCAGCCCATTCAGCCGCTCTGGCACCTCTCCGCGAGGGACGACGTGCGGGGGCACGGCGCCGGAATGAGGCGGAGGATCGTGCCGAGCGACCGGGCCCGATGCAACGGTCAACCGACGGGCCCGTCGCTGCCGCCGCGCCCCGGCCGCTTGTCGCGGAAGAACGCGCGCAACAGCTCGCCGCTCGCTGCAGCCATCACCCCCTCGACGACGACGCAGCGGTGGTTCAGCCGCGGGTCCTCGAGCAGCTTCGCCAGCGAACGCACCGCGCCGAACTTGGGGTCGCGCGCGCCGAACACGACGCGAGCGACGCGCGCGTGCAGGATCGCGCCGGCGCACAGGAAGCACGGCTCGAGCGAGCAGTAGAGCGTGGCCGTCGGGATGCGCTTCTCCCCCACCGCGGCGAACGCTGCCTGCAGCGCCTCCATCTCGGCGTGCGCGAGCGGCGAGCGTCGTTCCTCGACCCGGTTGCGCCCTTCGCCGACGACGGTGCCGTCGATCACGACGAGCGCCCCGACCGGCACCTCATCGGCGCGCGCGGCTTCCGCGGCGAGTTCGAGGCAACGCCGGAGCCAGCGTTCGTCTTCGCTTGTCGGTGGCTCCAGGCTCATGTAGGGTCCGGCACTCTTCCGCCCAGAGAACCCGTGAGCAAGCGCGACTTCCTCTCGACCGCCGACCTGTCCCGCGCCGAACTCGACAACCTGCTCGACCTCGCCGCGCGCGTGAAGGGCAAGCGCCCCGGGCAGGTGCTCGCCGGCAAGACGCTGGGCCTGCTGTTCTTCCAGCCGAGCCTGCGCACGCGCGTGTCGTTCGAGGTGGCGATGGTCCAGCTCGGCGGGCACTGCATCAACCTGTCGAGCGACGACCTCTACGAACTCGAGCCGCGCGAGCAGGCGATCATGGATGGCGCCGCCGAGGAGCACGTCAAGGACGCCGCGCGCACGCTGTCGCGCTACGTCGACGCACTCGGCATCCGCGCCGCGTCGCGCACCGGCACGTGGGAACGCGACCGCCAGGAGCTGCTGCTGCGCAGCTACGCGAAGTTCGCGTCGGTGCCGGTGATCAACCTCGAGACCTCGTTCGGGCATCCGTGCCAGGCGCTCGCCGACGTGATGACGATGCGGGAGAACCTGGTGTCGCTGAAGGGCCGCAAGCTGACGCTGCTCTGGTGCAACCACCCCGAGCCCAAGTCGCTCGGCCCGACGCACTCGCTGGTGCAGCTCGCGGCGTTGTCGGGCATGCAGATCACGCTCGCGCACCCGCTCGGCTTCGAGATCGACGACGAGGTGCTGCAGAAGAGCCGGCAGGTCGCGAGCGACGCCGGCGGTTCGCTGCAGGTCGTCAACGACATGCACGCCGCCGCTCGCGGCGCCGAAGTGCTCTACGCGCGGTCGTGGGGCTCGACCAAGCACTGGCAGGATGCCGAACGCGAAGCGATGGTGAAGCGTTCGCTGCAGGGCTGGCGCGTCGACGAGGCGCTGATGGCGACGACGAAAAACGCGCTGCTGATGCACCCGCTGCCCGTGCGGCGCAACGTCGCCGCGACCGATGGTGTGCTCGACGGCAAGCAGTCGCTGATCTACGAGCAGGCTGCCAACCGCGCGCACGTGCAGAAGTCGCTGCTGATGCAGCTGCTCAAATAGGCGTGCCGGCGCAGCAGCCGGCGAGCGCCCCGAGCGGCGCTCGCGGCTGAGTGCCGTTCGATGCGTGGCCTGTTCTGGTTCAGGCTCGTGCGGCGTGGCCTTCGGCGGCCGCAACCGCGGCGAGACCTTCGTGCAGGTGGATGCGCGGCGTGAACCCCAGGGTGCGGCGCGCCCCCTCGCCGTCGGCGACCCAGCCGCAGGCGGCGATCTCGCGGACCTTGTCGCGACTGAAGAACGACGACGTGCCGCGCAGCCGGCAGAAGGCATCCGCCGCGAACGCCGCGCCGCGCACCAGCGGCAGCGGCACGCGCAACAACCGCGACCTGCGGTCGCAAGCCGCGGCGATCGCCCGATTCAGGGCGTGCGTGTCGGTGCGTTCGGGCCCATCCAGTGGCAGGATCGCGCCGCGAGCTCGTCGCGCGATCGCCAGCACCAGGGCCTCGACGACATCGTCGGCATGCACGATCGACAGCGGTGCGGCGCGCCACGGCACGGCAACGAGCGGCGCCAGGGCCTGGCGGAACAACAACCGCGTCGCGGCATCACCCGAGCCGTAGACCACCGGCGGCCGCACGATGGTGAACGGCAGCCCACTCGCCACGACCGCCAGTTCGCCGCGGCGCTTGCTGTCGCCGTACCAGGAGACCGGCCGCGCCTGGTCGGGCGGCAGGGTCGACGTGGCGCCATCCACGCTCGGCCCCGCGGCGGCCAGGCTCGACACGCAGACGACGAACGCCCCCGGCGCCTGCTCGCGCACCGCATCGACGAGGCGCTGCGTGCCGGTGACGTTGACCCGGTCGAAGTCGGCCGCTCGCACCCCCTGCAGCGCGCCGGCGAGATGCACGACCGTCGCCACGCCGCGCACCGCGTCCCGCAGCTGCGCCGCTCCGTCGTCCGCCGCCAGGTCGCCGACGCGCAACGACACGGCCGGGAGCGACGATGCGCGACCACGATCGCGCACGAGGCAACGCAACCGCGTCGCCGGCAGACCGAGCGCGAGCAACCGGCGCGCGAGGCCGCCGCCGAGGAACCCGGTGGCGCCGGTCACCATCACGTCGCCCTCCGGGAGTTCAGGCAATTCTGTCTGCGGCAAGGCGAGAAAAGGGTTTTGTCGCGGTCTAGCCGGAATCTACCATCGCCGCCCGACCCTTGGACATCTTCCAGAAGTGCGACGGCTTCACCCGCGCCAAAGAGCTGCAGGCGATGGGGATCTACCCCTACTTCATCCCGTTGCACGGGAGTGAGGGGACCGAAGTCGAGATCGCCGGCCGCCGGCTGATCATGATCGGCAGCAACAACTACCTCGGGCTGACGCACCACGAGGACGTGCGCAAGGCCGCCCAGGACGCCATCCGCCAGTACGGCACGTCCTGCTCCGGGTCGCGGTTCCTCAACGGCACGCTCGAGCTGCACGAAGAACTCGAACGGCGCCTGGCGCGGTTCATGGGCCAGGAGGCGGCGCTCTGCTTCTCGACCGGCTTCCAGACCAACCTCGGAGCGATCGCGTCGATCTGCGGCAAGGACGACGTGATCCTCTGCGACCGCGAGAACCACGCCTCGATCTTCGATGGCTGCCGCCTCGCCTTCGCCGACACGCGCAAGTTCCGGCACAGCGACCTCGCCGACCTCGAGCACCACCTGCAGCGCAGCCGCGCCGCCGGCAAGGGCATCCTGATCGTCGTCGACGGCCTCTACTCGATGATGGGCGACCTGGCGCCGCTCAAGGAGATGCGCGCGCTCGCCGACCGCTACGGCGCCCGCCTGATGGTCGACGAAGCGCACGCGGTCGGCGTGCTCGGCGCGCATGGTCGGGGCGCCGCCGAACACTGCGGGATCCACCCGGATCTCGTCATGGGCACCTTCAGCAAGAGCTTCGCCAGCCTCGGCGGCTTCATCGCCGGCCCCGCGAAGGTGATCCACTTCATGCGGCACCACGCGCGGTCGCTGATCTTCTCGGCGTCGATCACCCCGGCGTCGGCGGCCGCGGCCCTGGCGTCGCTGCACCTGATCGAGACCAAGCCCGAGATGCGCCGGCGCGTGCTCGAGATCGCCGAACGGGTGCGCAACGGTCTGCGGGCGATGGGCTACCGCACCGACGGCACGCCGGCCAGCCCGATCGTGCCGGTGATCGTCGGCGATCAGGAACGCATGCTGCGGCTGTGGCAGACGCTGTTCGAATGCGGCCTGTTCACCAACGCGGTGACGCAGCCCGCGGTGCCGATCGGCCAGGACCTGATCCGGACGTCGTTCATCGCCAGCCACACCGACGCCCACGTGGCGCAGATCCTGGAGCGCTTCGCCGAGGCCGGCCGGCGCACCGGCATGCTGCAGGCCAACGCCCGAAGCGGCGCCTCGCACGCCGCCGGCCGCGGCTGAGTTCGCGCGCGGTCCGGGGCGCCGCCGGGCGCCCTCGTTGGCAGCGACGGCGCCACCCCGACGGTTCTTGATCGAACCTTCATCGTTGCCCCAGGGGTCGCTTCATCGCCCCTTCTAGCTTGCGTGTCCGTGATCCCGCCGTCGCGGGGTCCCCCAACGCAGCCAGAAGAGGTCTCCGATGTTTGCACTCCGTTCCGCCGTCGTGACGCTGGCTCTGGCGAGCCTCGCCACGCTCACCCAAGCCCAGGAACCCAAGGCCGTCGTCGCCGACGGTTCGAGCACGGTCGCCCCGATCACCTCGGCCGTCGTCGCCGAGTTCGCCAAGACCAACCCCACGATCCGCGTGTCGGTCGGCATCGCCGGGACCAGCGGCGGCTTCAAGCGCTTCGCGCTCGGCGAAACCGATCTGTCGAACGCCTCGCGCGCGATCAAGAAGGCCGAGATCGAGACGGCCGAGAAGAACAAGGTCGAATACCTCGAGACGCTCGTCGCCTTCGACGGACTCACGATCGCCGTCGCCAAGGACACCGCGATCTTCGGCGCCGAGAAGCCGGCGATGACGATCGGCGAGCTCGAACTGCTGTGGTGCCGGGAAGCCGAAGGCGTGATCACCAACTGGCGCCAGCTCGGCAGCCGCTTCGCCGACCACAAGGTCACGCTCTCCGGCGCGGCCTCGACCTCGGGCACATTCGACTTCTTCACCGAAGCGGTGAACCACAAGACCGGCGACACGCGCTCGGACTACTTCGCGACCGAAGAGGACCAGCTGCTGGCCGAGCAGACCGGCAAGGACAAGGGCGGCATGACCTACTTCGGCTACGCGTTCTACCTGCACAACCAGCAGCGCGTGCAGCCGATCGCCATCGACCCTCGCCGCACCACGGTCGACGCGCCCGCCGACGTGCTGGCGAAGATCAACGAGAAGCGCCTCGCCAACGGCAAGAAGCCGATCGTCAACGCCGCGGGACCGGTGCAGGGCATCCTGCCGGACGTCGACACGATCGGCAGCAACGCCTACCAGCCGATGACGCGCCCGCTGTTCGTCTACATCGCGCGCAAGTCGGCGGACCGCCCGGAGGTCGCTGCGCTGATGAACTTCTATCTCGACGAGAAGCGCATCGGCAACCGCGAGTTCATGCTCGACGTCGGCTACGTGCCGGCGGCGCGCCGCCTGCGCGAAGCGTCGCGCGCGATCTTCACCGGCAAGATCGTCGGCACCGCGTTCGGTGGCACGTTCGCCGGGATGACCGCGGCGCAGATCGCCGAGAAGTACACGGCGCACGCGCAGGCATCGAAGGCGGCGAACGCCAGCGGCGCCAAGAACCAGTGACCGCCGCCGGGTGATGACCACGCTGACCGCGATCCCGCGAACCCCCTCGCTGGCGGCGCCGAGGCGCCGCCGCGTCGTCGAGGCCGCGGTGCGCAGCACGCTGCTCGGCTGCGGCCTGCTCGCGATCGTGATCGCGGTGCTGACCGCGTGGACGTTCTTCGCCGGCAGCCTGCCGTTCTTCAGCAAGGTCGGCTTCGCCGAGTTCCTCGGCTCGATCCGCTGGGCGCCCATCACCGTGCCCGAGGGCTACGGCACGCTCGCGCTGCTGGCGGACACGGCGGTGATCACCGGCATCGCGCTGGCCGTCGCGGTCCCGCTCGGCGTGCTCGCCGCGGTGTTCCTCAGCGAGTACTGCAATCCGCGCGTGCGCGCCTGGCTGAAGCCGATCCTCGAAGTGCTCGGCGGCATCCCGTCGGTCGTCTACGGGTTCTTCGCGCTACGCATCGTCACGCCGCTGTTCCAGGACGCGGGCCTCGACGTCGGCTTCTGGAACGGCCTGTCGGCCGGCGTGGTCATGGGCTTCATGATCCTGCCGCTGATGGCGAGCCTGTCCGAGGACGTGCTCTACGCCGTCCCGCGCTCGCTGCGCGAAGCCGCGTACGCGCTCGGCGCGACGCGCGGCGAAGTGGTCGTGCGGGTGGTGCTGCCCGCGGCGATGTCGGGCATCGGCGCCGCGTTCATCCTGGCGATGTCGCGCGCGATCGGCGAGACGATGATCGTCGCTCTCGCCGCCGGCCGAACGCCCGCGTGGCCGCCCGATCCGACGCAGCCGATGATGACGCTGACGACGACGATCGTGAACATCGCGACCGGCGAGCAGGAGGCCACCGCGTTCATCTGGTCGGCGCTGTTCGCGATCGGGGCGCTCCTGTTCGTGATCACGCTCACGCTCAACATCGCGAGCCACTTCATCGTCAAGCGCTTCCGGGAGCTCTACGAATGACCGCCGCCGCCGAACTCCGGGCGCCGGCGCGGCTGCGCCACCGCCATCGCAAGAGCAGCCTGTTCGCCGTGCTGGCCGCGAGCTCGCTCGGGCTCGGCGTCCTGGTCGTCGTGCTGCTGGTGTTCAGCACGCTGCGCTCCAGCGGCGAGCTCGTCAGCATGCGCGCGACGGCCACGGCCGGATTGTCGCTGTCCCAGCGCGCGGTTGCGGGCGACAGCGTGCAGGCGCCGTACGTCGGCATCGCCCAGGTGATCGAAGGCTCGTCGGCGATGGCCGTCGGGATCGCCGACGGCGACGCGCTGTTGACGATCGGCGGCACGCCGGTCGAGGACGTTCACGGCGCCTGGCGCGCGGTCGGCTCGTTGCCGAACGACCAGGAACTCACTCGCGTCGGCTGGGTGCCGCACCTCGAAGCGCTGCTCGGCGAGGTCGAACTCGAGCCGATCGCCGACGCGCCGGGCAAGTTCCGTCCGCGCCTCGCCTGGCTGCCCGACGACAGCCTGCTCGCCGCCGCCGGCATCCGTTCCGGCGACGTGCTGCTGGCGGTCAACGACTGGCCCCTGCTCGGCAGCCAGCAGTCGTGGCAGACCCTCGTGGTGGCCGCGCGCCAAGGCGCGGGCCCGGTGCAGCTGCGCGTGGTGCGCGACGGCGTCGAACAGGCGGTGAGCGCCGAGATCCGGCGCACCGGCGAGCTGACGCTGCAGCGCGACTTCCTCGCCGCGATCTGGCACTTCGTGACGGCGCTCGACGAACCGCGGTATCCCGAGCATGCCGGGCTGTCGAGCGCGATCCTCGGCTCGCTGCTGGTGGTGCTGGTCACGATGCTGTTCGCCTTCCCGCTGGCGATCGGCGCATCGGTCTACCTCGAGGAGTACGCCAAACGCACGCGCCTGACCTCCGTGCTGCAGGTGCTGATCGCGAATCTCGCCGGCATCCCGTCGGTCGTCTACGGCATCATCGGCCTCGAAGTCGTCTGCCGCACGATGGACCTCGGGCGCAGCATCCTCGCCGGCGGCATCACGCTCGGCCTGCTGATCCTGCCGGTGATGATCCTCGGCTGCCGCGAAGCGCTGCGCACCGTGCCGCCATGGGTGCGTCACGCCGCGTTCGCCGTCGGCGCGACACCGAGTCAGGTCGTGAGGCACCAGGTGCTGCCCTACGCGCTGCCCGGGATGCTGACGTCGATGATCCTGGCGGTGTCGCGCGCGATCGGCGAGGCAGCGCCCCTGATCCTGCTCGGCGCCTTCCTCTACGTGAACTACCGCCCGCAGGGCCTGATGGACTCGTTCACGGTGGTGCCGATCCAGATCTTCTCGTGGGCGACCTATCCGCAGGCGGGCTTCGAGACGATCGCCTCGGTGGCGATCGTCGTGCTGATGGTGATCCTGCTGCTGCTCAACGGCGCCGCGATCGTGCTTCGCAACCGCTTCCAACTCCGCTGGTGAACATGTCCCTGCCCGCCCAACGCGCCCAACGCATGCCGATCCACGAACCGGTCGCTCCCGCCGTTGCCGTTGCCGCTCCTCCGGTGCTGGCGACCGCCGACTTCAGCCTTTGGTACGGAACCCACCAGGCGCTGCACGACGTGACGCTCGAGGTGCCCGAGAAGTCGGTCACGGCCGTCATCGGGCCGAGCGGATGCGGCAAGAGCACGTGGCTGCGCAGCCTCAACCGCATGAACGACCTGCTGGCGAACGTGCGCACCGGCGGTGCCGTGCTCTATCGCGGGACCGACGTCTACGGCCACGGCGTCGACCCGGTCGAGGTGCGGCGGCGCATCGGCATGGTGTTCCAGAAGCCGAACCCGTTCCCGAAGTCGATCCGCGAGAACCTGACGTTCCCGCTGCGCATCAACGGCGTCCGCGGGCGCTACGACGAGATCGTCGAGCAGGCGCTGCGGCGCGCCGCGCTGTGGGACGAGGTGAAGGACCGCCTGGGCCGCGGCGCGCTCGAGCTGTCGGGCGGCCAGCAACAGCGCCTGTGCATCGCGCGCGCGCTCGTGACCGAGCCCGAGGTGCTGCTGATGGACGAACCGTGCTCGGCGCTCGACCCGGGGTCCACCGCACGCGTCGAGGACCTGATCCAGGAACTGGCGCAGCGCTACACGGTGGTGATCGTCACGCACAACATGCAGCAGGCGGCGCGCGTGTCGCAGCACACGGCGTTCTTCTATCTCGGGCGATTGGAGGAGTTCGGCAGGACGCGCGAGTTGTTCGCCAAGCCGCAGAAGAAGCGCACCGAGGACTACATCACCGGCCGCTTCGGCTGATCGGATCCGACCATGACGCGCACCGCCTACCAGAACACGCTCGCCGAACTGCGCCAGCGCCTGATCGACCTCGGCGACCTCGTCGGCAAGCGGCTCGACCAGGGCATCAAGGCCCTGGTCCGGCACGACCAGGCCACCGGCACGATCGTTCAGCAGGGCGATGACGACGTCGACCGTGCCTACGCGACGATCGAGAAGATCTGCATCGACGTACTGACCCTGCAGCAGCCGGTCGCCGGCGACGTGCGGCTGGTCACGGCCGCGCTTCGCATGGCCAGCGACCTCGAGCGCATCGGCGACCTCGCCGTCAACCTCGCCGACTACGCGACCGACAGCGAGGCCTTGTCGATGGTCGATCCCGCCCGCATCGAACAGGTGGGAAGGGTGAGCAGCGCGATGCTGGTCGACGCCATGCGTGCGTTCGCCGATGGCAACGTGTTCCTGGCCACCGCGGTCGTGCGCCGCGACGACGAACTCGACGAACTCGCCTGGAGCACGACCAAGCAGTTCCTCGAAGCGCTGCACCACGCCGGGCGCCGAGCCTGGGACGACGCCACCGCCAAGCGGCACGCCGAGGAGGCCCTGCCGATCCTGCTGTCGATGCGCGATCTCGAGCGCGTCGGCGACCACGCGGTCAACATCGCGCGCCGCGTCGTCTACATCGTGACCGGCGACTACGGCCCGTAGGCGGAGCGGGCCGCGGCGGCAGACCATTGCCTGCACCCGCCGCGGTCGGCTAGCACTTCCGCATGAGCAAGATCAAGGTCAAGAACCCCGTCGTCGAGATGGATGGCGACGAGATGACGCGCATCCTGTGGGCGTTCATCAAGAAGAAGCTGATCCTCCCCTACCTCGACATCGACCTGAAGTACTTCGACCTCGGCATCGAGCACCGCGATGCCACGAACGACCAGGTCACGATCGACTCGGCGAACGCGACGAAGCAGTACGGCGTCGCGGTCAAGTGCGCGACGATCACGCCCGACGAGGCGCGCGTCGCCGAGTTCAAGCTCAAGGAGATGTGGAAGTCGCCGAACGGCACGATCCGCAACATCGTCGGCGGCACGATCTTCCGCGAGCCGATCATCTGCCGGAACGTGCCGCGCCTGGTGCCCGGCTGGACCCGGCCGATCGTGATCGGCCGCCACGCCTTCGGCGACCAGTACCGCGCCACCGACTTCGTCGTGCCCGGCCCCGGCACGCTGACGATCACGTTCGCCGGCAAGGACGGTAAGAAGATCGAGCACAAGGTGTTCGACTTCCCCGCCGGCGGCGTCGCGCTGGCGATGTACAACCTCGACGAGCAGATCGTCGGTTTCGCGCGCAGCTCGTTCAACTACGGCCTCGAGCGCGGCTGGCCGGTCTACCTCAGCACCAAGAACACGATCCTCAAGAAGTACGACGGGCGGTTCAAAGACCTGTTCCAGAAGGTGTTCGACGAGGAGTTCGCGGCGAAGTTCGCGGCGAAGAAGATCACCTACGAGCACCGGCTCATCGACGACATGGTCGCGGCGGCGCTGAAGTGGGATGGCGGCTTCGTCTGGGCCTGCAAGAACTACGACGGCGACGTGCAGTCGGACACGGTCGCGCAGGGCTTCGGTTCGCTCGGCCTGATGACGTCGGTGCTGATGACCCCGGACGGCAAGACGATCGAGGCCGAGGCCGCGCACGGCACCGTCACGCGCCACTACCGCGAACACCAGAAGGGCAAGCCGACGTCGACCAACCCGATCGCGTCGATCTTCGCGTGGACGCAGGGGCTGAAGTTCCGCGGCAAGTTCGACGGCACGCCGGACGTCATCGCGTTCGCCGACGCGCTCGAGAAGGTGTGCGTCGAGACGGTCGAGGGCGGCAAGATGACGAAGGACCTGGCGGTGTTGATCGACGCCAAGGCGCCGTGGCTCACCACCGAGCAGTTCCTCGACGCGATCGACCAGGCGCTGCAGCGGAAACTGCGGCGCTGACCGACGGGGCAGGATCGGCGCCAGCACCCTGCGGCGCCCGATCCCTCGGCGACCGAGGCCGGCCCACACCACCAGCACCCGCAGCTTCGAGGGGTCGCTGCAAGGAGCAGCGAGCGGCCCGCGGCTCTTGCTGCCGGGAGACTGCCAGGGCAGAGCGGGCAGCCCGGTCCCGTTCTGCTCCTCCCGATCTGCCCCCGTACCGCGCCAGAACCGCGTTGCGAAGGCGCTTCGGCAGGCGACGACGCGCCAGCAGACGGAGGCGAGACAACCCGGGGGTGGCCGGCTGCGGCAACGCTCGCCAGAATCGCGGAGCCCCGCCCTCGCCACCATGCGCCACCTTCTCCTCGCCATTCTGGGTCTCTCGAGCCTGCCCGTCGCCGCCCAGAATCTCGTCTCGCGCTACCTGGTCGACAACCCGACCCCGGGCCAGCGCCTGATGCTGCACCAGCACTTCGAAATCCTGGGCGCCTGCTGCAGCGCGCCGACGATGACGGGGCCGGTCGATCTGCTCGCCGAGGCTTCTCAGGTGCCGCTGCTGCTCTCGATCGCGCCGAACGCGACGTGCACCGGCGTCGGCCAGCCATACCACGCCATCGAGAACGCGCAGCTCGCGGGCGGCGGCGAGATCGATCTCGGCTACTACACCGTCGCCGAGGTCGAGGCCGCGATCGACGCCGAGGTCGCTGCCTGGCCGATGCTGGCGCAGAAGGTGAACATCAGCACGCTGCCCGGCGGCGTGCTGACGCACGAAGGGCGGCCGATCTACGCCTTGAAGGTCAGCGACAATGTCGCCACCGACGAGGACGAGCCGGTGATCCTGCTCGCGGCGCAACACCACGCGCGCGAACTCAACACGCCGCACATGGTGATCCGCGCGATGCAGCGCGTGCTCGCCGACCAGGCGACCGACCCGGCGATCGCCGCGGTGGTCGCCAGCCACGAGATCTGGTTCGTGCCGATGGTCAACCCCGACGGCGTCAACCACGTCTGGAACACCTACAACTTCTGGCGGAAGAACCGGCGCAACAACGGGTCGAGCTTCGGCGTCGACCTCAACCGCAACTACCCGTTCCTGTGGGGCGTGTGCGGCGCCTCGACGACGCCCAGCAGCGACACCTACCGCGGTCCATCGGCGGGCAGCGAGCCCGAGACGATCGCGATGCGCAACCTCGTCGCGCGCCTGCGCCCGGAGGTCTACCTCGATTTCCACAGCTACGGACGCGACGTGCTGCGCATGTGGGCGCCGTGCGCAACCGTGCATCCGACGATGATGGCGTTCCAGCAGATCTACAACGACGACCTCCGCGCCCCGATGGGCTACGACACGCGCAACCCGTCGGCGTCGGGCGAAGCCCCCGAGGACCACTACGCGAGCGGCGGCGCGCTGTCGTTCCTGATCGAGGTCGGCACCGACTTCCAGCCGGTGTTCACGGCAACGGTCAGTGAGGAGCTCTTGGTCTGGCCAGGCATCCGGCGCGTGCTGACCACCTGGCGGCCGGCCGTGCGCGGCCACGTGCGTTCGACGCTCGGCAGTGCCCCGCTCGCGGCGACGATCACCTTCACGCCGAACGTCCTGAACAACGGCGAAGTCACCAAGAGCCGCGCGAGCGACGGCCGCTACGGTCTGTGGCTGCCGGTTGGATCGTGGAACGTCACCTTCGCGGCGCCCGGTCACGTGAGCCGGACCGTGCCGGTCACCGTGGCCAGCCTGAATGCCCCCCTCACCCTCGAAGTCCTGCTCGAGACGACCCAGCCGGTGTCGACCACGACGTTCGTCGGCAGCAGCAGCCTCGGTGGGACCGCGACCTACACCTACACCAGCCCGGGCAACGCCGGGAAGGACGTGCTGTTCGGCTGGTCGCTGGGCACGTCGCCGGGCATCCCGCTCGGCGGGCAACGCGTGCTGCCGCTCAACCACGACGTGCTGATGGACTTTGCGCTGCTCGGCAACCCCATCCTGGCGCCGACGTTCGCGGTGCTCGACGGCTCGGCTCAGGCGCAGGCGGTGCTCACGATCCCGGTGCTGACCGAGATCCTCGGCCTCACGCACTACGTCGCCGGCATCACCATCGACAACGCCTACCAGTACCGGATCAAGACCTGGAGCCAACCGGTCCCCATGACGATCGTGCCGTGACGCCGTTGGCGCCGCCCTCTCGCATGGACGGCGCCCGGGCGTAGCCTGACGAGGCGATGACCGAAGCGCCGCCGTTCGTCCACCTGCATGTGCGCTCGCACTACAGCCTGCTGGCGGCGCCGAGCGAGGTGAGCGCGCTGGTCGCCGGCGCGGCGGCGGACGGCCAGCAGGCGATGGCGCTGACCGACAACGGCAACCTGTTCGGGGCCGTCGAGTTCTACAAGGCGTGCAAGGAGAAGAAGGTCAAGCCGATCCTCGGCCAGACCACCTACGTCGCCGGCAAGACGCGCAAGGAGAGTGCTGGCGCCGACAACCCCACCTTCGACCTGACGCTGCTCGCGACGGACGCGAGAGGCTTCGACAACCTGAAGAAGCTGTCCGGGCGCGCCTGGCTCGAGGGCTTCAGCTACCGGCCGCGCGTCGATCTCGAGGTGCTGCAGGAACACCGCCAGGGGCTGATCGCCCTGTCCGGCACGGTCTCGTCGCAGATCGCCACGGCGATCCTGCAGGGCGACCCCACCACCGCCAAACGCACGGCCAACGCGTTCCGCGAGCTGTTCGGCGCGGAGAACTTCTTCCTCGAAGTCGCCGAGACCGGCTACGAGCAGCAGCGCAAGGTCACGCAGGCGCTACGCACGCTCGGCCACGAGCTCGGCATCCCATGCGTCGCGACCAACGACGTGCACTACCTGCGCGCCGACGACTGGCTCGCCCACGACATCATGCTCTGCATCCGCAGCGGCAAGACCGTGGCGGACCCGCAGCGATTCCGCATGGGGTCGCACGATCTGTTCCTCAAGTCGCGGGCGCAGATGCAGGAGGCCTTTGCCGGCTGGTCAGAGCCACTGGCGCAGACCGTCGCGATCGCCGAACGCTGCGCCGTCGACCTGGAGTTCGGCGTCTACCACCTTCCCGTGTTCGCGCCGGCGGACGGCACGCCCCCGGATGTGTTCTTCGAACGCATCTGCCGGGAAGGCGCGATCCACCGCTACGGCGCGATCGACGAGACCGTGCAACGGCGGCTCGAGTACGAGATCGGTGTCATCAAGAAGCTGGGGTTCGTCAGCTACTTCCTGATCGTCCAGGACTTCATCCAGAAGGCCCGCGAACTCGGGATCCCGGTCGGTCCTGGCCGCGGCTCCGCCGCCGGTTCGATCGTCGCGTACGCGCTCGGCATCACCGACGTCTGCCCGCTGCGTTACGCGCTGCTGTTCGAGCGCTTCCTGAACCCCGGCCGCGTGTCGATGCCCGACATCGACATCGACTTCTGCGGCGACCGCCGCGACGAAGTGATCCGCTACGTGCGCCAGAAGTACGGCGACGACTGCGTCTGCCAGATCATCACGTTCGGGACGATGGCGAGCCGCGGCGTGCTGCGCGACGTCGGCCGCGTGCTCGACCTGCCGATCGCCGACGTCGACAAGCTGTGCAAGAAGGTGCCCCAGGGCCCGGGCGCTTCGCTGCAAGCCGCCCTCGACGGCGACGCCGAACTCAAGGCGATCCGCGAGAGCAGCCCGCAGCACCAGCGTCTGTTCGACCTGTCGCTGAAGCTCGAGGGCCTGGCGCGGCACAGCTCGATCCACGCTGCCGGCGTGGTGATCGCCGACCGGCCGCTGCGCGACTACGTGCCGCTCGCGAAGAACGGCGAGGACGTCATCACGCAGTGGCAGATGACCGAACTCGAGGAAGTCGGCCTGCTGAAGATGGACTTCCTCGGGCTGAAGACGCTGACGATCCTGCAAGAAGGCGTGCGCCTGGTGCAAGCCACCCACGGCGTGGCGATCGACCTCGGCAAGCTCCCGCTCGACGACAAGAAGACCTACGAGCTGATGGCGCGCGGCGAGACGCAGGGCGTGTTCCAGCTCGAATCGAGCGGCATGCGCGAGCTGCTGACCCGCCTGAAGCCCGACACCTTCGAAGACGTGATCGCCGTGCTCGCCCTCTACCGCCCGGGCCCGCTCGGATCGGGCATGGTCGACATGTTCGTGCGCCGCAAGCACGGCGAAGAGAAGACCGTCTACCCGCACGAGGCGACCAAGCCGGTGCTCGAAGCGACCTATGGCGTCATCGTCTACCAGGAGCAGGTGATGCAGATCAGCGCGGTCATCGGCGGCTTCTCGATGGCCGAAGCCGACAACCTGCGCAAGGCGATGGGCAAGAAGAAGCCCGAGGTGATGGCGAAGTTCAAAGACCAGTTCGTCGCGGGCGCGGTGAAGCAGGGGTACGCCGAGAAGTTCGCGAAGGAGCTGTTCGAGACGATGGAGTACTTCGCCGGCTACGGCTTCAACAAGTCGCACAGCACCGCCTACGCCCTGGTCACCTACCAGACCGCGTGGCTGAAGGCGCACTGGCCGATCGAGTTCACGGCCGCGAACCTGACGGTCGAGTCCGGCAACAGCGACAAGATCAAGGAGTTCGTCGACGAGGCAAGGCGCGGCGGCCTGGCCATCCTGCCGCCGAGCGTGAACAGCTCGCAGCGGCAGTTCGGCGTCGAGCAGCAGTCCATCCGCTACGGGCTCGGCGCCGTGAAGGGCGTGGGCGCGCGCGCCGCCGACGCCGTCGCCGCCGAACGCCGGCGCGGCGGCCCCTTCACGGGGCTCGACGACCTGTGCGAACGGCTCGACGCCAACGTGCTCAACAAGACCGCTCTCGAGGCGCTGGTGCAGGCCGGGGCGTTCGCGGAACTCGGCCGTCCACGCGCCGCGGACTTCGCCGCGATCGAGGGCGCGCTGCGCGCTTCGGTGGCGGCCCGTGAGGATCGGCGGCGCGGTCAGAAGCTGCTGTTCGCGGCGCCGTCGGACCCCGCCGCGGCGACCGCCGGAGTGGCCACCGACGAGTGGCCCGAACACGAACGGCTCGCGCGCGAGAAGGAGTCGCTCGGCTTCTACCTGTCCGGGCACCCATTCGAGAAGCGCGGCTCGTTCCTGACCCGGATCGCCGGCCAGACGACGGCGGCGCTCGGCAGCGTCCAGCCGGGCGGCAGCGTGCGTCTCGCCGGCATGATCAGTTCGGTGCGCGTGCTGCAGATCAAGCAGGGCAAGAACGCCGGCCAGAAGATGGCGCGCTTCCAGCTCGAGGACCTGCACGGGCAGGTGCCCGTCACCTGCTTCGCGCGGACCTACGCCAACGTCAAGGACCGCATCGTCGACGACGCGATCGTCTTCGTCACCGGCCGCATCGACGCCCAGAGCGAGGAGAAGGCACTGTTGCTGGATCAGCTGGACGTCGCCGCCGACGTGGTGCGGCGCGAGGTCGCCGGGCTCGTGCTGCACCTGCGCGGCACGCTCGCCGCCGAGGCGAGCCTCGCTCGCATCGCCGCGATCGTCGGCAGGCACCGCGGCCAGCAGCACCTCCTGCTCGATGTCGACGACGGCGCTGACTGCTACCGGGTGCGTGCCGACGAAGGCGTGCGCGTGACCGACGAACTGCTCGACGAACTGGCGTTGCTGGTCGGCCCGGACAACATGTCGTTCACGCGCACGTAGTGGAAGCACGCACCACGGGCCGATCCAGGGAGAGGCGCGGCCGCGCAGGGTGGCTCGCTCCGGCACCCAGGGCCGCGGAAACGAAACGAGGGCCTGCGGCATGCCGCGAGGCCCTCGTCCGGTCACACACCTCGGCGCGTCAGGCCTTGGCGCCCGCGGTCGCCTTCTCGGCGTCCTGCGTTGCGACCGCGTCGCTCTTCGCCTTGATCTTCTGCTCCAGCACCGTGTTGTCGAGCAACTCGAACACACACTTGCTGCCGCCGTCGCCGATCCGGTAGTCGGCCATCCGCAGGATGCGGGTGTAGCCGCCGGCGCGGTTCGCGAAGCGCGGTCCGATCACCTCGAACAGCTTGCGCACCGCCGCCTTGTCCTGCAGCAGCGAGACCGCCTGGCGGATGCGATGCACCCGCGTCTTCGGATCGGCGCTGCGCGCCAGCGTGATGATCTTCTCGACGAACGGCCGCAGCGCCTTCGCCTTCGGCAACGTCGTGACGACGCGCTCGTGCTTGATCACCGAAACCGTGAAGTTCCTGCGCAGGGCGGCGCGGTGCGCCGTGTTCCGTCCCAAACGCTTGCCTGCGATGTTGTGCAACATGACTGCGCCTACCCTTGCTTGAACTCTTCGATGTTCATGCCGAGCGAGAGGCCAAGAGCGGCCAACTTGCTCTTCACTTCCTTCAGTGACGTCTTGCCGAAGTTGCGGACCTTCAGCAGCTCCGGCTCGCTCAACTGCACGAGATCGCGCATGGTCGCGACGTTCTCGCTGTCGAGGCAGTTCTTGGCCCGCACCGACAGCTCGAGCATGTCGATGCTCTTGCCGAGCAGGTCGACCATCTCGCGGCGCCGCGCGCCCTCGTCGCCTTCCGGCGCCAAGGCCCCGCCCTCGACCGCCAGGTCTTCCTTCATCTCGAAGTACTGGACGAACGGGTTGAGGTGCTTGCGGTAGATCTTGCTCGCTTCGACCAGCGCCATTTCCGGCGTGACGGTCCCGTCGGTCCAGATCTCGAGCACCAGACGGTCGTAGTCGGTCGACTTGCCGACGCGGGTGTTCTCGATCGCGTAACGGACACGGTGCACCGGGCTGAAGATCGAGTCGACCGGAATCGTGCCGATCTCGAGCTCTTCGGCGACGTTCTCCTCGGCGGTCACGTAGCCGCGGCCCTTGCGGACCTGCATCTCGCAGTAGAACCGCACGTCTTCGGTCAGCGTGCAGATCTTGAGGTCCGGGTTGGCGATCTCGACGTTGTGGTCGCCTTCGATCTTCTCGGCGCGCACCTCGCCCTTCTGGTTGACGTCGATGCGCAGCGCGGTCGGCGCGTCGGTGTGCAGCTTGACGCGCAGCTTCTTGATGTTCAGCACGATCTGCGTGACGTCCTCGAGCACGCCTTGGATCGTCGAGAACTCGTGCACGACACCGTCGATCCGGACCCACGTGACCGCAGTGCCCTCGATCGACGAGAGCAACACGCGCCGCAGACCGTTGCCGATCGTCGTGCCGAAGCCCTTCTCGAACGGCTCGACGACGAAACGGCCGTACTGGGGGGTCGCAGTCTCCCGCTCCAGGCGGACCTGGGACGGCAGCTCGAAGTTACGCCAACGGATGCGCATGGGTGATCTCCCGGCTTGGTCTGGTGACCCGGTGTGGTCTGGTTACTTCGAGCACAGCTCGATGATGAGCTGCTCTTGGATCTCGACGCTGACGTCCTCGCGCTTGGGCAGCTGGACGACTCGGCCCTTCAACTCGGCAGGCGTGGCTTCGAGCCAGGCCGGCAGCGCGCGGCCCTTGTTCATCTCGATCGCGTCGCCGGCCTTCTTCTTGATCTTGTCGGTGCCGCGCACCTCGATCTCATCGCCCGGCCGCACGAGGTAGCCGGCGATGTCGACACGCTTCTTGTTCACGTAGACGTGGCCGTGGCCGACCATCTGGCGCGCATCGAACCGCGAGAAGGCGAGTCCGAGGCTCAGCACCACGTTGTCGAGGCGCCGCTCCATCAGGACCAGCAGGTTCTCGCCGGTGTTGCCCTTCTGGCGCTGCGCGACCGAGAAGTAGTGCTGGAATTGCCGCTCCATCACGCCATAGATGCGCTTGCACTTCTGCTTCTCGCGCAGCTGCGTGCCGTAGTCGGTGCCCTTCTTCGGGCGCACGTGCTGGCCCGGCGGGTAGTTTCGGCGGTTGACGCCGCACTTCTCGGAGAAGCACCGCTGTCCCTTGAGGAACAGCTTGACGCCTTCGCGGCGGCACAGCTTGCAGACGTTCTTGTCGATGCGGGCCATTGCAGTCCAGATTCGTTTGGGTCGGTGGCGGGTTCGGGTCGGCCTGGGATCAGACGCGGCGGCGCTTGCGGGGCCGGCAACCGTTGTGCGGCAGCGGGGTCACGTCTTCGATCGACTTGACCTCGATGCCCGAGTTGGCGAGGGCGCGAATCGCCGACTCGCGACCGGAGCCAGGGCCGCGCACGAGCACTTCGAGTTCGTGCACGCCCATCTTCTTGACCTTGTCGGCGACCTTCTCGGCCGCGCGCTGCGCGGCGTACGGGGTGCTCTTGCGCGAACCCTTGTAGCCGATCGTGCCGGCCGAGTCCCACGCGATGACCTGCCCGGCGGCGTCGACGATCGTGATGATCGTGTTGTTGAAGGACGCCTTCACGTGCGCCGTCGCCTTGCCGACGTTCTTGCGCAACTTCGCCTTCTTCTTCTCGGGCGCCGGCGTGGTGGCTGCTGGATTCTGCGTGCTCATCGGATCACTTCCTCAGGATCTTCTTGTTGGCGACGGTCTTGCGCGGGCCCTTGCGCGAACGGGAGTTGCTGCGCGTGCGCTGGCCGCGCACCGGCAGACCGCGGCGGTGACGCAGGCCGCGGTAGCAGTAGATCTCCTTCAGGCGATTGATGTTCTGCAGGGTCAACCGACGCAGAGCACCCTCGACCGGGAAGTTCTTCTCGAGATAGCTGGCGATGTTGGCGACTTCGTCGTCCTTCAGGTCCTTCGCGCGCACACTGGGGTTGATGGCGAGCTCCTTCAGGACCTTCTTGGCGACGAACGCGCCGACGCCATAGATGTACTGCAGCGCGATCTCGATGCGCTTTTCGTTGGGGATATCGACGCCGAGGAGACGAGGCATTGGGATCCTGGGTGGCGGCTACTTGCCTTGACGCTGCTTGTGCCGGGGATTGCTGCAGATGATGCGAACGACGCCGGCGCGCCGGACGACTTTGCAGTGCTCGCAGATGCGACGGACGCTGGCTCGGACCTTCACGACAGTTCTCGCGGTTGGGATGGGTTGGGCGGCGTGGATTGGCTGGAGCGTTGCGCGGTCGGCAGGATCCTGCAGATGCGGGCCTTGGTCGGGTCGAACGGCGATGGCTCGGCGAGCACCTGGTCCCCCGGCAGCAGGCGAGCGAACGCCATGCGGAGGTCCTGGGCAACGTGGGCCATCCATTCGCGACCGTCGGTCGTCTGCAGGCGGAACATCCCGTTGGCGCACTTCGCAAGCACCGTGGCGCGTTCGCCACGGGGTGCATCGGGCACCGGAGAGGTTCCATCGCCTGGCTTCATCGCATCTGCTGCAGCAACTCCTGGTAAATGACAGCGGGCGACCGATTCGCATCGATCTCCCGCAGAACGTTCCGGTCGCGGTAGTACGCCAACAGTGGCGCCGTCTGCGACTTGTAGACTTCGAGACGCTTGCCGATCGCTTCGACGCGATCGTCCGAGCGCTGGACGACTTCGCCGCCGCAGAGATCGCACACTCCGGGTCGCTTCGTCGGCTGGCTCTCGACGTGCCAGATGGCCCCGCATTTCGAGCAGGTCCGACGACCCGACAACCTCCCGATCAGGGCGGCCTCGGGCACGACGAAGTGGATGACGTGCGTCAGCGCGGCGGCCCCCGTCAGGGTGCGATCGAGGGCCTCGGCCTGCGGCAGTGTACGCGGAAAACCGTCGAGGATCCAGGCGGCGCGCGCGTCGGGCTCGGCGATGCGCGCCTGCACCATGCGCACGATCAGGTCGTCGGGCACCAGCTTGCCGGCGTCCATGAACCCCTTCGCGGCCCGGCCGAGGTCGCTCCCGGCCGCAACCTCCCGGCGCAGCATGTCGCCGGTCGAGATGTGGGCGATCGCGGCCGCGTCGGCGACCTTCTTCGCCTGCGTGCCCTTGCCGGCACCAGGGGCGCCGAGGAACACGCAGCGGGCTTTGATCGCGAGCGCCATGACCATCAGCTGGAACGGCGGCCCCAACCGCTGCCGGCGCCAGCCTGCTCGCCGCCGGCATCCATGGCGCCTTCGTAGTTGCGCATGACCAGCATCGCGTTGATGCGCTCGACCATGTCGAGTGCCACGCCGACGACGATCAGGATCGACGTGCCGGACATGAAGTAGATCAGGACCTGGTCCATCGTGCCGGCACCCGTGCCGCCGACGAACGACGGCGCCACGGCGACGATCGCCAGGAAGGTCGCGCCGGCGAGCGTGATGCGCACCATCGTCTGCTCGAGGAACTCGGCAGTCTGGCGCCCCGGACGGATGCCCGGCACGAACGAACCCTGCTCCTGGAGGTTCTTCGCGATCTCCTTCGGCTGGAACATCATCGACGTCCAGAAGAACGCGAAGAAGTAGATCAGGGCCGTGAACGACACCACGAACCAGAAGCCACGCTGCTGGCCGAACGCCTGCTCGAGCCATGTGTTCTGCAGCGCGGTGCCGAGCATCGCCGGGATCATCAGCAACGCGCTGCCGAAGATGATCGGCATGACGTTGGCCTGGTTCAGCTTGAACGGCAGGAAGCTGCGCTCGCCGCCGATGACGCGACGGCCGCGCGTGTGCTTGGCGTTCTGGATCGGGATGCGCCGCTGGGCCTTCGTCATGTAGACGACGGCGACCACCGCGAGCCCCCACGCACCGACGAAGAACAGCAGGTGCTGCCAGCTCGTGCGGTCCATGGCGTTCTGGAAGTAGAGGCCCAATGCCGGATACAGGCTGGCGATGATGCCGGCCATGATGATCAGGGAGATGCCCTGGCCGATGCCGTGCTCGGTGATCTGCTCGCCGAGCCACATGATGAACATCGTGCCGGCGGTCAACGCGACCATCACGACGACGCAGTAGAGGCCGAACCACTCGCGCACGCCTTCGTGCAGCAGCTTGCTGTTCTCGGCGCCGAGCGTGCCGAAGATGACGAACCAGCTCTGCACCAGGCAGATGCCGACGGTCGCCAGGCGGGTGTACTGGTTGATCTTGCGCTGGCCGCTCTGGCCTTCCTTGGCGATCTTCTCGAGGGAGGGCAGCGCCTTGCTCAGCAGGCTGAAGATGATGCTCGCCGAGATGTACGGCATGACGCCGAGCGAGAAGATCGTCGCGCTCTGCAGCGATCCCCCGGTCAGCACGTTCATCATCCCGAACACCTTGCCAGCACCGCCGAGGTTGCGCATCTGATCGAGCGCTGCGTCGAAGTTGACGCCCGGCAGCGGAATGAAGAACCCGATGCGATAGACCAACAACAGAGCCAGCGTGATCAGGATCTTCTTCCTGATCTCCGGGATCTTGAACAGGTTGGCGAGCGTCAGGTTCATCAGGGTGGGCTCAGGGCTGCGCGACGACGATCACTTGCGCCGACGGGGCTCGCCGGGCTTGCGCTTGCTGCCGTCCTTCGCCACGAACTTCGCGCGATGGGGCTTCTTCTCGATCAGCTCGACCTTGCCGCCGGCCTTTTCGATCTTGGTCCGCGCCGAGCCGGTGACGGCGTCGGCCTTCACGGTGAGGGCCTTCTTCAGGTCGCCGTCGCCGAGCACCTTGAACAGGTCGGAGTGCTTCTCCTTCGATGTCAGACCGCGCTTCAGCACGGCCGCGAGATCCACCACGCTCCCGGCGTCGAAGACGTCGAGATCGGAGACATTGACGACGGTGTAGACCTTCTCGAAGTTCTTGTTGTTGAAGCCGACCTTCGGCAAACGCCGGTAGAGCGGCATCTGCCCGCCTTCCCAGCCGATGCGGCGCGACCAACCCGAACGGGCCTTCGCACCCTTGTGGCCGCGGCCCGAGGTCTTGCCCAGGCCCGAGCCGACGCCACGGCCCTTGCGCTTGCGATCGGGGAACGAGAGGCCCAGGGCCTTTGCTTCGGCGAGGTTCATTCGAGGTTCACTCCGCGCAGCGCGACGGTCTGCTCGCGATTGCGCAGCTTGCTGAGCGCCATCATCGTCGCCTTGACGACGTTGATGGCGTTCGTGGAGCCGTAGTTCTTGGTCAGGATGTCGGCAATACCGGCGCGCTCGAGAATCTTGCGCACCGACTTGCCGGCGATGATGCCGGTGCCCGGCGCCGCCGGCAGCAGCCGGACCTTGGTCGCGCCGAACTCGCCCTCGACCGCGTGCGGGATCGTCGACCCGTGACGGCACACGCGCATGATCTGCTTGCGCGCGTCCTTCACCGACTTCTCGATCGCCATCGGTACTTCACGGCCCTTGCCGTAGCCGATGCCAACCAGGCCGTTCTTGTTGCCGACCACGGACAGCGCGCTGAACGAGAAGCGGCGACCGCCCTTGACGACCGCGGCGGAGCGGTTGATCGCGACGACGTCGTCCTCGACGTCGGCCGACAACGCTTCGTCGATCGGGATCAGTGGATACTTGCCCTTGGCCATTGCTGTCCGCCGGCTGCGCCGGCTCCTGCCGTGTTCGGAATGAGGTGGGTCGAGGTCGGGATGGGAACTGCCAGATCAGAAATCGAGCCCGCCCTCGCGGGCGGCGTCGGCGAGCGCCTTGATGCGCCCGTGGTACTTGTAGGCGCCGCGGTCGAAGCAGACCTTGCCGACACCGGCGCGCTTGGCGCGCTCGGCGAGCAGCGCACCGATCTTCTTCGCGACGTCGGTCTTGCGCTGGCCCTTGATGGCGCCGCGCACGTCCTTCTCCTGCGAAGAAGCCGCCGCGAGGGTGTGGCCCTTCACGTCGTCGATGATCTGCGCCGAGATGTTCTGCAGGCTGCGGAACACGGTCAGCCGCGGCCGACCGGCGACGCTACGCAACTTCTCGCGCACGGATGCGGCCTTGCCGACCCGTCGTTGGTGCTTGTGGAACGTGGAGGTCATGGTGCTGTGCTCCTAGGCGATCAGGCGCCCGCGCCGCCCGACGCGAAGGCCTTGCCGGCCTTGCGCTTGATGACTTCCTCTGCGTACTTGATGCCCTTGCCCTTGTAGGGCTCGGGCTTGCGCAGCTTGCGGATCGACGCGGCGACGGTGCCGACCTGCTGGTTGTCGATGCCCTTGATCACCAGCGCGGTCGGGGTCGGCGCCTCGATGCTGACGGTCGCCGGGATCGTGTAGCGGACCGGCCGGTTGAAGCCGAGCTTCAGCACGAGGGTCTTGCCCTCGATCGCCGCCTCGTAGCCGACGCCGTTGATGTCGAGCTTCTTCTCGTAGCCCTTCGACACGCCGACGATCATGTTGGCCAGCACTGCGCGGGCGGTGCCCTGCAGGGCGCGCGCGGAGCGGTCCTCGCTGCGCGCGGCGACGTGCAGCACGGCGCCCTCGAGCTTGACGTCGATCTCCGGTCGCACCGGCAGCTTCAACTCGCCCTTGGGGCCCTTCACGCTGACCGTGCCCGACGCGACCTGGATGGTCACGCCCTTGGGCACATCGATTGGCTTCTTGCCGATTCTGGACATGGCAGTTCCTCGTTCTCCGGCTCAGTCCACGGTGCAGAGGACTTCGCCGCCGACGCGGCGCTGACGGCACTCGCGATCCGAGAGCACGCCCTGGTTGGTGGACACCACGGCAATGCCGAGCCCGCCGCGCACCTGCGGCAGGTCCTGGCAGGCGCGGTAGCGGCGGCAGCCCGGCTTGCTGAAGCGCGCGAGCGTCGAGATCACGCGTTCGCCCTCGGGGCCGAAGCGGAACTCGATGCGCACCGCGGAACGCGGGCCATCGGCCGCGACCTCATAGGTCTGGATGAAGCCTTCGCGCTTGAGCGCGTCCAGGATCGCCACCTTGAGGCGGCTGCCCGGCACCACGCAGTTCGGCGCGCCGCTCATCAGGGCGTTGCGCATGCGAGTCAGCATGTCTGCAATCGGATCGGTCATCATGGCTGTCGATCTCCTACCACGAAGCCTTGCGCACGCCGGGGATCTCGCCCTGGAGTGCAAGGGAACGGAAGCAGCACCGGCAAATCCCGAACTTGCGGTAGTACGCGCGAGCGCGCCCACACAGCTGGCAGCGGTTGTATCGCCGAGTCGAGAACTTCGGCGTTGCCTGCTGCTTCATCCTCAAGCACTTCTTGGCCATGTTTGTCTGCTCAGTATCTGCCAGTGGATCGGGTGCGGATCAGCGGGTGTGCGTCACTTGCGGAAGGGCATGCCGAGCTGCGCCAACAGCGCCTGACCTTCCTTGTCGGTCGGCGCGCTGGTGACGAAGGTGATGTCCATGCCCTGCACGAACTCGACCTTGTCGAGTTGGATCTCGGGGAACACGCTCTGCTCGGACAAGCCCATCGTGTAGTTGCCACGACCGTCGAGCTTGGTCGGCAGACCGCGGAAGTCGCGGATGCGCGGGATCGCGAGCGTGATCAGGCGGTCGAGGAACTCCCACATGCGCGAGCCGCGCAGCGTCACTGCGACGCCGATCGCGTAACCCTCGCGCAGCTTGAAGCCCGACACGGCGCCGCGCGCCTTCCGGATCATCGGCTTCTGGCCGACGATCGCGGTGAGGTCCTTGTTGGCGGCCTCGATGCGGTTCTTGTTCTCGACCGCACGACCGACGCCCATGTTGACGACGATCTTCTGCAGGCGCGGAACCATCATCGGGTTCTGGTAGCCGAACTCCTTCTTCAGGGCTGGCACGACCTGGTCGCGGTATTGCTGGAGCCGGCGCGGGAGCGTCTTCGGCCCCGCGTTGCGGCCCTCGGCCTTGTTCGTGGTGGTGGTCATCGGTCTGCCTGGTTCAGTTGGCCTTCGTTCCCGGGGCCTTCGTCGCCTTGTCCTTGGCCGTGTCGAAGACGGTGCCGCACTTCACGCCGACGCGCACCTTGCGCCCGTCGACGATCTTCACCTTCGTGCGAGTGCCCTTGCCGGCCTTCTCGCTGAACAGCAGCACCTTGCTGGCCGACATCGGCTGCTCGAGCTGCACGCGGCCGCCCTTCGGGTTCTGCTGCGAACGCTTCTGGTGCTTCCAGCGCAGGTTGACGCCCTGCACCAGGATGCGGCCATCGGCGTCGACGCGCAGGACTTCCCGCGGCTCGTTCGACTTGTACTGGCCCGACGTGACGACGACCTTGTCGCCCTTCTTGACGTGCACGCGCACGACCGGCTTCGGCTTGTTGGCGAGCATCAGACGACCTCCTCCGCGAGCGACACGATCTTCATGAAGTTGCGGTCGCGCAACTCGCGCGCGACGGCGCCGAAGATGCGCGTGCCGCGCGGATTGCCTTCCTTGTCGATCACGACCAGCGCGTTGCGATCGAATCGGATGTAGGTCCCGTCGGAGCGACGCACGGCCTTTGCCGTGCGCACGACGACGCCCTTGACGACTTCGTGCTCCTTCACTTCGCCGGTGGGCAGCGCCTTCTTGACGACGGCGATCACGACGTCGCCAACCGACGCGTAGCGACGGCCGCTGCCGCCGAGGACCTTCACGCACATGGCGCGCTTGGCCCCGGTGTTGTCAGCCACGTCGAGCATCGACATTTCTTGGATCATCGGATTCTCCTGCTGCTGCTACGCCGCTTCGCGAGGGTCGGGATTCGTCGGTTCGCGGCGTCAGGGCGCCGCCTTCTGGATCACGCGAACCACGCGCCAGCTCTTCAGCTTGCTGAGCGGCCGCGTCTGCACGACCTCGACGGTGTCGCCGACCTTGGCGGCGCCGTTCTCGTCGTGCGCGTAGAGCTTGGTGCGCTTCGGAATGAACTTCTCGTAGAGCGGGTGGCGGACCTTGCGGTCGACCTGCACGACGACGGTCTTCTGCATCTTGGTCGACGTGACCGTGCCCTGCATGACCTTGCGCTCGGCGCGCTCGCCGCTGCCGGCGGCCGCGGGATTCGGATTCGGGTTCGTGCTCATTGCTTGCCTCCGGCGCGCGCGCGATCTCCCAGCACCATCAGGATCCGGGCGATCGTGCGCCGCACCTCGCGGTGGCGCGAAGTGTTGGCGGCGTCCGCGCCGCGGAAACGCAGGTTCCACTGCTCCTTCCGCAGGTCGCTCAGCTTCGCCTTCAGTTCCGCGGTGTCTTCGCCGCGGATCTCGTTGATGGCCTTCTTCATGGATGGATTCTCGATCAGGCGTGACGACGACGGACGAGACGGACGCGCATCGGCAGCTTGTGCGCGACGCGGTTGAACGCGGTCTTGGCGACCTCTTCGGTGACGCCGTCGAGTTCGAACAACACCGTGCCCGGCTTGATCACCGCGGCCCAGTACTCGACGTCGCCCTTGCCCGTGCCCATTCGCGTCTCGGCGGCCTTCTTGCTGACCGACTTGTGCGGGAACACGCGGATCCAGACCTTCGCCTCGGGCGCGCTGCGCGACGCCGCGACGCGCGCGGCCTCGATCACGCGAGCCGGCAGCCAGGCAGGCTCGAGGGCCTGCAGGCCGAACTCGCCGAACGACACTTCGTTGCCGCGCGTGGCTTCGCCGCGGATCTTGCCGCGCATCTGCTTGCGCCACTTGGTTCGCTTGGGCATCAACATGGGAGGACTCCTGCGCGATCAGCCGACGGGACGTTCGGCAGCGGGACGAACGGGCAACAGGCCGTTGGTCGTCTCGCCGGGGCCGTACTCGCCCTTGAAGATCCAGACCTTGCAGCCAAGCGTGCCGTACTTGGTCGGGCACACCGCGAAGCCGTACTCGAGCTGCGCGCGCAGCGTCGTGCACGGCACGCGGCCCTTGCGGTAGTTGCCGATGCGCGACATCTCGGCGCCCTGCAGGCGGCCGGCGACGCGGATCTTGATGCCCTTGGCGCCGGCCGCGATCGACGCGTCGGCGACCTTCTTGAGGGCGCGGCGGTAGTTGATGCGCTTGCCGAGCTGTTCGGCAACGGCTTCGGCGACGAGATTGGCCTCCACCTCCGGGCGGTGGATCTCGATGATCTTCATGCGCACCGGCTTCTTGGTCAGCTTCTCGAGCTCCTGGCGGAACTCGTCGACCTTGGTGCCCTTCTTGCCGATCAGCACGCCCGGCCGCGCGGTGTGCACGAAGACGGTGACCAGCTCACCGGTGCGCTCGATCTCGACCTTCGGAATCGCGGCGAACTGCCACTCCTTCTTGATGAAGCGGCGGATCTTCTGATCCTCGATCAGGTTCTTCGCGAAGTCCTTCTTGGTGGCATACCAACGGGAACGCCAAGGCTCGGTGACCGCGATGCGGAAGCCGACGGGATGGACCTTCTGACCCATTGCTTACTCCTGCTCCGCCGCGGCACCGGCCTGCGGATCGGCGACGTGGATGTGGATGTGGCAGGTGCGCCGCTTGATCGGCATCGCGCGACCCTGCGGACCCGGACGCACGCGCATGCCGCCCGGCAGCAGCGGACCGTCCTGCACGAACGTCTTGGCGACGACCAGACGATTCGCCCGCACGGCGGGGTTCTGCAGCGCATTGGCGACGGCCGACGCGAGCACGCGATAGATCGCGCGCGCGGCACGATGGCGATCGTGACGCAGCTCGTCGAGCGCCTGGTTGACCGAGCGACCGCGGATCAGCGCAATCACGCGGCGGGCCTTGTAGGCGCCCATGCGGGCGCCGCGATGCACGGCACGCACTTCGAAGCTCATTTGGCTTCCTCCTCGACCTTCTTCGTCGAGTGGCCACGGAACGTGCGCGTCGGCGCGAACTCGCCGAGGCGGTGACCGACCATGTCCTCGGTCACGTAGACCTTCAGGAAGGTGCGGCCGTTGTGCACGTTGAACGTGTGGCCGACGAACTCGGGCAGGATCACGCTCGCGCGCGACCAGGTCTGCATCGGTTCCTTGGTGCCCTTCTGGTTCTGTGCCGCCACCCGCTTGCCGAGCTTCGGGTGGACGAACGGGCCCTTGCTGATACTGCGGCTCATCGTGGATCTCCTGGTCGGTGCTGGATCACGAGCCGCTGCCCACGGCGACGTGCTTGCCCGGCGGACGGCGCCGGAGGATGAACTGGTTGCTCTTCGCCTTGCCGCGCCGGGTCTTGCCGCCCTTGCTCAGCAGTCCCGTCGGCGAGCACGGGTGGCGTCCACCGCCGGTGCGGCCTTCGCCACCACCCATCGGGTGCGACACCGGGTTCTGCGCGGTGCCGCGGTTGTGCGGGCGACGGCCCATGTGGCGCACGCGCCCGGCTTTGCCCCAGCGGACGTTCTGCCAGTCGGCGTTGCCGATCTCGCCGATCGTCGCGCGGCACTGCGCGTGGATCTTGCGCATCTCGCCCGACGGCATCACGACGACCGCGTAGTCACCGTCGCGCGCCATCAGCTGGCAGCTCTTGCCGGCCGCCCGCGCGATCTGGCCGCCGCGGCCGGGCTGCAGTTCGACGTTGTGCACCTGCAGGCCGAGCGGGATCGCGTCGAGGCGCATGCAGTTGCCGACGTCGGGATCGCAGCGATCGGCGGACAGAACCTTCATGCCGACCGTCAGACCCTTCGGCGCCAGGATGTACCGCTTCTCGCCGTCGGCGTAGGCCAGCAGCGCGAGGTCCGCGGTGCGGTTCGGGTCGTACTCGATCGCCTGCACGACCGCGGGCACCCCGTCCTTGCCGCGCAGGAAGTCGACCTTGCGGTAGATGCGGCGCGCGCCACCGCCACGGAAGCGGCTGGTGATGTGGCCCAGAGCGTCGCGACCGGCGCGGTCGGCGATGCGCTCGCTGAGTCCCTTCTCGCGGCGCTTGCCCTTCGTCAGGTGGCTGAAGTCCAGGACCGACGAGTTGCGGCGGCCGGCGGACGTGGGTTTGTAGACCTTGACTGGCATGACGTGCCTCGGTGGCGGCTCAGGAGATGTCGATCGAGTCGCCCTGCTTCAGCGTGACCACGGCCTTCTTCCAAGGCTTGGTCTCGCCGGGGCGCCCGAACGCGCGACGCGCCTTGCCTGGCACGCCGAGCATGTTGACCTTGACGACCTTCACCGAGAACAGCGTCTCGATCGCCTTCTTCACCTCGATCTTGTTGGCGCTGCGCGCCACCTCGAAGGTGAACTGGTTGCGCATCGACTGCATCGTGGTCGACTTCTCGGTCACGATCGCGCGACGCACGATGTCGTAGTACTGGGCGGGGTTGGCCATCTCAGGACTCCTTCTTGGCGAAGCGCTGCTCGAGTGCCTGGAAGGCCGCCGGCGTCAGCACCAGATAACGGCGCAGCAGCACCTGGCGCGCATTCAGGTCGGCGAGCGTGCGCACGTCGACGAGCGGCACGTTGCGCAGCGACAGCACGAGGTTGCGCTCGACGTCGGTCGTCACCACGGTGGCGCTGCCACCCATGCCGAGCTTGCCGAGGATCGCGACCGCCGACTTGGTGCTGGGCTTGCCGGTCGGCCAGCCATCGGCGATGGCGACTTCGTTGTCGCGGAACTTGGTGAACAGCGCGTTGCGCAGCGCGGCGCGACGCGCCTGCTTGGGCATCGCGTAGGCGTGATCGCGCGGCTCCGGCGGGTGGATGCGGCCACCGCCGCGCCACAGCGGCGACTTCGGCGTACCCATGCGGGCGCGACCGGTGTGCTTCTGCGGCCACAGCTTCTTGTTCGGGCCGCGCACCATCGCGCGCGTCTTGGCGCGCACGGTGCCCTGGCGCAGGTTCGCCTCGTACATCACCACCGCATCCTTCAGGGTGCGGCCGAGAACCTTGGAGCCGAACGCCGATTCGTCGACGCGCTTCGTCGCGACGGCTCCACCTTGCAGGACTTTGACCTCGACCATGTTCGACTCGAAGCTGGGTAGGGTGTGTCGGAGATCAGGCCTTGATGCGGATGTCGACGCCGGCCGGCATGTTGAGCTTGCTCAGGGCGTCGACCGTCTTGGTCGTCGGCTCGCTGATGTAGATCAGCCGCTTGTGCGTGCGGATCTCGAACTGCTCACGGCTCTTCTTGTCGATGTGCGGCGAGCGCAGCACGGTGTAGCGCTCGACCCGGGTCGGCAGCGGCACCGGTCCGGCGACGCGGGCGCCGGTGCGCTTGCTGGTTTCGACGATGTCGAGCGCGGCTTGGTCGAGGGCCTCGTGGTCGTAGGCCTCCATCCGGATCTGGATTCGCTCTTGCATGTCTGGTCAGGGCGTGCCGGAAGGCACTGGTCGTAGCGTTCGCGTCGGAGCAGAGGGCCGCTGTTGGCCGGCGCAACTTCGCGTAAACCCTTCTGCGGCTAGGGGTTACATCGAATGATGTGCTCCCTGGAGCGGAAAGGGTCGGGAACAGTATCGATGCCCCGACGCAAGGTCAAGCCTGCAAACGGACAAATGCCGCGCGCGCCCGTCGATCGCGCCGGCGCGCACGCGCAGCTACCCCGTCGCCGGCGCGAAGCCGACGGGCCGCAGCGAAACCTGGCCGCGACCCTTCGTCATCGAGCGCAACTTGGTCACGTAGCCCAACATACGCGCCAGCGGCGCCCGCGCCTCGAGGCGGGCGCCGAGCCGCCCGGCGGCGATGCTGGCAACCTCGGCCGAGCGCGCGCCGAGATCGGCGATCACGGGGTTCGTCGACTCCTGCGGGCACAGCAGTTCGATCCGCACCCACGGCTCGAGCTCGACCAGCCCCGCCTCGTCGACTGCCTGCGCGAACGCCTTCGCCGCCGCCTGCTGCAGCAACGGCTCGCTCGCGTCCCCACCGTCGCTCGCCGCAGCCTGCAGCACGACCTGGCAGCCGTGCAGCGGTCCGACGCGCGCGCCGGTCGCGGCGCGCGACCCGAGTTCCTCCCGCGCCGCCCCGGCCATCGGCGTGCCGACGTCATCGACGATGCGCGCCGGCCCGGGATCGGCGGAGGGAACGACCGCCACCGTGCAGCGTGCGAAGCGCTCGCGGCCGCCGACCATGGCGCGCACCTCCGCCGTTCCCGCGCCGGGCCCCGCGACCGTCTCGCGGCGATCGACCTGCGGTCGCGAACACGCGAACGCGATGCCGCTCCGCGCGCGCGCCCGGTCGGCCACGATCTCGAGGTGCAGTTCGCCCATGCCGCGCACGACCAGCCGGTCCTGGTGGCGGTCGACGCGCAGGGTCGGATCGTCGACGGCGAGGTCGCGCAGCACCGCGGCGAGCGCGCCGACGTCGGCGGCGCGCGACGGCTCGAAGGCCACCGCCAGCACCGGCGCTGGAAACCGCGGGGCGTCGAGCAGCACGACCGCTGCCGGGTCGCACAGCGTGTCGCCGGTTCGCAGCCCGAGGTCGCCCCGAAGCACGCAGATCTCGCCGGGCCCGGCCGCGGCGACCGGCTCGTGGGGCGTCGCGGTGATCAAAGCGCAGGTCAACTTGCCGGATACGCTTCCCGGCGAAAACGTGACGTTCCTGCTCTTTGGTGACACGACGATGGATACCCTTTCGCCCACGCTGACCGCCGTCCGC
>CALFZH010000048.1:0-6558 GCA_937952215.1 uncultured bacterium
CGATGCGCGTGGCCGGCGATCGCGCCAACGCCCGGCTGCGGCGACGGCAGGTCCACGTCGAGCCGTTCGCCGGCTCGCACGGTGAGCGATCGCGCGTGGTCGCTGCGACCGTGCAACAGCCACTCCTGCACCAGCCCGTGCAGCGACGACGACGCGCCGGTCGCCCCCAGGAGATAGTCGCCAGGAGGCACGGGCGGGAACGCGAATGCGCCGTGCGCGGCGGTTCGCACGACGTGCGTGTAGCGGGGTCCGCCGTAGAGGAAGACCTCGACGCCGCTGCCACTGGCGACCGTGCCAGCAACCAGGGCGGGTGCGGCGGCCGCCAGGTCGACGCGAAGGCTGGCGCCGGCCACGAGCACGCACGCGACGGCCGCGCCCGCGTCCGGCCAGACGACCCACGCCGGACCGGACGGCAGATCGTCGACCGCATAGGCATCGCCGTGCAGCGAGGCCTGCGCGAGCCACTGTCCGTCGGGCGGAGGCCCAAGCGGACCCAAGCGAGGACGAGCAGCATCGGGCGCACCGCTCCACACCTCGATCGGGCCGTCACCACGCGGCACCGCTCCGGCAACGGTGCCGTGCACGCGCGCGGACACGGACATCAGAACGACCTGTTCGCCGCCGCAGGCCGCCGCGGTCAGCGCGGGGACCACGGCACCGCCCGTTCCCCGCGCACGCACCACGAGGTCGTGGCTCGCATCGAGGGGCCAGGGCAGTTCGAAGCGCCCCGACGCATCGCTCCGGCCGACGCACGCCCCTGGCGGCAGGACCGAGGGGAACGCACGCCGGCCGGCGATCGCCGGCAGCAAGGCGGCCTCGGCAGCGGCAAGCGGCCTGCCGTCGGGCGCGAACACGCGGCCGACCAACCGCGGCGCGCGCGGCAGGCGCAACACGGCGTCGCCATCGCCGACGAGCGCCAGCGTCGCCGGCCAGTGGCCGACGGCGCTGCCACGAACGTGCTGGGCGGGTGCCGGCAGCACGGCCCGGCCCTTCTCGTCGCTGCGCGCGGTCGCGAAGTCGCGTTCGCCGTCGATCACGACGACCGTCGCCATCTCGATCGGAGCGCCGCTGTCGTCGACGACGAGCACGACGCGGCCCGCCACTGGCTCCCCCACGACACTGGGCGCAGGTGCGTCGGCCTCGGCGGGGACCGCCATCGGCAGCTCAGCCGCGGGCGCGTCGCTCGGCAGCGGCATCGCTGCAATGGACGCCACGGGTTCTTCGACGCCCGCCGCGGCTCCGACGACCGGCGACGCGGGCAACGAAGGTTCCTCGCCACGCCCAACCACCAGCAGCACGGCGGCAGCGACGGCGCCGCAGACGAGCGCCGTGACCACGAACGCCCGCCCGGCCACCTCAGCCTCCCCCGCGCGCGGCCGCCAGTTCGTCGGCGAGCGTGCGCACCCGTTGCAGCACCGCGTGGTCGGCTGGCAGCGCCGGCTGCAGCAGCTCGACGGCACGCGCGACCGCTTCGCCGGCCGCCGCTGCACGACCGTTGCCGGACAAGGCTCGGGCGTGCAGGAAGTGCGTGTAGCCGGCGCGCACCGTGGGCACGTCCTTGGCGTCGGGCAGCGCGTCGACGAGTTGCTGCGTCGTGGCCAGGGCCGCGTCGAAGACGCCGGCGTCGAGTTGCGCCTCGGCCAGGTTGTTGCCGGCGACGAACGCGTCGGGATGCATGGCGCCGAGGCTCTGCACCTTGGTGCGGTGCGCGCGCTCCATGTCGGCGAGCGCACCCATCCGATCGCCCGCCTGCATCTTCGCCAACGCGACCGCGGCCAGCACGTCCATCGTGCGGCGGTCCGCAGCGCCGAACGTTCGTTCGCAGCGCGGCAGCAGGTCGAACGCGACGTCGCGCATGCCGTCGCGGTCGCCGGCGCGGTGCAGGGTCTTCAGCAGGTGGAACGCGCAGCCGAGCGTCAACGCGTGGTCCGGGCCGAGCAGCTCGGCGTAGCCGTCCCGCGACTGCCGGTGGATCGCGGCAGCGGCCGCGAACTCACCGAGTTCGGCCATCGCCGAAGCCAGGCTGTCGGCGATCTGCCACGTCGACGTGCGCGCTTCGCCCGCGGCTTTCGATCGTTCGAGGCAGTCGGCCAGCAGCTCCCGCGCGGCCGCCGCCTCGCCGCGCGCGAGCACCAGGCTGCCGAGGTTGTGCAGCGTCACGATCGTCGGCGCCGCGGTCCGCCCCAACACCCGTTCCCGCCCCGCGAGCACCTCGCGATAGAGCGTCTCCGCTTCCTCGAGCCGGCCGGCGGCGCGGCTGACGAAGGCACGCTCGTGCAGCGCTCGCCACCGCACCGGCTCCTCGGCCGGCAGCCGCTGCGCGCGTGGCACCAGTTCCGTCATCGCGGCATCGGCGCCGTCGATGTCGCCGCCGTCACACCGCGCACTGGCCGCCGACAGCAGCGCCTCGAGCGTGCGCGGCGCGTCCGGGCCGAGCCCCTGCGCGAACCGTTCCGCCGCGCGCGTGAGCTGGGCGATCGCCGCCGTCGACTGCGACAGGCCGCGCAACGCGTCGCCGATCAGCAGCCGCAGCTCCGCCTCGACCACCGGGTCGGAGAACGCCTCGCCGTCGAGTGCTGCCGCCGCCCGTTCCAGTGCCTCGCGCACCGTGTAGTCGGCCGGCCGATCCTGGCGTTCGTCGGCCTGCAGCAGGAAGTCGCGGGCGAAGGCCGCGACGCGCTGCGACAGCCGCTGCTCGCGCCGCAGTTCCGCGTTCTGCCAGACCAGCAGGGTGACCGCCGCCACCACCACGCCGGTGATCGCCGCCAGCGCAGTCACGACGCCACGCCGTCGACGCGCGAACAGGTGCACGTGGTACCAGGTGCTCGCCGGCCGCGCACTGACCGGCCGTTCCGCGAGCACGGCGCGCAGGTCGGCTGCGAACGCAGCCGCGGACTCGTAACGCTCCGCGGCCGGCACGCGCAGCGCCTTGCCGAGCACGGCGTCGAGATCGGCCGGCAGGCCGCGCGCGAACGCCGAGGCACGCGGTGCTGGCTCGTTGCGGATCTGCTCGGCGGCTCGCCATGGCGCCGACGACGGTGCGAACGGTCGGCGCCCGGTCAGCAGCTCGAAGGCGATCACGCCGAGCGCCCACACGTCGCTGCGCAGGTCGACGACGCCGTTGGCGACCTGTTCCGGACTCATGTACGCGAGCGTGCCGTAGACGACGCCGGGTTCGGTCGCGGGCGCGTCGTCGCCGCCAGTGCTGCGGGCGACGCCGAAGTCGATGACCTTGATGCGCCCATCGGCGCCGACGAGCACGTTCGCCGGCTTCAGGTCGCGGTGCACGACGCCGTGCAGGTGCGCGTGGTGCACGGCATCGCATGCCTGCAGCAGCAACTCGATCCGCTCCCGGACCGACAACGCCCGGGCTTGCGCGTACTGGGCGAGATCCTGCGCGTCGGGCACCAGTTCGAGCGCGAACCACGGCAGTTCGACCTCGCCTTGCCGGTGCACGCCGGCAGCGTGCACCTGCGCGATCCCCGGATGGCGCAACCGCGCCAGCAGTTCGGCCTCGTAGCGGAAGCGCGCGACGGCGGCAGAGCTGCGCAGGCCGAGCGACAGCACCTTCAACGCCACCTGCCGTCGTGGCGTCTCCTGCTCCGCCGCGTAGACCGTGCCCATGCCGCCGCTGCCGAGCACCCGTTGCACGCGGAAGCCGCCGATCGTCGCGTCGACCAGGGGCTCGGCGCCGCCGACCATCGCGACGGCCGGGCCGTCGAGCGCGCGCGCGAACGGCGTCGTGCTCGCATCGCTGCGCAGCAGCGCGTCGACCTCCCGGCGCAGCGCGTCGTCCCCTTCGCACCGTTGCTGCAGGAACGGACCGCGCGCCGCCGCCGGCAGCTCGACAGCGGCTTCGAACACCTCCCGCACGCGTGCGAAGTCAGCTGCCACGACTCACCCGTGCGCGCCGTCTTGGGGATCGAGGTCGCGCAGCAGGAACGCGCGCGCCATGCGCCAGCCACGCTCGACGCTGCGCAGCGAGATGCCGAGCGCTTCGGCGACCGACGGATTGTCGAGGCCGCCGAAGAAGCGCAGCTCGACGAGCTGCCCGAGCTGAGGGTCGAGCGCGTGCAGCCGAGCCAGTGTCTCGTCGACGGCCAGCACGCTCTCGGCGTCGCCGGCCACCGCCAGGCCGTCGACGTCGACCCGCGCGCCGCCGCGACGCTTGTGGGCGAGGCGCGCCCGCGCGTGGTCGACCAGCACGTTGCGCATCGCGCGAGCGGCGACGCGCAGGAAGTGCGCGCGGCCGGCGTAGTCGGCGCCGGGCTCGCACAGCCGCAGCCACGCTTCGTGCAGCAGCGCGGTCGGCTGGAGCGTGTGGTCGGCCCGTTCCCCGCTCATCAGGCGCTGCGCCAGCCGGTGCAGTTCGGCGTGCACCAACGGCAGCAGCTGGCCCGCGGCGTCCTGGTCGCCCGCCGCCATCGCGCGCAGCAGGCGCGTCGTCGCGGCCGGGTCGGATGCGGGCGGGCCCATGGTCGGCATTCTGCCGCAGACGGGGCGACGCGTCGCCCCGGCACGGGTCGGCGACGCCCCCGGCGGCGGCAACGAACGGACGATGGCGGCAGCGGGCGGCACGCCGGCAAGGCGGCAGCAGGCGCCGCGGACCGCCACGATTCCGCGACGGGGCTACTCGCGGAAGCCGCTGCTGCGGATGCCGTGCTTCTGCATGAGCTTCTGGAAGGCGCTGCGCGCCATGCCGGCCTCCTCGCTGCACTGCGTGACGTTGCCCTTGTGCTTCTTCAGC
The DNA here is from genome assembly GCA_937952215.1 of uncultured bacterium. Lineage (GTDB taxonomy): Bacteria > Planctomycetota > UBA1135 > UBA1135 > UBA2386 > UBA2386. The sequence continues at coordinate 4,748 of CALFZH010000048.1, forward strand.
AGGCCCTCGACGTAGCTGCACTCGAGCGCGCGGATGCGCCGCGCCTTCATCTCCTGGAACGTCCCGGCGTCGGCGTCGGCAGCGCCCAACGGCAGCAGCTCGGGCTCCGCGCGCAGGTCCGGCGGCAGGTCCTCGAGACGCAGTTCGCCGTGCTGGCCGAGCGCGCACGCACGCTCGATCGCGTTGCGCAGTTGCCGCACGTTGCCCGGCCAGTGGAACCCACGTAGCACCGCCAGCGCCTCGGCGGACACGCCGCGTACGCCGGTGCCCTCGCCGAAGCGCTGCACGAAGTGCGCCACCAGCACGTCGATGTCCTCGGGCCGGTCGCGCAGCGGCGGCACCGCGACGCGCACCACGTCGAGCCGGTAGAACAGGTCGGCGCGGAACGTGCCCTCGTCGACCTCCTTCTGCAGGTTGCGGTTGGTCGCCGCGACGATGCGCACGTCGACGGGCGTCTCGACGGCGGCGCCGACGGCGCGCACCGAGCGTTCCTGGATCGCGCGCAGCAGCTTGCTCTGGAACGCCAGCGGCAGCTCGCCGAGTTCGTCGAAGAACAACGTGCCGCCGTCGGCGACCTGGAACAGGCCGGGCTTGTCCTGCGAAGCACCCGTGAAGGCGCCCTTCGCATGCCCGAACAGCTCGCTCTCGAACAGCTCCTGCGGGATCGCCGCACAATCGACCGGCACGAAGGGCTTGTCGGCGCGCGCACTGCTGTCGTGCAGGTGGTGCGCGAGCAGTTCCTTGCCGGTGCCGCTCTCGCCGAGCAGCAGCACCGACGCGTCCGTGCGCGCCGCACGCTCGATCAGCGCGATGGTCTCGGCGAACGCCGGCGAGGCGTGGATCAGCCGCCGGCCGGCTTTGCCCGAGCGCAGGCGTTCGCGCAGGCCGGCGTTGCCGTCCTTGACGCGCCGGTGCGCCGCGGCCTTGGCGACGCGGTCGACGAGGTCCTTCTCGGCGAACGGCTTGGCGAGGTAGTCGAAGGCGCCCTGCTTGATCGCGCGCACCGCCATCTGCAGGTCCGGATACCCGGTCAGCAGCAGCACCTCGACGTCGGGATCCGAGCGGCGGATCGCCGCGAGCAGCTCCATGCCGGACATCTGCGGCATGCGCACGTCGCTGACGACGACCCGAAACGGCTGCTGCTGCATCATCGCCAGCGCCTGCGGCGCCGACAGCGCGAAGTCTGCGGCGTAGCCGGCCCGCTTCAGCAGGTACGCAGTCGACTCGGCGAGATCGGGCTCGTCGTCGACGACCAGCACGCGGGTTTCGCTCATGACGCGCCCGGCGCCTTCTTCTGGCAGTCCCGGCAGCGGCCATGCAGGCGCAGGCTGTGCCGTTCGATCCGGAAGCCGATGCGCCGCGCCGCGACCAGTTGCCGCCGTTCGAGTTCGTCGTCGTGGAACTCGAAGATCGCGCCGCAGCCGACGCAGACCATGTGGTCGTGGTGCTCGTGGTTGAGCGTGTGCTCGAACCGGCGCCCGCCGTCGCCGGTGTCGAGCCCCTCGACGAAGCCCTCGCGTTCGAGCACTGCGAGCGTGCGGTAGACGGTGGCGCGCGAGACCTTGGGGTCGGCCTTGCGGCAGAGGTCGAGCAACTGCTCGGCCGTGAAGTGCTCGTGCGACGCGAGCGCCTCGCGCACGATCAGCGCCCGCTGGGTCGTCCAGCGGAACCCGACCTTCTGCAGGTGCGCCTGCACGATGCGCTGTTCCTGTTCGAGCCGCACGGGACGAACACCATACCGGGCAGGCTGGCCGGGAACTGATCCCTTGGCTGTGCTCGTGCGGAAGATTCGTGGGCGAAGTGCCACCGAT
>CALFZH010000049.1:0-8171 GCA_937952215.1 uncultured bacterium
ATGTTGTGCTGGATGCCGATCCGCACCTCGCTGACGACCAGGAAGGTCTGCGCGTAGTTGTTGCTGGCGCAGGCGATCTTGAGCCAGTCGTCACCCGTGAAGTCGAGCGTGAAGTCCGTCTGCACGAGGCCGAGGTTGCCGTCGAACATCAGTCCCCAGGCGTCCTGGTCGGTGACGCTCCACTGCCGGCGCCAGATCATCAGCGTGCGGCCGCCGAGCGCCTGGAACGACGCGACGTCCGACTGGCTCTGGATCTGGCCGGCCGGCGCGGTCGAGCCGAGCAGGAACCAGTAGTTGAAGAGGGGATCGAGCACGATCGGCAGCGTCGCCTTCTCGACGAACGCCTGCGGGATCTCGATGCGGGCGACCTCGCCGAGCCACTCGATCGCGAGCGCCTGGCGCCGGCCGTTGCCGTCGATCGCGACGGCCTTGGTGTAGTCGAAGCCTCCGTACTCACCGGTGAAGCGCAGACCGCCATCGATGGTCGACACCGAGTAGTCGCCGGTCATGCGCACTTCGACCGCGATCGCGTCGCGCGACGGCAGCCGCTCGAAGATCCACGACTGCTCGAGCGTGTCGAGGTCCGTCGTGATGAGTTCGGCCAAGGCTCCGCGCGGCGTGTGCACGTTCCCTGTCAGCTGCGTCGGCGTGCCCGGCTCGAGCGCGAGCGGGACGCCACCGACCGTGGCGCGTGCGAGTTCGACGCGCAGCGGGAAGTTGCGCGGCGCCTCGGAGCCGAAGAACGGGATCATCGTCATGCCCGTGCCGTCGAAGCTCGCCTTCCAGGCGTTGCCCGAGGCCCACAACGGGCCGTCCGCGTGCGGGCGATCGAAGGCGACCCGCTTCAACTGGGGCGCGAAGGCATGCCGCGTGGGTTCGGTTGGCATCGGGTCCGCGGTCGTGTTGACGACGGGGGCCGGTGCGGGAGCCGGTGCCAGGCGCGCATCCGCCTGGGCCAGCGTGACGCCGCACAAGGCGGCGGTGACGAGTGTGGAACGGGGGAACATGAGGGACTCCGGGGTCGGTCGAGGGACCCGTTGCCCGACCTAGCGGCAGCCCGCCCGAAACCACACACGCAGCGGATGAGATGGCGGCAGCCCCGTCGGCGGATGCGCCGTAACGCGTTGTCTTCCAACGGGCAGCGGCGTCGCGCGGCCGTGCCAACGGCCGTGGCGGACGGGCGGTTAGGTCGCCGCCTTGCGGGCGCGGCGGAACGACTTCTTCTTCGCCGGACCCTTCGCGGCGCGCGCCGCCAGCAGGTCGAGTGCGCGGGCGAGCGTCAACTCGTCCGGGTTGTCGTCCTTCGGCAGCGTGGCGTTCGTCGTGCCGTCGGTCACGTAGGTGCCGTAGCGGCCGTCGAGGAGCTTGACGACCTTCTTGGTGACCGGGCTCTCGCCGAGTTCGCGCCGCGCCTTCGCCTGGCTCGGCGCGCCACGGCCGCCGCGCCCGGTCTTCGGCTGCGCGAACAACTGCAGCGCCAGGCCGAGATCGACGGTCAGCGGCGTGTGCCCCGCCGGGATGCTGCGCGTGTCGGTGCCCCACTTGAGGTAGGGGCCGTAGCGGCCGTTCGCCGCGAGCACCGGCTCGTCCTTGCCGTCGCTGGTCTTGGCGATGCCGACCGTGCGCGGCAGGGCGAGCGTCGCCAGCGCCTGCTCGAGCGTGGCCGTCTCGACCTCCATGCCGGCGAGCAGCGACGCCATCTTCGGCTTGTCCGTCTTCTTCTTGCCGCCGGCCATCGCCTCGCCGAGCTGGAAGTAGGGGCCAAAGCGTCCGACCTTCACGAACACCGGCAGTCCGGTCGCGGGATCCTCGCCGAGCTTCTTCGGGCCTTCGCCGCCCTTCACGAGCAGCTCGATCGCCTTGGCGAGACTCATCTCGTCGGGCGGCATCTCGTCGGGAACGGGCGCGCGCTTGTCGCCGCACGACAGGAACGGGCCGTAGCGGCCGACGCGCACCTCGACCAGTTCGCCCTGCTCGTTGGCGCCGAGCGGGATCGAGCAGATCTTGCGCGGGTCGATGTCGCCCTCGACGCCGGACACGCGTTCGCGCAGCCCGGGCTGGCCGTTGCCGAGGAAGAAGTGCTTCAGGTAGTCGAGTCGCTTCGCCTTGCCGTTGCTGATCTCGTCGAGGTCGTCCTCCATCTTGGCCGTGAACTGGTAGTCCACGAGCCAGCCGAGGTGGCCGGCGAGCAGGTCGACGACGGCGAATGCGGTGAACGTCGGCACCAGCGCCGTGGCGCGTTTGAACACGTACTCGCGGCGCACGATCGTCTCGATGATCGCGGCGTAGGTCGACGGGCGGCCGATGCCGCGCGCCTCGAGCTCCTTGATGAGCCCGGCCTCGGTGATGCGCGGCGGCGGCTGCGTGGTGTGGCCGGCGGGCTTCAGTTCGCGCGCGGTCGCGCGCTGACCGCGCTTGAGGTCCGGCAACACGCGTTCGGCTTCGGCGAGTTCGCTGTCGGCGTCGTCGAGGTCCTCGACGTAGGCGAGGCGATAGCCCGGGAACGCGATCGTCTTGCCAGTGGCGACGAAGCGCGCCTGGCCGAACGACTGCGTGTCCATGCCGAGCGACATCGTCGTGCGCTGGCCGGTGGCGTCCTTCATCTGGCTGGCGACGGTGCGGCGCCAGATCAGGTCGTAGACCACCCGTTCGTCCTGGCCGACGTCGGCCGGCAGGGCATTCGGGTGCACGAACTCGTTGCCGGCCGGCCGGATCGCTTCGTGCGCTTCCTGCGCGTTCTTGACCTTGGTCGAGTACTGGCGCGGTGCGTCGGGCAGGTACTGCGGTCCGAACTCGCGCGTGATCAGCGAACGCGCGGCGTCGATCGCCTGCGAGCTGAGCGTCGTCGAGTCCGTGCGCATGTAGGTGATGAAGCCGTTCTCGTAGAGCCGCTGGGCTGCGCGCATCGTGCGCTGCGCGGCGAAGCGCAGCTTGCGCGCGGCTTCCTGCTGCAGCGTCGACGTGGTGAACGGCGCGTACGGGCGCTCGACGTACGGCTTCTGCTCGACGTCGAGCACCGTCGCTGGCTTGCCCGCGAGCTCGTTGGCCAGGCCCGTGGCCTGCTTCTCGCCGAGCACGACGAGGTCCTTGGCGCCGGCCTTCAGCTTGCCGGTCTCCTGGTCGAAGTCGCGGCCGGTCGCGACCTTGTCCTTGCCCAGTCCCTGCAGCGACGCGGGGAACGGCGCGCCTTCGGCGGCGGCGAGCACCACGTCGAGGCTCCAGTACTCGGCCGGCACGAACCGCATGCGCTCGCGTTCGCGTTCGACGATCAGCCGCACGGCGACGCTCTGCACGCGACCCGCCGAGAGCTTGGGCCGCACCTTCTTCCACAGCAGCGGCGACACCGTGTAGCCGTAGAGGCGGTCGACGAGGCGCCGCGTCTCCTGCGCCTCGACCAGGTCCATGTCGATCTGCCGCGGATGCTCGAGAGCCTCGAGGATCGCCGACTTGGTGATCTCGTGGAACACCAGGCGCCTGGTCTCGCACTTCGGCTGCAGTTCCTGCACCAGGTGCCAGGAGATCGACTCGCCCTCGCGGTCTTCGTCGGTCGCGAGGTAGACGACCGAGGCGTCCTTGACCATCGCGCGCAGCTTCTTCAGGTGGTCGCGCTTGTCGGCGGGCACCACGTAGAGCGCCTTGAAGTCGTTCTCGACGTCGATGCCGAGTTTCGACCACTTCTCCTTCTTCAGATCCTCGGGTACCTCGCTCGCGTCGCTCGGCAGATCGCGGATGTGGCCGATGCTGGCCTCGATCCGGTAGCCGTCGCCGAGGAACTTGCCGATCGTGCGCGCCTTGGCCGGCGACTCGACGATCACGACGGGGGTGCCCTTCTGCTTGCTCGCTGCCATGCGGTGGGAACGGGGCGCCTTGTCAGGGGCGGAGAACGGACTGTCAAGGATCTCGGCAGGTCGTGGCGCCGATCTGAAGGGCAGTTCCTGCGCGGGCGCTTGCGTGGCCTGGCGACTACGGTGCGCTCCGTTCCTCACCAGACTGCGGAGGTCGCGCATGGAATTCGTGTGGTTTGCCCTGATCGGAATGGCCGCCGGCTGGCTCGCCGGCCAGCTCACCAAGGGCTCGGGTTTCGGCTGGCCGGCGAATCTCGTCGTCGGGGTCCTCGGCGCCCTGCTCGGCGGCTTCGTGTTCCGGATCGTCGGTTTCCAGGCCGTCGGACTGCTCGCGCAGCTGATCGTCGCGACGGTCGGTGCCGTGCTGCTGCTCGCGTTGCTGCGCGCGATGCCGAAGGCCAAGGGCTGAGGGCCGCGACGCTGCGGTCGCAGCATCTTCCGGGCGCGCGTCCTAGGATCCTGGGCGAGCACCGCCCGCGCCGATGCGCATCGAACTGCACACGCCGATCCACGCGCCGCCGCAGGTCTGCTTCGACGCCGCGCGTTCGATCGACCTGCACCAGCAGTCGCTCGCGCACACCGGCGAACGCGCCATCGCCGGCCGCACCAGCGGCCTGATCGGCCTCGGCGAAGAGGTCACGTGGCGCGGGCGCCACTTCGGCGTGTGGTTGCGCCACACCGCGAAGATCACCGCCTTCGAGCCCCCGCGGCACTTCCGCGACACGATGACGCGCGGTGCCTTCGCCGTGTTCGAGCACGACCACTTCTTCGCGCCGGCCGGCGACGGCACGGCGATGCGCGACGTGCTCGAGTTCCGCTCGCCGCTGGGTGGCCTCGGCTGGCTCGTCGATCGCCTGGTCCTGCGTCGTTATCTCGAACGACTGCTGCGCGCTCGCAACGAAGTGGTGAAGGCCGCTGCCGAAGCGGCGGCGCGCGCGTAGGCGACGTTCCCGAATCGAGACGAACGCGCCGAGTCTGCGGCGGCGCGCGGCCGATGAGGGCGCGATGCGCCGTTCGCCCCGGGTCGTTGCCTGCCTGTCGATGCTGCTGGTCGCGTGCGCTTCGCCGCCGTCGCCGCGGGACGAGGCGTCCATGACGCCAGCGCCGATGGTCGAGGTCGGCCCGTCGGCGGGGGCGACCGCCGAACGTGCGTTTGCGTCGACCGAGTTGCTGCGTCACACCTGGCGCACGGCGTCGGGCAGGACGATGCAGGTCGTCCTGCGGCTGTCGTGGAGCGCTGCGGCCGGCGAGGCAGCGGCAGCGCACGAGCAGGTCCGGCACCACTGGCCGGCCGCGTCGCAGCGCGCACGGCAGCTGCTCGAGTCGGCCGATCTGTGCAGCGAAGCGGGCACGCTGCAGTGCGAGGAGCAACTGCGCGTCGAGATGACGCGCGAGTTGTTCCCGCGGCGACCCGGCGTGTCCGGCGCCGAGGTCGAGCGGGTGGTCTGGCGGCGCTTGCTCTGGTCGTGAGCCAGCGCCCCGACCGAGCCGCTACGGCTGCCGCAGCGGCCGAACGATCAGGTCCTTGAGCGCGAAGTTGCTGCCTTCGCCGACGCGCGTCACGAACAGGTCGTTGTGGTGGCGGATCAGGCCGAACTCGTCGAAGCACGCCACGCCGCCGCAGACCTCCATCGCCAGCGCGACCAGTTCGCTCGCGGTGCGGCTGCAGTCGACCTTGACCTTCGCCGCCTGTTCGCGCGACAGGCGGTTCTGCTCGTAGAGGCGGCAGCAGTGCAGCAGCCAGGTCAGCCCGCGTTCGAGCGCGATGTCCATGTCGACGATCACGTCCTGCACGCGCTGGAAACGGCCGATCGGCTTGTCGTCGAACTGGATGCGTTCCTCGGCGTAGACCCGGCACTTGTCGAGCGCGAACGCGAGCGACGCGAGCGCCAGTGAGGCGATGAACAGCCGGCCGCCGTTCAGCGTCGTGACCATCACTTTGAAGCCGTCGTTGGCGGCGCCGAGGATCGCGTCGTCGCCGACCTCGACGTTCTCGAACATGATCGAGCCGGTCGAGGATTGCTCCCAGACCCGCTTGCCCTGCATCTCCTGGTAGAAGACGCCGGTCTGCTGCATCGGCACGATGAAGCACGTCGAGCGCTTGCCGTTGGGGGCGTCCGGGTTGGTCAGGGCATGCACGACGACGTGGCTCGCCCAGCGCGCGTTGGTCGACCAGCACTTCTCGCCGTTGATGACCCAGCGATCGCCGCGCTTCGTCGCGGTGACCTGGGGGTTCGCCGCGTCGCTGCCGCGGCCGGGTTCGGACAGGCCGAACACGAACATGCGCTCGCCCTTCGCCAGCGCCGGCAGGTGCGCCTGCTTCTGCGCGGCGGTGCCGCAGAGCTGCAGGGGCTTCGCGCCGAGCGAGATCGCCGCGCCTGGCGTGATGGCGACCGCCTGGCTGTGGTAGCCGATCGCGAGGCCCATCAGCACGAGGTCGGTGTGGTCCCCGCCCTGGCCGCCGTACTCCTCGGCGATCGGCAGGCCGAACAGTCCGAGGTCGCCCATCGCGCGGATGCACTCGTCGGGCACCAGGCGGTGCTCACGTTCCCAGTGCAGCAGGTGCGGCGCGATCTCGGCGTCGCCGAAGTCGCGCACTGCTTCGTAGAACGCGAACTTCTCCTCGGCGACGAGGTCCCGCAGGTAGCTGTCGATACGGCGTGGCATTCGGCGGAACAGCGTAGCGAGCCGTTCCGCGCCAGGCGACCGCGAGGTGCGTTCAGCGCGCCGCGGGTGCGGCGGCCTTGGCCTGCAGCGCGTCCACGAACGTCGTCGCGCCGCGATGGCCGGGTTCGATCTCGAGCACGCGCCGGAACGCCGCCAGGGCCTGCATCGGATCGCCGCTGAACGCCAGGTTGTAGCCGCGCACGAAGTGCGCCTGGGCGTCGTAGGGCGCCTTCGCGAGGTAGGCGTCGAGCGCCTGCATCTGCGCGGCGAAGGCCTTGGCATCGCCGTAGAACGTGCGCTTGTCGGTGTCGGCCGAGGCCAGCGCCGGATCGAGCCGCAGGCCTTCGGTGATCAGGAACGCCGCGTAGTGCCAGTCGCCGTCGGCGAACACGGCGTCGGCCAGGACGAAGTGCACGCCGGCGTCGTCCGGCGCGTAGCTGCGCGCCTTGCCGTACGCTTCGGCGGCGTCACGGAAGCGGTCGGCGCGGAAGTAGAAGTCGCCGAGCTCGACGTACTTCTTGGCGAGGCCGGCCGACAGTTCTTCGGTGCCGGCTGCTGGCGCGCCGCGCGCGGCTTCGACCACGCTGCTGCGCGCGACGACCACTTCGGGTGCGGGGGCGGGGGCTGCGGCGGGCGCGCTCTCGTAGACGACGACCGTGCTCGGCACCGACAGGTAGGTAGGGCAGTAGGTCGTCGTCGGGTACCACCACCAGGTCGAGTAGTACGGCTGCGACCACGACGACCACAGCGCGTCCTGGTAGCACCAGTCCCAGTAGCTGCGGCGGCAGTACCAGAAGGGCTGCCAGAGGCTGATGCTCCACGAGAACGTCGAGCAGCCGACGCCGAACGACCAGCCGTAGTGGTTCCACGTCGAGTGGCAGTGCGACGGGTTCCAGTAGCCGTGCCACAGCGACGTGTTGCAGTGGTACCAGTGGTCGCCGCGGTAGTAGTGCGGGCGGTAGTGCGACCCGGCGCGCGCGACGAGGCTGCTGCTGAACGAACGGGCGCTGCTGCGTGGGCCGGCGAGTGTTGGCGTCACCGGCCGGCGCGTCGACAAGCTCGGGGTGACGGGGCGGAGCGTCGCGACGGGCGCCGTGGAGCGGGTCGTCGGACGCGGCCGGGCGTTCGGCGCCGTGACCGTCGAGTCGGGCCGGTGCGCGGCGGGGGCCGTGGTGTCGCGCGGGACGTAGCGGTTCGTCGTGGGCGGCTGGCGGCGCGGCGCCGGCGAGGCGGACGGTGCCGGGCGCGCGGAACTCGGCGTCGCCGGGCGCACCGTCGGTTGGTCGGCGACCGGCGTGCGCACCGGCTCGCGGCCGGGGCGGTAGCGCGAGTCGACTGCGCCAGGCTGCGGGCGGCTCACCACGTCGTCACTCGCGGCCGAGGGGCGGGGCGTCGGGCTGGGCTGCACGGTCGGGCGGGTGATCGTGCCGCCGCTGGGTCGGCTGGTGCTCGGTTGGCTGGTCGTCGGCGGCCGGCTGTCGCCACGCGTCGTCGTGCGCGGCGTCGGGTAACCACGGGATGGCGCGGGGCTCGCGCCCGGCGTCGGTCGTGGTGACGGCTGCGCCGTCGGGCGCGGTGCTGGTTGCGAGCGCGGCGTCGAACGGCTGGTGGGGCTCGGCGGATCGAAGCGTGGCGACGGCTGGGGGCGGGGAGCCGGGT
>CALFZH010000050.1:0-43646 GCA_937952215.1 uncultured bacterium
AGGCAGGCACTGGCGTAGACCGCGTCGGCGACCGGCACGTCGACGGCGCCGGGCATGCCGAAGAACCGCGAGGCGCCGGTGGTCAACGACAGCGCGTTGCAGAAGAACGGCTTCTTCAGGTCGGCGAAGCGCCCGTGCGGCAGCCACTTCCGCAGCAGCTCGTGGAACGTGCGGCCCTTGTAGACCGACGCGTGCCGGTAGCCGCGCACCAGGAACTTCAGCAGGTTGAGCCGGAAGTAGTCCTTCAGCGAGATCTCGCGCGCGGCGACTTCCATCTCGTGGCTGTCGCGCCCGGCCGCGAACAGGCCCGCCATCACCGCCCCCATGCTGGTGCCGATGACTTCGTCGATCGGGATGCCGAGGCGTTCGATCGCGCGAACGATGCCGATGTGGCAGAAGCCGCGCATGCCGCCGCCGCCGAGCACGAGCACCGTCTTGCGCGGGCGGGCCGGGACGGAGTGCGCGTTCGGCATGTTCGAGAACCGCGCCGACCCGCAACGGGACCGCGCCGTGGCTTCTAGATCGGCCGGGTTCCGAGGTTGCCTGAAGGCGGCAACTGCGCGCGTCCGACAACTAGTACCAAGGACACCAGGGAGACGCGTACACGAATGACCGGTTGGCTTCGCCTGCAGCGGCTCGGACGCGGCGAGCAGCGCTCGCTGCAGGACGCGCTGCTCGCGCGCTACGTCCGCGAATACCTGTACCCGTTCTCGCCGTACTACCGGCGACTGTTCGACGCGGCCGGGGTCCGGCCGGAGCAGGTCCGAACCGTCGACGACCTGCGGCGGCTGCCGTTCACGCAGAAGCGCGACCTGCTGCCGGGGCCCGACGACCCGCAGAAGTTCAAGCAGTTCATCCTGCAGCCCACCCCCGAGTCGATCCGCGCGTCGTGGCCGCTCGGCAAGAAGCTGCCGCTGCTCTGGCAGAAGTGGACGCACGGCGGCGCGGCGGCGCGGCAGCGCGTGCGCGACGAGTTCGCGCCGTGCTTCATGACCTTCACGACCGGCCGCTCCGCCGAGCCGGTGCCGTTCTTCTACTCGCCGCACGACATCGCCAACCTGCACACGACCGGGGCGCGCCTCGTCGACGTGATGGGGCTCGACCGCGAGTACCGGATCGCCAACGTGTTCCCGTACGCGCCGCATCTCGCGTTCTGGCAGGTGTTCTTCGCCGGCCAGGCGACCGGGATGATGGCGCTGTCGACGGGCGGCGGGAAGGTGATGGGAAGCAGCGGCGACCTGCGCGCACTGACACGGCTGCGCGCCGACGCGCTGATCGGCGTGCCGGGCTACGTCTACCACCTGCTGCGCCGCGCGGTCGCCGAACGGCTCGACCTGTCGTCGCTGCGCTGCGTCGTGCTCGGCGCCGAACGCGTGCCGCCCGGGTTGAAGGCGAAGATCACCGCCCTGCTCGACCAGCTCGGCGCGCGCGACGTGCGCGTGTTCGGCACCTACGGCTTCACCGAGGCGCGCATGGCGTTCGCCGAGTGCCCGACGCCGGACAACGCCTACACCGGCTACCACACCTACCCCGACCTCGCCGTCTTCGAAGTGATCGACCCGGCGACCGGCGAAGTCGTGCCCGAAGGCCACGACGGCGAACTGGTGTTCACGCCGCTGCACGCGCGCGCCAGCACGGTGTTCCGCTACCGCACCGGCGACCGCGTGCGCGGCGGCCTGCAGTACGGGCCGTGCCCGCACTGTGGCCGCACCGTGCCGCGCATCAGCAGCGACCTGACGCGCGAGTCGAGCCTGAAGGACCTGCAGCTGCTCAAGGTGAAGGGCACGCTGGTCAACCTCGAGGACTGCGCGGTGCTGCTCGGCAGCATGCCGGAGGTCGAAGAGTGGCAGATCGAACTGCGCAAGAAGGACGACGACCCGCTCGAACTCGACGAGCTGACCGTCCATCTGGCGCTGCGCGCCGGCAGCCAGCCCGAACCCGCCGCCGCGCGTGTGCGTGAGCTGTTCCTGTCGCGTCTCGAGCTGTCGCCCAACCACGTGCGCTTCCTCGAGCTCGACTCGATGCTGAAGAAGATCGGCATGGAGACCGAGATGAAGGAGCGCCGCTTCGTCGACGGCAGGCCCAAGGCATGAAGCCGGACACGAGCAAGGACCTGGCGATCGTGGCCGGCGTGCGCACGCCGTTCTGCAAGGCGGGCGGCGCGCTGCAAGGCGCGTTCGCCGCCGACCTCGCGGCCCACGTCTTCCGCGAGTTGCTCGATCGCGTGCCGATCCGCGCCGATGCGATCGACGAGGTGATCCTCGGCTGTGCCGGGCCCGATCCGCGCGAAGCGAACGTCGCCCGCGTCGCGACGCTGCGCGCCGGGCTCCCGGTCGCCACGCCGGCGGTCACCGTGATGCGCAACTGCGGGTCGGGCCTCGAGGCGGTGCTGCAGGCGCGCCAGAAGGCCGCGGCGGGCGAAGGCGAGGTGTTCCTCGTCGGCGGCGCCGAGTCGATGAGCAACTACCCGCTGCTGATGGGCAGCGACCTCGTGCGCATGTTCACGAGGCTCGGCCGCGCGAAGTCGCTGCGCCAGCGAATCGCCGCGCTGGCGACGCTGCGGCCGCGCGCGCTGCGGCCGCGAGTCGCCGTGCTCGAGGGGCTGACCGACCCGACCACCGGATTGCGCATGGGCGACACCGCCGAGCAGCTCGCGCGCGACTTCGGGATCGACCGTGCGGCGATGGACGCCTTCGCGCTGCAGAGCCACGTGCGCGCCGCCGCCGCGCAGCAAGGGCGCTTCGCCCGCGAAATCGCGCCGATCGTCGCACCACCTTCGTTCGCGGCGGCCGTGGGCGCCGACGACGGCGTGCGCCAGGCCCAGTCGATGGGCGCGCTGGCGAAGCTGGCGCCGGCGTTCGATCGCCGCGATGGCGAGGTCACCGTTGGCAACAGCTGCCAGCTCACCGACGGAGCGGTGGCGCTGCTGTGCGCGACGCTGCCCGCCTGCCGCCGGCATGGCCTGCAGCCGCTCGCGATCGTGCGCGGGGCCGCGACCGCCGGACTGGCGCCGGCGGCGATGGGGCTCGGACCGGTCCACGCGACGCCCGATGCGCTGGCGCAGGCCGGGCTGACGTTCGACGACCTCGACCTGTTCGAGATCAACGAAGCGTTCGCCGCGCAGGTGCTCGCGTGTTGCCGCGCGTTCGCCGACGACGAGTGGTGCCGGCGCGAACTCGGCCTGCGGCAGGCACTGGGCGCGATCGACCCCGAGCTCCTGAACGTGCACGGCGGCGCGATCGCGCTCGGTCACCCGATCGCCGCCACGGGCGCGCGCCTGCTGCTGACGCTCGCCCACGAACTGCGGCTGCGCGGCCGGCGGCACGGCCTCGCCGCCCTGTGCATCGGCGGCGGCCAGGGCCAGGCCGTCGTCCTGGAGGCCGCATGACCACACGCATCGACACCCCAGGCGGCACGCCGCGCGTGGCACCGGCACCCCCTCGAGTCGTGCTCACGCACGAGGACGGCATCGCCACGCTGCGGCTCGGCGGACCCGACGAGAGCGTCGTGACCATCACCAGCGGGCGACTCGACGCGATCGCGCAGGCGCTGGACGACGTCGAGGCCCTGGCCGCGGCGGGAACCGTGCGCGGCCTGATCGTCACGGGTCCTGGGCCGGCGATGTTCTGCGCCGGCGCCGACCTCGCGTTGATCCAAGGCGTACGCACCGCCGACGAGGGTGCTGTGGCGGCGGCACGCGGTCGCGCGGTGTTCGCGCGGTGCAGCACGCTGCGCGTGCCGGTCGTCGCCGCCATCGAAGGCCCGTGCCTCGGCGGCGGGCTCGAGCTCGCGCTGTGGTGCGATGCGCGCATCGCCAGCGAGCACGCCTCGACGCAGCTCGGCCTGCCCGAGGTCAAGCTCGGCATCCTGCCCGGCTTCGGCGGCACCTGGACGCTGCCGCGCCTGGTCGGCCTGCCGCAGGCGCTCGATCTCGTGCTGCGCGGCCGCACGCTGCGGTCGCGCCAGGCGAAGAAGGCCGGCGTCGTCGATCGCGTGGCGCCGAGCTGCCGGCTGCTGCAGATCGCGCGCGAACGCTGCGAACAACTCGCCGCCGCGGGCCGGCCATCGGCGCCGCGCGCGCTGCGCGGCCTGGCGTGGTGGACGAGCCAGACGCCGCTGCGCGCGCTCGTCGCCGCGCGCGCGGCGAAGGCGCTGCGCACCGGCCCCGCCCGCTTCCTGCCCGCACCTGCCGAAGCACTGCAGAGCTGCGTGCGTGCGTTCACGCGGCCGATCGCGGAGCACGCCGCAGCCGAAGCACAGGCACTCGGCGAGTTGGTGGTGACGTCGGCGTGCCGTGGGCTCGTGCACTTGTTCGTGCTCGGCGAACGCAAGAAGCGCCTCGGCCGCGGTGCTGGCGCCACGGACTGCACACGCGCCGTCGTGGTCGGCGGTGGCGTGATGGGTGCTGGCATCGCCGGCCTGCTCGCCGAGAAGGGCACGTGGACGCGACTCGTCGACGTCGACCTCGCCCCGCTGGCCCGCGCCAAGGCGCGCCTGCAGCAGACGCTGCAGCAGAAGGCCCGCCGCGGCCAGCTCGCTGCGCACGAGGTCACGGCCGCGCAGGACCACCTCGCCGTCGGCACCGACGCCGGCCAACTGACGACGACGGATCTGTGGCTCGAAGCCGTGGTCGAGGACCTGGGCCAGAAGCAGCGGCTGCTCGCCGACGCCGTCGCGCGTGGTCTGCCGGCGACTGCGGTGGCAGCGACCAACACCAGCTCACTGTCGATCGCGGCGATGGCCGAGACCGTGCCCAACCCCGAACGCGTCGTCGGCATCCACTTCTTCAACCCGCCCGAGAAGATGCCGCTGGTCGAGGTGATCCGCGGCAAGGCGACGAGCGATGCGACGGTCGCGACCGCCTGCCGCCTGGCGCTGCGCCTCGGCAAGGTGCCGGTCGTCGTCGCCGACGCCCCGGGCTTCCTGGTCAACCGCTGCCTCGCGCCGTACGTGAACGAAGCCGCGCGCCTGCTGCTCGAGGGCACGAGTGCGCAAGCGATCGACGCCGCGATGCTCGACTTCGGCATGCCGATGGGCCCGTGCCGCTTGCTCGACGAGATCGGGTTCGACGTCGCCGCGAAGGTCAGCGCCGTCATGCACGCGGCATTCCCCGACCGCATGCAGCCGAGCGAGTTGTTCGCCGCGATGAGCAACGCGAAGGTGCTCGGCCGCAAGTCCGGCGGCGGCCTCTACGGCAAGGACGGTGCTGGCCCGGGGCCCGGCCGCGCGATCGTGGCGATGCTGCGCGCGTGCGGCGGCGTGCCGGCACGCACCGCCAGCCGCAGCGAACTCGTGCAGCGCCTGATCTACCCGCTCGTCGACGAGGCCTACCGCTGCCTCGATGCGGGCGTCGCGCTGGACGAAGGCGACCTCGACCTGGCCCTGGTGCTCGGCATGGGCTTCCCGCCGCACACCGGCGGCATCACGCAGTTCGCCGCACGCGAGGGTCTGCGCACGATCACCGCAGCGCTCGATGCGCTGGCGCGGACCGCGCCACGCTTCACGCCGAGCGATGGCCTGCGGCGCCGCGCGCTCGCCGTCGCGCCCTGATACGAACGTGATGCAGGGCGACCTGCTGGCACCTACCGGCCACCGGCCAGAATCCGTGATCGTCGCGCCCGCCCAAGCGCGCCCAGGTCACACATGCACCTCGCCACGTTCTCGTCGTTGGCTGCCGCTCTCTTCCTCGCGCTGGCACCAGCAACCGCGCAAGGTCGCGGCCGCGGCCGCGCCGAGGAGATCCAGAACCGCGTCGGCGCCTTCTTCACCGACGTCAAGGGCCCGCTGCCGTCCGGCGACCAGGCCGGCGACCTCGCCCAGACCGACCTCGTTCGCGCCGCAACAGGCCGCGGCCAGCTCGCCGTGCTCTACCTGGTCGACAGCAGCGACGAAGCGACGGTGCGCGAGCAGTTCGAACGCACGGTGCTCGGCGGCGACGAACTCGGGATCATGCTGCGTTGCTTCCACTGCGGCCGCATCGACCTGCGCACCGAGCCGCTGCTGGCCGCCAAGTTCCAGAAGCAGGCGCCGGCGTTCGTCGTGTTCGACAAGACTGGCAAGGCCGCCGATGTCGTCGCGATGTCGGGCTACAAGGCGAGCCCGAAGTCGCTCGAGGACGCGCTCGTCGCGGCGGCGCGCGGCGTCGTCAAGCCATCGTTGACGGCGTTCGCCAAGGACTACGGCGGCTTCGTGCGCGATCTCGAGCAAGCGCTCGGCAAGAAGCAGATCGCCAAGGAACGACACGCCAAGGCCGGCGCCGACAAGGCGAAGAAGACCGAGGCGGAGAAGGACCTCGCGGCGGCGGAGAAGGAGGAGCAGCACTTGCTCGATCGCGAACGCGAGTTGCTCGGCAAGCTCGAGCTGCCACCGCGGTCGCCGGACGCGCGACGGCTCGGCGGCCGCGGCGGCGCCGGTGGCAACGGCGGCGCCGGTGGCCGTGGCGGCGGCGGTTAGCGGCGACGTCGCAGCCGACGTCCCAAGGGCAACTGCGTCCGAGCCACGGCTGCCACTTGCAGCCTGCGCCGGATGCCGGTTTCATGCTTGCCCCGCCAGCCGCGAGCCGGCTCGCCAAACGAGTTCCACCATGGTCCTCCGCCCAGCCACCGTCCTCCTGCTGACTGCAGGCCTCGCCACCGCCCAGATCCCCACGAATCCACTGGTGCCGCCCATCGGCCAGCCAGTGCCCGCCGCGCAGGACCCCGACAAGGCGAAGCCGAAGTCGCCGGAGCAGGAGGCCGCAGACCTTGCGGCCGAGAAGGAGCGGCTGCTGCGCGAGATCCGCTACGTGCAGGATCGCGGCAAGAACCAGAAGCGGCTCCTGGCCGACAAGCTCACCGGCAAGCCGCAGTCGTTCCGCTCGATCGACGCGGGCAGCAACCGGGCGGCACCGGCACCCGTTCCGACGGCCGCTCCCGACACCAAGCCGAGGTTGGCGCGCATCGCCACGCCGGAAGAGATGGCGAACCACCCCACCGGCACGATGCTGGCGGCGAACGGCCGCGCCATCTCGCAGCGGGCGTTCGACGACCTCATGCAGTGGCTCGCCGATTCGCCGGGCCAGCCCGACGAGAAGATGCGGGCGCAACGGGCGCTGTACGAGTTGATCCGCACGGAAGTGTTCGCCTCGCACTTCCCCGACTCCGACGTCGCAGAGCGCATGGCCGACGTCGAGGCCCAGGTCGCCGCCGGCAAGTCGATGACCGAACTCGCCAAGTCGGTCGGCACGATCTCGGGCGCCGCGCCCGGCGGCGCGGTCAACATCACGCGCAATTCGGCGTTCGGAGCGAGGCTGGAGATCGCGGCGTTCTCGACCGAGGTCGGGAAGCGGGCCCAGCCGTTCCGCCACCTGAACGGGCTCGTGTTGCTGCAGATCGACAGCGCCGAGAAGGGCACGCCACCCGCTCCCGATCGGCGGACCGGCACCGTGGTGTTGGTCCCCTACACCACCGAACTCGGGGCCATCCAGAACGTCCACGCGGCGATGAACACGGGGCAAGTCGACATCCTGGTCCGCGATCAGGCGGTCCTCGACATGCTGCCGACGTTCTTCACGCGCCACGTCACGCCGGTGCCGTTCCAGGAAAGCCCCACCGGCAAGATCATGGCGGAGATCTCGCAGCTCGACGCCGACATCGGCCATCTGCTCGAGGCGGGCGATGAAGCGTCGCTGCAGAAGGCCGGGCCGTTGCGCGCGCGGGCGAACGAACTGCGCAAGCAACTCGAAGCCCTGGGGGTCGACATGGGCGACACGCCAGGCGGTGCACCGATCAAGGTGCAAGAAGAGCCCAAGAAGGACGAGCCCAAGAAGGAAGAGGCCAAGAAGCAAGAGCCCAAGAAGCAAGAGAAGACCGGCGGCTGATCTGCCGCCGCGTTTCGCTGCCTCGCCCCCTTCGCTCGACACCCGGGAGTTCCCATGGCCGCGCTCCGGAAGAGCGGCAGCATCGTCCTGTTCCATTGGCACGGTGAGCTGACCGATCCGCGCGACGCGGCCTTCGCAGCCGCCCTGCAGCAGCGCCGGTTCCGCAGCATCGAGACCGCGGCCAGCGAGGAAGTGTCCGTCGGCTGGGTGACGCCGCTCGATCCGACCGGCGACAGCTTCGCGTCCGAGGACCTCGACGGCGGCAACGGCACCTGGCTGCGCTTCCGCATCGACAAGAAGAAGCTGCCGATGAAGTGGCTGCAGATCCGGCGCGACGCCGCCGAGAAGGCGCGCGGCAAGAAGCTGTCGGCCCGCGAACGCCGCGAGCTCAAGGACGACCTCACCGAGACGCTGTTGCCGCGCGTCTTGCCGACGATCACGCTCGTCGACGCGCTGCTGTGGCACGAACGGCGCACCGTGATGCTGTTCGCGAGCAGCAAGAACGCACGCGAGGTGTTCGGCAAGCTGTTCTTCGAGACCTTCGGCCTGCCGCTCGAGCGCAGCAATCCGCTCGTCGCGGGCCTGCGCGCCGGGCTCGGCAACGAGGCGGCGCACCGGCTCGAGCGCCTCGAACCGGTGCGCTGGCCGCGGCACGAGAAGGCGGGAACGATCGCACGGACGACGACGACCCGTATCGCTCCGGGCGCCGCTGTGGAGGACGCATGAACACGCCCGACCAGGCAATCGCGACGCACGGCTTCCTCGGCGAGGAGTTCCTGACCTGGCTGTGGTTCCGCTGGGAGACCGACGGCGGCGAGTTCACGCTGCCGGGCGGTCGCGTCGTCGGCGTGGCGCTCGACGACTTCCTCGCCTTCGCGGCAGGCAGCGACGACGAGACGCAGCAGACCTTGCGCCGCGGCCTGCCGACACGCACCGCCGAGGCACGCACTGCGCTCCGCCAGGGGCACCGCCTCGCCAAGGCCCGCTTGCTGGTGGCCGAGGGTTCGCGGCAGTGGACCACGACGCTCGACGCCGCGACCCTGACGTTGGGCGGCGTCCGGCTGCCCGAGGACGCCGAGGAGTGTGAATCCGACGTCGACCGCACCGCCGACCGCGCCGCGAACTGGCTCGCACTGCACGAGATCGTGCAGGCGCTCTACGCCGTGTTCCTGCGCGACCGGGTCCGCCCGGACTACCTCGCGACCACCGGCGAAGCCCACGCTCGCTGGATGGCCGGCTGACGGTCAGTCGACCGCGGCGCCGAGCCGCACGAAGACGTCGCGCAGCCAGGCAGCCGTCGCTGCCGCATGCCCAGGGTCGGGATCGGTGGCCCCCCACACGATCGCCAGCACCCGCGTCGTCGCCGGGCTCGTCTTCGTGCGCTGCGCGTCCTTCACGGCGTTGGCGCACGGCCCCTCGTCGTCGTGCAGGGAGACGAGGCCCGCCACGTCGATCGTCTGGCCGCTGCGGTTGAACACGTAGCAGGCGCCAGGCCCCGGCACGTCGATGCGCGGCGGCCCGCGCAGGCAATCGCGATCGACCACGCTGATCGGCAGGCCCGAGTGCAGGGACACCACGTTGCCGGCGTCGACGGCGGCGTTGATCGAGCCGAGCTTGCCTTGCTCGATCGCCGAGCGCAGGTACTCGGACGACGGCTTGCCGCGGCCGGTCGGCCGGTAGCCGTGGACTCGCAACACGTCGCGCACGGCCGCCCGCACCAGGTCGTTCGAGCGCAGCGGCGCTTGCCCGTCGATGGCGAGCAGAGCGAGCAGCCAGGCGGGCACCGGCACGTCGCCGAGCGCACGCGGGAACGCGACGGCCAGCGTGGGCACGACGAGCCCCGGATACGGCACGACAGGAACGTTCATCGTGGCCTCGACGGCAGCCGCGAGAGGGCTTGCCGGTGCAAGGCAGCGACCAGTTCCGCGGCGTCGCGCCAGTTGCGCGGCCCGCCGCCGAACGGCACCACCTCGGGCGGAGCGTCGAGTGCACGATGCGGATCCCGGCCGTCGTCCGTCGCGCGCCGCCAACTGCCGCGCTGCGGGCACGACCAGACGATTCCAGCACCCTGCGTCGACACCAGGCGCCACTCGAGATCCCAGGTCGCTTCACGCAGCGGATCCACGCCGACGACGCCGAAGTCGTTGGGCACGAGTTGCAGCACCGCTTCGGCGGCGAGCACGCGACCGCTGGCCGCCGGCGTCGGGCGCCTGCCGTCGGGCGAGGCGGCGCGGAGCAGTTCGGCGGCGACGTCGGCCGGCACGACGCTGTAGCCGCGGGCGCGCAGCGCGGGCTCGAGGCCCGTCAGCAGCAGGGCGCGCGCCGCTGCGAACTCGGCGCCGACGTCGGGCCAGATGGCGATCGTGCGCGGCAGGTCGCCGCGCACCGGCAGCGACGTCGGAGGCGTGGCGCAGGCGGCGGCCAGCACCAAGAGGCTCGCCCACCCACGACGCACTCAGCGCCCTCCGTTGCCCGCGCCGCCCGGCCGGCCCGGCCGACCCTCGCGCGGCGCGACCTGGTGCCGCGGCAGTCGTTCGTCGCGCTGCGCGGTGTGCCAGACGAAGCTCGCCATGATCACCGATGCCTGCTTCAGGTCGTCGGCGACCGCATGGTCCCAGACGTCCATGTTGCTGTGGTGCGTGCGCGTGCTGTAGCTGACGGGATCCTGGATGAACTGGAACCCCGGCACGCCGACGCCATGGAACGCGAGGTGGTCGGTGCCGCCGGTGTCGTCGAGGGTCAGCGTCGACGCGCCGTGCGCGTGGAACGGCCGCAGCCAGCGCCGGAAGATCGGTGCGACGGCGTCGTTGCCCTGCAGGTAGACGCCGCGGATCCGGCCCGTGCCGTTGTCGAGGTTGAAGTAGCCGGCGACCTTCTCGTGCCCGGGCTTCGGCTCGGCCGCGGTGCCCAGATGCTCGGCGACGAACGCGCGCGAACCGAGCAGGCCCTGCTCCTCGCCGCTCCACAGGCAGGCGCGCACGGTGCGCCGCGGCTTGACGCCGCTCTTCTTGCTCCACGCGCTGATCAGCCGGCTCGCTTCGATCACCACCGCACTGCCGCAGCCATTGTCGGTCGTGCCGGTGCCGGATTGCCAGCTGTCGATGTGGGCGCCGAGCATCGCGAACTCACCGCCGAGCACCGGATCCCCGCCGGCGAGGTCGGCGACGACGTTCGTGTCGTTCAGGTCGTCGGTGAAGAACGTCACGCGCAACTCGAGAGCCACGCGCACGGGCAGCCCCTTCTGCAGCAACCGGCACATGCGGTTGTAGTGCTCGACCGCGATCGTGAACTGCGGGATCACGTCGGCATCCACGTCGCGTGCGCTGGCCCGCGCACCGGGTGCGGCATCGGGCTTCGGCACGGCACTCGCTCCCTGCACGAACACGGTGCCGTAGTCGCCCTTCGCTGCGCGATCGATCATCGCCAGCGGCCGCTTCTGCTGCACGATGCGCCGCATCTCCTCGCTGCGCTGGAAGCCCATGCGGAAGTCGTTGTCGCCGCGCGCCGCGGCGGCGCGATCCGCCGGCCGCTGCACCTCGGCAGCCTGCTGGTCGGCGAGCCGCAGCAGGTCCTTCTCCTCGAGCCGCTTGCTGTAGCCGTCGAACGGCTCGCTGATCGGCCGCACGTCGTCGACCAGCGCGACCTTGCCGGTCAGGTCGGTCGCCAGAAGTTGTTCCTTCGTCAGCGCCGCCACGTGCACGACCTCGGCCTCGATGCGCCCGTCGACGCCCGGCGACCAGACCTTCGGGTAGGCGATCACCGGCCACGGGTTCTCGCCGACGACGGCCATCGTCACGTGGTCGCAGCGCCACCCACGCCCGAACGGCCCCCACGACTCCCTGCGCGCCGTCATGCCCATCGCGCTGAACGTCTGCGTCGCCCACCGCTGCGCCCGCCGCATGTTCGGCGAGCCGGTGACGCGCGGACCGTAGACGTCGCACAACCAGCTCAGGTGCTCCATCACCTGCGAACGCTGCAGCCCTTCCTCCAGGAAGAAGGCGACCGCCGCCTCGTCGACGGCGTTCGGATCGGCGACGGCCGGGGGTGCCTGCGCGGCGAGCGCGAGCGGGAGCAGGACGGGAACGAACAGGCGCGTGGTTCGGTGCATGGCGGACCTCGGGGTCGCTGGTCTACGGCACCGCGCGGATCGGCGCGAGCGCCGGACCGGCGAATGACGTCCTCGATACCGGCGCAGTGCCTCGCGCGCCGCTAGGCTGTGGCGAAGGAGGTCTGCATGCGCCAGCTTCTCGTCGCCACGTCGATCGCCGCCGCCGTCGCCGCCGTCATCACCGCCGTCGGACCACGGACGGAACGGGCAGCGAGGCCGGTGCCCGTCGACCTCGGGCCGGTGCGCGGCTTCGTCGCAAACCACGGGCAATGGGCATCGACCGCGCTCTTCGCCGCAGCGACGCAGGGCACCTGGCTGCACGTCACGCGCGACGGCTTCCGCACCGGCCGCGGCGATGTGGCGATCGCGGTGCACACCGGCGCCGCCACTGCATCGAGCGCCGGCGAGGCGACAGGAACGGAGTGCCACTTCCTGTTCGGCGCCGATCCCGATCGGCACGTGCACGCCGTTCCCGTGCACACGCGTGTGCGCCAGTTGGCCGTCGCGCCCGACGTCGATCTCGAACTGCGCGCTGCCGCCAGGGGCGACGGTTTCGCCTACGACCTCCACGTCGGTCCTGGCGCCGACCTCGCTGCGGTCGAGTTCGAGGTCCGCGGCGTGGAACGTCTGGCGATCGACGCACGCACCGGCGAACTCGTGCTCACCGCCGCGGGCGGCGAACTGCGACAGTCGGCGCCGATCGCCTTCGTCGGGGCAGCCGCCGACCGCCGCTCCGTGCCATGCACCTTCGAGCTGCGCGGCGGACGTCGCTACGGCTTCCACGCCCCGATGCGCGATGCGGGCGAACCACTGTTCATCGATCCGGACCTGCGCTGGTCGACGACCTTCGGCAGCGGCGGCTACGACACACCGTACGGCGTGGCCGTCGCCGCCAACGGCGACACGTTCGTCACCGGCTCGACGCAGTCGACCACGTTGCCGGGAACGGCAGGCGCCTTCGACCCGACCTACAACGGCGCCAACCCGGTGCCGTTCGCCGTCGGCGACGGCTTCGTCGCGCGGCTCGCAGCGGCGAACGGCGCGTTGCTCTGGTGCACGTACCTCGGCGGCGCCGAGAACGACCGCATGGTCGCCGCCGGCACGATCGGCAACGACGTCGTGGTCACCGGCTGGACGTCGTCGACCGACTTCCCGACCACGGCCGGTGCCTTCGACACCACGCACAACGGCACCGGCGACGGCTACCAGTACGGCGGCGGCGACATCTTCGTCACCCGCCTCGCAGCCAACGGCCAGAGCCTGGTGTGGAGCTCGTTCCTCGGCGGCGCGATGCTCGAGTATCCGTCGTCGATGGCGATCGCGGCGAACGGCGAGGTCGCGGTCAGCGGCCACGTGCACAGCCTCAACTTCCCGGTCACGCCCGGGGCCCACCGTTCGACGCGCGTCGGCTACAGCGACTACTTCGTGACGCGCTTCGCCGCCGATGGCGGCTCGCTGGTCGGATCGACCTACGCCGGCGGCAGCGACCACGAAGAGTACTGCCACGCCATGGCGATCACGCCGGACGACGACATCGTCGTGGCCGGACCGACCGACTCGGCCGTGGGGCTGGCGACGCCGGGCGCCTACGACACCACCTACAACGGCGGCACCGAGCACTTCGCCGACGGCTTCGCGGCGCGCTTCGATCGCACCTGCTCGACGCTGCGCTGGTGCACGTACCTCGGCACGCCGAACAACGAGTACGTGCGCGGCATGGTCGCCCACGCCGATGGCACGTTGACGTTCAGCGGCCAGATCGACGGGCCAGGCCTGCCGACATCGGCCGGCGTCTTCGGCCCGCAGCACTTCGGCGCGCGCGACGCGTTCTTGTGGAAGCTGTCGGGCGACGGCACCACGAGCCTGTGGGCCAGCTACTACGGCGGCGGCAGCAACGACCGCTTCGAACGGTGCGTCGACCTCGGCGGCGGCCGCGTGGCGGCCGTGGGGTCGACGCAGTCGGCGAACGCACCGCTGACGCGCGGTGCCTACAAGACGACCGTGCAGACCGAGGACGGGTGGCTCGTCGTCGCCAGCGGCGACGGCAGCGTGGTCGAGTACGCGACGACGGTGGGCGCGCAGTCCAGTGAATGGGCCGTCGACGTGCAGCAGCACGCCAGCGGCGAGTTGGTCGTGACCGGGCACACGTGGTCGAGCACCTTCCCGATCACGCCGGGCGGCACGGCCTACAGCGGCGGCGGCGACGCCTTCTGCGTCCAGCTCGCCGCACTGCCTGTCGGCACGGCGCGGCACGGCGCGCCGTCCGGGGCCTGCGCACGGAACGCGCGCGTGCGCGCGCGCTCCGGACCGTTCGTCGGCGAGGCCGCGTTCGCGTTGAGTTGCGGCGGCATCCCCGCGGGCGCTCCCGCGATCGCCGCTGCCGCGACGGCGGTGGTCGCCACGCCAACACCGGTGCACGGCATCGACGCCTGGATCGATCTGAACACCTTCCTCACCACGATCGGCGTCGGCGTCGACGCCTACGGCAGTGCGGTGCTGCCGATGCCGCTGCCGCCGACGGCGACCCTCGCCGGCGCCAGCATCGCGCTGCAGTTCGCCTGGCTCGACACCTGCGCCGGCCAGCCGTTCGGCGCCTCCGACGCGCTGGTCGTGACCGTGCAACCGTGACGGTCGCGTTCGACTGCAGCCGGGACGCCACGCGGACCGATGCCTTGACCGCCGCCGTCCCGTATCGGAGAGTCCCCCCGTCGTGAACGCCGCTCGACACCTTGCAACCTGGCTCGTGGCGATCGCCATGGCCATCGTGGTGTCGGGCCTGCCGCGGCTGCTGGTCGTCTGTTCGGCCGGTGACGGCCGGGCGCACGTCGAGTGGCTGCACGCGCCGGGGGCCTGCTGTGAACACGACGCCGCCCACGGTGGCGGGCCGTCACGCGACGATGGCGTGCAGGGCGACCAGGATGCGCTCGCCGCCAACCCGCACTGCGAGCACCTCGGGTTCGCGTCGGAACTCGGCGCCCCGCCAAAGGGCGGCACCCCCACGGCCGCGGCCGCTGCGGCGGCGTGGCTGCCGCCCACGGTCGCCGTAGTGGCGCCGCCGACGACGCTGCGTCGCGGCCCGCCGCAGGCGACCGGACCGCCGCGCCCCGACGGGCGCCTGCGCCTGCGCGCGACGACGCTGCTGCTGCTCTGAGTCGAACCGGACCGGGCGCGTGCTCCGCACGCGTGTTCTGCCCGCCAGGGCCGATCCGTTCCGCGACCTCCGACTCCGCATGCTCCGATTCCTGTTGCCCGTCTGCGCCGCCGCTGCCGCGTGCCACTCGTACGCGCCAGCACCCGTGGACCTTGCCGCGCACGCCGCCGCGTTCGCCACACGCCTGCCGGACAGAGCGACCCTCGCGGCCCTGCAGCCCGCCGACGCCGAGCCGTTCGCGATCGACCTCACCGACGGCATCGACCGCCGGGAAGCGCGGTGGATCGCGATCTGCTTCCAGCCTGCGTGCCGACTCGCCCGCGCCGCCGCCGGCGTCGCCGCCGCCGATGCCGCGCACGCCGGCGTGCTGCCGGATCCCGAGTTCCACTTCGACGTCGCGCGCATCCTCGCCGACGTGCCGCACCGCTGGCTGGTCGGCGCCGCCCTCGCCCTGCCGCTGCCGATCAGCGGCCGGCTCGGTCTCGAGCGAGCGCTCGCCGACGCCACCGTCGACGAGGGCATCGCCGCGGCCTGGGCGGCCGAACGCGCCGCCGTCGATGGCGTCGACGCGGCGTGGCTGCGTTGGAGCGCCGAGCACGCGCGGCGCGACCAGCTCGCCGAACTGTGCACGCGGTTGCGCGACCTCGAAGCGGTCGCCCGTCGCCTCGCCGACGACGGTCTGCTGCGGCAGCCGGACGCGCGCGCGTTCACGCTCGAACGCGCGCGGCGCGAACTCGAGCATGCGGCGGCATCCGACGCGATCGCCGCCCACGACCTCGCCCTGCGCGCCCTGCTCGGCCTGCATCCCGCAGCGGCCGTGACGTTCGTTCCGGACCTCGTACCCACCTCGCACCTCGCCGACGCCGAGGCCCGCCGCCGATCGTTGGCGACGACGCCGCGCGTCGTCCGCCTGCTGGCCGCCCACCGTCGCAGCGAGCGTGCGCTCGAACTCGCGGTGCGCGAACAGTGGCCCGACCTGGTGGTAGCGCCGGGCTGGCAGGAAGAGGACGCCCAGCCGCGCGCCGCCTTCGGCCTCGTGCTGCCGCTGCCGCTGTGGGCCGGCAACGACCGCGCGATCGCCCGCGCCAGCGCCGAACGCGACCTCGCGGCGACGGCACTGCGGGCGGGCCACGAAGAAGCCGTGCACGCGCTGGCAGCCGCCGAGCAGCGGGCCGCGGCGTCGGCCGCGCGGGCGCAGCAGGTCGCCAGCGAACTGGTGCCGCTCGCCGAGCGGCAGGTCGACGATTGCCGCCGGCTCGCCGAGCTCGGCCAGCTCGAACCTCTGCTGCTGCTCGACGCGCTCGGACGCGCCCACGAGGCACGGCTGCACGGACTGGAAGCAGTGCTCGACCACGCGCTCGCGGTCGCTGCCCTCAACGCTGCCTGCGGCCTGCCCGCCGACGGCCAGCCCCAAGGAGATCCCCGATGAACGGTCGCCCCTTCCCCGTGCTCGCCGTGCTCGCCGCGCTCGGCGCCGGCTGTTCGCCGCCGCCGCAACAGAACCCGGCTCCGCACCAGGATCCGCCGAGCAACCGCATCGACGTGCCAGACGTCGTCCGCAAGAACCTCGGCATCACGTTCGTGAAGGTCGAGCGCCGGCGCCTCGCCTCGTCGCTGCGGCTGCCCGGCGCGTTCGAGTCGCTGCCGCAGGCGCGCGCGGAACATCGTGCGCCGCTCGCCGGCCGGCTCGAGCTGCGTGTGCAACCGCTGCAACCGGTGGCGGCCGGCGACGTGCTGTTCACGATCGACGCCCCCGAGTGGCGTGCGTTGCAGCGGCAGCTCGGCGATCTCGACACCGAAGCCACGGTCGCCGCCGCCCACCTCGAGGCGACCAAGCCGCTGCTCGCCGCGCACGAGCGCCACGAGCAGAGCCTGCAGGAGGCGCTGCAAGTGATGCAGGAACACGTGCGGAACCTGACCGCGACGAACGCCAGCGTCGGCGGCCAGGCGCAGGCCCTCGCCGAAGCGCGCGTGCAGCAGGCCCAGGTGCAGGCGCAGATCGCCGAGGCCGCCGAGCAGCACACCGAAACCACTGCGCGCATCGCGCGGCTCACCGCGGACGGCGCGGCGTTCGCGACGCGACGCGCATCGCTGCTGGCGGCGGCGCACGCGTTGTTCGGCGCACCGGTCGAGGCACGGTGGCGCGACCTTGGCGTCGTCGAAGTGCGCGCTAGCTCCGCCGGCGTCGTCGACACGATCGGCGCAGCGCCGGGCGCGTTCGTCGCCGCGCACGACCTGGTCGCGACCACGCTCGACCCGGGTCGCGTTCGGTTCCGCGCCAGCGCGCTGCAGGGCGACCTCGGCCGGCTCGCCGACGGCCAGGACTGCGAGATCTCGCCGGCCGGACCGACCGATCCCGCTGCGCGCGTGCGTGGACCGCTGCAACTCGCGACCGCCGCCGATCCCGTGCGCCGCACGCTCGACGTGTTCGTCGTGCCGACGTCCGCAGCGCCGTTCGTCCGCCCCGGCGTCACCGGCTTCGTCACGATCACGACCAACGTGGCCGAGCGGGCCGAGCTCGCGATCCCGCGCGCAGCCGTGCTGCCCGATGGCCTGGCCCGCGTGTTCTTCCGCCGCGATCCCGGCGATCCCGACAAGGTGATCCGCGTCGAGGCCGACCTGGGCCTCGACGATGGGCGCTGGGTCGAGATCAAGAGCGGCCTCGTCGACGGCGACGAAGTGGTGCTCGCCGGAGCCTTCGAACTGGTGCTGACGAGTGCGGGCACGCCGAAGGGCGGGCACTTCCACGCCGACGGCACCTGGCACGCGGACGACCACAAGTAGGACCAGGATGTTCCGCTCGCTGATCGCCGAATCGCTGCAGCGCCCGCTGCTGGTCCTGTTCCTGGCCGGGGTCGTGCTCGCCGGAGCGGTGTGGCAACTCGGCCGCATGCCGGTCGACGTGTTCCCCGAACTCAACGCGCCGACCGTCGTGGTGCTTACCGAGTGTCCGGGTCTCGCCGCCGACGAAGTGGAAGGCAACGTCACGCAGGCGATCGAAGTCGCCGTGCGCGGCCTGCCCGCGGTGCGACGCGTACGCAGCGCTTCGGCGACGAGCCTGTCCCTGGTCTGGGTCGAGTTCGACTGGGGCCAGGACATCTACCGGGCGCGCACGCTGGTCGCCGAACGCCTGTCCGCCGCGCGCGAACTGCTGCCGCCCGACGCGCACGCCGAGATCACGCCGATCACGTCGATCACCGGCGAGATCATGCTGCTGTCGGTCTACTCGCCCGACGGCTCCTTCAGCCCGCGCGACGTCCGCAGCTACGCCGAGTTCGACCTGCGCAACCGCCTGCTCGCGGTGCCTGGCGTGGCGCAGGTCGCCGTCATCGGCGGCGAACTCGCCGAGTACCAGGTGCTCGTTCGCCAGGACACGCTGCGCCAGTTCGACCTGACGATGGCCGACGTCGTCGCCGCGGCGCGCGCCGCGCACACCACCGCGGGTGCTGGCTGGCTCGCCGACGTCGACGGCCTCGAACTGCCGATCCGCCAGACGGGGCGCGTGCGTTCGCTCGCCGACGTGCGAGGGACGACGATCACCCACCGCAACGGCCACCCGGTCACCATCGGCCAGGTCGCCGACGTACAGGTGGGCGCTGCGACGGCGCGCGGTTCGGCCGCCGAGGGCGGTCGCCCGGCGGTCGTGCTCGCGGTGCAGAAGTCGCCGGGCGCCAACACGCTGCAGCTCACCAAGGCGGTCGACGGCGCGCTGGCAGCAGCGACGGCGGCGCTGCCTGCGGGCCTCGCCATCAACCCGCACGTCATGCGGCAGGCGGACTTCATCGGCCGGTCCGTCGACAACCTGATCAAGGTGCTGCGCGACGCCGCGATCTGCGTCGCGATCGTGCTGGTGCTGTTCCTGCTCGACGTCCGCACGACGGTGATCACGCTCACCGCGCTGCCGCTGAGCCTCGCGATCGCGTTCCTGGTGCTGTCGGCGCTGGGCATGTCGATCAACGTGATGACGCTCGGCGGTCTCGCGGTCGCGATCGGCGAACTGGTCGACGACGCGATCATCGACGTCGAGAACGTGCTGCGGCGGCTGCGCGAGAACGCCGCCCTGCCCGCCGCCGACCGCCAGCCGGTGCTGCGCGTCGTGTTCGCGGCGAGCAACGAGATCCGCAGCTCGGTGGTGTTCGCGACGGTCATCATCTGCATGGTGTTCGTGCCGCTGCTGTTCCTGCAGGGACTCGAGGGCCGCTTCTTCCGGCCGCTCGGCATCGCCTACATCGTCTCGACGTTCGCGTCGCTGGTGGTCGCGTTGACGGTGACGCCGGTGCTGTGCCGACTGCTGCTCGGCTCGAAGGGGACCGCCCATCGCGGCGACGCGTGGCTCGTGCGGTGGCTGAAGGCGCGATACGCGCCGACGCTGCAGTGGTCGCTGCGGCACGGCCGCGCCGTGCTGGCGGGAGCCGCGCTGGCGACGCTCGCGAGCCTCGCGCTCGCCACGCGCTTCGGCACGAGCTTCCTGCCGGCCTTCAACGAAGGCACGTTCACGGTGTTCGTCATGGCGCCGCCCGGCACGTCGCTGGCGGAGAGCAATCGGCTCGCGTTCGGCATCGAGTCCGGGCTGCTCCGGATCGACGGCGTGCGCGCCGTGGTCCGGCGCACCGGCCGCGCCGAGCGCGACGAACACGCCGAGCCGGTCAGCAGTTCGGAGATCGAAGTCACCGTGCTGCCCACTGCCGACCGCCGGGCGGTGCGCGCGGCGATCGACCAGGTGCTGGCCGGCGTGCCAGGCGTGACCACCGCGGTCGGCCAGCCGATCGAGCATCGGCTCAGCCACGTGCTGTCCGGCACGCCGGCGGCGATCGCGATCACCGCACTTGGGGACGACCTCGACGTGCTGCGCGACCTCGCCCGACGCCTCGAGGGCATCGTGCGCGCGGTGCCGGGCACGCGCGACGTCGCCGCGAATCGCGAAGTCATGATCACGTCGCTGCCGGTTCGCTACCGCCAGGACGACCTCGCCGCCGCCGGCCTGTCGCCGGCCGCCGCCGCCGAACAGGTGCAGCAGGCACTCGCCGGCGTGCAGGTCGCCGAGATCGTCGACGGCGCACGCCGCACCGCGCTGACCGTGCGCCTGCACGAGGACGAGCGACGCACCATCGACGACGTCGAAGCGCTGCTGCTGCGTTCGCCGCATGGGGCGATGGTGCGACTGCGCGACGTCGCCGACATCAGCCGCGAACGCGCGTCGAACCTGATCGCGCGCGAGGACGGCCGGCGCAAGGCCGTGGTCTCGTGCAACGTCGCCGACGGCCACAACCTCGGCGACGTCGCCGCGTCCGTGCGCGATGCGGTGGCGCCGGTCGTCGCCGCCGCTGGCTGCACGCTGGCGCTCGGCGGCCAGTTCGAGGCACAGCAGTCGGCACACGCGACGATCCTGGGCCTGGGCGCCCTCGCCGTGCTGGTGATGCTGTTGCTGGTCAACGCCGCGCTGGGCTCGCTGCCGGCCTCGCTGCTGGTGATGGTCAACCTGCCGCTGTCGCTGATCGGCGGCATCGGCGCGATCTGGCTCGTCGAATCGCCGAACCCGCTGACGAACTTCGCCGCACTGCTGGGCCTGGGTGCCGAGCGCTTCCAGGCGCCGGTCATCTCGATCGCCAGCATGGTCGGGTTCATCACCCTGTTCGGCATCGCCGTGCGCAACGGGATCCTGCTGGTGCGGCACTACTTCGACCTGCTGCACAGCGGCGTTCCGTTGGCCGAGGCGATCGAACGCGGCAGCCACGAACGGCTGGTACCGATCCTGATGACGGCGCTGACCGCAGCACTCGGGCTACTGCCGATCGTCTGGACGGCTGGCGAGCCGGGCAGCGAGATCCTGGCCCCGCTCGCCGTGGTCGTGGTCGGCGGCCTGTTGTCTTCGACGTTCCTCAACCTGATCGTGGTGCCGGCCGGGTTCTGGTTGCTGTTCCGCAACCGCCCGCACCCGACCAGCACTCCGGCCGAATCGCTCTCCCCATGAAGCACCGCACGTTCCCGGTCCTCGTCCTCCTCCTCCTGACGACCGCCTGCAGCAAGCCTGCCGATTCGGGCGGCACGCCGCCGACCCCGAGCGGCGACGGCCACACGATGGGCGCCCACGGCAAGGAACAGTCGCTCGGCAACCTGACCGTCGGCGCCCACACGTTCGAAGTCGTGCAGTCGGGCGACGTCGTCCCCGGCAAGGAGTCGTTCTTCGACCTGCACCTCGCCAAGGACCAGCCGGCCCCGGCCGTCGTGCGCGGATGGCTCGGCGTCGAGTCCGGCGAGGGTTCGATGAGGGCGCGCTTCGGCAAGGAGGGCGACCACGGCCTGCACGCGCACATCGAGACGCCGAAGGTGCCGCCTGCCGGCAGCAAGCTGTGGATCGAAGTCGAGCACGACGGCAAGACCACGCGCGGCGCGATCGCCTGGAAGTGAGCCGGCGCCGGTCCGCGGCCGTCCCTGCACCGCGTTGCACCGCACGCGGGGCACGGCCCATGCTGGGGTCCCGTCGCCGATGACCGCGTTGTCCATCGCCATCCCGATCGCCGCGAGCCTGTTCTGGCTGTGGGTGATCACGCGCCACGACGACCACGAACGAGAACCCTGGCCGCTGGTGGCGCTTGCCATCGGCCTCGGCGCGCTCGTCACGTTCGGCGTGCTGTGGACGCGGCCCTGGCTCGAGCACCTGCTGCACCCTGCGTCGGCCGTGGTCGAGGCGTTCGTCGTCACCGCCGCGGCAGAAGAAGCCTGGAAGCTGCTCGCGCTGGTGCCGCTGCTCGCGCTGCGCGAAGTCGACGAGCCGCTGGACGGCGCGATCTACGGCGCTGCCGTCGGCCTCGGGTTCGCGGCCGCCGAGGATCTCTGGCTGGCCGGGGGCTCGCCCGACCTGTGGCTGCAGATGCAGCGCGGCGCCACGGCGTCGCTGCTGCACGCGGCCTGCACCGGGTGCCTCGGCCTCTGCTTCGCCGAGGGCAAACTGCGCGCGCCCGGTGCTGGGACCGCAGGGTGGTTGGCGCTCGGCGTCGTGGTCGCCGTCGCTGCGCACGGCGGCTACGACCTGTTCCTCGACGGCGATCGCGCGCGCGCCCTGCTGTCGCTGCTGGTCGTGCTGCCACTCGCGCTCGCGTTGCTGGCCGCGAAGGTGCGCTGGGCCCGGTCGCGCTCGCACGAGTTCCATCCGCCGGCCGACCCGCCGGCCGCGAACCGCTGACGTCAGGCCGTCACGGCCGGCGCCGCGGAAGGCCGCCGCCGGGCCAGCCACGCGATGGCGGCAGCGCCGCCGACGGCAGCCAGCACGAACACGAGCGGTCGCAGTGGCTGCAGGTAGCGTGGGTCGGGAATCACCGGCACGTAGGCGAGCGTCCCGAGCGCGACCGCTGCCGCGAGCGTCGTCCATTGCCAGCCGACACGACGCCGGCACCACAAGCACACCGCCGCCGCGAGCGCACCCGCGAGCATCACCGGCACGTGCAGCCAACGCATCACCGCGCGGCTCGCCTGCATCACCGGCTGCCGTTCGTACGGCGAGTTCGCAACGTCGTAGACGTAGACGTCGCGCCCCTGCACGAGCGGCCAGCTCCACAGCCACACCGGCTTCTCGAGCACGTACCAGGTCGCGTAGCGGAGCGGCTCGGCGGCGATCCGCGGCCCGAGCACGTCGGCGATCCCCGACCACGAGGCGCCGAACGCCGGCTGCGCCGGGTCCTCGCGGTACGGGAACCCGAGCAGGCGCGGATCGCGGAACACCATGCCCGGGTAGCTGCCGTGGCTGATCGACGCGGTCGCGCGTTCGCTGCCGCGCAGGGCCAGCGGCTGCAGCTGGTTGCGCAGCGTCCAGGCGCCGAGCGGCAGCAGCGCGAGTGCGAGCCAGGCCAGCGTCGCGCCGCGTCCGCGTGACCACATCGCCAACGCGGCAGCGATCGGCAGCACGACCAGCGTCTCGTTGCACGACGCGGCGGCGCCGAACACGAGCGCCGAGGCCACGCGGCGGCCGGTGCCTTGCGCCCCGAGCAACAGCCAGACCGCGAGCGCGACGAGGAACGTCGACACGCACTCGGTCAGCACGTAGGCAGTGCTGACGACCAGATGCGGACTTGCCGCCGTGAGCGCCGCCGCGAGCAGTGCGGGCGCGAAGCCGCCCAGGCCACGCGCGATCCGGTAGACCAGCAGCACCGTGATCCCGCCGAGCGCCACCTGCAGGGCGATCGCGAACGGCAGCCAACCAGTCTCGCCGGCCAACCACCGACAGGCGGCGAGGACCAGCGGGTAGCCCGGCGAACGGAACGAATCCGGCGCCGGCGGCACGCTCGACGCCAGCGAGAAGGTGCCGTGGTCGACGAGGTTCTTGGCGTACTGCGCGTACTGGCCAGCGTCGGCGCGAAGCGGACTCTGCACGTCGCCAACGGCGACGAAGGCGATACGCAGAGCGAGGCCGATCGCCACCACGATGCCGACCAGGACGCCGCGTTCCGAAGTGCGCACGCGGCCTCATCGGCGCGGTGCCATCGCCGCCTTGACGCGCCGTTCAGCTGGCCGCGAACAGCTGCCCCACCGCGGCCGCCAGCGCATCGACGGCGGCCCCGAGATTCCATTCGCCGCGGTCCCGGTCCCCGGTCCAGTTGCTGATCGCGCGCAGATGCAGCAGCGGCAGTTCGCGCCGGCGGCACACCGCGGCGACCGCGGCCCCTTCCATCGTCTCGACGTCGGCGTGGGTGCGCGCGTGCAGCGCGCGCGCCACCGCATCCGCACCGCTGCAGGTGCTCACCGTGGCGCCCCGCACGATCGGCACGCCGAGGCGGGCGGCGGCGTCCGCCGCGATGCGCGGATTCGCCGGGAACGGGCCGGTGTCGACGAGCCGTTGCGCGTGCCCGAACACCGGTTGGCCGAAGTCGACGAACGCGTCGGGCAGCAGGACCCCTTCGTCGGCGAGTTGGTCGCTGCCGACGATGCAGACGCCGCCGCGACGGACCGGCGCCGGGGAACTGCGCACGCGATCCGGGTAGGCGCCGGCGACGCCGAGCAGCAGCACGCCGCGCACGGTCTGGCGTGCCTCGAGCGTGACGAGCAGGGCGTAGAGCCCCATCGTCGCCGCCACCTTGCCGACGCCGATCTCGTGGAGATCCTTGCCGTGCAGCCTCTCCAGCGGCGAGGCATGCACGAGCACGAACTCGTCGATCGGCACGCCGCCGTAGCTCGGCCGGCTCACCGTTCGACCTTCGCCGCTTTGCCGGTTCGCGCCAACAACTGCTGCCACGAGGCGTCGGTGTCCGCGCACACCACCGCGACGCGCCGCCAGCCGTCGGCGATGGCGAGGAAGCGGCAGGCGTCGGCTTCGCACGGCTCGTCGCGCACCTCGTCGACCAGCCCCTCGATCGCGGACATCTGCGCGAGCAGTCGCTGCAGATTGGCGGCCCGCCGGCGATGCTCCTCGTCATCGGCGTCGAGCGTGAGCAGGGCCTCGACCGCGGCGACGAACGCCGGCCGGCCAAGGCGTTCGACCTTCGTCGCCAGGCCGCTGCTCCAGGCGCGCGCGCGCGCGACAGTTCCCACCTCGTCTCGGTAGGCCGCGTAGTCGCGCGGCAGCGCCATGCGTTGGAGGTCGAGTTCGCGCGGCTCGATGCGGGTTTCGCGTTCGACCGCCGAACGCACGTCGCGCTGCACTTGAGCGAGCAGTTTCGTCGTGCGGTCGCCCGCGGCGGGTTTCGGGCGCGATGGCGACGCCGTCGCCGTCAGCGATCCGGACTCGCCAACGAGCGAGGACCCGCGCACGGCGTACGCCGACCACATCACGAACAGCACCGCGCCAACGGCCAGGACCACGCCGCCGGCGCGACGGCGACGAGGCAGCGGCGGTGGCACCGCCATGGCCGGGCTCGGCGGCACGCAGCCGGGCACCGCAGCGACCGCCGGCGGCTCGCGCGGCGGCAGCGGCGCCGCCGCCCCCACACCTGCGGGCGCGCCGAACGCGGCGATCAGGTCGTGCACGCTCTGGAACCGCGCCGCCGGGTCCTTCTGCAGGCAGCGCTGCAGGATCGCGACCTCGCGCGAGCTCAGGTGCGACGGCATCGCCGGCGGTTCGTTCTCGTGCTTGCGCAGCACCTCCCACTCGCTGTCGCCCCGGAACGGCACCGAGCCGGTCAGGATCTCGTACAGCATCACCCCCGCCGAGTAGACGTCGCTGCGGTGGTCACCGCGCCGCTGCAGCATCTCCGGCGCCATGTAGTACGGCGTGCCCCGACCCATCGACAGGCTGCCGCGCGAATGCGTCACCAGCTTGCTGAGTCCGTAGTCGCCGAGTCGCGCGACCCCGCCCTTCAAGAACACGTTCGCCGGCTTGATGTCGAAGTGCACCAGCGACCGCTCGTGCAGCGCCGCGAGCCCGCGGCAGCACTGCAGGAACGCGCGCACCAGGTCGTCCTTCGTCTCGCCGTCCGGCGGCGAACCCGTCAGCTTGTCGCGCAGCGTCTCCGTGCCCGCGAACGCCATCACCAGATACGGGATGCCATCGACCTCGCCGCGGTCCTCGATCGACACCAGGTTCGGGTGGTCGATCTGCGCGAACCACTGCACCTGCTCCAGCTCGCTCACCACCGCCTTCCGCACCTCGGCGTCGTCGACCTGCAGGAACTTGATCGCATAGTCCTTGCCGATCGACATCCGCCGCGCGCGGAACACCTGCCCCGACATCCCCCCGCCCAGCTTCGTCGTGATCTCGAAGCCCGGCACGTACCCCGGCTTCCGGTAGTCGCGGTAGAACGCTTCCCAGTCCGGCAGGCGCAAAGGGGCATCGGCCATGGCGAAGTCAGTGTAGTCGCGGTTCGTGATGCTGCCATTGCCGGCGACCTGCGACCGCTCGGGCGCGCGCCGGATCCGAGCGCCTGCCGTGGCGATTCGCCTCGCTATGCTGCGCCGCGCAAGACCACGCCGGCCACCACTGAACGCGAGACGACAACCCCAGGAAGCGCCGCTGCACTGCCGCCACTTCGGCGTGTGCGGCGGATGCACCTCGCTGGATCGCCCGATCGGCGAACAGCTCGCGCAGAAGCAGCAGCAGGCGGCCGAACTGCTGGCGCCGTTCCTCGGCGGCATCACGCCCGCGATCGCGCCCGGTCCACGCACGCCGCGCCACGATCGCACGACGATCCTGTACCCAGCCCAGCTGGTGCACCGCGAACTGCAGCTCGGCATCTACCGCACCGGCACGCACGACATCGAGCCGATCGTCGACTGCCGCATCCAGCACAAGGCGCTGACGGTCCTCGGCGTGCGGCTCGGCGAGCTGCTGCGCAAACTCCGCCTTCCCGTCTGGCTGCCGGCCACCGGGACCGGCCTCGTGCGCGGCGTGCGCGCGCGCGTGATGCCGGGCAGCCGCGAGCTGCTGGTCGGCGTGATCGTGACGCGGGCGCAGTTCTCGGAGCGCGAGCGACTCACGCGGGAACTCGACGCCGCGGCCAGCGACCTGCGCGACGACCAGGGCTTGCCGCTGCGACTCGTCGGCACGGTGCTCAACGTCAACACCAGCACCGGCAACGTGATGCTCGGCCCTACCACCGAGGCCCTGCGCGGACAGACGTTCCAGACCGACACCGTCGGCGAACTGCGCATCCGCGTGTCGTTCGGCAGCTTCTACCAGCTGCACCGCCACGCCGACGCGATCCTGTTCCGTCCGGCGCTGGCGATGCTCGGCGACGTCCGGGGGCTACGCATCGTCGACGGCTACGGCGGCGTCGGCACGTTCGCGCTGCGGCTGCTGCGCGCTGGCGCTCAGCACGTGACGCTGGTCGAGAGTTCGTCGAGTGCGTGCGACGATGCGCGCTTCAACTTCGAAGCGAACGGCATGGCGAACGCCGAGGTCCGTGAGCAGCCGTTCGGCAGCGCGCCCTTGCCGCCGTGCGACCTGCTCGTCGCCGACCCGCCGCGCGCGGGGCTTCAGGCCACGGGCATCGCCGCGATCCTCGCCAACGCACCGCCGCGCGTCCTGCTGGTGTCGTGCTCGCTCGAGTCGCTCGCGCGCGACCTCGCCGGCCTGCACGGCGCGTATCGCGTCGCGGCGTCGCGCCTGTGCGACCTGTTCCCGCACACCGAGCACGTCGAGGCGCTCACGCTGCTCGAACGCCGCTGACGCCGCGCCGTCAGCGCCCGAGCTTCTTGGCGATGCGGCCGCGGAACGTGGTCATGATCGCCTTGCCGAGGTCGCCCGACGACGCGATCCACTCGGCGTTCTTCAGCGCGCGCGGGCTCGTCGCCGCGCGGATCCTTGCGAGATACGGCTCGACGCGCGCGAACAGGAACAGGCCCTCGCCGTTGCTCTCGAGCAGGAAGTCGGTGTGCACGACGCCGTGCCGCGCCATGCCGTAGACCATCTCCCAGTAGGTCGTCGTCTGCCGCCAGGCGCGGTTCAGCGGGTGCTCGGGCTGCAGGATCGCCAGCGCCTCCTGCTCGTCGCGCGGCCAGAAGTCGCGCAGGATCGTGTCGCGCGACTCGCGCATGACGGATTCGCGGCGCAGGTCGTAGATGCGAAGGACGAGGTCGGCGTCGTGATGGTCGGGTGCGGACTTGCTCATGCCCCGAGGGTAGCCGCAGACCGCTCCACAGCGAGCGAGCGGGCGCTATCGTCCGCCCGCGTCGTGCCGATGCGCCGGACATTCCCGCTGCTCGCTGCTGCCGTGGCCCTGCCGCTGGCAGCGCAACGGCCACCCGGGCCCGACCCGGCCAAGGCGTTCTTCGCCCGGAACGAGGTCGTCGCGGTGCAGGTGCAGTTGGCGCCCGGTTCCCGCGAGAAGCTGCGCGAGAAGCCGCGCGAGTACGCACCGGCGACGCTGCGCCTCGGCGACATCGAGTTCGCCGGTGCCGGGGTCAAGCTGAAGGGCGCAGCCGGCAGCTTCCGCCCCGTCGATGAACGTCCCGGCTTCACGGTCCACCTCGGCAAGTTCGGCGGCACCCAACGCTTCCACGGGCTGCAGCGGTTCCACCTCAACAACGGCGCGCAGGACGAGACGCGGATGTGCGAGTGGATCGGGCACGACGTGTTCACCGCGGCCGGCCATCCCGCACCCCGAGTCGCGCACGCGCGCGTGCGGCTCGACGACCAGGACCACGGCCTCTACGTGCTGCGCGAAGCGTTCGACCGCCAGTTCCTCGAACGCGTGTTCGGCACCACCTCCGGCAACCTCTACGACGGCGGCTTCTGCCAGGACCTCGATGCGCCGCTCGAGAAGGACAGCGGCGACGGCCCCGACGACCGCTCGGATCTGCAGGCGCTGCACGACGCGTGCGCCGGCATCGACCGTGATCGACAGGCTGCGTTGGCCGCCGTGATCGACCTCGACGCGTTCCTCGACTTCATCGCCATCGAGCGCATGCTCGGGCACTGGGACGGCTACAGCGTCAACCGCAACAACTTCCGGTTGTGGCTGCCGACCGGCGGCCTGGCGCGGTTCCTGCCGCACGGCATGGACCAGTTGTTCGGCGACGCCGAAGCCACCGTGCTCGACCATCCGCCGTCGATCGCCGCGAGTGCCGTGCTGCAGCAGCCGGCGCTGCGCAAGCGCTTCCGCGAGCGGCTGAAGGCCCTGGTGCCGTTGTTCGCCCCGACCCGACTCGTGCCGCGCGTCGAGAAGGTCGCCGCCCGCCTGCAACACGAACTGCGTGACGATCCCGCGGCGGCGCAGGCCTACGCCGATGCCGTTGCCGGGCTGCTCGCCGGCATCGCCTCACGCCACGAGTCGCTGCAGAAGCAGGTGCGCGCGCCGGAGCCGAAGCCGTTGTCGCTCGCTCCCGGCAAGACGCTGGCGCTGAAGACCTGGAACCCGTCGGCGGAGACCGACGACGTCGAACTCGCGCGCAAGGGCTTCCAGGGCATGCCGTCGCTGCTCGTACGCAGCGTCGGGAAGGGTGACGCGGAGCGGCACGGCGTCTGGCGCACGCACCTGCTGCTCGCGCAGGGTCGCTACGCGTTGCGCGCGATCGCCCGCTGCGAGGACGTCGCCGCCGGCGAACACGGCGGCGTGTTCGCCCAGGTCGACGACGCGACCAGCGAGCGGCTGACCGGTGACCGCAACTGGGACACGCTGCGCTGCGAGTTCGAGGTGGCCGAGTTCCAGCGCACGGTCGAGTTCACCCTGCACCTGCACACGATCGCGGGGACCGCGTGGTTCCGCACCGACTCGCTGCTGCTCGAACGGTTGCCGGACTGAGCCAGGACTGGTCCCTTGGCTGTGCTCGTGCAGGCGAACACGGCGCACCGCGCGCCACGCCGCATCAAGCATCGCCGGTCGGCAACAGCTCGATCGAGCCGAACGACAACGCGCCCGGCGACGACCAGCGGAAGATGTGCCCGGAATGCCCGCTGTGCTGCAGCAGCGCCTTCTTGATGCGCAGCGCCTCGTACCAGACCTTGCCGTGCTCGCCGAGCAGCAGCACGGTGCCACCGCCGCCGCGGCCGGTCGCCTTCGCGCCGTGCACGCCACCGCCCGCCGCGCGGCGGCGACGCGCTTCGTCCACCAGGAAGTCGGTCACCGGCTCGGCCCGGCCCGACCGTGCGTAGGCCGCGTGCGCAGCGAACAGCGCGTCCCCGAGCTGCTGGCGGTTGCTCGCCGACGGCGGCAGGGCGAGCAATTCCTGGACGAGCCGGGCATCGCCGTCCTGCGCCAGCTCGCCGTCGCCCGCCGCCGACGGGACGCCGCTGTCGATCGCAACGAACTCGAGATCACTCGGCACGGGGAACCGCGCGACGACGTCGTCCCCGCGCAGCGCCAGCACCTGGCCCGCCTCGCAGCTCGCGACAGCCAGCGCGTCGCGGCGGCGGTTTGGCGCGCCGAGGATCTCCCGTTCGACGCGCCCCACGGCGGCCGCGAGTTCCGGCGCCGTCAAGTCGAGCGCCTGCAGCCCGGCGAACGCGCGCAGCGCCGCCACCGTGATCGCCGCCGACGCCGCGACGCCGCAGCGTTCGGGCACGTCGCTGTGCAGCAACAGCTCCATGCCGTGTCGCGGCCGCAGGCCGTGGTCGCGAGCCAAGGCCAGCAGGCCGCCGAGAAGGTAGGCCGCCCAGCGGTCGCGCGGATCCCCGGCCAACAGCGCCCGCGCTTCCTGCTGGTCGATCGGGGCGTCGGGCAGGCCGAGGTCGGCGAGCGACATCGACAGCAGTTGCGTGCGCGAACCGTCGCGGCTCGGCGACCACAGGCGCACCAGGTCGTCGTCACGCTGCTGCACGGCGACGCACGCGGCTTCGGCGATCGGCACGTGCAACGACAACGCCGAGTCGGCGCGCGCGAGCCCACCAGCGACGTCCAGCCGTCCGGGTGCACGCGCGATCACGATCCGGCGGTCGGGCTGGAAGAACGCCGGCACCGCCTCCTCGATCAGCCGGAACAGCATCAGCACGCCGAGCCCTTCGGCGGGGTCGGACGATGGCGCGAAGTACTTCACGGCTGCGGGATCGGCATCGGGCTTCGCAGCATACGGGGCGTTGCCGAACTGGACTCCCGGAGCCTCGACCGTATCCTCCGCGCCTTCGAGATCCGCCCATGCTCCTCAATCCGTCACCTCGAGCCCTTCGCCTGACGTCCCTGCTGGCGTGTGCCGCCCTCACCGCATGCGGCGGTTCGGGCTACGTGCGCGTGCTGTCGGTGAATCCCCCCGACGCCTCGGTCTACATCAACGGCGAACGCGTCGGCCAAGGCAGCAGCCGGCCGTACACGTTCACGTTCGGGGAGACCGAGCGCATCTACGTGCAGGCCACGCACCCGGACTACCAGCCGGAGATCGAGTGGTTCGACGTGCCGCGCATCGAGCAGATGATCGCCAGCAACCTCGACATCAAGATCACCCTGCGTCCCCGCTGATGGCCGCCATGAACCCCACCCGCCGTATCCTGTCCCTGTCGGCGCTCGCGTTCGCCACCGCCTGCAGCGGCGTCCCGACCAAGACCTTCGAGTTCGATGCGATCGATGCCGGCGAGACGGCGCGGCCGTGCCTGATCGTCGTCAACGACGACTGGGTCGCCGCCGCCGAGAAGAACCACTTCGTGAACGTCGACGGCGACGACACGCTCGCGCTCGAGATCCCGTTCCACGCCAGCGAAGTCGAGGTGACCGTGGCGCCGGTGCTCGTCGAGAGCGGCAAGGTGACCCGCGTGCCGAAGTCGCGCAAGGAAGCGCGCGACTACACCGGCTTCACCGACGACACGCGCCGCCTGCGCTTCACCGACGTGCGCCGGCAGCTGTTCATCCTGATGCGCAAGTCCGCGGGTTCGTGACCCGCGGTCACTTCGGCCAGTCGAGCCCGGGGAACTGGCGCGGCCGCAGCACCGTTCGGAAGCCGAAGCCCTTGCGGCCATCGCCCTTGTCGGCCTCGAACAGCCGGCCGCCGGCCTGTTCCTTGACGCTGCTGTCGCTGCGATCGCTGTAGCGGCCGCCGGCGAGGAACGCGACGCGCGCGCCAGCCTCGGCCGCGAGCCACTCGGCGACGGTGCCGCCGAGATGGTGGATGCGCAGGCCGTCGGCCTGCCGCCACGACAACCCGCCGTCGGCGACTTCGGCAGCGCTCTGGTCGCTCGGGTTGCGCTGCTGGCGGTCGTTGCTCCAGCCGTTGCCCCACGGGAACTCGTGCTTGCCACCGTCGCCGAACGCGGCCAGCGACCACTCGGCGGCGGTCGGCAGCGCACGGCCGTGCCAAAGGGCACAGGCTGCCGCGCCATGCCAGGTGACGTTCTCGACCGGCAACTTGTTGTCGCGGGCGCGGAAGTCGAGCAGCTCCTGCAGCCGATCGGGCGTCATGCCGATGCCGGGGAACCGCGACTCGACGGCGGCGAAGCGCTGCTGCGCGTCGGCGCGCCCGGCCACCGCGTCCCGCAACTCGGCCTGGAAGCGCGCAAACTCCTCGCCACTGCACTCGGTCGCGGCGAGGAAGAACGACTCGACCGGCTGCAGGCCGCCCTTGGGCCGGCCACCCGGGATCGGCACCATGCCGCTGCTGGCGAGCTGCAGCCGTTCGAGCGCGCCGATCCACGACCGCAGCCGCTGTTCGCCGAGCGGCAGGTACGTCGTGCCGCGCGCCTTCTCGTAGGCGGCGCGCAGCAGCGTCATCGCCTCGTCGATCGCGAGGTTGCGCTCGAGCGCGCCGAACGCGTCGGTGCACTTCACCACGACCTCGCCTGCCGCGAGGAACTCGGTGCGCCCTTCGACAGCGGCGCTGGCGACCCGCGCGACGCCGTCGGCCGCCTTCAGCTCGCCGGCGCCGAGGTGCTTGTCGATCGTCTGCACGCGGCTCTGCGCGGTCGACCAACGTTCGGCCACGCCAGCCAACCGCTGCACGACGGTGTCGATCTCACCTTCGCCGACGAACGGCGCGGCGCGCGCACGCAGGCCCTCGAGCGTGGCCACGAGACGCGGGGCGGCGGCCGCCCACTCGGCGAGCGTCAGCGGCTGCGCGAACTGGCGCGTGGCCTCGGCGCCGTCGGCGAGCCACTGCGTTCGCTGCTGCTGCTGTGCGACCGCCGTCGCGGCCGTCGCCAGGCGCGTCGCGGGCAGCCGCTGGTCGAGTTCTGCCGCCGCCTCCGGGAACAGCTCGATCGCCCGGGCGCGCGCCGCGCTCACCGCCGCGAGCTCGCCGGCCGCGTCGCCGCCCGCCGGCCGCTGTTCCCAGCGGGTGAACGCAGCGATGCACGCGGCGACGACGAGCGGCTGCAGGGCCGGCACGGCGCGCAGCTCGACCTTCAGACGCGACGCCCATGGCGGCAGCGAACCGTCGACGCCCGTGACCGGCGCCAACGCCCGGTCGAGGCCCTGCCAGTAGCGCAGCACGTCGTCGAACGGCGGGATCGGCGGGTCGGGCTTCTGCGTCGTCTGCAGCAGCGTCGCCTGCTCGCTGGCGACGCGCGCGGTCTCCATCGCGTTCTGCAGGGCCCCCTGGGTCTCGATCTGCTCGCGGCGCGTCGGCTGCAGCCGGTCGAGTCGTTCGCGCAGGTCCTTGTTCGGGCCCGTGCGCTGCAGTTCGTCGCGGCACTGCGCGAGGACCTCGCCGACATCGACGTCGCCGGACGCGCCGTTGCCCGTGTTGGCGAGATCGCGTCGCGCGTTGGCGATCGCTTCGACCGACAAGGCGTTCTGCACCGCCACGGCCTGCGCCGGAACCAACGCCACCAGCGCCGCGCGCGCCTGCTCGATGCCATCGAGACGCCCCGCCAGATCGCTGACCCGCAGCGCATCGCCGCCGGCCTTGCCGCGGTCGGTCTGCCAGAGTGCCCACGCACTCGTGAGCGTCACCAATGCCGACCGCGCGAGGTCGTCTTCGGCTCGCGCGGCCTGCACGGCGCGCGCGCGCCACGTCGCGAGTTCGGTTCCGGTCGGATGACGGGCGGCGATCGCGTCGACGGCAGCGAAGTGCGCGCGCACATCGTCGAACGGCAGCGCCATCACCGCGGGGCGCTTGGCCGCGGCGAGTTCCGCCTGCAGCGCGATGCCATTCTCGATCTCCCGCAGCAGTCGATCGCGCTCGCCGGCGTGCTCGGCGCCGGCGGCCAGGGCTCCGGCCGCATCGCGAAGTGCTGGCGTGGGACCGGCCTCGCCGAGCCGCGTCCACAGCTCGCGCAGCCGCGACGCCACGGCGCGCTGCGGATCGACCACGCCGCCGCCGCCGCCGGGATCGCCCGGCTGGCCGAGGAACCACCACGCCGCACCGCCGCCGCCCGCGAGCAGCAGCGCCGCGACCGCGATCGACACCGTTCGTTTGCCCTTGGCCTTCGCCGCGCGCGCGCGCGCCGACGCCGCGCCGGGCTTCACGACCTGGATCGTCTGGCCGTGCTCGACCAGCACGAGGTCGTTCAGCAGTTCCTCGTAGCTGGCGTAGCGATCGTCGCGGTCGAGCGCGGTCATGCGCTCGATCACGCGCGACAGCGGGTTGTTCTCGTCGAGGCCGGGCAGCGCCTTCCACAGGCACAGGCTCGCCATCTTGGTCTTGGTCTGGATCAGCTCGTAGACCGAGCTGGCGCGGATCGGCGGCTCGCCGGTCAGCAGGTAGTAGAACGTCGCCCCGAGCGAGTACATGTCGCTGCGGAAGTCGAGGTCGCCGCTGCCCTGGCACTGCTCCGGGCTCATGTAGAGCGGCGTGCCGACCAGCTCGGAGGTCAGCGTCATGCTGAAGTCCTCGGCGATCGGCTTGGCGATCCCGAAGTCGGCGATCTTCAGCACGCCGCGATCGGTGATCATCAAGTTGTCGGGCTTGATGTCGCGGTGGATGACCTCGAGACGCTTGGCTTCCTCGAGGCCCTTGATCGACTGCCGCAGCAGCGGCAACGCCTCGCCGACCGGCAGCCGGCCGCCGGCGAGCAG
This sequence comes from uncultured bacterium, assembly GCA_937952215.1. Taxonomy (GTDB): domain Bacteria; phylum Planctomycetota; class UBA1135; order UBA1135; family UBA2386; genus UBA2386. The sequence continues at coordinate 34,419 of CALFZH010000050.1, forward strand.
CCGCACGTGGTCGCGCAGGTTCTTGCCCTGCACGAACTCCATCACCAGGTAGTGCACCCCGAGTTCGAAGCCGACGTCGTGCACCATCACGACGTTCGCGCTGTTGAACTTGCCGACCGTGCGCGCTTCGAGTTCGAAGCGTTTCAGCATGCGCTGGTCGGTCATCATCTCGGGCCGGATGACCTTGATCGCGACATCGCGATCGAGCTTCTGCTGGCGCGCCTTGTAGACCGCCCCCATCGCGCCCTTGCCGAGCAGCTTCTCGATCAGGCAGCCGCCGAGTTCCTTGCCGAGCAGCGGATCCGCGGGGCCGGCGGATGGCTTGCCGGCGGGTTGGGCAGCCGGCGCGGGTTTGGAGGGCGGCGGCTTGCCCGGCCCGCCGGTCGGACGTCCGCGGCTGCCGGCCGGCAGCGTGCGCTCCTCGTCCGGCGAACGCGCAGGCGGCAGCGGCTCGCCGCCGGGTCGGGTCGGGGTGTCTTCGGGATCGTTCGGGTCCATGCGCGCGTCGGGCCGGCACTTGTAGCGGTCAGCCGCAGTCCGGGCCAAGCCGCGGACCCGGTTCCGACGCCACCGGACACCCGGGCAGGTCGCCGTTGTCGAATCCGACGACCCACGATCGTCTGGCGATCGTCGGCGCAAACGCCACGATCCCCCCTACTCCAACCCCGATGCCAACGATGCGTACCTCCCTCCTCCCCACCCTCCTCGCTGCCCTGCTCGCCGTCCCCGCCACCGCCCAGGAGCCGCCGAAGCCCGGCGCCGAACACAAGCAACTGCTCGCCGCCGTCGGCACGTGGAACGCGGTGATCGAGATGACGGACCAGGCCGGCACGCCGACGACGTCGAAGGGCGTGTCGAAGCTGACGGCCGGGCCCGGCGGCTTCTGGATCGTCGACGACTTCCAGGCCCAGATGATGGGCGCGCCGTTCACCGGCCACGGCACCACTGGCTACGACCAGACGAAGGGCAAGTACGTCGGCACCTGGATCGACTCGTGGAGCTCGAGCGTGATGGTGCTCGAAGGCACCTACGACGCGGCGAAGAAAGCGCTGACGATGAGTGGCATGGCGCCCGGCATGGACGGCAAGCCCGTGCTGCACACGATGGTCACGACCGACAAGGACGCCAACACGCGCGTGTTCGAGATGTTCCTGCCCGGTCCCGAAGGCAAGGCGATGAAGGTGATGACGATTACCTACACGCGCGCTGACAAGAAGTGATGCCGCCGGCGCCCGTGCAGGGCGCGGGCATCCCGCTATCATCCACGGCATGGTGGACCACGACGCGAACGTGACCGGCCGAGCCAACTGGCCGGTGCGCGTCGTTCGCCGCGAGGAAGAGGACGCTGCCGAGGATCCGACGACTCCCGAGCAGCGGCTCGCGATGATGTGGGAGCTGGCTCAGCAGGCATGGGCGTTGGCCGGCCTGCCCATGCCACACTGCGACCGCAGCGGGGCACCCATCGTGAAGCGGCGCCGCGACGAGGAGAGCCAGTGACCGGACTCGACGGCCTGAACCCCGACTTCCGCGACATCGTCGCGCTGCTCTGCGACGAGCACGCCGAATTCCTGATCGTCGGCGGCTTCGCCGTCGCGTTCCACGGCCATCCGCGTGCCACGGGAGACATCGATCTGCTGGTTCGGCCGAGTCCCGAGAATGCCGAACGGGTCTTCCGGGCGCTGGTTCGCTTCGGTGCACCGGTCCGCGCCGCCGGGCTGACAACCGCCGATCTGGTGCGTCCCGAGATGGTCTACCAGATCGGCGTCCCCCCGCGGCGGATCGACGTGCTGACCGAGATCACCGGCGTGACCTTCGACGATGCCTGGAAGACGCGCGTCGTGATCGACTGGAACGGTCGGACCGTGGGCATCGTCGGGCTCGACGCCCTGCTGGCCAACAAGCTGGCCTCGGGGCGACCCAAGGACCTCTACGACGTCCGCGAACTGGAGCGCGTGAAGGCGCGTCGGCGCCCTCGATGATCGCCGGCACAAGAGGCCGCGACGCCGTTCACATCAGGCTCGCCGGATCGACGTCCAAGGTGACGCGGCACGTGCGCGTGCCGCGGTCCTCGACGGTACCGACCGCCGCCATCGCCGCGGCGAACGCCGCCGGCTGGTAGCACTTCACCAGCATGTGCCAGCGCCACTGGTCCTTGACCCGCGCGATCACCGCCGGCGACGGCCCGAGCACCTCGACGTCGGCGATGCCGCGCAACGGCTCCACCGCCTGCTGCAGCAGCGTTCGCGCTTCGTCCTCGCGCCGCGCCTCGGCGAGCACACGCAGCAGCCGCGAGAACGGCGGGTAGCCCGTCAACTTGCGGAACGTGAGCTCCTGCTGCACGAACGAGCTGTAGTCGTTGTTCGCCGCCGCCTGCACCGCGTAGTTGTCGGGACAGTAGGTCTGGATCACCACCGTGCCGGCCTTCTCACCACGCCCGGCGCGGCCGGCGACCTGGTGCAGCAGCTGGAACGTGCGTTCGGCGGCACGGTAGTCGGGCACGAACAGACCGGTGTCGGCCGAGACGACGCCGACCAGCGTCACGTCGGGGAAGTCGAGCCCCTTGGCGATCATCTGCGTGCCGATCAGCACGTCGATGTGCTTCTTGCGGAAGGCGCCGAGCACCCGTTCGTGGGCGCCGCGTTCGGCCATCGTGTCGGCGTCCATGCGAGCGACGATCGCCTGCGGGAACCGCTCCTTGACCGCCGCCTCGAGCCGTTCGGTGCCGACGCCGAGTTCGTGCATGCCGGCGTGCTGGCACGTCGGGCAGGTCTCGGGGCGGCGCTTCTCGTGGGAACACCAGTGGCAGACGAGACGGCCGGCGCGGGCGTGCCAGGTCATCGACACCGAGCAATGCTCGCACTTCACCGCCTCGCCGCAGCCGGGACACAGCAGCACGGGCGCGTAGCCGCGACGGTTCAGGAACAGCAGCACCTGGTCCCGCGCCGCGAGCCGCTCCTGCATCATCACCAGCAGCGTGCGCGACAGCACGACGCCGGCGCGACGCACTTCCTTCGGTTCGCCGCGCAGGTCCTGCACGACGATCTTCGGTAGCCGCCCGGCCCCGGCGCGCTGCGGCAGCTCGAGCAGTTCGTAGACCGAACGGCGCGCCTTGCCGATCGACTCGAGCGTCGGCGTCGCCGATCCGAGCACGACGACCGCCTGTTCGAGCGAGCCGCGCACGATCGCCAGTTCGCGCGCGTGGTAACGCGGCGTGCTGTCCTGCTTGAACGACGTCTCGTGCTCCTCGTCGACGACGATCAGGCCGAGGTCCTGCACCGGCGCGAACAACGCCGACCGCGCGCCGACGGCGATGCGCGCCCGACCCTGCAGCAGGCGCTGCCACTGTCGGCCGCGCTCGGCATCGGTCAGGCCGCTGTGCAGCACGGCGACGTCGGGGAAGCGCGAGGCGAAGCGACCGACCGTCTGCGGCGTCAGCGAGATCTCCGGCACCAGCACGATCGCGGCGCGGCCGAGCGCGCGCACTTCCTCGAGGATGCGCAGGTAGACCTCGGTCTTGCCGCTGCCGGTGACGCCGTGCAGCAAGAACGTGCGGTGCTCGCGCGCTCGCACGCGGCTGGTCACGGCATCGACGGCGCGCTGCTGGTGTTCGTTGAGCACATGGCGCACCGCGGCCTCCTCGGGTGCGGGCACCAGCTCGACCAGTTCTTCGGCCAGCATCACCTTCTGCAGGAGCCCGTGCTTGCACAGGGTCTGCCACGGGCTGTCGCTGGTGTTGGTGCGCCGGCGAACGTCGAACAACGGCATCGGCGCGCCGTACTCGAGCACCGTGCGCAGCACACGCGACTGCGCCTGGTGCTTGTCCTCGAGCTCGACCACGGCCTGCAGCGCGAGATCGCGCGGCGCCTTCAGCACGAGGTGCGGCAGGCGGCGCTGGCCGCGGCGCTTGGCCACCGCCGGCAGCATCGCGTCGAGCGCTTCGCCGAGCGAACAGCCATAGGTCGTCGCCATCGCTCGCGCGAGCAGCAGCAGCGACGGCGGGATCGTCACTTCGGCGTCGAGCACCGCCTCGATCGGCTTGACCTTGTGCGCGGGCAGATCCGTCGCCGCATCGACCGCCGTGACGACGCCGCCGGTACTGCGGCCGTGGAAGTTCACGCGCACCCGATTGCCCGGTCGCGCCGCGAGCCCCGGCGGCAGCGCGTAGGTGAACTCGCGCCGCAGCGGCAGGTTCAGCGCCACCTGCACGTAGGCGGCGGCCGGCGGCACGGGTGCGAGCTCGGTCATCGCGCGCGGGACAGTGAAGCGGGCTCCGCCGCGAACGCAACCCGAGGAATCCGAACCGCCGTTCGCGCGCGGTCGCGGCGCCGCGTAGGGTTCCGCTCGAACTGCATGAAACCGACCCTGATCGTCACCCTGGGCCTGGCCGCGCTGCTGCCGGCCCAGAATCCCCCCGCCACCACCAAGCCCGCGACCAATCCCGCCGTCGCCACCTCTCAGGCAGCCCCGGCGAAGGCACACGGCACCCTGGCCGAGCTGCAGCGCGACTTCCAGCAGCAGAAACTGGCAGCGCTCGAGGCCTACGTGAAGGCGCACGGCAAGGCCGACGACGTCGGCGAGGCGCTGGTCGAAGCCACGCAGCTCGCGAAGACGCTCGGCCGGCACGCCGATGCGCTGCGCCATGCCGACGCCTACCTGGCGACGAACGCCGACGGCAATGACGCCGGCGCGATGCGCATGGCGCGGGCGACGGCGCTGCGCGACAGCGGCGACGCCGCGGGCGCCGAGAAGGCACTGCAGGCGGTGATCGACGGCGCCGGCGACGACATCAACGGCCTCGTCGAGGCGGCCGTGACGCTCGGCGAGATGCTCGTCGACGCGGGCAAGAAGGCGGACGCTGTCGCCCTGCTCGGCAAGGTCGGCGACTCACGCCCCGAAGTGCGCGGCCTGAAGGAGCACTTCATGGGGATCGCCGAGTCGTACGAGCAGATCGGCACCGAGCCGAAGCCGATCGGCCAACCCGACACCGCCGGCAAGGCGATCGACCTCGCCGAGTACAAGGGCAAGGTCGTGCTCGTCGACTTCTGGGCGACGTGGTGCGGCCCGTGCATCGCCGAGCTGCCGAGCGTGATCGCGGCCTACGAGAAGTTCCACCCGCACGGCTTCGAGATCGTCGGCATCAGCCTCGACCAGAAGCGCGACGCGCTCGACGCCTTCCTCGCCAAGAACAAGGCGATGACCTGGCGCCAGCACTTCGACGGCAACGGCTGGAAGAACGCGGTCGCCGTGGCGTGGGGCATCCAGTCGATCCCGGCGACCTACCTGATCGGTCCGGACGGCAAGATCGCGGCGGTCGGGCTGCGCGGCGAGCAGCTCGAGCAGAAGCTCGCCAAGTTCTATCCCCCGAAGAAGTGACGCCCAGCGGCGTCACTTGCCCGACAGGAACTGGGGACCGCCGACCCAGGCCTTCCAGGCTTCCTCGATCGCCTTCCAGTCGGCGTCGGTGAAGCCGCGGAAGGCGGTGTCGACGGCGAGCTTCGCATCGCCTTCGAGCAGCACGACCTTGCGGTACACGTCGAGGATCTGCCCCCACTTCGCCTGCCAGCCGCTCTGCTTCTCGCCGCGGCGCAGGAAGTCGATCATCGCGAACGCCTGCGCGTACCGGTAGGTCGGCCGATCCGTGTAGAAGCGCTGCACCGGCCAGTGCACGAGATCGCGGAACGGCACGTAGTCGCCCTTCCGGATCATCTCCTTGCACTCCTCGTAGCGCATCTTGCTGCCGACGTACTTCCAGCCGTTGGTGCCCCAGCGGAACGAGCCGAAGTAGTCGCCGTGCCCTTCGTCGAACCAGCGCTGCAGCGTCGCGTGCTTCTTCGCCCACGACGGGTGGAAGTAGAAGTCGGCGTACTGGTGCCAGCCTTCGTGGTAGGTGACCGTCTCGGTGGCGCCCTGGCCCATCATCTTGTCGCCGCCGAGGAACACGACGAGCTCCTTGCTGCTCGGTGAGTACCAGCCGACGACGCCGGGCGGGCTCTCGCCGTACTTCTGGAACTGGTCGTACGTCGCGCACAGCCGGAACACCGAGTACGGCTTGCGCGGCGCCTTCTCGGCCCCCGTCCGCGGTCCATCGGCGGGCTCGGGTTCCGCCGGCGCCTCCGCCGGCTTCGGCGGGGCGCCCCCCGTGATCGGCCCGGACGCGCCGGGGATCGAGCTGGGGTCGGGCTTGATCGCTTCGTCGCCGGTCGCGTCGAGCGGGTAGCTGCCGACGTAGAGCTCGCGCATCTTCTCGAGACGCGAGGCGTAGTAGACCGCGTCGCTCTTCGCCTTCGTGCGCTCGTCGGGTTTCTCGAAGTCCCACGAATAGAGCACGATGTAGTTGGGCTGCGTGAAGTAGTCCCAGCCCTTCAGCCCCTCGATGTTCTTCTTCGCCGTGGCGAGGGCTTCCTTCTTCGACGCCGTGTCCGCGTACTGATCGCGCTTGCGGTCGGCATCGTCGGCGCCGGCATCGGCCTTCGTCGCCTTGCCGCTCGGGATCATCTCGTCGATCAGGTTCTTCCACTTCGACTTCGGCACGCCGGGCTTCTCGGTCTCGAGCGGCATCTCGATGACCAGCGCCACCTCGCGTTCGCCGAACGTGTAGACCGCCGCTTCGTTGTAGACGACGCCGACCGGACCGAAGCCAGTGCGCTCCTTCCAGACCCAGTGCACGTGGTCGAGCTTGCCCGCCTTGCCCTTCTTCGCCTTGCCGGCGACGACGACCTCGACCGTGTCCTTCTGCTTCTCGTCGAGCCAGTCCTTGAACGTCTTGAGCCGCTTGCCGCCGAGTCGCGCGAGCAGCTTCCTGAGTTCGGCCTTCATCTCCTCGGGCACGCCGTCCGGCAGGCCGGCTTCGGCCTCTTCCGGCTTCGGCTCGGCCTTGCTGAACTCGTAGACGTCGCAGTACCAGTAGTACTGGCTGCGCACGAAGTCGGCGTCGTCCTTGGGCCGCAAGCGCGCCCGCTGGTAGATCGCGTTGTCGCCGAGCTGCATCGGCAGGCGTTCGAGCCGGCTCGGCACCGTGAACTCGATGCCGACCGACGGCAGCGCCTCGGTGCGCCAGTTCTGCGCAGGGGCGACAGCGAACAGGAGCGTCGCGGCAGCGACGAACGGCATGGCGGAGCGTGGCATCCCTGGTCCTCTGGTCCGGGGCGCGACGTTAGCAGGCGACAGGCCCACCGCGTAGCCGGTCGGCGGCGACGCAGGCGAATTGCCGCAACGTGACACCCGGCGACGAAGGCTCTCGTGCCAGTCGTGCCAGCGCCTACGCTCGCGCCGCCGCGTGACGCGGCCCCCTCCCACGACCATGCGCCCAACGCCCACGTTGTTGTCGTTCGCCGTTCTGCTGCTTGCAGCCATTCCCGCCCAGGACGCACCGAAGCCGGCAGCACGCGTCGTGCCGTATCCGATCGACCTGCCAGCGGAGTTCACGGCCGCGATCGCCGCCGGTACGCGCACGGCGAACGGGCGGCCGGGCGACAAGCACTGGACGAACTTCGCGCGGTATCGACTCGAAGCCGAGCTCGATCCGGCGAGCGCGCGGCTCACCGGCAAGGCAGCGATGACCTACGTCAACCGCTCGCCGCACCAGATCGACTCGCTCGTCGTGCACTGCTACCAGGACCTGATGAAGGGCGGGGCGCCGCGCACGCGAACGGTGACGCCGACGAAGGGGCTCGAGATCGCTGCGGTCCGCCTCGCCGGGAAACCCGTGCGCGCGACCGCTCGCGACACGCAGCTGATGCTGCGCTTGCCGCAGCCGTTGGCGCCGAGCGCCGAGATCACGGTCGAGATCGACTACGCGTTCGACGTGCCCGTCGCCGGCACGGCGCCGCGCATGGGCCACGAACAGGATCGCGTGTTCTACCTCGGCTACTGGTACCCGCAGTTCGCCGTGTTCGACGACGTCGAAGGCTGGGTCGCCGATCCGCACCGCGGCAACGGCGAGTTCTACATGGGCTACGCCGACTACGACCTCGCGATCACGGCCCCCGTCGGCTACCTCGTGCAGGCGACCGGCACGCTGCAGAACCCCGACGAAGTGCTGACGCAGCGCGCGAGCGACGCGCTCGCGCTGGCGGCGACGCGACGCGAGATCGTGCACGTGATCGACGCCGACGACCACGACGCCGGCAAGGTCACCGCCGAGTCGGCCAGCGGCAAGCTGACGTGGCGCTTCCGCGCCGAGAACGTGCGCGACGCGGCGGTCAGCATCGCCCGTACCTACCTGTGGGACGCGACGCACGCGGTCGTGAAGGACAAGGACGGCCCGGGCAAGGACGGCACCTGCATGATCCACGCGGTCTACGAGCCGAACTCCGGCGACTGGGTCCGCGGCGCCGAGTACACGCGCCACACGATCGAGTTCATGTCGGCGCGCGTGCACCCGTACCCGTGGCCGCACATGACCGCCTGTGAGGGCATCATCGGCGGCGGCATGGAGTACCCGATGATGACGATCGTCGGCGGCCGCCAGCCGGCCGGCACGATCGCGCACGAGGTGATCCACATGTGGTTCCCGATGCTCGTCGGCAGCAACGAGAAGCGCTACGCGTGGCAGGACGAGGGCTTCACGTCGTTCTGGACGACGTTGTGCCGCGACGACTTCCAGCAGCGATCGAACGGGCCGCGCCGCGACGTGCTCGGCTACGGCAACATGGTCGCACGCGGCGGCGACGTCGTCTGCATGCGCCACGCCGACGCCTACGGCAGCGACAACTTCGGCTTCGCGAGCTACAGCAAGCCCGCAGCGATCCTGCACCAGCTGCGCGGCCTCCTCGGCGACGAGACGTTCTTCGCCGCCTTCCGCCGCTACGCCGCCGACTGGGCCTGGAAGCACCCGTATCCGTACGACTTCTTCCGCACCTTCAGCGACGTCGCCGGCCAGGACCTCGAGCCGTACTTCCGGACCTGGTTGTTCGAGGCGTGGTCGCTGGATCACGCCATCGCCGCCGTCGAAGTGAAGGACGGGGCGACGCGCGTCGTGCTCCGCGACCGCGGCCGCGCCGTGCATCCGTGCGTCGTCGAGGCGACGTTCGCCGACGGCTCGAAGGTTCGGCAGACGGTGCCCACGACAACCTGGTGGCAGGGCGTGGACGCCGAGGTCACCTTCCAGGGCAGTGCCGTCGCGGTGCAGCTCGACCCCGACGTCGTCAGTCTCGACTGCGACCGCGCCAACGGCAGCTGGAAGGCCGGCGGCTGACGGCGAGCGGCGTCAGCGATCGCGCATCAGTT
>CALFZH010000051.1:0-4767 GCA_937952215.1 uncultured bacterium
GGGGTGGGGCAGGTACGTGGTCAGCTGCGCGGGTTGTGCAGACGGACCTTGTCGAGCAACCGGATCAACGCCGCGGTTTCGTCGTCGCCGAGGGCGCCGAGTATGGCTTCGTCGAGCGCGTCGACCGGGCGGTCCAACCTCTTCACCAGGTTGCTGCCCGCTTCGGTGATGCGGCAGATGACGAGGCGTCGGTCGTCGCGAGCGCGCTCGCGCGCGACCAGGCCCTTCTGTTCCATGCGGTCGATCAGGCGCGTTACGCCGGGCGTGCGCTCGATCATGCGCGCGCCGATCTCGAGCGTCGGCAGCCCGGCTGGTCCGGCGCCGCGCAGGATGCGCAGCACGTTGTACTGCTGCAACGTCAGCTCGTCGTGGCTCGCCAGCAGGTCCTGCATCGGCCACTTCACCGCTTCGGCGGTCAGCAGCAGGCCCACCAACGCCTCTTGTCGGCGCGAGCGGAACGGCCTCGTCTGCCGGATCGCGGCCTGGATGCTGGAGGCAGGGGCGCCAGCTTCGGTCGGCTTGGTCTTGGTGGCCATGGGATCAGTATCGGCCACAGTAGTTGACATGTCAAGTATTGCGCGGTGGTTTTTCTCGGCGGTCCCCCCATGGACGGCCGCGCCGATCGGGCGTGCGTTGGCCCCGGCGCTCGCAAGGCCAAGGCGACGAACATGTTCCGAGGCGAAGTTGGTGATCGCGTGGTGCTCGTTCCCAAGCTCGTCACGAGGCTGTGGGCGCGCATTTCCCGTCGGCAGCGCGCCGGACGGCGCGGCGCCGCACTCGGCCTACCGGGGCGCAGCGCCACCTCGCAGCCCACAGTCGGCCCCGGCCCCGACGCGTGCGGCTCTCCGTTCGTTCGTGCCGTCGACGGCTATTGGCCTGGCAACGATGGTGAGAACGGCTTCTCCTCCGCGGTGGGCACGTCGATGGAACACGAGTTCGCCATGACGCGTCGCGACTCGTCCCGCGGGGATGCGGTTCGCCCCGGCCGCCTCGGACCGAGCCCCGCATCGCCGTAGAGAGGGCATCATGATCCTCGAAGTGCAACGTCGTTGGAGCAACCTGCCACGTCTCGTTCGGATCGCCGGCGGCACGCTCCTGTTCTGGACCTTCGTCGTGCTGGTCTCGTACGGCTGGGGCGGCGCCGAACTGATCGTCGACGGCCGGCGCGAGCCGCTGGCGTCGTGGACCTTCGTCGCCCACGCCGTGCGCACGTACGGCATGTTCTGGCTGTGCAGCACGGCGGCGCTGTGGCTCGCGCCGCGGTGGACCGCCGGCGGCACGGTGCGCTGGTGGGCAGCCGTCGGCTGGACGTGCGTGTTCGGGTGCTTGTGGAGCTTCGAGGCCCTGCTGCAGCATCGTTCGCTGACCGACGCGCTGCGCTTCTTCGTCACGACGTCGCCGATGTGGCTGATGCAGGCTGGCTCCTTCGTCGCGGCGGGAATCGCGTGGCAGCTGTGGGGGCAGTCGGCCGAACGGGAGCGCACGCTGCAGCAGGCCCAGCTGCGCGCTCTGCGCGCGCAGCTGCAGCCGCACTTCCTGTTCAACACGCTGCACGCCATCGGCGTCACCGCCAATCGCGACGGGCCGCTGGCCGCGCGGATGACCACACTGCTCGGCGATCTGCTTCGTCACACGCTGCGCGAGCGCACGGCGCCCCTGGTGCCGCTCGCCGAGGAGCTGGCGCTGCTCGAGCCGTACCTGCAGCTGCAACAGCTGCGCTTCCAGGATCGCCTGCGCGTGCACTCCGACCTGCCGCCCGACGTGCTCGGGGCGCTGGTTCCGGATCTGTTGCTGCAGCCCCTGGTCGAGAACGCGCTGCAGCACGGCATCGAGCAGCGGCCGGGTGCCGGCTCGGTGACCGTGAGCGCGCGGCGGGTCGGTGCGGAGCTGGTGATCGAAGTGCAGGACGACGGCGTGCCGGCGAAGGACGCGCTGGCGCGCGCCGGCACCGGGCTTTCCGTCACGCGCGACCGGTTGCGGGCCCTGTTCGGCGCGCGCGCTTCGTTGCACGTGGCAGGCAATGCGCTGGGCGGCACCACGGCGACGCTGCGTCTGCCGTTCGCCGAGGTGCGGCATGCCGCCTGAGCCGCTGCGCGTGCTGCTGGTCGACGACGAGCCGCTGGTGCGCCGCGGTGTGCGCGACGTGCTAGCTCACGAACCCGAACTGGTGATCGTCGGCGAAGCGGGTGACGGCCTCGCGGCCGTCGCGGCGATCGAGGAACTGCGGCCGCAGCTGGTGTTCCTCGACGTGCAGATGCCGGGCCTCGATGGTTTCGGCGTGCTGGCGAACGTCGACCCCGCGGTGCGGCCGGCGGTCGTCTTCGTCACCGCCTACGAGCAGTACGCGCTGCGCGCTTTCGACGCGCACGCGCTCGACTACCTGCTGAAGCCGTTCGACGACGCGCGGCTGCGCGCGGCGCTGCAGCGTGCGCGCACGTGGCTCGCGCGCGGCGGCAGCCCGGCGGGCCCGGTCGACGCGCTGCTGCAGCAGGTGGCGGTCGAGCGCGGCCGCGACCGCTTCGTCGTCAAGCACGCCGGGCGGCTGCGGCTCGTGCACGCGCACGAGGTGCGCTGGGTCGAGGCGCGCGGCAACTACGTGCACCTGCACACCGCCGACGGCCCGTTCCTGCTGCGCGAGACCCTGGCGGCCCTGAGCGAGGCGCTGCCGAAGGAACGGTTCGTGCGCGTGCACCGTTCGGCCCTGGTGGCGCTCGATGCGGTCGCCGAACTGGCGCCGGCCGGTTCGGGGGACGGCGAGCTGCGCCTCGTTGGCGGCGGCAGCGTGCCGTTGAGCCGGACGCACAAGGCGGAGTTTCTGGCCCGCTGGCGCAAGCGTTGAAGGCAGCGCGTCGCGAGGCGTAGCAGGTCCGGCGTCCTCGGCGCAGACGAGGGTGCGGCTCACCGGTTCTCTTGCGGCTCGACGACCTCACCCGGATCGGAGCGCCCACTGCGTCGCCGCGAGTCTCGGCGACCTGCGACTCGAGCCGAACAAGCGCGCGTTGATCCGATGGCGACCGCGAGGTGCCGCGCGTGGAGGTTGGCCTCATCCCGGCCATGCGCCGGCGGCCGGGCCCATTCCCTGATTGACGCGCCGCCGTCACTCGACAGGATGCGCCCATGCGCATCGGTCTCATCGGCCTGGGCTGGGTCGGCGCCAGCACGGCGATCTCCATCCTGCACCGCGGTATCGCTCGCGAACTCTGGCTCGCTGACGTGCGCGAAGGCCTCGCCAAGGCCGAGGCGCTCGACCTGGCGCACGGCGCTTCGTTCTATCCGCCGTGCAGCGTGCGCCCGGCGCAGGTCGAGGAAATGGCGGCCCACTGCGACGCGATCGTCGTCGCCGCCGGCAAGGGTGCGCTGCCCGGTCAGTCGCGGCTCGATGCACTCACCGTGACCGCCGGCATCGCTCGCGACCTCGGCCAGCGCATGCGCGGAACCCGGGCCGTGATCCTCGTCGTCACCAACCCGGTCGATGTGGTGACCCAGCTGATCGCCGAAGTCAGCGGTCTGCCGTCCGAGCGTGTGATCGGTTCGGGCACGGTGCTCGACACCTCGCGGCTCCGGCACGTTCTCGCCCAGCGACTGCGCGTCGACGAGCGCAGCGTGCATGCCTACGTGCTCGGCGAGCATGGCGATTCGCAGGTCGCGCTCTGGTCGTCGGCGACGGTCGGTGGCGTGCCGCTGCGGCGGCTGCCCGACTGGGCGCGCGCCCAGGAATCGGCGCTCGCCGAATCGGTGCGTCGCTCGGCCTACGAGATCATCGCCGGCAAGGGCGCGACCAACCACGCGATCGGCCTGGTCACCGCCACGCTCCTGCAGTCCGTGCTGCGCGACGAACGCCGCGTGCTGACCGTGTCGCGCGTGCACGCGGCCGGGTCGCCCGCGGAGTCGCTGCTCGGCGCCGGGCCAGTCGCGCTGTCGCTGCCGACGATCATCGGCCGGGGCGGCGCCGAGCAGGTGCTGCTGCCCGAACTCGACGATGGCGAGCGCCGGGCCTTGTTGGCTTCGGCCGAAGTGCTGCGCGCGGCTCGCGCCGCGGTGCCCGCGGCGTGATGCCAATGACGCGTGGCGGCAGCCACCATCTCCGCGAGCGAACGACACCCGCGCCTTTCCACCGACCGTCCATGTCCACAGCCCGCATCGCCTACTTCTCCATGGAGGTCGCCCTCGAGTCCGCCATCCCGACCTACTCGGGTGGACTCGGTGTGCTCGCTGGCGACACCCTGCGCTCGGCCGCCGACCTCGGGCTGCCGTTGGTGGCCGTCACCCTCGTGCACCGACTCGGCTACCTGAAACAGCGGCTCGATGCGCACGGCACGCAGCCTGACAGCCCGGAGCCGTGGACTCCCGAGGCGTCGTTGCAGGAGCTGCCGGCGCGCGTCACCGTGACCGTCGAAGGCCAGGCCGTGGCCGTACGCGCTTGGCAGTACCGCGTGCGCGGCGGGTCGGGCGGTGAGGTGTCCGTCTACCTGCTCGACACGTGCCTGGACGAGAACACGTCGTGGCAACGCTCCCTCACGGATCGACTCTACGGTGGCGACCAGCGTTATCGCCTCGCGCAGGAGACCGTGCTCGGCTGCGGCGGACTGGCGATGTTGCGGGCGCTCGGGCACGCGGACATCCGTGTGTACCACCTGAACGAGGGGCACTCGGCGCTGCTGGCACTGGCTCTGCTCGAGCACGAAGCCGGTGCCGGGCCCGATGCGATCGAGCGGGTGCGGGATCGCTGCGTCTTCACCACGCACACGCCCGTGCCCGCGGGTCACG
>CALFZH010000052.1:0-4852 GCA_937952215.1 uncultured bacterium
ACCGGCGCGGGTGCGCGCGATGACCTGCTGACCGGCCAGAACGCGCTGCCGACGAACGTGCTGTCGCTGCTGCCCGCCGGGTTCACCCCGCTCGCTGCGGCAGCGAGCGACCTCGATGGCCAGCGCGGCGACGAACTGGTGGTGCTCGGCCTCGCGACCGGCAGTCCGCAGCAGTTCCGTGCCCTCTGTTTCGGCGTGACGACCGGCGCGCAGTTCGCCCTGCGCGCCACCTACGTGGTGCCGCCGTTCTCGTTCGGGCGGCGCGCGGGATGGCTCGAGCTCGCCGACCTCGACCGCGACGGCCGCGCCGAGATCCTGCTCGGGCTCGAGTCGCGCGACGAGAACGACTTCGACGCCGACACCCGCGCCGAAGTGCTCGCCTTCGACCCGACCAGCAACACCCTCACGAGCACGTTCAGCGTCGGCTTCACGAGCTTCTGGAACGAAGCGGTCCATGCCGGGATCCAGGTCGTGGCCGGCAACTTCGACGCGGACAACGAACTCGAACTGGCGGTCATGTACCGCCCCGACCAGTCCGCCAGCGTCGTGCAGATGTACGACGGTCCCGGTGGCGTGTTCGCTGCGCGCGGTGGCCCGCAGAGCGCCGGTGGCATCCGCCGCACGTTGCGCCGCATCGAGTTCGACGGCACGTCTCGCGACGAACTCGTCGTCGACAACACGCGAGTGTTCGACGTCGCCGCCGACGGTGCGCTGACGCTGCTCGCGACGAATGCTGCCTACAGTGGCAATGGCGACGGCGACAGCACCATCGTGGTCGCCGACCTCGATGGCGACGGCATCGACGAGTGCCTGGGCATCAACAACGGGCCCGCCCCGGCCCTGGTCCGCGCCTTGGCGGCGCCCAACACCGGCTGGGCTGCTGTCGCGACCCTGCAGATCACGCTGCCGTTCGCCAATCCGCAGACGCTGCCGTATCCGACCTTCGGCGTGGCGGTGACCGACGACAACGCCGACGGCAAGGACGAGGTGTGGTTCGCCTACAAGCACAACAACGACGTCGCCGCCGTGCGCATGACGCGCGGCCCTGGCACCCCGAAGACGCTGTCGCTCGGCACGCCGATCGTGCTTGGGGTGGCGGGCGCGGCGAGCCTGAACACCTTCGCGCTCGCGGGCGGTGACTTCGACGGTGAGAACCTCGTGCTGCGTTACGACGGCAACAAGCTCCTGAGCCTCGGCGATCCGGTCCCGATCGCGCTGCTCGCAGCGCCGCCGACGAAGAGCGGGATCTCGCAGGGCTACGAGGCGTCGGAGACGTCGTTCGGCACGTCGACGGGCACGCAGATCACCTCGGAGACCACGACCACGTTCGGCGTCACCGCGTCGGTCGGGTTCGAGCTCGAGATCGAAGGCGTGTTCGGCGAGTCGGCGAAGGCGGAGTTCACGTTCGAGATCGAGCGCACCATCGGAACGACGAGCGAGATCACGCGCACGACGACCTACACCGGCAGCTTCGACACCGACATCGTCGTCTTCCAGGGAATGCTCTACCAGCGCTACCAGTACACGGTCCTCAGTGCGTCGCGGCCGGCGCTGGTCGGCCAGGTCGTGACGATCGACGAGCCGGTGCAGTCGAAGATCTACAAGTGGACGCTGCCGTACTACGAAACGATCGCGCGGTCGAACTCGAGCCTGGCGGCGCTGCTGACCGCCACCAAGGGCAATCCGGCGACCTACCAGACCGAGGCGATGGCGCTGGCGAAGCTGCAGTCGACGCGGGGTTGGATCGGCACCGGCGTGGCGGTCGGCCAGGGCAACGGCACGACGTCGACGGAGATCGAGATCACCAATGCGAACTCCACGGGCACGCAGCGCACGTTCGGCGGCGGGATCGAGCAGGAGTACAAGATCGGCGGCGTCGCGACGTTCAGCTGGTCGCTGAGTCTCTCCTTCGGCACGCTCTATCAGGTCGAGACGTCGGTCGGCACGAAGTTCGAAGGTGTCGTCGGCGACATCGCCAACCAGGCGGACTACCAGGACTGGTCCTACGACTTCGGGCTGTTGATCCTGCAGCGTGGCGTGGCGCCGAACGGCCAGACCCTGCCCGGCGTGTTGCCGTGCACGGTGATCGACTACTGGGTCCAGCTCACGGGCTCGGAGTACTGAGGCTCATCGCCCGACTGCGAACACCGCAGCCTTGCCCTTGCCCTCGAGGGTCGGGCGTGTCTTGACGATGGTCAACCCGCCATCCCACGCCGAGCCATCGATCTCGGAGTCGGCCTCGGGTCGGTAGCGCCCGCGGATCCGGCCCGAATCCCGATCGAGGGCCACGATCTCGCCGGTCAGAACCGGCAGCAGCACCAGGTCGCCCATGATCGTGACGGGTTCGTAGATCGGGGCTTTGCGCTTTCCGGCCTCGCTGACGTCCTGTTCCCAGAGGAGCGTGCCGCGTTCGAGGTCGAGGCAATACAGGTTGCCATCGCAGGACCCCTGATAGACGCGGCCATTGCGCACCACAGCTGCTGCTTCGACACGGTTCTTGGTGCGGTGCGACCAGGCTTCGGTCCCGGTGGTCTTGTCGAAGGCTCGGATGTGGCAGTCTTGGCTGCCGACGATCAAGAACCGTCCGGCGAACGCCGGCCGCATGAACATCCAACCTTGCGTCGGCAGCGAGAACGAGCGCTTGCCGGTGCGGGCTTCGACCAGCAGGGCGCGGCATTGGTCGAACACGGAGAGTGCCACGAGGTCTCCGTCGACAGTCGCCGGGCCGGGCCTGGCCTTCTGGTCGCCGTAGCGAGCTCTCTGGCCGGAGAAGCCGGGCGGGTCGGCGGGCGCGTCGGCGAGATAGTCGGTCGCCCACAGCGGCTCGCCGGTGGCGAGCTTGCGCCCGTAGAGGTTGCCATCGTCACCGCCAGCCACGATGACGTCGCCGACGACCACCGGCTCGTGCAGCGCGGCAGGCATGTCGAGCACCCAGTGTGGGGCACCGGTCCGTCGGTCGAGCAGAGCCAACTGCTTGCCGATGGGGACGACGATCGCATCCAGCTTGCCGTTGGCAACGCTCGCGATGCCTGCAACCCAGCCCTTCCCGACCTGCCGGCGCCACACTTCGCTGCCATCATCGGCGTGCAATGCGACGAGGGTGCCGCCGTCGAGCGCCACGAACACGAACCCTGCTCGCGCGGCGATGCTGTCGATGGCCCCGCGGTCGGGAGCGAACTGCCACAGCGTGCGCAACTGCACCGGTGGGTTTGCCGGTGGCGGTGGCTCGGCTTGGACCCCAGCGTGCACATCGACTGCCGCCAGAAGCGACCAGACTGGCACGAGGCAGCGCATGGACATGATGGCCATTGCGGGAGCGTATCCATGGCTCCGCTGGCCCAGCATCGCCTCCCGCGGGAAGAACGTCGGCAGCACTTCGATCGCGACATCGCGCGCGGTTCCGCGTGCGGCATGCAGCAACGGTGGCGCCGCAGGGAGACCAGGTCCTTGCAGAGGCTGTTCGACGCGATCGTGAACGCCTGCGCGATCAGCTCGACGTTGCCACCGCGGTCTGTCGTGAGCGGGCTTCCTCGGTGGTGAGGTCGCACAGGATGCCGTGCGCCGAGCAGCACTGGATGTCGCTCAGGTCGACGAGCTCGTCGTCGTCGCACTCGAGCTCGAGGTTGTCGACGTTGTCGACGATCGCGACCACCGGCCGCAGGAGATCGCTGGTCGGGGTGCGCACCACGGCCATCCGGCCGTCGAGAAGCTCGACCAGCTGACCGACCGGGTAGACGCCGTTGCACTCGATGAAGCGGCGCAGCAGCGTGCGGTCGAGGCGGTCGCCCATCGCCAACATCACGCGGTAGGCGCGGATCGGCGACGTCGGTTGCTTGTAGGGGCGGGCGGCGGTCAGCGCCTCGTAGATGTCGCAGATCTTGACGATGCTGGTGACCAGCGAGACCTGGTGTTCGTGCTGCGTGCGCGGGTAGCCGCTGCCGTCGCGGCCGCGGTGATGACCGAACGCGGAGGCGACCGCCAGTGGGTCGGCGTCGTGATGGTCGAGCAGGATCTCGGCGCCGAACTCGGCGTGGCGGTTCATCAGCTGCCGATTTCGCCGGACCGTCGCGCCGACTGTGACCACGTCTGCTCGCCGAACGGCAGCGCGTTCGTGTTCGGCGTGGGCCAGCAGTTGCACGACGACTTCGGATCGACGCAAGCGATCCGCAACGCGGTCACGCAGACTGCGGCCATCGGTCGTTGGGCCGAGGCGCTCGAGCAACACGCAGCCGACCGCTCACAGTCGAGCCGCGTGTCGATCGCGTGCCGCGCGCCTGTTCGGGCGCCATGTGGGGCGGCTTGCCGAGCAGCCGCCCCGGCCCGCGTTGCCTCATGCGCGGTTGCGCGCCAGCTTGCCATCGAGCGACCAGCGACCACCGCCGGTGAGTGCCAGCGCCGCGGCAGCGCCGATGACGAGCAGGTGGAACTCGAAGCCTTCGCCCTGCTGCGCGCCGGACCAGTTCATGAAGAAGCCGTGCTGGGCGTGCACGGTGGTGATGGCGCCCAGCATGATGCCGACGAAGCCGAGGCCGATCGCGCGGGTGCCGAGGCCGGCGAGCAGCAGCAGCGGGCCGAGGAACTCGAGCAGGATGATCAGCGCGGCGGCGGGGCTCGGCAGGCCGATCTGGCCGGTCAGGAAGCCCATCGTGCCGGTCCAGCCATAGCCGCCGAACCAGCCGAGCGCCTTCTGGGCGCCGTGCGGGAACATCACGAGCGCCGCGGTCAGGCGCAGCACGGTGGGCGCGAGGCTGTGGTCGGTCGCCAGCAGGCGGTCGAGCAGGGAGGTGGAACGGACAGAGACTTGCGCGGTCAACGATTGACTAGTCATGTTATGGGTCTCGATGGTCAGGGG
>CALFZH010000053.1:0-39642 GCA_937952215.1 uncultured bacterium
TTCGCCGCCGGCAGCCCCTTCCTGCTGCGCTGGCTTGCGGGCGCCGCCGCCACCGCGCCGTTCGCCGCCGTCCTCACCACCACCACCCGCCCCGGCGCGGCCGCCGACGAACTGGAAGTTCTCGACGACGACGTCGAGCTTGTTCTTCTTCACGCCGTCCTTCTCCCAGGTCGAGTACTGCAGGCGCCCCTCGACGAACAGCTGGCTGCCCTTCTTGACGTACTGGTTCAAGACCTCGGCCTGGCGCCCGAACGCGGTGAGATCGACGAAACAGACTTCCTCTTTCTGCTCGCCGTTCTGCGTCGAGTACTTGCGGTTGATCGCCATGCCGAACTTCGCGAGGGCCGTGCCGCCCTGCGTGGTGCGGAGTTCGATGTCGCGCGTCAGGTTGCCGAGGAGGATGACTTTGTTGAAGCTGGCCACGGGGATGCTCTCGATGCGTCAGGGTTGCGAAGGGGGCTTGGTCCCGACCGAGGACTGCCGCCCACAGGCATCCTAGAACCGCGTTGCCTCGATCGCTAACGTCGCGGCCGTGACTTCGCCGACCCCCCAGTCCGAGCGCCGGCGCGCGGTGCGCGCAGTGGCCACGTTCCCCGTCCAGATCGGCGCCCAACCCGGAACCGCCGCCGCGCTGCGCGACATCTCCGAGCTCGGGCTGGCCTGCACGGCCAAGGCCGCGATCCCGGAGATGACGCTGGTTGCGCTCGACTTCGCGCTGCCGGGCGCAACCGAACGCCACCACGTGAAGGGCGCGGTCGTGCGCTGCGAGCCGCTGGGCAAGGCGAAGAAGGACTGGGACGTCGCGGTCTACTTCACCGAGCTGACGCCGGTCACGCGCGCGGCGCTCAAGAACTACGTGCAGAAGGCGAAGAAGGTCTGACTCAGGCACGACGCGCGAGCAGGAAGCGGTCGATGCCCTCGTGGTCCTGCCGCAACTGCACCTCGCCGAGGAACGGCTGCGACGCGAGCAGTTCGCGCGCCGGCCCGCTGGCGCCGACCCCGGTCTCGGCGACGAACCAACCGCCCGCGCGCAATCCCGTCGCCAGCCCCGCGACGATCGCGCGGTAGCACGACACGACGTCGCCCTTGCTGGTGAACAACGCCAGCGGCGGCTCGAACGCCCGCACGTCGGCCGCCAGTTCGCCCGACGCGTCGGGATCGATGTACGGCGGGTTGCTGACCACGAGATCGAACACCGCACCCGGTTGCACCGCCTCCCACCACGAGCCGTGCGCGAGCGTCACCCGCTCTGCGAGACCGTGCCGCTGCACGTTCGACGCGGCGACAGCGAGCGCGTTCTGGCTGACGTCGACGCCGAGCACGCGCACGTCGGGGCGCGCCGCGGCGAGGCCGATCGAGATGGCCCCGCTGCCGGTGCCGAGATCGAGCACGGACGAACCGCGCGGCGCGCGTTCGAGCGCGAGATCGACGAGTTGCTCGGTCTCGGGGCGTGGGATCAGCACCGCGGGTCCGACCGCCAGCTCGAGCCCGCGAAAGCTCCACGTGCCGAGCAGGTGCGCGACCGGTTCGCCGCTGGCCCGGCGCTGCACCAGACCGCGCATCGCCGCGCGTTCGTTGCCGTCGAGCGGCCGATCGTGCGCGAGGTAGAGCTGCAGCCGCGTGAGCCCGAGCACCTTGCCGAGCAGCAGCTCGGCAGAACGTCGCGGCGCTTCGGCGCCGCGCTGCTGCAGCCAGCCTTCCGCCGCGCGCAGCACGCTGAGCACCGTGTGCTCGCCGCCAGGCGCGCTCACCGCACGGCTCTCACTTGCGCTTGCGTTCGGCGGCCGCCATCTGCTTGGCCTTCTGCTCCGCCTTGTTGTGCTTGGCGCCGGCGACGATGCCACCGAGGAAGCCGAGCTCCGCGAACAGGGCGCCGAGCGTGGTGTAGAAGTTGCCCGGCCCGAACAGCCGCCAGAACGTCTCCGCGTTGGTGAGGCGCGCAGCGTCGCGCTTGGCGAGGCCGCCGAACATGTCGCCGAGCAGGCCCTTCCAGCCGACACTCGTGGTCGCCGTTTCCGGCAGCCACTTGTTGGTCTTGGCGAGTGCCAGCGCCACTTCGGCGTCGAACGCGACCATGTTCCAGATGCCGCCGATCAGCGGGAACGTGCACAGCAGCAGCCACTTCAGGCTCGCGTTGGTCGAGCGGTTGTTGGCAATCGCCGCCCACCACGTCCACACCATGGCGATGCCGAGCACCAGCACGAACCCGCCGGTCATCGTCTGGTAGCCGGCGCGCGACAGGTCCGCCGACAACGGCATCAGGCTGCCGACGATCAGCAACACGCCGGCGAACAGGAAGCGGTAGAAGGTCTTGTCGCGGCAGTACGGGTTGAAGCCGGGTGCTGGCAGACCCGACCGCATCACCTGCAGCATCGGGTCGCCGCCGGGCTGGCCGCCTTCCGGGCCGCCCGCGTCGAGCGGTTCGAGGGGTTCGAGGGACGCGAGGGCTGGCGCCGGCGAGGGATCGGTCATCGTTCGGTTCCGTCGATTCGAGGGGGTCTGCTGGGCGCGGGATCGTGGCGCAAGCGCGCCCGCCAGTCACGCAGGAACCCGCGCGGGCTTTGCACGGATGCTGCCGCCGTACGGTTCATCGCCGGCGTCACAACGCCTCGATGCGGCGCTCGCGCGCGTCGGCCTGCAGGGCTTGCACGACCGGCTCGAGCTTGCCTTCCATCACCTGCGCCAACGCGAAGTTGCGGTTCAGGCGGTGGTCGGTCATGCGGTCCTGCGGGAAGTTGTAGGTGCGGATGCGGTCGCTGCGGTCGCCGGTGCCGACCTGCTCCTTGCGTTCGGCGGCGCGCGCGGCGTCCGCCGCCCGCTTCTGCGCGTCGTAGATGCGCGACCGGAGCAGGGTCATCGCCCGCTGCCGGTTCTTGAGCTGGCTGCGCTCCTCCTGGCAGGCGACGACGGTGCCGGTCGGGACGTGGGTGATGCGCACCGCGGACTCGGTCTTGTTGACGTGCTGGCCGCCAGCACCACTGGCGCGGAAGGTGTCGACGCGCAGGTCCTCGGGGCGCAGGTTCACTTCGACCTCCTCGGCCTCGGCGAGCACGGCGACCGTCGCCGCCGAGGTGTGCACGCGGCCCTTGGCTTCGGTCTCCGGAACGCGCTGCACGCGGTGCCCGCCCGACTCGAACTGCATCGCCGCGAACACCTGCGTGCCGCGCAGCGCGAACACGATCTCCTTGAAGCCGCCCTGCTCGGCCGGGGTGCTGTCGATCGGCTCGAACGTCCAGCCCATGCGCGTCGCGAAGCGCTGGTAGAGCGTGCACAGGTCGCGGGCGAACAGCGCCGCCTCCTCGCCGCCGGTGCCGGCGCGGATCTCGACGATGCAGTCGCGTCGGTCGTCGCTGCCCTCGGCGAGCAACGAGTCGACCAGGCCGTCGATGGCCGGCTGCACACGCGCGCGCAGCGCGGGCAGTTCGGCGGCGGCCAGTTCGGCCATCTCCCGGTCGGCACCCGCGGCGAGGGCCTCGGTGTCGGCGAGCTCCTGCTGCAGCCGCTGCCAGTCGCGGTAGCGCGTGACGATCGGCGTCGCCTGGCCGAGCTCCTTGTGCAGCGCGGCGAGCCGTTCGGGCCGCTCGAGCACCTTCGGGTCGGCCGACAGGGCGAGCAGTTCCGCCGCTCGCGCCGCCAGGGCGTCGAGCTTCTGCTGGATCTTCGGCCGTAGCGCGGTCATCGACCGTCTCCGTCCGGGGTCAGGGTCCGTGCGCCGCGAGGTCGCACCGCGACCTCACCCCCCTAACCCTTCGCCGCTTCCTTGGCGTAGCGCTTGCGGAACTTGTCGACGCGGCCGGCGGTGTCCACGAACTTCTGCGAGCCGGTGAAGTACGGGTGGCACGACGAGCAGGTGTCGGTGCGGATCTCGGACTTGACCGAGCGGGTCATGAACTTGTTGCCGCACGCGCAGGTGACCGCGCAGTCGACGTACTTGGGATGGATGTCGGCTTTCATGGCGAACGGGCGGCGCGAACGGCGCCGATCGGGGGCGGGGAGTGTAGGGAGGCGCGGCGCCGGGTCAACGGGGCGCGTCCCGCCTGCACCTCCCTCGTTCGCGGGCTCGGTCGCCCGCCCAGGTCCCACTCACTCCCGAACCTTGGCCGAGCCCTCGAAGTAGGCCCGGTACCGCGGCCAGGACAGGTTCGCCACCTGCCGACCCAGCTCGAGCGCGGCGATGTTGTCCGACTGGATGTGGTAGCCGCCCATCACCCGCGAGATGCCCGCCATCTCGGCGGTCGCCGTGAACGTCGGCAGTTCCAGCAGCACCGGCGCGTCCATCGGTTCGTGCGTGATCGAGCCCGGCACGCGCGGCGCCACGAAGCCGAACCAGTCGGAACCGGAAAACAGCTTCAGGATCGTCGACGCGCCGGCACTCACCGTGCTGTGTCCCGACGGATACGCGGGGAACGGCGGGCACGGGAAGTACGCCGGCGAGTAGTTGCTCCAGTCTTCCGCGCGCACCATGCCGACCCCGCGCCCGTAGCCGAGCCAGCCGGGGATCTCCTGGCCCGCGTAGAAGTGGCGGACCAACGTCATCGGCCGCGAACTGTCGTAGGCGTACTTCGCCTCCCAGCAGGCGATGAACGTGTCCATGCAGACGTTGGCGATGCAGAAGAACAGCTTCACGTCCTGTTCGAGGTCGTAGCCGTCGCGCCGCGACAGGTCCTGGGCGAAGCGCAGCCAGTGGCCGCTCTGCCCGGTCGAACGCGGCCCGTCGCGCATGAACTCGACGATCGCCTTCTGCATCGGCGTCATGCCGGCGTGGTAGCGGATCACTTCGTCGACCTCGGCCTTCAACCGCGGATCGCCGACCTTCGGCGGCGGCCCCGGGCGGAACTGGTCGCTGCGGTCCATCGCGAACGTCGTCACCTTCCCCCAGTGCGGAGTGAGCGCGCCTGGCGCGAACGTGCGGCCGTCGGGCGCGGTGAACACCTTGGGCTGCCAGCAGTCGGGGTCGACGACGCGATCCGGCGCGTTCCTCGGGCGGTAGCCGGTGTAGTCGGAGTACGGCTCGCCGCTGCTCGCGGGTTCGTCGCCGTGCTGGTTGGCGCCGTCGCGCCGCCGGTACTCGATCAACGCATCGGCGACCAGGTTGCCGACGCCCGCGGGGCTCGCCGGGTCGCGGCTCGTGTCGTCGGGATCGTGGCCCATCGCGAGCATCGCCGACCGCACGTAGTCGGCCTCGCCGGGAAACACGTAGAGCAGGGCGCGGTGCACGGCGTGGGCGATCGCCTTCTCGCGGTTGGCGGGCGTTCGCTCCCCGGCGGGGCGCCGCAGCGTGCCGCCGAGCCGCGTGCCGACCGCGTGTTCGTCATAGGCAGCCCACGCGTCGTACATCGCCGTCATCGGAATCGCCATCTGTCGCGAGATGATGGTCGGCCGCGCGCCGACCTTGTCGACGTCGCGCGCCGTGGTCTCCTGCAGCACGTCGAGCCAGCGGTAGGCGGCGGTCGCGTTCGGATGTTCGGGGTAGACCGCAGAACCATCGCGCGTGGCGTAGGCGTAGTGCATGCGGGCGGGATCCAGCGACAGCCGACCGAGCGGTTGCCCGTCGAACGAGGCGACGTTGCTGTGTGGGCCCGCGCAGGCGGCGAACATCGCCAGCACGGCCACGATGGCGGGGACGACGTGACGAACGGGAGTCTGCATGCAGTGGAACGGCGTGACGAGGACCAACGGTCCTTCGGCCGAGTCCCGGTGTCAACGCGGCGGCGGAGGGCGCCGAAGCTACGGCACCCAGGAACCGACGAACTGCACCTGCGCCGCCGAGAGCACGTCGTCGACCACGCGCACGCGCGAACGATCGAGGGGTCGCTGCGGCATCCAGACCCCGAGCAGTTCGACGAGCGCGGTGCGCGCCGCGGGCGACCATTCGCCGATCGGCGTGCGCGGCAACACGACGCCGACGTTCGCCGTCGCCACCGGACCCGGCGCCGCCGGGGGCCGCGGCCCGCGGCGCACGAGCACCGCCCCATCGACGGTCACTTGCAGCACCGGCGCCACGTCGGGCGCGAACGCATCGGCGCGGGCGGCCAGCAGCACGGCGCCCTCGATCGTGGCCAGCGGGAACGGCAGCCCCGCGAGCGGCGACGGCGGCGGTGCTGGCCGCGGCGCGATCGCCGGCTGCGCGCGTTCGTGCGCGGCGACGAACGTCTGCAGCGCGGCGATCGCCGCCGCGGCGACGAGCAGGGCGATCGCGACGCGCGTCGCCAGGCTTCGCGCCGCGGGCGTCACCCGGACTCCGCGCGCAGAAGCGCGAGCAGTTCGACGACCGCCGGCACGTGCAACCCCACCACCGTGTCGTAGGCCCCGGCGACCACGCGGAAGAACCCCTGCGCCTCGTCCTGCACGCCGTAGCTGCCGGCCTTGCCGCGCCACTGGCCGGAGTCGAGGTAGCGCTCGAGCGCGCCGGGCGCGTGCTCGCCGCAGGCGACGACCGCGGTCGCGACCCGGCTCCACGAACGACCCCCGAGGCCGAGCCAGTGCGCCGTGTGCACACGATGCGTGCGTCCGGCCAACTCCCGCAGCATCGCCTCGGCCTGCGCGCGATCCCGCGGCTTGCCGAGTTCGCGGCCGTCGAGATCGACCACTGTGTCGACCGCGAGCACCGGCACGGCGGGGTCCGGCACGGTCGCACCTGCGCCCTTGCGCGCCGCGCGCTGCAGCGCCAGCGCCGACGGCTCGCCGCGTTCGCTGCCGTGCTCGTCGCCGCCCGCTGCATACTCGGGGCCGGGCTCGCAGCACGCGAAGCGGATGCCGGCGCGCGCCAGCAGGTCGCTGCGGCGCGGCGACGTCGACGCGAGCCAGAGCTCGGGCGCAGTCATGGCCGCAATGCTCGCCGCGCGCGCCCCGCAGGCAAGCGACGGCCGCGATCTCAGAGGGTGAGAAACAACCGGTTTCGACCCCTCTGCGCGGCCGCGAATGCGGCCGCAGAGGGCAACCTGAGAGCCTGTATCATGGTTCTCTTCTCAGGCTCTCAGTCGCGGCGGCGCTTGCCCGGCGGCGCCAGCCGCAGCAGCACGCAGGCCGGCGACAGCGGGTGCGTCAGGTTCGGCTTCCTGCCCGGCAGGTTCGGTCCGACGTCGAGCGGCAGGCGGCCGTACGGCTTCATCAGCGCGCGCAGTTCGTCGAGGAACTTGCCGGAGACGCCTGGGTCGAGTCCGAGGCGCTGTTGCGCCCGCTGCGTCGACTTGTCCGAGAAGCACAGCTCCTCGAAGGTCAGCAGGTTGGTCAGGAAGTGGACGACGTGACTCTGCAGGGCCGGCACGCGCTGGAAGAACGTGTTGCGATCGCTGATGCCGGCGTCGCGCAGGAACGCGAGGTTCACGCCGTTCTGGTCGTTGTAGATCTGCGCCACCGAATCGCGCACCGCGAGGCAGCGATCGAACAGGCCGGGGATCGGGAGGTCCCGCAGCATGTCCTCGACCTCGAACGCCTCGGTGACGCGGAACTCGTTGCGATCCACGAAACCGTCGGCGATGCGCCGGCGCGCTTCCTGGCCGTAGCCGCACGGCAGGCCGTCCGCGAAGTAGATGTGGAGGACCGCGTCGACGAGGTCGAGCGGCGGATTCGGCTCGGCGCCCTCGGCCGGCGCCGGCGGCGGTGGCACGTCGGCGAGCACGGCGCGAAGCTGCTTGAGCGTCGCCGCGAGATTCTCGGCCGTCGGCGGCAGCGGTTCGCGCGGATCGGGCGGCGCTTCGGCCGCCGCGGGTTTCTGCTTCTTCTTCGTCGTCACGACGGCCTCGTCAACGCATCCACCGGAAACCAGGGCCTGCAACACCACTCGGCACCGCCGCGGCCCGACGTCGCACCGCGGCGTCGGAACGGCAGCGCCCGCGACGTCACTTCTTCGCCGCGGCAGCCGCGCGCTCGGCCTTCTCGGCGCGGCGCTGGGCCTTGGGCTTGCGAACCTTCTTCTTCGGCGGCTGGAACTTGGCAGGCTTGCCCTTGCTCTTGCTGCGCTCGGGCTTCTTGGTCACCGGCACGGTCAGCCCGGTCTTCTCGATCATCTGCGCGACCGTGTCCGAGGGCTTGGCGCCGACCGACAGCCAGTACTGGATGCGCTCGGTGTTGAGCTTGACCTGCTCCTGGGCGCGCGGCATCAGCGGCAGGTAGTAGCCAAGAGCCTCGATGATGCGGCCGTCGCGCGGGAAGCGCGGATCGGTGGCGACCACGCGGAAGGTCGGGTGGTTGAGGCGGCCAAAGCGTTTCAGGCGAAGAATGACTGCCAAGGGAAGCTGTCTCCGTGCGTCAGGACCGGCGAAAGGGGCGAGAAGCAAAGCAGACGCCCGCGGGACTTGCCAGCGGTTTTCTGCAGCCGTTTCAGCGGCGCCGCCCGCCCGGAAAGCCCGGGAAGCCGCGGCCGCCCGGCATGCCGCCGGGGAAGCCGCCACCGCGTGGGCCGCCCGGCCCACCGAGTCCGCCGCCGCCACCACCGCCGAACAGGTCGCCGAGCCCGCCCATCCCACCGAGCCCGCCCTTGCCGAGCTTCTTCATCAGGTCCTGCATCATCTTCCACTGCTTGATCAGCCCGTTCACGGCGTCGAGATCGTTGCCGGAGCCCGCGGCGATGCGGCGGCGCCGCGGCAGGTCGAGCACGTCGGGACGCAGCCGTTCCTGCTTCGTCATCGACAGGATCATCGCTTCGACGCGCTGCATGCGGCCGTCGTCGACGTCGACGTCCTTCAGCATCGAGCCCATGCCCGGCAGCATGCCGAGCACCTTCTTCATCGGGCCGAGCTTCTTGATCATGTTCATCTGCGCGAGGAAGTCCTCGAAGTTGAACTGACCCTTCTGCAGCTTGCGGGCGGCGGCCTCCGCCTGCTTCTCGTCGATCACCGACTGCGCCTTCTCGACGAGGCCGACGACGTCGCCCATGCCGAGGATGCGGCCGGCCATGCGGGACGGATCGAACTCTTCGAGGTCGTCCGGCTTCTCGCCGACGCCGGCGAACAGGATCGGCCGCCCCGTGACCTTGACGATCGACAACGCCGCACCACCACGTGCGTCGCCGTCGACCTTGGTCAGGATCAGCCCGTGCAGCGGCAGCCGCGCGTGGAACTCCTTCGCCGAGTTCACCGCGTCCTGGCCGAGCATCGCGTCGCAGACGAGCAGCGTGCCGTGCGGCTTGCAGACCGTGTGCACGTCCTGCACTTCCTTCATCAACGCCTCGTCGATGTGGAGGCGTCCCGCCGTGTCGAGGATCACGACGTCGTGCTGGCGCGACTTCGCGAACTCGATGCCGGCGCGGCAGACCTCGGGCGGGCGCTTGCTGGTCGGCTCGGCGTAGACGGCGATACCGAGCTGCTTGCCGAGGCTCTGCAGCTGATCGACGGCGGCAGGGCGCTGCAGGTCGGCGGCGACCAGCAGCGGGTTCTTCTTCTTGTGCTTGCGCAGCCACAGGGCGAGCTTGGCGCAGGTCGTCGTCTTGCCGCTGCCCTGCAGACCGCACATCATCAACACCAGCGGGGACATGGGCGCCACCGGCAGCCCCACCTGCTGGCCGCCGAGCAGCTCGGTCAACGCGTCGTGCACGCACTTGACGAACTGCTGGCCGGGCTCGACCGACTCGATCACTTTCTGGCCGAGCACCCGCTGGCGGACGTCGGCGACGAACTCCTTGGCGACCTGGAAGTTGACGTCGGCTTCGAGCAGCGCGGTGCGGACCGCCCGGATGCCTTCGTCGACGTTGGCTTCGGTGAGGACCTTCTGGCCGACGAGTGCGCGGTAGGCCTTGCCCAGCGCGTTGGCGAGCGAGTCGAACATCGGGCCGCAGGATGTTGGCGGACCCCGCGAGGGTCAAGCGAAAGGGCGCGCGGCGCTCGGCCGGAACGCGGTTTGCTTGGCGGCGCGGCCATGAACCGCCCACGCCACCTCGTCGCCGGTCTGTTCCTCCTCGCTGCCGCCTGCGCTACCACCGGGAAGCCCTATCGCACCGAGGTGTCGCACGAGGCGAACCTGCACGAGTTCCAGATCCTGCAGTCGGTGTTTCGCACCCAGTACAGCGGCCAGCATGTCGAGGACTTCCCGGGGCACGGCCGCGTGACCGTTCGCGACATCAGCCTCGATGGCTTCCCCGGCAACACCTACGTGCGGTGCCGCTTCCACTACCAGAACCGCACGTCGACGCCGGTCATGCAGGCCTGGGTGTCCCTCGACGTGCTCGACGCCGACGGCCAGGTCGCCGGCACCCAGTCGGTGCGGCTGGTCATGCCGACGTCGACCGCGATCGCGCGCGGCAGCTACTACAGCGACGAACTGCGCACCCCGACCAACGACGCCCACCTGCGCATCGGCTGGAGCTGGCGCCTGCGCTGCGTGTCGGACGCCGAACAGGCCGACGAGCCGCTCGACCCGCCGGTCCAGGAGTGGCAGCCGCGCGTGAGCACGCCGTTCTTCATCAAGGACCGCAGCTGGCCGTATCCGACCTGGTGGTCCTATCCGGACGGCAGCGGCGGCAACTGGCGCTGACCGTCACCGCCGCGCGATGCGGGCGCGGCCCTTGTCGTTCCACTGCGGAACGGCGTCCCGGTTGGCGAGCTCGAGCGTGACCTCGTGGAGCCCGCGCACGATGGCCGTCATGTGCGCGATGTCGAGCTTGTCGGCTTCGTCGCCGGGCTGGTGGTAGTCCTGGTGCAGCGACCCGGCACTCACCGAATGCGCAACGACGCCGTGTTGCGCGAACGCCCAGTTGTCGCTGGCGGTGAACAGGCGGGCGGCCATCGGGAACTCGACCAGTCCGATGCCGGCGCGCTCCAACGCCGGTCCGGCGATCGCTGCGAAGTCGCTGAGGTCGTCGCCAGTGATCCAGGCCTTGCTCTCGTTGCCCGGGAGCGGCCGCCCGATCATCTCGATGTTCAGGTTGGCAACGATCTTGTCGATCGGCACCGGCGGCCGCGCGCAGAACGCCTTGCTGCCGAGCAGGCCACGTTCCTCCGCGGTGAAGCAGACGAACAGGATGCTGCGCGCGGGCGGCGGCTGCAGCTTGCCGAGCGATTCCGCCAGCAGCAGCACCGCCGTGGTGCCGGTCGCGTTGTCGTCGGCGCCGTTGTAGATGCCGTCGCCCGCGACCGGGCGGCCGCGGCCCACATGGTCGTAGTGCGCACTGACGACAACGTACTCGTCCTTCTTGGCACCGCCGCGCAGCAGGCCGACGACGTTGTGCTGCGCCATGTCGGCCTTCTCGGGTTCCGGCACCGACCACGTCGTGGTCCACGTGACCTGCGAGTCGTCGTCCGCAGCCGGCGGCAACAGGCCGGCGCGCACCAGGAACACCGGCCGCGTGGCCTGGCGGCGACCGCCGAGCACGAAGCGGGAGCCCTTGGCGAGCACCCAACGCTCGTCCTCGGGTGCGACCTCGCAGAACACCGGCCGCCGCGCCGAGCCGGTGGCGAGCATGCGCTGCAGCGCCGCGTCGTCGGCAAGGGCCACCGTGCACGCTTCGTCGCCGCCGGTCGTCGCGTCGGCGACCGTCCACTGCCGCACGTCGACGTCGGGCTGCAGCACGATCTCCTGCGTCTGATCCCCGTGCTTGCGGTGGAGCCGCACTTCGATCGCCTTGCTGTCGATCGACAGTCCGGGCAACGCGAACTCCTGCGTCCAGCGCCCTTCGGTCAACGGCTGCAGCCCGGCGGCCGCGAAGCGGGCGGCGATCCACTCGCCAGCGGCGACGAGTTCCGGGCTGCCGGTGTCGCGGCCGGCGCGTTCGTCGGCGGCGAGCCAGGTCACGGTCTCGCGCACGCGCTCCGCGGTGATCGCCGAGGCTTGGGCTGCGAGCGGAATCGCGAGGGCGGCAAAGCCGATGGCGAACGGCAGCGTCTTCATGGGCGTCCTTCGGCGAGCATGTCGTTCATGCCGCCATGGCGGTAACCGAACAGGTCGAGCGCGACGAACGTGTAGCCCGCGGCGCGGATGCGTTCGCCGATCTCGAGGCGCAGCGCGAACGCGCGCGGCAATTCGTCGGGACCGACCTCGACGCGCGCCACCTGGTCGTGGTGCCGAACGCGAAACTGGCGGAACTGCAGCGCGCGCAACACCGACTCGGCGGCCTCGATGCGCGCCAGCACACGCTCGTCGATCGCGATGCCGTACGGGACGCGCGACGACAGGCACGCGAAGCTGGGCTTGTCGGCGGTGCGCAGGCCGTGCTCGCGGCTGTACGCGCGCACGTCGGCCTTGCTCATCCCCGCCGCGACCAACGGCGCCTGCACGCCGTGCTCCCCCGCCGCGCGCTGCCCCGGGCGATGGTCGCCGAGGTCGTCGGTGATCGCGCCGTAGACGACCGTCCAGTCGGGCGGCGCGAACTCGGCCCGCCGCTGCGCGACCGTGACGAACAGCTCCTTCTTGCAGTGGTAGCAGCGGTCGCCGGCATTCGCGCGGTAGCCGGCGCGATCGAGTTCCTGCGTCGGCAACACGACGTGCCGCACGCCGAGCTCGGCCGCCAACGCCTGCGCCTCGGCGAGTTCGGCCCGCGGCAGCGACGGCGAATCGGCGGTGACCGCGACCACGGCGTCGCCGAGGGCGGTGCGGCACGCGTGCAGCAGCGCCGTCGAGTCCACGCCACCAGAGAACGCGACGACCGCGCCGCGCAGCTGCCCGAGGCCCCCGCGGAGCGCATCGACCTTCTCGGTGTAGGGCAGGGACGCAGCCGCGGGCAGCATGGGCGCCCCTTCTACTTCGCGCCGCCCACGAAGTCAGGGGCGCGATGGCCACGGCAGGCCGCCGAGCGCTGGCGCGGGGCCACCCGGCCAGGAACGCCATGTTCGGCTTGCTCCGGATCGCAGCACCCGCGAAGGTGGCGCCGTCACCATGAACGAAGCTGCAGCCTCCACGTCGCCGCTCGTCGGCGTCATCATGGGCTCCAAGTCCGACTGGGAGACGATGCGCCACAGCAGCGAGACTCTCGCCGAGCTCGCGGTGCCGCACGAATGCGTCGTCGTCTCGGCCCACCGCACGCCCGACTGGTTGATGGAGTATGCGGGCGACGCGGCACGGCGCGGCCTGCGCGTCCTGATCGCGGGCGCCGGCGGGGCTGCGCACCTGCCGGGCATGGCGGCGAGCAAGACGCTGCTCCCGGTCCTCGGCGTGCCGATCGAAACGGGCGCGCTGCGCGGCATGGATGCGCTCATGTCGATCGTGCAGATGCCGGCGGGCGTGCCCGTCGGCACGTTGGCCATCGGCAAGGCGGGCGCGATCAACGCCGCGCTGCTCGCGGTCGCGATCCTCGCCGGCGGCGATCCGCTCCTGCGCGACGCGTTGGCACGACGTCGCGCACGCGTGACCGACGACGTGCTCGCCAACCGCGACCCGCGCGTGGCCCCCCGCTGATGGTCGTCGGCATCCTCGGCGGCGGACAGCTCGCGCGCATGCTGGCGCTGGCCGGCCTGCCGCTCGGCCTGCGCTTCCGCAGCCTCGATCCGTCGCCCGAGGCGGTCGCCGGCCACGTCGGCGAACTGGTCGTCGGCGCCTACGACGACCCGCGGGCACTGCAGCAGCTCGTGCGCGACGCGCAGCTGGTCACCTTCGAGTTCGAGAACGTGCCGGTCGCCGCGGTGCGCTGGCTGCAGGACCACGTGGCCGTGGCGCCTGGCCCCGAAGCGCTTGCCGTCGGCCAGGACCGGGTGCTGGAGAAGCAGCTCTTCGCCAGCCTCGGCATGGCGGTGCCCGCGTGGCAGCCGGCAGCGAGCCGCGCCGAACTGCTCGCCGCCGTGCGAACGGTCGGCACTCCCTGCATCGTCAAGACACGGCGTCTTGGCTACGACGGTCGCGGCCAGGTGCGGTTCGCCGCGGGCCCCATCCTCGACAGCGCGATCGACGCGGCATGGCAGGAACTCGCGGCCGACGCCGCGCGCGGCGGGTTGATCGTCGAGTCCTTCGTCCCCTTCGACCGCGAACTCTCGGTGCTGGCGGCGCGCAGCCGCGCGGGCGAAGTAGCGATCTACCCGTTGGTCGAGAACCTGCACCAGGGCGGCATCCTACGCCGCAGTCGCGCCCCGGCCCCCGACGTGCCGCCGGCGATCGTGGCGACGGCACACCAGTTCGTGCGCGCAGTCGCCGAGCGCCTCGACTACACGGGCGTGCTCGCGATCGAGTTGTTCCTGTGCGGGGATCGGCTGCTCGCCAACGAGATGGCGCCGCGCGTGCACAACTCGGGGCACTGGACGATCGAGGGCTCGGTCTGTTCGCAGTTCGAGAACCACCTGCGTGCCGTGCTCGGCCTGCCGCTCGGCTCGACGGCGATGGCCGGGGGCGGTGTTGCGACGATGGTCAACCTGATCGGGGCGCTGCCGGAGCGGGACGCGCTGCTCGGGCTGCCTGGCGTGCACGTGCACGCCTACGGCAAGGCGAGCCGGGCCGGCCGCAAGCTCGGGCATGCGACCGTGGTCGGCGCCGACCGGGTGGCCGTCGACGCCCTCGCGGCGCGCGTCGGGGAACTGCCGGCCGCGCCGTCCGGCGACTGGAACTTCGTCGGGTGATCGCTGCGCCGCCCGACCGACGCGACGCCGCTACTTCGCGCGGCCGTCGTAGGCCACGCGCCCACCGATGACCGTGAGCAGCACCCGGGCGGTCAGCAGCTGCTCGTCGGTGCAGGTCAGCAGGTTGGTGTCCCAGACCGTGAAGTCCGCGATCTTGCCGATCTCGATCGAGCCCAGGTCGCGTTCGGCGTGCATGCCGTAGGCGGCGTGCCGGGTGAACCCGCGCAACGCTTCTTCGCGCGACAACCGCTGCTCGGGGCGCAGCCCTTCCGGCGGTCCTCCGGCCTCGGGGCGGGTCGTCACCGCCGCGAACAGGCCCTTGCGCGGATCGACCGACTCGACCGGGAAGTCGCTGCCGAACGGCACCACGACGCCGAGCCGGTGGAACGTCCGCCACGCGTAGGCGCGCAGCGTTCGTTCGGGTCCCAGCCGTTCGGGCGCCCATGGCATGTCGGACGTCAGGTGCGTCGGCTGCATCGACGGCAGCACGCCGAGATCCCGGAAGCGCCCGAAGTCCTCGGCAGCGACCACCTGCGCGTGCTCGATGCGGAAGCGCAGCGGCGCGATCCCGCCCTCGCGACGAACGGCGGCGAAGGCGTCGAGCACGGTGCGATTCGCAGCGTCGCCGATCGCGTGCACGCAGAGTTGCATGCCGGCGTCGGCGCAGGCCTGCGCGATCGCCAGCACCGCGCCCTTGGGCATGCCGACGAGCCCACGGTGGCGTGGACGGTCGGCGTACTCTTCCAGCAGGGCCGCGCCGCGCGAGCCGAGCGCACCATCGGCGTAGCCCTTCACGGCGCGGACGACGATCAACCCGTCGCGCGTCTGCCAGGGTCCACGAGCGATCAGCTCACGCTCGTGCTGCGCCAACAGCACGTAGGTGCGCAGCCGCCAACGGCCCTCGGCGTGCAGCGCCACCATCTGCTCGAGCACCGCGCTGCTGACCCCGGCGTCGTGCACGCAGGTCAGGCCGTGCCGAAGGCACTCGTCGTGCGCCGCCAACAAGCGCACGCGGATCTGCTCGACCGCGAGCGCCGGTTCGGGCACCGCCTGCATCGCGGTGTCGACCAGCACGCCGGTCGGCTCACCGTCGGCATCCTTCAGGATCTCACCGCCGCTCGGCGCCACCGCGTGCCGGTCGACGCCGCCCGCCGCGAGCACGCGCGCGTTGGCGATCCCCGCGTGGCCGTCGACGCGCACCAGCCATACCGGGTGGTCGGGAACCGCGGCCGAGAGTTCGCGGTGGTTCGGCATCGCCTTCCCGGGCCAGCGATTCTGGTCCCAGCCGCGACCGAGCACCCAGCTGCCCTTGGGCAGCTTCGCGGCGGCGGCGCTTGCGCGCTCGACGACTTCGGCGAACGACTTCGTGCCGACGAGGTCGACCTCGGTCAGGGCGCTGCCGAGGCCGAGCAGGTGTCCGTGCGCATCCTGAAGACCCGGCACCACGAACGCATCGCGCAGCTCCACCACCGTCGCCCCGTGATGGGCCGGCGACACCGTACCGGCCGCGACGAAGCGGCCGTGGCGTGCCTCGAGGTCGCCACGCCAGAGTTCCGGCGTGCCGGTGTGCACCAAGGCCCCACGCACCACGATCGCCCCCGGATCGGGCGGCGCTTGCGGCCCGGCGACGGCGAGCAGGACGAGCGAAAACGACGCGGCGGCGAACATCGCCGCAATCTACGGTCAGACTTCGTCCGGTTCGCAGCGGATCTCGGCGTCGCTGGTGAAGATCGTGCGCTGCCGCACGCGACCCGCCGGCACCCGGGCGCCGGGAAACAGCAGACACTCGCGCAAGGTGCAGCCTTCGGCGACCGCGCTGCCCGCCATCGCGACCGAACGTTCGAGCCGGCTGCCGGACGCAACCTGCACGTCCGCCGCCCGCCACTCGGACTTGCCACTCTGCTGCAGCAACAGCAGGTTGAGGTCGAGCAGGTCGTGCGGATAGCTGACGTTCATGTCGGCCTTCACGACCTCGGCGGCTTCGACGCGGTAGCCGTCGTCGATGAAGATCTGGATCGAGTCCGTGATCTCGTACTCGTTGCGCATCGCGGTGCGCGGCGTGCGACGCACCGCGTCGAAGAACGCCAGGTCGAACAGGTAGATGCCGCAGCCCTTGAGGTCGGTGCGCGGATGGCGCGGCTTCTCGATCACGCGGTGCACGGCGCCGCGTTCGTCGGTCAGCACGACGAAGTTGCGCCGGATCGCGTCGCGGTCCGGCTCACGCTTGCACGCGAGCACGCCGCCGACACCGCCGGTCGCGAAGCGTTCGCGCATCGCGGCGAGGTTCTCGGTGACGAAGAAGATGTCGCCGAGGAACAGGAAGAACGGGCGATCGACGTGCGGTTCGAGCCGCGACACCGCATGCGCGATGCCGAGCATCTCCTCCTGCTCGACGTACTGGATCTGCACGCCGAAACGGCTGCCGTCGCCGAGCGCGCGCACGACCTCGTGCCCGAGATGACCGATCACGACGATGACGCGCCGGATGCCGAGCGCGCGCATCATCTCGAGCTGGTAGGCCATCAGCGGCTTGCCGAGCACCGGCAGGATCGGCTTCGGCCAGTGCTCCGAGAACGGGCGCATCCTGGTGCCCTTGCCGGCAGCCAGGATCACCCCCATCAGCTCGTCGCTCATGCGCTCACTGCAGCTTCGAGACGTTGCGCACCAGGGAGATCCGGTTGGTCAGGAGGCTGGTGATCATCAACTCCGGACGGTCGTCGCCGTCCATGTCCTGCAGCACCGCGTCGGACGCGCCGATGGTGCCGGGGAAGCGCGGCAGCAGCGGGAAGCCACCCGAACCGTCGCCGACCAGCACGCGGAAGTCGCCGCCGAGCAGCGAAGCCACCAGGATGTCCGGGATGCCATCGCGCGTCAGGTCGCGGCCCAGCAGCGCGGTCGGCGCCCTGCCGGCCGGGAAATCCTGGCTGGTGAAGCCCGACGCGCCGCCGAACAGCACCGTCACGGTGTCGCTGCCGGCGTTGCTGACGACGAGGTCGGCGCGGCCGTCGAAGTTGAAGTCCGCGGTGATCAGGTAGTTCGGCGAAGCGCCGACCGCGATGCTCGAGAACTGGCTGAACACGCCGCCATCGTTGCGCAGCACCACGATGTCGTTGGCGATGCCGCGCGACACCGCGAGGTCCTGCTGGCCGTCGCCCGTGAAGTCCGCGGCCACGAGGTCGATCAGGCCGCCGCCGAGCGCGACGACGCTCTCGGCGCCGAACACGAACGGCGTGTCGGTTCCCGGCAGCACGTGCACGCCGCCGCCGACGTAGTCGCACAGGGCGATGTCGAAGTCGCCGTCGCGGTCGAAGTCGGCGACCGTGATGCCGAACGGGAAGTCGCCGGTGCCGATCGCGACCGGCGAACCAGGCAACAGATCGAACGCGATGACGCCGCCGCTCGACACGTTGCGCAGCAGCTTGATGCCGCCGCTGACGCCGACGACGAGGTCGGTGCGGCCGTCGCCGTCGAGATCGGACGCTTCGATCTGGTAGACGTCGAAGCCGATGTCGACGGTCGCCTTCGGGACCAGGCGACCCTGGGCATCGCTGCCCATGATGACGAGACGCGGATCGGACCAGCTGCCGGTCGCGACCTCCAGCGTGCCGTCGCCGTCGAAATCGCCACCCTCGGCCCAAGACGCGAGCGGCAGGCCACTCGGATAGTTGCGCGCGCCGGCCAGCGTGCCGTCGGCCTTGCCGAGCCAGAGGTTGATGCGGTCGCCGAGTCCGGCGAGCACCATCAGGTCCTTCCGGCCGTCCACGTTGATGTCGCCGACGAACGGCCGCAGCGGCAGGCCCGTGGTGTCGTAGATCGCCAGATCACCCACGCCGCCGCCCGGCTGGCCGGGGGCGATGCAGACGCTCGCCGCACTCGCGAGGCACGCGACCAGGTCCGGGATGCCGTCGCCGGTCACGTCGGCGACGCGCGAGAGCGACGGCGTCGACGGCACGAGGATGTCGAACGACACGTAGGCGTAGCTGGTGCCGTAGCCACCGCCACCGCCACCGCCCTTGCCCTCGGGGCCGAGGATCTCCGTGATCACGACGTAGCGGCTCGCACCGAATGCGGTCACCACGATGTCGTCGAGCAGGTCGCCGTTGAGGTCGCCCATCGACACCGCAGCGGCGGTGCCCGGCACGTACAGCTCGAAGAAGATC
Source organism: uncultured bacterium (assembly GCA_937952215.1). Lineage (GTDB taxonomy): Bacteria > Planctomycetota > UBA1135 > UBA1135 > UBA2386 > UBA2386. The sequence goes on from CALFZH010000053.1 coordinate 18,635, forward strand.
TGGCCGAACGTCTGCGTCTGGCCCGGCAGCGGTCCGGGATAGACGACGAGGCGCGAGTTCTCCGGGTCGGCGATGATCAGATCCAGGAAGCCGTCCCGCGTCGCATCGGCGATGGTCGCGGTGAACGCCTCACCGCCGCCGGGCAGCGCCAACGGCATCTGGCCCAGGAACCCGCCGTTGCCGTCGCCGAACGCGACCAGCACCTCGGGCGCGTCGGGCTGGGTGACGACGACGTCGACGTTGGCGTCGTTGTCGAGATCGCCGACCGCGACGGCCAGCGCGTAGGCGCCGATCTGCAGGCTCGCCCCCTCGGTGAACGTGCCAGCGCCGTCGTTGATCCAGATGCTGGTGTTGTTGGCGATGCTGCGCACGATCACCAGGTCGCGGTCGCCGTCTTCGTCGAAGTCGGCCGCGGCCATCCAGATCGGCTGGCCGCCGATCTGCTGCTCCTGGCCGGGCGTGAACGTCGTGCCGTTGCCGATCAGCACCTTCAGTTCCCCCGTCACCGAGATCACCGCCATGTCCACCACCCCGTCGCCGTCGAAGTCGGCGACGGCATAGTCGGCATGTTGGCTGGTGCCGGTCTCGATCTCGATGCGGGTCTCGAAGCGCGGCGTCTCGAACGCGAGCAAGCCGGCGAGATTGCCGCGGTGACGAGCGCAGGACGCGGCGAAGACGAGGGGCAGCAGGAGGTACGCGCGAGAGAACTTCATATCGGGGCGCGGAAGGGAGACGTCCGCAGCGAAGCCTAGCACAGCGACGACCCGCACGCGCTTCGCCGAAACGCGGAACTGGAGTGCGAGAAGGCGAGTCGTCCCGGTTTGGGACGCCGCTGCGCGCGCGGCGTTGCGGCGACTTGCCGGCCGGGCCGGGCGTCGGCGCTGTCGGCGCCCCGTCAGCGACTCTGCGGCGCGAGATAGCTGCGGGCCCGCTGCACGTAGTGCGCGGCGCGCCAACGCATGCCGGCCATCTCCTCGTCGGTGACCTGGCGCACGACGCGCCCCGGCATGCCGAGCACGACCGAGCGCGGCGGGATCACCGCGTTCTCCTTGATCAGGGCCCCGGCCCCGATCAGCGAGTACTCGCCGATGCGCGCGCCGCCGAGCACGATCGAGCCCATGCCGATCAACGCGTAGTCGCCGATCGCCACGCCGTGCAGGATCACGCCGTGCCCGATCGTCACGCCGCGGCCGATGCGCAGCGGGGCGTCGATGTCGACGTGCACGCAGGTGTTGTCCTGCACGTTCGTGTCGTCGCCGATCTCGATCCACGAATCGTCGCCACGGATCGTCACGCCGAACCAGATGCCGACGTCCTGGCCGAGCCGGACGTCCCCCACGACCGTGGCGTTGTCGGCGACCATGGCCCCGCCGCGCCGCACGAGGCGACCGACCATGTCCGGGTGGACCAGGAACTCGCGGTCTTCTGGATTCATCGCGGGTAGAGCAGTTCGAGATGGGCTGGCCACGCCAGTGCCACCACCACGGTCAGGCCGTTGTGGACCGCGTGGGCCAGGATCGACGGCAGCAGGGCATCGTGCCGTGCGCGCAGCCAGCCGAACAGCAGTGCCAGCACGCCGATCGGCAGCGCGTAGGACAGTCCGTGTACGAGGCCGAAGGCGGCCGCGGTCACGACGTGCACCGCCGCGCGTGGCAGCACGACGGAGAGCCCGGTGAACACGTAGCCGCGGAACACGATCTCCTCGAACAGCGGCGCCACCACCACGATCGACACCAGTGCGGCCCAGAACTCGGGCATCGCCGTGCCCTGTTCCGCGAGTTGCTGCAACAGCGGCTGCGGAGCAACCGTCCAGCCGACCGCGTGCATGCCCCGCAGGTAGAGGGCGGTGAACACGACCCAGGCGACGGCGAACGGCACGTAGACCGTGAACACGCTGCGCACCGCGGCCGGCATCCAGCGCACGCGGGCCGGCCAGACCACGGCGAGTCCGATCACGGCGAACGCGGCCCCCGGCCACCAGCCGGCCTGCATCACCACGAACAACGGCACCACCGCGAGCAACTGCAGCAGCGGCTCCGCCAGCCCGGCGCGCCGAGCACTCATTCGCCCGCGATCACGCCGCTGGTCGGCGACGAGGCACTGGCGTAGAGCTTCTTGCCGATGCGGCCGGCGAGGAACGCATCGCGCCCGGCCTCGGCGGCGGCCTTCATGGCGCGGGCCATGCGCACGGGATCGCGCGCGAGCGCCACGCCGGTGTTGAGCAGCACGCCGTGCGCGCCGAGTTCGAACGCGATGGTGACGTCGCTGGCGGTGCCGACACCGGCGTCGACGACGATCGGCACCTTGGCGCGTTCGAGGATGATGCGCAGGTTGTTCGGATTGAGGATGCCCTGGCCGCTGCCGATCGGCGCGCCTGCCGGCATCACCGCGGTGACGCCCACGTCTTCGAGGCGCTTGGCGAGCACGGGATCGTCGCTCGTGTAGCACAGCACCACGAAGCCCTCCTTCACCAACACCTTCGCTGCCTCGAGCGTGCCGACGGGATCGGGCAGCAGCGTCTGCGGGTCGCCGAGCACCTCGAGCTTGACGAGATCGCCGATGCCGAGTTCGCGGCCCAGACGCGCGGTGCGGATCGCGTGCTCGGCGTCGAAGCAGCCGGCGGTGTTGGGCAGCAGCACGTACTTCTCGCGCGGCAGGTAGTCGAGCAGCGTCTTGCCCTCGGGCACGCCGAGCTGCATGCGGCGCACGGCGACGGTCACGCACTGGGTGCCCGACGCGGCGAGCGAGTCGACCATCGACGGCATCGATGGGTACTTGCCGGTGCCGAGGAACAGGCGCGAAGTGAAGCGGTGCGGTCCGAGGACCAGCGGGGTGTCGACGAGCGTCACGCTGGCGATCGTGCGGCGCGCGCTGGCGCCGCACAAGCCCACGCCGGCTCACCCGCCGCCGAAGAAGGTCACCACCTCGAGCCGATCGCCTTCCACGAGCAGCACGGCCCCATGGTCGGCGCGGCGGACGATCTCGCGGTTGCGTTCGACCGCGACCTGCGCCGGCTTGCAGCCGAGCGCCGCGACCAGGTCGGCGACCGTGCTCCCCGCCGGCAACACCCGCGCCTCGCCGTTCACCGTCACCGTGATCGTCGTGGTCATGCGTCGAGCCGCTGCAACAGCAGCACCTTCAGGTACTCCGACTCCGGATGCGTGATCGCCACGGGATGGTCCGGCCCGGCACCGAGCCGCTGCCGCAGCACGACCCGGAACGGCAGCCCCGCGGCGGCCTGCCGCACGACTTCCTCGAAGCGCTGCCAGCCCACGTGGTGGCTGCACGTGCAGGTCACCAGATACCCGTTCGGCGCGAGCAGGCGCAGCGCCTGACGATTCAGGTCGCGGTAGCCGCGCTCCGCACCTTCGACCTCGCGGCGCGACTTCGCGAACGCCGGCGGGTCGAGCACGATCAACCCGTACTCGCCCTTCGCGTCGCGCTGGCTGCGCAGGAAGTCGAACACGTTGCCCGCGTGCGTGGTCAGCCCCACGAGTCCGTTCGCCGCCGCGGCTTCGCGCGCCGACGCCAATGCCGGCTCCGATTCGTCGACGGCCCGCGCACTCGCCGCACCGCCGGCGAGTGCGGCCAGCGAGAACGCGCCCTGGTAGCAGAACAGGTCCAGCACCGCGCGGCCCTTCGCCAGACTGCGCACCAGCGCGCGCGCCGGCCGCTGGTCGAGGTAGAAGCCCGTCTTGTGGCCGGTGAACGGCCGCACGACGTGGCGCACCGCGTCTTCGACGATCGGCACCGACTCGAGGCGGCGGCCGTGCAGCAGCCGCACTTCCAGCGGCAGCCCTTCGTGCTTGCGCGCCGCGACGTCGTTGCGCCCGATCACCGCATCGGCGCCGAGCCGCTCGGCGAGGAACGGCACGATCGCGTCGAGCATGCCCTCGACCGCGGCACTGGTGACCTGCACCACCAGCACCGGCCCGTAACGATCGACGACGAGCCCCGGCAACCAGTCGCCCTCGCCATGCACGAGCCGCACGCCGTCGGCCGGGCCGAGCGACGACGCGCGCGCTTCGATCGCCGTCTGCAAGCGCGCGGCGAAGAACGCTTCGCGGTCCGGCACGGCGTCGCCCGGCCACGGCCCGGCGCGGCGCAGCGCCAGGCGGCCCGGCCCGGTGAAGGCGAGGCCGAGGTCACGGCCGAGTTCGTCGCGCACGCGGACGAGGCGCGGCGGCAGAACGTCGCCCGCCGCAACGTCGTCGGCGTAGAACCAGACCTGGCCGCGGCGCGCGAAGCCGGCGGCGCGCTCGTGCAGCTGCAGATCGGTGCTCGGCGTCGTGCGGGCCTGCTCGGTCATCGGGACCACGCACGCTACGGAGGCTCGTCCAGGTTTTCGAGCGGCGCCCGCGCAGTTCAGCCCGGCGTCATCGCGAACCGCGATCCGCCGGCGCGGCGCGTCAACGAGCGACACCGCCGACCGGTGGGCTCGCCTGCAGCGGCTGCCCGGGCCCGCTGACCCCCACGAGCCAGAGCGTCAGGTCCGCGATGCCAGGATTGCCGGGAATCGGGAACGACATCGAGGCATTGCCCGCAGCGTCCGCGACCAGCACCGCGACCGCGGCCGCCTGCGGGGCGTCGAGCCACGCCGGCTGCTCGAGTTGCGGCGCGAAGTCCACCGTGCCCAGGAACGGGCTGGCGAAGACCACGATGAAATCACCGGGCAGCGCCTTGAACGCCAGCTCGAACGTCTGTCCGACCAACAACGGCGTGCCGCGTTGTACGCCGAGCAGCGTACCGGCCACCGGCTGTGCGCAACCGGGCGTCGCGGTGTACGTCGTGCGATCGAAGCGCACCTGCGAGTCCGCGCTGACCTGCATCGCGCAGTGGCCCGCGGGCGTCCATCCGAGGTAGCTGTCGGCGAACCAGGCCCGCGAACTGCTCATGGCCCGCAGGTACAGATGCACCGTCTGCAAGAAGGCCGCGCCCGCCGCCGTGCACTGGCTCGCGTGGAAGCGCGACCCGATCAGGTCGATCACCGGCCCGGGCACGAGGAACGTGGTGGTCGGTCCGCTGAACAGGCACTGCACCGCCGTGACGTCGGCCTGCGTCGCCAAGAGCGCGGTCGCGCCATACAGCTGACTCGCCTGCAGGTGCAGGCTCGCGTTCTGGACGCTGGTGCCGTGCCGCACGACGCACGCGTCGAGCGAAGCGCGCCCGCTGGTGACCGCCAGCGTCATCATGTCGAAGCCGACCAGGTCCACCGTCGCGCCGACCGGGGCCTGCACGACGACATGGCCGGGCTGCAGAAGGCTCGTGCCGAGCGTCACCGGGCCGAGCGCGCGCACGCGCAGCGACTTGTTCACCGTGAAGCTGAAGTAGGTGCCCGCCTGCACGTGCACGATGTCGTCCGGAGCCGCGGCGTTGACGGCTTGTTGGATGGTCGGAAACCCACCGGGCCCGACGAGATGGACGGTCTGGGCCGCCAGGCCGACGGCAAGAGTGCTGACGAGCGCGAGGGACGCGAGGTTGCGGTGCACGACGAACTCCTTGTGGCGAGTGCGGAGCAACGCCATCTGCGAGGATCGTGCCAGAAGACCGGCGAGGGCACACGCCCGGTCGGGGTGTGCAAGCGGCAACGACGCGAACGCAGTCCATCCAGCCGCGGCTGGGCGGTGAGGGGCAGACATGCGAACGCGAGCCGCCGAGACCGCGGACGCCCGAACGTCGAGCCATCGTCATCCCGCCGACGGCCAGCCGTCGCCGCCGCCACGGCGATCACGAACCCAGGGGCTCCGGTCTGTTACTGGAGCCCCACGACTTCCAGGCGCTGCTCGCGATGCCTCGCGGCGCGCCGACGTGGTCCGCCGCTCAGCGCGCGGGTGCAGCCGCCTCGGCCGCGCCGTTCGGCGAGCGCACGATCGGCACGCCGCTGCGCGCCACCTGGCTGCCGTCGAGGCCCGCAAGCAGCTTCGTCATCGTGAACTGCAGCGCGCGGCCGACCAGCCGGTACGGGCTCGGCGGATTGAGTTCGAGCTGCGACACCTGGCGGTTGGCGTAGACCTCGTCGTGCCAGAGCGGCCGTTCGCCGCCCGCGGGGGCCGGACCGAACACCTGCACCCGCACGCCGACGTCGGCGAACGAGATGCCGCCCGAGATCGCCTCGGTGGTGCCGCCGAGCCACGTCACCAGGCTCGGCACCAGCAGCACCGCGTCCGGCTGCGCGGTGGTCGCTGCCGCCGCGAACAGACCGCTCTTCTCGACCTGGCGCTGCAGCACGTCACCGGCCATCGCCGCGATCGGCCGATCCCAGAAGTCGTCGCCCGAGTAGGTGATCGGGAACCCGCGCTCGCTCGTCGGCAGGCCCGTCGCCACGCGCGCGTCCGCCATCGGCAGCACGCACACGGCGCGGTCGCCGGGCGACTTCGTGGTGAACGGCACGTCGACGTAGAACAGTTCGTTCTGGGCGAGGTCGGCGACGTGGCTCGTGGTGTTGCAGGCAGCGCCGGCGAGCACCGGGAGGAGGGCGGGAAGGCAACGGAGGAGTCGCACCATGGCGCCGTTCGCATCGGCAGTTGCGGGCCGCGACTGAAGCCACAGCGGCGGCGATGCGCGGTTTTTGCCCCCCGGCGACGCCGCGGATAGAACGCTTCGCCCTCGTGCGCGGCCGGTCAGCCGTCCCGAGGCCCCACCCACCATGGCCGTCCGGAATCCGTTCTCGTCCCGCGCCTCGCTGAAGGTCGGCAAGCGCACCTTCACCTACTTCGCCCTGCCAGCACTCGAGCGCGCCGGTCTCGGCAAGCTCGCGCGCCTCCCGTACTCGATCCGCATCCTGCTCGAGCAGGCGCTGCGCAACCACGACGACTACGTGGTGTCGACGAAGGACGTCCAGAACATCGCCGGCTGGAGCAAGGCGACCGCGGGCCAGGTCGAGATCCCGTTCCTGCCGGGCCGCGTCGTGCTGCAGGACTTCACCGGCGTGCCGTGCGTTGTCGACCTCGCGGCGATGCGCGCCGCGATGCAACGGCTCGGCGGCGATCCGGCGAGGATCAACCCGCTGGTGCCGTGCGATCTCGTCATCGACCACAGCGTGCAGGTCGACGCGTTCGCCAGCGCGAAGGCCGAGCAGGAGAACCTGGCGCTCGAGTTCCAGCGCAACCGCGAGCGCTACGAGTTCTTGAAGTGGGGTCAGCAGTCGCTGACCAACTTCCGCGTCGTGCCGCCGGGCATGGGCATCGTGCACCAGGTCAACCTCGAGTACCTGGCGAGCGGCGTGCTGACGAAGACCGAAGGCAAGGACACGCTCGCGTACCCCGACACGGTCGTCGGCACCGACTCGCACACGACGATGATCAACGGGCTCGGCGTGCTCGGCTGGGGCGTGGGCGGCATCGAGGCCGAGGCGGTGATGCTCGGGCAGCCGACCTACATGCTGCTGCCGGAAGTCGTCGGCATGGAACTGAAGGGCCGCCTGCCCGAGGGCGCCACCGCGACCGACCTCGTGCTCACCGTCACGCAGCTGCTGCGCAAGCACGGCGTCGTGAACAAGTTCGTCGAGTTCTTCGGCGACGGCACGGCCGCGATGTCGCTGGCCGACCGCGCGACGATCGCCAACATGGCGCCGGAGTACGGCGCGACGATGGGCTTCTTCCCGGTCGACGCCGAGACCTGCCGCTTCCTCGAACGCAGCGGCCGCAGCCCGGAGCAGGTCGCGCTGGTCGAGGCGTACTACAAGGCGCAGGGCCTGTTCTGGACCAAGGACGCGCCGGTGCCCGAGTTCTCGAGCACGCTCGTGCTCGACCTTGCGAGCGTGACGCCGTGCCTCGCCGGCCCCAAGCGCCCCCAGGATCGCGTGCCGCTGGCGACGATGCAGCGCGACTTCCGCGAGTCGCTGCAGAAGGATGTCGCCGCGCGCGGCTTCGGCCTGCCGGCGGAGCAACTCAGCGCCAGCGCGCGCGTCGAGCTCGACGGCGCGGCGCGCATCGGGCACGGCGCCGTGACGATCGCGGCGATCACTTCGTGCACCAACACCAGCAACCCGTCGGTGATGCTCGGCGCCGGACTCGTCGCCAAGAAGGCCGCCGCGCGGGGCCTGCGCCGCAAGCCCTGGGTCAAGACCTCGCTGGCGCCAGGCTCGCGCGTGGTCACCGACTACCTGCAGAAGGCCGGCTTGCTGCAGGCGCTCGAACAGGTGGGTTTCCACGTCGTCGGCTACGGCTGCACGACGTGCATCGGCAACAGCGGCCCGCTGCCGGCTCCGGTCTCGCAGGCGATCAAGGACGGCAACCTCGTCGCCGCCGCCGTGCTCTCCGGCAACCGCAACTTCGAAGGCCGCGTCAATCCCGACGTGAAGGCGAACTACCTCGCCTCGCCGCCACTCGTCGTCGCCTACGCGCTCGCCGGCACCGTCGACATCGACCTCGGCAGCGAACCGCTCGGTGTCGGCAGCGACGGCAAGCCGGTGTTCCTGCGCGACGTCTGGCCGAGCAGCAAAGAGGTCGCCGACGCGATCGCCCAGAGCATGTCGCCGGAGGCGTTCGTGCAGCAGTACGGCAAGGTCGACCAGGGACCGCCGCCCTGGCGCACGATCACCGCGAAGAAGAGCGACCTGTTCCGCTTCGACGCGAAGTCGACGTACGTCCAGGAACCTCCGTTCTTCACGACGATGGGCAAGCAAGCCGGCACCATCACGCGCATCCTCGGCGCCCGCGCGCTGGCCGTGCTCGGCGATTCGGTGACGACCGACCACATCTCCCCCGCCGGCAACATCAAGAAGGACAGCCCGGCCGGCCGCTACCTGCTCGAGAACAACGTCACGCCGGCCGACTTCAACCAGTACGGCGCGCGGCGCGGCAACGACCGGGTGATGACGCGCGGCACGTTCGCCAACATCCGCCTGCGCAACTTCCTGGTCACGCAGGAAGGCGGCATGACGAAGCACCTGCCGAGCGGTGACGTGCAGGCGATCTACGACGCGGCGATGCGCTACCAGCAGGACGGCGTGCCGCTGTGCGTGCTCGCCGGCAAGGAGTACGGCACCGGCAGCTCGCGCGACTGGGCGGCGAAGGGCACGTTCCTGCTCGGCGTCCGGTTCGTGATCGCCGAGAGCTACGAACGCATCCACCGCAGCAACCTGGTCGGCATGGGCGTGCTGCCGCTCGAGTACCTGCCGGGCCAGACGCGCGAGTCGCTCGGTCTCACTGGCCACGAGACGTTCGACGTCGCCATCGACGACGCCGTGCGGCCGCGGCAGCGGCTCACCGTCACGGCGATCCACCCCGAGACCGGCAAGGTGACGACGTTCGACGCCCAGTGCCGCATCGACACGCCCGTCGAAGTCGACTACTACCGCAACGGCGGCATCCTGCAGACCGTGCTGCGCAAGCTGCTCGGCGCGGGCCGCGGCCCGACCGCTCCCGCACCGAAGAAGGCCGCAGCGCCGGCGAAGAAGGCCAAGCCCGCGACACCGAAGGTCAAGGTGAAGGCGAAGGCCAAGGCCACGACGAAGCGGGTCGCCGCCAAGGCGAAGCCGAAGCCGACCGCGGCGAAGCCGGTCAAGCGTGCTGCGCCGAAGGCCAAGGCGAAGGCGAAGCGGTCGAAGAAGTGAGCCGCCTGCCGCTGAGCTGTGCGGCGGTCGTGTTGCTCGCGGCGTGCGCCGCGCATCCCGGACGCAGCGACCTGCAGCAGGACCTGCGGGCCCTGGTGCAACCGTTCCGCGGCGAGGTCGGCATCTACGTGCGCCACCTCGGCACCGGAGAGTCCGTCGCGATCGCCGCCGACACGCCGTTCCCGACCGCGAGCATGATCAAGCTGCCGCTGCTCGGGGCGTTGCTCGCGAAGGTCGAGGCCGGCGAACTCGACTACCACCAGGAACTCGTCTACGAGCGACGACGGCTCTACCCCGGCGAGGACCTGCTCGGCGCGTTCGCCGACGGCGCGAAGGTGGCGCTGGCGAAGGTCGCGATGCTGATGATCACGACCAGCGACAACACGGCGTCGTTGTGGTGCCAGGAACTCGCCGGCACCGGCACCACCGTGAACGCCTGGCTCGCCGCGAACGGCTGCACGGTGACGCGCGTGAATTCGCGCACGCCGGGCCGCGAGGCCGAACAGAAGCAGTGGGGTTGGGGCGTCACGACGCCGCGCGAGATGGCAGAGCTGCTGGTCAAGGTGCGCGACGGCACGCTGGTGTCCGCGGCCGCGAGCGAGGAGATGCAGCGGTGCCTGGCTCGCATCTACTGGGATGCCGAAGCGTTGTCGGCGATCCCGCCCAACGTGCACGTGCTGAGCAAGCAGGGCGCCGTGAACCGGTCGCGCAGCGAGGTCGTGTTGGTGCATGCACCGCACGGCGACTACGTGTTCTGCGTCATCACCAAGGAACAGCAGGACCAGAGCTGGGGCGCGGACAACGAGGGCTTCGTGCTGCTGCGCGCCGTCTCGGCGCGGCTGTGGCGCCACTTCGAGCCCGATCGGCCGTACACGCCGCCCGAGGGTTTCGAGAAGTACCGCTGAGCGCCGGTCGCGCTGGGCGTCACCGGGCCTTCGTGTAGCCGAGCAGCCAGCCACCGACGTCGACCGGGACCAGCACGACGTCGAGCACGAGATCGAACGGCAGCGAGACGAAGCCCTGCATGGCGACGAACCCGCTGCCGGCGGTGCGTTCGCGCGACGGTGGCGGCGGATCGAACGCCGCCGCGATGTTCTGCACGTCGTGCACGACGGCCTGCAGCGGCCAGGCACCGAACGGATCGGCGCGGCCGCGCGTGTAGACCGTGCCGCACGACGCGGCGATCGCGAGCGGCAGCAGGCGTGCATGCCGACACCATCGTCCGAGTGCGGCCCTGCGTTCGCGCTGGTGTGCGTTCCTCGTCATGCCAACCGCTTCTTCACCAGCATCCCGCGCCGGCGGCGCTCGTCGCCGATCGGCATCGCCGACCGCACCCGTTCGCTCGCCGCCGCCGCCGCCGCCGCCGTGCGCGCGTGTACGAACGCGAGCGCGTCGCCCACGTGCACCGCGTCGCCGAGGCTGTGCACGAGCACGATGCCGACGTGCGGATCGATGCCGTCCGCGGGTTGCCGCCGACCGCCGCCGAGGTCCACCACCACCTGCCCAAGCGCCAGCGGATCGACGTCGCCGACGTAGCCCGGGCGCGCGCACTCGACCGGCACCACGAACGGCGCGCGTCCCAGCCGCTCGGGCTTGTCGACCACGCCAGGATCACCGCCCTGCAGTTCGAGGTTGTGCACGAACACCTGTCGCACCAGGCCGTCTTGCCAGACCCGCTCGAGCGTCGCCCGCGCCGTGGCCGCGTCGGGCGCCACGCCGCCGAGCAGCAGCATCTCCACGCCGAGCGCCAGCGTCACCTCGCGCAGGTCCGCCGGGCAATCGCCGTCGAGAGCCGCGATCACTTCGGCGACCTCGAGCGCGTTGCCGAGTGCCAGTCCCAGCGGATGGTCCATGTCGGTCAGCAACGCCGCCATCTTGATGCCGGCGGCCCGCCCCACCGCGACCAGGTTCTCCATCAGCTCGAGCGCATCGTGCTCGTGCCCCATGAACGCCGCTCGCCCGCACTTCACGTCCATCACCAGCCCGTCGATGCCCTCGGCGAGCTTCTTGGCGAGGATCGAACTGGTGATCAGCGGGATGCTCTCGACGGTGCCGCTGATGTCGCGCGTCGCGTACATGCGCTTGTCGGCGGGCGCCACGTCGCCGCTCGGGGCGAGCATCGCGTAGCCGCACTGCGCGAGCACTTCCTGGAACCGCGCGATCGACAGGTCGGTCCGGTAGCCCGGGATCGCCGCCAGCTTGTCGATCGTGCCGCCGGTGTGCCCGAGCCCTCGCCCGCTCAGCATCGGCACCGCGACGCCGGCCGCCGCGACGAGCGGCGCCAACAGCAGCGACACCTTGTCGCCTACACCGCCGGTCGAGTGCTTGTCGATCTTTGGCCGGCTGACGTGCGGATGCGCCAACACGCGCCCCGAGTCGCGCATCGCCAGCGTCAGCGCCGCCGTCTCCTCGCGCGTCATGCCGTTGCAGCAGACCGCCATCAGGAACGCGCCGAGCTGGGCATCGCCGAGCGAGCCGTCGACGACGCCGGACACCAGGTCGACGACCTCGTCGCGCGCAAGTTCGCCGCCATCGCGCTTCTTCGCGATCAGACGGGCCGGATGGTGATGCATGGAATGCCCTGTTCGACGGGTCGTGCGCGGCGCCGCTTCGCTGCGTCGGTCGTCACTGCGCAACCGGGTGCCAGAGCGTCTTGGTCTCGACGAACGGCTCGACCCAGGCGAGCGAGCGCAGCCGTTCCGTCGTGGCCCATTCCGCGGCGGTCAGTTCGCAGCAGCGCACGCGCTTGCAGTTGTCGGCGGCGGCCGCGGTGATCGCCGCATCGGGCTTGCCTGCGAGCAGCAGGCCGTCGATGTCGCGATGCGCGGCGAAGTGCATCGCCAGTTCGGAGCGCAGCCCGCTGAGCAGGTTGATCGCACCGGCCGGCACGTCGCTCGACGCACAGACCTCGCCGAACGCCAAGGCCGCGAACGGCGCCCGTTCGCTGACCAGCACGACCGCCGCGTTGCCGCCGGCGAGCACCGGCAGCAGCAGCGCCAGCGTGCCGACGAGGGCCGGGGCTTCGGGCGCCAGGATGCCGACCACGCCGGTCGGCTCGACGGTCGAGAAGTTGAAGAACGGCCCCTGCACCGCGTTCTGGCTGCCGAGCAGGCTCTGCAGCTTGTCGCAGAGTCCCGCGTACCAGGTCAGCAACGACAACGAGCGATCGATCTCCTTCGTCGCGGCGGCGGCCGCGAGCCCGCCGAGCCGCAGTTCGTGCTGCATCGCCTCGCGCCGCGATTCGAGCATCTCGGCGATGCGATAGAGGATCTGCCCACGCAGATAGGCCGTGCTGCCGCTCCACGCACCGAGTCCCGCGCGCGCCGCGACCACGGCGTCGCGCAGGTCCTTCCGGCTGCCGCGCGCGACGTTGATGCCTGGGGCGGCCGCCGGCTGGAACGCACGGCCCGACTCGCTGCGCGGGAACTTGCCGCCGACGTAGAGCTTGTAGGTCTTGGGCACCGGGACGGTCATGGCGGCAACGGTGCCGGTTGCTCCAGCACGGCGCAAGCCCTGCTCAACGCGACGGCACGATGCGCAGGTCGTCCGCGGTGTCGGGCTTGCCGTCAGCGCCATCGCTGACGACGACGACACCACGGTTGCCGTCGTCGAGAATCCGGAACGGCCGCTCCCAGCCGTCCAACCAGACCTTCGAGCCCTTGGCGTCCTGACGGCCCACCGCCAGCAACATCTTCACGTCTGCGAACGTCGGCAGCTTGCCGTGGCGTTCCCGAAGGAACGAAGCCGCCCCGGCGACGATCCCGCCGCGAGTCCTCGTCAGCTCCGGGAGCAGGGCGTCGGCCTCGGCACGCGCCGCGTCCGCCTGCTTCCGCAGTGCGCGGGCGAGGTACAAGAACACCGATGGACGCGGCTTCGCGACGTCGTCGCCGACGACGTCGTCCTCGGTGTCGAACGCGCCGTCCGGGCCAGCACTGCGCCAGTGCCACGAACGCTCCTCGTCGCGCAGCGCGAACGCGGCCCCCCAGGGATCGGCGCCAGCTCCGCGCCCAGGCAACGTGCCGCCGTTCGCCCGGCGCAACCCTTCGATCGTCGGCGTGCCGCTGAGGTTCTCGCGCGTCCACGAGTCCAGCAACTCCGTCAACGCGTCGAGATCGGTGCGCGCACGGTAGCGCCGCTGCTGCTCGCCCTTCTTCTGCACCGGGAAACGGCTCGCACGGTTGTCCCAGGCCATCAGCCACTCCTCGCCGGTGCGCCGCCAGCCGAGATCCTGCAGCAGCCGCCGCTCCATGTGCTCCATGTGCGCGGCGCCGTAGTAGATGCCGATGGACCGCTTGCCCGCAGCGAGTTGCTCGGCGAGCACGTCGAGGCAGCGCTCGTTGCGGCCCTCGATCAGCACGGTCGGCCGCTGCCGCGCGGCCTCGGGCTCGGACAGCAGGCGGGCGCCGAGCAGCCGCATTTCGTGCGCACCGCGGCCGCTGCGGAACGCCGCGACGAGGTCCTGCTTCCCCGCCTTGGCCTCGGCGTCGCGGTCGGGCTCCGCCGGCGTACCGGAGAACAGTTCGCCAAGGAGGCTGCTGTTGTTGCGGGCCAACGCCTCCTCGAACTGCTCGGCCGTGAAGTCGGCGTGCACGAAGTGCGGTCGCCGGTAGTCGATGTGCTCCATCTGCATCGCCAGCATCAGCCCCCGCCCCATGCTCGACTGCACCAACGACACGAAGTCGCCGCTGTAGTCGTACTCGAGTCCTGGATGCGGCGGGTCCTCGGGGTCGCCGACCATCTCGTAGAGCAGCACCTCGAAGGCGTCGAAGCGCCGCTGCAACTCGACGTAGTGCTCGGCATCGGCGACGTGGATCGAGCCGTGGAGCACCAGTTCGACGTCGCCCTTGCGGTAGGTCGCCACCAGCACGTCCAGTTGCCCGCCATCGGGGCGCTCGATCAGGCGGGAAAACGGCCGCCGTTCCTCCGCCGGCGCGGGATCCTGGCAGCAGGGTGCGGCGGCGAGCACGACGGCGAACACGGTGCCGAGGATGCGCATGCGATTCGGCGCGATCATGCACCACCGCAGCGCCCTTCGCACGGCACCAACCGGACGCCACCTGCGGTCGGCCGCACCACCGCCCGTGGACCTGCCCCGGCGCGTCCCGGATCGGCGTGGGCGGGCTGCGCGGCCGGGCGGCAGCTAGTAGCCTTCCCGGCCCTGCCTCTGGCTGCTTTCCCCATGCTCAAGAACGTCACTGCCGCGCTGCTCGCCAGCGCCGTCTGCGTCGCCGTTGCCGCGCAGTCACCTTCCCAGGACCTGCGCGCCACCTCGACGTTGCGCCTCGTCGCCGGGTCGTTCGATCCGCTCGCCCAACAGCTCGAAGTGCCACCCGCACTGCGCAGCGGGGCAGCGCAGCAGCTCTGGATCGTGCAGTTCGACGCCGCGCCGACGCAGAGCGGCCGCGACGCGATCGAGGAACTCGGCGGCAAGGTGCTCCGCTACCTGCCCGACCACGCGTACGTCGTGAAGCTCGCGGCGGGCGACGTCGACGCGCTGCGCGCGCAACCCGGCATCCGCTGGGTCGGCGCCTACCACCCGTTCTATCGTCTCGAGACGGCGCTCATCGCCGGCAACGTGTTCGCGGACGCCACGGCGGTGCGTTACCACCTGGTCGTCGCCGACAAGAAGAACGACAAGCCGGCCCTCGCCGCGAAAGTCCGGGCGATCGGCGGCGTGATCGACCACGAGCAGCCGGGCAGCCTGCTGTTCACGGTGACGCTGACCGGCCCGCAGTTGCTGCAGGTCGCGGGCTTCGACGAAGTGGTCTGGATCGACCGCTGGACGCCGTCGTCGAACGACATGGACAACGCCCGCATCCAGGGCGGCGGTAACTATGTCGAGACGCAGGGCGGCTACACGGGCACCGGCGTGCGCGCCCACATCTACGAGGGCGTCGAGGCGGCGCACCCCGACTTCACCGGCGGGGTGACCAACGTGCTGAGCGGCGGCGGCGCCGACGACCACGGCCACGCCACGGCGGGCATCGTGTTCGGCAACGGCACCAGCAACCCGGTGGTGCGCGGCATGGCGCCGGACAGCACGAAGTACTTCACCCAGTACAGCTCGGTCACTGCCGGCTTCTCGCGATGGCAGGTCGTGCAGACGCTGGTCAACACGCACAACGTCAACCACACGACCGCCTCGTGGGGCGACGTGCAGACGACCGCGTACACGTCGATCTCCGCCGATGCCGACGACATCGTGTTCGACCACGACATCACCTGGACGCAGAGCCAGAGCAACACCGGCAACCAGAACTCACGGCCGCAAGCGTGGGCCAAGAACGTGTTCTCGGTCGGCGCCGTGTGGCACTTCGAGAACAGCAACGCGGGCGACGACTCCTGGTCGAATCCAAGTTCAACGTCCAGGGCGAGCATCGGTCCGGCAAGCGATCTCCGCCTGAAGCCCGACATCTGTGCCTACTTCGACAGCATCGGCACCAGCGACCGCACCGGCGCGGCCGGGTACTCGGCCAACAACTGGTCGACGTCCTTCAGCGGCACCTCGGGCGCCACGCCGATCGTCGCCGGGCACAACGTGCTGCTGATCGAGATGTTCACCGACGAGGTGACCCCGGGCTTCGGCCGGTTCGGCAACGCGCTGCGCGTGCCGGGCGGCAGCGTGTGGCAGAACCGGCCGCACGCGCCGACCGTGAAGGCCCTGCAGTGCGCCGGCGCCTCGCAGTACGCGTTCACCGGAGCCAGCACCGCCAACCGGCGAGAGCACCAGGGCTGGGGCTTCCCCAACCTGCAACGACTGTACGACCGCCGCGCGCAGATGATGGTGATCGACGAGACCGACGTGCTCGAGCAGGGCGACACCACGCGCTACGACGTCACGGTGCCGCCGGGCGAGACCGACCTGCGCGTCGTGTTGAACTACGCGGACCAGGCGGCACTGCCTTCTGCCACCAAGCACCTGATCAACAACCTGTCGGTGCGCGTCACGGCGCCGAACGGGACCATCTACTGGGGCAACAACGGCCTGACCCAGGGCAACTGGTCGGTCGTCGGCGGAGTCGAGGACGACACCAACCCGATCGAGTGCGTGTTCGTACAGAATCCGGCGGCGGGTCTCTGGCGCGTCGACGTCAAGGCGACCCTCATCGCCCTGGACTCGCACGTCGAGACGCCGGCGGTCGACGCCGACTACGCCCTCGTCGTGATCGGCGGCACCGGCCAGGTCGGCACCCCGCCGATCTTCGCGTCGTTCAGCGAGTTCGGCGCTGGCTGCCCGGGTTCGGTGCCGCTGCCGTCGTTCTGCGCCCAGCTGAACCCGACCGGCGGCACGCTCGCCACGACCAACATCGCGCGTGAGTACGCCTACACGGTGCCGGGCATCGGCAGCGTGCAGGTGGTCTCGTTCGACATCTACACGCGCTCGACCACCGGTGGAAACGTGGTCGTGCCGGCGCACATCTACGCCCAGTCCGGCAGCGTGCCGGCCCTGACGCCGCTCGCCAGCACGACGATGACGGTCGGGCCGACGGCGACCTTCTACACGGCGACGTTCGCGTCGCCGGTCGCGGTCAGCGGCACGTTCTACGTCGCCATGGACAGCTCGGCGCAGACGGTGCTGCGCTCGCACCTGAACGCCGGTTCGAGCGGCACGGCGTACGCTCGCGTGCCTCCGTCCGGTAGCTGGACGCTGTCGACGGCGGTGACCCGTCCGTCGTGGCGCGTGACCTGCACCGGTGGTGCGCAGTTCGCGACCCCGGACCTCGGCAACACCGGGTTGCCGACGATCGGCACCAGCTACAGCCTGACGCTCGCCTCGGCGCTGCCGAACGCGGGCGCCCTGCTCGTCACTGGCTTCTCCGACCAGGCCTGGGGCTCGATCCCGTTGCCGTGGGCGCTGCCCGACGCTGCGGGCTGCAACCTGCTGGTCGCCGGCGACGTGATGAGCGGCGTCACCGTGTCGGGCACGGGCACCGCGAGCTTCGCGATCACCGTGCCGAACTCGACCGGGTTGATCAGCGCCGTGCTGTTCCACCAGTGGGCGGTCGCCGACACGGTGAACGCGCTCGGCTTCGTGCTGTCGAACGCCGGCAAGGCGACGATCGGCGAGTAACGGCTCGGATCGCCCGCCGGTCGTGCGCCGAGCGCACCGACCGGCCCGAACGACCCGCGTCGCGCGTTCGCGCGGCGCGGGTCGTTTCGTGTCGGCACCAGACCCGGCAGCCGCCGCCCTCATCGCGTGGCGAGTTCGACGTCGAGCACGCGCAACCCGACCCCGCCGAGTCGTTCCTCGACCACTCCCTTCACGACGTACGGCCCGCGCCCCTGCAGGATCCCCCCGCAGCGCATCCAGGTCGCGTGGAACATCGTCGCCTCGACGATGCCGGTGCCGTCCTCGATGGTGACGAAGCACATCCCGCCCTGGGCGTTGCGGTGCCCGCGCATCGCCACGGCGAACCCGCAGACGCGCACGACCTTGCCGAGTTCGGCCGCCACGCGTCCGCACGGCACGCAGTGCGCGAGCACCGGCAGCGCTCCGCGGCGCCACGCGACGTCGACCGCATGCCGGCCGAGCGTGAAGCCGAGCAGGTCGAGTTCGGCGGCCGCGCGCTGCTCCTCGCCGAACTCGGGCAGGGTCGGCCACTCGACCGCCCTCGGCTGGATCGCTTCGGCGAACAGCGCCCCGCGCGCCGCGTCGGCTTCCTGCGCCGCCGCGCGTTGCCCGCGCGGCGTGCTCGCGACCTGCAGCCGCCACAGCAGCTCCGGGCGCGACGTGCCGAGCGCGTCGAGAGCGCCGACCAGGATCAGGTTCTCGGCCTCGTCGCGCGCGCACCGCACGCGCTGCAGGAAGTCGGACAGCGACCGGAACGGGCCGCCGGCGGCGCGCGCCGTCGCGATCGCCCCGACCGTGCGCGCCGAGACGCCGTGAACGTGGGCCATGCCGATGCGGATGGCGTTCGCGGACAACAGTTCGTGTTCGCCCTGCCCCTGCTGCACGCACGGCGCGTGCAGCCGAACGCCGAGGCGCTTGGCCTCCTCGGCGTAGACGCCTGGAGCGAAGTAGCCGGCGTCGTTGCGCAACAGCGCGGCGAGGAACGCCGCCGGCCAGCGCGCCTTCAGGAACACGCAACGCCAGGCGAGCCGTCCGTACGACACTGCATGCGCCTTGCAGAACGAGTAGCCGGCGAAACGCGCCATCTCCGCCCACACCAGCTCGATCGCCGCGCGCGGCAGCCCGCGTCGCAGGCCGGCGACCACGAACGCGTCCGCCTCGGCGGCCGGCGTGCGCGGCCCGGTCTTGCCGAGCTGCCGCCGCAGCGTGTCGCCCGCCGTCGCGTCGAGGCCGGCCACCGCCATCGCCGCCCGGATCACGTCTTCCTGGTAGAGCATGATGCCGAAGGTGTCGGCGAACACCTCCGCGAGCAGCGGATGCGCAGTGGCCACCGGCTCGAGCCCGCGCGCGCGGCGCACGAACGCTTCCTTCATGCCCGACGACGCCGGCCCGGGCCGCACCAACGCAATCGCCTGGATCACGCGTTCCTGCGTGCCGGCGGCCATCTGCTGCAGCAGCGAGCGCATCGCCGGCGACTCGACCTGGAAGCAGCCGAGCGTGCCGCCGCTCTTCACCAGCGCCGCGGTGCGGGCGTCGTCCTCGGCGACGCGCTCGAGATCGGGAACCGGAACGCCGTGCCGGCGCAGCATCGCCGTGCAGTCCTGCACGATGGTGAGCGCGCGGTTGCCGAGCAGGTCGATCTTGACCATGCCGAGCCCCTCGACGAAGTGCATGTCGTACTGCGTGACGACGACGCCCTTCGCCGCGCGTTCGAGCGGCGCATGCGTGCGGATCGCTTCGGGCGTGATCACCACGCCGCCCGGATGCACGCCGAGGTGCCGCGGCGCCGCCAGCAGCCGTTGCGCGGCGGCCAGCAGCAGCCGTTCGCGTTCGGGCGGCAACGCGTCGCCGTCGTCCAGGCCGCTCCGGCGTTTGCCGTGCTGCCAGAACCCCGGCGTGCCCTCGACGACTGCCGCGAGGTCGAGGTCGGGGCGCGCATGCCACGGCAGCAGCTTGCTGCGCCGCGCCGCTTCGGCGACCGGCAGCCCGAGCACCTTCGCGGCTTCCTGGTAGGCGGCGCGTGGACCGCAGGTGACGAAGGTCGCGATGCGCGCGACGTGGTCGCGGCCGAAGTGCTCGTAGACCGCGTCGACGAGTTCGTCGCGTCGGCGCCAGCAGAAGTCGAGGTCGATGTCGGGCAGGTCGCCGCGCGCCGGATTCAGGAAGCGCTCGAACAGGAGCCCGTGGCGGATCGGGTCGGCATCGGTGAGTCCAAGGCAGTACGCAACCAGGCTGTCGGCGGCCGAGCCGCGGCCGAGGAACGGGATCTCTCTCGCGCGCGCAAGGTCGGCGATCGCGACGACGGCGAGGAAGTACGGCGCGAAGCCCATGCCCGCGATCACCGCGAGTTCCCGTTCGGCGCGCGATGCCGCCGCCGTTCGTTCGGTGTCGTGGTAACGCCGTGCCAGTCCGGCGACCACGAGTTCGCGCAGGCGTGCATCGGCCGAGACGCCCGCTGGCAGCGTGATCGGCGGGAAGATCGGCGCTGCCCGGTCCGGGAACGACAGCGTGCAGCTCGCCAGCACTTCGGCGGCGACCGCGAGCGCTTCGGGATGGTCGTCGTGGCCAGCATCGAGCGCCGCCGACAGGTGCGCCGAAGCCCCGGCCTGGACGATGCCGTGCAGATCGGCGTCCGGATCCCCGCCACGCAGTCCACGGTTCCACTTCACGGCGAGGAAGAGCCGGTGCTGCGCGCGCTCCTCGGCGCGCGCGAACCACACGTCGTGCACGGCGCACGACCGCAGCTCGAGGTCGCGTGCGACCGCCACGAGCTGGTGCCGCGGCCAGGGGCGCGACGGATCGGGCAGCTTGCGGCCGGTCCCCGGCTCTTCGATGCCACCCTCGACGGCCGGTGGCGGGGCGTTCGCGGCGGGCGCGAACCGCGGCGGCAGCATCACCAGCAACCGATCCGGCGGCACCCGCGCCGCGAGTGCCGGCAGCAACCGCAGGTCGCCGCAGAGGAACCACAGCCCTTCGGCGTGCCGTTCGCACGCGCGCGGCAGGTCGAAGGGCATCTCACCGCCGATGCCGTTGCGTTCCCCGATCAGCGCACACAACGAGCGATACCCCGCGCGATCGCGCGCGATCACGACCAGCCGCGCCGACGGCGTCACGAGCTCGCAGCCGAACACCGCCTGCAGACCGACGCGCGCCGCTTCGCGCGCGAACGGCAGCAGTCCATAGAGGCCATTCGTGTCGGCGAGCACCAGGTGCGAGTGCCGGCAGCGCACCGCTTCTTCGCAGAGCTCACGCGGCGCGCATGGCGCGGTCAGCAGCGAGTAGTGCGTGCGGGCGAGCAGCAGGACCACGCCTGCGGTATACCTAACGGATACCGAACATCAACCGGGCCGATTCCCACCTGGGTGCCGGGGCGCCGAGGCG
>CALFZH010000054.1:0-48575 GCA_937952215.1 uncultured bacterium
TACGGCGGCCGTCGTGGCGGCCGTGACGACGGCGGCGGCGGCGGTGGCGGCGGGGACGAGGGGTAATGCACTCGTCGGTTCGCTGAACCGACGCGCACTGCGCATGCAACCTGCCTGATCCTGCGAGGGGTCGGGCACTTTGCTGTACGGCCTCATGCGCCGTACGGCGGGAACTCGTGGAAGTCGTGGCCCGGCACGGCGGCGCGCGTCGCCCGATGCGCGCACAGGATCCGCTGCGTCCGCGGTGCGGCGGCTACTGGCGCGGCAGCGCCCAGGTCTCGGCCAGCAGCGGCATGTGGAGGCCGGCGGCGAGCAGGTAGAAGAACACGAGGATGCCGACGCCGATCGCCACGCCGAAGCCGGCGGGGACCAGTTCCTTGGGATCGATCAGGGGCTTGCTGTCGCTCATGGGACGGCGCGCAGCGTAGCGTCGGCGGCGAAGCGTGCGAGGGTGCGCCGGCTCATTTCGGCTGCCAGCCGAGCATCGCGTCGAGCGTGCCCTTGCTGACGGCGTGGTACCGCGGCCGCGCCCTCGTGTAGATCGCCAGCGCGCGCTCCTTGCCGCCGGGCGAAGCGAGCAGCGCCTGGTAGAGCGGGCGCAGGAACTTGCGCCGCCCGACCGTCATCAAGAACAGGTCGAGCCGGCGATCGACAGCGCGGTAGTCGTTCTGGATCGCCAGCACGAGCCACGCGCACAGCACCTCGCTGTTGCCGCTGCGCGTGAACGCGAAGGCCTCGTCGAGTTCGGCGAGTCGCGCCGCACTCGTCTTGCCGAGGCCGGCGAGGAAGCGCAGCCACTGCTGGGTGACCCAGCGCTCGGTCGCGAGCTCGCGGACCGGCGTGCCGCCGGCGAACAGCGCGAGCTGTGCGTCGACGGCCTCGAACATCTCGCTGCTCGGCACGGGAGCATCGGCGGGCACGCCCGGGTCCTCGACCCACGCCGCGACGTCGATCTGCTTCGCCTTCTCGGGTTCGGTCGCGAGCAGCTCCCGTTCGAGGAACTGCAGGAACGTCCCGGTGGTCACGCTCTGGAACGCGTGGGCGTCGAACCACTGCCGCAGGAAGGCGCCGACGCGTGGTCGGCCGAACACCTCCTCGAGCCGCCGCAGGAACGCGGCGCCCTTCTGGTAGGGCACCACGGTCACGGCGTCGTCGGGATTGCGGCCGCGCAGGTCGACGTGCAGGCGCTGGTCGGCGATCGACAAGTCTCGCAGCTCGGTCGCCAGTTCCTGCATGCCGAGCGCCTGCTCCATCGCCGCGCGGTCGCTGCCGAACACGCGCTCCATGATGCGGCCCTCGAGGTAGACGGTGAATCCCTCGTTGAGCCAGAAGTCGCGCCAGGTGGCGTTGCCGACCAGGTTGCCCGACCACCCGTGCGCGAGTTCGTGGGCGATCAGCGACACCAGCGAACGGTCGCCGGCGAGGATCGTCGGCGTCGCGAAGGTCAGGCACGGGTTCTCCATGCCGCCGAACGGGAAGCTCGGCGGCAACACCAGCACGTCGTAGCGGCCCCAGCGGTACGGCCCGAACAACCGTTCGCACGCGCTGACCATCGCCTCGGTGTCGGCGAGTTCCTGCGCGGCGAGTTCGATCACGCCCGGCTCGGACCACACGGCGCAGCGGTGGCTGAGGTCGCGCGACACGAGGTCGCCGCACGCCAGCGCGATCAGGTAGCTCGGCACCGGATGCGCCATCGCGAAGGTGGCGACCTCGCCGTCGCTGCCGCGCTCGGACGCGCTCATCACCGGCACCAGCCCCGCGGGGGCCTTGATGCGCGCGTTCCAGGTCAGGCGCACGGCCGGCGTGTCCTGCAGCGGGATCCACGAACGCGTCAGGATCGCCTGGCCCTGCGTGAACAGGAACGGCTGCTTGCCGCCCTGCGTCTGTTCCGGCGTCAACCACTGCATCGCCTCGGCATCCGGCGCGGTCTCGTAGTGCACGCGCACGCGCTCGGTCGCCGGCAGCAGTTGGATGGTCAACGGCTTGCCGAGCACGGGGTCGGCGCGGTCAGGCTGCTCCCACGACAGCGGCATGCCGTCCTGGTCGGTGATCCCGTGGATCACGATGCCGTCGGTGTCGAGCACCAGCGGAGCCGCGGGATCGCGGCGCAGCAGATGGTGGGTGACCGAGCCGCGCGCGACGTGCTTGTCGAAGTCGAGCGCGAGGTCGAGGTCGAGGTGGACCGTTCGCACCCGCCAGGGTTCGGCGTGGCTGTGGAGGTCGCGTTCGACCGGTGGTCGGATCACGGGCGCGGTGGCACAGCCGGCGAGGAGGCAGAGCAGCAGCGGGCGCATGGGGGGGCGTTGTAGCCGCCGCAACGGGCCACCGCACGCGCGGCGCGGTAGCAGCGGCGCCCGGACGCGGCAAACCGCGGGTCGGCATCGAGGGGAAGCCCCGAGGGTGGCGTTACCATCCCAGCCCGTGTCCCAGACCTCCGAGCACGTCGAACTCGCCTTGGCTGGGGATGCCGCCGCGCTCGAACTGCTGCTGCGCGAAGCGACGCCGTCCCTGCGCGCCGGACTCACGATCGACGCGCGCTTCCGCCGCAGCCTCGACATCGACGACGTGCTGCAGGTGACGTTCCTCGAGGCGTACCTGCGCATCCGCAGTCTCGAGCAGCGAACGCTCGCGGGGTTCCGGGCGTGGCTCTCGCGCATCGCCGAACACAACCTCGCCGACGCCGTGCGTTCGCTCCAGCGCGGCAAACGTCCCGACGCGCGCCATCGCGTGACGCATGGAGGGAACGGGGAGTCGGCGCGCACGCTGCTGCTCGCGGTCGCCGACGCGGCGACGACGGCGGGGGCCGCGGCGGACCGTGCCGAGGAGATCGCGCGGCTGCACCGCGCCATCGCCGAGTTGCCGGCGAGCTACCGTGCGGTGATCGAGCAGGTCGACCTCGCCGAACGACCGGTTGCGGAGGTGGCGGCAGGACTGCAGCGCAGCGAAGGGGCCGTGCACATGCTGCGGGCGCGCGCGCGGGCCCGGCTGCAGGAGTTGCTGCGCCGCTGATCGGGCGTTGGGCTCCGCGGCGGCGGAGGACGTGTGCCTTCCGCAGCGCTTGGACTTCCGCGCGCTCGGCGTCGGGCAGCGTCGCGCTGCATGGAAGACGTCGGCGGCGCTGCGACTCATCCCTTGCCGCGGGGATCGGCCGGCGCGGGAACCGCCGCCCGAGCAGCTTCGAGCTTGCTGCGCCATGCCGCGGCCTCGGCTTCGTTGCCCTGGGCCGCGTACACCTTGACCAGGCGCTCGAGTGCTTCGGGGATGCGCACCCTGCCATTCGGCGGGATCGCAGCCTCGCGCTCCTGCATGCCTTGGTAGCCCGCGAGCAACAGCGGCTCGGCCAGCGCGAACTTCTTCTGGCCCAGCAGCGCGCCGCCGAGCATCGACTTCGTGTTGAACGTGCGCCAATCGTGGGGCGCGGTCTTCTCGCGGATCGCCAGGCACTCGCGCAGCAGCGGTTCGGCCTCGTCCCACGCCTGGAGCGTGAGCAGGGTCACGCTGATCGTGGCGAGCTGCCCGGCGAGTTCGGGGCTGTCCTTGGGGAGCGTGGCGCGCGCATCCGCGACCAACTCTCGCGCCAGCGTCGTCGCTCTGGCGACCGTTTCCGGCTTGGCCGCATCGGCCGCTTTGACGTAGGCGTCGAACAGCTGCGGGACAAGCCAGGCCATCGTTGGGTCCCGCCTGGTTGCCCGATACGCCTCTTCGAGCAACGGGATCGCTTCGCTGAGTCGGCCCGCATCCTTGTAGTTCACGCCCAGGTTCGCCACGGTCAGGAGCGTCGACGGGTGCTGCCGCCCGACGGCCGTCTCCAGCAACACGAGGGCCTCCTCGAACATCGGGATCGACTGATCGAGTTTGCCCTGCCGCCAGTAGAGCGCCGCGAGGTTGTTCAAGCTCTCGGGGATCTGCGGGTGCCCGGCGGGGAGGGCTGCGCGGTTGATCTGCAGCGCTTCGCGGTAGAGCAGCTCGGCCTCGGCGAGCTTGTTCTGGGCCCGCAGGAGCCCCGCGAGGTTGTTCAGGCCGGAGGCGATGTTCGGGTGCCCGGCGGGGAGGGCCGCTCGCCAGGTCTGCAGCGCTTCGCGGTAGAGCGGCTCGGCCTCGGCGGGCTTGTTCTGGGCCTGCAGGAGCCCCGCGAGGTTGTTCAGGCTCTCGGCGATCTGCGGGTGCCCGGCGGGGAGGGCCGCGCGGTTGATCTGCAGCGCTTCGCGGTGGAGCGGCTCGGCCTCGGCGAGCTTGTTCCGGGCCTGCAGGAGCAACGCGAGGTTGCTCAGGCCCAGGGTGA
Organism: uncultured bacterium; assembly: GCA_937952215.1. Lineage (GTDB taxonomy): Bacteria > Planctomycetota > UBA1135 > UBA1135 > UBA2386 > UBA2386. The sequence goes on from CALFZH010000054.1 coordinate 4,283, forward strand.
TGCCCGGGTGCCCGGCGGGGAGGGCCGCGCGGTTGATCTGCAGCGCTTCGCGGTAGAGCGGCTCGGCCTCGGCGAGCTTGTTCTGGTCCTCCAGGAGCGAAGCGAGGTTGTTCAGGCTCAGGGCGAGGTCCGGGTGCCCGGCGGGGAAGGCCGCGCGGTAGATCTCCAGCGCTTCGCGGTAGAGCGGCTCGGCCTCGGCCAGCTTGTTCTGGGTATGCAGAAGCGACGCGAGGCTGGCCAGGCCCTTGGGGATGTGCGGGTGCCCGGCAGGGAGGGCCGCGCGCGCGATGTCCAGCGCTTCGCGGGAGAGCAGCTCGGCTTCGGCGAGTTTGTTCTGGGCCTGCAGCAACACCGCGAGGTGGTTCAGACCTACGGCGATGTTCGGATGCCCGGTGGGGAGGGACGAGCGGCGGAGCGCCAGCGACTTCCGCAGGTTCGGCTCCGCTTCGGCGTAGCGGCCCAGCCCCAGCAGCGTTCGGCCGATCGTGCCGCGCACGTCGGCTTCCACCATGGGCTGGTCCTCGAGGTTGCCCTCGTCCAGCACCTTCACCGCCGCCGTCATCGCCTGCACCACCGTCACGGCGTCCTTCAGCGGCTCCTTCGTCACCGGGTCCACGGGCAGCTGGCTCGGATCGACCGCCGCGAGCATGTCCGTCTGGAACTTCGCCACCGCCTCGGCGATCGCTGCCTGCTTCTTGGCTTCGGCTTCCTGCTTCCGTGCTTCCTCCGCGTGCTTCTTCGCTTCGGCTTCCTGCGCCTCCGCGATGCTCTGTTGCTTCTGTGCCTCGGTGCGCGCGAGGTCGGCGATCTTGCGCTGCTCCGCTTCGGCGTCCTTCGCGAGCACGGCCGCATCGCGCTGCTCGCTCGCTTCCTTGGCCTGCCACGCGAACGCAACGACACCGAGCAGCAGCGCCACCACCACGGCGCCGCCCGCGAGCACCTGCACGCGATTGCGCTTCACGAACTTCCGCATGCGGTAGCTCGCACTCGGCGCGCCCGCGGTCACCGGTTCGTCGTTGAGGTGACGTCGGATGTCCGCCGCGAGCCCGTTCGCGGTCTCGTAGCGGCGCGAACGGTCCTTCTCGAGGCACTTCATCACGATCCAGTCGACGTCGCCGCGCAGCAGCGTGCCGAGCTTCTTCACGTCGACGCGGCGCTGCAGGGCGGTGCGCGTGCCGGTGTCGCCGAGGGTGGAGATGCGCGTGCTCGGCTTGTGCGGCTCGTCCTCGCGGATCGTGCGCATCATCTCGGCGTAGCCCTTCGCCAGCAGGTCCTTCATGTCGAAGGGCGTCGTGCCGGTCAGCAGTTCGTAGAGCAGCACGCCGAGGCTGTAGATGTCGCTGCGCGTGTCGATGTCCAACCCCGACATCTCCGCCTGCTCGGGCGACATGTAGGCCGGCGTGCCGATCATCTGCCGGTGCTCGGTGAACAGCGTCTTGGAGGTGAGCTCGCTGTTGGTCGCCTTGGCGATGCCGAAGTCGATCACCTTCGTCACCGGCACGCCGTCGTGCATCGTCACCAGCACGTTCGTCGGCTTGATGTCGCGGTGGATGATGCCCTTCTGGTGCGCGTGCTGGATCGCGTGGCAGACCGATGTGAACAGTTCGAGGCGCGCCTTGGTGTCGACCTTCTCGTGGTCGCAGTACTCGAGGATCGGGATGCCCTTGATGTACTCCATCACGAAGTACGGCCGTCCCGTCGAGGTCGCGCCCGCATCGAGCACCTTGGCGATGTGGGGGTGGTCCATCATCGCCAGCGCCTGGCGCTCGGCTTCGAAGCGGGCGACCACCTGCTTCGTGTCCATGCCGAGCTTGATGATCTTGAGTGCGACGCGGCGCTTGACCGGCTCCTTCTGCTCGGCCATCCAGACCGTGCCCATGCCGCCTTCGCCGAGTTCTTCGAGCAGCTTGTAGCGATCGATCAGGTCGCCGGGCCGCTCGCCGGGGGCCTTGGTGTCCGCTGGCCGCACGCCCTGCGACATGACTTCGTCGCGGGCGGCGCGGATCGGGTCGGGGGGCACGGTGTCGTCGGGCCTGTCGGCGGCGTTGCGGGTCATCACCTGCCTCCGCTGCCGGTTGGTGCAGCCACCGCCGCTCGCGCGGTTTCGAGCTTGCTGCGCCATGTCGCGGCCTCGGCCTCGTTGCCTTGGGCCTCGTACACCTTCACCAGGCGCTCGAGGGCTTCGGGGATGCGCACCCTGCCCGACGGCGGGATCGCAGCCTCGCGTTCCTTCATCCCTTGGTAGCCCGCGAGCAAGAGCGGCTCGGCCTGCGCGAGTTTCTTCTGGCCCAGCAGCGCGCCGCCAAGCATCGACCTCGTGTTGAACGTACGCCAGTCGTCGGGATGGATCTTCTCACGGATCGTCAGGCACTCGCGCAAGAGCGACTCGGCCTCGTCCAACGCCTCGAGAGTGAGCAGCGACAGTCCGAAGTAGCCGAGCAGCCCGGCCCGTTCGGGACTGTCCTCCGGCAACGCGGAGCGACGTGACTCGAACCACTCCCGAATGGAGGACACTGCCTGGTCGCGCTTCCCCTGTTGCGCGTAGAGATCGACAAGCCAGCACTCCGACGCGAGCAGCGACACGTCTGTTGCGGGCAGCGCCGCGCGTCCGATCTCGACCGCCTCGCGCATGATGGGCTCGGCCTCGGCTAGCCTGTTCTGGACTTGGAGGAGCCCGGCGAGACCGCTCAGGTAATAGGCGATGTGCGGATGTCCGACGCGCAGGGCGGCGCGCCCGACCTCGAGTGCCTCGCGCAAGCAAGACTCGGCGTCGGCGGGCTTTCCTCGACCTCGAAGGAGCAACCCGAGGTTGTACAGGCTCTGGGCGATCTCCGGATGCCCGGCGGTCAACGCTCTGCGGCGGATCTCCAACGCCTCGCGCATGAGCGGCTCGGCCTCCGCGAGCTTGTTCTCTGCCTCGAGGAGCTTCGCGAGGTTGTTCAAGGCCGACGCGATGTTCGGGTGTCCAGCGGGATGGGCTGCGCGAAGGATCGTCACGGCTTCCCGCAAGAGCGGCTCGGCCTCCGCGAGCTTGTCCTGGTCCTGCAGCAGCGACGCGAGATTGACCAGGCCGATGGCGATGTGCGGGTGCCCGGCGGGCAAGGCCGCGCGTTTGATCTGCAGCGCTTCGCGGTAGAGCGGCTCGGCCTCGGCGAGGTTGTTCCGCGCCTGCAGGAGCCCCGCGAGGTGGTTCAGGCCCTGGGCGATGCCCGGGTGCCCGGCGGGGAGGGACGCGCGGTCGATCTCCAGGGTTTCGCGGATGAGCGGCTCGGCCTCGGCGAGTCGATTCTCGTCCAGCAGGAGCTGCGCGAGGTGGTTCAGGCTCAGGGCGATGTCAGGGTGCCCGGCGGGAAGGACTGCGCGTCGGAGCTCCAGCGACTTCCGTAGGTTCGGCTCGGCGTCGGCGTAGCGGGCCAGACTCCGCAACGTGGTGCCAATCGTGTTGCGCACGTTGGCCTCCACCAGCGGCTGGTCCTCGAGGTTGCCCCCGTCCAGCACCTTCACCGCCGCCGTCATCGCCTGCAGCACCGTCACGGCGTCCTTCAGCGGCTCCTTCGTCACCGGGTCCACGGGCAGCTGGCTCGGATCGACCGCCGCGAGCATGTCGGTCTGGAACTTCGCCACCGCCTCGGCGATCGCTGCCTGCTTCTTGGCTTCGGCCTCCTGCTTCCGTGCTTCCTCAGCCTGCTTCTTCGCCTCGGCTTCCTGAGCCTCCGCGATGCCCTGCTGCTTCACTGCCTCGGCGCGCGCGAGGTCGGCGATCCTGCGCTGCTCAGCTTCGGCGTCCTTCGCGAGCACGGCCGCATCGCGCTGCTCGCTCGCTTCTTTGGCCTGCCACGCGAACGCGACGACACCGAGCAGCAGAGCCACCACCACGGCGCCGCCCGCGAGCACCTGCACGCGATTGCGCTTCACGAACTTCCGCATGCGGTAGCTCGCACTCGGCGCGCCCGCGGTCACCGGTTCGTCGTTGAGGTGACGTCGGATGTCCGCCGCGAGCCCGTTCGCGGTCTCGTAGCGGCGCGAACGGTCCTTCTCGAGGCACTTCATCACGATCCAGTCGACGTCGCCGCGCAGCAGCGTGCCGAGCTTCTTCACGTCGACGCGGCGCTGCAGGGCGGTGCGCGTGCCGGTGTCGCCGAGGGTGGAGATGCGCGTGCTCGGCTTGTGCGGCTCGTCCTCGCGGATCGTGCGCATCATCTCGGCGTAGCCCTTCGCCAGCAGGTCCTTCATGTCGAAGGGCGTCGTGCCGGTCAGCAGTTCGTAGAGCAGCACGCCGAGGCTGTAGATGTCGCTGCGCGTGTCGATGTCCAACCCCGACATCTCCGCCTGCTCGGGCGACATGTAGGCCGGCGTGCCGATCATCTGCCGGTGCTCGGTGAACAGCGTCTTGGAGGTGAGCTCGCTGTTGGTCGCCTTGGCGATGCCGAAGTCGATCACCTTCGTCACCGGCACGCCGTCGTGCATCGTCACCAGCACGTTCGTCGGCTTGATGTCGCGGTGGATGATGCCCTTCTGGTGCGCGTGCTGGATCGCGTGGCAGACCGATGTGAACAGTTCGAGGCGCGCCTTGGTGTCGACCTTCTCGTGGTCGCAGTACTCGAGGATCGGGATGCCCTTGATGTACTCCATCACGAAGTACGGCCGTCCCGTCGAGGTCGCGCCCGCATCGAGCACCTTGGCGATGTGGGGGTGGTCCATCATCGCCAGCGCCTGGCGCTCGGCTTCGAAGCGGGCGACCACCTGCTTCGTGTCCATGCCGAGCTTGATGATCTTGAGTGCGACGCGGCGCTTGACCGGCTCCTTCTGCTCGGCCATCCAGACCGTGCCCATGCCGCCTTCGCCGAGTTCTTCGAGCAGCTTGTAGCGATCGATCAGGTCGCCGGGCCGCTCCCCGGGGGCCTTTGCATCGGCCGGGCGCACCGAGGGATCGGCGAACTCGGCTCGCGCCGCACGGATCGGGTCGGGTGGAATGGTGTCGTCGGGCATGGGAACGCGCACCCTGTCAGGCTCCGGAACGGGCGCCGACTCACGCCGATTCTGCATCTTCCCCGCGCAATCACCTACAGCGGGAGCGCCACCGACCTGGCGCCAACGGCTCGCGAGACATGGAGGCAGAGGCCACGGGGCGCGGTGGCGGGCCAGCACGTGTCTCAGGACTCGCCGGAGGGCCGGAAGCGACGCCCTCAAGAAGCATGCATGCACGATCGTGCATGCAGACCTTGACCAACCGCCGAACTTCAGCCGATCATCACGACCGATGCACGAACGTTCATTCCCAGAACTCGCCCGCGCCGTGCGGGCCCGGCGCGAGGCCTTGACCCTCAAGCAGGTCGAACTCGCTGAGTTGGCGCGGTGCTCGGCGCGGTTCGTCCACATGATCGAAGCCGGCAAGGCAACGGCCCGCCTCGACAAGCTCCTCGACGTGCTGACGGTGCTCGGGCTCGGGTTGCACCTCGGGCGGGGAGCGCCGCTCACCGTGGCGACCGACCTGCTCGGGTCGAACGCATGAGGATCGACGACTTCAAACGCGTCGAGGCGGCCGCGGTCTGGTCGGCAGGTCGGAGGTGCGCGAGCTTGCGGCGCGACCGGGGCGGCATCACGTTCGCCTACGACCCGGACTACCGTGGCCCTGCGGTCGCGACCACGCTGCCCGTCGAGGGCATTGACGTGCACGTCGCGGGTGGGGCCGTTCCCCCGTTCTTTGCGGGCCTGCTGCCCGAGGGGCGCCGGCTCGCGGCGATCCGGCGCGCGGCGAAGACCTCCGCCGACGACGACCTCACGCTGCTGCTCGCTGTCGGAGCCGACACGATCGGCAACACGCAAGTCGTTCCCGAGGGGGAAGAGCCAAGGACGCCTGATCCAGGCCTGGCGCGACCACTCGTGGAACTCGACTTCGCCGAGCTGTTCGCCAGCGTGCTCACGCCGGACTCGCGCGACCGCGCCGCGATCCCCGGTGTCCAGGACAAGGTCTCCGGCCACATGATCGCGCTACCGGTGGCGATGGCGGACGCTGCCTGGATCCTCAAGCTGGACCCGCCGGAGTTCCCACACCTCGTGGCGAACGAAGCGTTCTTCCTCGCCGCCGCCCGTCGCTCCGGCTTGCGCGTCGCCGACTCCGAACTCGTACACGACCGCACGGGCCGCCCCGGCCTGCTGGTGCGACGGTTCGATCGGGTGCTCCGCGGCGGCAAGCGGACGGCCCTTCCGCAGGAGGATGCATGCCAGGTCCTCGGTCGCTATCCCGCCGACAAGTACCGCATCACCTCCGAAGAGATCGTGCGCGGCCTCGCCGGAGTCACGGGTGCGCCGATCGTCGCGGCGCGCGAACTGGTGCGGCAGCTGGCGTTCGCCTATCTCACCGGCAACGGCGACGCGCACGGCAAGAACTTCTCGGTGCTGCACGACCGTGGGGAATGGCACGTGGCACCGGCCTACGACCTGCCGAGTACCCATCCTTACGGGGACGCGACGATGGCTCTGTCGATTGGCGGCCGTTCGCGCGAGGACTTGGGGCGGGCCGATTTCGTGAAGCTCGGTGCGGTGGCCGGCGTGGCGAAGGCGGCCGTGGAGCGCGTGCTCGACGATCTGCTCGCCGCCATGCCGGCCTGGCTCGACCGGCTCGGCGAGTTGCCGTTCGATGCGCGCGTCCTCCACAAGCTCGGGCAGTCGTGCAAGTACCGCGCTGGTCGGCTGCGCGGCCGACGAGGCTGAGAATCGCGCCTCGGCAGCGTCGTCGAACGTGCCGTGCGTGCGCAGCGGCGCCGCCGCGAGGAGGACGCCCGCTTGCTGCCCGCGCGCGGCGTCGCAATGATCCTCGCCCCCGCAGTCCCACCGGCTGCCGTCTGCCACCATGACCACTGCCGAGAAGATCCACCTCACCCTCCCCGACGGCTCCGTGCGCGACTACGCCGCGGGCACGACGGGCATGCAGGTCGCCGAGTCGATCGGCAAGGGCCTCGCGAAGGCGGCGGTCGGCATCGAACTCGACGGCGCCGTGCAGAGCCTGCAGCTGCCGATCGCGCGCTCGGCGAAGATGAAGATCTACACGCGCGACACCAAGGAAGGGCTCGAAGTGCTGCGCCACTCCGCCGCGCACGTGCTCGCCGACGCCGTGAAGCGCATCCGCCCGCGCGCGAAGCTGTGGAAGGGCCCGCCGGTCGACGACCCGCGCTACGGCTTCTACTACGACATCGACTTCGGCAACGAGCCGATCACCCAGGACGACCTGCCGAAGCTCGAAGCCCTGATGCACGAGATCGTGCAGAGCGACGTGCCGTTCGTGTTCGAGTCGATGGCGCACGACGCCGCGCGCGCACTGATGGTGAAGGAGGCCGAGGACTACAAGGTCGCGACCATCGACAAGCTGCCGGCCGCCGAGCCGATCACGTTCTACCGTTCGGGTGCGTTCGTCGACATGTGCCGCGGCCCGCACGTGCCGAGCACCGGCAAGATCGGCCAGGGCATCGCCGTGCTCGCGCTGGCAGGCGCGTACTTCGGCAACGACGCCGACAACAAGATGCTGACCCGCATCTACGGCCACGCGTTCCCCGACAAGAAGGCGATGGATGCGCATCGCCACAACCTCGAGGAGGCCGGCAAGCGCGACCATCGGCGGCTCGGCATCGACCTCGACCTGTTCTCGACGATGGGGGACCTGGGTGCGGGCCTGATCCTCTGGCATCCGAAGGGCGGCTTCGTGCGCCACAAGATGGAGGAGTTCTGGCGCCAGGAGCACCTGAAGGGCGGCTACGACATCGTCTACTCGCCGCACATCGCCAAGGCCGACCTGTGGCAGACCTCGGGCCACCTCGACTTCTACAAGGACTCGATGTACTCGGGCATCGACATCGACGGCGCCGAGTACCGGCTCAAGCCGATGAACTGCCCGTTCCACGTGCAGATCTTCAAGAGCCGGCGCCGCAGCTACCGCGAGCTGCCGTTCCGCTGGGCGGAACTCGGCACCGTCTATCGCTACGAGAACCAGGGCTCGCTGCACGGGCTGCTGCGCGTGCGCGGCTTCACGCAGGACGACGCCCACCTGTTCCTGCGCGAGGACCAGGTCGAAGCCGAGATCACGCGCTGCTTGCACTTCGTGATCGACATGCTGAAGGCGTTCGGCTTCCGCGAGTACGCGATGAACCTCAGCACCCGGCCGGCGAAGAGCGTCGGCAGCGACGAGAGCTGGGCGAAGGCGACCGCGGCGCTGAAGAAGGCGCTCGAGGCGGTCGGCCTGCCGTTCCAGATCGACGAAGGCGGTGGCGCGTTCTACGGCCCGAAGATCGACGTCAAGATCAAGGACATGCTCGGCCGCACCTGGCAGTGCAGCACCATCCAGTGCGACTTCAACCTGCCGGAGCGCTTCGACATGACCTACATCGACGCGACGGGCAACAAGACCCGGCCGGTGATGGTGCATCGGGCGCTGCTCGGCTCGCTCGAACGCTTCTTCGGCGTGCTGGTCGAACACCACGCCGGTGCGTTCCCGGTCTGGCTGGCGCCGGTGCAGGCGGTGCTGCTGACGGTCGGTGAACGGCACGCCGAGGCGGCGCATCGCCTGCAGCAGGACCTGCGCGCGCGCGGGCTGCGCGTCGAGGTCGACGACAGCGGCGAGAAGATCGGCCAGAAGGTGCGGGTGCACCTGTTCCAGGAGAAGGTGCCCTACGTGGCGGTGATCGGCGACCAGGAACTCGCCGGGGGCACGGTCACGGTTCGGGCTCGCGGCGAGGGCGATCTGGGGGCCATGGCAATGGCCGCGTTCGGCGAGATGCTCGAGCGCCGCGACCACGATCGCACCTGAGGGGTCCCGGCGATTGCCGAGATTCCCCGGCCAGGCGCCTGCACGCCGGCGTAGGGCAGCGCGTGGCATGCGGCTGGTCAGCATGTTCCGCGGGCGCCGTGATACGCAGCTTGTGACTGTGGTGAGGAGCGGCTGCGACGGCGTCCGCGACTTTCGCTGGCCGGCAGGCGTCGCACCGCGGCACGCAGGTGCCGTTCCCGTCGGGTCTGCCGTTGCAGCGACTCCAGGTGGCACCTAACCTTCCGCCCGCCCGCGCGGGGGTGCCGCGCGATCTCCCCATCCTGACCCGGAGTCCGTACCACGTGTCGTTGAAGTTCCCGAGGATTCATGTCCGGCAGGCCTGATTCGCGCCGTCCCGTGGCGCAGGATCGTGGCCCGCGCATCAACCATCACATCCGCATTCGCCAGGTCCGCGTCATCGACGAGGACAACAAGCAGCTCGGCATCCTGGAGACCGCCGACGCGCTCGCCCTGGCGATCCAGAAAGGCCTCGACCTCGTCGAGATCGCCCCGAACCAGCGGCCGCCCGTGTGCCGCATCATGGACTTCGGGAAGTACAAGTACGAGGAGAAGAAGAAGGAGCAGGCGAGCCGCCGGAAGCAGCACCAGGTCCAGATCAAGGAGCTGCGCGTGCGTCCTGGCACCGGCGACCACGACCTGCAGGTCAAGATCCGCCAGGCGCGCCAGTTCTTCGCCGACGGCGACAAGGTGCTGGTCTGCTGCCTGTTCCGCGGTCGCCAGATCGTGCACAAGGACGTCGGCGAGCAGGTGATCCAGGAAGTGGTCAAGGAACTCGCCGACATCGCCAAGGTCGAGGCTGGCATCCGCGTCGAGGGCAAGCGCATGGTGCTGCTGCTCGGTCGGAAGTAGGTCTCTCCCCGCGCGCCGACACCGGCCCGCCGAAGCAGTCGGGCGAGGCAGCGGCGCGAAGTGCCGCCGGCGCGTAAGTTCGTGTTTTCCCCGCCGCGCCCCGCGCGGCCGCTGCCATGCATCCTGACTTCGAAGAAGTGTTCGGCCTCAACGCCGCCTACGCCGAGAAGGTCTACGGCGAGTACCTGCAGGCCCCGGACTCGGTGCCGGCCGAGTGGCGCAACTGGTTCGACCAGGCGCTGCCGCCCGAGCAGCGGGCCAGTGCCGTCGCGGTGAAGTCGAAGCCGGCCGTCGCGACAGCGACGGCATCGGCGCCGGTCGTGGCGCCGACGAACGACGAACTGCAGCCGCTGGTCGGCGTCGCCGGCAAGATCGTGAAGAACATGACCGACAGCCTGTCGGTCCCGACCGCGACCAGCACGCGCGAGATCCCGGTCAAGGTGCTCGAGGAGAACCGGCACGCCATCAACCGCCACCAGCAGGGTCTGCACCTGCCGAAGGTGTCGTTCACGCACCTGATCGCCTGGGCGATGGTGCAGGCGACGCTGCGCGTGCCGGCGATGGCCGCGCAGTACGTCGAGCAGGACGGACGTTCGTTCCGCCGGCTCGGCCGCTCGCTGAATGTCGGCATCGCCGTCGACCTGCCGGGCAAGGACGGGCGCCGCAGCCTCGTCGTGCCGAACGTGAAGGACAGCGCCAGTGGCGACTTCGCGCGGTTCTTCGCCGCCTACAACGCGCAGATCGAGAAGGCGAGGAAGGGTACGCTGGCGCCCGACGACTTCGCCGGCACCACCTGCACGCTGACCAATCCGGGCACGATCGGCACCGTCAGTTCGCTGCCGCGGTTGATGAGCGGTCAGGGCTTCATCCTGGCGACGGGCGCCATCACCGTGCCGGGCGCGTTCCACGGCGCCTCGCCGGAGACGCTCACCGAACTCGGCGTGTCGCGCGTCATGGTGCTGACGAGCACCTACGACCACCGCGTGATCCAGGGTGCGGAGTCGGGGCAGTTCCTCGACTGGATGCACAAACTGCTGCTCGGCGAGGAAGGCTTCTACGAGGGCGTCTTCCGGTCGCTGAAGGTCCCGTACCGCCCGGTCAGCAACAGCGTCGACCGCCGCCCGCCGCTGGGCAGCAGCCTGCGCGAGGCCGAGAACCTCGAACGCGCCGCGGGGCTGATGACCTACATCCGCAGCTACCGCGTGCGCGGCCACGTGCTCGCCGACCTCGATCCGCTGCAGTTCGAGCCGAAGGACTGGCCCGAGCTCGACATGTCGACGTACGGGCTGACGATCTGGGACAAGGAGCGCACGTTCTTCGCGGACGGCGTGACCAAGAAGCCGTTCGCGACGCTGCGCGAGATCCAGGAGACGCTGCATCTCACGTACTGCCGGCACGTCGGCGCCGAGTTCATGCACATCGCCGACCGCGAGCAGCGCACCTGGCTGCGCGAGCGCATGGAGGGCAACCGCAACGAGGAGCCGCTGAGCACGGACGTGCAGCTGCGGATCCTCGACAACCTCGTCGAAGCCGAGGCGTTCGAGCAGTTCCTGCACACGCGCTTCGTCGGCCACAAGCGCTTCTCGCTCGAAGGCGGCGACACGCTGATCCCGGTGCTCGACGCGCTGCTCGATCGGGCCGCCGAGCACGGCGTGCGCCGGGCGGTGCTCGGCATGGCGCACCGCGGCCGGCTCAACGTGCTCGCGCACACGCTGCAGAAGCCGCTGACCAAGATCTTCGGCGAGTTCGAGGGGCTGCTCGACCCGGCGATGACGCAGGGATCGGGCGACGTGAAGTACCACCTGGGTGCTTCGGCCGACCACGCGACGAGCAGTGGTGCGGTGGTGCAGCTCGAACTGGCCTGCAATCCGAGCCATCTCGAAGCCGTCGACCCGGTGGTCGAGGGCATGACGCGCGCGCTGCAGGACCTCACCGGCGTCGACGGCGACAAGAAGGCGGTCGATCTCGTGCTGCCGGTGCTGATCCACGGCGACGCGGCGTTCGCCGGCCAGGGCGTCGTGTTCGAGACGCTGCAGATGTCGCAACTGCGCGGCTACCGCACCGGCGGCACCGTGCACGTCGTCGTCAACAACCAGATCGGCTACACGACGGCGCCGCAGGACTCGCGCAGCACGCCGTTCTGCACCGACGTGGTGAAGGGCATCCAGGCGCCGGTGTTCCACGTCAACGGCGACGACCCGCTGGCCGCGGTGCGCATGATCCGGCTGGCGATGGACTACCGCGCCACCTTCCACGCCGACGTGGTGGTCGACATCGTCTGCTACCGGCGGCACGGCCACAACGAAGGCGACGAGCCGAGCTACACGCAGCCGCTGCTCTACCGGCAGATCGAAGCGCACCCGACGGTGCGCAAGATCTACCAGCAGTACCTGATCCGCGCCGGCGTGCTGACCGCCGACCAGATCGGCGCCTACGACCAGAAGGTCCAGCAGCGCCTGAAGCAGTCGCTCGACGAAGTGCGCGCCGCCGAGAGCAAGGCGATCGTGCTCGCCGACGAGCCGACGGATCGCGAGTGGACGCCGGACGTGCCGGCTGTGCCGTTGCCCGAGCTGCAACGGCTCACGTCGCGCCTGCTGGAGTGGCCCGCGGACTTCACGCCGCATCCGAAGGTCAAGGGCGTGCTGCAGCGCCGCGCCGACATGATCGCGGGCCAGACCCCGGTCGACTTCGCGACTGCCGAGACCCTCGCGTTCGCGAGCCTCGTCACGGCCGGCATGCCGGTGCGCCTGGCTGGGCAGGACTGCGGGCGCGGCACCTTCAGCCAGCGCCATGCCGCCCTCTACGACGCGACGAACGGCCGCCGCTACGTGGCCCTGAACCACCTGCAGTCGGGGCAGGCGCCGTTCGTGGTGATCGACTCGCTGCTCAGCGAAGAAGCCGCGCTCGGCTTCGAGTACGGCTACAGCGTCCAGCACCCGCGGGCGCTGGTGCTCTGGGAGGCGCAGTTCGGCGACTTCGTCAACGGCGCGCAGATCCAGATCGACCAGTTCCTCGCGGCCGGCGAGGCGAAGTGGACGCAGAAGAGCGGGCTCGTGCTGCTGCTGCCGCACGGCTACGACGGGCAGGGTCCCGAGCACAGCAGTGCCCGCCTCGAGCGCTTCCTGCAGCTCTGCGCCGAGAACAACCTGCGCGTCGCGGTGCCGTCGTGCGCCGCGAGCTACTACGCGCTGCTGCGCGCGCAGGCGCTGGACACGGACCAGAAGCCGCTGGTGGTGATGACGCCGAAGAGCCTGCTGCGTCAGAAGGAAGCCGGCTCCGCCGCGGCCGAGCTGGCGACCGCCGGCTTCGCGGCGGTGCGCGACGACGCGAGCATCCGCGACGCGGCTGCCGTTCTGCGGGTCGTCTGCTGTGCGGGCAAGGTCTACTACGACCTGGTCGAGGCACGCGGCGCCGACCGTTCGACGGCCCTCGTGCGGACCGAACTGCTGTATCCGTGGCCGGCGACGGCGATGGCGGCCTTGCGCGCGCGCTACCCCAGGGCGCAGTTCGTCTGGTGCCAGGAAGAACCTGCGAACATGGGAGCTTGGACGTTCGTGCGCGATCGCTTCGCCTGGCACGCCGCGTCGACGCGGCGCGCGGCGGCGAGCCCCGCGACCGGGATGTCGCAGAAGCACAAGGCGGAGCAGGCCGCCGTCGTGGCGGCCGCGCTGGCTCGGTGACGCGGATGCACGCCGGGCTCGCAGCCGGGATGGTGCTCGCGGTCGCCCTGGCCTCTGGCGCGGCGTTGTGGCCGCGACCCGCGGCGGCGTCGGCGACGGCCACCGAGTCGGTCGCGGCGCCGGGGGCCGGCGTGATCGAGGACCTAGCGCGCGGGCTGCTCGCCGCGCTCGACGAGGCTGCGCGTGCCGACGCCGTGCTCGCGCTCGAACTCACGTCGTCGATGCTGCTCGACCGCGCCAGCAGCCGCGATCCGCTCGGCCGACGCGGGTTGCCGATCACGCGCGTGCCGGCAGGCGCGCTCGGTCTCGTCGAGCGGCTGCTTGCATGCGCCGGCCGGAGGCACGACGCGGGCGGCTTGCGCGGGCTGCACGTCGCGTGGGCCGGGCCGCTGGCGGAGCGAGGTCCGTTCTACGTGCGGCTGCACGCCGACGCGTTCGCCGTCGAGTGGGTGCATTTCGCCGGCGGCGCCCTGCACACGCGCCGCCTCGACTTCGCCCGCGCCAAGCTCTCGGACTGGCAGTGGCCGATGGTGGTGCAGCGTCTCGCGCGCTGAGGCGGCTCGCAGTTCGCCGTCAGCCGAGCACTCGCCTGGCGAACGCGGCGGCCGCAGCGATGGCGTTCGCGAGATGGCCGGCAGCCGTGCCGCCGCTCGCCTTCCTCGGCACCAGGGAATGGTCGCCGTCGATCAGCCACTGCACCTCGATCGCCGCCGACAACGCGTAGTCGGCGACTTCCGCGCGCGTGCCGAACTCGTCGCGTTCGCCTTGCAGGATCAGCGTCGGCGTGCGCAATGTCGCGAGGTGGGCGGTGCGCAGCTTCGCCGGCTGGTCCGGAGGGTGGAACGGGTAGCCGAACACCACGCAGCCGGCGGCGTGCAGTTCGTCGGCGAGCATCGAAGCCACGCGGCCGCCCATCGACTTGCCGGCGAGCACGAAGCGGGCGCCGCAGTGCTCGCGCACCACCGAGCGCAGGGTGTCCTGCAGCACCGGCATCGGGTCGGGGCGGGCCTTGCCGGCGGCGCGGTAGGGGAAGTCGAAGCGCACGACCGCGAGGCCGGCAGCGCCGAGACCGGCGGCGACCGTTTGCAGGAACGGGTGCGTCATGCCAGCCCCCGCACCGGTCGCCAACACGACGGCCGCGGGCCCCGGCGGGCCGTCACGCAGCACCGCGGTCACGGGTTCTTGCCTGCGGTTCGCCGTTCGCGCAGCAGGAACGTGAACGTGCCCTTGGCGATCCGCCGGCCGTCCTGTTCGACGACGGTCTCGGCCACGGCGATCGTGCCGCCGACGCGCAGCGGCGTCGCGGTCGCGACCAGCGGGCCACCGCCCGCGCGGCCAGCAGCGAGGAACTGCATGCTGCAGTCGATTCCCGTCATCGCCCGCGTCGGGCCGAGGTCGGGCCACAGGAGCCACACCGCGGTCGTGTCGGCGAGCGCGGTGAGGATGCCGCCCTGCACGACGCCTTCCTCCTGGAGCAGGTCGGTGCGGACCGGCAGCTCGACGACGACGCGTTCGGGCGTGCGCAGCACGAGCCGCAAGCCGAGCCAGCGGTTGCACGGCGTGCTCGCGAACGTCGCGGCGGGATCCACGAGCGCGACGCTAACATCGCGCGCGTTCGCCCGTCCAGCCATCGCCGATGCCGTTCGTCGCCCTGCGTGATCCTCGCGACCGCGTCACGGTCGCCGTGTCGCTGCTGCCGTGGCTCCTCGTCGTGGCCTGGCCGTCGCCCGTTGCGATCGCGCTCGGCGTGTGGTGGCTCGGCAACACGTGCGCGCACCAGGCAGTGCACCGCCGACTGTTCGTGCACGCAGGGGCCGAGCGCCTGTTCTCGTTCTGGCTGTCGGCGGGACTCGGCGTGCCGCAGCGGCTGTGGCGCCAGCGGCACCTGGCGCATCACGCGCAACGTCCGCACCGGTGGCGATTCGAACCGTGGCTCCTCACCGAAGCGGTGGGCCTGTCGGTGGCGCACCTGCTCGCGGCGTTCCTCGTGCCCGGGCCGTGGGCGACGGTCTATCTGCCCGGCCTCGCGGGCGGGCTGCTGCTCGCGCACGTGCACGGCCACTACGAACACGCGGGAGGCACCACGAGCTGCCGCCTGCGGTGGTGGAACGTGCTGCTGCTCAACGACGGCTGGCACGAGGAGCACCATGAAGCACCCAAACGTCCGTGGTGGCAACTCGGCACGGCGAACGGGCCCGCGCCGAGGATGAGCCCATTGCCGCCGCCCGTGCGGTGGCTTGCCGCGTTGGCGCCGGCCAACCTTCTGGATCGCGCCGAGCGGTTGGTGCTCGGCCGTCCCTGGCTGCAACGGCGCGTGCTCGCTGCGCACCGCGCCGCGTTCGCCGCCGTGCTCCCGCGCTCGTTCGACCCCGCCCGCATCGTGATCGTCGGCGGCGGTCTGTTCCCACGTTCGGCGATCCTGCTGCGCGAACGCTTCCCCGGGGCCGTGATCACCGTGCTCGACCAGGATGCGCGCCATCTCGCGGCGGCGGCACCGCTGCTGCCGCCCGACGTCGTCGTGCGTCACGCGGTGCTGCGGCCTGGCGATCGGCTCGACGCGGACCTCGTCGTTCTGCCGCTGGCACTGCGTGGGGCGCGCGCCGGCTTCCTCGCTGCGCCGCCGGCGCCCTGCCTTCTCATGCACGACTGGTGGTGGCGTGGGATCGGCGAAGGTCGCGTCGTCGCCTGGTGGCTGGGCAAGCGGGTTCGTCTGCTGCAGACCGCTGCCCGCGTGGCGCCGCAACCGGCATGAACGGCGGCTGGGCTTCCGAAGTGCGCTCGGTGCAGCCCGGCGGCGGGGCGGGCGCGTGGCTCGCGCGCATCTGGGGGCGGGCGCGGCGCGCGTGGCTGCGGCGCCTGCATCCGCACCGTGTGGCGGCGCTCGCGGCGGCGCGCACGGGCGATTGCCCGAACTGCTCCCACGACGTGCTCGATGGGCGCGATCTCGTCTGGGTGCGCAACGTCTGCCGCGTCGACTTCCTGCCGTCGCACACGGTCTCGCCGTTCCGCGACGCGTTCGGGCTCGTTCGGCTGGGCCGGCCCGAACTCGCGCTGGCCGCGCTGCTCGGATTGGGCCTCGCGGCGCTGGGCTTCTGGCTGCTGCCGCCGCTGGCCGGGCTCGCCGTTCTGCCGCCGGCGTTCGCCTGCTGGTTCTTCCGCGACCCGGAGCGGCCCGCACCGTCGTCGCGCGACTGCGTGCTGGCACCCGCCGATGGCGTGCTCGACGACGTTCGTCAGGAAGCCAGCTGTCCGTACTTCGCCGGACCCGCGCTGCGGCTGGGCATCTACCTCAGCCTGTTCGACGTGCACGTCCAGCGCGCGCCCGTGGTGGGGCGGGTCGGCGCGTGCTCGTTCCATCGGGGGGCGCGCACGAGGACCGTGCGACGGGGCCACACCGACGGCAACGAGCACATCGCGACGACGTTCGTCACCGAGAACGGAACGCCGGTTGCCGTGCGCCAGATCGCCGGTCCGTTCGCGAGCCGGGTCT
Source organism: uncultured bacterium (assembly GCA_937952215.1). GTDB lineage: Bacteria > Planctomycetota > UBA1135 > UBA1135 > UBA2386 > UBA2386. The sequence goes on from CALFZH010000054.1 coordinate 21,123, forward strand.
GCTCGGTGCTGCGCGTCGGCGAGCAGCTGCGGGCGGGCGATCGCTTCGGCATGGTCAAGTTCGGGTCGCGCTGCGAAGTCTGGTTGCCGGCGGGCAGTCTCGCTGCCGTGTTGCCGCGGCTCGGCAGCCGCGTGCGGGCAGGCGTCACCGTGCTCGGCATGCTGGCCTGCGTGGCCGGGCAGGCGCCGGTCACTTCGACGCGTGCAGCACCATCTGGTTGAAGTCGAGCACCTCGGTGTGCACCGGGTGCCGCTGGCAGCCGCGGTAGCGGAAGCCCACGCGTTCGAGCGCGGCCCGCAGTTCGCCTTCGCTCCAGAAGCGCATCTCGAACGTGTCGCGGTTCGGCGGATCCGCCGGCGCGCCGGGCGCGGTCTCGGGCATCTGGAAGACGAAGTCGCCGCCCGGCCGCAAAGCGCGGAACGCCTCCGCCAGATAGCTGAGCGTGACGTAGCGCGGCGTGTGCTGCAGCACGATGTGGGTGAACACCAGCGACACCGAGGCGTCCGGAACCGGCAACGCGAAGCCATCGCCTTCGAGGAAGCGCACGTTGGGGAGGTGGGCCAGCCGCACGCGCGCGCGCGCCACCATCTCACCGCTGACGTCGATGCCCAGCAGCGAGCGCACGCGTGGGGCGACGAACTCGTCCATGCGGCCGATCCCGCACCCGATGTCGAGCACGTCGGTGCGGTCGTGCAGCAGGTGCTCGTAGCCACGGAAGAACGCCGCAACGTCCCGTTCGCCCGACGCGCGAAACGCGTCGCCAGCGTCGGGCGGAGCGCTGGCGATGAAGTGCTGGGCGTTCACGACCGCGCGCTGGTTCCAGTCGCCCTTCATGTCGAGCGACTGGCCGGCGAGCGGGAACTGCCCGATGCAGTGTTCGTGCACGACTTCGCCGCGCAGCAGGTGGCGCTGCACGATCTGCTCGAGCACGGGCGGATCGCAGTCGCGGTACCACGTGCCCTCGGGGTAGACGACGGCGATCGGACCGCCCGTGCAGATGCGCAGGCAGTTGGCCTTCGTGCGCTGCACGCCGCCGTGCTCCGAGAGCCCGAGTTCCTTCAGCCGCGCCTTGAGGAACTCCCAGGCGGCCACGCTGCGTTCCCGCGCGCAGCACTTCGGGGTCGACGCGTCGGCGCAGAGGAAGATGTGGCGGCGCACGGCCGGCAGGCCGAGCTTGTCCCGGACGAGATCCTGTGCTGCTCGCGTAGCGTCGTCGGCCATGTGGTTCAGGATCGCCGGCCGCGGGCCGGGATGGAAGCGCGCTAACACGACCCGCCGGGCGGGCGTCGTGCGCGCTGGAGGTCCGATCCGATGCACGTCCTGCTGTTCGCCGTCCTGTTCGTCGCCCTGGTCCCGCTCCCGCTGCCGAGCGATCCCGCCGGCGTCTACGCCGTGCTCGATCGCGTCGTCCTGCAACCGAACGCCGAAGCGCCGACGTCGGTCGAGCTGCACGGCGCCTTCGCGCTCGCCGAGGGCTACCGCGGTCAGTACTACCGGGCGCCGCAGGTGGGCGTGCTGCGCTTCCAACTCGGCAAGGACGGCGCGGCCAGCGTGCAGCAGTGGCGCGAACTTGCGGCGGCCGCCGGCACCGGCCAGATCGTGGCGTTCGGCTCGCGCTACGAGCAAGGCAAGGGCAAGGACGCGCTTGCCGTCCAGGCGCCCGAAGCCGTGCCGGCAGCGCTGACGCCGTTCGCCACGGGGTGGGGCGTGCATCGGCTGACGAACGTGAACTACGGGTCGGCGCGCGAATTGAGCCTGCTGCCGCGCTGCGCGTCGGCCGACATCGGCCGCGAGCGTGCGCACGAACACTGGCCGCAGCGCACCGTGGTGTTCACCGCGACCAACTGTGCGGCCGGCGACGAGGACCTGCGATACGTGTTCCGCGCCGAGACCAGCGACGGCGATCGCTTCACCAGCGGGCTGATCGCGCCCGGCAAGGGCATCACGACCTGGACCACCGAGCTCGCGCTGCAGGTCGGTGAGACCGTGACCTGGTCGGTGCACGTCGTCGGCGCCAAGGTCGAACGCGCGCCGGTGGCGAGTTCGACGTTCCACGTGCCGGCCGCGGCCGTCGAACGCGACAAGTGAACGCGCAGCCACGGCGTTCGGCGGCGACCGGCCTCGGTCTGCTCGCGGCGATGCTGGCGGCGAAGGCGCTCGCCGTGGCGGCGGTGCCGCCCGTCCGGACGGGCTGGCCGCTGCCGTGGGACGACGTCGCGGTGGCCGCGGGCCTGGCAGCGGTCGTCGGGTTCCTGCCGCGTGCGCTGCGCGTCGCGATCGTGCTGGTCGTCGTGGCCGCGACTACGCTGTCGCTGCTACTCGTGCGCACGGTCGGCGTGCCGTTGCTGCCGTCGCTGCTGCGCGGGTTCGATCCGGCGATGGGGGACTCGGTGGCGGCGTACCTGACGATGGGCAGCGCGGCCGCGGCGGGTCTCATCGGCGCGGCGGCCGTGTTCGGCGGCTGGCTCGGTCGGCGGTGGTCGTTGCCCCCAGCGGCCCTGGCGGCGATCGCCGCCACCGCGGGCGGAATCGCGCTGATCGCAGAAGCCCCGGACCTCGCGCACCGCAACGCCGTAGCGGCCTTCGCCCGCGCCGTTCTGCCGCGCGCGGTGCCTACACCCGCAGGAGCCCCGATCGGGGAACGCCGCGTCGCCGGTGGACCGTTGCTGCCCAGTGGCGCGGCGGCGGGCCGCAACGTGGTGTTCGTCGTGCTGGAGTCGGCAGCGCAGCGCTTCGTCGCGGCGAACGACAGTCCGAGTGCGATGCCGTTCCTGCGCACGCTGGCGGCGCAGGGTCTCGACTGCACCGACGCCAGTGCCACCTACCCGGAGAGCATCGAAGGGCAGGTCGCGGTGTTCTGCGGGTTGCCGCCAATGCCGGACGCGTCGCCTCGCGACTACGCGCGGCACGCCGCGCAGGCACTGCCACACCGGCTGCGGCCGCACGGCTACCGCAGCGCGTTGTTCCACTCCGGGCGGTTCGACTTCCTCGGCATGCGCGACGTGATCGGGCCGATGGGCTTCGACGTGCTCGCCGACGCAGCGACGCTCGGCGGCGAGCGGTCGACGAGTTTCGGCATCGACGAGGAGACCACGGTCGACGCGCTGCTGCGATGGCTCGGGGAACTGCCGCCGGCGCAGCGGGCGTTCGCCTGCTGGCTGCCGATCGCCGGGCATCATCCGTACTCGAGCCCACCCGGCGGTCCGTTCCCGACCGACACGCAGCTCGGGTGCTACCGCAACGCGCTGCACTACGCCGATCGCATGCTGGCGCGGCTGTGGGCGGGAATGTGCGCGCTCGCTCCGAGCGAGCAGTGGCTGCTGGTCGTCGTCGGCGACCACGGGCAGGCCTTCGGCGAGCAGCCCGGCAACTTCGGCCACGCCTTCGCGGTCTACGACGAGAACCTGCGCGTGCCGTTCGTCGTCTGCGCGCCAGGGGCGATCGCGCCCGGTCTCGTGCACGACGCGCCGTGTTCGCACCTCGACGTTGCGCCGACGCTGCTCGACCTGCTCGGCGTTGGCGGCGAAGGGGCGCTGCGCGCCGATCCCGGCGCCGAACGCTGCGTGCACGCCTTCACCGACTGGGGCGACCTGCAGGTAGCCGCGCGCACGCAGCGGTGGCAGCTCGTGCACGACCTCGCATCCGGCCGCGACCAGCTCCTCGACCGCAGCGGCGCGGGCGGCGGCGGGCACGACGTTGCTGCGGCGCAGCCGGACGTCGTCGTCAGGCTGCGCGCCGAGGCGGTGCGCTGGCTCGCGGCGGCGCGGGCCGGCCCGCAGCCGTGACGCGGTGCTTGCGCGCGAGCGCGCGCCGCCGTTCGCTTCCGCGGCCATGGCCTCGTCGCCGTTCCGACACGTCCTCACTGCGATCACCACACCGTTCCGGCCCGACGACAGCGTCGACCACGAGCAGCTCGCGCGCCACGCGCGCTGGCAACTCGCGGCCGGCGTGCGCGGTGTGATCCCGCTCGGCTCGCTCGGCGAGGGAGCCACGCTCGACCCTGACGAGAAGGCCGTGGTGCTGCGCACGCTGGTCGCGGCGTGCGGCGAGCACCCGGTGCTGCCGGGCATCGCGGCACTGAGCACCCGTGCGGCCGTCGCGTTGGCGCAGACCGCCGAGCAGGTCGGTGCGCGCGGGCTGATGGTGCTGCCGGCGTACGTGCACAAGGGCGAGCTGCGCGAGGCCCTGGTCCACGTCGCAGCCGTGCTGCGCGCGACGAAGCTGCCGTGCATGCTCTACAACAACCCGCCCGCCTACGGCACCGACTTCACGCCGGCAGCGATCGCCGAACTGGCCGCCCAGCACGGCAACCTCGTGGCGGTGAAGGAGTCGAGCGGCGATGCACGCCGCGTCACCGCGATCCGGGCCCTGCTCGGCGAGCGACTCGACGTGCTGGTCGGCATGGACGACATGCTCCTCGAAGGGGTCGCCGCGGGCGCGCGCGGCTGGGTCGCAGGCCTGGTCAACGCGTTCCCGCGCGAGTCGGTGCGGCTGTTCGAACTGGCGGCAGCGGGCCGCACCGAGGCCGCGGCGGCGCTCTACCGGTGGTTCCTGCCGCTGCTGCGGCTCGACACCGTGCCGGAGTTCGTGCAGCTCATCAAACTGGTGCAGCAGGAAGTCGGCCAGGGCCACGAACGTGTGCGCCCGCCGCGCCTGCCGGTGGTGGGGCAACTGCGGGAACACGCGCTCGCAGTGTTGCGCACGGCGCTCGAGCGCCGGCCCGCGGAGGCGTCGTGACGCTGCGCGGAGCGCACTTCGTCGCGGGCGTCGCCGAGATGGGCAGCGGCGAACCGTTCGCGGCGATCGACCCGCATTCGGGCGCTGCGCTCGCGCCCTCGTACGCCGAAGCCGGCGCCGACCAGATCCAGCGCGCGGCGGCGGCGGCGGGCCGCGACGCCATGGCGTACGCGAGCACGACGGCAGCCCAGCGCGCCGCGTTGCTGCGCGCGATCGCCGACGGCCTCGTTGCGCTCGGCGACGAACTCGTCGCGCGCGTGACCGCCGAGACCGCGTTGCCCGCCGGACGTGTGCAGGCCGAACGGGCCCGCACGGTGGGGCAGCTCCAGCAGTTCGCAGCGTTGCTCGAGGAGGGATCCTGGGTCGACGCGCGCATCGATCGCGCCGATGCCGCTCGGGCGGGGCAACCGAAGCCCGACGTGCGGTCGATGCTGGTGCCGCTCGGGCCGGTCGCGGTGTTCGGCGCCAGCAACTTCCCGCTCGCCTACTCGGTTGCCGGCGGCGACACCGCCGCCGCGCTCGCGGCCGGTTGTCCGGTCGTGGTGAAGGGCCATCCCGCGCATCCCGGCACCAGCGAACTCGTCGGTGGCGTGGTGGCGGCGGCGGTCGCGCGGGGCAAGCTGCCGCCGGGCACGTTCTCGCTGCTGCACGGCAAGACGAACGCGACCGGCGGTTCCCTCGTGCGCCATCCGGCGATCGCGGCGGTCGGGTTCACCGGTTCGCACGCCGCCGGTCGGGCCCTGTGCGATCTCGCCGCTGCGCGGCCGACGCCGATCCCGGTGTTCGCGGAGATGGGTTCGATGAACCCGGTGTTCGTGCTGCCGCGCGCGCTTGCGGCTCGGGGTGCTGCGATCGCGCAGCAACTCGCGACGTCGGCGCTGCTGGCGATGGGACAGTTCTGCACCAGTCCGGGCATGGTCGTGTGCGCCGACGGGCCGGGGGCCGAAGCGTTCACGACGGCGTTGCGCACCGCACTCGCCGCGGCGGCCGGAGGTGCCACCGTGCATCCGACGATCCGGGCGAACTACGAACGCGCACTCGCCGAAGTCGCCGCCGTGCCCGGCGTGGCGATGGCCTCGGGTGCTGGATCTGGCCCGGCAGCCTCCGGCGTCTGTCCGACCTGGCTCATGGCCGATGCCGCGGCGGTGCTCGCCGCGCCGCGCCTGCGCAGCGAGATCTACGGCCCGGCGGTGCTCGGCGTGCGCTGCCGCGACCTCGGCGAGATGCAGGCTCTCGCCGCGTCGCTGCAGGGGCACCTGACCGCGACCGTGCACGGCGATGGCGACGACTTCGCGACGGCCGGAGCGCTGCTCGCGACGCTGCGCACCCGGGTCGGCCGACTGATCGCCAATGGCGTGCCGACCGGCGTCGAGGTGTGCGCGGCGATGGTGCACGGCGGGCCGTGGCCGGCGGCCAGCGATGCGCGCTTCACCGCGGTCGGCACGGCGTCGATCCGGCGCTGGGTGCGGCCCGCCTGTTGGCAGGACTGGCCGCACGACTTGCTGCCGGCCGCGTTGCGCGACGACAATCCGCTGCGCATCCGTCGCCTCGTCGACGGCAAGGAGGAACGATGAAGGGTTGGCAACGAGTCGCAGCGATCGTGGGCATCGCCGTGCTGCCGGCGTGCACCAGCGTGTGGACGTCGCGCCACTACCAGAAGGTCGCCTGGGCGGACGGCGATGGCTCGCGCATCGAAGTGTGGCTGCGGCAGGGGACGATGCCCGTGCCGTACTGGGTGGTCGCGCTCGACGTGCTGGTGACGCCGGTGATGGTGCTCGGCGAGCTGAGCTTCGCCGTGGCGGCTTGGCGGCGCGAAGAGAACGACATCGAGGGCGGTGCGTTCGGGTTCGTCGCCAGCCTGCTGCCGACGGTGACGTGCGTGCCGCTCGACAACAAGAACTCGGTGTGGTTCCCCCTGAGCGAACCGCTGGAGCTGCCCGCATCGGCGCGCGCCGAACTCGAGGCCCTCGGCGGCATCGCGGGGTGTGAGTGGCTCTTGAAGCAGTACGCGGCGAAGTACCCGGAGAAGGCAGAACGCTACGCCCGCAGTTTCGCCTACCTGGTCTCGCGGGTCCGCCTCGCGCCGGCGATCAACGAATGAAGAACTCGGTGCCGGCACTCGCCGCGACGCCGGCCGGGGCGAGCGGGTCGAGCGCGAACAGCTCGAAGTAGAACGGCGCGTTGTTCAAGCTCGGATCGTTGGGCAGCGGCAGCCGCCAGGTCGTGTGGCCGGGCGCGCCCGCCGGGCCCGTGAGCGTGAACGGCTGCCAGCCGGCGATCTGCAGGTGCAGCGGGACGCCGAGCACGGTGGCCTGCGGCTCGATCGACCAGAAGCCGTAGGTCAGGAACGAGAACGTCGTGCCGTCGCCGCCGGCGAGGCCGAGCTTGTAGTCGGCGTTGCCGGGATAGGGCGGCACGGCATCGATCAGGAACGGCACGCTGGCGCCGGCGAGCCCCGTCCCGAACACGCGCGGTGGCGGCACCACCGCGGACCGCAGATCCGGGTGGTCGAACGGCGGCAGGCGGTTCTGGGCGCGGGCGTCGGTCAGCGCCGTGCGCACGAACTCGAGTGCGGCGTGCACGTCGGACTGCGGCACGCCGAGCTGCTGCAGCGACGGCAGGAACGGGCTCAGGTTCGTCGTCACCGCGCCGTGGCCGTGCCAGTAGACGTTGAGCGTCGACGCCGGATCGCTCCATTGGGCGGGATCGCCCAGGGCCGGGCTCTGGCCGTTGTGGAACAGCCGCGGCCGCAGGCCCGCGAGCCGCAGCGTCGGCGTCTTGAACGCGGCCTCGTCGCCCAGTTGCTGCGTGATCCCGTAGCGGCCGAGGTCCTCGGCCAGCGGCCGCAGTCCGAGGCTGTGGTACTGGTCGTCGGAGAACAGGGGCTCCCAGTGGCAGGCGACGCACTGGCCCTGGCCCTGGAACACCTGCATGCCGAAGTTCTCGGTGGGCGTCAGCGCGCCAACCTGGCCGGCCATGTGCCGATCCCACGGCGTGTCGTCGGGGATCAGGGTTCGCTGGTAGCTCGCGAGCGCCATGCCGATGCGCGCGCCCGTGATCGCCGGATCGCCGAACGCGGCGGTGAACAGCAGCGGGTAGGTGGGCCGCTGCTGCAAGGCAGCTTGCACGTCGGAGGTCAGATTGCTGGCGAGGCGCAGCGGTGTTGCGGCCGCGAGCTTGTTGCGCACGTCGTTCCAGGTGCGGCCTTCCTGCGCCATCTCGACCGCGTTGAGGATCGGGCCGACGGCCTGGCTCTCGAGCGCGCCGCCGAAGGGGATCAGCAGCAGGCCGGTCTCGGGGTCGTAGAACTCGTCATGGGCGCGACCGTCCCAGAACAGCTCGGGGTGGTAGGCGGCGCCCGCCATCGTCGGCGACATGCGGCCGGTCTTCTGCACCGCGAGGCCGAACGTCGACGACGGCGTGAAGTCGCCGCTGCTGTCCTGGCGCACGACGCCGGCCGAGGCGCGGATGTCGTCGGGCGTGCCGATCAGGCCGTCGGGTCCGGCGTGCCAGCCTGCGAGCAGGCGGCCGTCGGAGCCGCCGAACTCCGGGCGGTGGCAGGTGCCGCACGCCACGGAGTCATCGCTCGACAACTGCTCGTCCCAGAACAGGATCTTGCCGAGCACGATCTTCGCCGGCGTCTGCGGGTTCTGCGGCGGCGCCCACGGCGGCGGCAGTTGGGCGCTCGCCGACGCGGCGAGGCCGAGGGCGGCGAGCAGGCGGTGGCAACGCATGGAACGGTCGGGCACTCGCGGGCAGGGCGGTGCGGGCCGCAGTCTAGCACGCCGCGTCGCCGCGGGTTCAGCCGCCGAACATCTGCGTCCAGGTCTGCTCGCTGCGGCCGAGCCCGGTGCGCGCGTGGCCGCCGAGCATGTTGCGGTGGTGGCCCGGGCTGTACCACCACGCTCGGATCGCGCCAGCACCCCGTTCCTGCCCGGCGGCGATGTTCTCGGCTCCGCCGCTGGTGCCAAAGCGAGAGGCACGATCGCCAGGCGTGCGTTTGCCCGGCACCGGCGAGGTGTGGTCGAAGAACCCTAGCGACACCATGTCCTGCGAATGGTCGCGCGCTGCCAGCGTCAGCTTGTCGTCGATGCGCACCAGCGGCAGGCCGAGCAGGAACCGCAGGCGGTTGAGTGCCGTGGTGCCGGCGAACTCCTCGGCATCGGCGGTCGCGCGCAGCAGTTCGTTCTGCTCGAGGGTCTTGCGGTCGCGAGCCGACAGCGGCGCGGCGAGCATCGTCCAGACGAGCCACTCGTCTTCGAGCGCGGCCACCGGGGCCGGCGCTGGTGGCGGCGGGTTCTTGGTGAAGTGCTTCTGCGCCTGCGGGTGGAGGTCGAGGCCCGTCGTCGACTCGACGTAGGCGGCAAACCACGCGGCGAGCTCCGCGCGTTCGGTCTGGAGCGCCGCCCAGTGCGTCCCGATCGCGGCGTCCTTGCCGACGAATTGCTCGCGCGTCGGCCACAGCCGTGCGGTGAGCCACTCGACGCACGGGTCGAGTTCGGCCGCGATGCGCTCCTTGGTCAGCCCCTCGCTGCGGCTCGTCGCCAGCGCAGCACTGCGCCGCTGGTCGACTTCGGCGAGGCCCTGCTTGCCGAGTTGTTCGCCGACCAGCGCCGCGGCCGCCTTGGCGAGCGCCTTCTGCAGTTCGGCCGCGCGCTTGGCGTGTTGCTTGCCACGCCGCAGGAATGCCTCGCGCAGCGCGTCGCTCGCCGGCAGCCGGATCGCGATCGGTTCCGCCACGAGTTGCGCCGCGAGCGTGCCGGCCTCGGTCACCGGCAGGTCGTCGGCGCGCAGGCGGCTGAGCAGCGCGTGCCCCGTCAGCGTGGTGACGGGCAGGTCGTCCTGGGCCGCGACGGCGCCGCCCGCGGCGAGCGCGAGGGCGCAGAACACCGCGCCGATCCGGCTCAAGGCTTCTTGCCTGCGGGCGCCGTCCACGACGGGTTCTTGTTCAGCCAACGCTGCCACTCGGTGAAGCCGGTCATCGTCACGCCGGTGAGCCGCGCGAGCGTTGCGCCCCACTTGCCTTCGACGGCGCGCAGCGTGCGTCGCGCGTTCTGCGGTTCGAGGTCGACCGGCGCGTTGGGGTTGGTCGGGTCGGCTTGCGTGGCCTTCGAGTGCAGGCTGCCCCACGCGCGCACGATCGCCTTCACGACCTCGCGGCGGGCCTTGATCTCGAGCGACGTGTAGTTGCCCAGCGCCTCGGCCGAAGCGGCGCGCAGTTCGTCGTGCGGCGAACGCGACGTCGTGTCGACGAGCCAGTCGACCTGCTTGTCGTCCTCGGTCTTGCCGAGCGCCAGGGTGAGGTGGCACAGCAGCGGCAGGGTGTCCTTGAACCGCACGTCGCCGATCGCCTTCGCCAGTTCCTTGCCGCCCTCGGCGTGCATGCCGGCCAGGGCGTCGGCCGCCTCGCGGTAGAGGATCTGCTTGTCGGCGGTGCGCAGCTTGCCGGTCCGGAACACGTCGCCGATGCCGCGGGCAAGTCGTTCCTGGTCCTTGGGATTGCGTGCGTCGAAGTCCTTGCCGAGCTTCTGCATCAAGCTGATCGCCTGGAAGTCGGCGACCATCTTCGGGTCCGCAACCAGCGCCTTCAGTTCCTTGAGCTGGTCGGGCAGTGCAGGGTCCACGGGCGGAACGGGCGTCTGCGCGCCCGCGAGTCCGGCGAGCAACAGCCAGCAGCAGCCGAGGGCGGCAAGCAGCGAAGTCCTCATGGGCAGCAGTGTAGCCAGGAGGCGCCCCCACGTGGCCGGGACGGCATTGGAAAGCCCGCAGCGCATCCGATACCACACTCCCCGCGTGTCGCTCGTCCTCATCACCGGCGGAGCCGGCTTCATCGGCTCCCACCTCGCGCAACGCCTGCTGCAGGCGGGGCACCGGGTGCGCGTGCTCGACAACCTCGATGCGTTCTACGACGTCGCGATCAAGGGGCGGAACCTCGACGCGCTGCGGGCGGTGGCCAGCGATCGCTTCGAGTTCGTGGCCGGGGATCTGCGCGAACCCGCGGCGTGCAGCCGCGCGGCCGAGGGTGTGCACGTGGTCGTGCACCTGGCAGCACTCGCCGGCGTGCGGCCGTCGCTGCGCGACCCGGCGCGCTACATGGACGTCAACGTCACGGGCACGCAGATCCTGCTGAACGCGATCACCGATCCGCGCGTCGTGCTGGTGTTCGGCAGCAGCTCGTCGGTCTACGGCGGCAACGAGAAGGTGCCGTTCGCCGAGAGCGATCCGGTCGATCGGCCGGTGTCCCCGTACGCGGCGAGCAAGAAGGCCGGCGAACTGCTCTGCTACGCCTGGCATCGGCTGCACGGCAACCCGGTCGCGTGCCTGCGGTTCTTCACGGTCTACGGTCCGCGCCAGCGTCCCGAGATGGCGATCCACCAGTTCGCGCGGCTGATCACCGACGGCGCGCCGGTGCCGTTCTTCGGCGATGGCAGTTCGCGGCGCGACTACACCCACGTCGACGACATCGTCAGCGGGATCCAGGCCGCCATGCAGGGGCGGCGTCCGTACGCCGTCTACAACCTGGGCGGTGCTGCGACGACGTCGCTGCAGGAACTCGTCACCCTGCTCGAACGTGGCCTCGGTCGTACCGCCAAGCTGCAACGCCTTCCGGACCAGCCCGGCGACGTGCCGGTGACGTGGGCGGATTGCAGGCTCGCCGAGCGGGAACTCGGCTACCGCAGCTCCACGCCGATCGCCGAGGGAATCGGCTCGTTCTGCACGTGGTACCTGGCCGAAAAGCGGGCCGGGAGAGTGCGATGAAGGAGCGAGTGCTGGTCACTGGTGGGGCGGGGTTCCTCGGTTCGCATCTCTGCGAACTGCTGTGCCGGCAGGGGCGCTCGGTCGTGGTGCTCGACGACCTCAGCACCGGTTCCGAGGCGAACCTGCAGGGCGTGCCGGTGGAGTTCCAGCGCGGCTCGGTGACCGACCCGGCGGCGGTCGCGCGCGCGCTGCAGGGCGTGCGCAAGGTCGTGCACCTCGCCGCCTTGCCATCGGTGGTGCGTTCGCTCGAACGCCCGCTCGACAGCCACCATGCCTGCGTGACTGGTACGGTGACGTTGCTCGACGGGGCGCGTCGGGCCAATGCGCGCGTGATCTACGCCGGCAGCAGTTCGGCCTACGGCGACCAGCAGGAGCAGCACAAGCACGAACGGTTGCGCGAGGATCCGCTGTCGCCGTACGCCGCGGCCAAGCTCGCCGGCGAGCTGTACTGCCGATCGTTCGCGCGGGTCTTCGGCCTGCCGGTCGTCGTCACGCGCTTCTTCAACGTGTTCGGGCCGCGGCAGCCGGCCGACAGTCCCTACTCGGGCGTGATCGCCGCGTTCTGCCGGGCGCTGCTCGCCGGACGGCCGGTGCGCATCGACGGCGACGGGCTACAGGCCCGCGACTTCACCTACGTCGAGGACGTCGTGCAGGGCATCGTGCAGTGCCTCGATGCCGACAGCACCGGCTGCGTGACGGTCAACCTCGCCTACGGGCACGCGACGACGGTCCTCGACGTCTATGCGGCGTTGCGGAGGATGCTGCAGCAGCACCGCGGCGACGTCGTGATTCCGCCCCCCGTGCATGCCGCGCCGCGCGCTGGCGACGTGCGGCACTCGCTCGCCGATGCGACGCTGGCCAAGACTCGCTTCGGCTTCGCTCCACGCGTCGGTTTCGCCGACGGACTCGCACGCACGTTCGACTGGTATTCGCGCCACACTCTCGAGAGCAATCGCACATGAAAGGTGTCGTTCTCGCCGGCGGCCTCGGCAGCCGCCTCTATCCGCTGACGAAGATCACCAACAAGCACCTGTTGCCGGTCTTCGACAAGCCGATGATCTACTACCCGATCCAGTGTCTGGTGAACGCGGGGATCACCGACATCCTGGTCGTGACCGGCGGCAACTCGGCGGGGCACTTCCTGCAGTTGCTGCGCAACGGTGCCGACTTCGGCCTCAAGCGCCTCAACTACGCCTACCAGGAAGGCGAAGGCGGCATCGCCGACGCGCTCAAGCTCGCCGAGGCGTTCGCCGAGGGCGATTCGATCTGCGTCGTGCTCGGCGACAACATCATCGAGGGCAACATCAAGCGTGCCGTCGACGACTTCGGGCGGCAGGGCGGGGGGGCGAAGATCCTGCTCAAGGAGGTCCATGACCCCGAGCGGTTCGGTGTCGCCACCGTGCAGAACGGCAAGGTCGTCAAGATCGTCGAGAAGCCGGCGCACCCCGAGACCAACCTCGCGGTGATCGGCATCTACCTCTACGACCCGGCGGTGTTCGACATCTGCCGCACGCTCAAGCCGTCGCAGCGCGGCGAACTCGAGATCACCGACGTGAACAACGAGTACGTGCGTCGTGGCACGCTGAGCTGCGAGATCCTGAAGGGCTGGTGGACCGACGCCGGCACCTTCGAGTCGCTGTACCGGTCCGCGACGCTGATCCGCGCCAACGGCGCCAACCGGATGGACCTCGGATGACGAGGCAGGACTACCTCGTCACCGGTGCGCTGGGGCAACTCGGGCGCGCGGTGATGGCGGCAGCCAAGGCTCGAGGTCGCACTGCGGTCGGCGTCGACGTCGCCGAAATGCCGCTCGACCAGCGCGCGGCGATCGGGCGCGTGATCGCGGACGCTCGGCCGCGCTTCGTCGTGCACTGCGGCGCCATCACCGACGTCGATGGCTGCGAAGCCGCGCCGCTGTCCGCATATCGGATCAACGCGCTGGCGACCGCGTGGGTCGCCGAGGCGGCGGCCACGGCTGGTGCCGGGCTGGCGTACGTCAGCACCGACTTCGTGTTCGACGGCGAGAACGGCGGCGTGCCGTGGCCGGTCGACGCGAAGCCGCGCCCGCTCTCCGTCTACGGCGCCAGCAAACGACTCGGCGAGGAAGCGGTGCTGGCCCACGGCCGGCCCGACTTCCACGTCGTGCGCACGAGTTGGGTGTTCGGTCCCGGTGGCCGCAACTTCCCGCGCGCGATCCTCGACCGCGCCCGCAGCGGGCAGCCGCTCAAGGTCGTCACCGACCAGGTCGGCCGGCCGACGATGACGCACGACCTCGCCGAAGCGCTGCTCGACCTTGCCGAGGCCCGGGCGCCGGGCGGCATCTGGCATGCGGCGAACGAGGGCCACTGCTCGTGGCACCAGTTCGCCAGCGACGTGCTGCGGCAAGCCGGTCTCGGCCACGTCGTCGTCGGCGAGCAGACCGCCGCCGAGCTGCGGCGCCCGGCCGCCCGGCCGGCGTGGTCGGTGCTCGACTGCGGAAAGCTCACGGCGTTGCGCGGCAAGGCCCTGCCGCACTACCTCGACGCGCTGGCTCGGCACCTGCCGCTCGATGCCGCGACGACGACTTCTCCCGTCGCGCCCGACGCCGGGCTGCGCGGCAAGCGATACTGAGATCCCAACCGTGTCCACGATCCTCGTCACCGGCGGTGCTGGCTTCATCGGCTCCAACTTCGTGCGCATGCTGCTGAAGGAGAGCACGCACCGCGTCGTCAACGTCGACCTGCTGACCTACGCGGGCAACCTCGAGAACCTCGCCGACGTGCAGAACGACGCGCGGTACACGTTCGTCAAGGCCGACATCGCCGACGCTGCGGCGATGCAGCGGGTGTTCGGGGAACACCGGCCGGAGGTGGTCGTGCACTTCGCCGCCGAGAGCCACGTCGATCGCTCGGTGCTCGACGCGTCGGCGTTCGTGCGCACCAACGTGATCGGCACCCAAGTGCTGCTCGACCAGAGCCGGGCGACCAAGGTCGCGCGCTTCGTGCACGTCAGCACCGACGAGGTCTACGGCTCGTTGCCCGCGTGGGGCTACTTCACCGAGCACACGCCGATCCAGCCGAACTCGCCGTACTCGGCGAGCAAGGCCGGCAGCGACCTGATGGTGCGCGCGGCGGTGCACACGCACGGACTCGACTGCGTGGTCACGCGCTGCTCGAACAACTACGGCCCGTTCCAGTTTCCGGAGAAGCTGATCCCGCTGATGATCGCCAACGCGCTCGAAGGCAAGTCGCTGCCGGTCTACGGCGACGGCAAGAACGTGCGCGACTGGATCCACGTGCTCGACCACTGCACCGGCATCCGTGCGGCGATGGAGAAGGGCGCGGCCGGCGAGGTCTACAACTTCGGCGGCGACGCCGAACGGGAGAACCTCACCGTCGTGAAGCAGATCCTGCGGCAACTCGGCAAGGGCGACGACCTGATCCGCTACGTCACCGACCGGCCGGGTCACGACCGTCGCTACGCGATGGACTCGAGCAAGGCGCGGGCGCTGCTCGGCTGGACGCCGGCGCGCACGTTCGAGGCCGGACTCGCCGAGACCGTGCAGTGGTACGTGCAGCACCGGACCTGGTGGGAGCGCGTGCGCAGCGGTGCCTACCAGCAGTACTACCAGCAGCAGTACGCCAACCGGTGAGTGGCATGCCCGCCACCTCGCCGCGCTTCGATCGTTCGGCCCTGCGCGTCGTGCTCGTCACCGACGGGCGCGCCGATCCGGCGCGGGTCGAGGCGATCGTGCTCGCCGCGATCGCCGGCGGCGTGCGGGCCGTGCAGATCCGCGAGAGCCGGTGGCCCGCGCGCATGGTGCTCGCGACGTGCGAGCGGCTGTTGCCGGCACTCGCGGCCGTGCGTGGACTGCTGCTCGTGAACGACCGCGTCGATGTCGTCGCGGCGGGCGCTGCGCACGGGGCGCAGGTCGGCCAGCGCTCGCTGCCGCCGGACCTGGCGCGTCGCGTTCTCGGCGCCGAACCGGTGCTGGGCTACTCGGCCCACGATGGCGCCGAGCTCGACCTCGCCAGCGCGGCCGGTTGCGACTTCGCTCTGCTGTCGCCGGTGTGGCCGACCGCGAGCAAACCCGGGGCGCCGCACCTCGGCGCGGCGCGAGCCGCGCAACTCACCGCGCGTGCCCGCCTGCCGGTGGTGTGGCTCGGTGGCATCGACGTCGAGCGCGCGACCTCGCTGGCGCAGGTTCCGCCGGCGGGCCGCCCGATCGGCATCGCGGTCCGCGGCGCGATCGGCGACGCCGCCGATCCGCAAGCGGCAGCGCGCGACCTCGTCGCCGCCGTCGCCACGTTGCTCGACTGAACGTGGAACCGGCGCCGCCGGTCGTCGATGCTGGCGGGATGGCCGTTTCCGGCACGGTGCCCGCGAAGAACTCGCCGTCGTTCGACCCGATCCGCGTCGGGCGCCGGCTGAAGCGATGGACGGTGGTCGTCGCGGTGGTGGTGTTCACCTGGTTCTTCCTGCAGTTCGGCACCGCGTGGGTGCCCGCCGGCATGGACACGATGCCCGATGCACCGCCCGGTTCGTGGTGCATCGTCGATCGCTGGTCGACCGGCTTGCGCGTCGGCAGCGACGTCTTCGTCGACGGTCCACGCGGCCTCGTGCTGTCGCGGGTCGCGTCGATCGATGGCGAGGATCTCTACCTGTTGCACCCGAACGGAGCGTCGCTGCAGGCCGACAGCCGGCACTTCGGGCCGGTGCGTCGCGCCGACGTGCGCTCGACGGTGATGGTCGTGTTTCGCGCCGCGGACGGAGCGTCCCGTGGCCGCTGAACGGGCGTTCACCGCTTCGCTGGCGCGGTTCTTCGGCGGCGCTCGCGGCGTGCGTGTCGGCATCGGCGACGACGCGGCGGTGGTGCACAACCGCGGGGCCTCGTCGGTCGTGTGCTGCGATCCGGTGGTCGAGGGCGTGCACTTCGGCGCTTCCGACGACGCGGCGCTGGTCGGCCGCAAGGCCGTGAACCGCAACCTGGCCGACCTCGCCGCCATGGGCGCGAGTGCGGACTGGCTGGTGGTCTCGCTGGTGCTGCCGGCGGCGCTGGCGGCCCGGCGGCGGACCCGCCTGCTGCACGGCATCCGCGCGGCGGCGCGCGCGGGTGGGGCTGTGGTCGTCGGCGGCGACGTCGCCGTGCACGACGGGCCGCTGATCGTGACCGTCACCGCCATCGGGCATCTGCCCGGACGGGCGCTGCGGAGGAACGCGGCGCGGGTCGGCGACACGCTGCACGTGAGCGGGTCCCTCGGCGGTTCGCGCGCGGGCAGCCATCTGCGGTTCCGCCCGCCGCTCGCCGTCGGACGCTGGCTGGCGGCGCAGTCCGCGGTGCACGCGGCGATCGACGTCAGCGACGGACTGCTGCTGGACCTGGCGACCGTTCTCGCCGCGAGCGGCGGGCTCGGTGCCGAACTGGACGCCAGCGCCGTGCCGATCACTGCGACGGCGCGCCGCGCGGCCCGCGGCGACTCGGCGGCGGCGCTGCGGGCGGCGTTGACCGACGGCGAAGACCATGTGCTGCTGTGGACGCAGGCGCGAGGGCGCCGCTTGCCGCCCGGTGGCCCGCTGTCGGCCCGCGCGCGCCGATCGCTCGGCCGGGTGGTCGCAGCCCCAGGACTGTGGCTGGTCGACGGCGCGTCCCGCGTTCGCCTCGCCGCGGAGGGATGGCAGCATGCGTTGCGGTGAGGTCGTTCACGAACGCGAGCTGCCGGCGGACCCGGCGGCGACCGAACGGCTCGGCGCGTGGCTCGGCGAGCACCTGGTGCCGGGCGACGTGCTTGGCCTGGTCGGCGAGCTCGGGGCCGGCAAGACGACGCTGGTGCGGGGGTTGGCGCGTGGACTCGGTGTCGACGATCCGGACGCCGTCAGCAGCCCGACCTACCTGCTGGTGATCGAACACCCGGGCCGCGCCCGGCTGCTGCACGCCGACGCCTACCTGCCGGGCAAGCTGCTCGCGTTCCTGGACGACGGCGGTCTCGAGTACCTGGTCGATCCGACGGCGGTGGTGGTCGTCGAGTGGGCGGACCGCGTCCGCCAGCACCTGCCGGCCCGCACCCTGTGGCTCGAACTCGGCATGGCACCGGGGGGTGGGCGCCACGTCCGGCTGACCACCGCGGGGGCGACGGACTACCCCTGGCTCGCTGCTTTGCCGAAGATGCCCTGAACCCGGCCGGGTCCGCGCCGTTGTGCGCACCGTCCCTGCCGCCTGGTCCGCGTGAAGCCGTTCCCGAGCAAGCCCGACGCCGAACCCGAGGTCGACCACCTCGCGCGCTACCGCGAGGGCGAGCCCAACGCGTTCCGCCAGCTCGTCGACGCCTGGCGTGACCGCATGCTGCAGTTCTTCTACCGGCTGTGCTGGGATCGCGACCGCGCCGAGGATCTGGTGCAGGATCTGTTCCTGAAGCTGATCCTGGCCAGCAAGCGCTACCGCCCCGAGGGGCGCATGTCGACGTTCGTCTACCGCGTCGCGACGAACCTCTGGATCGACCACTACCGCCAGCAGCGTCCACGCCCACGCTTCCACTCCTTCGACCAGGTCGTGCTGCCGGGCGACGACGCGCCGAGCACGATCGAGTACGCGGGTCCCGACGTGGCGCCGCCGCAACTGCTCGCCGACGGCGAAGAGAAGGCGGCGATGCGGCGTGCGCTCGAGCGGCTCACCGAACCGCACCGCCTCGTGTTCGAACTCGCCGTCTACCAGGAACGGCCGTACGGCGAGATCAGCGAGTTGCTGAAGATCCCGGTCGGCACGGTGAAGTCGCGCATGCACAACGCGGTCGCCGCGTTGAAGCAGATGCTGGCGGCCCGCACGCCGGATGAGTCGGCTCGGCGGCAGACCGGGGGTGCGGGGTGAGTGCCGTTCCGGGTCCAAGCGATGGGGACGCGCTCGGCGAGCTGGGGGCGATGGACCTGGTGCTCGGGCAGGGAACGACCCTGCAGCAGACCCGCGCCCGCCTTCGGATGCAGGAGGATCCGACGGCGATGCTCGAGGTCGCCGACGCGGTGGCGTTCGTCGAGCACTGGCGGGAACTCGGCGTCGAACCGGGGCCGACGTTCGCGTTGCGGATGGCGGCCGTGCAACAGCGAGCCGAACGCCACCTCGTCGCGCGGCATGGCCCGCCGCAGCGGCCACGGCGATGGCTCGGACCGGTGCTCGGCATCGCGGCGGCGGCGGCGGTCTTCGCGGCGTTGTCCTGGTGGGATCCGCTCGGTCGGGTGCAGCGGGAACGCCAGGGAGCGGTCGGCAACGGGTTGCAGCTCGCCGGCGCGAGCCAGCGTGGGCCCGACTACGAGGTCGAATCGAGCCCGGTGCCGCTCGTGCAGGATGTTTCCTGGCAGACGGACGTCGCGAGCATGCGTCAGCGGCTCGACCAGGAGCAGGCCGTGCACCTGCGTGAGGCGCTCGATGCCGGACTCGCCGCCGCGCCGGATCCGCTCGGCCGCTACCTGGAATCGCGCAATGCGCTCGAGTTCGCCCGGCTCGACCACGAACTGCGCGCGAGCGCTTCGTTGCGGCGCGAGGCCTTGGTGCGCCAGGGTGGCATTCCGGCGGCGGACGTGCGCGTCCAGCAGTTCGCCGACGCGATCGCCGGGCAACTGCTCGACGCCATCGCCGCGGACGATGCCGACATTGCGACCATCGCCCTGGCGGCGCGGGCGTTGATCGCCGCCGGACCCGCCGACGGCAGCCGTGCGGCGGCGCTGCACGCCGCTTCGGGTTGGCTGGCGGCGGCGTTGCCCACCGCGGACCTGTCGAATCTCGCGCACGGACTCGCGGCGATGGTCGAGATTGCCGCGCTCGACGGCGATCGCCAGCGCCTCGTCGCCCGCGAAGGTCGCCGGCTCGTCGCGTCGATCGTCCAGGTCGACGGCGAGAACTGGGGCCGCCGCCTGCCCGAACTGCTCGGCCGGCGCGTGTCGGCAGCCGCCGTTGGCGACGCCGGCCGGGTGGTGGCGGCGTTGCCGGGCTTCGGCGTCGACGTCGAACACTGCGCCGTCGTCCGCGGCCTCCTGCTCGGCGCCCTGCGCACGCGCCGCGCCGCCGGCGAGGACAGTGCCGCACTGCTCGGGGCCATGCTCTACGGCTTCGCCGACTCGATGGCGTCCGAGGAGCGCGAGCGGCTCGAACTGCAGATCCGTCGCTGGAAGCCGGTTCGGCTGGCGCCGGACTTCGCCACCGTGCAACAGATGGCCTGGGGCATCGCGCCCGGCCGGCCGGGGTTCACGCGCATGCAGGGCGAACTGCGGCAGGTCGCGGTCTGCCCGGACCCGCTCGAACTCGCCACGCGCGCTGCCTTGTGCCTGTGCCTGGCGACCGGCTACGCGGCGTTCGACGCCGGCATCCGGCCAGCCCTGGCGGCCGGCAGCTGAGTTTCCCTGGGCTTCCTGGGCAGCGGCCTGTAGCACGTCGCTCGCGCCGTGTGGTGACGCCACGACGGTGAGCAACTAGCTGCCACGATGCCGTTCCGTCCGTCCGCGTGCGCGTTGTCCGTTCCCGCCGTCTGCCTGCTGGCTGCCGCCGTCGCCGGGCAGGTGGTGCCGCCCGCGGACGGCAATCCGTACCGCCTCGAGCCGTTCCACGCCGACTTCCCGGTGGCCCTGGTGTATCCGCCGAACAACGGCGCCGAATACGTGCGCACGCGCCGGCAGATCCTCGAGCGGCTCGCCGCGAACCTGCAGGGCAACGTGCGGTCGGAGGCCTGGCGGATCGCGACGGAGTTCTACTGGCGCGCCCCCGAGGATGCGGTCGAACCGTTGATCGAGGCGCTGGACCAGGCGATGGGCGACCCGGCGTTCGGGGACGTGGCGCGGAACCGCATCGAGGCGATGGCGCGCATGGGGCGCGAGGACTTCGACCCGGCCCTGCGGCGCGCACTGCAGCACAAGAACCCGACCGTGCAGCAGGCGGCGTTCGCCGCGCTGGGCACCTGCGGGACGACAAAGACGCTGCGCGAGATCGCCGGTGCGTTCCCGCAGATGGACGGGCGCGCTCGCGGCGCCTGGCTGCGCGCCGTGCGTACGAAGTTGGGCGACGACGGCGTCGATCTGCTGGCGCAGGCCATGAACGGCCCGTTCCCGGCGGCGGTGCGTGATCAGGTGCTGAAGGAAGCGCTGCAGTTGCCGCCGGCACAGGCGGCGCGCGTGCTGCGTGGACGCTGGCCCGAGGCGGTCGGCGAGTTCCAGGCGATCATCGCCGGCGTGTTGCATGCCGCGGGCGACACTGCCGGCACGGTGTGGCTGCACGAGGCACTGGGCAGCGAGGACCTCGGCAAGCTGGTGTTCGCGGTCCGTCACTGCGCCTTCGGCGCGCCCGGCGAACTCCGGGATTCGCTGTTGCGCGCCTCGACGCACCTGCGCACCGAGGTGCGGCTCGAGGTCGCGAAGACGCTGGTGCGCGTGCCGGGTGAGGACGTCGCCGATGTCTACGAAGTTCTGGCGTCGCCGGACGAACCGTGGGACACGCGGGCCATTGCGTTGCGGGAGCTGACGCGGCGCGGACGCACGGCCACGGTCACCGTGCTGCTCGAAGAACTGGCGACGGCCGCGGGCACCCGGCTGCAGTCGCTGGTCAACCAACTGTCCGCGAGTGGCGATCCGCGGGCGGTGCCGGTGTTGGTCGAGCGCTTCCAGAAGGCCCCGGCCGGCGAGTCGCGGCCTTTCCTGCAGGCCTTGTCGCAGAACCACACCGAAGCGTCGGCGCGCGCCTTGTTCGCGTTGTTTCGCGGACCCGAACGGGTGGTGGGCCGCGGTGCAAACGGCGACATGACGACGCGCAACTACCTGCCGATGATGCTGATGAACGTGCGCGGCTCCGAACGGGTGGTGCTCGCGGAGTACCGCGCGATGCCGCGCGAGGAGTGGCGGTTGCGCGCACCGATGCTCCAGGTGCTGGCCGGCATCGCCGCGGACCGCAACGACCCCGCGCTGCAAGCCGACTTCATCGCTCCCGTGCGCGAGGTGTTGTTCGACCGCGAGGAGTTGCCGCAGATGCGCGTGCTGGCGCTCAACCTGATGACCCTGCCGGCACTGACGATCGACGACGTGCTGGCCTTGAAGAACGGCCTTCGCCAGGAGGCGGCTGGCCTGCGGGCGCTGTTCGCCGATTTCCTGATCGACGCCTTCTGACGTCGACGGCCGGCGCCGTCGAGCCGTCAGTAGAGGATCCAGCGTTCGTCCGCGCGCGCGCGGTACGAGATCGTCGGGGCCGATCCGGCGATGAGCGGCGCCTGCGCCGCCCCGGGTGGCGGTCGGTAGTCGCCGAGACCGCGGTAGTTGGCGGTCAGGTTGCGGGTGTAGGCGCGCGGCGCGGCCTCGGCGTGGAAGAACACGCAATGGCCCGGTCCGGTCGCCGCCAGCGGCCAGGCCAGCACCTCGCGTGTCGGCACCGCGTCCCGCGCGACCACGGCGTCGGGCGGCAACGGCGCCATCGCCAGTTGGAAGGCGTAGTGCTTGTTGCGCAGCACGAGCAAGGTCCCCGGGATCGGCGGCTCGACGACCTCGAGGTCGTCGATGTGCTCGGCGGAAGCGCCGGCCAGCAGCCAGAACCGACCCTGCAGCAGTTCCCCGTCGGCGGCCATGTCCGCGGGCGACAGTTCGTTGCCGGCCTGGAGCAGCAGTGCCGCGATGCGATCGGCGCGTCGTTCCACGCGCGTCGTGCGGGCAGCCGCCAGCCACGGCAGCCAGACGCTGAACGCGATCAGCCCGGCCCCGGCGACGAGGTACCAAGGCATCGGGTGGGTCCATCGCGACCGCCGCCAGTGGTCCATGCCGGGAGTATCGGCGGCGCCAACCGCCGACGCCACCGCGCGCTCGTGCCCTTGCGTCCGGTTCCGCGACCGTCGTGGCGAGGGGGTCAAGGCCGGCCGTGGTCGGCCCGATAACGACCGACGGCGACGGCGCCGCACCACCGAGGAGACGCATGACGATTCGCAACCAGGGCGACCAGGGCTTCGACGACTTCCGCAAGGAACGCAAGCGCATCCAGGCGAAGGTCGGCCGCCAGACGCCGCTGCAGGAGTACCAGAACCACGCGCTGCGCGAGCTGGAGCAGGCGGAGGAACGGGAGGTGCGCGAGCAGCAGCTCACGCGCGAAGTGCACGACTTCTTCGCTGCGGCGACGCGCCAGGCAGCCTCGATCGTCGACAAGGTCGCCCGCGACGCCGAACGCGAGGCCGGCCAACGTGTCGAGCAGGAGATGGAGTCGTTCCTGTTCGACTCGCTCGCGCGCATGAACACGTTCGTGCTGACGGTGCTCAAGGAGCGCCGCGGTTCGATCGCCGAGACGCGGAAGGAGCCGAGCGTCGGCAACCTCGTCGGCCGCTTGCTCGACGAGTTCCGCAGTGAAGGTACCGCCGAAGTCGGCGACAAACACATCGGGCAGGATCCGTTCGCGACGCTCGTCGACGACGTGCAGCGTGAGTTCCGCGAACAGGTCGGCGCCCCGCGCAGCACGGACGAGGACGCCGCCCCGATCGAGCAGCACCTGGTCGCCGCGGTCGACAATGGCACCCCGGCCGAAGAGGTCGAGGCGGCCGAGCCGCCCGTCGAAGCACCGCAGGAGGCCAGCGGCCCGGCACCGGTCGCGGACACCAAGGCATCCGGCGGCAGCGACGAGCTCGACCGCCTCAAGGAGGCGCTGAAGAGCATGGTGCGGCAGGGCCTGATGACGCGCGAGGAAGCGAAGGCGGCGTGGCAGGTGCGCCTGCAGGCGCTCGCCGCGAACCCCTGAGCGCGTTCAGGTCGGCGCGATCACGCGCGCGATCCGTCGCGCCGGCAGGATCGCGGCGGCGATCGCCGCCGCCACGATCGGTTGGCCGGCGGCCCACGTGAGCAGCGCGGCGTAGAGCATCGTGCCGAGCAGCAGCCAGCCCATCGACCGGCGGATCGCCGCCTGATCCCAGCTGCGCCTCTGCGCGTTGCGGCGCAGGAACACCAGCAGCGGCAGCACCGCGAACGCGGGTGCGGGCCACAAGCCGTTCTGCACGGTGACGATGCCGACCAGCGCCACGATCGGCGGCGCGGTCTGCACCGCGCTGATCGCGCGCGGCGACACCGACGGCTCGTCCTCGAAGATGCCGAGGATCGTCACTGCGGCGATGTAGGCGCCGTAGCACCACGCAGCGATGACGAGGTCGCGCGCGCGGTCGGGATCGAGGGTTGCTTCGGTCGCGGCGGCGATCGCCAGCGCCATCGCGAGGTTCAACCCGCGCAGGCATGCCATGCCGAGGACGCCGAGCCAGGCGACGCGCTTGCCGGCGAAGTCGTAGGCGAGGACGAGTGCTGCGAGCAGCCCGTGGTAGTGCCGGCACGGCGACAGCACCACGGCCAGCACCAGCAGCATGCCGCCGAGCCCGCACGCGAACGGCACCGACACGTCGCCGCGCGGCAGCGGGCGTTCGGGCCGCTGCTCGGCGTCCAGGCGCCGGTCGGCGACGTCGTTCCAGACCATGCCGGCGGCGTAGAGCAGGCCGCTGGCGACCGCGGCCCGAGCGACCGTGGCCTGCAACGGCAGGCCGGCCACCGCGGCCCCGGCGACGACGTCGGCGATCGGCGAGAACACCGTGCCGATGCGGAGCAGGCGGAGGATCGGCAGCAGGCGGGGCACGGGCTCAGAACAGCTGCAGGATGTCGTTGTAGGTGACGAACAGCAGCAGCATCAGCACGAAGACGAGGCCGACGATCTGGCTGTAGCCGAACACGCGCTCGCTGACTGGCGAGCCCTTGATCTTCTCGATCAGCACGAAGAGCAGGTGGCCGCCGTCGAGCACGGGGATCGGCAGCAGGTTCACGAACGCGAGGTTCAGGCTCAGCATCGCGAGCAGGTAGAAGAACCAGCTCGGTCCACGTTGCGCCGCCTGGTAGCTGACCTGGCTGATGCGGATGATGCCGCCGAGGTTCTTCGCGCCGACGTCGCCGGTGACCATGCGCTTCAGCGTGACGTAGAGCTGCTTCAGCATGTCGAGCGACATTCGCGTGCCGAGCGCCAGCGCGGCGCCGAACGACTCCGCGCGCACGAGCTCGGTGCGATACGCGAGTTGCGGCATGAGTCCGGTCTCGACCTGGGCGGCGGCCTGCGCCGTCAGCAGGAGGAGCCGCAACTCGCCGGTCGCGGCGTCGAGGAACGTCCCGGCCGTGATCTGCGCCGGATCGAGGCTCGCAATGGTGATCGGCAACGCGCGGCCGTCGCTGCGTTCGATCGCCTTGCGCAGGTCGTCGAAGCTGCCGACCGGCTGGCCTTCGATCACGGCGATGCGTTCGCCGGCGCGTAGGCCCGCGAGCGCCGCCGGGGCGTTGGCCGAAGGCAGCAGCATCAGGCTGTCGTCCCCGCGCAGCACGATCGCCGCGGCGAGGCCCGCTCGGTCGGCAGCGCTCGCCGGCTGCTCGAGCACGACGACTGCGGCGTTGCGTCGGACGTGGATGCGCAGGGTCGCCGGTCCGGTCGCGGCGACCGCGAGGTCCCCGCTGGTGAACGGCACGCCGTCGATCGCGAGCAGCACGTCGCCGCGCTGCAGGCCGAGCCGCGCGACGAATGCCGCATCGTGGCGGATGCCGCGGACCTGGCGCGGCAGCGGCTGCACGCCGATGCGGAGCGAGTCCTGCTTGCCGTTGGGCCGCGGCGTGATGCGCACGTCGCGCTCGGCGTCGCCGGTTCGCACGCGCGCGACGAACGGGTCGGCCCCGTCGAGCGTCGCCAGCACGTCGGCCAGCGTGGCGCCCGCGGGCGCCTTGCCGTCGATGGCGACCAGCACGTCGCCCTCCGCCAGCCCGGCCGCCGCGGCGACGCTGCCTTCGGCGATGCGCAGCTTCGGCAGGCCGGCGGTCGCGGCGACGACGCCGAGCTCGAACAGCCCGCTCGCGGCGTTCCACTGCGGCAGCACCGTGACTTCCCGTTCTTCGCCGGCTTCGTTGCGCAGCAGCAGCGGCGTCGGGCGCCCGCCGGTCAGTGCGGCCTCGACGAACAGGTTGTCGAACGACAGCAGTCGCTTGCCAGCGATGGCGACGATGCGATCGCTCGGCGCGACCCCGGCTTCCCAGCAGGCGCCACCCCGTTCGACGGCGCCGACGACCGGCGCGGTGAAGTCGACGCCGGCGGCGAACACGAGCGGGAAGGCGACCAGCGCGAACAGCAGGTTCATCAGCACGCCGCCGCACCAGTACAGCGTGCGCTGGCCGACCGACTTCGAGTGCAGCGACTCCGCCGCGGGCCAGCGATGGTCGGCAGGATCCTGGCCGGCGACCATCACGTAGCCACCGAACGGCACGGCCGAGAGCCGGAAGTCGGTGCCGCGCCAGACGAACCCGAGGATCCGAGGCCCGAAGCCGAGCGAGAACCGTTCGACGCGTACGCCGGCGAGGCGCGCCGCGAGGAAGTGGCCGAGCTCGTGCACGAAGATCAGCAAGCCGATCCCGAGCGCGGCGAACAAGACGCTGGAGAAGTCCATCAGGAAGTGCGGGCGGGCCGGGGCGGAGACTGCGCGCCGACGAAGTCCTCGGCGAGGGCGCGGGCCTCGGCGTCGGCGGCGAGCGCGCAGGCCAGCGACCGCAGCGGCCGGCTCGCGCGCGCGGCCAGCACGGCGGCGCTGGTCGCGGTGATCGCCGGGAACGGAATGCGCCCGGCCAGGAACGCGGCGGTGGCGACTTCGTCGGCGGCGTTCAGCCGCGCGCCGGCATCGCCGCCGGAGCGCAGCGCGTCGTAGGCCAGTCCGACCGCCGGATAGCGGGCCTCGTCGAGCGGTTCGAACTCGAGCGAGCGCCAACGAACAGGGTCGAACGGTTCGAAGGCGGCGGGCAGCCGTTCGGGCCAGCCGAGGCAGAACAGGATCGGCACGCGCATGTCGGGCACGCCACACTGCGCGAGCATCGAGCCGTCGACGAACTCGACCATCGAGTGCACGATGCTCTGCGGATGCAGCACGACGCGGATCGCCGCCGGGGCCGCGTCGAACAGCCAGTGCGCCTCGAGCACTTCGAACGCCTTGTTCATCATCGTCGCGCTGCCGATGGTGATGCGTGGACCCATGCGCCACGTCGGGTGCTGCAGCGCTTCGGCGACGGTGATCGCATCGAAGGTCGACAACGACCGCGTGCGGAACGGGCCGCCCGACCCGGTCAGCCACAACCGGCGGATCGCGCGCGGCTCCTCGCCGTCCAGGCACTGGAAGATCGCGCAGTGTTCGCTGTCGACCGGCAGGATGCGTGCGCCGCGGGCGCGGGCCAGCGGCATCAGGTACTCGCCGGCGGCGACCAGCGATTCCTTGTTGGCCAGCGCCAGCGTGCGGCCGTTGGCGAGCGTCCACTCGGACGCGGCGAGGCCGGCAGCCCCGGTGATGGCGTTCAGCACGACGTCCGGTCGCGTCGCGTCGAGCGCGGCCAGCAGGCCTTCGGGGCCGGCGTGGAAGCGCACACCGCCCGGCAGGTTCGGCGCGGTCACGGTGCCGGTCAGGCACGCCGCCAGCGGACGGTGCACCGCCGCGGCGGCGGCGAGCGCATCGGCCGAGCTGTGCGCCGCGAGCAGGACCACGGCGAAGCGGTCGTGGTTCTGCTCGAGGATCTGCAGGGCCTGACGGCCCACCGAGCCCGAGCAACCGAGGATCGCCACGGAACGACGCGCCACGGCGCGATCATGAAGGCGACCCCGGCGAATGCAACGGCCCGCCACCCGGTTGCGACGGCGGGACGCCGTTCGCATCATCCGTGCATGCGGATCGTGTGCGCCGTCGTTGCGGGTCTGGCGTCGGCGCTCGTGCTGCGCGCGCAGGACGAGGCGGCGTTCGTCGCCGCGCTGGCGCGCGCCGAGGCGGCTTCGCCGGACGAACGCGCTGCCGCCGCGGCGGCGGCACTCGAGCAGTTCCTCGGCTTGCACGACGAAGGCGTGCGCGAGCGCCACGAAGTCGCCGGCGTCGCGATGGCGTTGGCCGCGGACCGGCTGCCGCTCGCCGTGGAGTTGGCGACCGCGGCGCGGGCACGGCG
>CALFZH010000055.1:0-120764 GCA_937952215.1 uncultured bacterium
GACGTCCCCCGCGCCAGCGCCGCCGTTCGGGGCCGCCGCCGTCAGAAGCCTGTTCCATGCCACCGGGGAAGTCGTTCTCCGAGATACTCATGCCGTGCCAATGCGGGCCGGCGATGAGAGCCGGCCATCAGGTCGACGGGCTCCTTGCCCGTCGGGGCTCGTGCGGCGACTGCCAACCGGCGAACGCCCATGAGGCGTCGTTCGCGAGCTGCGTTTCACCTCTGAATCTCGTCCGCAGGCCGGGTCGGAACGCTCCGATCCGAGGTTCGCACGCGGACTTCGTCGTCGGGGACCCCGACGCCGAACGTGTTCGGGCAAGCGGCACACCGCAGTGCACTGCCTCCCGTCCATCACCCTCGCCTGGGCCCGGGTTCTTCGGCCGGAACGACCTCGGAACCGATCGCGCGATACGGCAACCTGACCGTCGGCGCGGGCTCGTCTCGGCGATCCGGGCCTCCCGGCCCGGTTCCGCCGATCGGCGGCGAGTGCTGCTGGCCTGCTGATCCACCAGCCGGCCCAACAACGGCTGCGAACGGTAGCGCCGCCGTTGCCACGGCGCAAGCAGCGGGACCTGTTTCCGCGGCGGGCGCGGGGCGGTCCGCGCGCCAGGGTTGCCTGTCGCTCCGCGGCGCGCTATCCACGGCGCCGATGGGATCGGCGGTACGGACTCAATTCCACCGGCGCTCGATTCCGAAACACGCCGCAGCGGGGAATCCCGCCGCCGTTTCCCGACCAACACGATGCCCAATCCCCTCGACCTGGATCCCCGCCGCCTGCGTCCCGAAGAAGAGGACGACGATCACGAATGCCCCGACCAAGGCGGCGAGAAGGGCTCCGCGACGCCCAACCCCTACGAGAAGGCGCTGTTCGAGGCCCGCACGCTGCTGATCAGCGGCCCGGTCGACGACAAGATGCTCAAGGAGGCGACGGTTCGTTGCCTCGCGATGGAGCAGAAGGACAGCAAGAAGCCGATCACGGTCTTCATCAACTCGCCGGGCGGCAGCGCCGACGCCGGCTTCGCGATCTACGACCTGCTGCGCTTCGTCAAGCCGCCGGTGATCACTGTCGTGAACGGGCTGTGCGCCTCGGCCGGCATCCTGATCCACCTCGCCGCCGACAAGAAGCGTCGCTTCTGCATGAGCGAGAGCCGTTTCATGATCCACCAGCCTTCGACGATGGGCCGCGGCACCGCCAGCGACCTCGACATCACGGCGAAGGAGATCCTGAAGCTGCGCGACCGCTACAACCGCATCATCGCCGACGCCTGCGGCAAGAAGCCCGAGGACGTCACCGAGTCGGCCCGCCGCGACTTCTGGCTCGATGCCGGGCAGGCGCTCGAGTACGGCCTGGTCTGCAAGGTCGTGAAGAAGCGCGACGAACTGCCGGAGTGAAGCCGGCGCCATGCCGAACGGCGAGCACGCGCGGCGGGGCTTGAACCCCGGCCGCGCGTCGTCGTTGATGGCGACCATGTTCCGGGCCGGCATGTGCGCGCTGCTGCTGCCGATGGCCCCCGTCGTCGCGCAGGCCGCCGAGACGTTCGTGGTGCTGCTGCGCGACCCGGCCGGAAATCCGGTCGCCGGCGCCACGGCGGCCGTGACCGTGCATCCAGCCGGCGAGATCGCCGCGCTGACCGACTGCTTCGCCGGCGATTC
The DNA here is from genome assembly GCA_937952215.1 of uncultured bacterium. Classification (GTDB taxonomy): domain Bacteria; phylum Planctomycetota; class UBA1135; order UBA1135; family UBA2386; genus UBA2386. The sequence continues at coordinate 1,653 of CALFZH010000055.1, forward strand.
GCCGTTCGCGAGTGCCTTGCCGACGGCGCATCGGCGCACGGCCACCAGCGATGGGCGCGGCGAACTGCGCATCCCGCGCGGCGACGGCGGCACCGCCTCGGGCCACGTCGTGACGGCGGACGGACTCGGGGCGCTGCTCGACGGCCTGCAGGCCGGCCGCGCGCAGCGCGTGGTGATGGCGCCGATGGCGGCCGTCACGACGACGACGGGGACGGAGCCGTTGCGCGTGCATGCGCGAGCCACCACGGCCGACGGACGCACCGTCACCTTCGCGCCGCCGCCGGGCGCCGTCGTGCGCCTGCCCGAGGGCGACTACGAACTCTGGGTGCACAGCTCCGATGGCTGGCTCTGGCTGCGCAAGGTGCTGACGAGCGGCGAACGATTCGCCGTCGCGTTCGCGGGCCCCGCCCGGCGCATCCAGACGTCGTTCGCCGAGACGTTCCATCCCGCCGGGCGGCCCGACGTCCCGCTGTTCGCCGCGGGCGCTGCCGAGACCGTGCTGCGCGGCGACGCGCTGCTGGCGCCGATGATCGTTCGCTGCGGCGCTGCCTTCATCGGCCCGCACCGCTTCCCGGCCGTGCGTCCCGACGCCGTGCTGGTGTGGCCGCCGGTCGACCGACCGCTGCCCACGGTCGTGGTCCCGTCCCCCGCCGCGAGCGAACCGCGCGTCGCGATGTTCTCGCTGCTGCAGCGCACGAACGGCGACTTCGCGGTCGTCGGCGCGAGCCAAGGCAACGAACCATCGAACGGGCGCGCCCCGGCATTCACCTTGCCACCGCGGCCCGAAGGCGACGCCTGGCTGCTGCTCGCAGCCGCCGGCCACGCGCCGCAGGCACGCCCGTGGCTCGATGCGGCCGGCGACGCGTTCCGGCTGGAGCGCGGCACGCCGCTGGTCGTGCTCGCGCGCGACGAACGCGGCGAGCCGATCGCCGATCTCGCGCTCGACTACACGCCGACCGACATGGCGCCGGCGAAGGTGGTCGGGCGCAGCGACGGCTACGGGAAGTGCCGCCTCGGCCCGGTGCTCGCGCCCGGCACGCTGCGCGTCAGCGATCCCCGGTTCGCCAACCAGCGCATCGACCTCGCGTCGATTCCCGGGGCCGGCGTCAACGTCGTGGTGACGCCCGGGCTGACGATGTCCGGCGTGGTGCGCTGGCCCGATGGCGAACTCGCTCGCGGCGTGCTGGTGACGCTGCGCGACGCAGCCGGGGTGCTGCGGCCAGCGCAGCGCACGATCGTCACCGGCGCCGACGGCGGCTTCACGTTCGCGGGCTTGCCGGAGCAACGCGCCTTGCTGCTGTTCGGCTCGGCCCCACGCGACGGGCGCACGTGGTCGGGCAAACTCGACCGGCTGCTCGCCGGCGGCGAAGCGATCGAGTTGGTCCTGCGCAACGAGGATCCGGAGTTCGGCGCGGGACGCTAGGGCCGTCGCGGCGCGGCGCGTCAGCGAATGCCGAGCGTCACGCGGATCGCGTTGCTGGCGACGAGGCCGAGTGTGTTCGCGGCGGGGTCGACCACGAATGCCTGCTGCTCGAACCACGCACCAGCGAGCGACGTCGTCAGCGGAAGCGCCTTCGCCCACTCGGCGGTCGCGCCGTTCGCAGACCGGAACTCACAGACGTCGATCGCGACGAGCAGGTCGCAGCCCGGCGCGCCGTACGACGCCAGCGACACCGGCGCAACCGAGCCGAAGCCCGCGGCGAAGAACGCGCCGGGTTGGCCGGCCGGAACACTGCCGACGACGTGGCGCGTGGTGTCGCCGAGCCACGGCAGGGTGAACGGCGCCGCGGCGAGCGCGGGCGTGCCCGCGCTGCCCGGGCAGCCGCTGCCGAACGGTGTGACGTCGGCCGGCGACGGCGTGCGGTACTGCCACGTGTCGTTGAAGAAGTAGTTCGCTCCAGCAAGGGTGAGCATGCCCCCGTGCACGAGGACGCGCCGCTGCGCGGCGTCGTAGCCCATGCCGAACATGTACCGCGGCGCGGGCGTTGGCTGGTACGCGACGGTCCACGCGTTGCCACTCCACTCCCAGGCGAACGGATCCGCGCTGAGACCGCCGAGCAGCACGATTCGCTGCCGGTGCAGGTCCGTCACCATGCGGTGAAGCACGCGTGCTTGCGGTGGCGTCGCGGGCTGGCGCTGCACCCACGCCGTGCCGTTCCAGGTCCACGTGTCCGTGAACAGCGTCCCGCTGCCCAATCCAGAACCGATGCCGCCGAACAGCAGCACGCCGCCGTCCACGGGATCGAACGCCATCGTCGCTTGTCCGCGCGCCGGCGGCGACGCGCTCGGGAACCGCTGCTGCCATGCCAGGCCGTTCCACTCCCAAGTGTCCGCCAAGGGCACAAGGGGGCTCCCTGGACCGAACCCACCGAACAAGACGGTGACGCCGCGTGCGCGATCGAACGCCATCGACGCCGACAGCCGAGCCGGCGGCTTCACTGCGACGACCGCCTCGGTCCACTGGGTCCCGTTCCACCGCCACGTGTCGTCGCGCAAGTCAATGCCCGGATTGTTGCCGCCGAACACGACGACTTCGTTTCGCACGGCATCGAACGCGATCGCCGGCTCGGTGCGATACGGCGGCACGATGCCCGACTGCAACGACCACGTGTTGCCGGAAAACACCCACGCCGTCGTCGCGGGCACTCCCGCTTCGTACCCCCACAACAGGACCGCCTTGCCGAGGGTCTCGTGCATGGCGAACGTCGCCTCCAGGCGAACCGGCGGGGCCATGGTCGGATAGAGCATGGACCAGCTCGCTTGCGCCGTGAGCGGCGCGGCAACGAGCACGAACGAAACGAGCGACGCCATGCGCATGGGGATGTCTCCGAGGAGACGAAACTCTAGGAACGCCGCGCCACCACGGGCAGCCCCCCTGGTGCTCGCCCGCGGCGATGCGCTCTTCGCGACGCTCCGCTCCCGACTATCGCAAGCGGAAGACGAGCACATCGTCGCCCGCCTCGATCTCCAGATCGTCGCTGCGCTGGCTGTGGTCTTTGGCGAACGCGAACGCCTTTGGCGTCACGCCGGGCCACGGCAGGAAGTGCAGCGTCGCCTCGCCACGTGCGTCCGTTCGCACGGGCCGGATCTGCGCGGCGAACGTGTTCCAGCCGAGTTCCCGCAGCAAGGCATCGAGCCCGGCAGCGCGCGACAGAGCATGCTGGAACTCACCCGGTTCGAACGAGGCGCCCACGACGGCCTGGCCATCGCGGTCGAGCACGCGCACGCGCCGCTGCGGCATCGCCGCCAGGCGCAGCGTGAGCGGCCCCTCGATCGGGGCTTCTGCGCTGAGTTCGGTGGCCACCCATCCGGTCGCGTCCATCGCGAGCAGCGTCCAGCGGCCACGCTGCAGCCGCCGTTCGACGCGACCGGCGGCGTCGAGCACCAAGGGCTGCACGACCATGTCCGTGCCATGGTTGGCGAGCAGCACGCGTGCCGCGGTCGCCGGGCCGCCGCCTTCGTCGAGGACCTGGAGCACGAGATCGTCGCTTTTCGCTGGCTCGACGCTCGGCAGCGTCGGCGCATGCGTCGGCGCCGTGACGGTGCGGCGCCCGTCGAGCGGCGGCAGATGCAACTGCAGGGTCGTGGTGCCGGGCGCCAGCTCGGGCAGCGTGTAGGAACCGTCGGCGGCGATGACGACTTCGTAGTGCCGCCGCAGGAAGTAGCGACCGTCGGGGAAGTGCACGTTCCCCATCGCCTCGATGCGCGCCTTCCGTCCCGCCAGCGCCGCGTCGACGACGCCGCGTGGCGACTCGCCGATCTTCTTCAAGGGCACCACCAGCACGGTGCCCTTGTGCTTCTTGACGATCTCGAAGCCAACGAACGGTGTCTGGCAGATCCAACCCGACGCCCCCTCCGAGAAGCCGGCTTTGCGTGCAACGACGTACAGCGTCTGCGGTGGGCCTTCGAACGGATCGCGCCACCCGCCCCAGAGCAGGGACGCGTTGCCCGACGCGTCCGTCACCACCGGCGGTCCCTCGAACACTTCCCCGGTGCTCCCGTCGTGCATGGCGGCTCGCGCCCCCTCGACGGGCTTGCCGTCTTCGTCGACGACGCGGATCGCGATCGGCATGGCCGTGGGCAGCCACGCCACCGGATCCCCAAACGACGGCACACCCACCGTGCCGAGGAACGCGCCATTGCCGTCGCGCAAGGTGCACTCGGCGATCGCCTGGATCGGCGGCACGTCGAGGCCTTGTTCGCCGATCGGCAGCGTTTCGTGGTGGCCCGGGCAACCCGGAAACTCCATGCGCACGTGCAGACCGGGCACGGCTCGTAGTCCCGCATCGAGCGGCATCGCGATCATGCGCCGCCGGCCTTCGACGTCGACGCGCAACGCGCACAGCTGACCGCACGACAGCCCCTGCACCGGCCTCGCCACCAAGGCACGCCCCTCGACCTCCGGCCCGATGGCGAACGCCGTGTAGCGAACGCCGACCAACGCCGAGGCCACGAATCGACCTCGCTCGTCGGAGGTCGTGCGGCAGACGTCGACCGGGTCGATCCCCGCGAGGTCCGCGTCGTCCTCGACCAGCGTCACCTGCGCGCCGACGAACGGCTTGCCGGCGGCGTCGACGACGGTGCCGACGATCGGTTGGCGTCGCTGCGCCGCAGCGACTGCACAAGAGAGAAGGACTGCGACGAGGGCAGTGAGAGCAGTGCGCATTGTGTGCGTTGGAGGAGCGAACCGCGTCCCGGCCCACCCGGAACCCACGCCGCCACGATCCGCGCCTCCCGACACCGAATCAACGCCCCGGCTTCCCTGACCGCGGCGGCGGCGGCGATCACTGCAGCGTGACGCGCTGCGTGTTGCCGCCGAAGTGGACGTCGCTGCCGTCGAGCCACGCCTGCTGGAACGCAACCTCGGCTCCGACCAGGGTCGGCACCGCCGGCACCGCGATCTCGACCGCTGTGTAGCCGCTGCTGCCGTAGACCTGCGTTGGCAGCAGTACCGCCGTGGCGATGTCGAGCAGCAACACACCACTGACGCCGGGCACGGGCGTGGGCGGGCCGAGCCCGAGTGCGCCGATCGGCACCGAGGTTCCCCCGACCGGACCGCTGCAGCCCAGGCGCAGTCGCGAGCCCAGCGCGCCCAAACCGAGCAGCGTCGCGGCGCCGTCGGCCGGCACCGCCGTGATCGCGAAGCCATCGATCAGCACTTCGACCAACGACGCGAACTGGTCCTGGGCGCGGATGCGCACCTGCATGGCGTCGGTCAGCGGCGGGCGCAGCGGCAGCACGACGCGCTGCCAACCGGCGGTCGGCGTGGTCAGCGACAGCAGCAGTTCGTGGCTGACGCCGCCGTCGCGGCTGAGCTGCACGAGTAGCGGGTCGTCGCCGACCGACTCCGCGAACCAGAGATCGAACGCGACCTCGGCGGCGGCGAGATGGCGCAGGTCGAACGTCGGCGACAGCAGATCGGTGAGCCCCGCATCGACGTCGTAGGTCGTCGCCGTCGTGCCCGGGCGGCCGTCGGTGACCCAGCACAACGAGCCGCCCGGCGTCGTCTGCGTGCCTGGCTGGATCGGTTGCCCCGCGTTCGACGTCGCGAACGACACGGCGCGTTCGAAGCGCCCGGTCGTCGCGGTGTCGACGGCACCACGCGCGAAACCGCGCGCCAGTTCGAAGTCGTCGTCGACGCACACGCGCACCTCCACGAGCGGCACCTCGAGCACGAGTTCCTGGCTGCGTCCCTCGCCGCTGACCACGAGCTGCAGCCGCGCAACCGTGCCGGCGAACGTCGGCGCGACGGTGAAGGTGAGCGGCAGCGCCTGGTTGTCGAAGCTGCCGAGCCCCGCGACCGACACGGCGCTCGCGGCGCCGTTGCCGACGACGACGCCCGCGTCGAGCGACGTCAGCGTGAGCAGCACCGGGGCTGGCGCGACGCCGACGTTCTGCACCGACACGACCACGTGTGCCGTCTCGCCGGGATCGACGCGCTGGTTGCCATTGCTGCCGGGCGCCTCGCTCGCCACGGCCGAGGCGATGCGGAACGCGGCCCCGGCGGTCAGCGCCACCTTGCGGAACATCGGCTGGTGCCGCCGCGCGATCGTGGCGATCGTCGGCCCCACCGGCCAGAACCCGCCTTCGTTGCTGCGGCCGAGTTCGGCCGTCCACGCCAACGATCCATGCTGCGCGTGGTGGTGGTCGACCGCGGTGCCCGACGAGATGTAGAGCAGCGTGCCCCAGCGGCCGTGCGCAATGCCGTTCTCCTGCACCAGGAAGGCGCCGAGCTGCTGGTACGTCCCCACGTTCGGCGGATCGGTGGTCGCGTAGGCCCACGGCCGCAGCAGCACGTCGGTGTAGGTGTGCGTGCTGAACACCTGCACGAAGTCGCGACTGCTCGCGAACGCGTCCATCGCCGCGGCCTCGGGCTCGGAGAACGGGGCCGTGCCGCGGTAGGTCTCGCTGGTCGGTGACGTCGAGCTGCCGCCGTTCGGCGCGTTCCAGAACGTCGCGTAGTTGCGGTTGAGGTCGACGCCGAACGAACCACCGGCGTTGGCGCGGCGGTTCTTGCGCCACATGCCGCCGCCGTTCGGATTGGTCTGCCGGTTGTGTTCGTAGCCGTCGGGGTTCACGCACGGCACGACGAACAGCTCGCGTTCGTCGATCAGGAACGTCGCCTCGGGATCGATGCCGTAACCCTCGAGCAGTTCGGTCAGGAACAGCAGCGTCGCCCCCATCGACAGCGGTTCGCGCGCGTGGTGCAGCGCATCGAACAGCACTTCGGGTTCGTTCTCGTCGATGCCGACGTTGTCGCTGATCTTGACCATCCACAGGTCGCGCCCCTGGATGGACTGCCCGATGCTGGTGCGCGCGCTGCACAGCTGTGGGAAGCGCGCGGTCAGGTCGTCGAGGATCGCCAGCATCTCGGCGAACGTGAAGTGGCCGCCCATCGCGCCTTGGCCGATCGCCGGCACCGGACCGTCGGGCAGCGCCGCCGGCGAGGCCGCCAGCGCCGCGGCATGCGCCTGCTCCAGATCCGCAACGAGCACGCGGTGCACGAACCCCGCCTGCGTGAGCAGGGCCACGTCGGCAGCCGACGCGATCACTTCGATGCGCCGCTGCGCGAGCAACGGCGCGCGACAGCCAGCGAGATCGAGGTCCATCGCCAGCAACTGCTGCATCTGCGCTGGCCCCGTCGTCACGACTTCCACCAGCGCGCGCGGCCCTGGTTGCTGCGCCACGAGTCCCACCAGCGGCACCAGCGTCGACGTAACGAGCAAACGCGCCAGCAGGGTCACCATGGTCGGCGACACCATAGCCCGGATCCGGCGGTGCGGTGCGCTGGGCGCGCGGGCCGCTGCAGAGTCCTGGGAGAACGCGACCAGCAGGCAGCGGTCCTCGCGCGACGGCTCCCACCAGGGTTCGAACCGCAGGAGGTGCACGAGGACCGGAGGAGCGCGCGCAACGCGGAAGTCGGCAATCGGCGAACCGGCTATCGTGCCCCCCTTCCTCGACGAGCTGAGGCACCGCATGTGGATCATGGTCTCCGGCCCCTACACCGCAGGAGCGGCGTCACCCGAACAACGCCGCGCGAACCTGCGCGCGATGAACGTCGCCGCGGTCGAGCTCTTCCGGCGCGGCCACGTTCCGGTGATCGGCGTGAACATGGCGCTGCCGATGATCGAGGCCGCTGGTGAAGCGGCGTTCCACGAGTTGATGATGCCGATGTCCCTCGCGCTGGTGGAACGCTGCGACGCGTGCGTGCGCATCGGCGGCGCCTCGAACGGCGCCGACGACGAAGCCGCGGCGTTCCGTCAGCGCGGCAAACCGGTCTTCACCGCCGTCGACCAGGTTCCGACGGCACGTCACAACGGCTGACCCCACCCGTCGCGCCAGGTTGGGAGCGCGGATGGCCAGATCGGATGTTCGCGGAAGAGGGCCGGCGCGACAGCAGGGCGACGCTGGTGCACGACGCTGCGGTGGTCGACGCCTGCGTGTTCCGCCAATGCAGCCTCCGTGGGCGACCGCGTGCGCGGCGGCCGCTGCCGTTGTCTTGTGCACCGTCGTGTGGAACAGTCCAGGCTCCCCACCACGATCCACACCATGCTCGACGGCACGACGATCACGAACGCGATCACCGAAGCGTTCCGCGAACAGCCCCACGCTGTCGGCTACGCACTGACCCGCAAGCTGGGCGCCGTGTTCCCGGGCTGCTACGTGCTCGAGACCGATGAGCACGGCTTCGACCTCGGCCGCTTCGCCGAGGCGAAGCACTGCAAGGTCGTGCCGGTCGTCGGTACGGCCTGCCAGGTCACCTGGCATTGGCGGCATCACGCCTACCCGCACACGTGGATCGGGGCCTGGTCCATCGAGTGGCCGGGTGCTTCGGGTGCCCCGATGTACTGCGTCGCGGTGACGTGGGGAGCCGGCGATTGCACGAAGACCGTGCGATACATCGTGGCGCCGCGGCATGACCAAGCCGAGGCGTTGTTCGCGGCGGTGTGCCGCTGGAACGACGACCTCGCTGGCAGCGTGCTGGTGTTCGATCGCGGCAGCTGGCACAAGGTCCGCGCGTTGCGCGCCGACATCGATCGCACGCGGCCCGAAGACCTGGTACTGCCCGCCAGGCAGCGTGACGAGATCCTCGGCGACTTGCAGCGCTTCCTCGACCGCCGCGCCGAGTACGAGCGCCTCGGCGTGCCATGGAAGCGCGGCGTGCTGCTGAGCGGGCCACCCGGCAACGGCAAGACGATGTGCATCAAGCTGCTGGCCAACGCCCTGCGGGTGCCGGGCGCAGGCGAGGAACGGCGGCCGATCGATCCGCTCTACGTGCGGAGCCTCGCCGTGCGCGGCTGGCCCGACCACTACACGATCGACGCGGTGTTCGAACGCGCCCGTCGCCATACGCCGTGCCTGTTGATCTTCGAAGACCTGGACGCCTTGGTGACCGACAAGAACCGCTCCGTCTTCCTCAACGAGCTCGATGGCCTGGCGATGAACTCCGGCATCATCGTCGTCGCGACGACCAACCATGCCGAGCGGCTCGACCCAGCACTGCGCGACCGGCCGAGCCGCTTCGACCGCAAGTGGCACTTCGCGCTGCCAGCGCTCCCGGAACGACAGCGCTTCCTCGCGCAATGGAACGAACGGGCCGACCCGTCGCTGCAGCTGGCGGTGGAGGCACACGCGCGCATCGCCGAATTGACCGATGGCTTCTCGTTCGCCTACCTGAAGGAGTTGATGGTGTCCTCGACGATGCGATGGATCGACGACACGACGCGGGAGCCGCTCGCCGACACCGTGTTGCGCCAGATCGGGCAACTCCGCGAACAGATGAGCGAGAACGTGCAGCCGCCTGCGGCGATGCGGCCGGCCGAGCCGGACGACGACGAAGACGACTGACGCCACTGCGCGTCCAATCCTCGCGCAGCTCGGGTTCGGGCGGGCGCCGCGGACGGCGAGGTTTCCTCGTTCGAGGTAGAGACCGAGCGCAGTGCCGCGTCTGATTCTCGATCTCGGGCATGACGAGAACCCCCGAACGACTGCTCGCGATCGACTGGATGCGCGGCCTCGTGATGGTCCTGATGGCGCTGGACCACGTCGATCACGCCACCAACCCGAACCACGCCCAGGGCGATGGCGCGATGTTCCCAGCAGGCGGGCCGCTGTCGGCGCCCGACTTCACGCTCCGCTGGTTGACGCATCTGTGCGCACCGACGTTCGTCCTGCTCGCGGGCATGAGCGTGGCGCTGTCGGCGGCGAACGCGCGGGATCGCGGCGCGAGCGCATGGCAGATCGATCGGCATCTGCTCGCGCGCGGGCTGGTCATCCTCGGACTCGAGTTCACGCTCGTGTCGATGTACTGGCGGATTGGCGAGGGGGCCCCGGCCTTCGGGCTACCGGTGTTTCCACAGGTGCTGTGGGCGATCGGCGGCGGCCTCGTGCTCATGCCGCTGCTGCGGCGACTGCCCGCGGGCTGGTTGCTCGGCACCAGCATTGGACTGCTCGTGCTCGGCGAACTCTGGCGAGCGGCGACGCTCGACACGGCGTGGGAGCAACCGCTGGCCGTCGGCATGATGGTCACGGGCGGTGGCTGGTGGTGGGATGGCGATCGCGAGCGCATGCCCGACGTGATCACGCTCTATCCGCTGCTGCCGTGGCTGCCCGCGATGCTGGCGGGAGTGGTGCTCGGGCGCCTGGCGCTCGCGGGACGGCTCACGCCACGACTGCTGTTCGGCGCGGGGTTCGCAAGTCTCGCGCTGTTCCTGCTGCTGCGCGGCGTCGACGGCTTCGGCAACATGGGCTACCACCGCCGCTCGCTCGACGTGCTCGAGTGGCTGCACTGCAGCAAGTACCCCCCGAGCATCACGTTCTTCGCCGTCGAGCTGGGACTCGCAGTGATCGTGCTCGGCGCGCTGATGACGTTCCGCGGAGTGCTCGAGCGGGTGCCCGACCAGAATCCGCTGGCGGTGCTCGGCCGGGTGCCGATGTTCTTCTACCTGCTGCACCTGCCGATGATCGGCGCGCTGATGGGCATCGGCCTGCTGCCGGGGCGCGGCCAGGGTTCGGCCGCGATGAGCTTGCTCGGCACGATGATCGTGGTCGTCGCGTGTTGGCCGCTGTGCGGTGCGTACGGTTGGTACAAGCGGCGGCATCGCCACGCGTGGACCCGCTATCTGTGACCGGGCTCCCTCGAGCGGATCTCGCTCCGGCCGCGCCGATGCGCCGACACGGACGACTGCGTGGACACCCTGCGGCCGTCAGTCGGGCCAGAACTTGACTGAGACAACTCTGCCGTCGACGAACCGGATATCGCCCCAATCCGCATTGAAGCGCGCATCGTTGCTCCATCGGTAGAGCATGACTCCGGTGAACCGCTGGCGCTCTCGACTGCCACCATGGTCGGGCTCCCGGTACGCCTCGGATGAGGCCTGCGCCAACTCGGTCTCCGTCGCTGCGTCGCCAACCAGCGGGTCCGTCGCCGGCAGTTGCCAAGCCGGTCCCGCGCCTCGCATGTAGCCGGCCATGATCGCTTCGACCTCGTCGACCGACATGCCAGTCTCGACTGCGAACACCCGGCCAAGGAACGTCTTGCGCGGCCCCCACTCGACAACCACCACGGTCACTGATGCGAGCAGCGCCGACCAAGACACGGCCCGAACGTACGAGGATCCTCGCTTGTCGGAGCGCGAACGCGTTCTGGCGAGTGCCCGCGCCGATCGAAGGCGGGGACCGCTGGCGAACGCAAGCCACCTGGCAATCCAAGGCGTGGCCACCAACACCAGGGATGGGGCAAGCGCTGTCGCCGCGGCGCGCGCGAACACGCTCGCATTGCCGGCAAGCCAGTCGATCGCCAGCGCCCAGGCCACAGAGCCCATCGCCAACACTGTGTACACGCAGGCTTGCATCCTCGTTGACCGCATTCGATCCATCGACTCTGCGACCTCTACTGCCAACGTCTCGCGCGTAGGAAGAACCAACGGCGTCCCGGAACACCGCGAACGAAGCTGACACGGTCCGCGCATCCGGCAACCGCGTCAACGCCCCTGCCCTTGCCCCACCGCTACGGGTTCCGCCCAAGCCTCCGGTCGCCGCGTGTCGGCGCGCAGGCGGGATCGGGCTCGGCGAAGATCGGGTAGTGGCCGCCTATGGCGAGCCAGACAACGGCGAGCAGCAAGCAAGCGGAACGACGAAGCCGAGCAGCGGCGTCACAGCTTCGCCGTCATCGCCGCAGCTTTTCGCGCCTGCGCCGCCAGCTCAGGGTCCGCCGCGATGACCGGCGCTCGACGATCCGAGCGAACGTGCGCAGCCAAGGCCGAGGAGGATCCGCAGCGGCGGCCGCGCAGCGCCTCGAAGTCCCGGTCCCGCCACGCCGTCCGCGCCGCCGCGAAGTCGTGGCGCTGGTCCGTCGCGGCTCACGCCCAGAGCGCGCAGCGACCAACGGTGAAGTCGTGTCCGGCGATCATGCGCGCGATGACGTCGACCATCTTGGCGCCGCCGATCGCCGACGGCTCGATCGGGTTGGCGTAGTCTGCCGGCGCTCGGAACACGCGGCGCAGGTCGACGACCGGCACGCCGGCGTCGCCCGCAGCGCGCAGGATGGCATCGTTGAACACCGTCAGCGCGACGTCGGCGAGCGCCTTCTTCGGCGACGCGAAGTTGCTGTCGTAGATCGTGCACACCGCGGTCGGCAGACCGCGTGCGCGCACCGCCGCCAGCATCTTCGTGTAGCGGTCGAGGAACGCCGCGCGCACGCCGGCGAGTTCGCCGAGCAGTTCCGCCGAGGTGGCGGCGCCGCGTTCGAGCAGGCCTTGATGCCCGAGGGCATCGTTGCCACCAGCGCTCACCACGAGGTGCGTCGCGTCCTTCGGCACCTTCGCGAGCTGTCCCGTCACATCCGCGACGACATCGCCGTCGAGCGCGCACAACGTCGCGGCATGGTCGCGGCCGAGCACCTTCTGCAACTGCTCGATCACCGGCGGTTCCCCGGGCACGTAGCGGCCGTTGTCGAAGATGGAGTCGCCGAGCAGCACGATGTGCCGACGCTGGCCAGGATCACTCTCGGCGAAACAACCGGACATGGCGGCACCGGCCGCAGTGGCGGCGCCGAGGGTGATGAACTGCCGACGGTTGTGCTGCACGACATCTCCTTCGCGAACATCCTGGTCGTGGGGAATGCTCACTGTCCACGAGGCTATCCAGCCGACCGCTGCCCGCGCTCGGGCGAGGCAGTGGAAGTGCAGGTTGACCCGCAAGCCCGCATCGAACCGCGGCACGAACGAGACCGCCCCCGCCCGCTGCCGCGGGCCCCTGCTCCACTGTGCGCGGTGGCACGGCCGATAAGCGGCGGATGCGTGCCGGGCCGATCGCCTCCGGCGACACCGGCTGGTGGTTCGATCGTCACCGGCCGGACTACATCGTCTTCCACAAGCCGATCTGGACCGCCTTCGAAGCGCCCGCGGCGGCGCGCGCGGCGTTCGCGGAGCAGTACCGTCGCCTGCCCGTGCGATTGCCCGGCCCGGGCCTCTCGGTGTATCAGCGCATCGAGGCGCCCGCGGCCACGCCTCGCTGAAGGTCACTTCGGCGCGTTCGGGCCCAAGGCCGGCAGCGTGAGGGCGGTCGGCTCAGCGCGCCAACATCCGGCCGAGCTGCAGCAACGAGCGGGGGCGCAGGCTCTGCGTCACCGCCTGACGGCAGAGCACTTCCCAGCTCACCACGAACACCGCGATGGCCGTCGCACTGCCGAGCCAGATGCGCAGGCGCGGGTCGTTCAGCCCGGCGACGACGCTCCAACCGAAGGCCACCGCCACCGCAGCCGTCGCGAGCGGCGGCACGAGCACGCGGCCGAACGTGCGCATCGGCAGGTCGAGCAACCGGCCGCACAGGACCATCATCGCGACGCTGATGCCGACCGCAGTCGCCGAGACACTCAGCGCGGCCCCCGGCAAGCCCAGCGCCGCGTGGCCGAGGTACAGCGCCGGCACGAAGCACACCGCCTGCACGGCCATGATCCGGTTGAGCCATGGCAGCTTGCCGTGCACGACCAGCACGGGGCCCAGGCACGCGTTGACCGCGAACGCCAGCACGAACGGCGCGAACGCGCCGGCGACAGCACCCGCACCGCTCCACCCGCCGCCGCCGAGCAGCCGGAAGAAGTCGCCGGCGAACGCCAGCATCAGGCCCGCCAACAGGCCGATGACCGCCATCATCGTGCCCAGCGCCGACGTGACCAGGTTCCGAGTTCGCGCCGGGTCGTCGCGCATCACCGCGTAGACCGGCATCAAGACGCTCTGCAGGCCCTGGGCGACCATCTTCATCGGCAACTGCGACCAGCGCTGGCCGATGCCGTAGATGCCGAGTGCCGTCGCGCCGGCGAGGTAGCCGACGAAGATCGCATCACCGGCCAACAACAGGTAGCCGAGCACGCCGTTCAGCAGCAGCGGTGCAGCACCGCTCAGCAGCGCGATGCTCTCGGCCGGGGCGAACACCAACCGCGGGCGCGGGGCGATCAGCAGCAGCGACGACAGCGCGCCGACCAGCGGCCCGGCGAGGTGCGCCACGATCAGCCAGATCGGTTCGGGTGAGAACAACAAGGCCGCGAGAGCGAACGCGCTGGTGGTCAGCGGCGACACGCTCTCGAGCAGGAACGCCGGCAGGAAGCGCAGCTCGCGGCGCAGCTGCACCGCATGCAGATTGACGAGTCCGGTCAGCGCGAAGGCGAAGGCGAGCAGGCGCAGGTAGTCGGTCAGCACCTCGACCGCCCCGAGCCACGCCGTGATCGAAGGAGCCAGGTACCAGAACGCCGTCGTCAGCAGCGCGCCGCGCGCCACGGCGATCGTCCAGGCGATGTCCACGCGTCGGCTGAGCAACCGAGGCTCGCGCACGAGAACCGTCGCCAGCATCGGATTGGTGAGCACATCGGCGAGTCCCTGCGCCGCGATCGCCATCAGCACGATGCCATACGCGTTGGCATCGAGCCGGATCGCGACCAGCACGGTGACCGCCATCGCGAGCAACTTGACGCCGAGCTCGCCGGCCAGAGTGACCACGGCACCGCGCGAGGTGCGGCCGGCCAGGTCTCCGTCCGTTCGCAGCGCAGTCCCACGCATGGCTGCGATGTCATCGGGAAAACCCGGCCCCTACTGGAGTGATTCCACGCGCGGGCCCTGCTCTGATTCGTCCATGCCCAGAGCGGTTGCCGTGGAACGCCACTCGATCCGGACCACGCCAGCGCCGACCTGTCCGGTCTGCCGCGGCCCCGGCGCCCCGCTCCACGCCGATCTGGTCGATGCCCTGTTCGACGCGACTGGCCGGTGGTCGATCCGCGGCTGCGCGGCAGCCAACTGCGGCACTGCCTGGCTGGATCCGCGGCCCGTTCTCGAGGACCTGGGCGAGGCGTACACCAACTACTACACGCACTCGAACGGGCCCGCCGCGGCACCACCGCTGCGTTGGGACGATCGCCTGTTCCGCTGGCTGCGCACCGGCTACCTCGCGGGGCGGTATCGGCATCGGCGCAGCGAGTGCAGCACGGTGCGCCGCTGGCTCGGCAAGCTGCTGACGCTGCACCCCGATCTCGCTTCGCGCGTCGATCTCGAGGCCTTCTACCTCGACCCCGTGCCGGGCGGCCGTTTCCTCGAGATCGGCTGCGGCAGTGGCGATCACCTCGCGGCGATGCGAGACCTCGGCTGGCAGGTGCAAGGGGTCGATGCCGATCCGGCCGCGGTGCAAGCGGCGCAGCGCCGTGGCCTGCCGGTGCAGTGCGGAACGGTGCAGCAACTCGAAGCTCCCCCCGCGAGCTTCGACGCGATCGGCCTCTGCCACGTGATCGAGCACGTCGACGACCCGATCGAGGTGCTGATGGCCTGCCGGAAGCTGCTCGTTCCCGGTGGGCGGCTGGTGCTGGTCACCCCGAACATCGCCAGCTTCGGCCATGCGCGCTTCGGTCGTCATTGGCTGGCGCTCGATCCCCCACGCCACCTGCGCCTCTACACGTGCGCGTCGCTGCGAGCCACCGTGCAAGCGGCGGGCTTCGTCGAGTCGACGGTGCGGACCACCGTTCGGGCGGGCGGGCCGCAGTTCGTCGCCAGCCGAAGCATCCGCCGGACCGGGCGCTGGAACTGGGGCGATCGCGGTTCGGCAGTCGACAGCGTCGCGGCCCGGCTGCTGCAGCTGCGCGCGTTCGTCGGTTTGTGCCGCCGCCCGCAGTCGGGCGAAGAGATCGTGCTGATCGCGCGCTCCTGACCACGGTGGGCCAGCGCCAGGTCAGGGGTTGGCTCGCGCGTTCAGCGTCGCGAGCCCAACTCGCGGAAGGCGGCGCCGAACCAGGCATCGCCATCAGCCGCGCGCAGCCGACGGCGCGATTGGCGCCGCTCGCTCAGGCTCTGCGACCACAGGGGCAGACACGGACCGCGGCGCAGCAGCAGGGCCTGGAGCGCCCGCCACGCCAGCACGGGGGCAGCGCACAGCAGCGCACCGACGGGCCACCACCGCAGGGCCAGCGTCACGAGGTTGCGTTGGACCCAGAACGTGCGCAGCCGGGCGGCACTGCCACGGCGAGTCCCTGCCGACACACCCCGTCGGTGACGAACCCGCACCGCCGGCAACAGCGCGGCGCGGTGTCCACTCGCACGCAGTCGGAACGCGAGGTCGGTGTCCTCGAACAAGACGAACAGTGCCTCGTCGAACAGGCCCGCGGCGCGCAGGGCCTCCCGGTGCACCAGCGTCGCCGCGCCACAGGTGCCGAAGATCTCGACGGGTTCGTTCGGCAACGAGGCGACCGGTCGGCCGGCCGCGAGGTCCTGTGCCGAGGGCAGCCGCCCCAGCTGTTGCCCGCAGGAGTCGATCACGTCGGGCGCCGTCGCGCGCACCAGCACGGGCTGCACGACCGCGATCGCCGGGCAGGATCGCCGCAGCGCCTCCGCGCCGCGCACCAACGCATCGAGCGTGCCGGGATCGAGCACCGTGTCGTTGTTGAGCACGAAGACCCACTCCGCGTTGCCGGCGAGTGCCGACCGCAGGCCGACGTTGTTGCCGCCGGCGAAGCCGAGGTTGCGTCCGTTCGACACGAACTCGATGCGCGGGTCGATGGGCAAGATCGCGGCTTCGACGTCGTCGGTCGAGCCGTTGTCGACGACCAGGATGCGGTCCTCGGTGCCGAGCTGCGGGCACACGGAGCGCAGGCAGGCCACCGTGTCGGCGGTTCCGTTCCAGGTCAGCACCACGATCGTGGTCGCGGGGCGCGCGGCGTCGGTGGCGCCGCCGGCCGGCGTGAGTGCCGCAACCGATGCCGGGGTCGCGGTCGCATCGCGTCGGGCCATCAGCACCTCGCGGAGGTCGGGCTCAACCCCGCGCTCGCCGCTGCCCGGGTGCCGGCCCTGGGCCTCTACCGACGCGGATGATGCCTGCACGCTGGAGATCCTCGTCGCAATCCGACCCCGGACTTGAGCGCGTAGGAACAACGAACGGCGTCCCGGACCACCCTGGAACCCACCGCCCGGTCCGCAGCTCCCGACACTGCGCCAACGCCGCTGCATCTCCGCACCGAGGAAGGTGCGCACCTCGTTCCCCGAAACCCCGAGCCCGAGCGTCAAAGCGTTGCAGAGGACGTCGCGACACCGCGGTGCACGGTTCGGGGTTCCCCGTTCCGAAACGCAGCAGACGATCGCGGTCGCGAGGATTCGAGAGTGTGCAGCGGCCGGGCCGTGTAGCGGAGTTCCAGCCGCCGAGTCGAGAAAGCGGCCAGTGCTGAGCCGACCTTGGCGGCACTTCGACCGGCACGAGCCTCGTAGTGTCGCAACGGCCAGCGGCCCCGCGCGTCAGCGACCGCTCGGTGGCGCCCCGTTCCGCAGGTAGTTCGCGGTGTGCTCGAGCGTCGCTCGCTGCGGTGCTGGCAGGCTGTCGCGCTTCGCCAGGTCTTGCAACGCCGCGACCAACGCCTCGATCCGGCCGGTGCGCAGGCCGAACTCGCGCACCATCTGCAGCACCGCAGCGGTCTTGCCGGTGTCGCGGGCCAACGCCTGCAGCAGCAGTCGTTCGCCGCGCGCGACGTCCTGCAGTTCGGGCTCGGTCGCCGTCGCGTGCAGCCAGGCGAGGCACAGCATCGCGGACACGTTGTTCTGGTCGAGCTGCAGCGTGCGCTCGTACCACGGCTTCGCCTCGCGCACGCGCAGCAGCCGATCGAGCGCGTAGGCGACGTTGAACGCGTAGCGCGCGTCCTGGGGATGTTGCGCAGCGAGCGCTTCGAAGATCGGCAGGGCCTCGCTCGGGCGGCCAAGCCGGTCGAGCAGCGCTCCGTGCAGGTTGGCCAGCGCCGAGCCGGCCGTCTGGTCGCCGGCCGGCACCAGCGGCGTCGCCGCCTCGACTTCGGCCAGCGCCGCTTCGGCGTCGAAGCGTTCGAGCGAGCGTGCGAGGCGCAGGCGCACCGGGAACGAGTCCGGCGCCAGCGCCATGGCACGCCGGTGTTCGGACGCGGCACCGCGCGGATCGCCGCGCCGGTCGCGGAGCGAACCCAGCGCCGAGGCCACGGCGACCGAGCCGGGCAGCAGGCTCGCCGCGAACGCCAACTCGGCGTCCGCTTCGGCCATGCGGCCCAGCTTCTCCTCGGCCTCCGCGAGCAGCAGCCGCGCCAGCGGGCAGTCCGGGGTGGCGATCGCCAACTGGCGCAACGCCCGTGCGGCAGCCGCCCAGTCCTGGTCGGCGCGGGCGACCAGCGCGTCGCGCCACGGATCCGGTGCTCGGCGATCGTCGACTGCGTCTGGCGTCACGAGGCACGCGACAG
This sequence comes from uncultured bacterium, assembly GCA_937952215.1. Lineage (GTDB taxonomy): Bacteria > Planctomycetota > UBA1135 > UBA1135 > UBA2386 > UBA2386. Next base: position 19,879 of record CALFZH010000055.1, read on the forward strand.
CCAACGCGACCGCGTGGCGGGGCGCGGCGGCGAGCGCGAGTTCGCTGGCGGCCACCGCCGAACTGGCGTCGCCCGCATACCACGCGGCGACTGCATCCAGGCTCGCAGCCCGCAACCGACGTTCGGCGTTCGCGTCCCGGGCCACCTGCCAGGTCCAGGCCGCGGCGATGCCAGCGACCATCAGGGTGGTCAGTGCCGCACCGGCAAGGCGCGGGCGGTCGCGAAACAGGTCGACGACGCGCCACCACGGACCCGGTGGTCTCGCGGCGATGCTGGTACCGTCGAGCACGGCGTCGAGATCGGCCGCCAACGCGTTGCCGTCGGCGGGGCGATGCTGCGGCCGTCGTGCCGTCGCCGCACGCAGCAGTCGCACCAGGTTGCGCGGGGCGCCCGGCACCCGCGGCACGGCATCCGTCGCCAGTCCGTGCGCTGCTTCGCGCAGCAGGGAGGAGCGGTCGTGTCCGCGCCGTGCTGGCGCACCGGCCAGCAGTTCGACCAGGATCAAGCCGAGCGCGTACACGTCGGTGCGGGCGTCGGCGTGCCCACCGTCGACCTGTTCGGGGGCCAGGTACCGCGGCGTGCCGAGCAGGTCGCCCGTGCCGGTCAGCGTCGCGTCGGTGGCGTCGTGGACGAGTCCGAAGTCGACCACGACCGGCGTGCCGTCGGGCCGCACCAGCACGTTCTGCGGCTTCAGGTCGCGGTGCACGAGGCCCGCGGTGTGGGCTGCGCCAACCGCGCGCGCCACGTCGCGGATCATCACGACGGCGCGCCGCCACGGCATCGGCGGGGACGTGGTGACCAACGGCTGGCCCTCGATCAGGTCCATCACCAGGAACGGCACGCCGTCGGCAGTACCCGCTTCGTGCACGCCGACGATGCCCGGATGGCGGAGTCGCTGCAGCACCTGCGCTTCGCGATGGAACCGCTGCAGCGCGCGCGGTTGCAGCAGCGCCGCGAGCGCCATGCGCTTCAACGCGCAGCGCCGGCCGTCGCGTTCGACCTCGTAGACGATGCCCATGCCGCCGCGGCCGATTTCGCGCACCACGCGCCAACCGCCGATGCGTTCGGGAGGCGGTTCCTCACCGTCAGTGAGGGTCGCCATCACTTCGAGGCTCGCCCGCACCGCCGCCAGCAAGTCGGGCCCGGCCTCGGCATGACCGGCGGCGAACTGCTCCGGCGACACTGCCTCGCCGCGCCCGCGCCGGTCGAGGAACTGCTCGACCAGGTCCGCGAGCCGTTCCGGATCCGGCGCCGTCACGGGCGGGCCCCCACCGCGACCGCCATGCGCGCCACCGCCCGCTGGTACAGCTTCGCCGTCGCGTCGACCGACTTGCCGATCGCCGCCGCCGCCTCCTGATTGGACATGCCCTGCACGCTGCGCAGCAGCACGACCTCGCGCATCGGCTCGGGCAGCGCGTGCAGCGCGCGCTCCATCGCGTCGTAGCGTTCGTGGTCGAGGTAGCGGTCCGGGCCGACGCTCGGCAGCCTCGCCAACAACGACTCCGTCAGCGCGACGTCGCCAGCGCGGCGCTGCGCCGCGAAGTAGTTGCCCTTCTTCTTGATCTTGTTCAGCACGCAGACGTGCAGGTAACGGCCGAGCGCCTGGTCGTCCTGCGGCTGGAAGCGCACGAGGTCGTCGAGCGCCTCGCGCACCACGCTGTGCAGCACGTCCTCGCTCTGCAGGCGCGCGCGCAGTGCCGGGCCCAGGCGGCAGCGGATCGTGAACAGCAGCCGATCCCGGTACCGCAGGTAGAGCTCGTTCCAAGCCTCCGGATCGCCGCCTTGGATGCGGGCCAGCAGGGCTACCGAGCTGTCACGCGGGGCCGCCATCGAGTCCATGATAGGTGCTCCGTCGCGCGGATGGCTCGGGATCGCCGATCAGGGGATCAACGGCACCCGCGCCGGGTTCGTCAGGTAGTCGTCGGGGCGCGCCGGGTCGTACACCGCGCCCTGGAAGTTGACGACCATGCCGAGGAACACCGGGTTGTTGTAGGCGGCGATCAGGAACTGGCCGGTCCCGTACGCGCCGAGCACGGTGCTCTGGATGATCTCGGGGATCTGCAGCGCCAACACGCCGTACGGCGTGGGCAAGCTGACCGTCGGCGAGTCGAACGCGAGGTCGACGGCGAGCAGGCCGATCCCGCCAGGAGATCGTGGATCGGACACCGCGAAGGTCAGCGGCCCCGTTCGGTACCAGCCCGTGCCCGTCACGAAGTACGGCTCGTCGGGGTGGTCGCGGTGGATCGGCGCCGCAGCGACCCGGATGTGGTCGTAGGGCACGCCGTAGACCGGGTGGATGCCGCCGCCGCCCTGCTCGACGAACCAGAGACGCAGTTCGTTCGCGGCGCTGTCCCACTGCGGGAACGCTTCGTGGCAGAACCGCAGCACGCCGTGCGGCTGGTCGGGGCCGCTCCATCCCGTGAGACCGTCGACCGAGGTGTAGTAGTGCACCGAGCGGATCGGCGAGGCCACGCCCGACGACAGCACCTTCGTCACCCACATGCGGTACTTGCCCTCGAGCAGTCGCACGTACGGCCGGTAGAGGTAGCCGCCGGAGAGGTCGCCGCCCGAGAGGTCGGCGATCGGTGCTGGCGACTTGACCCAGACCGCGCCGTCGAACGACGTCGCGACGCCGATCCCCGCGGTCGCTCCCGGGACGCCGGGGCGAGCGGAGAACCCGGTGTAGTACATCCTCCACACCGGCAAGCCGGTCTCGAACGGCGGCAGCACGCAACAGGCGAACACCGCCGCGTCGTCCCATGCGCCTGGCGGGCCCACGGGCAGCACCGGCATCGGACCGAGCTTGGTGAACGTCAGGCCGTCGGGCGATAACGCGAGGCCGATCTGCGTCAACGTTCCCGGCGAAGTGTCGGGGCCGTCCGAGCAGGAGTAGTACATCCGGAAGCGCGCCGGTCCGGCTCCCGGGTGCTCGACGATCGAGAAGTGGATGCGGCCGGTGTCGTCCCACGTTCCGGGCGGACCCTGGCCGAGCAACGCAACCGGGTAACGCTCCCAGGCGACGCCGTCGACGGACCTCGCGGCGCCGACGATCCAGCGCTCGGGGCCGGGCGTGAATGGACCGCCGTGCCCGCAGTAGTACATCGTCTTCGGGAAGCCGCTGAAGACCTCGGTGTCGAGCACCACCGGGTTCAGCACGTCCTGGTCGTTCCACTCGCCGGGGGCTCCGACGTCGAGGCGCAGGTCGTGGGTGCCGAAGTTGAACTGGGCCGAGGCGGTCGCGGCGGCGAACGCAGCGGCGAGCAGGAAGTGGGGAGTGCGGTGGATCACGGTCGGGCTCCTGTGGGATCGGGTTGCCCCCACGAGTCCGAAACGGACCGCCGAATGGACAGGAATACGCGCAACGCATGGCGGAATCGGCCGGCAACGAGTGCCACCACCATGGGCGGGGATGCACTCCCCTGGAATGGGTCACCAGCCCCGCCGCGCCAGATCCTCACGCACCGCGGTCGCCACGAGTTCGTGACCGCGCTTCGACCAATGGCCGCACGGCAGCCGCAGTTCGCTCCACGTTTCGGCGTGGGCTGCGAACACCAACACCCGTGCGTACGTCGGGCGTGACAAGGGTCGGCGTATGCTCGAACGAGCATGCTGCTCGCCCTTTCGACGGTTCTCATCGCCGTGCCGCAAGACCGGCCGGAGCTGCCCGCGAAGCCCACCCCCCAGCGCATCGTGATGGTGCGCGCCAGCGGCGACCCGATCCTCGACACCCGTCGGTTCGCGCAGGGTCTCTCCGCCAGCGCACTCGTGGGTCTGCCCGTGTGCATGCTCGTCGAAGCCGAGCTGAAGCCGATCCAGAACGACTTGTTGCGGCGCCTTCCCGAGGTCGCTCTCGTCGTCGTCGGCGAGGCACCAGGGGGGCTCGGCGAGCGCACGGTCCAGTCGATCCGCGAGCCGCACGAGCTCTACCTGCCTGGCGACGAGGTCGTCGTGGCGTCCATGCATCGCGGCGACCAGCTCGAAGCCGCGGTCGAGGCGTGCCGGCGGCGATTGCCACTGCTGATCGCCGATCGCGACCTCGTCGGTCAGGCCGAACGGCTCGGCGTTCGGCGAGCCTACCGAGCCGCGCAACGGCTCGAAGCCGTGCTGCCCCGCGGCATCGAGGTCGTCGCGATCGACTCGTTCCCACTCCGGCTCGGGTTCCTGCGCGACCACGCGGAGCCCTACGTCGCCGTGGCCAACATCGGCGCCTCGCGATCGCTCGCGTCGGGCACTCCGCTCGGGGCCGCGGCCTTGGCGGCAGCGCACGGCGGCGTGCTCCACGTCCTCGACCAAGAAGTCGAGATCGACTACGCCGCGCTGAAGCCCCGATCTCCGCCCGACGAACTGGCGGCACACAAGGCCAAGAACTGGCTGCTCGGCAGTTTCGGCCCCGTCGGTGGCAGCGGCGAGACGCTCGTCGCGGTACCGCAGGTCGGCACGGGGCCGGGCCTGTCTGGGCTCACGCCGAGGTGGGGCGATCCGATCCTCGACCTGAACGGCGACGGCAAACTCGACGCCGCCACCGAGACCGTGGCAATCGGCGACGTGCGCCGCATCGGCGACCGCGACTGGTCGATTTCGCTGCGCCTGATCGGCGCGATCGGCACCACCAAGTTCTTCGACGGCATGCGCACCCAGCGCGCGGTGCGCATCGCCCCGGCGGCCGAGACGATTGCAGCGGCGCTGAGCCGCGTCTACGGCGAGGCGGGAGTGCTGCCGCGATCCCTGCTGATCGCGGGCGACCACCGCGAGGTTCCGTTCGACTACGTGAAGGACCCGGTCTACGCCCGGTCGATCATGCACGAACAGGAGCTGGCGTCGGACAACCTCTACGGCGACCCCGATCAGGACGGTCATCTCGACATCGCCGTTGGCCGGTTCATCGCGTCGGAACCGGTACAGGCGACGGCGCTCGCTGCGCGGCTCGCGACCTACCGGTATTGGCCGCGAGACCAGGCGCCGTCGGCAACCCTGATCTACCCGGCCTGGCCGAACGACGAGATCGAGCTCAGAAGCCCGATGATCTTCCCGTCGTTCGAGGCCTTCATGCGCGGCGTCGCCGCCGATGTCGAGCACGCGGGACACACCACACGGTTGCACCTGCGCGAGGACGGTGAGCTCGACCGCGTGCTGCCGTCGCTGCCAACGAGTTCCCTGATCGTGTTCGCGCATCACTCGGGGCCTGACGGATGGCAGTTCCGGATCCACCGAGTCGAAGGCAAGCTGCAGGTGGACATGCTCGTGCCGAGCGGGCACTCGGCGGAAGGCAAACCCGGCACGGCGGTGCCGTTCCTCGCCGGCGCGCCACTGATCGTCGGAGCGGGGTGTGACTCCGCTGGCCTGGACTACGAAGTGGTGTTCAAGAACTCGATCGTGCACACGTTCTTCGAGCAGGGTGCGCTCGGCTACGTCGGCAACACCCGCGCGGGCTTCCCCGACACCGAGGAGTTCCCGTTGCGGCAAATGTTGCAGGCGGCGCTCGGCATGCAGCCGCTCACGAATGGACCGCTGTCGATCGGCGAGTCGTTCCGGCAGGGCAAGAACTACTTCGATCTGCTGATCCGCACCCGCGGACCGTTCGAGTCCGTGATCCCGTTCCAGAAGTACGATCTCGCGATGCGGCGCGAGTGGACGTCGCTCGTCTACTACGGCGATCCCGCGCTGCGGCTTTCGCCAGCGAAGCCCGTGACGCCGACCGTGCACGCAGTCGCCTTCCCGGATGGTGCCAACACGATCCAACTGACCTGCAACGTGCCGATGCAATCGAGCAAGGTCTGGTTCATGGGAACTGTCGCGATTGGCCCGCTGCACGAGGTCACCACGCTCGTTGCGCCCGGTCTGTCGTACTCGAGTGTGCCGTGGGCCACGTATGGCGCGACCAGGCACGACGCCGTCGTCGGTCCTGGCACGTTCGTCGACGTGCCGATCCCCCCGGGTGTGACGGGCACGACCGTCGCCCTCCGCGAGGGTCCCGACTGGGCGTTCGGCGGCGCGCGGATCCTCACCGACGCCCGCGGCACGCGCCGCCTGCTGCTCTCCTGCGACTTCGTGCGCTACTCGATGCGGACACCGGACGACGCCGTGCCGACCAACCGCATCGTGCTGGCGATCGAGTAGTTCGCTGGCCGGCAGCGAGACCTGGGTCGGATGCGCGACGTCGGCGTCGAGAACGACGCCGAGCCGCGTCGGGTGGAGCCACGGGCTTCGCCTTCGCCGCCGCGGCTGCGAGACCAGGCAGCAGATCGTCGCGCGGCCGTCACGCGGCCGCAGGGATCGCTATCAGATGATGGCCCACATGTTGCCGATCGCGTCGGTCGTGTTCGCAGCGATCACTGGCTTGCCGTCGCGCGTCGTCCAGCCCGCGACCCCGGGTTCGGGCCCGGCCTCGCCGCCGTAGACCCGTGTCTGCAGTATGCATGCGAAGGTATCGCCGGCGCTCGTGACCAGGAACGCACGCTTGCCACTGCAACCCTGCTCCTCCGGCCACGCGTAGCACATCCACTCGGTCTCGGCGTGCTCGGCGTCCACCGGAACCCCCGCGGCGCCACCGTTCGCCGCTTCGCCGACCCATGCGCCGTCGGGTCCGCGCAAGAACATCTGGAACACGTAGCCGCCGGCATGCACGCGGCCGTTCACGACCTTGGCGAAGCGTTGCCCCAAAACCGGTGGCGAACACTTGCGATGGCTGCCACGCGCCGTCACCACGCCGGCCAACTCGGCGAAGAAGCCGTACTCGCCAACGCCGTTCTCGTTCTCGTCGACGAATCCCATGGCCTGTAGCTGCGATTGGGCGCTGCTGATGTTCTTCAGCGCCGCGATCGCCGCACTCTCGTTGGCGTTCAAGCTCCGGCACAGGAGCTTCGGCGTGACGAGTCCGCCGGCACCGAGCAGCAATGCTGCGACGCCGCCCGCCCACAGACCGAGCCGCCGTCGGCGCGGCGGCGCCGGCGTAGGAGGGCGCACCGCAGGGTCGGGCGCGCCCGAAGGAAGGGAAACAGCCGTTGGAACCGACTCACCGTCCATGACGAACTCCGGGTTGCAGGTTGGCGGTGGCTTCGTTCGGTGGGTTCTCCGAATCCGCGACGGCGCGCAGGAACGCGGCCATCGCCGCGACCGACGTGCCGTGCAGTTCCTTGCCGAGTTCGTGCCGCCCCATCCGTCGCACGGCGTCCTCGAGCGGCGCGACCGACCCGTCGTGCAGCCACGGCCCCGTGGTCGCGGCATGGCGCAGCATCGACGCCTTCCAGACGTTCCGGTCCGCAGGCTGCCCGGTGGCGCGTTCGCGCCCGGGATCCGCGGCAGGGAACGGAACGAGCGTCCGGATCGGCCAACGCATGGCGCCCTCGATCGGCTGCTGGCATCGTCGCCTGCACCTGGGCCGTCGCGCGCCGAGACCGCGGGCCAGGCGGGCCTCGCATGGTCGATGCCATCGCCGCGGTGCCGCTCACGTTCGTCGTCGCGCTCGTCCCGGCCCAGACCACACCAGGAAGCGCGCCCGAGCGTGGGGTTCGTGCTCGCCGACGACCTCGGCTACGGCGACCTCGAGGCTTCGGCCAGCGGAAGATCGCCACGCCGAACCTCGACTGCCTCGCACCGCAAGGTATGCGGCGCACGCACCACGACTCGGGTTCGCCGGCATCTGCGCCGTCGCGCAGCGTGCGGACGACCGGCAGCGGTCGAAGACAACCGTGCTACGATCCCCCTCGCTCCGAGCCACTCTGTGCCGGAGCCCGGTGCATGTCGATGCGCTACTCCCGTGCTTGGTGCGTCTCTGTGTTGGTCGCGGCCTGCGCCGGCCAACTCGCAGCCCAGGCGGTGACAGCCACGCCGGTCGACACGTTGATGGCCGTCGGCCCGGCCACGTACGACTGCGGACGGGCGCGGCCGGTGATGCTGCGCGGGCTCGCCTTCGTCGCGCCGCTGTTCGGCACCCAGACGTGCGACCTCGTGTCGTGGAACGGGTTCGATTGGGTGCCGGTGCTGCCGTCAGTGGTCTTGCCGATGCTCGGCACATCGCTGCAGTACGACGCGGTGCACGATCGCCTGTTCGCCTTCGACGGCAAGTCGGCACTCTGGACGGTCGCCGGGACGACGGCAGCACCGTTCTTTGCCGTGCCGAGCCCGATACCGCTTCTGGTCGTTTCCGGGCGCGCTCTGGTGCACGACGCTGCGCGCGACGAGTTGGTCGTGTTCGGCGGCCAGCACGTGCAAGGCACGACGTTCCCGGTCACGGTCTATCACGACGAGACCTACGTGTTCCGGCAAGGCAGTTGGCAACTGGTGAACGTCGCCGTACGCCCGTCGGCGCGCGCTGGCGCGGCGATCGCCTACGATCCAGTGCGACAACGCAGCGTGCTGTTCGGCGGCGTCGGCGGCACTCTGTTGGCCGACACCTGGGAATGGGACGGACTCGCCTGGACGTCGGTCAATGCGATCGGACCCGCCGCGGGCTCCGCCAGCGGCGCCTTCGACTTCGCTTCCCAACGCGTCGTCGTGCGCGACAGGACCGGAGCCGTGTGGGCGTTCGACGGCGTGGGCTGGCTGCCGATCAGCAGCGGGTCGGCGCTGCTGCCGGGCAGCACGCCGCCGGTCTACGACGGCCAGACCCTGCTCGTGGTCGGTGGCACGAGCACGGGCTTCCCGAGCCACACCACGGCGGAGACCTGGCGCCTCGCGGGGAACGGCTGGCAGCGCGTCCCGGAGTCCGTGCACCTCGAACTCACCGGCCAGATCAAGGCGGCGGCCTACGACGCGGCGCGCTGTGAGTTGGTCGCCGTGCACGGCGACCTGTGGTCGGCGTCGACGTGGCTGTGGAACGGCGCCTGGCGGCAGCACCCTGGGGCGGGGCCGTTCCAAGGCGCCATGGCGTTCGACGAGGCGCGCGGCGAAGTGGTCCTGTTCGGCGGTGCCACCGGGGGCGAGACCTGGACCTGGAACGGCTCGACGTGGTTGCAGCGAGCGCCGGCGGCCTCGCCACCCGCGACACCGTCCGGAGGGCAAGTGCCGATCGCGTACGATCCGGTCCGCCAGGTGGTGATGCTCGTCACCACCGGTGGGTCGTGGCTGTGGAATGGCAGCAACTGGAGTCCGGCGCCGGGCACGCAGCCGCCGATCGGCACGCTCCTGGTTTGGGACCCGGTGCGCGCGGTCGCCGTGCTGCTCGTCGCGGGCGCGACCACGTGGGAGTGGAACGGCATCTGGCGGCGAGTCTCCGGGCCCCTGGGGCCGCAGTTCGTGCGGTATGGCGCCTTCGACCCCACGCGCAACCGCGTGTTCGCCTACAGCTCGGCCAATGGAGTGACGACGGAACACGAGTGGACAGGCAGCGCCTGGTTGCCACAGGCGCCGCCGGTCCCGCTGCGCGCCGACTACGCCGGCGCGATGGTGCTCGATGCGTGCCGGGCACGGCTGCTGTTCCGCGGCGTCGTCGACCCGGCGCAGGGATCCCAGCTGCACGTACTCGGACCGACACCTTCGCGGGTCGAGGACCTCGGGGGTGGGTGCGCCAACGGGCTCCCGCTGCAGATCGAGCAGCGGCCCGCCGTCGGCGCGACCTGGGAGCTGTACACGCGCGTCGACCCCACTTCGTTCGCCGCAATGCTGCTCGCGCTCTACTCGGGCTCGTGGCCGGTCGGCAACTGCTCGCTGCTCGTCGACGGTACGCTCGGCGTGCTGTGGACACTGCCTGGACCGTCCGGCGCGTGCCGCCAGCTCCTCGCGGTGCCGCCGACCCCCGCGCTGCGCGGACTCGTGGGCTACGTGCAGGCTGGCACCTGGACCGCGGCCGGGCCCGTGCTGAGCCGCGCGCTGCGCCTGCGGCTCGGCGACTGAGTCCGGCCGTCGCCCCGATGCGCCGCGCCCGCTGCGGGCGTCAGCGCCTGCGCCGCCGGGGCTTGCCGCGCTTGGCCTGGCAGCTCACTTCGGCAGCTTGCTGAGCGAGCCGTCGCAGAACGGCGCCTTGCAGGTGTGCTTGCACCCGCACCACGCCACCTTGCCCGCCTGCTCGACCCTGGTGATCTCCGGCACGAGGCCCGTGCCGGCGTGCGAGCCGTCGCAGTAGGGCTGCTTCGTGCTGTGGCCGCATGCGCACCAGGCATGGGTGCACGGTTGCCCATCGACGACGTAGGGCGTGCGCGAAGCGACCTTGAGGTCGGCCGCGGCTCAGCCCTTGTTCTTGTCGAACGCAGCCTTCTTGGCGGCGGCGTCCATGCCGTTCCACTTGGCGAGGCAGTCCTTGCAGCAGAACTCGACCTTGCCGCCGTTCCAGTCGGCGGTCGGGCCGCTGCCGTCGAGCGCTTCGCCCGAGACCAGGCACTTGGTGTTCAGGGCCGCCGGGGCGGCGGCTTCCTTCGAGGAAGCGCAGCCAGTCAGCAGGGACACGGAAACGAGAGCCGCGACGCGGAGGAGGTTCTTCATGCGCCTGCATCATGGGCAGCTCGAGTTCCTGCGCGCAAGCTCGCCCGCGTTGAACCACCGCGGATGGGTCGCCTGCCTTGGCGCGGATCCCACCAGGGAAGAACGAAATGCACGGCCCGTCCGAGCCCGCCTCAGGAACTCGATGAAGACCACACTCGCCCTGCTGTCCCTTCTCGCCACCACCCCAGCGTGCGTAAGCCAACAGCCGGCCAAGGCCCCGCCCAAGGAGCCGTTCGTGGTCGCCGCCGGCGATGTCACGCTGGAGTCGCTGATCGATCGCTGCGCGGCCTACCTCGACTGCAACATCCTGTGCTCGCCGCAGGAGCTGCAGAGCGGCCCCAGCGCAGCGACCCTCAGGCTGCAGAAGGGCATCTCGGTCGATGCCGCCGGCTGTGAGGAGTTCCTCGCCAACGCGCTGTATCGCAGCGGGCTGGCGTTGACCTGGCTCGACGACCGCGGGGATCTGCGCGAGGTGATCGCCCTGAACGGAGCCCGCAACCGCGAAGTGCTGACGCGGGCGCTGGAACGTTCGCCCGACGACGTGCTGGCGCGGCCCAACCTCAAGCTCGCGGTCACCACCGTGGTGCCGCTCGAGCACATCAACGCGACGATCGCGAGCAACGCGCTGCGGCCGTTCTTCGCCAGCATGGGCGCGCCGCACGGCGGCAGCACGATGACGATCGGCAACGTCGGCGGCGCCAAGACGATGCTCATCTCCGGCATGCAAGACCAGGTCGCCCAGGCGATCCGCTTGCTCCGCAAGTGCGACCTGCCGGGCAGCATGGAAGCCATGGGCATGCCTGGTGCCGCGGTCGACGATCGCCTGCCCGCGCTCGAGCGGCGCGTGAAGGCGCTCGAGGAACAGCTCGGCAAGGCGCGGCCCGCCGGCAGCGACGCCAAGGCCAAGTGACGCGGCGATCGGTGCCGCACCGCCACGCGGTCGAGCGCCGCATCGGGATCCCAACAGGTGCACATGGCGCTCGCGCCGAGCGGGGCCAGCCGCCCCGCATCGGCTCCCAGCAGGAGACGCGCCGCCACGCTGCGCGTCGGTCGCCACGCCACGTGGTGTTCGAGGCAGCGACGAACGCGCGTCCGCAGCTCCGTTCCGAGCGTCCCGTCGATCTCGGCTGGCATGGGCGATCGCAGCCGTGCAATCTCTGCCCGCGGCCACGGGCCGTTGCACTCCCCTGCCCGCTCCTTCCCCCTTCGCCGGCGCGACGACCCTGTTCGCCGCGCTCGCACTCGCCGTGGCCGCGCACGCGCAGGAGGCGCCGACCGCCGGCCGGCTGCGCTACGTGCGCGTGCGCACCGAGGACGTGTTCGCGCGCGAGGACGCCCGCCTGCTGACGAAGGCCGTCAACGCGCTGCACGTGCGCACCCGCGAGGAGACCGTGCGGCGCGAATCGTGGTTCCGGCCCGGCGACCACGTCGACGCCGGGATGGCGGCCGAGCTGGAACGCAACCTGCGCGCGCTCGGCCTGTTCGCCGTCGTCGAGGCGAAGCTCGTCGCCACCGGCACGCCCGGCGAGGTCGACCTGGAGGTCGTCACGCGCGACCGCCTGACGCTCAACTTCGGCTTCCGCGGCTCGCTCGGCGAGAGCAACTTCCTCGGCCTCGGCGATCGCATCGCCGGCTCGTTCGCCGAGTCTTCCGACGGCGAGTACCGGGGCGCCTTCGCGTACAGCGACCTGCACGTTCTCGACACCCTCCACACCGCCACCCTGCGGCTGTCGCGCACCGACGACGGCGACTCGATCGGCGTCGACGTACGGCGTCCGTTCAAGTTCCTCGTCGACCCGCGCTCGTACGGCGCCGCGTTCGCGCACGAGGAAGCCGCCTTCGAGTACTTCCGCGGTGGTGAGTCGATCGCCGAAGTGCCCTACCGGCGCAGCGTCTTCGCCGCCGACATGGCCTGGGGCGACGGCCCGCGCGAAGCCCGCCGCTTCCTCGGCTTCACGATCGACGGCGAAGACGTCACCTACGACGCAGCAACGGGCCCGCAGGCCGCCGACTTCGACGCCGCCGAGGACCACTGGAGCGTGTTCTTCGGGCCGACGGTCTCGTGGCAGTGGATCCACGGCTTCCGCAAGGTCGAAGGCCTCGACACACTCGACTACGTCCAGGACCTCGTGCTCGGCCCGTCGATCACGCTCAGCGCCGGCGGCCGCTGGCGCCACGCCGCGGCCGCCGACGGCGTCCTGCAGCCCGAGATCGCGCTCGGCCTCGGCATGGCCGCCGAGCCGATCGGCAACGTCTACACCAACGTCGGCGCGCGCGGCGCCGTCCGCTACCAGGACGGCGACGCCGTCGGCTGGACGGCGACCGGGCAGGCGCGCGCGTTCGCGCTCGTGCACGAGCGCCATACGCTCGCGGCGAGCGCCGTGTTCGACGGCGTCGAGGAGTCGCAGGGCGCGCGCCGCGAACTGACGCTCGGCGAGGACAACGGCCTGCGCGGCTACCGCGCGCGCCTGTTCTCCGGCACCCGGCGCGTGCGCTGCAACCTCGAGCACCGCTTCGACACCGGCCTCGACGTCTCCACCGTGCGCCTCGGCCTGCTCGCCTTCCACGACGTCGGCTGGATCGGCGAGGACTCCGAGCTGGGCCGACGCTTCGGCTCAGCCGGGTTCGGCGCGCGCTTCGGCAGCCCGCAGCTGCTCGGTGAAGCGGTGCTGCGGCTCGACGTCGCCAAGGCGCTGGACGACGTCGACGGCGAAGACCGCGACTGGCAGGTCTCGGTGGTCCTCGGCCAGGTGTTCACGTTCGGCGGCAACTTGGGGCGCAGCGCGCGCTGACCGCGCCTCGCCCCACCGACCGCAGCGAGCCGTTCGGCCCGTTGTCGACGGGCCGCGGTCCCATCACTCCCACTCGATCGTCGCCGGCGGCTTGCTCGAGATGTCGAGGCAAACGCGTGAGAATCCCTTCACCTCGTTGAGGATGCGGTTGCTGATGCGCTTGAGCACCTCGACCGGCAGCAGTTCCCAGTCCGCGGTCATCGCGTCCTGGCTCGACACGATGCGCAGCATGCACACGTCCTCGTAGACGCGCGCGTCGCCCTTCACGCCGACCGACTTCTGCGGCAGGTAGACCGCGAAGTACTGCCAGAGCCCGCGCTGCAGGCCGCGCGTCTCCACTTCCTCGCGCACGATCGCGTCGGCGGCGCGCAGCGGTTCGAGCTTGCTGCGCGTCACCTCGCCGAGGCACCGCACCGCGAGGCCAGGGCCGGGGAACGGCTGGCGGTCGACGAGCGAACTCGGCAGGCCGAGTTCGCGGCCGAGCGCGCGCACTTCGTCCTTGAACAGATCGCGCAACGGCTCGACCAGCGTCAGGTCGAGGTCCTTCGGCAGCCCGCCGACGTTGTGGTGGCTCTTGATCGTCGAGGTAGCACCCCCGTGCGCCGCCACCGACTCGATCACGTCCGGATACAGCGTGCCCTGGCCGAGGAACTTCGCGTTGCGCTTCTGCTTGGCGCGGTCGCGGAACACCTCGACGAACACGCGCCCGATGATCTTGCGTTTCTGCTCGGGCTCGACGACGCCGCGCAGTTCGCCGAGGAAGCGTTCGCTCGCATCGACGACCTCGAGGTCCATGTGGTAGTGGTCGCGGAACAGCGCCTCGACGCCCTGCCGCTCGCCCGCGCGCAGCAGGCCGTTGTCGACGAACACGCAGTGCAGTCGCGTGCCGATCGCGCGGTGCACGAGCACCGCCGCGACCGAGCTGTCGACGCCGCCCGAGAGGCCGAGCACGACCTCGCCGGTGTCGCCGACGAGGTGCTTCACCGCCGCGACCTTCTGCTCGACGAGGTTGCCGGGATTCCAGTCGGTGCGGCACTTCGCGATGCCGAGCACGAAGTTCTTCAGCATCGTGCTGCCGTCCTCGGTGTGCGCGACCTCGGGGTGGAACTGCAGCCCGAAGAACTTGCGCGCGCGATCGCCGACGACCGCGAACGGACACGGCGCGCTCTTCGCCAGCACCGCGAAGCCAGGCCCGAGCCGCGCGACCTTGTCGCCGTGCGACATCCAGACGACGCCGTTGCGCCGGCAGCCGGCGAGCAGGTCCACGGCGTCCTCGACCTGCAGCTCCGTGCGGCCGTACTCGGCGCCGGACTGCGCGGGCGTCACTTCGCCGCCGGTGTTCTGCGCGAGCCACTGCAGGCCGTAGCAGATGCCGAGCACCGGCACGCCGAGGCCGAGGATCGCCGGGTCGAGTGCCGGCGCGTCGTGTTCGTAGACCGACCGTGGACCGCCGCTCAGGATGATCGCCTGCGGCCGCATGTGCCGGGCGGTGAACATCGCGCGCTCCGGCACCGTGATGCGCGAGTAGACCGACAGCTCGCGCACGCGCCGCGCGATCAGCTGGCAGTATTGCGCGCCGAAGTCGACGATCAGGACGCCGCCGGACGGGCCGTCGTTGGCGAGAGGCTGGCTCATGCTTCGCCGCTGTAGTTCGGCGCTTCCTTGGTGATCTGGATGTCGTGCGGGTGCGACTCGCGCAGGCCGGCGGCGGTCACGCGCAAGAACTTCGCCTTGCTCGCGAGCTCCGGCAGCGTGCGCGCGCCGTTGTAGCCCATGCCCGAACGCACGCCGCCGACGAGCTGGTAGACAAAGTCGGCGACGGCGCCCTTGAACGGCACCATGCCCTCGACGCCTTCCGGCACGAACTTCATCTTCTCCTTCACTTCGCCCTGCGCGTAACGATCGGCCGAGCCCTGCTCCATCGCGCCGAGCGAACCCATGCCGCGCACGGCTTTGAACTGCCGCCCGCGGAACAAGATGGTCTCGCCGGGCGACTCCTCGGTGCCGGCGAGCATCGAGCCGAGCATCACGGCCGAAGCGCCGGCCGCCAGCGCCTTGACGATGTCGCCGCTCTGCTTGATGCCGCCGTCGGCGATCACCGGCACGTCGGCCGCAGCGCACGCCTTGACGCTGTCGATCACGGCCGTCAGTTGGGGCACGCCGCAGCCGGTCACGATGCGCGTCGTGCAGATCGAGCCCGGACCGATGCCGACCTTGACGCCGTCGGCGCCGGCGTCGATCAGGGCCTTCGCTCCGTCGGTCGTCGCGACGTTGCCCGCCACCACCGGGATGGCGCTGGCCTTCTTGATGGCGCGCACGGTCTCGATCACGTTCTTGCTGTGGCCGTGGGCGGTGTCGACGACGACGACGTCGCAACCGGCTTCGACGAGTCGGGTCACGCGTTCGAGGTCGTGCACGCCGACGGCCGCGCCGACCAGCAGCCGGCCACGCGCGTCGCGCGCCGCGTTCGGGAACTCCTCGGTGCCGCGGATGTCCTTCATCGTGATCAGGCCGGCGAGCCGCCCGTCGGTCTGCACGAGGATCAGCTTCTCGACCTTGTTCTGGCGCAGGATCGCGCGCGCCTGGTCGAGCGTGGTGCCCGGCACGGCGGTCACCAGGTTGGTCTTCGTCATCACCGCGCCGACCTTGGTGTCGCGGTTGTCGACGAACCGCAGGTCGCGGTGCGTGAGGATGCCGACGACGGCCCGGCGACCGTCGACGACCGGCAGGCCGCTGATCTTGTGCGCCGCCATCAGGTCCTTGGCGCGCCCCACCGTGTCGTCGGCGAGCAGCGCCACCGGGTCCTGGATCACGCCGTTCGCCGACCGCTTGACCTTGTCGACCTCGCCGACCTGCTTCTCGATCGACAGGTTCTTGTGCACGATGCCGATGCCGCCTTGCTGGGCCAGCGCCACCGCCATGCGCGACTCGGTGACCGTGTCCATCGCCGCCGACGCGATCGGCACCTGCAGGGTGACGCCGCGGCACAGGCGCGTTCGCGTGTCGACGTCGCGCGGCAGGGCTTGCGCCATCTGCGGCACCAGCAGGACGTCGTCGTAGGTGAGGCCTTCGCCGAGGAACTCAGCCAAGTTGCTTTCTCCGCAGGGGTCGGGAAAGCGTGAGGAGCCTAGCGACAAGGGGCGGGCACTGCCAGCCGGCGAACCACTTCGGTCCGCCGGCGACCACGGTCGAAGAACCCAGCACGATGAGCCTCGATCTCCGGCACGAGTTCACCCTCAATCCCGACGGCAGCGGCCGCGTTTGCGTGCAGTGGACCGGCCCCGCGGGCGACGGCGTGCCGCCGCCCGACGAGTTCCGGCGCAGCGAGATCGAACGCGCCGAGGGCGTCGCCGCATGGTCCGACGTGGACTGCACCGCGGCCGACGGCCGCACGGTGTTCACCGGGACCGCCTGGTTCCGCGACCTCGCGGCAGTGCGCTTCCACTGCCAGGGCCTGCACGTGAACGTCGTCGACCTCGCGCTGGAGGCTGCCACCGACGGCAGCGTGGCGGTGCACACACGCCTCGAGCGCGCGCGCGACGCATCCGCGGGCAGTCCCAACGCGTCGGCGCTGCGGCCAAGCCTGGCCGACGAGCGGCAGAAGCTCGCCGGCGCGCGGGACTTCCTCGACGGCATGTTCGGTGGGCTCACGTGCACGGTCGTCGTGCACCTGCCGGGTCGGATCGCCGGCACGATCCGGGGCAAGCGCATCGACGAGCGCACGGTCGAAGCGGTTCTGCACGGCGCGTCCCTGGTGGCGCTGCTCGACCGGCTGATGACCGACGACGCCCTGATGCAGAGCGTGCTGGACGACGGCGGGCTCGACGGCCCGCAGCGGTTGTTCGAGCTGCTCGGCGCCGACGCCACGATCGCCGCCCGCACGGCACCAGGAGCGAAGGCGCAGTTCGACTTCGAACGAGAACTCGCGGCGGTGCAGCCGGCATTCGAGGAGTTGCTCGCGAACCTGGGCGCGGCCGTCCCGGCCTGCGGCCCGGCGACGCCGCTCGCCAACGTGCGCATCGTCGCCGCCCGCGTCGTGCGCGAGGCCGACGGCGCCCGCGATCTCTGCCCGCAGGGCCAGAGCGACGCCGGCATCATGCTGACGATCGCCGCCGACCTGCCGCAACGCGCGTTGTCGCTCGACCGCGCGCTGCTCGAACGCGCGATCACCGACGACGGCGCCGACATCACCCCGCCCGAGGAGTGGGACCGGCAGTGCCACTTCCCGAAGACCACCACGGACGGCTCGACCGTCTACCTCGATCTTGCCCTGCGCCCCGATGACGCCGCCCGCGGCCTCGCCGAACTCGCCGCGCGCGTGACCGCCACCACCAGCGACGGCAGCGAGGTCCTGGACCTCGGGTTCGAGGAACTGGTCGCCGGCGCACGCGGGACGGTCGCCGGGGCCGAAGTGCTGCGCTGCGAAGCCGAGGAAGATGGCGGCACCGCGATCGAACTCCGCCTGCTGACCGCGCGGCCGCGCCTCCTCGGGCTCGAGTTGGCGATCGGCGACGGCGGTGCTCCGCTCACCATCCGCGGGTGGTCGTCGTGCAACGACGAGTGCACGCTCGATTGCCGCAGCGACGGACCGGTGCCCGCCGACGCACGCTTGCTGGCGAGGTTCGCCACCGGCCTCGAACGCACCGACTACTCCCTGGCGTTGCACGACGTCGACTGGCTCGGCCGTTCGCTCTGATCGCCCCCACCGGGTGCGAGGTCCCAGACCACGAACGGCAGCGCCGCCGCGACGCGCACGACGAGTTCGTGCCGCCGTCCCGCGACGACGAGTTCGAACACGACCGGGCCCGGCGGCAGCGTCAGCTCGACGCCCGCACAGCCACTGCGGATCTCGCCGACGTCGCCGCATTCGTGCTCCCAACGCAGCAGGGCCGGGGCAGCGAGCGGCGGCGCGAACTCGATGCGCAGCGGCAACCGCGTGGCGACGGCGGGCGGCGCCTCGACGGCGCATGCCGCGAGCAGCAGCAGGATGGCGACCTCGCGCACGTCACCGGTCGCCGCGCATGCGCGTCGGCCGCAGGCGCGCCAGACCCGCCCAGTAGAGGCTGAGTTCGTGGCCGTCAGGGTCGCGCAGGTAGGCATGCTGCCAGCCCCACGGCATCGCCTTCGGCGCCTGATCGAAGACCACTCCCGCGGCCGCGAGCCGCTTGCAGAACGCAGCGAGCCCGCGCACCTCGAAGTAGAGGCGCACGCCTTCGTCCCGCGGCCGCAGCCGCATCTTCGGCTCGACGACGTGCAGCGCGAGCGTCGCGTTGCCCTGCGGCGCGGCGAGGCGCGCGTAGGCGCCCGGATACTCGTCGACGACGCGGAATCCGAGGTGGTCGCGATAGAACGCGACCGCGCGCGCGACGTCGGCGACGTAGAGCATCGCGTGGTTGAACGCGAGCGGGGCGCGGCTGGCGCTCCGACGACGGCGGCTGGCTGGCATCCGTCAGGCCTTCCGGAACGTCGCCGAACCCGGCAGATGCCCGTGCACGACGTGCACCTCCGGGCGATTCGCAGCGAGGTGCTGCAGCACCGGCCAGCACTCCATGGCGTCGGCCCCCACCTTCGCCGCCAGCGCCGCGACCGTCGCCGGCGTGGTGCCGAGCGCCGCGACGAGCTTCTTCTGCAGCTCGAGCACCTTCGCCGCCGCCTTCTTGCCGGCTTCGACGCCCGGCTGGTGGAAGGCGTTGACGTCGACCAGTTCGGCGTAGATCGCGACCGCGCGCTCGAACAGCCCGACGATCGCGCCGAGCGTGCGTTCGTCGAGGCGGTCGATGCCGATCGTCGCCGAGGCACGCCCCTTCTCGAACAACGCGGCCCGCGTGCCCTGCCAGAGACCGTCGAGGTAGTCGCCCGACGTCACGCCCGGCTCGACCTCGAAGTGGCCCGCGGCGCGATCCTGCAGCACGCGCACGAACACCGCGAAGAAGTCGTGGCGACCGTCGCGCAGCTGCTGCACGTAGGCGTGCTGGTCGGTCGAGCCCTTGTTGCCGTAGACGGCGATTCCCTGGTTCACGACCTTGCCGTGGCGGTCGTGTTCCTTGCCGAGCGACTCCATCACGAGCTGCTGCAGGTACCGCGACATCAGCAGCAGCCGGTCCTTGTACGGCAGCACGACCATCGCCCGTTCGCCGCGGCCGTTGCCCTGCCGATGCCAGAACGCCGCGAGCATGGCCGCCGGATTGCGCCAGACGTCGGCGTTGCGCGTCGCATCGTCCATCGCCGCCGCACCGGCCAGGAACGCACGCACGTCCATGCCGAGCAAGGCGCCGGGCAACAGGCCGACCGCCGAGGTGATCGAAGTTCGGCCGCCGACCCAATCCCACATCGGGAAGGTGCCCACCCACTTCTCCTGCCCGGCGCGGGCGTGCAGCAGCGAGCCTGGCGTGGTGACCGCGACCGCGCGCGGCGCGAACGCGAGGCCTTGCTGCTTCACCGCGCGTTCGACCTCGAGCATGCCGTTGCGAGTCTCCGGCGTGCCGCCCGACTTGCTGATGACGATGACCAGCGCGTCGTGCAGCGAGCCGAGGCGCTCGAGCTGCAGGTCGATGCCCTCGGGGTCGGTGTTGTCGAGCACGCACAACGCCATCGGCGCCTCGGGCCCCCCGAACACGTCGGCGAGCAGCATCGGGCCAAGCGCGCTGCCGCCGATGCCGCACAGCACGACCTTGGTGAACGTGCCGCCCTCGGGCGGGGCGATGCGGCCGCTGTGCACGGCCTGCACGAACGCCTCGACGCCGGCGATCGATCCGGTGATCGCGTCCTCGAGTTCGGGCTTGGGCGCGAGCCCCGGAGCACGCAGCCAGAAGTGGCCGACCATGCGTTGCTCGTCCTGGTTGGCCACCGCGCCTGCTTCGAGCCGCTGCATCGCCCCGAGTGCTTTGGCCAGCGGCGCCGCCAACCCCTCGATTTCCGCCTCGGTCAGCGCTCCGTGCGACAAGTCGAGTTCGACGAACGGGTCGTCGAGCACGCTGCGGAAGCGGAGATACTGCGAGAAGCGATCGGATCGTGACGACGAGGGCATGGAATCCTCCGAGCGTCGCGACTGTAGTGTCGGGAGATGGAACGCTCCACGGCGATCCTGTGGGCGCTCGTCGCGTGGTTCGCCGCGATCCTGGCCCTTGGCTTCGTCGCGCAGCGACGGACGCGTGACGTCGCCGCCTTCTACCTCGGCGGCAAGACGCTCGGCCCCTGGATCGGCGCCATGGCGGCGAACGCCAGTTCGTCGACGGCTTGGAGCCTGGTCGGCGTCAGCGGCTTCGCCTACCTGCACGGGCTCGCGGCATTGTGGCTGATCCCGGGTTGCGTCGGCGGCTTCGTGTTGAACTGGTGGTTCGTGGCGCCGCGCCTGCGCGCGCAGACCGGAACGGCCCTGACCTTGACGCAGTTCCTCGCCGGCGAACCGGGGCGACCCGGCCGGCGCGCGATCGTCGTCGCCGCGTCCGTGCTCACGCTCGGCGCGCTGACTCTCTACGTCGCCGCGCAACTCCAGGCCGCGGGCCTCGCGTTCACGCATGCGTTCACGACGCAGCAGACGCTCGGCGTGGTGCTCGGCGCCGCGGTCACGCTGACCTACACGCTCGCCGGCGGGTATCTCGCGTCGAGCATCAACAACATGGTGCAGGGCCTGCAGATGGTCGGCGTCGCCGTCGTGCTGCCGATCGCGGCGGTGATGCTGCTCGGCGGCCCGTCGGCCTTCGTCGACGCCGTCGCGCGCATCGACGCCCCCGGCTACCTGAGCCTGTCCGGGACGCGCCACGGCGCCGAGGCGTTGGCGTTCGTGTTCGGCCTCTGCGGGATCGGGCTCGGCTATCCGGGCCAGCCGCACGCCGTGAACAAGTTCATGGGCATGGCGCCGGGCGCCTCGATGGCGATCGCGCGCACCGTCGGCATCAGCTGGGCGGTGCTGCTCTACGGCGGCATGCTCGTGCTCGGCTTCGCCGCGCGCGCGGCCGGCTGGGCGTTGCCGCCCGGGGAACACGAGAACGTGATGTACGAGGCCAGCCGGCAGTTGTTCTCGCCACTGCTCGACGCCGTCGTGCTCGCATCGGCGATCGCCGCGATCATGTCCACCGTCGATGCGCACCTGCTGGTCTGCGCCAGCAGCCTTACCCACGACCTCGGATTCGGCCGAGGCCGGCCGTCGCGCGAACTGACGCTGGCGCGCGCGACCGTGCTCGCGATCGGCGTCTTCGCCACCGGCGCCGCGCTGGCGCTGCCGGCGGACGTGTTCAAGAACGTGCTGTTCGCCTGGGGCGCGCTCGGCTCTGGGTTCGGGCCGCTGCTGCTCGTGCGACTGGCGTGGGGCACGGTCGCGCCGCGCTGGGCGTTCGCGTCGATCGTTGCCGGCGGTGGCATGGCGATCGTGGGCTTCTTCGCCCCGGTCCTCGCCCCGCGCTTCCACGACCTCGTGCTGTCATGGCTGGTCGCGTTCGTGATCGCGTGGCTCGGTCGCCGACCGGGCCGGTGATTCCCGCGCCGCGCTCCGACCGCTACCGTCTCGCCCCGCTCCCATGCGTTCGAACTACCTGGTCTTCGGCCAACCCCGGATCGAACAGCCCGAGATCGACGAAGTGGTCGCGTCGTTGCGCGCGGCCTGGCTCGGCACCGGCCCCAAGGCCGCCGAGTTCGAGAAGCGCGTCGCTGCCTACAAGGGCGTGACCCACGCGGTCGGCCTCAACTCGTGCACCGCCGGGCTGCACCTCGCGTGCGTCGTGCTCGGCCTGCAACCGGGCGACGAAGTCATCACCACGCCGATGACGTTCTGCGCGACGGTCAACGCGATCGTGCATGCCGGGGCGGTACCGGTTCTGGCCGACGTCGACCCGGTGACGATGAACCTCGACCCGGCCCAGGTGCGGCGGCGACTGACCCCGCGCACCCGGGCGCTGCTGCCCGTGCACTTCGCCGGACGCGCGTGCGACATGGACGCCCTGATGGCGATCGCGCGCGACCACCGCCTCAAGGTGATCGAAGACTGCGCGCACGCGATCGAGACCGAGTACCGCGGCAAGAAGGCCGGCACGATCGGCGACCTCGGCGTGTTGTCGTTCTACTCGACCAAGAACATCGTCACCGGCGAAGGCGGCATGGTGCTGACGCACGACGAGAAGCTCGCACAGCGCGTCAAGCGCATGGGCCTGCACGGCATGTCCGCCGACGCCTGGAAGCGCTTCACCGACGACGGCTACCGGCACTACGACGTCGAGGAGATCGGCTTCAAGTACAACATGATGGACCTGCAGGCCGCGATCGGCATGCACCAGATCACGCGCATCGAGGAGTACTGGCGGCGGCGGCTCGCGATCTGGCAGCGCTACCTGCGCGAGTTCGCCGACCTGCCGATCGGGCTGCCGGCCCCGCTGCCCTCCGACGAACGGCACGCGCTGCACCTGTTCATCCTGCAGATCGACCGCGCGCGCTGCGGGGTCACCCGCGACCAGATGCTGGTGCGGCTGCACCAGCAGAACATCGGCACCGGCGTGCACTATCGGGCGATCCCGAACCTGTCGGTCTACCGCCAGCGGTTCGGTTGGCGCCCCGAGGACTACCCGGTGGCGACGGCGATCGGCGATCGCACGTTGTCGCTGCCGTTGTCGGCGAAACTGACCGACGACGACGTGACCGACGTGGTCCGCGCCGTGCGCCAGGCACTCGGCGCCTGAACGACGCGCGCTCCGGAGACCGACGGTGCTGCGGCGAGCGGATCAGCCTTCGCTGATGCGTTCGATGTCAGCGCCGATGCACTGCAGCTTCTCTTCGATCTTCTCGTAGCCGCGGTCGATGTGGTAGACGCGCCGCACGTCGGTCGAGCCACGCGCAACGAGGCCGGCGAGCACGAGGCTCGCCGACGCGCGCAGGTCGCTCGCCATCACCGGCGCGCCGCGCAGTTCCTCGGTACCCTCGATGATCGCCGAGGCGCCCTCGCGGCGGATCCGGGCGCCGAGCCGCTGCAGTTCGGCGGCGTGGATGAAGCGCTCGGGGTAGATCTTCTCGGTGATCACGGACACGCCGTCGGCGCGCGTCATCAGCGCCATGAACTGCGCCTGCAGGTCGGTCGGGAACCCCGGATAGGCCATCGTCGTGACGTCGCAGGCGCGCAGGCGCCCGCTCGCGATCGGCACGTTGCGGATGAAGTCGCGCCCGAGTTCGAGGTGTGCGCCGGCAGCGCGCAGGCGGTCGACGACCGCGAGCATGTGCATCGGGTTGCAGTTCTGCACCACGACGTCGCTGTTCATCATGATCGCGCCGCACAGGAACGTGCCGGCCTCGATGCGATCGGGGATCATCTGCCACTCGCAGCCGTGCAGCGTCTCGACTCCCTCGATCACGAGCAGGTGGCTGCCGATGCCGGAGATCCGGGCGCCGCACGCGTTCAGGAAGTGGCACAGGTCCTCGATCTCCGGCTCCATCGCCGCCGATTCGAGGAACGTCGTGCCGGTGCCGAGCGTCGCCGCCATCAGCACGTTCGCGGTGCCGAGCACCGTCGAGCCCATGTTGCCGCCGAGGAAGACCACGCCGCCGTTCGGCCGGCCGCTCAAGGTCACGTAGCCGTCGACGTGCTCGATCTTGCCGCCAAGCCCGGCGAGACCCTTCAGGTGCAGGTCGACCGGGCGATGGCCGAACACGCAGCCGCCGGGATAGCTCACGCGCGCGACGCGACGCCGCGCCCACAACGGCCCGAGCACGACGAAGCTCGCCCGCATCGTGCGCACGAGATCGTACGGTGCGGTGTAGACGGTCTTGTCCCGAGCCTCGAGTTCGAGCGTGTCGCCGCGCCAGGCGTGCACGACGCCGAGCTTCGACAGGATGCGCAGCAGGTTCTCGACGTCGGTCAGCCGCGGCATGTTGCGCAGCACGATCGGACCGTCGACGAGCAACGACGCCGCCAGGATCGGCAGCGCGCCATTCTTGCTACCGGAAACACGAACGGTGCCGCGCAGGTCGCGGCCACCCCGGATGCGGATACGATCCAAGGAGAGCCCTCCAGGCCATGGACGCCGACGGCCCTTGCATGGGAGGTGGCCGCCGGAATCCCATCGAGAACGAACGGGACGAGCCGGGGCAACTCGGCGCGAGGGCACCCGGTCCAGGTGTGAATCGTTGTCCACATCCACGGACGAGGCTGACCGCCCAAACGCACCCAACCGCACCAGCGCCCACACTCTTAGCGATCGTTCGCCCGTGCGCAAGCACGCTGCCGAGAGTTTTTCACAACGGCGTGATCACGAACCTCACGAACCCGGTGCTGCATCGTGATCCGCGCCGTCGAACCACTCGCCGAGATCGAGCAGCTCCTGATCGAGCTGCAGGTCGGGCGTGAAACGAAGCACGCGCTCGCCATCGCGATCGAGCACGTAGACCCGACCGCAGCGGTCGGCGGCGAGCGCCTGCGGCTTGTCGCAGCGGCCGACGTCCGTTGGAAGCGCGAGCGGCCCGCCGGAGGCATCGCAGGCGCGCAAGCCGGTGGCGTCGCCGCGATCGACGAACAGGCAGGCGCCGCCGCGCCATGGCAGCACGGCGATCGGCCGCGCGAGAGCCCCCGGCGCGCCGCACGGCAGTTCGTGCACGAACGTGCCGTCGCCGCGGTAGCGCAGGAGCGCACCGCGCAAGGTGTCGGCGACCAGCACGCCGGCAGCGTCGGCGGCCAGCCCCCGCGGCGCGCCGAAGCGGGCGTCGGGATCGCCGCGGGCCGCCAGCGGCTTCCCCACCGCGCCCTCGCGGGAGAACCGCTGGACGGCGCGCCGCCGCGGCTGATCCCCCCCGGCCACGTACACCACATCGCCGTGCACCGCGACGGCGTACGGGCGATCGAGCACGCCCGGCCGGTCGCGGCCGGCGTCGCCGACCTCGGGAGCCGGAGCACCGAACGTCGCCAACAGGCGCCCGAACGGGCTGTAGTGCAGCACGCGGTCGTTCTGCGGGTCGGCGACGAACAAGTGGTAGGCGTCGTCGATCGCCACGCCGGCGGCGTCCGAGTAGCCTGACGCGCCAGGCGGCAGCGTCCACGTCGAGACGCGTTGCCGCGCCTCCACGTCGAACAGGAACACATGCCCGCGCGACGCAGACCAGGTCACGGCCAGCAGGTTGCCGCGCAGCGCGATGCCGCCGCTCATCGCCGCATCGTAGGCGCTGCGTCGCTGCTCGCCATCGCCGGCTCGGCGTGTTCGTCGCTGCCGACGGCAAGCACGGGCTACTTCGCCGACCATCACGTACGGGCCGAGTTCGTCGTGCCCGCCGACGGGCGACTGGCGTTGCCCACCAGCGGCGCGTCCCTGCTCGTGCACGGTCTCGAACTGGCGCCACCACCGCTCGCCGAGGAGTTCGCGAACGCCCAGCGCTGGTTCGTCTACGCACCGGGTGCGCGCGTGACCCTGCGGGCACGCTTCCGCGCGTTCGGGCCGCAGGCGCAGAACCCCGCACAGGCGCTGCCCGGCGCCCTGCACGTGCGCTCGATCACGCCCTGACGGTGCGCTGGCATGGGTCATCGTGCCGGCTATCGTCGGCACGATGGCCGACGTCGATCGCTCCGCCCCGCAGACGCTCGTCGATCCGACGACCGGGCGGCCGATCCTGATGGCGCCGCAGCGGCAGCAGCGGCCAATGCTCACCGGCTCGCATGCGAGCACCGCCGCATGCCCGTTCTGCCAGGGGGAAGAGGCGGCGACGCCGGCCGAGGTCGACGCGGTGCGCGACGCCGGCAGCCGGCCCGATGGCCCGGGCTGGACCGTTCGCGCGTTCCCCAACAAGTACCCGGCGAACGCGCACCACGAAGTGATCGCCGAGGGTCGCGCGCACTGCGATCAGCCCGCCGACCTCGATCGGGCGACCTGGCGGCAGGTGCTGGCGTTGACGCAGCGTCGCATCGCAGCACTCGAGTCGCGACCAGGCATCGCCTGCGGCTACTGGTTCAAGAACGTCGGCGCGCTCGCTGGTGCATCGATCGCGCACAACCACAGCCAGATCCTCGGGCTGCCCGACCTGCCGCCACGCCTGCAACTGGAGCAGCGTCGCCGCGCGGAACTCGCCCACTGTCCGTGGTGCGCGACCATGGCCACCGCCGGCGCGGAAGGCCGTCTGATCGCGCGCACGGCGCATCACATGGTGCTGGCGCCCGACCCGCCGAAGCTGCCGCACGAGACCTGGCTGTTGCCGACCCGGTGCGACGACGACTTCCTGACCACCGACCTGGACTCGCTCGTCGAGGCACTGCACGCGCTGTTCGCGGCGGTCGGCAACGGTCTGAAGCGGCCGGCCTTCAACATGTGGCTGCACCGCGTGCCGCGCACGGCGTTCCACTGGCACTTCGAGCTGCAGCCGCGCACCGGCCAGATGGCCGGGCTCGAGCTCGGCGGCGACATGTACATCAACTCGCTGCCGGCCGCCGTTTCGGCGGCGCGGCTGCGCGCCGGCCTCGGCGCGCGCTGATTCCCGCGTCGTCGGGCTACCAGCTTCGCTCGCCGATCAGGATGCGCGCGTAGTTGCCCATCTGCAGGTCGACCGGGCTGATGCTCTGCACGTCGACGATCTGCTCCCAGACGTAGGCGCCGCGCAGCGACACGTTCTTCGGCACGTTGAACACGATGTCGCCAGCGGCGATGACGTTGACCAGGTCCGGGCTCACGTTCAGGAAGCAGCTGCCCACCGCCCCGAGACTGAACCCGAGGCCGACGATGTCGATCGGCGCCACGCTCTCGAGACCCAGCACCTGCAGCGCGGCGACGCCGTTCAGGTTCGTCGCCTGGCGAACGAACGTCTGGCCGACGGTCGGCGCCTCATTGGTGAACTGGCGCGTCAGCGCCGGGATTGGCGCCACGCCGCAGGTCCCGTTCGCCGCAAGGATCGTGTAGCTGCTGGTGACGAACATCGGCGCCTGGTTCGTGCTGACTTCGATCGTGTAGCTGCCGGTCTGCGCAGCCGTGGTTCCCGGGCTAACGACTTCGAGGTAGTAGACCTGCCCCGTCATGAAGAACGTCGTGACGCCGCGCGCGTGCGACGAACCGGCCACCGTCTCGAGGATGTTGCCGGTGGTGAAGGTCACGGTCGTCGGGTTGAACGTGCCGGTCGCTGGCACGACCAACGTCGGCGGCACCGTCGCCGGGTAGGCCACCTGCCACAGACGGATCGTCGTGTCGAGGATCCCGCCGACGGGAACGCCCGTGGTCTGGAACGTCAGCATCGAGCCGTTGGGGCCGGCGACGAATGGCCCCCAGAGGTCGGTCGGGTCCGCACCGGTCGAGTTCGAGATGCTGCCGAGGCCGACGTCGCCGGGCGCAAGCGGAGTTGCGGTCGCGATCGTGTTGTTGGGCTCCGCAGCCTCTGGAACCTGGACGCCCGTGCCGATCGGCATGACGCCGATCTCCAGACGGTAGTTGCCGAGCGGAATCGGGTTGTAGGCGGGCGCGGTAGCGCGAGCGCGGACCACCACGTGGTAGGTGCCCGCCGGCCAGACGCGTTGCGCGCTCGAACGGCTGTTGTAGGTGCCCGAGTCGAGGGCATTGACGCCGAGCGTCGCCGCCGGCACCAAGACGCCGTTGTTGTCCCAGAACTCGACACGGTGGCCGCTCATCCACGGCGCGTCACCCTCGCCGACCTGGACGTAGAGCCCGGACTTCGGGGCCGCCAGGATGATCTGGTAGACGTCGATGTCGGCAGCGCTGCTCAAGCTGCCGGACACCTGCGCGTTGTTGATGAAGCCGCCGATCAGCAAGTTGGCCGTGGCGACCGTGTCGTTGGGTTCGGACTCCAAGTCCGTGTAGGCCTTCAGCGGCGACGTGCGCGAGATGTCGAGCGAGTACGCGCCGGCCGTCGTGGTGGTGAAGCCGAACAGGCGGGCAGCGTACGCGCCGGCAACCAGGTTGATCGTGATGTCGCTCTGCAGGGAGCGGGAGTCGTCGTTGCCGGCGAACAGCACCACGCCGGTGGCGTCGAAGATCTCGATGCGCGTGTCGATGCCGCCGCTGGTCGTGAAGCGCATCTCGCCGTCCGCTACGGTCGTGAACGCGAACCAGTCGGACTCGCCCGCGATCAGGTTGGCGTCGATCTGCACGCCAAGCGCGACGGCTTGCGCCGTGGCGGCCGAGTCGTTGGGTTCGACTTCGGCGACGCGTTGGGCGAGGAGCGGTGTGGCAACGGCGAGAGTGGAGAGAGCAGTGACGAGTGCGCGCATGAAACTCCGCGGAGGACTGGGTTGGGGAGACGAGGGCAACCGAGCTTACCTCGTCCCGGCGCGCGCGACAGCCGCCGGAGCGGCTGCCTCGATACGCATTTGCGTACGGCGGGGCGAGGCCCGCCGCACCGGCTCACCACTGCAGCTTGACGACGTTCGTCTGGCCGGTGCCGAACGGATGCGGCGCGCTGAGGTAGACCGCCTGGGCGTGCACGGCGATCCCGGGCGGCACCAGGCCGCCGAGGGGCAGCGACGCTTCCCAGTTGCCGAACGCATCGGCCAGGACTTCGCCGAACAGGATCGGTGCCGGCGACAGCAGCGTGCCGCCGCGCCACGGCGTCGGCAGCAGCGGCAGGTCGAACACCACATACGCCGGGCTCGAGACCGGCAGGCTGACGAGTTGCAGCGTCGCCCACGTGCCCGGCACCGGCAGCGCACCTCCGCACACGGAAATCAGCGCGTTGCCGTTCGTCGCCAGCGGGATCATCTCCTGGCACGGCGAGCAGCGGAACGCCTCGGCGCGGAACACATCGATCGCCGCCTCGACCGTCGAGTTGTTCGGGTTGTCCGAGGTGCGGAAGCGGACGCGCACCTGGTTGGTCGGCAGCACGTGGTCACTGACGCGGAACTGGCGCTGCAGCCACTGGTTGTTCCCCGTCGACGCCACCGATTCGACCTGCACCCAGGTGGCGCCGTCGTTGCTGACGTGCACGAGCAGGGTGTCCTCGGCAGTGCTCGAGAAGAACCAGCGTCGGTAGCTGATGAAGCCATCGCTGCCCGCGAAGTTCAGCGGCGGCGAGATCAGGTCGGTCGGCCCGCCGTCGACGTCGGCGTCGTTGGCGAGCCCGCCGAAGACCCCGTTCTGCGTCACCCAGCATTTCGTCGCCGTCGCGAGGTTCTCGGCGTCGAAGGGCGGCGCTGCGAACTGCGCACCGACATTGGTCGCGTTCGGAGTCGCGATCTCCCAGGCGCCGCCGGTCAGCGCGGTGTTGGTCACGGTCCAACCGAGGACCGGCGACTCGAAGCCGCTCTCGTAGACCAGCTGGGTATCCGCGGCGGCGACCGCGGAGAAGCTCGCGGTCGGCGCGGTCGGCGGGTCGGAATACGTCACGCTCGTCTGGCTGTTGACGCGCACGTAGTAGCGGATCGCGGTGGTGCACGTCATCGCCGGGAGCGAGGCCAGGTAGAGGCCCGGACCGAGATCGAGCATCGGCGCCTGCTGCCACGGCCCATTGCCGATCGACCAGTGGACGACGCCGGTACCGGCGGCGGGCACGGCGCCACCGACCCCCGCCACCTGCACGACCAGCGGGTGGCTCACCCCCGGGTCGATGAACGTCGGCAGCCCGTTGGGGTACGAGAACGCGAGTCCCGTCGGCGGCACGTTCATCCACACCTGCGTGCCGGTGCATCGACCGATCACCATGTCCTTCCAGCCGTCGCCGTCGATGTCGAAGACCGCGATGTCGTAGGTGCCGCTCAGCATTCCGGTCGGAATGCCGCACACCGCACCACCGACCAGCTGCTCCTGCAGCGTCACGTTCGGCGCGTTGCCAAGGTTGCGGAAGATGTGGGTGCGCCGGCCGCAACCCGTCAAGTCGACGTCGAAGTCGGCGATCAGGACGTCGTTCCAGCCGTCGTTGTTGAGGTCGACGATGCGGCTCGTGCCGCCGAAGCCGTCGTCAGTGCCGCCGCCGTTGTAGGTGAAGGCCAGCGACGGTCCCCAGGTCGCCACGCCACCGACGACGCCCTCGTTCAGCACGTAGCGATCCTGCCCGTCGTCGCTGACGACGATGTCGGGCAGCCCGTCGTTGTTGAGGTCGCCGAGGTTGAAGTGGTACGCGGCGCCCGAGTACACGGCCTGCCGCGTGCCGTAGAAGCCGGGACCCCCGGCCCCGTTGTTGTAGGTGATGTCCACCCCCACCACGTTGTTGCGCGCGTAGTCGATGCGGCCGTCGAGGTTGAAGTCGGCCATCTGCGCGCTGGTCACGAAGTTCGAGACGTTCAGCGGGTTGGGCAGCTGCGTCGCCGTCACGTCGGTGAAGTAGCCCGCCCCGTTGTTCCGCATGATCCGGTCGTTCGGATCCGGGCCGCCACCACGATCGTAGTCGCCGAAGTAGAGGTCGAGGTCGCCGTCGTTGTCGATGTCCCCCGCGGCCACGGCGCAGAACCGGTGGTTGCCGCCCCAGCTCGCGTCGCTGATGCGCAGCATGTCGTCGTAGAGGAACCCCTGCCAGTTGCCGACGGCGTCGTCACCGAGGTTGACGTAGACGCGCGGCACGCGGATGTACTGCGGCATCGTCGAGGTCAGCGTGGTGCAGGTGACCAGATCGAGCCAGCCGTCGCCGGTGACGTCGATCGCCAGCACGTCGCGGTCGTTCGTCGCATCGAGCATGCCGCTGCTGCCCGGCACCAGCGAAGCACTGGCGTAGAGCGCCGTGCGGTCGCGCAGCACGCCGCCTTCGTTCATGAACAGCACGTTCGGGAAGTGGCCGCTCGTCGACGCCGGCTGCTTGCGCACGCAGACCAGGTCAATGTCGCCGTCCTGATCGAAGTCGGCGTACGCGTAGTCCTTCTCCTGCGGATCGGCGGAGCCGAGACCCGACGTGGCGACAAGACGCGTCGCGGTCTGGTCCTGGAACGTCGCCCATTGCGCCCGCGCCAGCGGTGCGGTCAGGACGGCCATGGCAACGAACGGAACGACGGCAGCGAGTGCGCGCAAGGCAACCTCCGCAAGCGATGGAACGAGCCACCGCGGCCGAAGGGGCGGACGCGGTCCCGCGCGAGTCTAGCCAGCGATCCGCACCCTCACCAACCCCTCACGCCGGCGATGCCGAGCCCGCCGGCGGGTTGCTGGGCGCAGCCGGCGTGTAGAAGACCAGGCGGTAGCCGTCGAGGTCGGTCACCTGCACGTCGCGGATGCCGTAGAACTGCGTCTTCGGCGGCAGCAGCGGCTTGACGCGGCGCTTCTTGAGCCGGCGCGCGAACGCGTCGACGTCCTTCACCTTCACGTAGTAGCTGACGCCGGTGCCGGGCCCACCACGCGCGAAGGCGCGCGCGTCCTGCTTCAGCACCTCGATCTCCGCCTGGTCCATCCCGAACTGCCGCGCCTCCTGCAACGACGGCAACTCGCCGAGCATGATCGACTGGCCGTTGAGCACCACGTTCGCCCACACCGGCTTCTCGGGCGGGAAGGACTCGATCGTCTTGAACCCGAGCTTCTCCTCGTAGAAGCGCGCGGCCCGCGGCACGTTGACGACGGTCAGGTGGATGGCGTTGGGGTGCTTCTGCTTCGACTTCGAACTGGCCATGGGTGATCGGGCGGCGCATTGGAGCGAGCACGCATCGGCGAGGGAAGGGCCGGGCCCACGGGCGCGCCGGCCGGGCGTTTCTCGCAAGGTCTCGTTGCATCGACCTGCCGCCAACGCGACAGTCCCGCCGCCACGCTCAATCGCTCGTTCGCTCGCGCATGACGAAGCAACCAACGCAACAGTGGGGCTCGCGCCTCGGTGTCATCCTCGCGGTCGCCGGCTCGGCGGTCGGCCTCGGCAACTTCCTGCGCTTCCCGGGGCAAGCGGCGGCGAACGGCGGCGGCGCGTTCCTGATCCCTTACCTGCTGGCGCTGCTGCTGCTCGGCATCCCGATCGGCTGGGCGGAGTGGGCGATGGGCCGCTACGGCGGCTTGAAGGGGTTCCACAGCGCGCCGGCGATCCTCGGCGTCTGGTGCAAGGGCGCCGTCGGCCGCTACCTCGGCGGCTTCGGCGTGCTGATCCCGATCGGCGTCTACTTCTGGTACGTGCTCGTCGAGTCGTGGTGCCTCTACTACGTCTTCCAGTACCTGAGCGGCGGCATCGGCGTCGATGGCAACGCGCCGATGGCGGCGCAAGTCGAGACGACGCACGGCTACTTCGCGACGATCACCGGCGCCAAGGCGAACGGCGCGCTGTTCACCGACGGCGTGCATCCGATCGTCTGGACGTTCCTGCTGGTCGCCGCGATCAACATCTGGTTCGTCTTCCGAGGGCTCTCGAAGGGCATCGAGACCGTCTGCAAGTACGCGATGCCGGTGATGGCGATCCTGGGCTTCGTCATCCTCGCGCGCGTGCTGACGCTCGACTCGCCCGCCGGGACCACGGGCCAGTCGGTCAGCGACGGGCTCGGCTTCCTGTGGAACCCGGACTTCGACAAGCTCTGGACCTTCAAGACCTGGCTGGCAGCCGCCGGCCAGATCTTCTTCAGCCTGTCGGTCGGCTTCGGCGTCATCATCAACTACGCCAGCTACCTGAAGAAGAAGGACGACGTGGTGCTGTCGGGCCTGACGTCGTCGTCGACGAACGAGTTCTTCGAGGTGATCCTCGGCGGCACCATCGCCGTCACCGCCTCGGTGGTGTTCATCGGCGTCGCGGCGACGATGGAAGGTGCTTCCGGCGGTTCGGTCAGCCTCGGCTTCAAGACGCTGCCGATGGTGTTCGCGCAGATGCCGGGCGGCAACTTCTTCGGCGCCGCCTTCTTCCTGATCCTGTTCCTCGCTGCGATCACCAGTTCGCTGTCGATGCTGCAGCCGACCAAGGCGTTCCTCGAGGAGAGTCTCGGCATCAACCGCGTGCAGTCCACGATCGCGGTCACCGCCTGGGGGCTCGCCGGCAACTTCTTCGTGCTGTGGTACAGCAAGAACCTGATCGCACTCGACACCATCGACTTCTGGGTCGGCACGTTCTTCATCCTGGTCGTCGCCGCCGTGCAGATCATCGCGTTCGGCTGGGTGTTCGGCGTCGACCGCGGCCTGCAAGAGGCGCATCACGGCGCGCAGATGCGCATCCCGACCGCATTCCGCTTCATCATCAAGTACGTGTCGCCGGCGTTCCTGCTGGTGGTGATCGTCGGGTTCTGCATCAACGACGTCCCGGGCTACTGGCGGACGTTGTGGGCCGACACCGAGACTTCGGCGGACGCCCGCAAGACGTGGGTGCTGATCCTGCTGACCATCGGCGCGATCCTCGCCATCACCGCGGTGGGCGCCAAACGTTGGCGCGCCCAAGGACTCGATCTCGACGGCCGGCTGCCGGTCAAGGACTGAAGGAGACTGCCATGCTCGCGACCCTCAACGCTCTCGGCTGGACGTTCATGCTGGTCTCGATGTCTGCCGTCGCCGGGCTCACCTTCTGGTGTTTCCGGCGCGTGCTCACCGGCACCGGCGACGAGCCCGAACTGCCGAGCGGCCTCGGGCCGTAGCGATCGTCTACGGCGAACCGCTGCTGGCGCGCTCGACCTCGCGCCGCACCGACCGCGCACCGGCAATGCCGAGGCCGATGGCGCAGGCCAGCACGGCGCCAAGCAGCACGAACGACACCGCGGGCGGCAGCGCCTGCCAGTCCCCCGCCGCAACGCGCGCGCTGCCGTAGACGATCCAGCCGACTAGCGCCTGCACGCCGACGACGAGCGCGCGCAGCCAATCGACCGGCGCCTGCACCGCGCGTTCGCGCGCCGCCAGCGGCAGCGCCATGAACTCCGCCTTGCGCGGCATGTTGAGCCAGCGCGAGTTGGCCCGCGCCATCGCCAGCATCCACCGCGGCAGCAGCCACCCCATCACGACGCCGATCGTGGTCGCGAACGCCGGCAGCAGGAACCACCACAACGCACTGCGCGCGGCCCAACCGTCGGGCCGACCGGCCAGGTCGAAGTGGATCGGCACCCGCGCGGGCAACTGCGGCCACGCCGCCGCGGCGAGCGCCCACACCGCGAGCATCGACAGCAGCAGCGTGGCGCGCATGGAGGACCGAGCGCCGGCTCCCGTCAGAACGCCGCCCAGCCCGGCACGCGCGGATACGGGATCGCGTCGCGGATGTTGGCGAGCCCGCAGATGTAGACGAGCAGCCGCTCGAAGCCGAGGCCGAAGCCGGCGTGCGGCACCGTGCCGTAGCGCCGCAGGTCGCGGTACCAACCGTAGTGCGCAGGGTCCAACCCCATCTTGCGCATGCGCGCGTCGAGCACGTCGAGCCGTTCCTCGCGTTGCGAGCCGCCGATGATCTCGCCGATGCCGGGCGCGAGGATGTCCATCGCCGCGACGGTGCGGCCGTCGGGGTTGCTGCGCATGTAGAACGCCTTGATCGCCTCCGGGTAGTTCATCACCACCACCGGGCGGCCGACGTGCTCCTCGCACAGGTACCGCTCGTGCTCGGTCTGCAGGTCCATGCCCCACTGCGGGGCGTAGTCGAACTTCTTCTTGGCGCGCTGCAGGACCTCGATCGCGGCGGTGTAGTCGAGCCGCTCGAACGACTGCGCGAGGAACGTCTCGAGACGCGCGATCACGCCCTTCTGGATGCGCTCGTCGCAGAACTTCAGGTCGTCGGCGCGCTCGGCGAGAACGTGGCGGAAGACGTGCTTGAGGAAGCGCTCGGCGAGGTCGGCGTCGGCGGCCAGATCGGCGAACGCGATCTCCGGCTCGATCATCCAGAACTCGGCGAGGTGGCGCGTGGTGTTGCTGTTCTCGGCGCGGAACGTCGGGCCGAAGGTGTAGACCTTCGACAGCGCGAGGCAGTAGGCCTCGACGTTGAGCTGGCCGGACACGGTGAGGAACGTCTCGCGGCCGAAGAAGTCCTTCTTCCAGTCGGTCTTGCCGTGGTCGTCCTTCGGCAGGTTCTGCACGTCGAGCGTGCTGACGCGGAACATCTGGCCCGCCCCTTCGGCGTCGCTGGCGGTGATGATCGGCGTGTTGACCCAGAAGAAACCCTCCTGGGTGAAGAACTGGTGGATCGCGAACGACGCCGCGTGGCGGATGCGCGCGACCGCGCCGAACGTGTTGGTGCGCGGCCGCAGGTGCGCCACCTCGCGCAGGAATTCGAGCGTGTGTTCCTTGGGCTGGACCGGGTAGGTCTCGGGATCGTCGACGAGCCCGCAGATCTCGATCGCGTCGGCCTGCACTTCGACCGACTGGCCCTTGCCCTGGCTCGCGACCAGCGTGCCGCGCGCGATCAGCGAGCTGCCGGCGGTCAGCTTCAACACGCCGTCCTGGTAGTTGGCCAGCGTGTTCGGCGCGACGACCTGCAGCGTGCCCTGGCAGCTGCCGTCACTGAGCTGGACGAACGAGATGCCCGCTTTGCTGTCGCGCCGCGTGCGCACCCAGCCGCGGACTTCGACCTTGCTGCCGACGGCGACCTGGCCGGCGAGCGCTTGCCTGACGGAGACGGTTTGCATGGCGACCTCGGGGGCCGCGCATGCTTCCGGCGACGCCCGCGTCGGTCAAGCCGACGCTGGCATCGCCGACAGCGACCGCATCAGAATCCGAGCACGACGTCCTGGGCGTTGGTCGGCACGTAGACGTAGTCGAAGCCGTTCCAGTCGACGCGCAGCCCCTGCAGGAAGACCTCGAGGCCGAGGAACTTCATCGCCGCCGGCAGCGGGAACGTCGTCGGCATCTCGGCGACCGGGAACGCGACCAGCAGCTCGTAGCCGAGCAGCGGCGTAGGCGCCACCGGCGCCGTGGAGAGGAACACGCCGGTCACCAGGGTTTGCGGGCCGGAGGTCACCGCGAGGCTCCACGTGGTGCCGAGCACGGGCGGCGTCACGCACGTCAGGGCGACGGGGTTGATGTTGTTGCCGTTGCGCAGCGTGCAGCTCGCCGACCGCGGCACCAGCCGGAACAGGCCCTGGTCGACGGCGGCGCCCGCCGCGTTCTTGAGCGTGGCGGTGAAGACGACGGTTCCGTCGTTCTGCAGCAGCACGTCGTCGTCGCCGAAGGTGTTGAAGAAGCGGTCGTCGTCGAACAGCCCGTTGCCGTCCATGTCGATCGGATCGCTCTCGCGGGCGATGACGCGGCGGAACCCCGTCGCGTCTTCGAAGACCAGCACGCCGTTCGATGTCGCCGGTGCGGTGGTCACGCCGCCGAACACGCGTTGGCCGAACGTGTTGCCGTCCATGCAGAAGAAGCAGGCCGTGAACGTCGCATCGTCGAAGAACTCGCCCGACCCCGCCACGACTTCGCTGCCACCCGAGGAGTCGGCGAGCAGGACGCCGTTGCGCACGATCCAGTCGTTGGCATCCGCGTTGGAGCCGCGCGCGTACCAGTTGCCGGCGCCGTCGAACCAGGCCTTGCCGATCGTGCTGACGTTGCTGACGAACGAACTGCCGGGCAGCGGCTGGCCTTCCTGGATGAAGACGACGTTGTTGATCGTCAGCACGAAGTCCCCTGTCGTCGGCCCATTCGTGTCGCCGAGCACCATCACCTGCGTTCCATCCGGCGAGGTGTAGACCCGGTTGAGGCTGAAGTTCTCCCACGTGTTCGTGGCGCCACCCGCCTGCAGCAGCGGCACGGTGATGCCTTTCTGCAACTGCACCGCCACACCGGCCAGCGTGACCATCGCGTTGTTGGCCGTCGGCAGGCCGCCGATGGCGCCATCACGCCAGTAGGTGGCCCCGGTGTCGGTCAGGGCGGCGCTGTCGATCGAAGAACTCCACGTGCCGCCGGCCGGCGTGGGCTGTCCTTCCTGCGCCAGCACCGACCACGTCGAACCGTCGAAGAACGCGATGTAGTCGTCCAACGTGGTCGCAGGAGCGACGTTGTTGCCGAACAGGACGTGGCCCGCCGCGTTGATCGCCAGGTCGGGGTCGATGGTGCCGACGTTCTGGCCGGCAGCCCACGGAGCCGGCGATCCCTCGCGCAGCAGCAATGCGCCGTTGCGCAGCAGCACGTCGTCGTCGGCCGTGACCGCCGGCGCGCCGGCGACGACATTGATCGCGAGGTTCGCTCCCGTGGAGCAGATCCACGGCCGCTCGAACGCCGAAGTGCCAGTGCCGCCGGCCCGGAACGGGGCGCCGACTCCCGGAACGACGTTCGTCGGGTGGCCGGGCGTGTTCACGTGCACGATCGTGAGGTCGTAGAACGGCGAGAAGACGCTCTCGGGGCCGCCGGCGATCGGCAGGGCGGCGCTGCCGTCCTGCGCGATCACGCGGCAGACGGCCGTGAGGAGGAGGGTCGGAAGGAGGATCGGACGCGTGTGGATCATGGGTGCGTTCGGGATCGGGTCGGGAGGACGCAACAGGCTAGGCAGGGGCGTCCGTCGCGCACCCCGCACGCAACCGAGTTACACAACTGTGTGACGATCGCTCACGCGCGCCGGTGGTCCGCATCCAAACCGGCCTGCCGTAGCAGCCCGCCGCGACCGTCAGCCGATGTCGAGCGGCTCGGCGTGCACCCCGGCATGCACCAGCCGCCGCATGCGGATCCGGTCGCCGACCATGCCGTCCTGCACGAAGCCCTGGTCGGCGAAGAACGCGAGCGCAGGGGCGTTGCCGACGTCGACCGACGCGACCAGCGCGCGCAGGCCGAGCCCCCGTGCCTGGTGCAGGGCCGCCGCGAACATCGCCGAGCCGCAGCCCGAACGCCGCAGGCCGGGAGCGACCACGATCGTCACTTCGGCGATCTGGTCGGGCCCGCAGTCGAACCGCACGAAGCCCACCCGGCTGCCATCGGCCTCCGCGATCGACGTGCGGATGCGGGCATCGGCGAGCAGCCGTTCTGGCCACTGGCGGCGCAGGGCGCCGGCCGGGACCGACAAGCCATGGCCATCGAGCCACGACTCGATCGCGCTCGCGTCGGCGAGGGTGAACGGGCGCAGGCGCAGCGGTCGGCGTAGCGAGGGCATCGAGACGACCCACTCTAGCCCGCGGCCAGCGAAGGTAACCGCGTGTCCTGCGGAACGTTGGCTTGACGGTCCTGCTGCCCTGGCTAGCATCTCCGCCCTCGCGAATGCCGCCCGGCGGACGCGAGTACCGATCTCCCGGCTAGCCCGGACAGTCGGCAGACGCTCCGCGAACGGCACACCGCCGGTCAGGAAGCCCCGAATCCAGGTTCGGGGTGCGGGGATTCTGCCGACTGCCCGGGTTGGCTTTTTCCCCCCACCGTCTCCCATCGCGCCGAACCGCCGCCGCCGGCCATGGCAAACAACTCCGACATCCTTCGCTTCATCGACTCCATCGCGCGCGACAAGGAGATCGACAAGGAAGCGCTCATCGTCGCCATCGAGCAGGCGATGGCGCAGGCGCTGGCGAAGAAATACGGCGTCGACGACGTCGAGATCGCCCTCGACCGCGAAACCGGCGAGTTCGTCTGCAACTACGACGTGTCGATGGAGGAGCAGGGCCGCATCTTCGCGATGTCGGTGCGCCAGGCGATCACCGGCCGCATCCGCGAGGCCGAGCGCGACGTCGTGTTCGCCGAGTACGAGAAGAAGATCGGCGAGATCGTCAGCGGCACGATCCAGCGCTTCGAAGGCGACACCGTGATCGTCAACCTCGGCCGCACCACCGAGGGCATCCTGCCGCGCGCCGAAAAGGTGCGCAGCGAGTCGTACAACATCGGCGAACGCATCCGCGCGCTGGTGTTCGAGGTCAAGAAGGTCGGGCCGCGCGTCAAGGTGATCCTGAGCCGCACCCACCGCGACCTGGTGCGCGCGCTGTTCGAACTCGAAGTGCCCGAGATCGCCGACGGCACGATCAACATCCGCCGCATCGAACGCGAGCCGGGCTACCGCACCAAGCTGGCGGTCGATTCGGCCGACGACAAGGTCGATTGTGTCGGCGCCTGCGTCGGCGTGCGCGGCAACCGCATCAAGTCGATCATCGACGAGCTCAACGGCGAGCGCATCGACATCATCCGCTGGAACAGCGACCCGTCGACGCTGATCGCCAACGCGCTGAAGCCGAGCGAAGTCGGCGACATCACGCTCGATCCGCCGGCCAAGAAGGCGCTGGTGATCGTCAGCGAGGACCAGCAGTCGCTCGCGATCGGTCGCAAGGGCCAGAACGTTCGCCTGGCGAGCAAGCTGACCGGCTGGGACATCGACATCATGACGCGCGCCGAACTCGAGCGTTCGGTTGCCGAGGAAACGGCCGGCGACGGCAGCGGCGGAACCGCCACCGAGGCGCCGCCAGCACCGGACCGCCCCGAAGCGGGCGGCGGCGACGCCGCGGGCAACGCTGGCGACTCGCTTTCCTGAGCGCCCTTTCCAGTTCTCCGACCAAGCACCCCCTAGCATCCACCAGGACATTCCCGCGGCGCGCACGACGCGCGTCGGTCGCCGACGGGAGGAGCAAGCCGATTGAAAAAGGTACGAGTGTTCGAGCTGGCCAAGGACTACGGGATGAAGGGTCCCGACCTGGCGAAGCTGCTGCGCGAGATCGGCTTCGACAAGGTCAAGGGGCACATGACGGTGCTGGACGACGGCGACCTGATGATGGTCGAAGCCCGCTTGTCGGCACAGGGCCTCAAGAAGCAGCCGGCGGGCACGGAAGCCCCTCCCACCCCGGGCATCCTGAAGAAGAAGTCGTTGACGGCGCCCACCGAAGTGGCGGTCGACGACACGGCGACCGCCCCCGAGCCGGCACCGCCTCCGCGCAAGGAAGCGAAGGACTCCGCGCTGAAGAAGGCGCTGCCGAAGCCGTCGCCGAAGAAGCTGCCCGGCAAGAAGGACGAAGCCGCGGACGACATCGCGCCGCCAGCACCTGAGCCCGAACCCGTCGTCGAGCTCGTGCGCAAGGCGCCGCCGCGGCCGCCGGTCGAAGTTCCGCCGCCCGCGCCCGCGGTCGTCGCGAGCGTGGCGCCGGTCGAGCCCCCTCCGATCGCGCCGGCCGTGGCCGCGCCGCCGCCACCGGCACCCGTCGCGCCGCCGCCGCCGCCCCCAGCCGCAGCACCAGCCGCTCCCCCCGAACCGGTCGCGCCTGCGGCCCGGGCCGACGAAGGCGACGCGGTGCGCAAGCTGCTGGTGCCGCAGAAGAAGGCGACGATCGTCGGCCGCATCGAACTGGCGCAGGACCAGATCCGCGATGCCAAGCAGCGCTCGGCGCCCGCGGGTCCCGGCAACATCAAGCGGCAGGCGCTTGCCAAGCTGCAGCAGCGCAGCGGCATGCGCCCGACGCAGCAGTCCGGAGGCGTGCGCCGCCCGCCGGCCGGCCCCGGTGGCTACCGGGGTGGCCCGGGCATGCGCGACAGCCGCGGCGGCCCCGGCGGCGCCCGCCGCACCAAGGTCGCGCCGACGATCGACCCGACCAAGGTCGTCGAGGTCGAAGAACCGGTGTCGATGAAGGCGCTGTCCGCCGCACTGGGCGTGACGGTCGTCGAGCTGCTGCAGACCTTCATGCTCAAGCTGAAGGTGATGGGCAAGAACATCAACTCGCTGCTCACCAACGAAGAAGTCGAGTTGGTCGGCCTCGAACTCGAGCGCAACATCCAGATCGTCAAGCACAAGGAAGCCATGGACGAGCTGGTCGAACAGCTCGTCGAGGAGTCCGAGGGCGAACAGGAGATGCTGCGCGCGCCCGTGGTGACGTTCATGGGCCACGTCGACCACGGCAAGACGTCGTTGATGGACGCGTTGCACCAGAGCGACGTCGCCAAGCACGAAGCCGGCGGCATCACGCAACACATCGGCGCCTACAAGGTCACCGGCGACGACGGCAAGTCGATCGTGATCCTCGACACCCCGGGCCACGCGGCGTTCACCGCGATGCGCGCACGCGGTGCGCAACTCACCGACATCGTCGTGCTGGTCGTGGCCGGCGACGACGGCGTGATGCCCCAGACCGAGGAGGCGATTGCGCACGCGAAGGCCGCGAACGTGCCGATCGTCGTCGCGATCACCAAGTCCGACCTGCCGTCGAGCAAGCCCAAGCAGGTCAAGCAGCAGCTGATGATCAAGGGGCTGCAGTCCGAGGATTTCGGCGGCACGACCGGCATGGTCGAAGTGTCGGCCGTCACCAAGAAGGGCCTGCCCGAGTTGCTCGAGCGCATCCACCTCGAATCCGAGATCCTCGACCTGCGCGCGCGGCCCGACGCCGGCGGCAAGGGCATCGTCGTCGAGTCCCGTCAGTCGCCCGAACAGGGCGTCGTCGTCACGCTGCTGGTGACCGACGGCACGCTGCGCCTCAAGGACCAGGTCGTCTGCGGCGAGAGCTTCGCGCGCATCCGCGCGATGATCGACGACCACGGCAACAACCTCGAGGAAGCCGGCCCGAGCACGCCGGTGACGCTGTTCGGTCTCGACCGGCTGCCGTCGCCGGGCGACAAGCTGTTCGCCGTCGAGGACGCGAAGAAGGCCAAGGAAGTGGTCGAGGAGCGGCAGCGGCGCCTGCGCGAGCTGGGCCGCGCCGAACGCTCGGCCGTCACGCTCGAGACGTTGTCGGCCAAGCTGGCCGAGAAGAACGTCCGCGAGATCAAGCTGATCCTGAAGGCCGACGCGATGGGTTCGCTCGAGCCGCTGCGCAAGTGCCTCGAGGAGCTGTCGACGACCGAGGTGCGCGTGAACCTGGTGCACAGTGCCCTTGGCGGCATCAACGAAACCGACGTCAGCCTCGCCGAAGCGTCGGGGGCCGTGATCGTCGGCTTCCACACGATCGCCGACAGCAGCGCGCGCCAGGCCGCCGAGGCCGCCGGCGTCGAGATCCGCTACTACGACGTGATCTACGAGCTGCTCGACCAGGTGAAGGCCGCGATGGAAGGCCTGCTGGCGCCGCAGGAAGTGCAGAACGTCATCGGCCACGCCGAGGTCAAGGCGACCTTCAAGTCGAGCAAGTTCGGCACCATCGCCGGCTGCCGCGTCACCGACGGCATCGTGCGGCGCAGCGCCATCGCGCGCCTGTCGCGCGAAGGCACGGTCGTGTGGTCCGGCAAGCTCGGCAGCCTGCGCCGCGTCGAAGAGGACGTGCGCGACGTCAAGGCCGGCCTCGAGTGCGGCATGACGCTGGACGGCTTCCAGGACATCAAGGTCGGCGACGTGCTCGAGTTCGTGCAGATCGAACTCGTCAAGCGCACGCTCGG
Source organism: uncultured bacterium (assembly GCA_937952215.1). Taxonomy (GTDB): domain Bacteria; phylum Planctomycetota; class UBA1135; order UBA1135; family UBA2386; genus UBA2386. The sequence goes on from CALFZH010000055.1 coordinate 62,069, forward strand.
CGGATGACGCCGAGCGACCCGTGACCCCGCCCACGACGGAATCCCGGTCATGCTGCACATCGGCGTGCTCCAGTTCAGCCTCGAGATCCCGTACGCGGAGTCCCTCAAGGACAAGCGGAACGTGATCAAGGCGTTGAAGGACCGGCTGCGCCGCTCGTTCAACGTCTCGATCAGCGAGATCGACGACCTCGACGCCACGACCGTCGCGACGCTCGGCGCCGTCGTCGCCGGCAGCGACGTCCCCCACCTCAACAGCACGATGGACCACCTGGTCAACGAGCTGAACGAGTGGCGGGACGGCAACCTGATCGACCACCAACTCGAGATCATCTCGCCCGACTCGCCCGGATGAACGAACGCCGCATCCAACGACTGCAGGAGCAGATCAAGCAACGGCTGGCCGAGGTCCTGCAGCGCGACATCGCCGATCCCAAGCTCGGGCTGGTGACGATCGCCCGCGTCGAACTCGACGCCGAGTTCACGATCTGCAAGGCCTACTGGTCGGTGATCGCGGCCGGACCAGGCGGCGAGGCCCGTGCCAAGGCCGCCAGTTCCGAAGCGTTGGCCCGCGCCCGCGGCTTCTGCCAGCGCGAGGTCGGCAAGTCGCTCGCGACGCGCACGATTCCGCGGCTCGAGTTCGTGTTCGACGAGGGCATCGGCGGCGGCATCCGCATCAACAAGCTGCTGCGCGAACTGCAGCAGGAGCGCGAGCAGAAGGTCCCGCCGGCCGACCCGGGCAAGCCGCCGCAATCGCCCGACCTCGGCACCTGACCGCAGCGCCAGGCTTTCGGCGAGTCTAGAGTTCCGGGCCCCGACGTTCGTGAGGCCCCGCATGCGCACTCTGCTGCTCTCGTTCGTGCTCGCCCCGGCCCTGCTGGCGCAAGCCGAGTCCTCGCCGCCTGCCGCTTCCGCCGAACTGACCGCGGCCGAAGCGCGCGCGGTCGCCGCGCTGAAGAAGAGCGCCAGCCTCGCCGACACCGGCTTCACCCTGCGCTGGGGCCCCGACGAGAAGAAGAAGAAGGCCGCGGACAACCCGTTCGCCCAACTCGCCGGCTCGGCCACGTCGGGCGACACCACGGGCTCCTGGCATCAGGACCACCTTCGCGTCGCCTTCTCGGGCGAGAACGACGACGAACTGGTGCTGGCTGGCGGCCGCACGCTCGCGAAGGACGGCGAACGGCCCTGGCGCCTGCGCCAGGGGCGATTCGCCGACGGCAGTCCGCTGTCGTTCGTGCCGAACGTCCCGCTGCTGCTGCAGCACCTCGCGGCGCAGGACCTCGCGGTCACGCAACGCACCGTCGGCTCCCTCGACGACCGCCCGGTCGAGATCGTGTCGGCGACGCTGAACGCCGACCAGATCGCCGAACTCGTCTGGTCGGGCCTGCTGCCCGAGGCTTTGGTGACCGCCAGCGGGTTCGGGCGTGCGATCCGCTTCGCCGCGATCGGCGCGCAGGCCGGGCAGAAGCGCCCCGCCCCGCCGCCGCCGACGTCGACGGTCGACATCGCCGTGTTCCTCGATCCGGCGACGACCCTCGTGCACCAGATCCGCTTCCGCGCCTGGACCAAGGCCGACCAGGGCGGCGGAGCCGCCGGCGTCATGATCGTGCAGCGCGCCGGCGGTGCCGCTGTCGTCGAAGAGGACGACGAGGAGGAAGAAGCCGAGCCGGATGCCGCAGCCAAGCCCGCAACGCTGGTCTACGAGAACGGGCTGCCCGTTCGACCGCGCAAGAAGGTGTCGGTGTGCGACGTCGTCGTGTCCCTGCACGACCACGGCAAGACCACGCCGCCGCCGTTCGACGAAACGCAGAAGGCGCTGCTGGGCCGCTGAGCAGCCCGCCGCCGGTCAGCCAATCGTGAGGGCCGGCGCGTCGGGCCGCCGGTCCCCGAAGCGGCCGATCACCGCGTGGCTCGGCGCCCCCACGTCGCGCAGGCGCTGCACGACCTTGCCGACGATCGCCTCGGGCACCGCGAGCAACAGCCCGCCCGACGTCTCGGCGTCGAACACCAGATCGGCCAGCGCCGGATCGACGTTCGACCCGATGCGCACGCGCGGCCCGAAGTGCTGCTTGCCCCGGTTGCAGCCGCCGGACATCACGCCCGCGCGCACCACGTCGAGAGCGCCGGCCAGGATCGGCAGGTCCGCGGCGCGCAGTTCGAGCGCGAGTGCTGCGCCGTCGGCCATCTCGATCGTGTGCCCGACGAGGCCGAAGCCCGTCACGTCGGTGCACGCATGCACTTCGAGATCGAGCACCGCCTCACACGCCGCCTTGTTGAGCGTGGCCATCTGCGCCATCGCCGCGCCGATCAGCTCCGGGCTCGCCTTCTCGCGCTTGATCGCGGTCGTCGCCGGCCCGATGCCGAGTGGCTTCGTCAACACCAGCACGTCGCCACGCCGGGCCCCGCCGTTCGGCCACCACCGCTGCGGATGCACGATCCCCGTCACCGACAGGCCGAACTTGACCTCCTGGTCCATCACCGAGTGGCCGCCGCACAGCACGGCTCCGGCTTCCTTCGTCTTCTCGAGGCCGCCGGCGAGCACTTCGCCGAGCAGCTCGAGATCGAGGTCGCGCGGCCAGCCGACCAGGTTCATCACCGTCAGCGGCTTGCCGCCCATCGCGTAGACGTCGGAGAGCGAGTTCGCCGCGGCGATGCGGCCAAACCACCGCGGGTCGTCGACCATCGGCGGGAAGAAGTCGACGGTCTGCACCAGGGCGCGTTCGGCGTCGAGACGGAAGATCCCCGCATCCTCGAAGCCGCGGTGACCCGCGAGCAGGTCGGGATGTTCGATCGTGCCCAGCTTCTGGAGAACCTGCCCGAGGCTCCCCGGCGGCAGCTTGGCGGCTCAACCCGAGCCGGATGCCCAGCGGGTCAAGCGCTTGTCGGTGGGGTCGGTCATGACGATGCAGCGCCGACCGCCGCGCGCACGGCGGCGGCGACGGCGGCGAGGTCTTCGAGCAGCAGCGTGCGCGCGTCGAGCAGAACGCGCCCCTCGGCGACGCGCGCGAACACGGCCACGGGCCGCGCGGCTCGCAGACGATCGCACAGCGCGTCGCCGCCCGGCAGCGCCACGGCGAAGCTCGGCAGCGGCCGCGCCGGGTTGGCGCCCGAGCCCGCGAACGACTCGCTCGCCACCACCACAGCCCCGATCCCCGGCAGCGCCGCCGCCAGCTGTTCGCTGCGCGCGCGCAGTTCCTTCGGGTCGGCGGCGAGCAGCCGCAGGGTCGGAATCTCGCGCAGCGGCTCGCCGTCGCGATAGACGAGCAACGTCGCCTCGAGCGCGGCGAGGGTCAGCTTGTCGCAGCGCAGCGCGCGGTAGAGCGGGTGTGCGCGGCAGGCAGCGATGCGCGCGGCGTCCCCGAGCAGGATGCCGCACTGCGGCCCACCCATCAGCTTGTCGCCCGAAACGCAGGTGACCGTCGCCCCGGCGGCCAGGCTCTGCTGCACGCGCGGCTCGTCGGCGAGGCCGGCGATCGGTTCGTTCCAGAACAGGCCCGAGCCGAGGTCGTCGAGCACCAGCAGCTCGCGGCCCGCCGCAGAGGCCACCAGTTCGGCCACCGATGGCGTGCCGGCGAAGCCCTCGATGCGGAAGTTGCTCGGATGGACCTTCAGCCAGGCCGCGGTCGCCGGCGTCGTCGCGTCGGTGAAGTCGCGCAGGTGCGTCTTGTTGGTGGCGCCGACCTCGACCATCGTGCAGCCGGCGCGCCGCATCACGTCGGGCACGCGGAAGCCACCACCGATCTCGACCAGCTCCCCGCGCGAGACCACGACCTCGCGGCCGGCGGTCAACGCCGTGAGCATCAGGGTGGTCGCCGCCGCGTTGTTGTTGACGACCAGCGCCCCGCCAGCGCCGGTGATCGCGCGCAGCAAGGCGGCGACGCCGAGTTCGCGCTGGTCGCGTTCGCCACTTCGCGGATCGACCTCCACCACCGCGTAGCCGGCGGCTCCGGCAAGAGCCTCGACCGCCGCGTCGCACAGCGGCGCCCGGCCGATGCCGGTGTGCAGCACGACGCCGGTTGCATTGAACACGCGCCGGTGCCGCCGCTCGGTCGCCCGCCGCGCGCGTTCCACGATCGCCGCCGCCAGCGCCTCGGTCGCGGCAGCACGCTCGACCGCGGTCGCGTCGAGGGCGCCGCGCAGCACGTTGGCGCGCAGGTCGTCGAGCCATTCGCGCGCGAGTCGCGCCAGCAAGGGTCGCGGCAGCGTCGCCAGCGCCGGCAGACGCAGGATCGCATCGACGGGCGGCAGCAGGCGCAGCGCCGCCGAACGGTCCGAGTCGGTTCTGTGCATCGGCAGTGAGCTCGCTACCATACCTCACCTCGCATGCTGCGCGCCGCTCCGAAGACGCCCGAGCCCGATCCACGCGAACGGGCCCTGGCGAAGGCGCTCGGCCTGCCCGACCTGCTGGCGCGGGTGCTGCTCGCGCGCGGGCTCGACGACCCGGACCGTGCGAAGCGCTTCCTGCGACCCGACCTCGGCACCCTGCACGATCCGTTCGCGTTCCGCGACATGGCGAAGGCCGTCGAACGCATCCGGCAAGCCCTGCGCAGCGGCGAGTCGATCCTGATCCACGGCGACTACGACGTCGATGGCATCAGCGGCACCGTGCTGCTGCACCAGTTCTTCGGCCTGCTGTCGGCGAGCAGCAAGCCGTTCATCCCGGCCCGCGCCGACGGCTACTCGTTCTCGGCCGCGAGCGTCGACGCGATCAAACAGGGCGGCCATCGGCTGGTGATCTCGGTCGACAACGGCACCAACGCGGTCGCGAAGATCGCCGAGCTGCAGGCGGCGGGCATCGACGTGATCGTGACCGACCACCACGGGACCAACGACAACGTCTGTTCGCCCTTCGCCCTGCTGAACCCGCGCCTTCCGGACGCCGGGTACCCGGATCGGGAACTCGCCGGCTGCGGCGTGGCGTTCCGCCTCGCGGCCGCGGTCGCCTCGACCCTGACCCAGAGCCTGCTGACCAGCTCCGAGTTCCGCGAGTTCCTGATCGACGCGCTCGGCTACGTCGCGCTCGGCACGGTCGCCGACGTGGCGCCGCTGCGCGGCGAGAACCGCACGCTGGTGATGCACGGCCTGCGTTCGCTCGCCCAGAGCCGCAACCCCGGCGTGCGCGCCTTGATGGACGCCGCCGGCCTGTCGCATCGCGGCGTCGAGGTCGAGGACATCGCGTTCCGCCTGGCGCCGCTGATCAACGCCGCCGGCCGCGTCGGCCACGGCCACGACGCCGTGCAACTGCTCTGCGCGCCGGGCTACCGCGAGGCGCAGACCGCGGCCAAGGTGCTCGAACAGCACAACGAGGAACGTCGCCGCGTCGAACGGCAGCTGCAGGACGAGGTGCTGCAGCTCGCCGCGCGCGAACACGGCCCGGCGATCGTGCTCGGCGCCGACCATTGGCACCCGGGCGTGCTCGGCATCGTCGCTGCCCGCGTCGCCGAGACGACCGCACGGCCCGTGCTGCTGGTCGCGTTCCGCGGCGACGTCGGGCGCGGCTCCGGTCGTTGCACCGGCGGCCTGCACCTGCGCGACGCTCTCGGTGCCTGCAGCGACCTGCTGGTCGCGCACGGTGGCCATGCCGCCGCCGCCGGCCTCGAGGTCCGACGCGATCGCTTCGAGGCGTTCCGCGAACGGTTCGCCGCGCACTGCGCCCAAGCACCGGTCGCCACTGCGACCGTCGCCGTCGACGGCCACGCCGGCTTCAGCGAACTCGACCCGCACACCGTGCGGAGGCTCGACCTGCTGGGCCCGTTCGGTGCTGGCGCGCCGCGGCCGCGCTTCGTGACCCGCGGCGTGCACGCCGTCGGCAATCCGTGCGTCGACCTGCGCGGCCAGGACGTGCGCGTGCGGTTGGTGGCGGACGGCTGCGTCGTTCCGGCGCGAGTCGTTCGCGGGCACGCGCGCTTCGAAGAACTGTGCCGCACACGGGGCCCGTGGACCGCGGTCTACTCGCCACGCATCGGCGCGCGCAGCGAGGACGGACCCGTGCAGCTCGACGTGCACGAGTTGCACGCCGACGAAGTTCGATAACGCCACCGTGACCACGACGACGCCGACCGTTCCCGAGACCCCGCCCACGATCGGGCGGCGTGGCCCCATTCGCCGGCTCTACGACTGGGTGCTGCACTGGGCCACGACGCCCTACGCGGTGCCGGCCCTGTTCGTGCTCAGCTTCGCCGAGAGCAGCTTCTTCCCGATCCCCCCCGACGTGCTGCTGATCGCGCTGTGCATCGGCAACGTGCGCGGCAGCTACCGCTACGCGTTCTGGTGCTCGATCGCGTCGGTGCTCGGCGGCATCGCCGGCTACGGCATCGGCATGTTCGCGTGGGACCAGCTCCGCGACCTGTTCTATGCCTGGGTGCCCGGCGTGAACGAAGCGAGCGTCGCCAAGGTCAGTGCCCTCTACGAGCAGCACAACTTCTGGATCGTGTTCGTCGCCGCGTTCACGCCGATTCCGTACAAGGTCATCACGATCCTCGCCGGCGTCTGCGCGATCAGCTTCCCGATGTTCGTGATCGCCTCGGCGGTCGGCCGCAGCGCGCGCTTCTTCCTGGTCGCCTGGTTGATCCGCCACTTCGGTCCGTCGATCAAGGACTTCATCGAACGACGCTTCGCGCTGGTCACGATCGCCGGCACGGCGCTGCTGATCGGCGGCTTCGTCGCGATCAAGTACCTGATGTGAGCCTGGACGGCCGGCGGACGCGCTTCGCCGCCCGCTCCGTGCCGCAGCCGGATCGGTTGCCGGGGAATGCGCGCTCTCCCGCGGTCATCGCGAGCGCAGCGGCAACGCCGCGCGCAGCGCCTCGGGAGCATTCGCCCAGGTGGCGGGGTCTGCCGCGATGAGAGGCGCGACGTCGACACCGTCCGCAACCGCGCGCCGCAGTTCCGTGATGGCGCCGTCGACGTCGTCGTTGCGCCACCGGCTCAGCACGAGGAAGTACCGAGCGTTCGCGTTGCCTGGCTCACGCGCGACTGCGCGCGTGAAGCGATCCGTGGCCGAGGCGAAGTCCCCACCTTCGAACGCGAGCCGGCCGAGCATGCGCAACGCACCGGCGTGTTCGGGTTCTGCCGCGAGCACCCGGGCGAACGCCGTCTCCGCCGCCCGGCGGTCGCCGAGGTTGGTCAGGGCCGTCCCGTAGTTCAGCCAATCCCCGGTCAGAGCCTGCGGCGAAGCGACCACCAGCGCGAGCACGTCGGCTGCCTGCCGCCACTGGCCTCGCTGCATCGCGAGCAACGCGGCTTGCGAGCGTTCTCGCCGCGCCCGCGCGGAATCCGGCGAGAGCGCGGCCCCCGCGTCCGCAGGCAGTTGTGCCGCCGCTTCCTCCGTTCGGCCTTGTCGCAGCAGTTCGTTGACCAGGAACCGCTGCATGATCGACGACGACCACGGGCTCGCTGCGGTGGCACCGAACAGCGTCTCGTTGTCACGCCAGTCGCCGGTCCGCACGAACGATCCCGCGCAGAGGACACCGAGCAGCGCGATGAACAGAGGCCGCCTCGACCGCACGCCCTGCCAACGCGCTGCGACCATCTGGTGCAACCCGAACAGCACCGCGACACACCCGGCGATCGAGAGGTAGGCGAAGCGCTCGGCCACCGCGACATAGCCCGGCAGCAGGTTGCACCCTGGCGCCAGCGCGAGGCACGCAAACACGCCGCCAGCCCGCACGACCGGCCAACGCGTGCGCCACAGCAGTGCCGCCGCGGCCGCCTGCGTCAACACCGATATCCACAGCACTCCGGACCCGAAGCCGAGCACGTGGACCCCGGAGTAGTCGGCGCTCAACGAGAACGGCCATACGACGCGAAGCCAGTAGAGCGGGAGGTGCGCGAGCGAAGTCGGCAGCAGGTGTGCGGCCGGCGCACTGCCATCGACCGTGGCGGCAGCCAGCAGCTCGTGACGCACGAACAGGTACGCGGCGGTCAGGAACGCGACCGCCCCGGCGAGCACGAGGCCGCGAGTTCGCAACGTGGTCACGGCTGGCAGCCTCGCCCAACCAATCGTCGCGAGCAGCACCGGCAGGATGACGGCGCTCTCCTTGCTCAGGAGCGCCAACGCCGCAAGCCCGACGACCGACAGGCAGCCACGCACGGTGCCGGTCACCCGGCCGTCCACGAACCGCCGACACACCCACAGCATCGCGTTCGCTGCCAACAGGTCGTCCTGCGCCTTGATCGAGACCACGACTTCGCTGGCGAGCGGGTGGCAGGCGAACACGAGCGCCACCGGCAACGCCACACTGGCGCCGAGCAGACGGCGGGTCAGCCACAGCAGCTGCAGCGCAACCAGGGCGTGCAGCACGAGGCTCACCAGATGAAACCCGGCCGGGTGCATGCCGAACACCGCGTGCTCGGCCTGGAACAGCATGGTTCGCAGCGGGCGGTACATGCGGACCGGCCGAATCGACGTGTGCGTTTCCGGGTCGACCACCGCCTGCCACGGCGAACCCGCGTGGACCCCTGGGTTGTCGACCAGCGTCCCGAAGTCGTCGTAGGTGAATCCGTTCGTGAGGCAGCGTCCGAACGCCAGGAGGACCAGCGCGACGACCAGCAGCGGCTGCCAGCGCGATTGGCCTGCGCCACATCCCGCGACGGAATGCGGTGTACGGTCGGATCCCATGGGGCGCCGAGTCTGCGAAGGCCTCGCGAGTCCGGCAAGCACGCTCATGCATCGCCGCGTTCCGGCACGCAGCCGGCAGCGGCCTCGCGGCCCGTTCGCCCTCGCCCAGAGTGAGCGCCCGCCGATCTCGAAGGCAGCGTCGCCGTTGCCGCCAAGACACCTGCTCTGACGCGGCCGTGCTGCTACAAAAGCCGCGATGCAGAAGCGCCTCTTCCTGATCGACGGCACGGCGCTCGCCTACCGCAGCTTCTTCGCGTTCCAGGGCACCGGCCGCTCGCCGCTGACGAACAGCACCGGCCACCCGACGGCCGCGACCTACGGCTTCTGCATGACGTTGCGCGCGCTGCTCGAACGTGAGAAGCCCGACGCGGTGGCGATCGCCTTCGACGGACCGCGCGGCGAACTGCAGCGCACCCGGCTCTACCCGGAGTACAAGTCGACGCGGCAGAAGATGCCCGACGAGATGCGCGTGCAGCTCGCCGACATCCGCGAAGCGACGGTGGGCTTCGGGCTGACGATCGTCGAGAGCGAGACGCACGAGGCCGACGACGTGATCGCGACGATGGCCGTGCGCGGGCGCGAGGCCGGCATGGCGGTGTTCATCGTCACCGGCGACAAGGACTTCCTGCAGGTCGTCGACGACCAGGTGAAGCTGTGGAACCTGCGCAGCTCGACCAGCAAGCCGGAGATCGTCGATGCGCCGGCCGCGCTGGCGAAGTGGGGCGTGCCGACGACGGCGATGATCGACCTGCTGGCGCTGATGGGCGACACCTCCGACAACGTGCCCGGCGTGCCGAAAGTCGGCGAGAAGACCGCGGTCGAGTTGCTGCAGCAGTTCGGTTCGCTCGACGGCGTCTACGAGCGCCTCGCCGAAGTGAAGAAGCCCGCCGTGCGGCAGTCGCTCGCCGACCACAAGGACCTCGCCCTGCTGAGCCGCGAGCTCGTCACGCTGCGCACCGACGTGCCGCTCGCCGTCGATGCGGCGAAGCTCGGTCCCGCCGTGCCGGACCCCGAACTGCTGCGCCCTCTCTTCCAGCGGCTCGAGTTCACCAACCTGCTCGCCGACCTGGCGGCGCGCCCGGCTCCGCAGGCCGAGGTCGCGCAGAGCTACCAGCTACTGCGCAGCACCGCCGAACTGCCGGCCCTGCTCGCCCGCCTGCAGCAGGCGCCGTTCGTCGCGATCGCCGCCGAGGCCAGCCCCGGCAGCATCCGCCAGCGCAAGCTCGTCGGACTCGCGTTCGCTGACGCGCCGGGGCGGGCCTGCTACGTGCCGCTCGACACCGGCAACCCGCTGCGCGACGCGGCCCTCACGGCCCTGCGCCCGTGGCTCGCCGATGCGGCGAGGAAGAAGGTCGTGCACGACGGCAAGCACCTGCTCGGCATCCTGCGCGCCGCCGCGATCGAGCTGCGTGGCATCGCCGACGACACGCTGCTCGCCAGCTACTGCTGCGACCCCGGCATCGCCTCCCATTCGCTCGACGCGCAGGCCCTGCGCCAGTTCGCCTTCAAGAAGACCTCCCAGAAGGACCTCGTCGGCACCGGCAAGAAGCAGCGCACCTTCGCCGAGGTCGACCCGACCCTGGTCGCCAACTTCGCCTGCGAGGAGGCCGACCTGACGCTGCGCCTCCACGCGCCGCTGCGGGAGCGGCTGCAGCAGCTCGGCGTCGAGCCGATCTACCGCGACCTCGAACTGCGCCTCGTGCCGGTGCTGCTCGACATGGAGTGGGAAGGCATCGCCATCGACCGCGACCACCTCGCGTCGTTGTCGCGCGAGATGCAGGCGCGCATCGACGGCCTGCAGGAACGGGTCCACGCACGCGCCGGGCACCCGTTCAACCTCGGCAGCCCGCAGCAACTCGGCGTGGTGCTGTTCGACGAACTCGAAGCGCACCGGCTCGCCGACATGCCGAAGCCCAAGCGCACGCCGACCGGCCAGTACAAGACCGACCACGAAGTGCTCGAGAAGCTCGCCCCGCACCACGAGGTGGCGCAGCTCGTCCTCGAATGGCGGCAGCTCAGCAAGCTGAAGGGCACCTACGTCGACTCGCTGCCGACGATGGTCGACGCCAGCACGCAGCGGGTGCACACGACGTTCAACCAGGCGGTCGCGGCGACCGGGCGGCTGAGTTCCGAGGATCCGAACCTGCAGAACATCCCGATCCGCACCGAGGAAGGGCGCAAGGTGCGCGCCGCGTTCGTGCCGCGCGGCAAGGGCTGGGTGCTGCTGTCCGCCGACTACAGCCAGATCGAGCTGCGCATCCTCGCCCACGTGTCGGGCGACAAGGCGCTGGTCGACGCGTTCTCGCGCGGCGAGGACATCCACACGCGCACGGCAGCGCTCGTGCACGGGCTGTTGCCGAACATGGTGACGCCCGAGCTGCGCAACCAGGCGAAGGTCATCAACTACGGGTTGATGTACGGGATGGGTGCTTCGCGGCTCGCAGCCGAAACGGGGCTGCGGCCGCCGGAGGCGAAGAAGTTCATCGACGGCTACTTCCGGGCGCTGCCCGGGGTGAAGCGCTGCCTCGACGACTCGCTCGCGCACGCGCGCGAGAAGAAGGAGGTGCGCACGATGTTCGGTCGCCGCCGACCGTTGCCGGACATCGACAGCACCAACGCGATGCAGCGCATCGCCGCCGAGAACATGGCGGTGAACACGCCCATCCAAGGAGCGGCGGCGGACATCGTGAAGCGCGCGATGCTGGCGGTGCACGCGGCGTTGGCGGAGCGTGGGCTCCGGGCGCGGCTGCTGTTGCAGGTGCACGACGAGTTGGTGCTCGACGTGCCGGAGGACGAACTCACCGAGGTGCAGCGGCTGGTGAAGGACGCGATGGCTGGCGCGGCGCAGCTGGCGGTGCCGCTCGAAGTCGCGATGGGCCACGGGCCGACGTGGTTGTCGGCGCACTGAGTCGGTGCCAGGCTACTGCTGGCGGCCGACGGTGCCGCGAATCGAGTTGCCGAGCACGACGCCCGCTGCGTTGGCTCCCGGGTCGACGGCGAACGGTTGCTGGAAGTACTCGACGCCGACCAGCGCCTGCGTGAACGGGATCGGCAGGGTCATGGTGGCGGTGGTGCCGGTGACGTTCGCCCAGGCGGTCGCCGCTGGGTCGATGTTCAGGAAGCACGACGGCATGCCGATCGACGCCAGCGACAGCGGCAACGGGACGCCGTTGGAGAACTGGTCGTCGAAGCCCATGCCGAGCCCGGCGAGCGGGCCGTTCAAGCCGACGATGTTCACGGAGAGCGTCTGGCCGATCCAGGCGCGCGACCAGCTCTCGGTGAGATAGAGCCCTGGGGAGAGGTTCTGGGTGCAGTGCGTGCCATGCCACTCGAACTCACTCGGGTAGGCGTCGCCGATGTAGCCGAGGTTGCCGGTCCCGTTCAGCAGGTAGAGCCGGTTGTGCACGCGGTCGTAGCTCTCGGTAAGCGGGTACGGCGCAATCGGCGTTCCTTGCGAAGGAACGCCAGCCCAGGAGGTCGGGCCGGTTCTCCGGAAGTACGTAGTCACGCCGGCATGCGTCTGCATGCGCATCAAGCAGCCACGATGCGCGTCGAACCAGATCGAGTTCCAGCCGAGGACGGGACCGCTGGAACCCAGGAGTTGCCACCCACTACTGGCCGACCACTCCCAAGTGACACCCTCAAGACTCAAGACTTGGCCTTGTGAACTCACATGGCTTCGCCCGAATAGCACAAGCCGGTCGATGCTCTCGTCGTAAGCGAACCCCAGGTAGAAGTACTTGCTGCCTAACGGCCCGATTGTGGGAGGCACCGTTGGGCCCGTCGGCAGTTGCGTGAAGAACACTCCATTCCATGAAGTCAGCGTGGGGCCTTGGACTCCGTCATGGAACATCAACTGACACGACTCGCCTCCAGGAACTGGACTGAAGGTAGCGAACATTCCTTTGGCCGCGCCTGCAAGCGGTGATGGCAGAGGTCCACGCGAACCAAGTGTAGATCCGGTCCATTCCCAGAGTTCAGGCGGCAGTTGCACCTGACCCGTCGTGGCAGCTATCAGCACGTAGCCTCGATGGTCACCCTGGATCCAACGAACTGATGTGAATGGCAGGACTGTCATCAACGTCCATGACACACCATCGAACTCGTACAGTGATGCGCCGTCCAGCGAGACAACGCGGTCGCGGCCAGTGGCGTAGACACTGACACCTCCGAGACTCGTGTTCGGCGCGTTGGGTATCGGCGTCCAGGTCACTTGGGCCATGGAGAACGACGCGAAGAGATGCAGCGCCACGAAGCATGCTGCAGGAGATGCATGCTGAATCGCCACGGACGGCGATGCTCCGCAGCAGGTCTTTGACCTTGGCGAGAAGATCACAGCCCACCTCCGACGAACACATGCAGACCGTTTGAGAGGAACGTCCCGCCACCCGATGGGAAGACCGCGGCCTGCAGTCCGAAGTCGGAGTGCACTACACCCGGGGGAAGCTGCACCGCCCAGCGAGCCATGCCGAACGCGTCGGTGATTGCAGGCCAACTGTTCGTCACGGTGCTCAGCCAGAGCGTGCACGGCGGCACCGCAATCGGCGCACTGCTCCAATCGCCGATCCCCAGCAGGCATGGGGCCAGGGCGTCACCGCTGAACAGCTGCAGATCGAATGCACTGCCAGTCCCGGCGCCCGAACGGCTCCATGGCTCACCGCGCGCCACGAGACGCACTTCCCTGGCGGCCTGTGTGGAGTCGGCGATCAGGCCGAGGATCGGGGCCTGGCCCCATCCTGGCGTCGCCAACGACGGGTACGTCAAGTAGGGGACCGACCAGTAGTAGTCGACTGGCTGCCCTTGGCCGTCTCTCGTCCCATCGACCACGAACACCGGCACCGTCGACGATGTGTCCACCCGGATCCACATGTGCAACGAGCCGGTCCCCGTGTAGGAGAACGGCACGTCGAGCGGCAGCACGACGTTGAAGTCGCCCAAGCCGGTCGTGGTCATCGCGGCGCCGACACCGAAGGACGCCGGCGCCGAAACCGTGCGATTCGTGAGCACCTGCACGGCGTTGAGGGCCGAGGGCAAGATCATCGGCACCGGCGGGCTCTGCGGAGGGAACGTAGGCGGGTTGGGGTTGGGCGCTTGCCACCAACCTCCCTCCGCCAGCCACATTTCCTGTATCACCAGATCCTGTGCGCTGAACGGACCCCACGCCCGGAGCGCAATGCCACGGATCGTCATCGGCCCGCCGACGACGTTCGCAACGCTGTCGTTGCGGTAGAGAATGTGGATCAGGCCGCGGTACGGCATCTGGCTCGTGGACTGGCGCCCCCAACCGAGATCAAACCCGTTCTGGTAGCCGCGGTGGTTCAAGTAGGGTGCATTATTGAAAGGCTCGTACAGCTCGAATGCAGCGGAGCCGTAGGCCCAGTCGTAGGGCACGATCCGATCGACCTGCCAGTCGCGGTCCGTTCGCGTGCATGTTCCACTGGCGGTCTGGACGGATCCGGACGCCGCTTGCACCCGGTCCGCCAGATCGGTCGTTGCGGTGTCGAGGTTGCTCCCGAGCCGGCGCCCGACCACCTGCACCGGCAATGCGGGGGTCAGCAAAGCCGTGTCGGCGCTCGACACGCGCAGGGTGACCGCCCCACCCGATGGCGCTACGAACACGACGCGCTCGTAGCTGTTCGCCGGCGTGATCGATCGGGCCAGCATCTGACCATTGCTGACGTCGAGGGCTTCCAGGTCGACGTTGGCCAGCGGCCCCTCGGGAACGACGAGGTCGTTCACGGGATCGTGCCAACGCCGCCAGCAGCAAACCACGGCATAGCGCTCGCCCGGCAGGAGGCCGGTGTACGAAGTCGTCACGACGGGAGTCGCTGTCGTGAGCGTCACCGTCGTCACGAGTGGCTGGATCGCCGAGTCCCGCGTCGCGAACTGCGCCAGGACGTCGTCGCGCACGTAGCCAAGGCCGAAGGTGTTGCGCCCGGTGTAGCTGTGCTGGTCCCCCGGCTCGGACGACGCCCCGTCCTGGCGGCTGTAGGTGCCGACCGTGTTGAGGAGGATCGCTGCACGCGTTTCCTCGGCGGACGCGGAAGTCACGTAGCCGCGGTACAGCAGGGCAGCTCCCGCCACCTGCGCCGACGCCGCGCTGGTGCCGATGTTGGGCCGGACCGGCGACACGCGGTTGCCACCTGTCTGCGCAGCCGGGTCAGCGATATCGATCCCCGGAGCGAGCATGCACCCGCTCACGAACCAGTTGTTGAACGTCGGGTACTGGAAGCCGAGGACCCCACCGGTGAACTGCCCCTTGCCGCCGCCCGTCGCGCAGACGTCCGGGTAGTAGCGGCCCGGATTCTGGTCGAGCGGCCCACGCGAGGACTGCGGGATCGGAACGAAGGCGAGGTTCTGGTTCGTGCCGACCACGCGCGCATGCACGCCGCCAACTGCGAGTCCGTGGTAGAAGCCGTTGCTCGAGCGCGAGGAGTCGCCGCCGTTGCCGGCGTTGGTGACGATCAGCAGGTCCTCCTGTCGGGCCAGCGAGTCGAGAGCAACGCTCACCGGATGGTCCGGGGACGGACGACCCGCGATGGAGAGGTTGACGACATCGACGTCGTTCCCGAGCAGGATGTACGTGCGCAGCTCTTCGATGCCGCCGAGATAGCCTTCGTCGGTGAACACCCAGGGGTTCGCGGCAGAGAGCTGTTGGCCGGGGATGTTGTCTAGCGAGCTGCAGGCTACGTCGACGATCATCGCGTCGGGAGCATGTCCAAATCCTGAGAAGGACTGATACGAAGAGCCGGCTGAGATTGCCGCCATGGCGGTTCCGTGTCCGCAAGTCTCGGCATGCACCAAGGGCCGGTAGCCAACGGTCCCTGCATTAGGTGGAGGCGAATGTGGGAAAGGTAGACACAACCGGGGTTGTGCGGTGGTCAACCGGTTGCAGTTCACATGATTGGCTTCGTTCACGACCAAGTGCGCCACGACGCGCGTCTGCCCCGCTCCGTTGTCGAACGCCGGATGCGGCCCAGGCCCCGACGACCCTCCGGTGATGTTGTAGTCGATGCCCGAATCGAACACGGCGAGCGTCGCGCCGGCCCCGCGGTAAGGCGCGCCGGCCCCGCCGAGCAAGGACCACGCCGCCACGACGTTGTGGTTCGCGGCATCCACGGCATCCACTTGCGGCGGCACCACGGGCATGGGTGCTTCGAGCACCTCGCTGGCCGGCACAGCCGGAGATCCGAGGTCGGCATCGGCGGCGCTGTGGGCCTGCACCGGCCACGCCGAGTGCACACGCGCCAGCTGTCGAAGCGCGGGCACGGCAACCGCCGGAACCTCGATGCTGATCGCATTGAGGTGCCAGTAGTGTCGGGCGACGACGCCACCCGCCGCCTGCACCGCCTGCGCGATCCCCGCCTGATCCGTCTGCGCCAGCGCCCGCAGATTCGCTACCAACGCCGCGCGCGCGGCGACCGGTGCCTGCTTGATGTTCGCGATCGCCTGCTGCAAGTTGTAGCCGCGATTCTTCAGCAGCAGGATCCACCGCTCGCTCCCCGGCGCCGCGCCCGGCAAGGCCGTGCTGGTGCTGGTCGTCACGACCTGCGCCCGTCCCGTCTCAGCAACGCCGCCTGCTACCAGGAAGAGCAGAGTGAGTGAGTGAGTGAGTGAGTGAGTGAGTGAGTGAGTGAGTGAGTGAGTGATCGTCTTCATGGGCAAGCCGGCTGCTCCGTGCGGCGACCGACGAACACTACCTCACGCCCACGACCTGGCAACTCCCCCAGCGCCGCACGCGACCATGCCATCGAGCAACCGTCGCATCCCGGCGACACAGCGCTGGCCCCCGTTCAGATACCCTCACCCACCGCACTGCGCATCGAGCCACGCCAGCATCACGTACCCCTCCGCCGTGTGCCGCGGCCCCGGCAACCCCATCAACCGCCGCGCCCCACACTGCACGTGCCGGTGCCGGAAGAACTCGAACAGCAGCGACCCCGCATCGAGCCGCTGCCCATCGAACCGGCTGTCGATCTCGATGCTGCTGAGGCCCTCGTCGGCCATGCGCTTCGCCAGCCGTTCCAGTTCTTCCGACGACGTCCCGAACAGGAACTCGCGGAACGCCTGCACCTCGACGTCGCCGTAGTCCTGGTCGAGCAGCAGATCGACGAACTCGGGCTCGCCGCCCTCGACCAGCAGCTGCATCAACTCGCTGCTGCCGGCCATCGTCCCGCCGACCACCCGCACGCGCTGCCGCGCCTCCCACGTCTGCGCCAGGATCGGGAAGAACGCGTGCGCCCGCCACACCAGCCGGTCGCTCCAGAGCTGCGCCAGGTTGCGCACCGCCTGCGCGCGCAGCTCGCGCCGCGTCGTGCCGTCGGTGACGAGATCGACCAGCACTTCCTCGCAGAGCCGCGTGTGCACGCTCGCACGGAGCAAACGCGCCGCGTGTTCGCGCAGCGACGTGCGCGTTTCGCTGTCCGGCATGCCGCCGGCCGCGTGCCACAGCAGACGCAGGAAGTTGATCTGCGCC
Organism: uncultured bacterium; assembly: GCA_937952215.1. Taxonomy (GTDB): domain Bacteria; phylum Planctomycetota; class UBA1135; order UBA1135; family UBA2386; genus UBA2386. Next base: position 79,162 of record CALFZH010000055.1, read on the forward strand.
ATGTTCATCGCGCGGCCGACGAGTGCTTGCGTCGGCGCTCGGAACGGGAACGACGCCTGGTCGCACTGCATCATCGCATCGACCAGCGTGTCGAGGCCGCGCCGCTTGCCGTCGAGAACCTGCTCCTGCAGCGGCGACGGGTAGCGCGTGAGCAGTTCGGCGAAGCGATCGAGGCTGCCTTGCTGGTCGCGGATCGCGCCGATGGTGTGCGCGGCCGTCGCGTTGCCGCACGTGGCGAGCTCGGCGCAGAGCCGCTCGACGAGCGCGAGCTCGTCGGGCTGCAGCGCGCGCGGGCCCTCGCCGACCATCACCCGCCCGCCTGGCGATGCCCCTGCACGATCTGCTCGACCACCGCCGGCTCGGCGAGCGTGGTCAGGTCGCCGAGTTCGGTGTAGTTGCCCTCGGCGATCTTGCGCAGGATGCGGCGCATGATCTTGCCGCTGCGCGTCTTCGGCAGCCCGGGCACCACCTGGATGCGATCGGGCGTGGCGATCGGCGAGATGCCCTTCCGCACCGCCTGCTTCAGCACCGCTCCGACGTCGTCGGCGGGCACGCCTTCGGCCGCCTTGCCGGCGATCACGAACGCGTGGATGCCCTGGCCCTTGAGGTCGTGCGGGAACCCCACCACCGCGGCCTCGGCGCAGTACTCGTGGGCGACGAGGGCACTCTCGATCTCGGCAGTGCCGAGGCGATGGCCCGCGACGTTGAGCACGTCGTCGACGCGGCCGGTGATCCAGTAGTACCCGTCCTCGTCGCGCCGGCAGCCGTCGCCGGTGAAGTAACGCCCGGGGAACGTGCTGAAGTACGTCTGCACGAAGCGGGCATGGTCGTTCCAGATCGTCCGCGCTTGTCCCGGCCAGCTCCCCTGCAGGCAGAGGTTGCCCGACACGCCGTTGCCGACCAGTTCCTTGCCCTGGTCGTCGACCAGCACCGGGATCACGCCGGGCAGCGGGAACGTCGCCGAGCCGGGCTTGCAGGGCGTGGCGCCGGGCAGTGCCGAGATCAGGATGCCGCCGGTCTCCGTCTGCCACCACGTGTCGACGACCGCGCAGCGCCGTTCGCCGACGACGTCGTGGTACCAGCGCCAGACCTCCGGGTTGATCGGCTCGCCGACCGAACCGAGCACGCGGATGCTGGTGCGCCGGTGCTTCTTCACCGGCTCGTCGCCAAAGCGCAGCAGCGCGCGCAGCGCCGTCGGCGCCGTGTAGACGATGTTCGCCTGCACGTCGTCGACGACCTGCCAGTAGCGACTGGCGTCGGGGTACACCGGTGTGCTCTCGAACAGCACCGTGGTCGCGCCGTTGGCGAGCGGGCCGTAGACGATGTAGCTGTGGCCGGTGACCCAGCCGACGTCGGCGGCGCAGAAGTGCACGTCGCCGGGCCGCCAGTCGAACACCAGCTCGTGCGTGTACGACGCGTAGACGAGGTACCCGCCGGTGGTGTGGAGCTGGCCCTTGGGCTTGCCGGTCGAGCCCGACGTGTAGAGCACGAACAGCGGGTCTTCGCTGTCCATCCACTCGACCGGGCAATACGCGCGCTGCTTGGCCATCTCGTCGGCCATCCAGAGATCGCGCCCGGCCTGCATCGGCACCGGCGTGTCGGTGCGCCGCGCGACGAGAACGCTCGACACGGGCAGTCCGGCGATGGCCTCGTCGACCGTGGCCTTCAGCGGGATCGTCTTGCCGCCGCGCAGCCCTTCGTTGGCGGTCAGCACGATCCGGCAATCGGCGTCGACGATGCGGTCGCGCAGCGACGCGGCCGAGAAGCCGGCGAACACCACGCTGTGCACGGCGCCGATGCGGGCGCAGGCGAGCATCGCGTAGACGGCCTCGGGCATCATCGGCAGGTAGATGCACACGCGGTCGCCCTTCTTGACGCCGTGCGCACGCAGCGCGTTCGCCAGCCGGCAGACCTCGGCGTGCAGTTCGCGATAGCTGATGCGGCGGTACTCGCCGGGCTGGTCCTGCGCCCACAGGATCGCGGTCTGCTCGGCGCGCGCCGGCAGGTGACGGTCGACGCACTGGTGGCACGCGTTGAGCTTGCCGCCGACGAACCACGCCGCGTGGCCACGCGCGAAGTCCTGGTCGACGACCCGCGTGAACGGCACGAACCACTCGAGCCGGCGCGCGACGTTGCCCCAGAACGCCGCCGGATCGGCGATCGATGCGGAGTAGAGGCGCTGGTAGCCGTCGAACGACGCGACGTGAGCGCGCGCGGCGATGTGGGGCTTGGGCGGAATGATCGCTTCGGTCATGGCGCGCTTCCTGGTCCGCTCACAGCGACCGCACCCAGTGCAGCAGCGTGCGCACCGCCGTGCCGGCAGCACCGCCGCGGTAGTAGTCCTTCGCGAGCCCGCCGTAGGCGGTGCCGGCGATGTCGAGGTGCACCCACGGGGTGTCGCCCGCGAAGAACGACAGGAACGCACCGCCCGCGGTCGAGCCGTTGCCGTGCTGCGGGCCGTTGATGTTCGCGAGGTCGGCGAACTTGCTCTTCATCTGGTCCTTGTGGCACTCCCACAACGGCAGCGGCCACAGCGGTTCGTCGGCGGCCTTGCCCGCGGCGACCACTTCGTCGCGCAGGCCGTCGTCGTTGCCCATGATGCCCGCGACCTCGTGGCCGAGCGCTTGGACCACCGCGCCGGTCAACGTCGCCAGGTCGACGATCTTCACCGGTCGGAAGAACCGCTTGGCGTAGCAGATCGCGTCGGCGAGTACGAGCCGCCCCTCGGCGTCGGTGTTGAGCACTTCGATCGTGTGCCCGTCCATCGCCCGCACCACGTCGCCCGGCTTCTGGGCGTCGGGACCGACCGCGTTCTCGGTCGCGGCGATCAGCCCGACCAGGTTGTGCCGAGGCTTGGTGCCCTCGAGCCCGCCGTGCGCCAGCGCGTGGAACAGGCCGAGCACCGCACCGGCTCCGCACATGTCGTAGCGCATCTCGTCCATCTTGCCCGCCGGCTTGATGCTGATGCCGCCGGTGTCGAACGTCAGGCCCTTGCCGACCACGCAGACCGTGCGCTTGGCGCCGGGCACGCGGTGCTCGAGCACGAGGAACTTGAGCGGCTCGGTGGCGCCGCGAGCGACGCCGACGAACGCACCCATGCCGAGCCGCTCGCACTGCTTCCGGTCGAGCACCTTCACGCGCAGCCGGCCGCCGGCGAGCCGTTTCGCGGCGCGCGCCAGATGGCTCGGCGTGCACAGGTTCGCCGGCAGGTTCTCGAGGTCGCGGGCGAACACGGTCGCCTCACCGCCGATCGCGCCAAGGCGCATGCCCGCGGCGAACGCCCGTTCGTCACGAGCGGCCCGACCCACGACGGCGACCACCGCGGCCTGCGCGTGCCGCGGCTTGGCCGGCTTCTGACGCGGCGGCGCGTACTGGTAGGCGCCGAGCACCAGCCCCTCGGCGACGGCCGCACCCGCTGCCGCCGGAGCCACCTTGCCGAGAGCCGCCTCGGGTACGACGAGCGAAAACGACGCCACGCCGTGTTCGGCCGCGGCCGCCTGCGCGACGGCGGCTGCCCGCCGCAGCCGTTCCGTGTCGATGCGCGCGGCAGCACCGATGCCGACCGTGATCAGGCGTTTGCAGGGAGCGCCCTTCCCCTGATGGAACGTCGTGACGTTGCGAAAGGTGCCCTTGAGGTCCCCCGTCGCCTTCGCCGCCGCAACCGCGCCGCGCAGCGCCGATCCGGCGTCCGGCACGGTCCCCTCGACGACGAACACACACACCACCTCGCCGCGGCTCGCCGCCGCAGCGCGGACCATTCGACACTTCATGCGCCCGTTGTAGCGAGTGCTCTGGTGCGGCACCACGCGCGTCAGCCGTCTTCGCGCCGCGGCAGCTCGCCGATCCAGCGACTGCCGTCGCCGCTGCGCAGCTGCTCGCGTTTCCAGATCGGCACCTCGTGCTTCACGCGGTCCATCAGCCAGCGGCACGCGTCGAACGCCGGGCCGCGGTGCGCTGACGAGACCACGACCAGGACCGACGTCTCACCGACCGGCACCAGGCCCAGCCGGTGCACGACGCGAGCGCGCGTGATCGGGAACCGCTTCACCGCCTCCTCGAAGATGGCGCCCATCACCCGCGACGCCATCTCGGCGTAGGCCTCGTAGCGCAGCGACACGACCGCAGCACCCTCGTTGTGGTCGCGCGTGGTGCCGGCGAACGTCACCACGGCGCCATCCCCATCGGTGCGGCACTCGCGTTCGAGCGCGCGCGGGTCGATCACGCCCTCCACCAGGTCGAACCGGAACAGGTCGTGCGCCCCGCTGCCGCCGCTGATCGGCGGGATGAACGCCACCTCGTCGTGGTCGTGCAGCACGGTCTCGCCGCGCGCGTAGTCGCGGTTGACCGCGAACGCCAGCGGCAGGCGGCCGAGGCGCGGATGCGCCGCCACGAGCTGCTGCAGCAAGCCCGCGACCGTGGTGCCGGGCGCCAGCTCGACCGGCAGGCTGTCGCAGCCGATCGCTTCGCGCACCGCCGCGAAGCACCGCACCGTCACCTGCACGCGCGCAGCACCGCCCATCACTGGAGCCGCCGGCCGACCTCTTCGACGTCGCCGCGGCTGCCGAGGTACAACGGCGTGCGCTCGTGCAGCTTCGTCGGCACGACGTCGAGGATGCGCTGGCGGCCGTTGCTCGCCGCCCCACCGGCCTTCTCGCACAAGAACGCGAGCGGCGCGTTCTCGTACAGCAGCCGCAGCTTGCCCTCGGGCTTCTTCGCCTCGCCGGGATACATGTAGATGCCGCCCTTGAGCAGCGTGCGGTGGAAGTCGCCGACCAGCGCCCCGGCGTAGCGCGCCGCGCGCTTGCCGCACTGCGTCTCCTGCAGCCGGAACGCGCGGACCATGGCCCTGGTCTTCTCGTCCCACTTGCTCTCGTTCGCCTCGTTGACCGAGTAGCTGCCTTCGCCTTCGGGGATCTTGATGTCGGGATGCGTGAGGAAGAACGTGCCGATCGAACGATCGAGCGTGAAGCCGTTCACCGGGCCGCCGGCCGAGTAGACGAGCATCGTGCACGGGCCGTAGAGCACGTAGCCGGCGGCGACCAGATCGCGGCCTGGTTGCAGGAAGTCGGCCAGCGTCGGCTTGCCCGACGTCGTCTTGCGTTTGTAGATGCCGAAGATCGTGCCCATCTGTCCGGCGACGTCGACGTTGCCCGAGCCGTCCAGCGGATCGACGGTGATCACGTACTTGCCGCTCTCGCCGCCGGGCAGCACGTGCAGGTCGTCCATCTCCTCGCTGGCGACGCCGCACACCATCGGCATGTTCTCGAACACCTGCAGCATGGTGTCGTTGCTGATGACGTCGAGCGCACGCACGTTCTCGTCCTGCACGTTGGTCGTGCCGGTGTAGCCGAGCTTGCCGACGAAGCCGGCGCGCATGATCTCGCTGGCGAGCATGCGCGCGAGCAGGCTGAAGCGGTTGAGCACCGTCGACAGGCCGCCACTGGCGTTGGCGCTGGCCTGGTCGCGGAAGAACTGCTCGCTGAGCGTGAGACGATTCATGGCGGCCGGTCATCCTCGCGCCGGCACGGCGCTTGGCAAGCGCCGACCCCATCCGGCGGCCGGTTCCACCGTCGGGGCCCGAGTCACTCGGGCACGAAGTCGCCGAACGGACCGCACGACTCGACCTCGAAGTCCCCCAGCAGCACCGACTGGATCTCGGCGAGCAGGTGGATGCGCATCAGCGCCTCCTGCTGCTTGCCCTGCAACGCGCCGAAGTTCTCAGGCTCCATGTCCGCGGCCTTCAGGTCGTTGAGTTCGAACAGCGCCAGCCGCGCCGCGTTGAGCGCCGCCAGCCAGGCGTTGACGTGCGCATCGGGCAGCAGCAGGAACTGGTGCTCCGACTTCGACATCTTGCGCAGGCCGGCGAGGTCGCGCCGAACGAGCTGCGCACGGGACAGGAACAGCCGCTCGAGTTCGGGCACCGCGTGTTCGCGCCAGTGCGCCGCGTCGGCTTCGTCGTCGCAGGTGTCCGGGAGCAACCGGCCGCGCACGCGCGGATCCTCGCTCTCGATCAGCATCGGGATGCCCTTCAACGTCTCGACGCTGCTCGGCGCGAGGTCGCCGAACACGTAGCCCTCGTCGACGCGCGCGACCCACATCAGACCCCTCCCTGCGGCGCGTCAGCCATCGACGACCTCGAGCGTGGTCAGCAAGTGGTGCGCCTGCAGCTTCTGCGCGTACATCTCGGCCTGCTCGCGCGCCCCGGTCCAGACCACCGACCGCCCGGTCTTGTGCACCTCCATCATCAGCTGCTTCGCCTTCACCTCGGCGTAGCCGAACACCTGCACGAACACCTTGGTCACGTAGCTCATCAGCGTGACCGGATCGTCGTGCACGACGACGTTCCACGGCGGAGCGAGCGCGGTCTTCGGCTTGGCTTGCTTGGCGGTCTTCTCTTTCGTGGCGGCGCGAACGCGCATGGCGTCGCGCACTGTAGCACCGCTGCCGCGCGCGGGCAGGAGCTTCACAGCGACAGCCGTTCGAGCCGATTGCCGCCGAACAACGGCACCACCAGCAGCCGACGTCTCGCGTCGAACCCGCAGTCGGCCGGTTGCTCGAGTCGCGGCGGCAGCGCCTGCACGCCGCCGGTGAGATCGAAGCGATAGACGCACGCGCCGGCCCACGACGTCGTGTACCAGGCCGGCCGGCCGCCATCGGGTGCGGTCACGCGCACGAGCCCGTCGAGTTGCGCGGCCGGCGCCTTGGCGAGGTCGGTCCGCACGCCCCGCCGATCGAGCAGGAAGAACGTGCCGTCGCGCCAGCTGACGACGTAGACGCCGGTCGCCGTGGCGACCAGGCCATTGGGCTGCCCGAGGTCGGCGCCGCGCGCCAGCGGTTCGGGACCGAGCGGGCGCGGCTGGTCCCCGGACGCCGTGGATCCCGGCGGGGACCACGGGCCGAAGCGCCAGACCGCGTCGGTGCCGGTCGGCGCGAACTGCGCGTCGAGACCGGTGTCGGTGACGTAGACGACGCCGTCCGGCGCGATCGAGACGTCGTTGAGGAACGTGGCTCCCGGGATCGCGACTTCCGTGACGGGGCTGCCAGTCCGCCGATCGAAGCAGCGCAGCACGTCGATGTCGGCGACCCACAGTTGGTCCGCGAACACCGCGAGGCCCTTGGGCGCATGCAGCGTGACGCCGTTCTTGCCGCCCTCGATCCACCACCGCCGCATCGCACCGTCGTCGGGCGACACGCGCGCGATGTAGCCGTTGTTGTCCTTCGCGAGCGGCGCGCCGCGGATGTTGCTGACGTACCAGACGTCGGCCTCCGGGTCGTGCACCACGCTCTCCGGCGTGTCGTAACCCGGGGGATCGCCCGCGCACGCGCCGAGCAGACCGAACGACAGCGGGATCGCCGCGATGCGGAGCGGGTTCACCAGGACTCCTTCTGGCCGCCGAGGCGCAGGATCACGTTCCATTCGTCCTTGGTGACCGGCTGCACCGACAACCGGCTGCCGCGCGCCAGCAACGCCATGCCGGCGAGTGCGGGCTCCTGCTTGCAGCGCTCACGCGTCACCGGCTCGCGCATCGGCCCGACGACGGCGATGTCGACCATGAACCAGGTCGGGTCGGACGGGTCGCTCTTCGGGTCGTGGTAGTCGCTCGCGCCGTCGAACGCGGTGTGGTCCGGGTAGCCGGCCTTGGCGACCTTGGCGACGCCGACGATCGCCATCGGCTCGTGGTTGCTGTGGTAGAAGAGCACGCCGTCGCCGACGGCGATCTCGTCGCGCAGCAGGTTGCGCGCCTGGTGATTGCGCACGCCGTGCCAGTGCGTGTGACCGTCCCGCTGCAACTGCGCGAACGCATAGTGGTCGGGCTCGGACTTGAACAACCAGTAGCGCCGCGTTCGTGCGGGCCGGCTCGTGCTGCTCGCCATCGTGCTGCGCATTCGAGCCGCGTCGGGGCGTGCGAGCAACGACCGCGCGGTCAGCGGAAACCGTCGGCGGCGAGGATCGGCTCGCGACGCGCGCCGATGTTCAGGCACAACGCGATCGCCAGCAGTGCGGCCAGCAACGAACTGCCGCCGTAGCTGACCAGCGGCATCGGCAGCCCGGTCGCCGGCACCAGCCAGCCGCAGACGGCGACGTGGCACAGCGACTGGGTGCCGATCCACGCCGCGACCCCGACGCAGACCAGCCGCCCGAAGCGTTCGCGCACGCGCATCGCCATCGCGAACAGCCCCGCCGCGACTGCCGTGACGATGCCGAGCACGCAAAGGCACCCGACCCACCCGATCTCCTCGCCGATCACCGCGAACACGTAGTCCTCGCTGCGGTACGGCAGGAAGTCGTAGCGGTTCTGCGGCCCGAGCCCGATGCCGTGGCCGAGCAGCCCGCCCGAGCCCATCGCGATCAGCGCCTGCCACGGTTGGAACCCGGCACCGCGCAGCACCTCCTGCACTTCGTACGTGTGCAGGTTGTGTTCGTTCCAGGTCCAGTGCTGCAGCCAGACGGCGATGCGCTCCCGTTGGTAGTCGTGCAGCAGTTCGAAGTACGCGACGACGAACACGACCGCCCCGATGCCGACCACCGCCAGGATGCCGCGCAGCGGAGCGCCGGCCGCGTAGCACATCGCGAGCAACACCGGCCCGAAGACCAAAGCACTGCCGAGGTCGGGCTGCCGCAGCACCAGCAGGGCCGGCACCGCCGTGACCACCATCGGCACCAGCAGGCCGTCGAACGTGCGGGCGCGGCTCTGGAAACGCAGCAGCGACGCGAGCGCCAGCACCACGGCGAGCTTCGCGAACTCGCTCGGCTGGATCGAGAACCCGGGGAACGCGTACCAGCGGCGCGCCCCGTTGATCTCGGGCGCGAAGAACGGCAACCCGAGCAGCGCCAGCACCACGGCCGCATAGAGGACCCACGACGCGCGCAGCCAGTGCACGTAGTGCGGCAGCAGCACGAAGAAGCCGAGGCCAATACCGCAGGCGGCGAACAGGGCCTGCCGCGACTGCTGGCCGGCGAACAACGCGTCGTCGGACGTCGCCGAGCCGATGAAGACCAGACCGCACAGGCAAGCCGCGACGGTCGCGAGCACGAGCCAACCATCGACGTTGCGCAGCACGTCGAGCCGGCGCTTGCCGAGCGGCGCCCAGTCGTTCATCGGCCGCCCTCCGGTGCGAGGTAACGAGCGTGCAGGACCGGATCGGCCCGCAGGGCCTGCAGCACATCGACGACGAGCTGGCCGGCGGCGTCGCCGCCGTGCACGCCGTCCTCCACCCAGTAGACGACCGCGCAGCAGCACAGCTGCACGCCCGCGTCGCCGCCGGGCGGCAGCCAGCCGGCGAACCACGCGTTGTTCTCGTCCCTCGCGCCCACCTCGGCGGTGCCGGTCTTGCCGTGCACGCCGAGTTCGGCCAGCAGCGGCAGGGACTTCGCGGTGCCACGCTCGACGCAGGCGCGAAGTCCGCGGCGCACGAGTTCGAGTTCGCCGCCGACGTCGTCGAGCGAAACCCGGCTGCGCGGTCCGGGCACCAGCGCCACCGTCGGCAGCCAGCCGGTCGCCAGCGCGGCGTAGGCGCGCGCGACGTCGATCGGCGACGCCTCGACACCGTAGCCAACCGCGCGTTTGGGAAGCGGCGTGCGTTCCGTATCACGCTTCGGCCGCGACGCCGGCAGGCCGCGCATGCCCGGTTGCCAACAGGCCGCGAACGGATCACCCACGGGGGTCGGCGCGAGACCAAAGCGGCGCAGCGAGCGCGCGACGCCGTCGTCGCCGAGGCCGAGCGCGCACTGGTAGAAGAACAGGTTGCACGACGCTGCCAGCGCCTCGACCGGATCCCGACCCGCATCGTAGTGCGCATGCCCGCAGCGCATCGTCTGGCCGTCGTAGCGGAACGACCCGCCACACGCCGCCAACGACGCGAGCGGCACGTGCGGCCGGCCGGTGCTCTCGCTCTGCAACTGCTCGACGAGCACGAACGGCTTGACCACCGAACCCAGCGCCCCGTTCCCCGACCACACCACGCCCGGCAAGCCCGCCGCCGAACCGCTGGCATTCGGCGCGCCAGCGTAGGCCAGCAGATCCCCGCTGCCGGCGTCGAGGATCGCGATCGCGGCCTGGATCTTGTCGTGCGTGCTCTCGGCGCCGTGCAGGTTGCGCGCCCGCGCCGCAACGGTGGCGGCCTCGGCGATCCGCTGCAAGTCGACGTCGATCGTGAGCTGTACGGACTCGCCGGCCGCGACGCGCAGATGGCTCCACAACGCCTGCTCGCGCCGGCGGCTGTCGACTTCGACGAAGCGCAGGCCGAGCCGGCCCATCAGTTCGGCGTCGAAAGCGAGCTCGATGCCCGAGGTGCCGCGACGCTCGCGCTGCAGCAACTCGCGTGAGTACCGCTCGCGCATGCTGGCCCGCAACGCCGGTGCATCCGCGCCGTCCACGTCGGGCGGCGCCAGATCGGCCAGCCACTCGTCGGGCATCTCGCGCTCGGCGAGGTCGGCGAGCCACTCGCGGCTCGGCAGCGCCTTGTCGATCGCCGATACGCCGCCGAGCAGCGCCTGCAGCGCCGTTCCCGGCGCGACGGTCCGCACCCGCTTCGCCGCCGGCAGGACCTCGATGCCGGCGAAGAGCTCGGCCGCGAGCGCGAGTTCGGCAGCGATCTCGTACGGCACGTCGGACGCGAACGACCGCCGCACGGCTTCGATGAGGCTGCCCTCCTTCGTCTCGCCGTCCTCGTCCCACGTCACCCGCTCCTTCGCGAGGCTCGCGCGCCGCAGATGCTCGAGCGTGACGAACAACCCGGGAACATCCTCGGCAGCCGGCCGCGTGCCGTCGTTCTGCTGCGCGGCTGCGAAGCACCGGGCCTCGAGCCGTTGCAGCGCCGCAAGCCGCTGGGCGAACGCCGCGATCAGGGCCTGCCGGTCGAAGCCGAGCGGCACCAACGCGTCGCCGACCGCCACGCCATCGCCGCTGCGCGCCGCCTGGCGCAGCGACGCGAAGACGCGGCTGCGCGGAAGGCCGCTGCAGCCGGCGAGCACCGTGGTCACGCTGGTCGCGAGCGAGCTGGCGACGTCCTTTTCCAGCACGCGCGGCGCCAACTTCCGCGCCGGCATGGCGAGCAGTTCCTGGACCGCGGCCGCCGGCCCGAGCGCACCCTCGCCGTAGTCGTAGGTCGTGCCAGCACGGGTGGGCTGCTGGCGCGCCCAGGTGGTCGCGCCGTGCACGGCAGCGCCAACCGGGTGGCGAACGCGGAACCGTACGTAGTGGACCGCGAGTTCGGTCGTCGGCTCGTCGCGCACGAGCTCGCGCCCGAAACGGTCGAGCAGCGCTCCGCGTCGGCCCGGCACCGAACGGAAGGCCCAGCGGTTGTCGTCGCTGCGCGCGGCCCACGCCGCGTGGTCGGACACCATCAGCAGCCACAGGTGCAGCACGACGACGACGAAGGCGCCGGCGAACACGCCAGCGATCACGCCGATGCGCGTTCGCGTCGTCGTCACGACGGCTCTCCGAACGCGCGCATCGGCGGCAGGCGCATCACCACGTGCAGCACGAGCGGCGCAGCCACCGCCGACCACAGCACGACCGCGAGATCGACGTAGCCACCCGCCGATGGCTGCTCGAACCAACGTCCGAGCAGAGCACCAAGCCGCGGCACGACCACGCCCAACGCCGCCGCGAGGATCGCCAGCGCAAACCACTGCCGATGGAACACGCCGCGCAGCGGCAGCAAGACTGCGACCGGTACACCGAGCACGAGCAGGTGCACCGGCAACGACGCCGGATCGACGAGCGCGCGGCCGACGGCCAACGGCACCAGCAGCCACGGCACGGCGCTCCGTTCGGCGAAGAAGCCGAGGAACAGGCACGCGAACACCGCCGCGTCGAACGGCGGCAGGCCGAGGTCGCGCCACAGCCCCGCGAGCAGCCACGCCTGCGGCGCCAGCAGGTACCAGAGCACCCAGCGCTTCACAGCCCCTCCTCGGCCGCGAACACCTCGACCGCTCGTGGCCCCGTGATCACCGGCACCACGACGTCGAGCGCGCCGGGTTGCCGGTCCCGCGGGGACGCGTGACCGATCCAGAGTCCGGCCGGACAGTGCGGGCCGTTGCTGCCGGTGAACAGCTGCCCGGTCGCCAGCCGTTCGCCCGCAACGTCGCGGCAGCGCACGACCACCGCACCGCCGTCGGCGGCGATGACCTCGCCTTCGAGTTCGCGCGGCGGCGCCTCCGGGTCGTCCGGCATCAGCAGCAGGCTCCAACGGTGGCGCGACGCCGCGAACGACGTCACCAGCCCCGATCCGAACGCGAGGCCGCGCGCGAGCCCGAGCAGACAACCGTCGTGCACCACCGCGGAACCGTCGGCGACCGTGCAGCCGACCAGCAGGTGCCGACCGTGCAGGGCGCCCGGCAGGTCGTGCACGACGGCGGCTCGCAGCGCGACCGGCACGGCGCGTTCCGGCAGGTCGCCCGTCGTTGCCCCCTCACCGCGCCAGGCGACGACATGCGACAACGATCGCGGCGACACGACCGGCGCGACGAAGATCCCGAGCGTCAGCGAGTCGCCGTCGGCGGTCGCCGGATAGCCCCACACGCGCGTGGTCCCGATGCGCAGCCCGGCCGGCAGTTCGCCGCCGTCCGTCAGGACCTGCGGCAGCGAGCGAACGAGCAGTCCCGCGTGGTCGAGGCGCGCGGCGCGCCACGGATCGTCCCACAGCGACACGCGCAGCGGTGCGGGATCGACGACCGCGGCCGGGCGCAGCACGAACCGCAGCCGGCCACCGTCGGGGATGTCGACGGCCGCGTGCAACGCGCGCCCGGCCGGGTGGTGCAGCAGCAGGACGCGCGCGGGGTCGCTCGGAACGTCGTCCACGGCCGGACCATGGCCGGGGCGAGCGAGGAACCCGACCAGGGCGTCGCCCTTGGTGATGATCGTGCTGCAGTCCGCGAGTTCGTCGTAGCTGCGATCGAGGCGCAGTTCGGCGAGTTCGCCGCCGCCGCCCCGGCGAGCCATGCCGACCACGGCGCAGTGCACCGGCTGTCGGTACGGCGATGCAGGCATGGCCGGCAACGCGACGTCGCTGGCGACGACACGGCGGTGCAGGTCGGCGGTCCGTTCCGCAAGCAGCGCGCGCGTGGGCGACGAAGCCGCCGCCGCCGGCGCGCCGAACAGGCTCGCCATCACGCGCGCGACGCCGCACGCCGCCCCGACGGCAAGGCGCTCGAGCGGCGCGCCTGCCGCCGGCAGCACGAGCCAGCACAGGGCGAACAGCAGGAGCCCGTACAAGCCGAGCGGGAACGCGGTGGGTTTCTTCTGCACGAACCGCCTCACCGGCCGGCGCGTCCTGCGCACGGCCCGTCCGGAACCGTCAGCCGAGGTCTTCGCCGCCTTCGAGGAACTGCGAATACAGCTCCAGGTTCTCCAGGAAGATGCCGGTGCCGCGCGCGACGGCCTCGAGCGGGCGCTCGGCGACCTTGACGTCGAGTTCGGTCTCGCGCGAGATCAGCTCCGGCAGGCCGCGCAGCAGCGAACCGCCGCCGCAGAGCGTGATGCCGGAGTCGACCAGGTCGCTCGCGAGTTCGGGCGGCGTGCGTTCGAGCACCGCCTTGATCGCGCCGATCACCTTGCGCACGGGTTCCTGCAAGGCCTCGCGAACGTCGGCCGAGCTGATCACGGCGCGGCGCGGCAGGTTGATCAGCGAGTCGCGCCCGCGCACTTCGACTTCGATCTCCTCCTCGAGCGGCACGCAACTGCCGGCGGCGATCTTCAACCGCTCGGCGGTGATCTCACCGATCAGCAGGTTGTACTTCGCCCGGATGTAGTGCGCGATCGCGTCGTTGAAGTCGTCACCTGCGACGCGCAGGCACTCGGCCATGACCACGTTGGCGAGCGAGATCACGGCGACTTCGCTGGTGCCGCCACCGATGTCGACGATCATCGAGCCGCGCGGCTCGTGCACGGGCAGGCCGGCTCCGATCGCCGCCGCGGTCGGCTCGTCGACGAGGAACACGCGCCGGGCACCCGCGCGCTCGGCGCTGCCGATCACCGCGCGCTTCTCGACCATCGTGATGCCCCACGGCACCGCGATCACGAGGCGCGGCTTGACCAGGCGCTTGCCGCCGCACGCCTTGATCATGAAGTAGCGCAGCATCTTCTCGGTGATCTCGAAGTCGGCGATCACGCCGCTCTTCATCGGCCGCACCGCGAGGATGCCCGGCGGCGTGCGACCGAGGTACTCGAGCGCCGCGTCGCCGACGGCCATGCCGTCGAGCAACACTTCGCTCGAACCCTTGCGCACCGCGACGACGGACGGCTCGTTGAGCACGATCCCCTTGTCGCGCACGAACACCAACGTGTTCGCGGTGCCGAGGTCGATGCCGAGATCGACGGAGAAACCGCGCAACAACCACTCGACGGGTTTCAGCATGGAACGCCCTGATGCGCCCCGACTTCGTGGCGTGGGGCCGCCATGACCTTGCAGACACGCGCCGGGGACCAGACCGGCGACGCGCAGGAAGGTAGCGGCACCGGCTCCGGTCGCAACGGATTCTTTTCGCGGCGAACGCCCCCTGGAAACGACACCGCCCCGTGCGAAGCATCGCACGGGGCGGTGGCAGACCGTCGATGGCAGACCGCGCGGGTCCGCGGATCAGGTCACGGGCCGAAGGCCTTGGTCGCCATCACGACCAGCGTGATCGCGATCGCGAGCAGCAGGGTCGTCGTCAGGACGATGCCTTCGTCGATGCCGAGGCCGGGCTTGCCGACCACTTCCACTTCCGGCTCGACCGCCGGGGCTGGCTTGTTCTTGGCCATGGTGTGCTTCCTCGCTTGGGGTTGGGTCGACGTTCAGGGTGTCTTGGTGGCGGCCTTGTCGCCTTCCTTGATCTCACCCTTCACCGGGAAGACCTTGCAGAGCACCGCGTTCGCGCTCGCCTCGTACTTCTCGGCGATCGCCTCGCCCTTGTAGCCGTTGGCGTCGTAGATCGCGAAGCCCCAGCGACCCATCTCGATCGCCTGCTTGATGTCGACGTTGCCCGGGTTGTCGGTGATCTGCACCGTGCACAGACGCCCGTTGCTGGTCGTCACCGTGCCCGCGAGGTTCGGCGCCGCCATCGAGCGGATGAACCCGTAGCTCTCGGCGACCTTGACCAGCAAAGTGAGCTGGCTCTTCTCGGTCTCGAGGCCGTTGATCGTGCCGTCGCGCGTGGCGACCGCTTCCGTCAGCTCGGCGATCTTGTTGTTGAGGTTGTGGTTCTCGGCGAGCGTGGCGTCCTTCACGCGCACGGCCTCGTCCTTCACCTTCTGGTCGGCGATCGCCATGTCGTAGGCCGCCTTGGCCTGCGTGAACGCCGCCTTCATCTCGGTGTTGGCGGCCTGGGCCTGCTGGAGCACGCCCTTCATGTCCGCCTCGATCGAGGAGAGCTGCTGGCTCAGCCGCTTGTTCTCGTCCTGCAGTTGCGAGTTGGCGGTCTCCATCGCCCCCGCCTTCGTCTCCGCCGCCGTCTTCGCGTTCTCGAACTTCGCGCGATCGTCCGTCAGCTGGTTGATCGCGTTGTCCCTGTCCTTGACCTGCGTGGTGAGCGCCGCGTTGTCGGCCATCGCGCGCTCGAGCTTGGCGTGCTGCTTCTGCAGGTGCGTGCCCGAGACGACGACGAAGCCGGCGGCGAGCGCGAGATTGAGAACGATGAAGACGCGGCCGATGGGACTCATGGGTAGCTGGTAGCTCCTGACGGAACGGGCTGCGCGGGTTTGGGCCTGCGGAGGTTTGGCTCTGCGAGGATCAGATGCGCGAGTGCGTGCCCCGGAGGGTTAGGGGCAGTGCCAGTGGGTTGGAAGACGACGGGGGCAGCGGCGCTCCCTGCTGCGATCGACGACCGCACCAGGGCAGTACCGCATCCCAAAGCGAGAGGGGCCGTTTTGGGTCGGCGAATCCTAGCCCCATGCCATCGACCGTCAAGCAGGAGTTCTCGGCGGAATGCCAACCGCCGCGGCGGGCATGCCGCCCTTGCCTCGCCGCCAGCGACGCCACGCCGCCAACAGCAGGAGACCGCCGAGTCCGGCCCCCGCCGCTGGGCCGAACGCAGCGCGCAGCAAGGCACCCGGCGGCAGCGTTCCAGGCCCGAGCGGCACGTCCACGAGCAGTACCCGCGCCCGCGGCTGCGGTGCGGGTGCCAGCGGCAGCACGTCGCGCAACCGGCCGCGCCCGTCGACCCACAGCGTCCACCCATCCATCGTGCAGCGGACGATCGGCGTGCCGGTCTCGAGCGCGCGCAGCACGGTCATCGCCGCGAGTTGCGTGAGTTCGCCGCCGCCTTCGTACCAGCTCTCGTTCGACAGCACCGCCAGCCAACGTGCCCCCCGCTCGACCTGCGCGCGCGCGGGCTCGGGGAACGCGTTGTCGTAGCAGAGCAAGGCGCCGAACGACACGCCGCGCGCGTCGCGCAGCGGCGGCAGTTCTTCGCCCGGCGTCGCTTCGGGCATCGAGCCGAGCGCCTGCTCGAACGCCGCGCGGATCGCCGCGGACCACGAAGCGGGCAGCCAGCGCACGAACGGCTGGACCTCGCCGCCGGGCACGAGCCGACGCTTCTCCTGGTGGGCGACGACGCGTCCCGACGGCAGCTCCACGACGACCGCCGCCGGCGTCGGCGGCGCCTCATCGCGGACGTTCAGCCCGAGCACCAGGGTCGTCGGCGTCGCCGCCCAGCGCGCCGGCACCCGCGCCGTGCCCGCGAGCACCGCGCGCCGTTCGAGCGTGTCGAGCAAGCTGCTCTCCGGCCACAGCACCACGTCGGGCGGGCTCGATGCGCCGAGCGCTGCGTGCGTGGGCTGCAGCAGCCGTTCGTCGACGAGTTGGCGGTAACGCGCCGGCTGCTCGCCCGCGGGCACCGCCTGCATCTCGTGCACCAGGTGGTAGCCCGGCTCGATCGCGCCGACTCGCACGCGCGGGCCGTCGGCCTCGGCGGATGGAGCCAGCACCAGGTTGCCGGCGACCGTGCAGGCAACGGCGAGCACGCCGACGACGATGGCCCCCCGCGCAGCCGCCGGCCACGCCGGCACCGCGAGGCGCCAGCTCCGGCCGAGTTCGCAGGCGGCGGCGGCCAGCGCCCCGAGCAGACCGTTCGCGAGCCCTTCGCCGCCGACCACGACGCTGCCGAGCAGCACCGGCCACTGCCAGAGGGCGTGGCATGGCTGGCCATGCGGGTAGCAGATCTCCGGCAGGTTGGCGCGCAGCCAGAACGTCCCCGCGACCGCCACGGCGAACGCGGCGACGCGCGCCCGCGCCGGCGACGCGCGGACGGCGAGCGTGCCGAGCACGAAGTAGCAGCCGCCGACGAGGACGATCGCCACCCACGCGGCGAAGAGCACGTGCCGCACCGACCACGAGAAGAACGCGAGGTGCACGGCGCCGAGCAGCCAGCTGCACCAGCACGAGGTCGGGCTCGTCGCCAGGCGATACCAGACGAGCAGGCCCACCAGCACCAGGAACTCGGCGCCCGGGAAGGCCGCGGGCGGCGTCGCGGCAGCGAGCAGCAGCCCCCCGGCGAGCGGCGCGATGCAGCGCTTCACGGCAGTTCGTTCCGGTGCGAGCTGCCGGCGACGCCGAGCGTGCGCACGGCGCCGGGCGGCGTGTTGCCGGGAATCAACGCGTAGACGTCGGTGCCGGCGAGGCGGAACGGATCGCCGCTCGGCGACGGCGCCGCGAGTTCGAGTTCGACGCCGGCGACGGTCGCAACGAGGCGCGCCGGCACCGCCTGGAAACGCGAGTTGCCCTGCCAGGCGACGCCGGCCACCGGCAGCGCGGCGGTGCGTTCGCCGACCGGTCGGCCGAGCATGGCGAGCAGCAGCGGTCGCACCAGCAGATCGAACACCGTGAAGCTCGACGCCGGGTTGCCCGGGAGCCCGAACACGAACCGTGGTCCGTTCGCCGCATCGAGCACGCCGAAGAACGTCGGCTTGCCGGGCTTGAGGTCGATGCCGTGGAACACGGTGCGCACACCGAGCGCGCCGAGTTCGCCGTGCACGAGATCGTGCGTGCCGGCACTGATGCCACCGATCGTCACCAGCACGTCGGCGTCGGCGAGGCCACGCTGCAGCAGGGCGCGCAACGGGGCCGGCGCATCCGGCGCGATGCCGAGCCGCACCGCCTCGCCGCCGCACGCGGTGACCTGCGCCGCCAGCGCCCACGAGTTGCTCTCGCGAACCTGATGCGGCAACGGCTGCCGTTCGACCGGCACGACCTCGTCGCCGGTGGCGACGATCGCGACGCGCGGCCGCCGCACGACGGTGACTGCGGCGTGGCCGAGCACGGCGAGCACGCCGACCTCGGCAGCGCGCACGAGCGTGCCCGCAGCCAGCACCACGGTGCCGGCGGCGAGTTCGCTGCCCGCGCGTCGCACGTGTTGGCCCGGGCGAACCGGCGCGTTCAGCGTGACCGTTCCCCCACCGAACCCCGACGTCTGCTCGACCGCGACCACGGCGTCCGCGCCGACGGGAACGACGGCGCCCGTCATGATGCGGATCGCCTGGCCCGCGGCGAGGTGCGCGGCGAACGGCTTGCCGGCGAGGCTCTCCCCCACGACCGGCAACGACCGGCCGGCATCGAGCCCGGCGCCAGCGACCACCGCGAAGCCGTCCATCGCCGCGCGATCCGTTGCCGGCCAGGCGCCATCGGCGACGACATCGGCGGCGAGCACGCGGCCGAGGGCTGCCGCCAACGGCACCGACTCGGTCGCGGCGAGCCGGCGGCCATGCGCGAGCACCTCGGCGAGCGCGCGCGCCAACGTGAGAGGCATCGGCATCGACGGCACCTTCCCGCGCCGCGACGGCCGGCGCAAGCGCGCATCAGCGGCGTGAGTGCAGCGCCGCACCGCAGAGCTGGTAGAGCAGCCGCGCGCCGACGTTGGCATCCCATTCGTCGTCGCCGGGCGCGACCTCGACGAGGTCGAAGGCGACGATGCGCCGGCCGCTCTCGACCACCGCGGCGATCAGGTGCACGGCCTCGGCGAACGACAACCCGCCGGGCACCGGGGTGCCGGTGTGCGGGCACAGGGCGGGGTCGAGGCCATCGATGTCGAAGCTGACGTAGACGTGCTCGGGCAACGCGTCGATCGCTTCGCGGCACGAGGCGTCGAACGCGGCACCGCGCAGCCGCCGTCGCTGCCATTCGCGATCGAAGTGCGTGACGACGCGGCCGCCACTGCCGGCGATCGAGTCGAGTTCCTGTTCGCAGAAGTCGCGGATACCGACCTGCACCAGCCGCCGCACGCCGGCAACGTCGCGCAGCACGTTGTCCATGATCGAGGCGTGGCTCCAGCGGAAGCCCTCGTAGGCGACGCGCAGGTCGGCGTGCGCGTCGACGTGCAGGATGCCGAGTTGCGGGTAGCGGTCGGCGACGGCCGCGATCGCGCCGAACGGCACCGAATGGTCGCCGCCGACGATGCCGGGGATCTTGCCGGCCGCGAGCAGCGCGGCAGTTGCTCTGCGCACATGGTCGTTGACGCGAGCGCCGGCGGCGTCGACCGCGACCACCGCGGGGTCCGAAGCGCTGGCACCGCCCCGCGCGATCACGCCCTCCGCCTGCCGTCGCGCCGCCACGTGTAGCGCGTGAAGTTCGGCCGGCTCGGGCTGCAGGTGGATGCCGGCCTCGTAGGCGCGCCCCCACTGCAGGTCGTAGAGATCGACCTGTCGACTCGCGGCGAGGATCGCGGCGGGCCCACGTTCGCTGCCGCCACCGTACGAAACGGTCGCCGCGAACGGCACCGGCACCAGCACCACGGCCGCTTCGGCCTCGCTGCAGGGCAAGCCGAAGATGCCGCTGTCGGCCGACGCGGCGGCGTTGGGGTCGAAGGTCATGCGCGATCCCGTAGCGCCGCGACCGGCGTGCTCGCAAGGGTTCTCCGCGACTCGGGCGCGGTCACCGCGCAGCGCGCGGCGGAAAAAAAGGCTCCCTGGCCGGGGGGTACTGTTCGCAGCAGTTCAGTCAGCAGTCGGAAGGAGGAGAGTCAGACGAATCGCAGGAGAGAATCCAGCCAGGGAGCCCACCTCGTCTCGTTTGCGGGTCCATGCCACCCGCACCCGCATCTACCAAGGAACGATCGAAAAGTTTCGCGAATGGAGAAGTTGCCTGTCCCCGGGTTCGGGCACCGCGTCTCCCTCGGCGGCAGGCTCGGTGCACGTTGCGATGCCCGTGGCAACCGCGCGTGGGCCCTGGGCCGACTTCCCTCTTGCGCCTCTCCCGGCGGTCTGCTTTCGTCTCCGCCCCTCTGCGGCAGGATAGCTCAGCTGGTTAGAGCGGCGGCTTCATAAGCCGTAGGTCGCCGGTTCAAGTCCGGCTCCTGCTACCACTTCGATTCGTTCTGCTGCCGCGCGCGGCGAGGCCCGCCGGAGCGGCGCGCGGAGCCGGGAGCCCGGAGTCGACTACCGAGTTCGTGGCGCTGGATGGCCAGGGTCGCCACCACCCCCGGAGTGACGGGCGAAGATGGAGGCCCCCCGCTCCCCTCGTCACGGCAACCGGGCACGTCAGGGCAAAGGAACTCGCGCCGCCAAGGGCGCAACCCGTGCGCCGGGTCGACCGGGCGCGCGACGCCGGTTCGTTCACGGACGGTTCGGTGACGTCCAGGCTCGCACTGGCTCGGCCGAGTTCTCGGACAGCACGGCCCCCTTCGTCATCCGCGGCACAGACTCCTGGGTCGACCGCACATCGAAACCCGCTGCGCAGCCAACGGACTATCGGACGCGCTTCTCTCCCAGCCTCCGAGCGACGCTCTTCCGTCCCCCGCGCCGGGTGCGAGGAGCAAACCGCTCGGGAGTAGGAAGAGACGCTGCGGTCACGGACCACTCGCCAGCGTCCGACGCGACCATCCCGCGGGACAGCGCGCTTGCGAGTCCAACGCGAACCTTGACCGCCGTCCACCGAATGTCGCCACGGCCGGCGAGCCCCCCTGCCGAGCTAGCTGCATCGTGTAGGCTCCCCGGGGCGTGCGCATCGAACGCGAGTACCACGCGACCGCCGAGGAACTGTTCCAGGCGTTCGTCGACGTCGACCGGCTGCGGCAGTGGTTCCGGCCAGCGCGCGGCCTCGCGGCGCCGCGTGCACGCGCCTGCGACGGCCCGCCGGGAGCCGAACTCGTCTTCGCGACCCCGGTCGGCGACGTCACGCTGCGCTTCGTGTTCCACCGGCGCGAGCCGGCGCGCGCACTGTCGTTCGACCTCGTCCGCAACGATGCGAGCGGCACGCACAGCTCCCGCGTCGCCGTCACGCTGCAGCGGATCGCCGGCAGCGACCGCACGCTGCTCGTGCTGCAGCACGATGGTCTGCCGCCGGAGCACGCCGCCGAGGCCGAAGCCGGCTGGCGGCACGCGCTCGGCCGCCTGATCGGCGCTTGCCCGGCGGCCCTCGACGCGCACTGCGGCGCGTTTGCGCGCATCGGCGGGTTCCGTTCGGTGTTCGGCGGCCTTTGGCCCGATCGTGCCGACGCGGCTGCGGTCCAGGCCACGAAGCGCGCCGCGGGTGTGCTCGACGCGGCCGACGACGCGCGCTTCGCGCACTGGCGCGACAAGGGCTACGTCGCCCTGCCCGGTGCGGTGCCGGCGGCGGCGATCGACGCGTTCCGCGCCGAGGTCGCGCGCGACTGGCAGCGCGGCAATGCCGCGGTGACGATCGAGCTGTGCGACGGCGAGGGCGGCAACCATCGCATGCGGCCGGAACTGCGCGATCGCCCGCACAAGGTGCTCGACTACCACGCCGTCAGCCCGAACGCGCGCGACATCCAGTTCGCCCCGGCGATCCGGCGCTTCCTCGAGCAGTTGTTCGAACGGCCGCCGATGGCCTGCCAGAGCCTCCTGTTCGGCTACGGCACGGAGCAGGCGATGCACCAGGACACGGCCTACGTCGTGATGCGTTCGCCGATGCAGTTCGTCGGCTGCTGGGTCGCGCTCGAGGACATCGCCGAAGGCTCGGGCGAGCTGCACTACTACGAGGGCAGCCACCGCATCCCCGAGTTCCTGTGGTTCGGCCGCTCGCGCTCGCGGCCGCCCGGCTACGAGGACGACGCCGAGTTCCTCGCCTGGGTCGACGAACGCTCGCGCGAGGCCGGCTGCAAGAAGGTCGTGTTCCGGCCGAAGAAGGGCGACGCGCTGATCTGGCACGCCGACCTCGTGCACGGCGGCTCGCCGCGACTGCGGCGCGAACTGACGCGCTGGAGTCTGGTCACGCACTTCTGCCCGGTCGACGTCGATCCGGCGTGGATGCACGACGAGCAGACCCGCCGGCGCCACGAGCACGCGCCCGGCGCCTACTACTGCCACCTGGGGCTGTGAGCGAACTCGCCGCGACGGGAGCAAGCGGTTGTGTGCAACCGGAACAGGGGTGACACACGCTCCCCGGCCACGACACGGGGGAACGCGACTACCATGCGGAGATGCGCCATTGCCTCGCCTGCGTGTTCGCCGCCGGGATCTTCGCCGTTCTGCCCGGCCAGCAAGTCCTGTTGACGGGCTACGGTCCGGTTGCGAACGCCCTGACCGGCAACAAGGTCGCGCACGCCGGCGACCTCGATGGCGACGGCACCACCGACTTCCTGGTCGAGACCCCGAACGTCGGCAATGGACGCGTCGACGTCGTTTCGGGCGCGAACGGTTCGCAGCGCTTCCTGCACAACCCGGGAACCACGAGCTTCGCGAGCCTGATGTTCGGTTGCCCCGACCTGAACCTCGACGGCCGCGCCGACATCATCGTCAGCCGGAACGGTCTGCTGCGCGCCCACTCGGGTTCGACGCTCGCCCTGCTGTGGGAGACGACGTCGCCCTACGTGCTGGCGACGCCGATCGGCGATCGCGACGGCGACGGTCGCACGGACCTTGCGGCGATTGTGTCGTTCGGCGCGGAACTGCGGGTGCTGCGCGGCAGCAACGGCAGCGTGTTGCAGGCGTGGCCATTGGTCGATGGCTTCAACGGCGTGATGGTCTCGGTCGGCGACCTCGATGGCGACGGCGTACCCGAGGTCGTTCGTGGCGGGAGCAATCGCATCGACGTGCTGCGCCTCGGCAACCCGACGCTCGTACTGGCGATCAACCAGAGCTGCCTGTCGCTGTCGGTGGCGAACTTCGCGGGCGATGCGCGCCTCGAGATCGTCGCCGGCAACGCCGGCAATGCCGTGCGGATCCTCGACGCCACGAACGGGAGCGTGCTGCGTACGTTCCTCGACGTACCGGGCGGCGATCACGCCGTGATCGGCGACATCGACGCCGACGGCGTGCCGGACCTCGCGCTGCGCGCCCAGGCGGTGTTTCCCGGCAGCGTCGAAGGAGCGCGGTACGTGTCGGGCGCGACGGGCGCGCGGCTGAGCGAGTGGCCGGGCCACCCGCAGTTCCGCATCGCCAGACTCGCGGCGCTGGGCGATGTGAATGGCGACGGCTTCGGCGACTTCGTCAACGGCGACACCTCCAGCAACGCCGCCGGCCCGAGCCTGAACGCCACGGGCGGATGGCGGGTCATGTCCGGCAAGATCCTCGCCTTCCGCGAGAGCAAGGCCGTGAACTGCGCCCAGGGTCCGTTCCAGCCACTGATCGGCAAGACGCCGCCGGTCCTCGGCAGCACGGTGCTCGTCGTCGGTCAGGAAGCTCCGATCGGTGCCGTCGGCATCGTCGCCTGGAGCCTGCAGCCGTCGGCGCCCATGAGCCTCGGCGTCGCGGGTTGCGATGCGTGGTTCGACCTCGGCGGCGGCCACCTGCTGACGACGACGGCCACGGCGCCGACCTGGCAGTTCACGTTCCCCCTGCCGCTGATCCCGCAGCTTGCGGGCGTGCACGTGGCGATGCAGGCCTTCTATGCACCGAGTTCGACGCCGATCGGCCTCGACCTGACCAACGGCATCTGGTCGCGGCTCGGCTACTGAGCCGCGCCGTCAGCTGCGCACGAGCTGCAAGAACTCGGCGCGCGTGCGTTCGTCCTTGCGGAACAGCCCGAGCAGACAGCTCGTGACCGTCTTGCTGTTCTGCTTCTCGACGCCGCGCATCATCATGCACAGGTGCGCGGCCTCGATGACGACGCCGACCCCGCGCGGCTGCAGCACTTCGTTGAGCGCGTTGGCGACCTGCATCGTCAGCCGCTCCTGCACCTGCAGGCGTCGCGCGAAGATGTCGACGACGCGCGCGACCTTCGACAGCCCGACGATCTTGCCCGACGGGATGTAGGCGACGTGCGCCTTGCCGAAGAACGGCGCCAGGTGGTGCTCGCACAGCGAGTAGACCTCGATGTCCTTGACCACCACCATCTCGTCGGTCTCGGCGTGGAACAGCGCGTCGCCGATCACCTTCTTCGGGTCCTGCGCGTAGCCCGACGTGTAGTGCCGGAACGCCTTCTCGACGCGGCGCGGCGTGTCGCGCAACCCCTCGCGGGCAGGATCGGGATCGAGTTCGTGCAGCATCTCGGCGACATGCTGCTGGAACGGGCTCTTCTGGCTCATGGCGACCTCGTGAGGGATGGGGAGCGCCGGCTCATTGGGTGATCGTCTCGCGCAGCACTTCTTCGACCGAGGTGATGCCGTCGAACACCGCCTGCAGGCCGTTCTCGCGCAGCGTCACCAGGCCGTTCTCGATCGCGGCAGCGTGCAGCGCCGTCGTCGACGCGCCCTGCAGGATCATCTCGCGCAGCCGATCGTCGATGTCGAGGATCTCGGTCAGCGCCATGCGGCCACGGTAGCCCGTGAAGTTGCAGCGCGCGCAGCCCTTGCCGTGCGCGAACTTCTTGCCCAGCACCTGCCCGGCAGTCAGCTGCAGCCGGCGCAGCACGTCGTCGGCGGGTTCGTAGAACGCCTTGCACTCCGTGCACACGCGCCGCACCAGCCGTTGCGCCAGGATGCCCTGCACCGTCGCGGTCAGCAGGAACGGTTCGATGCCGATGTCGACGAGACGGGTGACGGCCGAGGCCGCGTCGTTGGTGTGCAGCGTCGAGAACACCAGGTGGCCCGTGAGGCTCGCCTCGATCGCCGTCTGCGCCGTCTCCTTGTCGCGGATTTCGCCGACCAGGATCACGTCCGGGTCCTGGCGCAGGATCGTGCGCAGCACGCCCGCGTAGGTGACGCCGATCTCCTCGTTGACCGGGATCTGGATGATGCCTTCGAGGTCGTACTCGACCGGGTCCTCGACGGTGATGACCTTGGTGTCTTCCTTGTTGGCCTCGTTCAGCATCGCATACAGCGTCGTCGTCTTGCCCGAACCGGTCGGGCCGGTGACGAGCACGATGCCGTGCGGAAGGTCGACGAAGCGGCGCAGGTGCTCGCGCACCGCCGGCACCAGGCCGAGGTTGTCGAGGCTCAGCGAGACGTTGCTGCGGTCGAGGATGCGCATCACCGTCGACTCGCCGTACATCGTCGGCAGCGTCGAGACACGCAGGTCGACCGAACGGCCGCCGACGGTCAACTCGATGCGGCCGTCCTGCGGCAACCGCGTCTCGGCGATGTCGAGGTCGCTCATCACCTTGACGCGCGCGATCAGCGCCTCGGCAAGGTGCGGCGGCGGCGCTTCGAGTTCGAACAGCGCGCCGTCGACGCGGTAGCGGATCTTGAAGTCGTGCTCGAACGGCTCGAGGTGGATGTCCGAGGCCTTGTCGCGGATCGCCTGGTAGAGGATGTAGTTCAGCAGCTTGACCACGGGCGCGGCCTTCGCCATCGCCGCCTTGTCCTCGAGGTCGATCTTGCCGCCCTGCTGCTGCAGCTCCTGCACCAGCTGGTGCATGCGCTGTTTGCTCTCCCCGGCGTCCTCGCGGTAGTAGCGGTCGAGGCCCTGCTGGATCAGCGCCGCCTCGGCGACGACCCCCACGATCTCGCAGCCCGACGTGAAGCCGAGGTCCTGCAGCATCGCCGCGTTCGCCGGATCGGCGATCGCGACCTTCAGCACCTTGCCCTGCAACGACACCGGCAGCACCGAGAACGCGCGCGCGGTCGCCAGGTCGATCTTCGCGATCGCTTCGGGGCTCGGCGGCGACGAGGCGAGGTCGTGGAAGTGCAGGCCGGCCTGGCTGGCGAGGGCCTTGGCGAGATCGGGCGGCTCGATGCACTTCATCGCGAGCAGGATCTCGCCGATGCGGCCGCCCTTCTCCCGCTGCACCGTCAGCGCCTCCTGGACCATGCCCTCATGGATGAGCCCGAGCTCCTTCAGGATCTGGCCGAGCAGTCGTCGCGGCGCCATCGGACTACTCCGCGGCAGGCACGCCCATGCGCGCCGCCATCGCCTTGCGATCGAACGCGCGCTCGAGCGCCACGTCCTTGGTGATGCGGCCCGCGCGCCACAGGTCGAGCAGCGAGTCGTCCATCAGCACCATGCCCTGCCGGCGGCTGGTCTGGATGACCGAGGGGATCTTGAACGTCTCGCACTTGCGGATGTGGTTCTCGATCGCCGGGTTGGTCAGCATGATCTCGAACGCCGCGACGCGGCCGCCGCTCGCCGCCGGCAGCAGGATCTGCGAGATCACCGCGACCAGCGACTGCGCGAGCTGCGAACGGATCTGCTCCTGCTGCTCGCGCGGATACTGGTCGATGATGCGATCGACGGTGCGTGCCGCACCCGTCGTGTGCAGGGTGCCGAACACGAGGTGCCCCGTCTCGGCCGCCGTGATCGCCGCCGACGTGGTGTCGAGGTCGCGCATCTCGCCGAGCAGGATCACGTCCGGGTCCTGGCGCAGGGCTCGACGCATCGCCTCGGCGAAGCTCGGCACGTCGTTGCCGACCTCGCGTTGCGTGACCTGCGACTTGCGATGCGTGTGGTAGTACTCGACCGGGTCCTCGATCGTGATGATGTGCACGTCGCGATGCGTGTTGATCCAGTCGATCATCGTCGCCAGCGTCGTGGTCTTGCCGGAGCCCGTCGGCCCGGTCACCAACACCAGCCCGCGGTGCATCGTCAGCAACTGCTGCACCGAGTCCGGCAGGCCGATCTGCTCGAACGTCAGCAGCTTCTGCGGGATCTGCCGCATCACCACGCCGCGCGAGCCCTTCTGCGTCAGGATGCTGACGCGGAAGCGGCACTTGTCCTTGAAGGCGTAGCCGAAGTCGGTGGTGCCGCCCTTCGTGAGCTCGTCCCAGTTGCGCGCGGGCGCGACCGCCTTCGCCATCGCCTCGGTGTCGGCCGGGGTCAGCACCGCGTCGCCGACCTCGACCAGTCCGCCGCCGAGCCGCAGCACCGGCTTGCGCCCGACGGAGAGGTGCAGGTCCGAGGCGCCGCGCGCGTGCGCCATTTCCATGAGGGCGAAGATGTCCATGCGTGGTTCTCGGTCAGACCGCCGCGACGACGCGCAGCAGTTCGGGGATCGTGGTGTGGCCCAGCATCACCTTGCGCACGCCGTCCTGCAGCAGCGTCGACATGCCGCCCGACTGCCAGGCGTACTGACGCAGCCGCACCATGGGCTCGCCGCGGAACGTCATCTCGCGCAGCGTGTTGTCCATCTGCAGCAGTTCGTAGATGCCGAGCCGCCCGCGGTAGCCGGACTGCCCGCACTGCTCGCAGCCCTCGGCGCGGTAGAACGTGGTCTCGCCGACGCGCCCCGGATCGATGCCGACGCTGCGCAGCTCGGTCGGCGTCGGTTCGTACGGCTGCCGGCAGTGCTTGCAGACCACGCGCAGCAGGCGCTGCGCGAGCACGGCCTGTACCGAGGCCGCGACCAGGAACGGCTTCACGCCCATGTCGACGAGGCGCGTGATCGCCGACGCCGAGTCGTTGGTGTGCAGCGTCGAGAACACGAGGTGTCCGGTCAGCGCCGCCTGCACCGCGATCTCGGCCGTCTCCTTGTCGCGGATTTCGCCGACCAGGATCACGTTCGGCGCCTGGCGCAACATCGCGCGCAGGATCCGTGCGAACGTCAGCCCGATGCGCGACTTCACCTGGCACTGGTTGATGCCGCGGATGTTGAACTCGACCGGATCCTCGGCCGTGATGATCTTCACGTCGGGCCGGTTCAGCTCCTGCAGGGCGGCGTAGAGCGTCGTGGTCTTGCCCGAACCGGTCGGCCCGGTGACCAGCACGATGCCGTTGGGGCGCGCGATGATGTTGCCGAAGCGTTCGCGGTCGTGCCCTTCGAAGCCGAGCGCCTGCAGGCTCATCAGGCCGCGCTCCTTGTCGAGCAGACGCATGACGATCGTCTCGCCGTGGCTGCCCGGCAGCACCGAGGTGCGGATGTCGATGTCGCGCTTCTGCCCGCCGTCGCCGGTCGCCTGGAAGCTGATCCGGCCGTCCTGGGGCTTCCGTTTCTCGGCGATGTCGAGCCCCGCCATGATCTTCAGGCGCGAGGTGATCGGCGCCAGCAGGGTCTGCTCGAGCGACGCGATCTCCTTCAGCACGCCGTCGACGCGGAAGCGGATGCGCACGCGGTGCTGGAACGGCTCGACGTGGATGTCGCTCGCGCGCGAAGCCAGCGCGTCGTCGATGGTCTTGCCGACCAGGCGGATGATCGGCGCGTCATCCCCTTCGCCGGCCTTGCCTGCGGTCGCAGCACCGCCGCCCTTCGCCGCAGCGGCCCCGGCCCCGCCGGTGTGCTTGCGCAGCGCGTCCTTGAGCGCCTGCGGCGGCATCAGCGCGCACTGCACCGGGCAACCGGCGAGGAACGACAGGTTGTCGGCGACGAACGTCTTCAGCGGATCGTCGATCGCGACCCACAGGGCACCGTCCTTGATCAGGACCGGCATCGCCTCGTTCTGTTCGATCTGCTCCCGCGGCACCTTCTTCAGCGCCTCGGCCGACGGCGCGAACTTCGCCGGATCGACGAAGCGCAGGCCGTGGGCCTTCGCGAGCACCCGCCAGGTCGCGGTCTCGTCGGCGAGGTTGAGGGCGACGATCGCGCGCTCGAGGGTGGTGCCGCGCGTCTGCGCCGCCGATTCCGCCTTGGCGAGGCGCTCGCGGTCCAGGACGTTGGCCTCGAGCAGGAGGCGACGGAAGGTCTCGGAACTCAACGGTCGGCGGGCTCGGTGGAGAGGGCCGTGCAGTTATGAGCGATCGGCTCGGCCGGGGAAAGGGGCTTGACCGGGCTGTCGTTCCCGCCCGCGCTCGCTAGCCTTCTCGCCCCCGATGAAACCCCTGATCGCCGACGGCCACGTCGTCACCCTCCACTACCGCCTGACCCTCGACGACGGCTCGATCGCCGACCAGTCGTTCGGCGGCGACCCGCTCGTCTACCTGCACGGCGCCCGCAACATCGTGCCGGGCCTCGAACGCCAGCTCGCCGGCAAGAAGATCGGCGACAAGCTCGAGGTCGACGTCGCGGCGAAGGACGGCTACGGCGAATACGACCCGGCGGCGGACCAGTCCGTGGCGAAGTCGCAGTTCCCGCCGAACGTCGAGATCAAGGTCGGCATGGCGTTCCAGACCAGCACGCGCAACGGCCAGCCGATGACGGTCTGGGTGCGCGGACTGAAGGACGACCAGGTCACGATCAGCAGCAACCACCCGATGGCCGGGCAGCAGCTGCACTTCACGATCGAAGTGCTCGACGTGCGGCGCGCGACGGCCGACGAGAAGAAGCACGGCCACGCGCACGGGCCGGGCGGGCACCACCATCACTGAGCGGGACGTGGGATCGACAGTCGACCGGGCGCACCGGGAGCGGCCCGCGCGAGCTGTCCTCGCCCGTCAGGCCGGCACCTCGAAGTACGTCGAGTAGCTGCGCGGCGCCGGCACGCGCATGCCTTCTTCGCGCATGCCCTGCAGGTGCAGCTTGATCGCCTCCTTCATGGCGCTCTCGACCTGCTTGCGGGACGCCCCGGTCGCCACACACCCCTGCAGGTCCGGCGAGTACGCGGAGAAACCGGTTCCGGTCTTCTCGATCACGATCAGCAGCTTCATGGCTTCAGCCCTGCCTGTTTCAGAACGCTGTTGAAGGTACCCGGCGCCAGCTCGTCGCTCAACTTGCCCGCAAGGGTCACGAGCCCTCGCTTCCTGGCGTGCTGGAACTGCCGGTGGCTACCCCTCTGCCGGACCATCTGCCATCCGTCGGCTCTCAGCAGCCGCAGAACGTCGCGCACCTTCATGGGATCGTACGCATGTTGGACTCCTGGTTGGCCTGGCCAACGAACAACTCCGCTGCACGCCAGCTACTACCAGGTGTGCACGTGGGGGCGCTCGACGTGCGGCGCGCGACGGCAGACGAGAAGAAGCACGGCCACGCGCACGGGCCGGCCGGGCACCACCATCACTGAGCGGGCGGCGACGCAGCATCCTTCCCCAAGATGCACGCGGAGGCGGTCACGGATTGCTCGCCTTCTCGTGCCATGCGTCGAGGAACCTCTGGCCGATCGCTGCCACACTGCGGCCGTCCGACTTCGCCCCGAACCCGTTTCGCAGAGCAGCACGCTCGCGCCGTGGAAGGCACCATTCGTCGACCGGCCCGGGGCCGATCCTCATGCGTCGACCCTTCGCGGCGCAATCTCGCGCAAGGCGCCAAGCGACCTCTTGTGCTCGCGTGGCGCCGCAGGCCCCACGTGCTCTGGGAACCCACTCGCAGGGTTGATTCGTCGTTCCGGCGGTCGCAGCCAACGAATCGTCTCGATGCCCGCGTCGACGTCGACCGTCACGACCAGGTTGGATACCAACGTGGCCATGATTGCCGGGTCGTCTCCGAAGAACATCGAGACGCCAAACTGGTCCCAGACCGGACGGCATTCCTGCAACTCGCCCTGCCGAGAGCAGCGCGCGATGTCGTTGAAGCAGCGGGTGCGAAACACGTAGATCAGTCGCACGTACTCTTCCACCTTCGCCCGACTCCACCGTGGCGGGAGCACACCAACAAGCGTGTCCTGGATCTGGTACTTCGGCGAGCACGCCCATTCGAGAAGCCAGCCCTTCTGCCCTCTCGCCATCGCCGCTACGCCTCGCGTCGTTCGGTCACGACCACGCCCACAGAATCCCAGGCCCGAATCGGTGACGACCTTCGTCGCACCTCACTGCTTCGCCGGCAGCTTCGCCGCGTACTTGGCGGGCTCCTTTTCGAACGCCGCCTTGCACTTGCCGCAGCAGAAGCCGACCAGCCGCCCTTCGAACTCGATCGTGTGCGCGGCGTCGACCGCTTCCCCCGACACCGGGCACTTCTCGTTGACGACCTTGCCGGCCGCTTCACCCACCCCTGCGTCCTTCACCGGCAGCTTCGCCGCGTACTTGGCCGGTTCCTTCTCGAACGCCGCCTTGCACTTGCCGCAGCAGAACCCGATCCGCCGCCCCTCGAACTCCACCGTGTGCGCCGGATCGACCTTCTTGCCCTCGGCGACCGGGCACATCTCGTTCACGGGCTTCATGCGCTCCGCGCGCTCGGCCACCTCCTTCGCCGCCGCGGCCATGCGCTCGTCGACGTAGTCGCCGAGATCGAGCGCCAGCTTCGGCGCCGCGGCGCGCGCCGCCTTCGCCGCGTCGGCCGTGACCTGCGTCTGCCACGCGTAGAGCCGTTCCAGCTTCGGCAACGCGCCCACCGCCGCGAGCCCGGCGTCGCCGAGCCCGGTGCCGTACGCATTCAGGTACTCGAGGTGCGCGAGCGTGCCGAGCGAACGGAACGTCGCGTCGGTGAGCTTGGTGTTCGCCGCGTGCAGCCGCCGCAGCTGCGTCAGCGACGCCAGCTGCGCGGCCGCGGCATCCGTGATCGCCGTGCGGGAGATGTTGAGCCACACCAGCCGGCTCGCGAGCGGCACGAGCAGCGCGACGTCGGCATCGGTGATCTGCTCGCGCAGCAGCGACAGGTTGACGTCGATCGCCTCGGTGTCGGCGGCAACGCGCTGCACCACCGCGCCGCGCGCCTGCAGCGCGGTCATCGCCGCCTCGACCGCCGCCTTGCCGGCGTCATCGATCGCCGGCAGGTCGAACGTGATGAGCGGCAGCACCTGCGCCGCCAGCTCGGCCGCGATCCACTCGTCGCCGGCCGCCGGCCACTCCGCACCTTCGGCGATCCACCGGCGGAACAGCTCCTGCTGCGCCTTGCTCAGCGGCTCGCCCTTGTTGGGCATGATCTCCTCGTCGTCGAGCGGCAGACCGAGCCGCCGCAGCAGCTCGCTGTCGTCGGGCTTGCCGGCAACGACCGGCCGATCGTCCTCGCCTTCGGGGAACAGGTGCACGCGCGCGTCCAGCCGCAGGTCGCCCTTGTCGTCCTTCGGCCCGTGGCACTCGATGCAGCGCGCCACCAGGATCGGCGCGATCTCCTTCGTGAAGTCGACCTTGGCGGGCGGTGCGGGCGCGGGTTCTTGGGCGACGGCGGAGGCAGCGACGAGCACGAGGAGCAGGCGGCGCATCGCCGCATCATGCCCGCCGGCGCGCGGCCTACAACGGCCGGCGGCCGACCCGGACGTCGTGGCCGTGCTGCGCGAAGCGGTCTTCCATGAAGTTGAGGACCGAACGCACCCAGTCCCGCTTCTCGGGATACGGCCCAGGGAAGAACGAGCGCTTGAAGCCGTAGATCAGCACGTCCTTCAGCGCCCGCGGCTCGAGCCCGAAGGTCTGCACCGCCTTCTCGACCTCGTCGGTCATCGTGGTGCGCGACACCAGTCGGTTGTCGGTGCACAACGTCACGCTGCAGCGCGCCTCGCGCATCTTGCGGAACGGGTGCTTGCGCAGGTCGTCGCGCAGTTCGGGGATCGTCTGCTGGTTGCTGGTCAGGCACACCTCGAGCGTGATGCGCCGCTCGGCGACGTACCGCGCGAGCTTGTCGATGTACGCCTGCTTGTCGCGGATCGAGCGGTCCTTGATGTGCCGCTTGCTGAACAGCCAGGTGCCGTGCCCGATGCGGTCGGCGTGGCAGTCGGTGATCGCCTGGAAGATCGACTCCGGCCCGTAGTCCTCACCGGCGTGCACCGTCTTGCCGAGGAAGTGCTCGTGCGCGAGCTGGTAGGCGGCCTGGTGGTCCTTGGCCGGAAAGCCGCGCTCCTGGCCGGCGAGGTCGAACCCCACCACCGGCAGCCCGTCCTCTTCGGCGGCGGCGACCGCGGCGCGCGCCAGTTCGAGCGAGGCGAGACCGTAGATCGTCGCCGGCTGCGCCGTCGGCAGGGCGGCGAAGTACGAGGCGTAGTGTTCGCTGAACACCGGCAGGAAGAAGCGCAGCGCGCAGACGATGACTCCCGCCTCGAACCGCGGCACCGCACCACGCTTCACTTCGGGGTCGGCGTTGATCTCCTTCTTCGCGCGCTCGAGCCCGCGGCAGACCGCGCGCAGCACGTCGCGCACGCCGAAGCTGCCGCGCACGTGCAGCTGCGGCGCGAACCGCATCTCGGCGTAGAACACGTTCTCCGCGCGGCAGTCCATGCACAGCTCGTAGGCCGCGCGCTCGAGCGACTCGGCGTCCTGCAGGCACGCGACGGTGAACTCGAAGCCCTTCAGGTACTCGGGCAGGTTCTTGTAGGCGCGCTTGAAGACCAGTTCGAGCAGGCCGTCCTTGGTACGGCTCGGCAGCGCCACCTTGTGGGTCTTGGCAAGGTCGAGCAGTGTCTCGAGGCGCAGGCTGCCGTCGAGGTGCAGGTGCAGGTCCGACTTCGGCAGGCGGGCGATTAGTTCGCGCGCGACGAGAGGCTTGCTCATGGATCGATCATGGGTGCGCAGCGACGGTGCGGCAAGCGCGCGCGTTCGCTAGCGTGGCGTCGTGGCCGACCGCTGGCAACTGCTGACCGACGATGCCGACGAGCAGCGGCGCTTCGCCTCGCTCGCCGCGGTGCTGGCCTTGCCGAGCGCACCCGCCGCTCCTCGCAACCGACTGCGCTACGTCGTGCGCATCGACAGCGGCGGACGCACCTACTTCCTGAAGACGTTCACGAGCACGCAGTGGCGGAACCGGCTCGCGTTCGCGATCACCGAGCCGCGCGCGGGCGACGACGCCGAACGCGAGCTGCGCGTGACGCTGGCGCTGCGGGCGGCAGGCCACCACGTGCCACGGCCCATCGCCTACGGCAGGCAGGGCGCGTCGTCGTTCTATCTGTGCGCGGCGCTGCCCGGCCAGCCGCTGCGCGAATGGCTGCGCCGAGGCGTCGATGGCGAGATGCTGCGCGGGATCGCGAACTACTGCGGCCAGACGCTCGCGGCCGGTTTCCGCCTGCCCGACCTGAGTGCGGACCACGTGTTCGTCGACGACGAGGGCGACCTCTACCTGCTCGACCTGCACAACGGCCGCGTCGCACCACCGGGCCCCGCCGCAAGACGACTGCTGCAGCGGGTGCTGCGGCGATTCCGTCGCTCGGTGCAAGACCTCGGGCTGCCGCGGCCCGTGGCGCTGCGCTTCGCAGTGCGCCTGCTGCGACAGGCCGGCTGCCGGGACGTGCGCGCGGTGCTGCGCGGCGAGGCGCCGTGGGCGACCGCGGTGCGCTACGACGCGCCCGGCAAGAGCGGCGCCTACGCCGACCGCAACCCGGCGCGAAGTGCCCGCGAACTGCGCCTGCTGCAGCGGGTCTGGCCGGGCCGCCCCGGCGAGACCGTGCTCGACCTGCCGTGTGGTGCTGGGCGGCTGCTGCCGTTCCTGCGCGAACGAGGCCATCGCGTCACGCAGGCGGACGGGTCGCTGGCGATGCTGCGGCAGGCGCGCGAACGTGGCGCGCCACCCACACCCAGCACCCTGGCCGACGCGCTAGCGATGCCGTTCGCCGATCGCGCCGTCGATGGCGTCGTGATGTTCCGCTTCCTCCACCACCTGCCGCCCGACGCCGCGCGCACGGCGATCGGCGAAGCCTGCCGTGTGGCCGACCGCTTCGTCGTCGCCAGCTTCTTCCACCCTTGCAGCGCCCACCACGCGCGGCGGCTGCTGCGCCAGGTCGTGAGCGGCCGCCACACGCGCTTCGCGCAGACCCTGGCCTCGCTGCGCTCGTCGTTCGGCAAGCACGGCTTCGAACTCGCGACCCACGCCGCCGACCTGGCGTTCGTGCGGGACCTGTGGGTCGCCGCGTTCGTGCGCAGGCTGGCGCCAACGCACGGGAACCCGTAGGAACGCCACGCGTGGCGGATCTGCACGTCGCGATCGGAGTGCTGTGCGGCACGGTCGGTGGACCGGCGAGCTACGGCAAGCGGCTCGTTTTGGCCCTGGCCGAACGCGACGACGTGCGCGTCACCGTGCTCACCGACGACGCGAACGCGTTCGCGCCGAGTCGGGCGGTCGAGGTGGTGGCGCTGCCGATGCGCGGCGGCCTCGACCGCCTGCGCTGGCAGTACCTCGCGCTGGGCCGAGCGCTGCGCACGGTCGCGCCCGACGTCTACCACGACACCAAGAACGCGCTGCCGTTCGGCCTGCGCGTGCCGGCGGCGGTGACGGTGCACGACCTCGCCTACCACACCGTGCCCGACTCGTTCGGCTTCGCCTCGCGCACGTTCCTGAAGTGGGCGACGCGCCACGCGGTGACGAACGCGCGCGCCATCGTCGTGCCGTCGCACGCGACCGCGCGCGACGTCGCGCGGTTCCATCCCGCCCACGCCCACAAGGTGCGCGTGGTCCCGCACGGCATCGACCCGGCCCCCACGATCGCGCCACCAGCGCTCGCCGAAGTGCGCGCGCGCCTGCGCTTGCCCGAACGCTTCGTGCTGCACGTCGGCACGGTGCAGGCGCGCAAGAACGTCGATCTGGTCGTCGACGGCGTGCAGGCGCTGCGCGCCCGCGGCTTCCCGCACCGCTGCGTGCTGGTCGGCCGCCGCGGCTGGCGGGCAGAGCGCGCGCTCGCGGCGATCGCCGCCGACCCGACGGTGTGCTGGCACGAACACCTGCCGGCCGCCGATCTCGCCGCCGTCTACGCCCTCGCCGACGCGTTCGTGTCGCCGTCGGCCTACGAGGGCTTTGGCCTCGCGGTTGCCGATGCGCTCGCCGCCGGCGTGCCGACGATCACCAGCGACGTCTCCTCGCTGCCCGAACTCGGCGGCGACGCCGTCGTACGGTTGCAGGAGCTCACGGCGCGGGCCGTGACCGACGAACTCGCGCGTGTGCTCGGCGACCCGACCGTCGTGACGCGCCTGCGCGCCGCCGGCCGGCAGCGCGCCGCGGCGTTCTCGTGGCAGCAGGCGGCGGCTGGCCACGTGCAGGTCTGGCGCGCCTGCCGCAGCGGACCTTCGCCCCTCTGAGTCTTGCGTTTCGCTGGGCCCCCTTGCCATCACCGGGTGGGCCTCGTCTGATTCGCCGCTCGCCCGTTCCCGGGCGTGTCCGTGATGCGTGAGTTGATGCCAACGCGGCGCCCGGCGCCGCAGGGCGGCCGTTGATGCCGCCGCCTCGCCCAGCCGTGTGCTGTGGCCTGGCCCGCAACGACCTGCTGAGGTCGCGCGCAAGGCGTCCGTACTCCGCTCGCCTGCCCGGCGCGTTCGCCGCGCCGCCATCGTCTTCCCCCTGTTCCCCCTGGAGAACCGTCCGATGATCCGTACTTCCCTTCTGCTCTCTGCGACCCTGCTGTTCGCCGGCGCCGCCGCTGCCCAGGCTCCCACCGAACTGCGCTTCACCGTGATCCCCGACTTCAACAAGGGCAAGCTCGCCGAGACCTGCAAGGCGCTCGCCGACCACATGACCAAGAAGCTCGGCATGCCGGTCAGCTACGTGCCGTCCAACGACTACACGATGGCGGTCAACGCCCTGATCGCGAACAAGGTCGACTTCGCCTGGCTCGGCGGCAAGACGACGGTCGACGCGATCGACGCCGGCAAGGGCCAGGTGTCGGTGCTCGCGACGCGCGACATCGACCTCGACTTCAAGACCTACTTCATCGCCAACAAGAAGCTCGTCGACGAGGGCAAGCTGAAGAAGATCGAGAAGATGGCCGACCTCGCCCCGATGGCGAAGGACTTCACGTTCACGTTCGGCGACAAGAACTCGACGTCCGGCCACCTGATGCCTCGGTTCTTCCTGGTCGAGGCCGGCATCGACCCGAACAAGGCGTTCAAGCAGGAGTGCGGCTACCAGGCGAGCGGTGGCCACGGCGCCACGCTCAAGGCCGTCGCCAGCGGGGCCGCCGACATCGGCGCCCTCAACTTCACCTACTGGGAGAAGGCGAGCGCCGAGGACAAGGCCAACGCTCCGATCATCTTCGTGACGCCGGGCTACGTCGACTACGCGTGGGTCGGACACTCGCGCCTGGGCAAGGAGACGATGGCGAAGATCACCGATGCCTTCACCGGTCTCGACCGCAAGAACGCGGACGACAAGGCGATCCTCGACGCCTGGTCGGCGAAGGAGAAGTTCCAGGCCGCTGACAACAAGCGCTGGGACAGCATCCGCAAGGTCCGCGACTCGCTGCCGCCCGGCTTCCTGCAGTGACCGCGGTCGACTCGACGACCACGACGGACGTCGAGTTCGTCGGCGTGCACAAGCGCATCGGCGAACGTTCGCTGCTGCGCGATCTCACGCTGTCGATCGAGCGCGGCCAACGAGTCGCGCTGATCGGCCCGTCGGGTGCCGGCAAGACGACGCTGCTGCGGCTGTGCGCCGGTGTGCTGTGGCCGAGCGACGGGGAAGTGCACGTGCTGGGTGCGACGACCGGCGCCCTGCACGGACGCGCGTTGTGCCGGCTGCGCCAGCAGATCGGGTTCCTGCACCAGCAGGACAACCTGGTGCCCGGCCTGCGCGTCGCCCACAACGTGCTGATCGGGCGGCTGGGCAAGTGGCCGCTCTGGAAGGCGCTGTGGTCGCTGCTGCGGCCGCAGGAAGTCGAGCGCGCGCAGCAGGCGCTCGGCCGCGTCGAACTGGGCTCGCGGCTGTGGTCGTTGCCCGAGGAGCTCTCGGGCGGCGAACAACAGCGCGTCGCGATCGCGCGGCTGCTGCTGCAGGAGCCACGCATCCTGCTCGCCGACGAGCCGGCGAGTTCGCTCGACATCCGGCTGGGCCGCGAAGTCGTGCAGATGCTGCTGGCGCTCGCCGGACCGACGACGACCGTGATCGTCAGCCTGCACACGCTCGACCTGCTGCGGCTGTCGTTCGATCGGGTGCTGGCGCTGCGCGCTGGCGAACTCGTGTTCGACGACACGCCGGCCGCGTTGACGCGCGAACATCTGCGCACGATCTACGGCGAGGAATACCGGGCGCTGCGCCTCGACCAGGTGGAGCTGGGAGCGGAACGCTCCCGCGGTCCGAGCGGATGACGGCGAGTTGCCCCCCGGTCCGGCGCCCGGGCCGATGGTTGTGGTGGGCGGTCGCCCTCCTGGTCGTCGCGAGCGCACTGGCCTTGCGGTGGAACCTCCACGCGCTCGGCAGCTGGGACGACTTCACCGAGGCCTGCGGGCGGTTGTGGAACTACCTGCGTGCCTTCGCGAGCCCCGATCTGTCGGCCTCGATGCTGCGCACCTGCGGCGCGCTCGCGCTCGAGACCGTCGCGGTGGCGCTGCTCGGCGTGGCGATCGGGCTCGTGCTCGCCTACCCGTTGGCGCTCGGAGCCACGCGCTGCCTCGTGCACGGCGGCGAGCCGGCGCACTGGGCGGTGCGTTCGGTGCAACACGCGGTCCTCGAGGGCTGCCGCCTCCTGCTCGACATTCTGCGCGGCGTGCCCGACATCGCCTGGGCGATCGTGCTCGCGAACCTCACCGGCGTGAACACGGTGACCGGCGTGCTGGCGATCGCGATCAGCGTCGCCGGCATCTTCGGCAAGGTCCTCAGCGAGCAGTGGGACAACGTCGACGCGAAGCACTACCTGGCCCTGCGAACCACCGGCGCCTCACGGTTCGCGGTGTTCTGGTACGGCGTGCAGCCGCTCGCCGCACGGACCACGCTGTCGTTCCTGTTGATGCGCACCGAATGCGCCGTGCGCAATGCGTCGGTGATCGGCGTCGTCGGCGGTGGCGGACTCGGGGCGCAACTCTGGGACGAGTACACCGACGGCAGCTGGTCGCGCGTGGCGACCGTGCTGCTGGCGCTGCTGGTGGTCACCGCGACCACCGACGTGATCGCCAACCTGATCCGCCAGCGGCTGCGCGTCGACCCCAACCATCCACGCGCCTCGCGCGCGACCGATCGCCGCACCCAGGCGTGGCGCCGCCTGCAGGTGCTGGCCGTCGTCCTGGCTCTGGTCGCGGGCTCGGCGGCACTGCTCGCCGAGCCGTTCGCCCAGGTCACCCGCGAGCTGCAACGCATCGACTGGGACTTCGCCGGCTCCTACACGGCCGGCCTGTTCGTGCCCGATCTCTCGCTCGGCAGGCTCGCCTACGCCACCGAACTCGGCGTGCAGCCCGCCGAGGTCGGCACCTTTGCGGCGCTGCTCGGCACGCTCCGCGCCGCCACCGAGAACGCCATCGTGCCGATCGCGATCGGCGTCTTGGCGACGGTGGTCGGCGGCCTTGCCGCGGCGGCCCTCGCCTTCCCGGCCTCGGTGGCGTTCCAGCTCGACGCCCACCGCTTCGTCGGCGAGAACCTGCCCGCGAGCCGCCGGCGGCTCCGGTGGTGCGCTGTCGTCGCCACGCGAGCGTTGGCCCTGGTCTGTCGCGGCGTGCCCGAAGTTGCGTGGGTCATCATCCTGGCGGTGTTCTTCCAGATCGGTGTGACGCCGTGCGTGCTCGCCGTCGCGATCCACAGCTGCGGCGTGCTGCACCGCGTGTTCACCGAATCGCTCGACAACGTCGCCTACCAGCGGCTCGAGCGCATCGGCGGCACCTGCCGGCCGCAGGTGTTCCTCTACGGCGCGGTGCCGCGCGTGTGGCCCGACTGGCGCACCTACCTGTTCTTCCAGTTCGAAGTGAACATGCGCATCGGCACCGCGCTCGGCGTGGTGGGAGCTGGCGGACTGGGTCACGCCTTCAAGTTGAACCTCGACTGGCGACAGCACGGCGCCACGGCGACGTTCCTGTGGACGATGATCCTGCTGACGATCGTCGTCGACCGACTGTCGCGCTGGCTGCAACTGCGACGGCTGCGCTGCTGAGCGCCGCCGGAACTACCTCACTTCTTGGTCTTGCGCAGGATGTCCATGACCTCGCGGTCGAGCTCGCTGCGCAGGTCTCGCGGGCCCGGAGGCATCGACGGCGCCTTGGCGGCGGGCTTCGTCTCGCCGAGCCCGAGCACCTTGTCGAGGGCGCTCTGCGGCCCCTCGTCCTCCTCCCCGCCGCCGAGCACGGCGTCGATCGCCGACCGACGCTGTTCGTCGTCGTCGTTGGCGTCGAGCGCCGCGAACGCTTCCCGCATCGAAGCCTGGACCGTCGACTCGTCGCTCGACGCCGGGAGGTCGGCGAGCACGTCGACGCCCCCACTGGCCACCAGGATGCCCTCCTTCGCGAGCCGGATCAGCAACTGGTAGACGTCGAACAGCGGCAGCCCCAGCGCCGTGACCAGCGATCGCGGCGTCGTGTCGCCGTTGATCTGCGACAGCAGCTTGATCTCGAGCACACCCAGCGCGACGTCGCCCATGCGCGCGAACATGTCGGTGCGAGGCTCGAGCGGCGCGTCCGGGTTCGGGAACGCCAACAGCATCTGCTTCCAGTCGTCGAGCTGCTTGCTGCCCTCGAGCAGCAAGGAGGTGACGCCGAGCCGCAGGTCGTTGCTTTCGGCGAAGCCGGGCAGGCGGTCGAGCTTGCGGTAGTAGAAGGCGTACGGCTCGGACTCCCGCATGAAGTCGAAGAGCACTTCCTTGCCGAACACGCGGAACGCCTCGCGCAGCTCGTCGGCCTTGAACACGCCCTTCTCCTGCAGCGTCTGCAGCACCGGCACGCCCTCACGGCCTCGCCGGTTCTCGGCCTCGATGATCGCCGCTTCCGGGATCTCGCGGTGACGCATCGCGTCGGCGCCCGGGATCACGCGGCGGATCATGCGGTGCGGATCGAGGAACCAGATGCGCCCGTCGCGGATGTAGATGTCGAGCCGGTTGTCGCCCTTCTCGAGCGAGAGGCAACCGAGGTGCTTGCCCGAGGACAGCATCTGCATGACTTCTTCGACGGCGATGAAGTCGGTGCGGCCGGCGAAGTTGAAGTCGCGCGAGCCGCTGGTGCTCCCCAGCAGCGCCTGATCGAACGCCTTGGCGAACTCCGACATCGTGGTGACCGCGAACAGCACGCCCATCACCCATTCCGCCGCGCGCATGACCGTCACCTGGTCCTCGCTCTTGAGGAACAGGTGCATGCCGCGCCGCATGCGCGTGAACAGCAGCTCGCCGAGGAAGTCGCGCGTGTCGGTCTTGGTGCCCTCCATGCGCAGCTTGCGGTCGACGAGTTCCCGCACGCGCGTCAGCAGGTGCACGAACTCGGACTCGTAGACCTCGTCGTCCTTGCGCACGAGACCATCGACGAGCGCCTCGATGCGCTCGCGGACCTCGAGTGCAGTCGCGCCCTTGGGCTCGCTTTGCGTCGGCTCGACTTCGGCCATGCTGCAGGGCTTCTCGGCGCTCGCGGCACCCGGCCTTGACGCGATGTCGGATTCCGCGACTGATCGCGGTACGACGCTGGGCGCGGCGGCGAGCGCGCCCTATGACGGCGATGCGGCCGGGCCGGAGCGGTTCCAGTCCAGCCGGCCTTCCCGTCGATGCAGGAGCGGGCGTCGCCGCCCGTGCCACCGGTGTCTTCGATCCCGACCGATACCCATGGTCAGCACGCTCTCCAGGTGCTGCACGAACTCGACCTGCAACCGGCGGCCGGCGGGCGCGAACTCGTCTCGGGGCAC
Organism: uncultured bacterium; assembly: GCA_937952215.1. Classification (GTDB taxonomy): domain Bacteria; phylum Planctomycetota; class UBA1135; order UBA1135; family UBA2386; genus UBA2386. The sequence continues at coordinate 120,640 of CALFZH010000055.1, forward strand.
CGCAACTCGCTGCCGATCGTGGCCCGGGACCGCTCCGGACGCTCGTTCCTGCTCAAGCACTACCTGCCGCTGCCCGACGGCGATGGTGCGGGGTGCCGGGAAGTCACGGCGCCCCGGGTCGATGC
>CALFZH010000056.1:0-80840 GCA_937952215.1 uncultured bacterium
CTGGGATCTCGACGGCGACGGCCTCACCGACAGCACCGCGCAGAACCCGGCGTGGGTCTATCCGAACACGTCGCCGGTGAACGTGCGCCTGACGGCGTCGCGGCTCTGCGGGCCGCCGTCGACGATCACCAAGACGGTGGTGCCGGCGCAGGTGTTGACGACGAACCTTGCGTCGAACAACGGCGGCGCGGCGCGGACGATGTACGCGAACCTCACGGTGCTGAACCCGGCAGGCGTCGAGATCAGCGCGTTCGATTCGATCGCCACGGCGGTGAACACGCCGTTCACGTGCGACATCTACCTGCGGCCGGGCAGTTTCATCGGGCACGAGTTCGCGCCGTCGCAGTGGAGCCTGGTGGGCACGGCGAGCGGCACGAGCAACGCTGTGGCGAGCCAGCCGTCGCTCGCGACCTTGGCGCAGCCGCTCTACATCCCGCAAGGCACCTATGGCCTAGCGTTCTTCTACACCGGCATCAACCCGCGCTACGTCACGAACGGCAGCGTCGTCGGCAACGGCGATCTGTCCCTCGACATGGGCACGGCCGGCGTCACCGCGAGCCCGTTCACGGGCACCACGCTCTACAACCCGCGCACGTGGAGCATCCGGATCTACTACGGCACGCACAACCTGACGAGCCAGGCCGGCTACGGCTTCTTCGGCCCAGGCTGCGCGGGCACGCTGCCGGCGAGCCGTTCGACGTTGCTCTCGCCGCCGGAACTCGGCGGCACGCTGTCGGTGCAGTACGACAACATGCCGCAGAGCGTGGGCGTGATCGTGGTGGGTCTGAGCAACACGACGTCGGTGTTCGGGCCGCTGCCGGCGGACCTCGGGCAAGTCGGAGCACCAGGTTGCCTGTTGCGCGTCAGCCCGGACGCGACGGGCGTGGTGTCGAGCGTGCCGCCGGCGACGACGGTGGTCTGGAACTTCGGCATCCCCTCGACCGTGACGCTGAGCGGCGCGGTGGCGTACAGCCAGATGGCGGTCTACGACCCGCTGGCGAACGCGTTCAGCGCCGTCATGGGCGACGCCGCGGGCTGGGTGCTCGGCCTCTGACGTCGACCCATTCGCGCCGAAGCGGGCGGGACGCGGCTGCTGCGCTCGCCCTCGGCGCCTGTCGCGCGTAGGGTGGCCGTCATGAGTCGTCGAACGACGTTCGCCCTGCTCGTGCCGCTGCTGCTGATCGCCGCGTGGTTCGGCGTCACCTCCTGGATCCGCGCCCACGTCGACGACCTGATCCAGCACGGGGTCGGCAAGCCGCTGCCGGACTTCACGATCGCCGATCGGGGCGGGGCAACCTGGACCGCCGCGGGGCTGCGCGGCAAGCGCGTCGTCCTGCACTTCTTCCGCTCGCGCTGCCACTCCTGCGACGAAGAGGCGCCGGAACTGCGTGCGCTCGAGGCTGCACTGCCCGACGACGTCGTGCTGCTGCACGTGATGACCGACGCCGTGCTCCAGTTTCCGGCCGAACTCACCGCCGCGACGATCGCGGGCAAGGGCTTCGCGCGCCCGATCGTGATGGCCGACGCGGCGTTCGTCGACGCGTTCCACACCGTGCGCTGGTCGAACGTGACGCCGATCACCTACGTCGTCGATGCCGCCGGCGTCGTGCGCTACGGGCTGCGCGGCGGCCAGACGCGCGCGACGGTCGAGCAGGCGTTGGCAGCGGTCCGCTGACCGGGCCGGGCTGCCGCGCGGATCACTTGCCGCGCAGCAGCCAGACGAAGCCGGTCATGTCCTCGGTGGCGAACGCCTCGCGCTCCTTCTCGAGCGCTTCGTAGTCCTGTTGCCACTTCTTCATGCCTGCTTCGGTCTGGTCCTGCGGCTGCTCGAAGAACGCCGTCTGCTTCTTCGACCAGGCGAGGAACTTCCTCTTCGCGTCGGCCTCGCTTGCTCCGGCGTCGAGGCGGGCAGAACGCCTCGTGCGGTCACGCGGTGCGGTGGTCGTCGTGCGGCAGGTTGCCGCGGGCGCCGCGCAGGTAGCCGAACGGTGTCAGCCACAGCAGGTTCGACACGCGCGACGTGTAGATGTCGGCGTGGCGTTCGATCTGGCGCGCCAGCCGGCTCTTGTCGTTGCCGGCGCGCATCGACGGGCCCCACTTCGCGTGGCCGAGTGCGGCCGCTTCCCGCGCGAGCGGCACGATGCGATGGTCGAGCGCGTCGAGTTCGGCGCGCAGCGCACGCAGCCGCTCCGGCGCCTGGACCTGGCCGGGCTCGAAACCGGTGGGAGGCGCCATGCCGTGCTCGCGACGTTGCAGCGCGAGGCGCAGCGTCGCCTGTTCGTGGTCGAGCGCCTCCTTCTGCCGCATCAACGCCTGCAGTTCGACCTGGCGCGCGGCGAAGGCCTGCTCGGCGCGCACCTCGTGTTCGAGTTCGCGCAGCACCAGGGCCGTGCGCCACCGGCGGATGCGGCTGCTGACGTGCACGTCGGCGTAGACGTGGTCGCCGACGTAGAGGATCTCGCTGCCGGCACAACCGAAGTGCTGCTGCACGGCCGCGGCGTTGCCGCCGCGGAAGACGGCGCCCGCTCGCAGGGGGCCTTGCAGCGGTCGCGTCGTCGCATCGTCGACGACTTCGACGAACGGCAGCTCCTTCTCGAAGAACGCCGGCTTCTTCGCCTGCACGACGACGAGGTCGAACAGGTCGCGCCAGTCCAATCCGCGGCCCTCGGCGCCGGAGAGCCACGGATCGAACACGTAGCCCATCATCGCCCGCGTGTAGTGCCACTCGCTGTTCGTCGCGAGGAACAGCTTCTTGCCCGCGTGCTTGAGGTCGAGGAGCGTCTGGGCGAGCAACGGGTCGAGGTCGACGAACTGCTCCGGACGGGCGATGACCTCGGCCTTGAGTTCGCCTTCGAGGTGGGCGGCGTTCATCGCGTCCTCCACGAGCGCGTAGACGCCGCGGTAGTCGGTGCCCGCGGGCAGCCGGCCCGCGTCGAGCAGATCGACGAGCTGGCCGTAGAGGCACGACTCGGACAGCGAGAACAGCGTGTTCAGGAACACCCAGCGGTTTTCACTGAGGTCGACCCAGATCTCGTCGTACGCCGCGCGTTGCCGTTCGTGCGGCAGCAGGTGGGTGCCGTGCGCCGCCTGCGTCACGTAGCCGAACCGGTTCGCCTTGACGACGTTGCCGAGTTCGAGGTCGAGGATCAGCCCGCGCGCGAACAGGTCCGGCGTGAACTTCAGATCGGCCACGGGCAGGCCGCGGTCGGCGAGGCGCTGCCGGCCGTGCGCGAAGGCCCGGGCTTCCCAGACCGGCACGTGGTAGTGCACCAGCGTGTAGTCCATGTCGAAGCCGATCGCGCGGATCGACCGCATGTTCAGCGTGCGGTTGCAGAACACGCCGCGTTCGGCGGGGGCTGCGGCGGCGACGGATCGGCTCGGCATGGCGGCTCGTTCTATCACGGCGGATGCGCGTTGCGCTCGCTGCCATCGCCTTGCCGTCGCCCCGCCGCGCCGCGGCTGCTTTGCGTATGCTCGTCGGCATGGCGGCCCGCCAGTTTCTCCGTCGACTCGGCATCGCCGTGCTGGCGTGCGGGCTCGCCGGTTGCGGCGCGGGCCTGTTCACCGGCATCGCCGCGAGTCGTGACAGTGGCCGTACGGGGGGCGCGCCCGAACTCAGCGCTGCTTCGATCGTGCCGCTGGCGCCGGCGCCGGGCACGTTCCGCAGCATCGTCGTGGCGAACGCGCAGATCACGGCGGCGGCGACGCTGCGGGTGCGCATCGACGCCAACGGCGTCGGCGACGACCAGCTGACGCCGCAAGCCGCCGGGCAGGGTGGTACGACGGCGATCCGGTTCGAACTCTCGACGCCGACGATCGTGGCCTCGGTTGCCAATCCGACGGCTGCCGACCTGCCGGCCACGCTCAGCGTGTTCGTCGACGGTCGTCTGGTCGCGAGCCCGCTGCCGATCGTGCTGGCGCGGCAGCCGCATGCCTCGCTGCAGCTGCCGGTCGGCGTGACGCAGCGCTTCGTCTCCCCGCTGGGCGAACGGGTTGCCGTGCGCGTCGACGGCCTGCTGGCGACGCAGATCGCCGACGTGCAGTTGGTCGTCGTCACGCGCGACAGCACCGCCGCGGCGACGGCGGGCGCGCCGCCGCCGACCGTCATCCGGCCGGGCGCCGACCTGCGGTTCGAGGCCGCCGACGGCGGCGTGCCGGTGGTGTCGGCGATCCTGCCGGGCAATGCGTTCCCCGGGCGCGCCGAGATCCTGGTCCGCGACGCGGTCGCCGGACAATCGACGCGCATCACCAACGCCTGGTACCGACCCGACATCGCCTTGGCGTTGCCCGGGCGCGGGGCGACCACCGGCGGTGCGGTGGTGACGCTGATCGGCTCGGCGCTGGTTCCGTTCTCGTTCCCGGCGATCGGCACGCCGCAGCTCTCGTTCGACGACGTCGAGCTGTCGTTCGCGAAGGGCGGCCGCGTCACCCCGCTGCCGCGCGAGGACTTCCGCACGCTCGAGTCCGGCGTCGATCGCCTGGTGTTCACGGTGCCCGCGTCGCCGGACGGCCGGCCCGGCCAGGTCGATGTCGTCGTGCGCGTGCAGCTCGACGGCGCGGTCGCGGAGGTCACCGCCAGCGACGAGTTCCTGTTCGCCAACCCGGATCCGTTCTTCGGCCCGCGCGGCATCGTGCTCGACCAGCTGCCGGTGCGCGTCGCGCCGATCCTGCTCGATCAGGCGCCGGGCACCGACGCCGCGCCCGAGTTCGCCGTGCTGTCCGAACAGGGCGGCGTCGCGTTCCTGCAGCTGCTGCTGGCGCAGCAGAACGGCATGTTCCTGCCGTTCGGCAGTCCACGGCGGATCGGCGATCCCGAAGTCGCCGCCGAACGGCAGCCCCGCGACTTGTGCGTCGGTGACTTCGACGCCGACGGCGTGCCCGACGTGTTGATCGCCAACGCCGGGACGACGACGGAGGCCGTGCACCACCTCGTGCTCGGTCAGGCCTCGCCGCTGCCGCCGCTCGGTGTGGTGCGTCGCGTCTCGACGCCGGGCGGGATCGTCCGCAGCATCTCGGCGCGTTTCGACGCCGACGCGACGCCCGACGTGCTGCTCGTGCCCGGCAGCGGTGCGGCGCCCGGCCAGCTGCCGATGGTGATGTTGGCCAGCCCGGTCGACCCTGGGCAGCCCCCGTTCAACGCGCCGGCGACGATCGCCGTGCGCGACTTCCCCTACGAGGCCTGCGAGGTCGCCGACTTCGACGGCGACGGCCACCTGGACATCGCGTTGGTCAGTGGGGCCCTCGGCAAGCTCGATGTCGCCTGGGGCGTCGGGAACGGCACGTTCCCGCAGATCACCAACCTCGACTTCACGGTCCCGGGCTACACGTTCGACGCCGGCTCGACGGCGGTCGGCCTGCATGCGTGCGCCGATGGCGCGCAGCAGTCGCTCGCGCTGGTGCTCGCGGGGCTGCTCAGCAGCTTCGGCGGCGGGCCGACGCAGCCGACCGTGACGTTGTTCCGGCAGGGTGCGCCGCGCGTCTACGCGGCGCCGGTCGCGAACGATACCTCGGTGGTGCCGACCGAGCCGATCGGCCGCAGCCTGCTCGCCAACCTCGACGCCGGCGGACAGGTCGAACTCGTGCTCGCGATCCGCGACGAACCGCAGTTCGTGTCGCTCGGTCTGCTGCAGTTGCAGCCGGCCGGCGGCTTCGTGCCGATCCTCGGCACCATCGAGGGCGGCATCGTCACCGGCGCCGAGTCGCCGCGGCAGATCCGCGCCCTGGTCTTCGATCGTGCGTTCCCGGTCACGACGTCGAGCACGCCGAAGGCGGTGTTCGTGGTGCACGAGACCGAGATCGACGGAGTGCGCGAGCGGCGGCTGTCGACCCGTCTCGTCGTCGACGAAGGCACCGGACAGCCACGCCTGCTGCCGCCCGACGCGGGCGCGACCGTGGCGTACCGCATCGAGCGGCTCGCCGCCGGCAACTTCCATCCAGCGCCAGCCACCGGCCCGCGCGTGCGCGATCTCGCGCTCGCACGCACCGTTGCCTCGGCGCCGACCGATGCGGTGCAACTGGTCGCGAACGACGGCTTCGGCGGCCTGCCGAGTCTCGGCAATCGTGTCGACTTCCCTGGTCTGTTGCCGGACTCGCTGACGCTGCTGCCGGGTGCGGCCAACGGCATCGATGCGCTCGCGTTCTGCCGCGACGACTCGAGCATCGGCTCCTGGCGCAACGATCCGAACGGGCCCGTGGTGCAGACGCCCGATGCCGTCAGCACGCCCGTGCGCGCGGCGGTCGTCGATCCGGTGCTGCAGGCGTCGGCGCTCACCGACGACTCGCGCGTGCAGCGCGGCGACGTCGACGGCGACGGAATCGACGACCTGGTGTTGCTGATGCGCTTCGTTTTGGGCATGCCGAACGAAGGGCAGGCGGCGATCGCGCTGATGCGCGGCAAGAGTGCGCCGGCCGTGGGCGAGTTCCCGTTCCACGTGCCGACGACGGTGATGATGGTGCACGGCAACACGTCGGCGATCGCGCTCGGCGACTTCACGCGCGGCGGTCCCGGCGAGGCCGTTCGGCTCGAACTCGCCGTCGCGGTGCCGCAGGGCAGTGCCGGCACCGACGGCGACCACGTTCGGTTCCTGCGCTACGCCGCCGGAGCGGGGCCCACCGCCGATCGGTTCGTGCCCGCGGCAGTGCCGGGCGGACCGCAGGTGCTGCTCGCCGGCAGTCGGCCGACGTTGCTGGCCGCCGCCGACTTCGACCGCGACGGTTCGACCGACCTGCTGGTTGCGTGCCGTGGCGACGGCGCGCTGCGCCTGTTCCGCAACACGGCGTTGCCGGTGCCTGGTGCGACGTCGGTCGTGGTCGCCGCGTTCGTGCAGGCGCTCGGGTCGCCGTGGACGCTCGCACCGGGCGAGCCGACGTTCCTGCAACTCAGCGACGTCGATGGCGACGGCAATCCGGACGCGGTGGCGTTCACCGAGGAACTGATCGGCGTGCAGCGCAGCACCGCGGTCGCGGTCTACCTGAGTTCGGGCGCTGGCGACTTCAACGGCCCGCGCTTCGTCTCGCCGAGCCGCGTCGGCAACCGCAACGGCCGCCTCTCGGGTGACCTCGGCGACTGGAACCGCGACGGCCTGCCCGACCTGCTGTTCGGCTGGGGCACCAGCGGCGTCGCCGACATCAACCTGCGTGTGCTGTTCGGCGGCACCCGTTGATGACGAAGGCGGGACTGCCGTTCGTTGCGGTGTGCTCGCCCGTCATCTAGGGCGCCGCCAGCCCGGGCCTGCTCGCTAGGATGCGTGGCCACGCATGCGCACCGAAGTCCCTTCGACCGCGTCCTCGGTGCAGCAGGCTCGCGGTGGGCGCCTGGCCGCCGTGCCGCTGCTGCTGGCGCTCGCCGTGCTGTCCTGCCTCCTGCTGGAACGGGTGCGCAGCAACGTGGGGCTGTTCGCAGCGATCGCCGGCGCCGGTGGGGGGCTCGTCCTGTGGCAGATCGGGCTGTGGCTCACCGCCGCGCGGTCCGGCCGGCGGCTGCTGGTCGAACCGGTTGCGCCAAGCCGCCAGCACTTCATCCAGGCCTGCGTGCAGTTGGCGCTGTACTCGTACTGGGGCTGGTTCTGGGTGCAGGACGGCGAGCGGCCGATCGTGGTGCAGGCACCCCTGATCCTCGCCCAGCTCGCGTTCGGCTACTCCTTCGAGGCGCTGCTGTCGTGGTCGCGCGGCCGGACCTGGCGGCTGACGTCGGGGCCGTTGCCGATCGTGCTGAGCACCAACCTCTTCATCTGGTTTCGCGACGACTGGTTCGGTTGGCAGTTCGCGATGATCGTCGCCGCGGTGCTCGGCAAGGAGTTCGTCCGGTGGACGAAGGACGGCCGGCGCACGCACATCTTCAACCCGTCCGGATTCGGCCTCGCGTGCGCGGCGACGTGCCTGATCGCGTTCGGCGCGACCGACATCACGTGGGCCAAGCCGCTGGCCAGCACGCTCGACGACGTGCCGTTCGCGTTCCTGTTCCTGTTCGCGATCGGGCTCGTGGTGCAGAACTTCTTCCACGTCACGCTGATGACGTTCGCGGCAGCGGTCGCGATGGTCGGCTACGGCTTCTGCTACACGCAGCTGACCGGCGTGTACGTGTTCGCGAGCACCAACCTGCCGGCGGCGGCGTTCCTCGGGCTGCACCTGCTGATGACCGACCCGTCGACCTCGCCGCGCAGCAACCTCGGGCGCGTCATGTTCGGCGCCGCCTACGGGCTCGGTTACATCGTCGCGTTCGAAGTGCTGGGACGCCTCGGCGCACCGGAGCTGTTCGCCAAGCTCTACCCGGTGCCGATCCTGAACTGCTGCGTGCAGTGGCTGGATCGCTTCGCGCGTTCGGGGGCAGGTGCCCGGCTGAACGCGCGGTGGGAGGCGGCGTTCGTGCCGGCGGTGATGAACCGCATCCACATGGCGCTGTGGATCGTCGTGTTCGCGGGGTTGTTCGGCAGCGGCTACGTCGGCAAGTTCCGCGGCGAGCACCCCGGCAACTCGATCGAGTTCTGGAAGCGGGCCGTTGCCGAGCATCGCCACGATGCCGAACGCAAGTTGGTGATGGTCGCCGGTTCGCAGGCGATCGCGTCTGCCGATCCGCGGCAGCGCGCCGACGCCTACAACGAGCTCGGCATCCTGTCCGTCGAGGCCACGGTCGACGACTCGACGATGCTGACGCGCCGCAAGTCGGCGGCCGAGTGGTGGGCGCGCGCCGCGGCGCTCGGCAGCCGTCACGCCGCCGAGAACATCGTCGCGCACTTCCTGTACGACGGCGTGCGCCGTTCGGACCAGGAACTCGACCAGGCGCTGCGCGCCCTCGAAGGCATCGCCGAGTCCGCTGGCGCCGCCGGCGTTTCGGCGTGGCGACTGCTCGGGCTCGCGCACGAGACCGGCGGTGCACGGCCCGAAGACCTGCGGCGCGCGCTCGAGTACTACCGTCGCTGCGGCGACGACGCGTTCGCGCGCCGCGGCATCGCCCGCATCGGTTTGCGTCCGGGGTCGCTCGTCGACGTGTCGGGGATCGTGCCGACGTTGGTCGCGGATGCCGCGAGCGGCGACGGCGAGAGCTGCCATCTGCTCGCGTTCCTCCACGCGCGCGGACTCGGCGTTCCGCAGGACGTGACGCGAGCGCGCGAACTGCTGCGCCGCGCGGCGGCGGCAGGGTTCGAGCCCGCGGCGGCGGCGCTGCCGGCGGCCGCCGGCGAGCCGTTCCCCGCCTTCACGGCGCCGCGGCGCAAGCAGCTGCGGCGGCCGGCGTGGTCGACGGCGTTCGCGCCCTCCTGACGGTCACTGGACCGTCAGGGAAACGGCGCTGCTCATGGCGAGGCCGCCCGGCACGCCGCCATCGAGCACGACCCACTGGCCGTAGCCGGTGGCGGTGCGCAGCGCGAGCGACGGCGGCAGCTGGATCGTGATGCTGGCGCAGCCGAACGCATTGGTGCCAGCACCGACCAGCGTGGTCGCGTCGACGAACAGGTAGCAGTCCGGCGCCGCGAAGCCGAGCACCGGCAGCTCGATCGGCAGCGGCGTGGCGGCGAACAGGTCGCGCGAGGGGCCGAACGCCAGCGCGGCGGGTGCGCCAGGGATCGCGCCGTAGAGATCCAGGGACAGCGACGTGCCCAGCGCCGCCATGCCGCTGGCTCCGGCCTGCGCGCGCACGCCATTGCTGCCGGGGCAGCCGAAGCCGAACGTGGTCGGGATCGCCGACGGCACGAGCTGGCCGCGGATCTCGCCGCCCGGGAACGCGGTGGTGTGCAGGTTGAAGTACCAGTTGCCGGCACGCAGGTCGGCGAGTTGGGAGCTCGTCGCGGTGAAGGTGCCGCTGAACGACGTTGGCGTCAGCGCCAGGCCGAACACGACCCCGCCGTTCGCGCCCGCCGGGGCCACGTGGATGTGCGCAGCGGTCGGCGCCCCGAACAGGCCGCCGAACTTGCCCTGCACGGTGACCGTGTTGTTCGTCACCAGCACGCTGCCGCCGCCGAACGCCGTCGATGGCGTCGGTGGCACCTCCTGCACGCCGGTGAGACGCGCGCGCCAGTGGTCGCCGAGGTCCTTGATCAGCTGTGCGCGCAGTTCGCCGCCGGGGAACGCGGTCGTGTGCACGTTCACGTAGGTGTTGCTTGCGAGCACCGCAGCCACCTGCGCCGTGGTCAGCTGCGGGCTGACGCCGCAGTAGGTGCCACCGGCGCCGTTCAGGTTGACCATGACGCCGCCGTTCACGCCGACGGCGCCCTGGTGGATGTGCGCGGCCTGCACGTTCACGAGCCCGGCCGAGTCGATCATGTACACGAGGCGGTTCTCGGGTTGGTGGAGGTAGGCGATGGCCTTGCCGGTCGCGGCGCTGGCGTTGGGCGGCACTTCCTGCGCGCCCGACAACACGCCGGTGAAGCGCGTGCTGACGGCCGGCACGATCTGGCCACGGATCTCGCCCGCGCCGAACGCCACGGTGTGCACGTTGATGTACGTACTGTTCGAGGCGAGCTGGGCGGCCTGCGGCGCCGTCAACGTGCCGGTGCCCGTCCAGCTGTTCGGCCCGGCCGGCGCCAACGCGAGGATGATGCCGCCGTTCGCGCCGACGGCTCCTGCGTGCATGTGCGCACCGGTCAGCGGCGAGGCGATGCCCGTGTGCCAGACGAAGATGCGCACATCGTTGGTGGCGGTGTCGTGCCGCAGGACGCCGAAGCCGCGCGCCGTGCTGGCGTTCGGCGGCACTTCTTGCGCGCTGTCGAGGGCGATGGAGTAGTAGTTCTGGGCCGTCGCGAGAGTCGCCAAGAACAGGGTCGTGAGCAATCGAAGCATGGTTCCTCGAGAGTGGTGGGGATGGTGCGCTCCGTACGCGGACCAGGGAGCGGTCGGGCCGCGATACTAGCGAGCGATCAGGTCGACTACCGGGCGCGGTATGTCGCCCCGTACGGCGGAACGACAAACGTGCGCGATAGCGCGCAGTCGCGCGATCACGGTCGGATCGTGCGCGCCGGCCGGATGCCGATTGCAGCATCACGCGTCGCGGGCGGCCTGCCGTCGCGCGCCGTCGTGCGCGCGCGCACCGGTCCCTGGTGCCAGGCGCCGCCGCGCACCACGCGCCATTCGTCGGTGGGCGTGCCGCTGGCCAGGCGGCGCTGCCGCAGCCCGTCGCCGCGCCGCACCGTGCTGTCCTCGTACGGCAGCTTCTCGTCGGCGCACCACTCCGCGGCGTTGCCGTGCACGTCGTGCAGCCCGAACGCGTTGGGCCGGAGCAGGCCGACCGGCTGCAGCCCGCGCTCGAACCATCCTGAGGCGCCTACGCCCGCCGCGTCGGCGCCCGTGCTCCAGGGCGTGCGCGCGTTGGCGCGGCACGCGTACTCCCACTGCGCCTCGGTCGGCAACTGCATGCCGAAGCGATGCAGCGTGGCGACGGCGTCGTGCCAGTCGATGTCGGTGCACGGCAGCCGCGGTTCGTCGCCGCGCCGGGACTGGCCGGTGAGCCGGCTCCACTGCGCACCCGTCAGTTCGTGGCGCGCGATCAGGAACGCATCGAGTGCGATCGACGCGCCGGCCAACTCGTCGTCGCTCGCGAGGTCGTCGTTGCGATCGACACCGGGGCGGTTGCGGTGCGCGCCCTGATCGAGCCGGCCCGCGGGCAGCAGCACGAACACCACGCCGGTGCCGGCATCGCCGGCCAGAGCGCCGGCGGCATCGCGCGTCGGCAACGGATAGCCCGCGGCGTGGGTCGCGAGATCGAGGAACTCGTGCAGTCCGGTCCGTGGGTCGGCACCGAGCGGCACGAGGCCGGGCAGCGTGGGAACACGCAGGCCGCGGTAGTCGCGCGACGCGACCACCCCGTCGCTGCGGGCGATCGCCTCCGCGGCACCTTGCCAGCGGCTTGCGTGCGCGGCGGCGGCCGGCGCGATCACGTCGACGAGCAGCTCCCGGCGGCGCTGGACGTCGCGCAGCGGTCCGGCCTCGGCATGGAAGGCGTCGAACTGCCGCTCCAACCGCCCCAGTGCACTGGCGAGATGCCGGCGCGCTGGTTCGTCGCGGTCGCGGCGCTGCTCGGCCAACTGCGCGTCGAGTGCTTCGAGCTTGGCGCGCAGCTTGTCGCGCTCGGCCTGCAGCATCAGCCCGTGGTCTCGCAGCCAGCCGTCGTAGGCCGCCACGTGCTCGGGCCACGGCGGCCCGAGCTCACGCTCGGCGGCGATCGCGGTCGCGAGCCGTTCTTCGTTGGCGAGCAGCAGGAAGCCGGCGTCGGCCTTGTCGTCGCTGCGCTGGCGCAGCGTCTCCGCCTCGGCGGCGGCGTCGCGGGCCATGCGCAGCGACACGACCATCGACACCATCGCCGCCAGCACCAGCAGGCCTGCGATCGCGGCGCCCAGCGACTGCGCGCGGTTGCGGCGTACGAACTTGCGCAAGCGGTACCAGGTCGACGGCGACCCGACGGCCACCGGCTCGTCGGCGAGGTGGCGCCGCAGGTCGGCGGCGAACTCGCCCACGCTGCCGTAGCGCTCGTCGCGTTCCTTCGCGATCGCCTTGCCGATGATCGCGTCGAGGTCGCCGCGCAGTTCGCCGGCGCGCGACTTCGGCGCGGCGACGCTCGGCAGCGCGGGGCGGAACGCGCGCACGGTCTCGGCGATGCCGGCGATGCCGCGGGCGCGCAGCGTCACGGCCGGGATCGGCAGCGTGTCGGTGAGCAGTTCGTAGAGCTGCACGCCCAGGGCGTAGACATCGGCGCGCGTGTCGAGGTCCTCGATGGCGCCGGCCGCCTGTTCGGGACTCATGTACTCGGGCGTGCCCATCAGCGTGCCGCGCAGCGTCATCGCGCCGCCGTGCAGCAGCGGGTCGCTCAGCGACTTGGCGATGCCGAAGTCGATGATCTTCGGCTGCGCAGCGCCGTCGGGGTCGGCGACCAGCACGTTGTTGGCGCTGAGGTCGCGGTGCAGCATCGCCTTCTGGTGCGCGTGCTGCATCGCGTCGAGCACCATCAGGAACAGGTGCACGCGCTTCTTCACCGGCAGCGCGCGCTTGCGGCAGTGTGCGAGCAGCGTCGGTCCCGCGACCAGTTCCATGACGAAGAACGGCCGCCCGCTGCCGGTCGTGCCGGCATCGAGCAGCCGCGCGATGCCGGGATGGTCCATGCGGTTGAGCGCCTCGCGTTCGGCGGCGAAGCGCGCCAGCAGCTCGCGCGAGTCCATCCCCGCGTTCATGACCTTCACCGCGACCGGGCGCCGGATCGGCTGCTGCTGCTCACCGCGGAAGACCGTGCCGAAGCCGCCGCGCCCGAGTTGCTCGAGCAGCACGTACTGGCCGAGCGCCTGCGGCAGGGCGCCGTCGCCGTCGAAGTCCGGCGCGCCCGGCGCGGCGACGTCCGCGCGGTCGGGCGGCAGCGGGACGCCCGACGCCGCGAGCCAGCGCCGGATCGTCGCTGAATGCGCGGCGTGGCGCGCGAGCACCGCGCGCAGCGCGTCGTCGCGACCGTGCTCGTCGCCGTCGAGGATCGCGAGCACTTCCTCTTCGACCTCGGCGGGCAGGTCGGCGGGGTGCGGGACCGGTTCGGGCATCGCCGTCGATCATGAACGGCGCGGGCGGCGCCATCCATCGCCCGCCGTCAGCGCCGGGCCGCCACCACGATGCTGAGGTCGTCGTTGACCGCGGCAGCGCCGCGGAAGCGTTCGACGGCGGCGACGAGCCCGGCGAGCACCGCGTCGGCGCCGGCGGCGGCGTTCTGCCCGGCCACCGTGGCCAGCCGTTCGTCGCCGAACAGCTCGCGCGCGCCGTTCTCGCACTCGATCACGCCGTCGGTGTACATCACGAGCGCGTCACCCGGCCGCAGCGTCAACAGGGCGGCCTCGAACTGGAAGTCGGCGTCGAGGCCGAGCGCCATGCCGCCGGTCGTGATCGGCGAGACGTTGCCCCCGCGCAGGTGCAGGACCGGACAGTGGCCGGCGTTGACCAGCGCGACCTTGCCGTCCGGTTCGAGCACGGCGATCGCCATGGTGATGAACTTGCCCATGGGGGCCAGCCGGCAGTGCACACGGTTCACGTGCGCGATCGCCTCGCCGAGGTCGCGGCCCTGCACGATCTCCGCGGCGAGCGCGCCCTGCAGCGCGGCCGCGAGCAGCGATGCGGCGATGCCCTTGCCGCAGACGTCGGCGACGACCAGGGCCACGCGCCCGCCGCCGAGATCGAACTGGTCGACGTAGTCGCCGCCGAGCTCGTGGCATGGCACGCAGGTGCCGGCGATCGCGAAGGCCGGCGTGCTGCGGAACTGCTCGGGCATCAGGGCCGCCTGCACTTCGCGCGCCATGCGCAGTTCGTGCGCGACACGGCGCTGTTCCTCCGCCTCGCGCAGCAACCGCGCGTTCTCGATCACCGCCGATGCGTCGCGCGCGAGGCGTTCGAGGATGCCGAGGTCGAAGCCGTCGAAGCCGCGCCGTTGCCGTCGGCTGTCGAGGTAGACGAGCCCGAACACGACCGGCGTCGCGGTCTCGTGCTGGCCTTGCGCCTCGAAGCGGACCAACGGCAGCGTCACCGCCGAGCGCAACTCGAGCGACACGATGCTCGCGGCGATCGCGAGGTCGGCATCCTGGGCGACGTCCTCGAACACACCGGGCTTGCTGCTGGCGAGAGCCTTCTGCACCAGGGTCTCGCTGACGCGCAACCCCTCGGTCGGCAACGCGCGGCCGCCGGCGGCGCGGGCGATGCGGGTGTCGAGCGAGCCGTCGTCGCGGCGCAGGATCACGAAGCCGCGTTCGGCCTTGGTGATCTCGATCGCGAGGTCGACGACGTCGCGCAGCACTTCGTCGATGGCGAAGCCGCCGCCGAGCTTGTGGCTGAACTCGAAGAAGCGCGCAAGCCGCGCCATGCCGGCCTCGCCCTCGTCGGCGACGACGCCGAGCGTCGTCATGCCGATCTGCGCCTCGTCCTCGCGCCGGTAGGTCAGGCGCACCGGCGACGTCGCGCCGAGCTCGACCACGTCACCGTCGGCGAGCGTGTGGCGCATCACCTTGGCGCCGTTCACCAACACGCCCGCGAGGCTGCCGACGTCGACGACCACGTGCGCGCCGAACTCGGATCGGATCTCGGCGTGCAGCTTGCTGACGTGGCCGTCGGGAACCTGCAACTGGTTCTCCTTGGCGCGGCCGATGCGCAGCACGGCGTCGGTGAGCACCAGGCGCGACGGCGGGTGACCCGCTTGTTCGACGTCGAGGCGACCGCGAGCGGCGGACATGGCGGTGCGATGGTCGAACGACCGTGTCGTGGCGTCAAGGCAGCAAGCGGCTTGACCCCGCAGCGGATGCCCCGTGCAGTGCGGCGATGGCCGGCCCGCAGTTCGTTCCGTTCCCGGACCGCTTCGATCCCGGTGTGCCGCCGGACCAGGCCGCGGCGGGGTTCCACGACGTGCTGCGGCGGCGCCGCAGCGTGCGCATGTTCGACGACCGCCCGGTCGCGCGCTCGACGATCGAGTGGCTGGTGCGCTGCGCGCACACCGCACCGAGCGGCGCCAACAAGCAGCCGTGGCGATTCGTCTGCGTGCAGGATCCGGCGACCAAGGCGCGCATTCGCGCGGGTGCCGAGGCCGAGGAACGGGAGTTCTACGGTCGCCGCGCCAACGCCGAGTGGCTGGCCGACCTGGCCCCGCTGGGCACCGACGCGACGAAGGAGTTCCTGACGATCGCGCCGTGGCTCGTCGTGGTGTTCCAGCTCACGCACGCCGACGACGGCTCGCAGGTCTACTACCTGAAGGAGTCGGTCGGGATCGCCTGCGGCCTGTTCCTGGCCGCCGCCCAACTCGCCGGGCTGGCGACGTTGACGCACACGCCGAGTCCGATGGCGTTCCTCGGCGACATCCTCGGCCGGCCCGCGCACGAACGCCCGTTCCTGCTGATCCCGGTCGGCTACCCGGCGGCGGACTGCGTCGTGCCGGCGAAGGCGATCGAACGGCGCCCGCTCGAGCAGGTGATGGTCGTGGTCTGACGGATTCTCGGGCTGCGCGCGTGCGCAATCCCGGTCGTGGCTCTTCTCGGGCAACCACCTTCCCGAAACGACCATGACCCACCTTCACTCCGTGTCCCGTCTCCTGGCGCTCGCCGCCTTCACCACCACCCTCGCTGCCCAGGGCGGCGATCTGCTGCTGAGCTTCAGCCAGCCCGAGAAGACGCTGTCCGGCAGCGGCGGCACCGTGCTCCAGTTCCTGCAGCCCAACGAGGTCGCGCACATCGAGCGCACCATCACGCCGTGCACCGTCTCGGCCGAGAAGTGGATGACGCGCACCTGCGCGCACACGATGGCCGGCGACGAGAACGCCGACAGCGACTACTGGAACCCGGCGATCTTCGGCACGATCGACGCGCTGTGCGACAGCCTGCCGACGTCGCCGATCGCGTCGCTCGCCAACCAGCGCACCGTGTTCTGGTCGGTGTCGGCGCCGATGGGCAACGCGATCAGCGCGTCGCCGTTCCGGCCCGGTGACGTCGCCCGCATCGTGCGCTCGACCGGCGGCTTCGAGGGCCAGGTCGAGTACTTCATGAAGCGCGAGCACTTCAACCAGGTGATGGGGCTGCCGCTGGCGACGCCGATCGACGTCGACGCGATCGCCTGGTCCCCGAACTACGGCGTGTTCTTCTCGCTCGACGTCGATACGCCAGCGCTGCTGGCGTGCGGTCCGGCACTCGTGCGCGACGGCGACCTGCTGTGCGTGCCCGCTTGGGCGATCACCTGGACGCCCGACATGCGGGTCGGCGCCGTCCTCGCGAACACCGCGCAGGTGGTGATCACCGAGGCGCAGTTCGATGCGTTCGTGGTCGCCGCCAACGTCGCCAACCGCTTCGGCGGCTGCGTGCCGAACGCCGTCGACCTCGAGTCGGTCGAGATCGACTGGTCCTCGACCGGCTCGGCGATCGTCGGCTGCCCCGGCTCGCCGCTGACGGTGCCCGACTTCCTGTTCACGACCGAGACGATGACCGGCGCCTCGGTGCTGACCACGGCCGGCGGCGGCGCGATCTGGAGCGGCATGTGCATGCCGGCCGGACGCACCTGCGGCTTCGGCCCGACGATGGGCCCGCAGATGGGCATCCAGTCCGCCGGACTGATCGGCGCGCCGAGCTACGTCAACTCGCTGTGCACGACCTTCACGCGGACCAACGTGCTCGAGCCGCAGCAGCACGCGCAGAACCTGTTCCCCTTCGGCGCTCCGCTCGGCGCGACGGTGATCGACTACAACTCGCCGTTCAACTTCAACGTCGCGCTGATCGAGTTCATCACGCTGCCGATCCCCGGCTCGATCACGGTTGCGCCGACGTTCTCGCCGACGTGCTTCCCGGACCTCTACGCGCAGAGCCTGATCACCTGGTGGTGGCCCAACTTCGGCCAGTTCGGCAGCTTCCCGATGCCGCCGATCCCGGCCAACTACACCGGCGAACTGCTGTTCCAGCACGTCGGCTTCAGCTGGAACTTCGAACTCAGCACGCCGGCCATCGTCGACATCAACTGACGATCGGCTGCTGGATTCAGGAACGACCGCGCGGCGGGTGACAGGACCCCGCCGCGCGGTCGTTTCGTTCCGCCGCCTCGCGCGCGAACAGCAGCACGAGCATGCCGACGGCGACGACGAAGAGCTGCAGGTGCAGCCGACCCCAGCGGATGCCGGGCACCCAGTCCGGGTGATCGCTGCAGAGCGGCGGCGACCACCAGAAGGCATGACCCGCCTGCCACTGGCGCGGCGATTCGAGTCCGGCGGGCGAGTGCCAGAGCCACGGCGGACAGACGAGCATCACGCCGAGCGCTGCGAACGCGGTCCAGGCGATGCGCCGTTGCGCGCGCGAGAACGTCATGCGCGATCGACGGACCGGCCGCTGCGGTTCTTCCGCGTGGCGCGCGGTGCCCGGGGATCAGACGACGACCGTCTTCCACGTGCCGCGGCGGAACAGGATCACCGAGGCGACTGCGAACAACGACTCGGAGATCGGGATCGCCCAGATCACGCCGATCGCGCCGAGGTCGGTCCAGTACGCCGCTGCAGCGGCCAGCGGCACCTGGAACAGCCAGAAGAACCACACGTGCAGCCACGTCGGCGTCCTGGTGTCGCCAGCGCCGTTGAAGGCCTGCACGGCGACCATGCCCCACGCGTAGAACACGTAGCCGGCGGCGACGATGCGCAGCGTGGCGATGCCGTAGCGCGTCACTTCCGGGTCGGCGACGAACTGCGCGAGGATCGGCCCGGGCAGCAGTTCCATCACGACGGTCACCGCGGCGAGGAACAGCACGTCGTAGCGCGCAGTCAGCCACACCGCCGCCTCGGCGCGGTCGGGCAGCCGGGCGCCGAGGTTCTGGCCGACCAGAGTCGCGGCGGCGTTGCTCAGGCCCCAGGCCGGCAGCAGCGCGAACATGAGGATGCGGATCGCCGTCGTGTAGCCCGCACCCGCCGCGTCGCCCGACAGGTTCACCAGCTTGGTCAGGAACAGCCAGCTCGTGGTGCCGATCAGGAACTGGCCGATCGTGCCCGCCGACAGCCGGATCAGGCGCAGCATCGGCTCGAGGTCGAAGCGCACCAGGGCCGGCATCGGCACGCGGCACTTGCCGCGGACCAGCAGCCAGCACTGGAACAGCACCGCGGTCGTGCGGCCCACGCAGGTGGCGACCGCGGCGCCCTCGACGCCGAGTGCCGGGAACGGCCCGATGCCGAAGATGAACAGCGGGTCGAGCGCGAGGTTCAGCAGGTTCGACAGCGCCAGCACCTTCAGGGCGAGCATCGGGTCGCCCGCACCTCGGAAGATCGCGTTCTGCAGGAACAGCAGCGTGATGATCGGCGTGCTGGCGAAGATCCAACGCGCGTAGCCAGCACCCACCGTCGGCGCGTTCGAGCCCTCGGTGGACATCAGCGCGAGCAGTTCGGGCGCCCAGATCGCGCACGGCACGCCGATCAGCAGGCCGACCGCGATGCCGAGGCCGATCGCCTGTTGGGCCGCCGTCGTCGCGCCCGGCAGGTCCTTCTCGCCGACGCGTCGCGCGACCATCGCCGTCACCGCCATGCCCAGGCCGAACGCGATCGCGTAGACGATCGACAGCATGCCCTCGGTCATGCCGATCGCGGCGACGGCAGCGCCGCCGGTCGGGGTCGCGCCAAACCACCCCTCGTCGATCTTGTTGACCCACCAGATGTCGACGAGCGCGAACGTCGACTCGAGCGCCATCTCGAGCACCATCGGCACCGCGAGCAGCAGCACCGCGGTCGACAGCGGCCCCCTTGTGAAGTCGTGGTGCTCGCCGCGCAAGCTGCCGAGCACGTGTTGCCAGAACGAACGAGGCGCTGCTTCCGTCTGCATCGGGTGGCCGAGCCAGCCGGAGTCCGGCGGCGGGGCGCGGAGCATAGCGAGGCGCGCGGCAGCGCCGCGCGATCAGTCTGCGCAGGGCGCGGGTCGTATGCGATCGCGCTGCCAGAGCCAGAACAGGCCGAGTGCCGAGGCGGCGAGCCAGAACACGAGTCGCGTCGCCAGTGGCGCCACGGTCGGCACGGACTCCGCGTCGGTTGTCGGGCGAGGGTCGATCGCGCGCACGGCGAGCGTGTGGCTCTGGGCGATCGCCCTCCGGGTGCGTTCGCGGACCTCGTTCGACGCCGAGTCCCACAACGCGGGCACGGCGTCGACGGCGGCAAGCGTCGCCCACGGCGCGTCCGGCGTGGCGGCTGCGACGATCGCCGGCAGTTCGTCGGCGGCGCCGGTGCGCACCAGCGCGTCGATCGCCGCCGCCCGCGCGGCGTCGTCGGCGTGCAACATCGCGCGCAGGACCGTGCGCGCCGACACGGCATCGCTCGCGGCGAGTTGTCGCACCGCCTCGAGCTGGTCGCCGCTGTTGCTGCCGTGCGCTCGCACCGTGAGGCCGTTCCAGCCCTTGCCGTTGCCGCTCGCCAGCGCGAGCAGCGCCGCTGGCAACCACAAGCCGCCGTCCGAACGACCGCGCACTCGCAGATGGCCGTCGCCGGCCCAAGACGTCCACGTCACCTCTCCGCAGCGCATCGCGCCCAACTGCACGAGCGCCGCCAGCGGATCGCCGTCGGCGAGCGCTCCGGCGAGGTGGCCTGCGACCACGGCCAGGTCGAGCGTGCGCGGCGTGTGCAGCGCGCAAGCGTCGAGGCGCTGCAGCGCTTCGCGCCAAGGCCGTGGCACCACCACGTCCGCGGGCACGATCCAGTCCTCGACACCGTCGAGCGCGCACGCGAAGTGGATCGCCGGCCCGTCGCCGCAGGTCAACGTGCCATGGCAGGCGACGCCGTCGTCGGGCGGCTGCCCGAGCCTGGCGATGTGCGGCCGTCCGCCGGTCAGCGACAACCGCAACGCGCCGCGGGGGTCGACGTCGGCGGGCCACCATGGCTGATGCGGCATCCAGTGTTCGCAGGCCCAGGCCAGCGCCGGCAGGCGGCCGCGCGAACTGGCATCGGCGATCGCGACGTGCAGCGTCGGAACAGGTTCGTCTTGCGCCGGCAGGGTCGCCGGCAGTGCGAGCAGCGCCGCGGCGAAGGCGAGCTCAGCCGCGAGTGGTGACATCCTGCGACTCGTGCGGCTGCTCGGCGTCCTCCAGCGACTCGTGCGGCAGCTCGGTGTCCGCCAGCAGCAGGTCGTCGGCTGCGGGCTCGTCGGTCGGAGTATCGAGGGCTTGGGCTTGCGCCCAGGCATCGGAGGCGCCGTGCCGGTCGGTGAATTCCGCCGACGGCTGCACCAACGCGATCGTGGTGGTTGCTTCGGCTTCGGCTTCGGCGGTGTGCCGGCGTCGGCGCAGCAGCATCAGCATCACCAGCAGTGCCAACGGCGCGCTGCCGAACATCAGCTGCTCGTACGACGTCAGCCGGCGCCAGAACGCCACTGTCTCGGCCCACAGCGCGGTTGCGTTCTGCTTGGCGCGCTCGAGTTCGTCCGGCGGCTTCGCGAGGTCGTCCTTGCGGACCTGTGCGAGTGCGAGTTCGACCAGCGGGAGCAGTTCCTTGCCTTCGCTGCGGAGGCGGGCCTCGAGCGCACCTTGCGCCGTCGGCTCGCCGAGTTCGGCGGTCTGTCCGATCGCCCAGCGCCGGACCAGCAGTTCCCGGTGTCCGAGCAGCGCCAGCGCCAGCGTGACCTGCTGGTCGCGCGGCAGCTTCGGCGCCAGCGTCTGGCAGCACCAGGCCAGTGCTTCGCCGGTGCCTTCGGCACGGCTGTCGTGGATCGCGGTCGCGACCTGTAGCAGCCGGTCGGCGGCGCCGAGGTCGCAGAGGGACAGGAGCCCGGCTTGCAGGTCGGTGGCGGGACCGGCTTCATCGCGGCGGCGCGCGTCGTCGAACATCGCCAACAGCGGCAGCAGCGCTGCCGGGCGGGCCAGCTTGCCGAGCAACTGCGCGGCGAACGTGCGCACGGTGCGGTCGGCGTCGTGCAACCCCTCGATGGCGGTCGACGTCGACGTGACGTCCTGGAAGCGCAGCATCGCCTGCATCGCGTGCGCGCGGGCGGCGGCGTGCGGGCTCTTCAGCGCGACCTCGTGCAGCGGCGGCAGGACGAGAGCGTCCTTGCTGCTGCCCAACGTCCACGCCGCGCGTGCAGCGGCGTCGGCGTCCGGCCCGAGCGCGATCGCGGCGAGTTCGGCCGCCTGGTCGGTGGCGCTGGCGTGGCCTGCCGTCGGCGGGGCCTGTTCCGACGTGGCCGGCGCCTCGACCGCGGGCGGCGCGGGACGTGGCGACGGCGGAGCTTCCTGCGGAGCCAGGATCGACGCGAGGCAGAGTTCGAGCAGCCGCATGCGGGGCTCATCGGCTCGAGAGCCGCCGTCACTACAGCCTGCGAGTGCATCAAGGCGGGTATTGCGCCGGTCCGATAGCACGGGACATGCGCCGTCAGGGATCCACCGAGCAGGGCACCGAGCTGATGCCGCAGCTCCTGCTCGCGCGTTGGAGCTGGTGGTGGCGGGTGTTGTTGGTGTCGGCGCCGTTGACCGGACTGGCGTTGCTCTGTGGCGCGACGCTCCCGGTGACGATGCTGGTCCTGACGGTCGCGCTGATGTCGATGGTCGTCGAACGCACCGCCGTGCGCGCCGAAGCGAACCGGACGATGCAGCACGCGCTGCACGCAGCGCACGACGATGGCCAGCACCATGCCGCCGCCGCGACCGTGGCGCGGGAGACGTCGCTCGATCGCGTGCGCACGGTCCTGCAGGTCCTGCGCGAAGGCGTGCTCGTGATCGACCGTGAGGGACGCATCGTGATGGCGAACCCGGCGGCGATGCGCGCGATGGCCACGCCCGACCAGGACGTCGCCGGCCGACCGCTGTGGGAGGCGCTGGCGCCGCCGCTCGCGCAACGCGCCCGCGAAGCGTGGGAGAGCCTCCGCAACTCCCCGGCCGACGGTGCGCCGGGCCGGGTCATGTACTCCGGCATCCCGCTGCGCGACGTCGTCTACGACATGACCGCGCTCGAGGCGACTTCGGGGCGCACCGGACACGACTTCGGCGTGGTGATCGCGCTCGTCGACAGCACGCGGCAGTACGAGCTGCAGAGGCTCAAGGACCGCTTCCTTTCGAGCGTTTCGCACGAACTGCGCACGCCGTTGACCAACATCTGCGCCTACGCCGAACTGCTCGGTGAACTGCCTCCCGGCGGCGGCGCCGAGCTGACGGAGTTCGTCAACATCATCCACGACGAGGGACGCCAGCTCACCGCCCTCGTCGAGAGCATGCTCGACTACCTGCAGCTCGAGAGCGGCGAGGCGAAGTTCGCGAGCGACGTGCTCGACGGCGACGCCGTGATCCGCGCGTCCGCGAAGGCGTTCGCGGATGCGGCGTCACGGCGAGGGATCATGCTGACCACCGTGGTCGCGGATCACGTGCCGAAGCTGCTCGGTGACCACAAGCGCGTCGAGCAGGTGTTGCACAACTTGCTCGACAACGCGGTGAAGTTCACGCCGCCGGGCGGCACGGTGCGTCTCAGCCTGGCCGCGCATGCCGACGGTTGGCAGGTCCGCGTGGACGACTCGGGACCGGGCGTCCCCGAGGCGAGCCGGGAGAAGGTCTTCGAGAAGTTCCATCAGCTGCAGGACCACCTGACCGACAAGCCGTCGGGCGCGGGTCTCGGTCTGGCGACCAACCGCGCGATCGTCGCGGGCCTCGGGGGCCTGATCTGGTGCGAGGACTCGCCGCTGGGCGGCGCGGCGTTCGTCGTCGTGCTGCCGGGCGTCGGCGAGCCGAGCCTCGCGAGCGTCGGCAGCGGCGGCGGGTTCTGACCCTCGCGGCGGCGGCGCCCCCGCAGTCGGCCCGTTGACCGGACGGCCCCTGCCGCTAGCCTTCTCGCCCTTTCATCCCGGGCAACCGACGCCGCGGGTTGCTCCCGGGTGCGGCGGCAGCGCCGGGGTTTGGTTTTGCCTGCCGCGCCGTCCCGCGCTCCTGCGCGATTCCGCATGTCCACCCCTGCTTCCACTCCTGCCATGTCAGACCAGAAGGACTCGAAGGACGTCCAGACGATCCGCTCCTACCGCAACTTCGGCGTGATCGCGCACATCGACGCCGGCAAGACGACCTTCAGCGAGCGCATCCTCTACATCACCGGCAAGAGCCACAAGATCGGCGAGGTGCACGAGGGCGCGGCGACGATGGACTACCTCGAGGAAGAGCGGAAGCGCGGCATCACGATCACGTCGGCCGCGACGACGTGCTTCTGGCGCAACCACCGCATGAGCCTGATCGACACGCCCGGCCACGTCGACTTCACGGCCGAGGTCGAGCGCTCGCTGCGCGTGCTGGACGGCGCCGTCGGCGTGTTCTGCGCGGTCGCCGGAGTGCAGCCGCAGTCGGAGACGGTGTGGCGCCAGGCCAACCGCTACAAGGTCCCGCGCGTCGCGTTCGTCAACAAGATGGACCGCACCGGCGCCGACTTCGACAAGGCCGTCGCGTCGATGCGCACGCGCCTCAACGCCAACCCGGTCCCGCTGGTGATGCCGATCGGCAAGGAGAAGTCGTTCGAGGGCATCGTCGACCTGATCAAGATGAAGGCGTGCGTGTGGGCCGACGACGACGCGCGCGAGATGACGGTCGCCGAGATCCCGGCGGTGCTGCTCGAGGAGGCGAAGAAGCGCCGCGAGCAGATGGTCGAGGCGGTCGCCGAGTGCCACGACGTGGTGCTCGAGAAGTTCGTCGAGGGCGAGCCGATCACCAACGACGAGATCATGATGGCCGTGCGCAAGGGCACGCTCGACATGACCATCACGCCGGTGTTCTGCGGCGCCGCGTTCAAGGACAAGGGCGTGCAGAACGTGCTCGACGCGATCGTCGACTTCCTGCCGTGTCCGATCGACCGGCCGCCGCTCGAGGGGTTCAACCCCGAGGCCGACGAGAAGGTGTCGCGGCCGCTGCTGCCCGACCAGCCGTTCGCGGGTCTGGTCTTCAAGACGATCAGCGATCCCAACGGCGACCTGACGTTCATCCGCGTCTACACGGGCGAGATGACGCAGGGCGAGAAGTACTACAACGCGCGCACGCGCCGCTTCGAGCGCATCGGTCGCTTGGTCCGCATGCACGCAGCGCAGCGCGAGCCGATCGAGATCGCGCGCGCCGGCGACATCGTCGCGGCGGTCGGCATCAAGGATGCGATCACCGGCGACACGCTCTCGACCAAGGAGCACCCGGTCGTCTACGAGGCGATGGCGTTCCCGGACACCGTGATCAGCATGTCGATCGAGCCGGAGTCCGGCGGCGATCGCGACAAGCTCGGCGCGGTGCTCGGCAAGCTCGTGCGCGAGGATCCGACGTTCAAGGCCAGCACCGACCCGCAGACCAGCCAGACGGTCATCTCGGGCATGGGCGAGTTGCACCTCGAAGTGAAGTGCAACATGATCATGAACGACTACAAGATCCCGGTGAAGGTCGGGCGGCCGAAGGTCGCCTACAAGATGACGCTGAAGGGTCCGAAGACCGTCGAGGCCCGTCACATCAAGCAGTCGGGTGGTTCCGGTCAGTTCGCCGTGGCCAAGGTGAAGTTCACCACCGACCCCGAGGTCGAGAGCCTGAAGTTCATCGACGGCGTCAAGGGCGGCTCGGTGCCGCGTGAATACATCCCGGCGGTCGAGGCCGGCATCGAGAGCGCGGTGAAGGGCGGCGGCCGCATCGGCTTCCCGTACGTGAAGATCGTCGCGGAGCTGTACGACGGCCAGGCGCACGACGTCGACTCGAACGCGATGGCGTTCGAGACCGCCGGCGTGCTCGCGTTCCGGCTGGCTTCCGAGAACAACTCGCTGCTGCTCGAGCCGATCATGAAGATCGAGATCGAGGCGCCGGAGGACAAGACCGGCGACGTGATCGGCGACCTGTCGAGCCGCCGCGGCATCGTCGAGGAGATGATCAGCAAGCCGGGCTCGATCAGCGCCGTCACCGGCAAGGTGCCGCTCGCCGAGATGTTCCAGTACTCGACGCGCCTGCGCTCGATGACGCAGGGCCGCGGCACGTATTCGATGGAGCCGGCGAGTTACGAGCCGGTGCCGCCGAACATCGCCGAGAAGGTGCTCGCGGAGTACACGAAGGCCTGATCGCGACGCGCGCGGTCAGGCACCGAGCAGTTCGATGCCTTCGTGCGCGAGTGCGAGCAGGACGCACGGCGGATCGCCCGCGGCGCCGGTCGCGAACGGCGCGTGTTCGCTGCCGTCGTCGTGCACGACGAACGAGCCGGCCCGGTGCTCGCCGTGGTCGTCGCGATAACCGCCCTGCACGACGAGCAGGCGTTCTTCGCCGTGGTGGCGGTGGCGCGGGTAGCCGCACCCAGGGTCCATCCGGATCAGCACCAGCGTCCGCCCGGTGGCCCGGTCGCTGGCGTAGAAGTGCACGGCAACGCCGCGGTAGCGCGTCGGGCGCCACGGGATCGCGGCGAGGTCCATGGCCGCAGCGTAGGCGCGTCCCGCCGCGCGGCAATCCTCACCCGCGGCCGGTATCCTGCGCGGCCCGATGACGGCACCGCGCGAAAGCTGGTCGATCGCGATCGACAAGGACTACCTGAAGTTCAGTGCTGCGCACTTCCTGATCTTCCCGGACGGGTCGGCGGAGCGGCTGCACGGCCACAACTACAAGGTGTTCGTCGACGTGCACACCGATCTCGATGCGCACGGGCTCGTCGTCAACTTCCAGGAGATCAAGCCGATGATCCGCGAGTTGTGCGACGAACTCGACGAGCATCTGCTGCTGCCGGGCCAGCACCCGGTCCTGACCGCCGTGCGCACGGGTGAGCACTTCGACATCCGGTACCGGCAACGGCGCTACCTCGTGCCGGCCGATGAAGTGATCGTGCTGCCGATCGGCAACACCAGCGCCGAGAACCTCGCCAGTTGGTTTGGCCGCGCCCTGCGGCAGCGCATGGCGGCGAAGTGGCCGAAGCTCGCCCTGCGGAGGCTCGAGGTCGGAGTCGAGGAGACCGCGGGCCAGCGCGGGATCTGGACGCTGCAGGAGTAGGCGTCAGCCGTTGGCGGCGCGGGCGGCGGCGATCGGAAAGCCGTGCAGCCAGCGCGCGGGGCGGTCGCCGCAGTTGCGCACCGTGTGGCGCGTGCCGGCCGGGATTCGCAGTTCGTCTCCCGTCACGAGCCGCAACGTGCGCCCGTCCATCTCGACCTGGCAATCGCCGTCGAGCAGCAGCACGAGTTCGTCGACATCGTGCAGGAAGTCGTGCCAGATCTGGTCGGGTGGATCGATCCAGATCTCGCACGAAAAGCCGAGCCGTGCCCAGTGCTCCCGCACGGCGTGCAGTTCGTGTTTTGCAGGCTGCATCCCAAGTCTCCGGGTGGTGAACCGTGACTCCGCGGCGTGCCGCGTTCCGTTGCGGCTGCCAGGTGCTCGATCCCAGGTGCGTGCCGCAGGTGGTGACTGCGGTTGACCGAATGAAACCACGGCTGGTGTCGAAAGGAAAGCAACTGGCGCCCCGTGTGGTGCGGCGCCGCGGTGGGCACGGCGGATCCCTCTTGGGTGGTGCACCGGCCGCTGCATCTAGCCGGCGTGCGGCGCCGGTAACAGTCGGCGGCGGCGGCAACAAAAGGAGCCGAGGCTGGTAGGAGCCAGCCTCGGCGCGAGACGACTGGGTGAGCGCGGGCCACCCGAGCAGATTCAAATGATGCCCGTCCTCCGGACCGCCATCGCGAGCGCGAGACGTGTCGACCAGCTCGCTGACTGGCCGACTGCACCTCGGGCTTGCGCCCTGGAACAGACCCCTCTGATTCGCGGTGCCATCTCGGCGTCCGAGTTGCCCGCGATGGGATCCTGAGGACGGGAAAGAGCCCCGTGAGGAGGCATGGCCCCCACGGAACGCCGGTAGGACGAACGGGGAGCCCTGCCGTGTTCCGTTCGCCCGCCTGGCCGGCGAGTCCCCGTCAGGGCAGCCGCAGCGGCTGTCGGGCGCCCGAGGCGGCCTGCGCCCGGATGTGCGCGTGCACCTGCATCGCCCGGCCAATGCACTGGTCGCTGTTGTGGTACTCGTAACGGCCGAACCGGCCGAACGTCAGGTAGCCACTGTCATCAAACCACTTACGAACGCGCCCGATGCGGGCCGAGAACGCCAGGTCCTGGTCGATGTAGGCGTACTCGTTGTTGCAGGCCTCGAGCAGGACGACCTGTTCGGGCCGCAGGATGCCCGCCCGGCCGAGCCCGGCGACGACCTCGCGCAGCCACGGCGCGTCCGGCCGCAGTTCGCCGCGGTGCGTGACCTCGGCGAGGAACGAGCCGTGGCCCGCGGGGGCGTTGGCCGCCGAGTAGTTGCTGAAGTAGGTGACGCGGTTGGTCGGACCCTGGTCGGCGAACGGCAGGTAGACCCAGCTCAATGGCGGCAACGGCTCGTCGAGTTCGACGCCGATCATCAGGTTCACCAGCGAGATCGGACGCAGGGCGCGGATGTCGGCGCGGACGTCCGCGGGGATCTCGACGATCGCGGGCTCGATCAGCGGCAGGGGCACCGTGTTGACCACGAGGTCGAACGGCTCGCCGTTCACGCGGAACCCGTCGCCGGCCTTCTCGACGCGATCGACGGCGACGCCGCACTGCAGCGTGAACCCGCCACCGTCGATGGTGCCGCGGACCATCGCCTCGAAGCCGCCGTGCTTGGGAAACCAGAAGACCGACTGGTGGGTGTAGCCCTCGGTGGTGACGCCGATGGCCGACTTCACGACGTCCTCGATGGGGGCCTCCGGCACGCGACCGGCAACCCAGTCGCTGGCCATGCGCCGCAGGTCGCACTTCCAGATCTTCTCGTTGTAGGGAACCATGAAGTGGCGCGCGAAGCCCTTGCCCAGCCGCCAGTCGATCCAGTCACCGAAGTTCGCCGGGCACGGTGCGCCGGCGCGGCGGGTGGCGAACGCCTCGATGTAGCCGGCGAGGCAGTCGACGATCGCCTCCTTGGTCAGGTGGCCGACGCCGTTCTCGAACGGATACGGCACCCAGCGATCGTGCCAGCGGATCTTGGTGTTGCGCACCGTGCGCACCGTGCCGGCCTCGCCGCCGCACCGGGCCAGCTGCCAGTCGAGGACCTGCTTGTCCTTGCTGAACAGGATGTGGCCGCCGGCCTCGTCGAACGTGAACTCGCCGTAGCGGCGGCTCTTGCACAGGCCGCCGGCGCGCTCCGCCTTCTCGAGAACGGTGACGCGATGGCCATCGGCCGCGAGCATGCGTGCGAGAGCGACACCGGAGATGCCGCCACCGAGGATGGCGATCTTCATGCGGAGGGAGGCGGCATCGGACGGACGAGGCCGCGAACTCTATGGATCGTGCCGAGGGACGGTAGACCCCACTGATCGCTGGTGGGCGCGGATCGAAGCGGGGCAGCGGGGGGCGGCGGCGCGTGGCGCGCCGAGGGGCCGTTGCCAGCAGGCGCGGCTCGCCAGCTGCTGCCGGAGCGGCGACCCGTCCTGAATCGGGGCAGAGTCGAGACTTCCCGCCGACCCCTCGCGAGAATCCGCGGCCCTTTGGCTGCGCCCGTCCCACCGTCCACGCACGAGCACCGGGCGATTGCCGCCCTGGCGCTCGTCGCCTTCGCGCTCAACCTGAACACCAGCGTGCTTGGTGCGCTGCTGCCGTTCGTTCCGAACGAGCTGTCCAACCATGCCACCTGGCTGCTCGCCGCGGCGGGGTTCGGCTCGGGCGTCGGTGCGCTGCTGATGCCGGCGGTGGCTGCGCGAACGGGGTTGCGGCCCGTGTTGCTCGCGAGCCTCGTCGTCTTCGGCGTCGTCAGCGCGCTGCACCTGCTGCCGCTGGGCGTCTGGCCGTTCCTGGTCGTGCGGGCGCTGTCGGGGATCGCGGTCGGCACGGCGTACGCGGCGGCGTCGTCGCTCATCACCGAGGCGGTGCCCTACGCGCGGCGCGGGGCCGCGATGGGGTGGTTCACTGCCGGCATGTTCCTGGCGATCCCGGTCGGCATGCCGATCGCCGTGCTGTGCGCGCAGGCCGGAGGCTGGCCGTGGATCTTCGGCGCGCAGGCCGTCCTGGCCATTGGCGGCGGCATGGCCGCCGCGCGCTCGGTGCCGGCGACGGCCGGCCTGCTGGCGCCGATGCGCTACCTGCCCGTGCTGCGGAACGGCGCGGCGATGGCAGGGTTGTTGGCGACCATGCTGCACGTCGGGTCGTTCTTCACGACCGTGCAACTGGCGTCCCGATGGCTGGCCGACACCGGGCGGTTCCCGGCCGAACAACAGATGTGGCTGTGGATCGGGCTTGGCGCCGTGAGCGTGGTCGGCAGCGGCCTGCTGGGCCGCCTCAGCGACGTGTTCGGCAAACGCAACTTCGTGCTCGCGACCTCGGCGGTTCTGGTCGGCTGCTTCCTGTTCCTGACCCGCGAGCCCGCCGGTGCCGTGCTGGCGTGGGTCGGTGCCGGGCTCGCGCTCACCGCCGCGGCGCGAACCGGGCCGCTGCAGGCGCTGGTGTCCGGAGTCGTGGCGAAGGACGAGGTGGCCTCCCTGATGGCCCTGCGCGGTTTCGCGATGCAGGTCGGGGTGGGGGCGTTCGCCGTGGCGGCAACCCCGCTGACGAACGACCTCGGATTCCGCGGCGTGCTCTGGCTCGCGGCAGGATGCCAGGCCGCTTCCTACCTGGTGATCCGGCTCTGGGGCCGCGAAGGCCGGTGACCGCGCACCCGACAGGATGAAATCCCGGGACGGCCACAGGCGCGCGCGCTGCGCGCTGGGCGCGCCTTTTTTCGACAACTCATGCTCCGACCTACGCCCCTCGTCCTTCTTCTCGCCGCGCTGGCCGTCACCCCCGCCTGCCGCAGCTTCCACGGCCAGTACCACCTCGACACCGACGACTACGTGCTGGCGACGCGCACCGAGCCGAACGGCGCCAAGACGACCTGGAGGCTGCATGCGGGCACGGTGCCCAGCCTGGTCGCGATCTCCGAGCGCGAGGAAGAACAGCCACTGCTCGGCCTGCGGTTGGCCGAACTCGACAAGGACCAGGCGGAGAAACGGGGGGTGCGGCCGTACACCGGGCTGCTGGTTCGTGGGGTCACCGACGCCTCGAGTGCGGCCGAGGCAGGCGTGCACGTTGGCGACGTGCTGCTGGCGATCGATGGCGGCGAGACGGTCTATCTGCCGCAGGCGCGGAAGGTGGAGGGTGCGCTGCGCGTCGACCAGAAGCTCGTCGTGAAGGTGCTTCGTGGCCAGGACTCGCTCGATCTCGACCTCGTCGTGCGGGCGACGAAGCAGAAGGTGTTGACCGAGGAGTCGATCGCGCTCGAGTCGCCGGCACCGCTGGCGCGCCCGTTCGCTGGCGTCTCGCTGGCCGGCATTCCGGCGGCGCACTGCGAGCGGATCTTCGGCGCCCCGCGCCAGGCGGTGATCGTGTCGCAGGTCGAAGTCGGCTCGCCGGCCTGGGTGGCGGGCATTCGGCCCGGCGACGTGATCGACACACTCGATGGCCAGCCGGTGCCGGACGTGCACCGCTTGCAGCGCACGATCGCCGAGCGCGGCGAGTCCGGCGAGTCGATCAAGCTCGGCGTGCATCGCGGCCCCGACGGCGCCTACGAGGGGCAGGTGGCGCTCTCCGACTACCAGGACTCCACGAACGTGCGCATTCCGCTGGTGTTCAGCCTCGACAACGGCGTGTGGCGGGACTCGTGGTCGGTCGGCCCGTGGGGGCTCCTGATGCGCAACCGCAACTTCTACGAAGCGGACGCGACGACGCGCCGCGTCAAGACGCACAACGTGTTCAGCGCCGTGCTCGGTCTCTTCCGCGTCGAGTCGACGCCGACCGACACCGAGGTGCGGCTGCTCTGGTTCATCCGCTTCGACACCTGAGTCGCTGCCGCGACTCCCTCCGGCGCATTGCCGCGCAGCTCAGCGCTGGCAGCCGGAGCACCAGTAGGTGCTGCGCCCGCCGTCCACGGCGCGCTTGATCACGGCCCCGCAGCGCATGCACCGTTCGGCGGCGCGTTCGTAGACGGCGAGCTCTCGCGCGAAGAATCCGACGTCCTCGGCGACGCCGACGTAGTCGCGGAACGACGTGCCGCCTGCCGCGATCGCGGCCTGCAGTACGTCGCGCACCGCGGTCGCCAGCGCCTCGCATTCGGCGCGCGTCAACGTCTTGGCGGCGCGCCGCGGCCGCACCTTCGCGCGCCAGCAGGCCTCGCTCGCGTAGATGTTGCCGACGCCGACGACGACGTGCGCGTCCATCAGCATCGTCTTCACGGTCGCGGTGCGGCGACGACTGTGGCGATGCAGGAACGCGCCGTCGAAGCCCGGCTCGAGCGGCTCCTGGCCGAGGCTCGCCAGCAGCTTGTGCGAGGCGAGTTCCGAGGACGGGGCGACGTCGAGCGCGCCGAAGCGTCGCGGATCGACGAAGCGCACCAGGCGATCGCCGAAGTCCATGCGCCAGTGTTCGTGCTTGCGGTACTCGGGGCGCGCGGCGCGGGGCGTGGTCGGCTCGACCAGGAACCTCCCGGTCATGCCGAGATGCACCAGCGCCACGGGTGCGTGCGGTCCGTCGAAGTGCATCAGCAGGTACTTCGACCGCCGCGTGATGCCCTGGCAGCGGCGACCTTCCAGGTTGCGCAGTGCTTCGGCCGGCATCGGCCAGCGCAGATCCGGCCGTGCCAGGTGCACCGCACGCAGCCGCCGTCCGCGCAGGTGCGGTTCGGCGCCGGTGCGCACGGTCTCGACTTCGGGCAGTTCGGGCACGGTGGCGTGGGTACGTTCGTGGGTCAGGCTGCTGCGGCGGCCCGGCGCCGTCGTTAGCATGCCGCGCCCGATTCGGCCCACCAACTCGTCCGCATGCCACCCAAGTCGCCCGTCGAGGGCCTGCACCACATCGGCATTGCCGTTCGCTCCATCGCCGAGGCGCTGCCGCGTTGGACCGACGAGATGGGCCTGAGCCTCGTGTCCGTCGAGGACGTGCCGACCGAGAAGGTCAAGGTCGCGATCCTGAAGGCTGGCAACACGCGCATCGAACTGCTCGAGCCGTTGACGCCCGACTCGCCGTTGACGGCGTTCCTGCAGAAGCGCGGGCCGGGGATCCACCATCTCGCGTTCCAGGTCGGCGACTGCCAGCAGAAGATCGACGCGCTGGCGGCGCACGGCGCGCCGATGTTGTCGAAGACGCCGAACCCGGGTGCGCACGACTGCCGCATCGCGTTCGTGCACCCGAAGTGGCTCGGCGGCGTGCTCGCCGAGTTCGTCGAGGACCCGCACCATGACTGACCCGATGAAGAAGCTGCAGGAGTTGCGCGAACGCTCGCTGTTGGGTGGCGGCCAGGACCGCATCGACGCGCAGCACGAGAAGGGCAAGCTGACCGCGCGCGAGCGCATCGACCTGCTGGTCGATCCGGGCACCTTCACCGAGATCGATCGCTTCGTGACGCACCGCTGCCGCGACTTCGGCATGGACGCCGAGAAGAACCAGATCCTCGGCGACGGCGTCGTGGTCGGCAGCGCGCGCATCGACGGCCGCCCGGTCTATCTCTACGCGCAGGACTTCACCGTGTTCGGTGGCAGCCTGTCGGAGACGCACGCGGCGAAGATCTGCAAGGTGATGGACCTCGCCGTGAAGATGGGCGTGCCGATGATCGGGTTGTCCGACTCTGGCGGCGCGCGCATCCAGGAAGGCGTGGTGTCGCTCGGCGGCTACGCGGACATCTTCCTGCGCAACACGCTCGCCAGCGGCGTGGTGCCGCAGATCAGCGCGATCATGGGACCGTGCGCCGGGGGTGCCGTCTATTCGCCGGCGATCACCGACTTCGTGCTGATGGTCGAGGGCACGAGCTTCATGCACATCACCGGGCCCGACGTGGTCAAGACGGTGACGCACGAGGACACGACCAGCGAGGAACTCGGCGGCGCTCGCGTGCATGCCGAGGTTTCGGGGGTCGCGCACTTCACGGCGCCCGACGACGCGACGTGCCTCGTGCAACTGCGTGAACTGCTGAGCTACCTGCCGTTGAACAACGGGGAGGACGCGCCGTTCAAGCCGAGCGAAGACGATCCGAACCGCATGGACGAGACGCTCGACACGATCGTGCCGCCGTCCGCGGACCAGCCGTACGACATGCGGCAGGTCGTCAAGAAGGTCGTCGACGGCGGCAAGTTCTTCGAAGTGCAGGCGCGCTACGCCAAGAACATGATCGTCGGCTTCGCGCGGCTCGGCGGCCGCGTCGTCGGCATCGTCGGCAACCAGCCGAGCCACCTGGCCGGCGTGCTCGACATCAAGGCGAGCATCAAGGGCGCGCGCTTCATCCGCTTCTGCGACGCGTTCAACATCCCGCTGGTGACGTTCGAGGACGTGCCCGGCTTCCTGCCCGGCAAGGACCAGGAGTGGAACGGCATCATCACCCACGGCGCCAAGCTGCTGTACGCGTACTGCGAAGCGACGGTGCCGAAGATCACGGTGATCACGCGCAAGGCGTACGGCGGCGCCTACGACGTGATGAACAGCAAGCACATCCGCGCCGACCTCAACCTCGCCTGGCCGTCGGCCGAGATCGCGGTGATGGGGGCCGAGGGTGCGGCGAAGATCGTGTTCCGGCGCGAGATCGCGGCGGCCAAGGACCCGAAGGCCGAGGAGAAGCGGCTGGTCGCCGACTACAAGGCGAAGTTCGCGAACCCGTACCAGGCGGCGGCGCGCGGCTACGTCGACGACGTGATCGAACCGCGGCGCACGCGACCGATGCTGATCCAGGCGCTCGAACTGCTGCGCAGCAAGCGCGACAGCAACCCGCCGAAGAAGCACGGCAACATCCCGCTGTAGGGCGGGGCTGTGACCGCAGGGCAGGGCGTGCATACTGGGGCGATGCACCCGTTCCGAGTGGTCGTCGTGGGGACCCTGCTCGTCGCGCTCGGGACCGGCCAGGACAACGTCGCGGCGTTGGTGCGCGATCTCGGCTCTCCCACGGCCGCAAGTCGCTC
This sequence comes from uncultured bacterium, assembly GCA_937952215.1. Taxonomy (GTDB): domain Bacteria; phylum Planctomycetota; class UBA1135; order UBA1135; family UBA2386; genus UBA2386. The sequence goes on from CALFZH010000056.1 coordinate 34,305, forward strand.
GAGCGCCTGCGTGGCTCTCGCGGCGCTCGGGCCCAAGGCGGCGCCGGCGATTCCGGCGCTGTCGCAGGCGCTGGCCGACGAGCTGCCAGAGGTGCGACGGGCCGCGGGCAGGGCGCTCGGCAAGGTCGGCAAGGCGGCAATCCCGCGCATCAAGGCGGCGCTCGGCGACACGTCGCGGGCCTCGGGCGCCGCCCTGGCAGTGGGCGAGCTCGGCGCCGAAGGTGCTTCGCTGGTCCCCGAGATGCTCGCGATCTTCCAGCGCGGCGAGGGCGGCTCCGAACTCTCCGACAACGTGACCGCCGCGTGCGTGGCGATCGGTGCTCCCGCCTTGCCGCATCTGCAGAAGGGCATGAAGCGACGCGGCATCTCGGGCCGCTGCGCCGAGATCCTGCGTTCGATGGGCGAGGCCGCCGCGCCGGCCGCGCCGGCGCTGCTCGAGCTCGCGCTCGACAACACCGAGTTGCCCGGAGCGCGCATCCCGGCGTTCGAAGCGCTGCACGCGATCGGCAAGGCGGCGCGAGCCCAGGCGCCGAAGCTGCTGGCGTTCGTGTGCGATGGCAAGCAAGGCGTCGACATGCGCGGCCAGGCGGCGTCGGCGCTCGCGCGGATCGGCCACGACGATCCGGCGGCTGCGAGCAAGGCGCTGCAGCCGTTCGCGAACGATCCCGACGAGGGATTCCGCAAGCGCGTGCGCGCGGCGATCGACGCCCTGAAGTGACGAGGCTGGTCAGCCCAGCTCGATCGTGCGCCCCTCGCGCGCGGCCTGATCAGCGGCGAGCACGATGCGCAGGCTGTTGACCGCGTCGGCGAGGTGGTCGCCGAGGTCGACGTCGTCGCGGATCGCGCGCAGCAGGAACTGCTGTTCGCGCAGGCAGAGCCCGTCGTGGTCGGGTTCGTCGTTCGTGTCGATCCACTCGTCCTTCTTCACGAACTGGTCCTGCGCGTCGCGGTCCTGCCAGTGCACGCGCAGCGAGTTGGTCTTGGTGTGTGAGTCGACGTCGGCGCTGCCGGCGGCGCGTTCGCCCGCGCGATCGACGATCGACACGCAGCCCTTCGGCCCGACCACGTCCTTCACGAAGTAGGCGACCTCGCTCATCATCGGCCCCCAGCCCGCCTCGTACCAGCCGACCGAGCCGTCGGCGAACGTCACCTGCAGCTGGCCATAGTTGTACATGCCGGGCTTCAGTTCGTCGGACAAGCGCGCCTGGATCGCCGACACGCGAACGGGCTTGCTGCGCGTCATCTGGCACATCACGTCGACGTAGTGCACGCCGCAGTCGACGATCGGCGACATCGAGTCCATCAGCGCCTTGTGCGTGCGCCAGTCCTTGCCGCGGCTCTGCTGGTTGAGGTTCATGCGCATCACCAGCGGCTTGCCGAGCGTGCGCGCCACCTCGACGAACCGTTGCCACGCCGGGTGCACGCGCAGGATGTAGCCGACCACGACCTTGCGGCGGTGCTGGCGCGCCAGATCGACGATCGACTGCGCTTCGGCGACGGTCTCGGCGAGCGGCTTCTCGACGAACACGTGCGAGCCGGAGCGCAGCGCCGTGCGCGCGATCGCGGCGTGGGTGTCGGGATACGTGTTGATCGACACCACGTCGGGCTTCGTCGCCGCGTAGGCCTGCTCGAAGTCCGCGAACGTCGGCACGCCGCCGAGTTCCGCCGCCAGCTTCTCGCGCGATTCGCGCCCGCGCGCGACGAGGCCGACCAGCCGGAAGTCCTTGGCCAGTCGCCGGTAGGCCCGCGCGTGCGAGCTGCCCATGTTGCCGCAGCCGACGACGAGCACGCTGAGAGGGTTCATGCTCGCGTCGTTCTAGCGTTTCGCCGCGGGCGCGCCACGCAGCACGAGGAAGCCGATGGTGCCGGCGACGCCCGACGCCGCCAGGATCGCCACCTTGCTGGCTTCGAACGCCGCCGGCATGCCAGCGAACGCGAGGCTGTCGATGAACAGCGACATCGTGAAGCCGATGCCGGCGAGCCAGGCGACGCCGTGCAGATGGCGCCAGGTCGTTCCTTCCGGCAGCGGGCAGCGCAGCAGGCGCCACGCGAGCCAGGTCGCGACCAGGACGCCGAGCGGCTTGCCGAGCAGCAGGCCAGCCGCCACGCCGTGCGCGGCCGGGTGCTCGATGGCATCGGCGAGGCCTACCCGCACGTCGACGCCGGCGTTGGCCAGCGCGAACACCGGCACGATGAAGTACGCGATCAGGCCATGCAGCGCGTGCTCCATGCGCTGCAGCGGCGCCTGCACGGCGCAGGCGTGCTGCTGCAGTTCGTGCACGACTTCGAGCTGCTGGGCGTTGGTCAGCGGATCCGGGTCGCCGACGCGGTCGAACTCGTCGAGCAGCGCGCGCCCACGCGCGGTGAACTCGACTTCGTCGAGTTTGCGGCGCGCCGGGATCGTCAGTGCCAGGGCCACGCCGGCGATCGTCGCGTGCACGCCGGACTGCAGGAACAGGGCCCAAAGCAACAGGCCCAGGACCACGTACGGCCAGGTCTTGCGCACACCGAGCTTGTTCGCGGTGAACGACGCCGCCAGGACCGCGGCTCCGATCCCGAGGTACTGCCACGCGATCTCGTCGGTGTAGAAGATCGCGATCACCATCACCGCGCCGAGGTCGTCGGCGATCGCCAGCGACGCGAGGAACACCTTCAGGCTCGGCGGCACGCGCTTGCCCAACAAAGCCAGCACGCCGAGTGCGAACGCGATGTCGGTCGCCATCGGGATTCCCCAGCCGCGCATTGCCGCTGGATCGCCGTGGAGCCCCACGACGGCCGCGTAGATGGCCGCCGGCACGGCCATGCCGCCGATCGCCGCCGCGACGGGCAGGGCCGCTCGGCGGAACGTGCGCAGTTCGCCGTCGAGGACCTCGTGTTTGATCTCGAGGCCGACGAAGAAGAAGAACAGCACCATCAGGCCGTCGTTGATCCAGTGCGCGACGCTCTTCTGGATGGCAGCGTCGCCGAGGCGGATCGCGAAGTCGGCGTGCCAGAGGTGGCTCCACCCTTCGGACCAGGGACTGTTCGCGACCGCGATCGCGAACAGGGCGGACGCTACGAGCAGGATGCCGGGGAAGGCCTCGGAGCGGACGAGGCGTGCGAGCGGTGAGATCGGCGGGAGGTTGCCGGCCATGCGGTCACCGTAGGCGTGGCGCGTCGAGGCGCCATCGAAACCTCACGGGGTGGGAGCGGTGGCGCCGAGTGCTGGGCGCTACTTCGGAGCGGGCTGCGGGCGCCGAGGTGCGGGCAAGTAGTGCACGCCGTTCTCGCTGCGTGTGCTGTCGAGGGCGAGGGCTTCGCGGTTGTTCAAGAAGTCGATCACGTACTTCGCCGGGATCGCGAAGTTGAGGCCCTGGAAGCAGCGGTAGTCGGCGCTGTTCACGCCGACCACCTCGCCGCGCAGATGGAACAACGGACCACCCGAGTTGCCGGGGTTGATCGGCGTCGTGACTGCGAAGGCCATGGAGTTCCTCCGACCGCAACCGAAGGAACGCCACCTTGACGACGGCGAGTTCGAGCGACAGGATCGCGCGAGTTCTGTGGTCCGGGGCCGCCGCTTGTTCTTGCTACACCCGCGACTCCCCGCCCCCAGCACGAAAGGAGAACCACCAAGATGCGCCTCGCTCTCACCGCCCTGGCAGTCGGATTCGTTGGTTTCGCGGTGCCCGCCCAGAGCTGCTTCAGCAATCCGCCGACGGGCATCCTGCTCGGCAACACGCCGGACACGATCTACCCGGTGCAGCCGATCGGGTTCATGTTCCCGTTCCTGGGCTCGCTGATGACGCACATCTACGTCAGCGACCAGGGCGTCGTGTTCCCCGTCCCCTGGATCGGGTTCCCGCCGCCTCCAGCGGGCACCCCGCCATCGGTGGGCACTCTGCAGACGTATCCGGCGATCGCTCCGTTGTGGACCGACGTCGTTGCCGGAGGCACGGATGCCGGCGTCTGGCTGGACAACACCACCGGGCTTTTCTGCGTGGTGACGTGGCGCAACATGCACGAGTACGGCAACCCGGCGAACAAGTTCAGCATGCGACTCACGCTCGCCATCACTGGCGAGGTACTGTTCGAGTGGAGCGCAGGCGCCACCAACGTGGCCACGAGTCGCTACTTCGGTGAGGGCATCACCGGGCTCACTCCTTTTGGTGGCACGGCGTGGTCCTCGAACCTGTCGGCCGGTGGCTTGATTGGCAGCAACGCGACGTTCGAGCAGTGGAGCGTGTTCGGGTGGACGCCGAACGCCTTCGACCTGGCCAGCAGCACTCTGGTGTTGTCGCCCGTGTCCTTCGCGCAATGGTCGGTCTCGCCCTGGTTCCCGCCGTCCCAAGGCCCGTGTGCCGCGACGACGTCGTACGGCGCCGGGTGCTTCGGCTTGTCGCTCGCCTCGAACAACGCGCCGTTCATCGGCAATGCGAACTACTCGTTGCAGACGACCGGCGTGCCCTCGCTGCAGCCCGTCGCCTTTCTCGCCTTCGGTGACGCCGCGGTCGTGCCCGGCCAGGACCTGGGCCCGATTGGCATGGCGGGCTGTTTCGCGCACACCAACGCCACCTTCGGCGCCTTCAGTTTCGCGGTTGCGGGTGGTACGGGTGTGTTCACGTTGCCGATTCCGGCGACCCTGAGTCCCAACCTGTTGTTGACCGCGCAGGCTGTGGCGTTCTCGAACAGCACGTCGATCGGATACATCGCCTCGAACGGCCACCAGATCCTGATTGCGTACTGAGCGGGGCCGCGACGACATCGGCAAGGCTCGGTCCAGGCCGGGCGGGCGCCGTGAGCACAGCTACGCGAGGCGTTCTGAGTGCGGGTGCTCGGGGACGGCGCCGCCTGCGTGACGGCGAACTCGCGCGTCGGGCGCACGCCGCGTTGCGGGCATCTTCGCCCCTGACCGGGAGCGCGCCTCGAATGTTGGCGACGCCTGCTGGCCGCCGCGCCTGCCGGCTGAGCGACGCCGAGCAGTAGGGAAGTCCTCGCCCTCGACGCCCGCCGCACCACCGCCTACCCTGCGCGGCCGACCATGCCGCCGTTCCGACGCATCCTCGTGGCCAACCGCGGCGAGATCGCGCTGCGCGTGATCCGCACCGCCCAGGAGATGGGCATCGAGACCGTCGCGGTCTACAGCGACGCCGACCGCACCGCGCTCCACGTCCGCCGCGCCACGCAGGCCGTGCACCTCGGCGGCAGCAAGCCGAGCGAGAGTTACCTCGACATCGGCAAGGTGATCGCCGCCGCGAAGTCGACCGGCTGCGACGCGCTGCACCCCGGCTACGGGTTCTTGAGCGAGAACGAGGATGCGGCGCAGGCGTGCAAGGACGCGGGCATCGAGTTCCTCGGCCCGCCACCGGCGGCGATCCTGGCGATGGGCGACAAGGTCGAAGCGCGCAAGATCGCCATGAAGGCCGGCGTGCCGCTGGTGCCCGGGCTGCAGGAAGACGTCGACGAGCCGCGGCTGGCGGCGGCGGCGAAGCAGGTCGGCTACCCGGTGATGCTGAAGGCCGCGGCCGGCGGCGGCGGCAAGGGCATCCGCATCGTGCGCGACGAGAAGGGCCTGCTCGAGGCGTTCCACATGGCGCGCGCCGAGGCGAAGGGCGCGTTCGGCGACGACCGCGTCTACCTCGAGAAGTTCGTCACGCGCCCGCGGCACGTCGAGATCCAGGTGATGGCCGACAAGCACGGCAACGTCGTGCACTACGGCGAACGCGAGTGCAGTGTGCAGCGGCGGCATCAGAAGCTCGTCGAGGAGTCGCCATGCGTGGCGCTCACGCCGGAGCTGCGCGCGGCGATGGGCAAGGCTGCGTGCGACCTTGCGCGCGCCGTCGGCTACGTCGGTGCTGGCACCGTCGAGTTCCTCTACAGCGAGGGCAAGTTCTACTTCCTCGAGATGAACACGCGCCTGCAGGTCGAACACCCGGTCACCGAGATGCGGTTCGGGGTCGACCTGGTGCGTGAGCAGATCCGCGTCGGGGCCGGCGAGAAGTTGGCGCCCGTGCCCGAGCCGCGTGGGCACTCGATCGAGGTGCGCGTCAACGCCGAGGACCCGAACAACTACTTCCCGTCGCTCGGCCGCATCTCGCGCGTGAACCTGCCGGGTGGGCCGGGCGTGCGCCTCGACAGCGCGTTGTTCCGCGGCATGGAAGTGACGCCGTTCTACGACAGCATGCTGGCCAAGCTGGTCGTGCACGGCGCCGACCGCGAGCAGGCGATCGCTCGCTGCATCCGCGCGCTGCGCGAACTGCGCATCGTCGGCGTCTCGACGTCGTTGCCGACGGCCCTGGCGACGCTGCGCAGCGACGAATTCGTGCGCGGCGACTACGACACCGGCATCCTCGAGCGCATCGACAAGAAGCCGACCGCAGCCCAGTCCGAACTCGCGGCGTTGGCCGCGGCCGCGGCGCGCTTCCTGACGGCGGAGCGCGCGGGCGCGTCGATGGAGGGCGGCCCGGCGTCCGACCGCCGCAACACCACGCCGCGCTGGGCCATGCTGGGGCGCACCGAACGGCTGCGCCGGGGGGCACCGTGAAGTACCTGACGAAACTCGACGGCGTCGAACGCGAGACCACGATCGAACGCATCGGCGGCAAGCTGGTCGCGCGCAGCGGCGATCACAGCCGGCAACTCGACCTGGCGCTCGTCGGCGACGGCGAGACGTTCTCGCTGCTCGTCGACGGCCGCAGCTACGACGTGGTCGCCGACGTCGATCGCGAGACCGTGACGATCCAGATGCTCGGCCAGCGCTTCGTCGTTCACGTCGAGGACGAACGCGAGCGCGCCGCGCACGCGGTCGCCGGCAACAAGGCGTCGGGCAAGCAGGAACTGCGCGCGGCGATGCCGGGCATCGTGATCGACGTCAAGGCCGCCGTCGGCGACGTCGTCGAGCCGGGCCAGACGCTGGTCGTGCTCGAGGCGATGAAGATGCAGAACCCGCTCGCCGCCGAAGCTGCGGGCAAGGTGACGCGCGTGCTGTGCAAGAAGGGCGAAGCCGTGGCGGCGGGGGCGCTGCTGCTCGAACTCGAGTAGCGCCGTTCAGGCGTTCCGGCACGTCAGCGCGAGCGCCAGCGTGTGGCGTGCGCCCGGCGCCACCGCGAGCGCGTTCGCCTTGACGTTCGCGGTCTCGACGCAGCAGAAGCGCTGCCAGTCGTCGGGCGCCATGCCGGACAGCCGCGCGGTCTTGGCAGGCCACGGGTTCCAGACGATCGCCGAGCGCGCGTTCCGTGCGTCGAGTGCCACGACGCGGCGCAGGGCCGGCGCGCGCAGCTCGAGACGGTCCGGCGCACCTTGGAACACGCGGTCGGTCTCGGCGCGGAAGTGGATCGGCGTTCGCGGATCCCAGTCGACCTCGGGCTCCTTCGCCGTCTCGATGCAGGGCACGCCCTGCAGCCCGTGCACCGATGCGGTGTGCACGTCGCCGAGCGCGAAGTAGGTGTGCAGGGCCTCTTCGCAGCGGAACGGCGCGTGGCCCCGGTTGTGGATCGTCAGCGAGATCCGCAGCGCGTCGGTCAGCGCGATCGTGAGCTCGAGTGCGAACGCGTGGGGCCAGAGCCCGAGCGTCGTCGCGTCGTCGGTGGCCGCCAACGTCACTTCGGGCCCGGGACGCGCGGCGGCGAGCTGCCAGGTCAACGCACGGGCGAAGCCATGGGCCGGCAGCTTGTTGTCGGTCGGGTGGTCGCCGAACCACGGAAACACCAGCGGGATGCCACCGCGCACCGGCTTGCCGGGCGAGTACTCGGCGCGTGAGCCCCACCAGAGCACTTCGCCGAGGGGCGACTTCCACGACAGCACCTGCGCGCCGAGCATGGCGACCAGCACGCTGCCGCCGGGGCCGTCGAGGCGCAGCGCGTCGCGGCCGCCGGGATCCTGGGTGCGCGTGACGCCGGGCGGGAGAGCGTTCATCGCCGCATTGGAGCGGCCTGCTGCGGCGGCGCCACCGTGGCGCCGCGCGCGCAGTCGGCGCACAGGCACGCGCGGTCCTTCGCGGCCGCCGGGACGCGCGCCAGCGCGTCCTGGCAGACGGTGACCTTCGCGCACCAGCACGTCCCGCACGAGCCGCTGCCTGCCGCCATCGCGCAGGCGTTGCTCTTGCCGCACAGCGGGCACCGGCTCGGGTCGACGTCGGCCACGCGCGAACGCTACCGCACGGCGACCGCAGCGAACGTCAGCCCTTCAGCTTCTTCAGCTTGGCGATCGCGCCGAGCACGTTGGCGCTGCCGGTCGTGCGGGCCCCGGTCTGGTAGCCGGTGGCGTCGCCGCCTGCCGGTGCTGGTGCGGGCGTCGGCGCCATCGTCGCCGTCGCCGACGGCGCTGGGCCCGCCGTCGAAGACTCCGCACTCGTCGGAGCCGGCGTCGACGAACCTGCGCCCGGGTTCGCGGGCGGCGGGCTGGTCGCGGCCACGCGGCTGCCGTTCTTCATCACGGCGTTGATCTGCGCGATCGTCGTCGCCACGCCCGACACCTCGCGTTGGATGTCGCGCACCGTGCTCTCGAGCCGTCCGAGGTTGCCGTCGCGCATCTGGCCGAGGCCGTCGGCGAGTCCCTTGGTCGCCGCGTCGACGCAGTGCTGCAGTTGGCTCGTCGCCTTCTGGACACTGTCGCCCTTCAGCAACTCCTGCATCGCCTCGCGACCCTTCTGGCTGGCCTCCTCGAGGCGCAGCAGGCTCTTCTGCACATCGCTGCTGTCGAGACGCTGCGCCACCGCGGCGAGCCCGACCTCGAGCCGGGACAGGTGCTGTTGCAGCGGTTCGAGCGAGAGCGTCGGGGACTTGCCGCCGGCCGCTTCGACCTGCTTGGCGACCTGTGCGAACTGGTCGTGCGTCGCGAGCTTGCCGAACGCCTGCTCCGCTGCCGCGGCGCGCTGCGCCGACGTCTGCTCGAGTCGCCCGACGGCGCCGACCAGCTCGGTGCTCTGCCCGGCGATGTCCATCAAGGGCTTGCCGTACATCTTGATGGCCTTCGTGAGGTTGTTGATCTTCTCGTCCTGCCGCTGGAGCGACATCAACAGGTGCTGCAGTTCGTCGCCGGCCGCCGGCATCGCCGGTGCGGGCTCCGCACGCAGTCGCTGCAGTGACTCGTGGTTCGCGGCGAGCTGCTGCTGCAGGTTCGCTTGTTGGCGTTGACCGCGGGAGGCCACGAACAGCACCGCGGCGAGCACGCCGCAGGCACCGCTGGTCATGCCGATCGTGGCCATCGCCGGCACGAAGGGCGCGGCCAGGGCGGCTGCCGCGGCGAGCCCCGCGAGCCCCGCGGCCAGCCCGCCTGCCCGAGGCGAAGCTGCGGCTGCCGTGACGCTCGTGGCGTCCGCGGGCAACGCGGCGTTGCCGGCGTCGTCGGACGCTGCGGCGTGGGCCAGGGCATCGAGTTCCGAGGGATCGATGGTGGCGGGGTCGATCGGCTCCGGCGTCCCGTCGGTCGACGAGGTCGGCGCCACTGCGTCCATCGGCTCGTCGCTGGTCGTCGTCGTGGATGCCGTGTCGACGAACTCGGCGGTTTCCTCCGCGGCCGCTTGCGTGTCGCGGTTGCGCGTCGACTTCTTCTTGTTCTTCATGGTGCGTGCGGGCGTTTTCCGGGGCATCGATCGGCTCCCGCTCGCGCGCGGATGAAGCGCGCATGTTGCAAAGTGCCGCAGCGTCGCCGAAAACGCGCTGCCAACGATGTCCCGCAGGCTCAAAGGCATCGCCGCCGCGCGTGGCGTCGCGATCGCGCCGATCGTGCACTTCCACGCGACGCTCGACCACATCCCGACGTGGAAGGTGGCCGACGCCGACCTGGACGGCGAGCGAGCGCGTCTGTCGGGTGCGATCGCCGGCGTGGCGACGAACCTGCTCGACCTGCAGCGCGAGCTCGCGTCATCGCTCGAGAAGCACGACGTGCGCATCTACGACGCGCAGCTGGCGATCCTGCACGACCAGACGTTCCGGCGTGATGTCGAGGGCGAGATCGTGCAGCACCACGTCAACCTCGAGGTGGCGCTGCAGCGCGTGATCGCGCGGTACGAGGCCGTGTTCGCGGCGATGGAGAACCCGGCGATGCGCGAGCGCGCCGCGGATCTGCGCGACATCGGCCGCCAGCTCGTCGGCGCGTTGCTGGCGAGCGAGCGCCACAAGTACACCGCGAACGGCGCCGACTACCTGTTCGGCGCCGACGAGTTCCTGCCGAGCGACGCCGGCATCCTCGACCGCGCGCACTTGCGCGGCATCGTCACCGCGCACGGCGGCAAGTACTCGCACGGCGCGATCCTCGCGCGTTCGCTCGGCATCCCGTCGGTGGTCGGCATCGAGCCGATCCTGCGCGAGTCGACGACGGGCACCATGGCGATCGTCGACGGCGACGCTGGGCTGGTGATCCTGGAGCCGTCGCCGGAGGAGTTGGCCGAGTACCGCCAGCGCCAACGGGAGCAGCGGGCCATCGACCGGCGCATCGCCGAAGTGCTCTTCCAGCCGTCGGTCACGCCCGACGGCGTGCTGGTGCAACTGCTCGCCAACGTCGAAGGCGTGCGCGACCTCGACGCGCTCGAGGTCGACGCGATCGCCGGCATCGGCCTGTTCCGCACCGAGTTCGCGTTCATGGAGCGGCGCCAGTTCCCGAGCGAGAACGAGCAGGTGGGCATGTATCGCCGGGCGATGGAGGGAGCCGGGGGCAAGCCGGTGACGTTCCGCACGCTCGACGTCGGCGGCGACAAGCCGCTCGGCTACTTCCGGATGCCGGAAGAACGCAACCCGGTTCTCGGCTGGCGCGGCATCCGGCTGTGCCTCGACTGGCCGGACATCCTCTACACCCAGATGCGGGCGATCCTGCGCGCCAGCGCGCTCGGCCACGCGCGCATCCTGCTGCCGATGATCAGCACGCGGTCGGAAGTGGTGCGGTGTCGCGAGGTGCTCGACCAGCTCGCCGCCGACCTGCGCGCGACCGGCGTGCCGTTCGATCCGCACATCGAACTCGGCGTGATGGTCGAGGTGCCCGTGCTGGTGCCGGTGCTGCCCGACGTGCTGCCGGTCGCGGACTTCGTCTCGGTCGGGACCAACGACCTCGTGCAGTACCTGCTCGCCGTCGACCGCGACAACCAGCGGGTCGCGAAGATGTACGACCCGTTCCATCCGGGCGTGCTGCGCGTGCTGCAGCAGATCGCTGCCGCGGCCGGCGCGGCCGGCAAGCCGGCGTCGATCTGCGGTGAGATCGCCGGCGACCTGGTGTTCACGCCGATCCTGGTCGGGCTCGGGTATCGCGAGTTGTCGATGGCGCCGGTGTTCGTGCCGCGCGTGAAGCTGATGCTGCGCAGCTTCACGCTCGCGGAGTGCCAGGACCTCGCGGCGAAAGCGCTCGCCATGCACTCGACGTCGGCCGTGCGCAAGCTCGTCCAGGATCGCATCCAGCCGCGCTGGCAGCAGCAGCTCGCGTCCAGCGAGGAAGGCGCGCGATGACCAGGGCGATGCGCGCCGGCAACTGGTCGGTGCAGGAGTTCGAACGCCTGCGCCAGTTGCTGCCGCGTCGTGGCGTCGCCGTGACGGCGACGCTGTTGCGGCGGTCGGCGGAGAGCGTGCGGCGCAAGGCGTTCCTGTTGCTGCGCGTGCCGCCCCGCCGTGGCGACTGGACCGCGAGCGACGATGCGATGTTGCGCGAATCGTGGGGGGCGGTCGAACCACGATTGCTCGCGGCGATGACGGGCCGCGCCCCGGCGGACGTTCGCCGGCGGGCCGACGAGCTGCGCGCGCGGGTCCGCACCGGGCCGTGGGCGCGCGCCGAGCAGCTCAGCCTGAAGGACCTCTACGGCACGCGGTCGGACGACGACCTCGAGGTCTGCCTGTCGCGACCGGTGGGCGAGATCACCGCGATGGCGGCCCGCCTGTGCCTCGCCAAGGACAAGCGGTTCGCCGCGGGTGCTGCGGCGGCGAACGACGGTGGCATGGCGCGCACGGGCCGCGTCGCGATGCCGCGGTGGTCCGCGGCCGACGTGACCCGCCTGCGCGAGATCTACGCCGATCGCGACAACCTCACGGTTGCACGGGAGTTGCGTCGCAGTGTCGTCAGCGTCGCCAACAAGGCGAACCAGCTGGGCCTCAAGAAGAGCCACGCGCTGCTGGCCGACCTCGGGCGCAGCAACATCGCCCTGCGTTATGGGGGCGCCATGGGGCAGGCAGCCGAGGGCGGCGCTGGCTGACGGTCCGCCGGTCGGTCCGGGTTTCTGGCGCGGTGCTCAACCCGCGGCGACCGGCCGGCCGATGCACGGGGAGCGCCATCCCGGGTTGACCGGGCGTGCGCCCCGAGGAACGCCATGGAAATCGTCGGCAAGAAGAGCCAGGGCCTGTCGGTCACGACGCTCAAGGATGACAAGACCGTCATCATCACGTTCAACGATCGCAGCCTGAACTTCTACGTCACGGACTCCCTGAAGGAGTCCTTGAAGGAGACGGTCAACGGCAAGATCGAGGAAGGGTACCAGCACTTCGTGCTGAACCTCGACAACGTCAAGATCATCGACTCCTGCGGCGTCGGCTTGATCATCGTCGCCAACAACGTGACGTCGTCGCGCAACTGCAAGCTCTACCTGAGCAACATCAAGCCGTTCATCGTCAAGATCTTCGAGATCATGCGCATCAGCAAGCACCTCGCGATCTTCGAACGCGAGGACGACGCGCTGCAGGCGATCAAGAACCCGAAGTGACTCCAGGGTGATGCGGCCCGCGGGCCGCGATCACCGGAGCAGACGGTGGGCGGAGGCTGCAGGTCGCGATGGGCCAGATCACGGACATCATGGATGGCGTCGTGTTCGTCGATCGCGGCGGCGCGATCGCGATGCTCAACGCCGCGGCCGAGGACCTGCTCGGCGCCAAGGCGTTCTGCTCGATCGGCCAGCCGTTGTCGGCGCTGCCGGGGCGAGCCGATCTCCTGGCCGCGATCGTGGCGGACCACGCCCGCATGGCGCAGGAACGCGAAGCGTCACGCACCGTCGAGGTGCACGCCGACGCGCACGATCTGCTCTACATCCGCTGCGACACGCGGGTCGTCAACGACCACCTCGGCCAGCCAGCCGGCGTGTTGACCGTGTTGCGCGACGTCACGGCGTCGTTCAAGTCCGACCAGCTCCGCAACCAGTACCTGTCGATCGTCGCCCACGAACTGCGCACGCCGCTGACCGGCATCAAGACGTTCGCGACGATGATGACGAAGGGGCGGCTCGGTCCCCTTGGCGAACGCCAGCAGGCGGCCTGCGAGTCGATCCGTGAACAGGCGATCCGCCTCGAGCACCAGATCGACAAGCTGATCAACCTGGGCAACCTCGAATCCGCCGACTACGGCCAGGATCGCGAAGTCTGCACGGTCGCATCGCTGGCGAACGGGCTGCTCGAACCGTTCGAGCAACCGGCGCGTGGGCGCCACATCGAGCTGACGCTCGCGGTCGAGGGCGGTGACGAGAAACTCGACGCCGATCGGTCCGGCCTGCGCCGCGCCTGCCAGGCGCTGGTCGAGAACGCGGTCAAGTTCGCCCGCGACGGTGGCCGGGTGGCCGTTGCCATCGAGCGCTCGGGTGACGACCTGCGGTTCCGGGTTCGCGACGACGGCATCGGCGTCGATCCGCGCTACCACCGACGCATCTTCGAGAAGTTCTTCCAGGTCGAGGACCCGCTGACGCGCCACCACGGTGGCGCCGGCCTCGGTCTGTTCGTCGCCCAGGGCATCGTCGAGGCGCACGGAAGTCGCATCGAAGTCTCCAGCCAACTGGGCCACGGAGCCGATTTCTCCTTCAACCTGCCGCTGCAACGGCAGGGCCGAGCGGCTGCGGCCGCGTCCGCAGCCACGGAGCAGAGAGCATGACCACGCAACGAACCGTCCTGATCATCGAAGACGAGAAGCTGATCATCGTGTCCACGCAGATGGTCCTCGAGGCGGCAGGGTTCCGCGTCGAGTCGGCCACCAACGGTGAAGACGGCATCGCCAAGGCCAAGACCCAGAGTCCCGACCTCGTCCTGCTCGACATCATGATGCCGGGCATCGACGGGTGGGAGACGCTGACGCGCCTGAAGAAGGAGACCGCGACGGCCAACATCCCCGTGGTCATCTTCACCGCCCGCGAGCACAGCCGCGGCCATCAGAAGAGCGCCGAGATGGGTGCGGTCGACTACTTCCGCAAGCCGTTCGAACCGGACGAGCTGATCGACCTCGTCGAGAAGCACGCGGCCGTCAAGGCGTAGTCACGCAGCCGCTGCGTCACTCGTGGCGCAGGGCTTCGACCGGGTCCATGTTGGCGGCCCGCCACGCCGGGTAGAGCCCGAAGACGACGCCGACCGCGGCCGAGATGCCGAACGCGAGCAGCACGTGCGGCGGCTGCACGTCCGTCTGCTGCTCGAACCAGCGCTCGATGCCGTAGGGCACCAGCACGCCGAGGCCGACGCCGACCAGTCCGCCGAGCGCCGACAGCACGCCGGCCTCGACCAGGAACTGCTGCACGATGTGCTTCTTCTTGGCGCCGAGTGCTCTGCGGATGCCGATCTCGCGCGTGCGCTCGGTCACCGTCGCGAGCATCACGTTCATGATGCCGATGCCGCCGACCAGCAGGCTGATCGACGCGATCACCGCCAGCACGAGGTTGAACATGCGCTCGGTCGCCTCGGCCTTGCGCAGCAGCTCGAGTGGCACGGTGATCTCGATGTCCTTCTTGGCGCTGTGCACCGGGTCGCTCATCAACATGCGATCGAGCACCGCGGCCGCCATCTCGACGTCGTCCGTCGACGGCATCTTGACCTTGACCTCCTGCAGCTCGACGTTCTCGAAGCGGTTCGTCGACGGGTTGCGCACGGTGTCGCCGAAGCGCCTTCTCGAGCTGGTCAGCGGGATGAACGCGCATTCGTCGAGCGTCGTGCCGTTGGGCGACGCGGCGCGGCCCTGGCCTTCGAGCACGCCGACGACTTCGAAGCGATCCTCGATGCCGACCAGGATCGTCTTGCCGACCGGGTCCTCGAGCGGGAACAGGTTGCGTGCCAGCTTGTGGCCGATCACGCAGATGTTGGCCTGGTGTTGTTGGTCGAGTTCGGACAGCCAGCGGCCCTCGTCGACCTTCATGTTGGTGACGTCGAGGAAGTCGACTTCGGTGCCGACGATGATCGTGCTGGTCCAGTTCTCGCCACGGATCACGCCGCGCTGGAACTCGCGAACGCGCACGACCGTGGCCGTCGGCAGCAGGTTCTGGATGCGGTCGGCGTCGTGGTAGACCAGCCCGTAGCCGAGAATGCTCATCGTGCTCGACGTCGACGACTGCTGGGTCTCTTCGGGCTTCTTGCTGCGGATGAGCACGTTGGTGACGCCCATCTCGCGGTACTGCCGCAGCGTCTCGGCCGAGGCGCCCTCGCCGACCGCCAGCATCGCGATCACCGAAGCGACGCCGAACAGGATGCCGGCGGTCGTCAGCGTGCTGCGCAGCTTGTGCAGCATCAGGCTCTTCAGCCCGAGCCGAACCATGCGCATGGTGTCGCGGATCACGTGGTACCCCTGCCGGCCGCGGCGCGGTTGTCGATCAACTGCTCGACCTGCCCGTCCTTCAGCCACAGCGTGTGGTCGGCGCGTTCGGCGACCTTCGGGTTGTGGGTGACCACGACGATGGTGACGCCGTCCGGCCGCAAGTCGTCGAACAGGTCCAGGATCTCCTTCTCGGTGTTGCTGTCGAGGTTGCCGGTCGCCTCGTCGGCGAGCAGGAAGAGCGGGTCGTTCATCAAGGCCCTGGCGATCGCGACGCGCTGCTGCTGGCCGCCCGACAGCTCCATCGGCTTGTGCTCGAGCCGGCCGCCGAGGCCGACGCGTCCGGCGAGGTGCTCGGCCTTGCGGCGCGACTCGGGGCCGACACGCCCCTGGTAGAACAGCGGGACCTCGAGGTTCTCGAGCACGGTCAGCTGCGGGATCAGGTTGAACGACTGGAAGATGAACCCGATTTCGCGGCCGCGCACGTCGGAGAGGTCGTCGTCGCTGAGGCGACTCACGTCGCGGCCGCCGACGCGGTACTCGCCCGACGTCGGGCGGTCGAGCCCGCCGAGGATGTTCAGCATCGTGCTCTTGCCGGATCCCGAGCGGCCCATGATCGCGAGGTAGTCGCCCTTGCGGACCTGCATCGACACGCCGTTCAGGGCCTTCACGACGTTCTTGCCCATCACGTAGTGACGGTGGACGTCGACGAACTCGGCGATGATCGGACGATCGGCTGCCGTCACGGCGTTCCCCTCAGTTGCCGCGGCGACCACCGCCGTCCTCGCCACCATTGCCGCCGCGGCGCGGGCGCTCGCCGCCTTCGCCGCGCGCTCCGCCCATGCGCCGCATCAATGCGCTGAGCTTGTCTCTCTGCACCTGGCCGGCGACGAGGTCGTTCTTGTCGAGCGCGGCCCGCAGGGCGGCGAGCGTCGTCTCGATCTCGTTGGCGGCTTCGCCGTTGCCGGCCTGGCGCGCCCCATCGATCATGCGGCTCATGCCGTCGAGCCGGTCCCGGTAGGCGGCGAGTTCGTCCGGCGTCATTTCGGCGAGCGGCTTGTTCATCGCGCCCATGCCAGTCCCACGGCGTGGCCCGTCGCCGCCGTTGGTCGGACCGTTGCCGTTGCCGTTGCCGTCTTCCTTTCCGTTGCCGGGCTGCGGTTTCAGAGGGGCCGGTTCGGGGGCCACCGGTTGCTCGAACTTCGGTTCGGGCACGCCCGCGGGCGCCAGCAGCAGCAGCACGTCGCCGCCAGCGACTCCATCGAGGAGCGCGACGCGCTCGGTGTTTTGGCGGCCGACCCGGACCGGCGTCGCCACCGGGCCAGCCGGCGACTTCTTCCAGACGTAGTTGACCGAGCGGTCGCGGAACACCGCCTGCAGCGGCACCGGCAGCGTGTCCTTCACCGTTTCCACGGAGATCGTCACGTTCGCCGCCATGCGGGAACGCAGGCGGCCGTCAGGGTTGTCCGAGTCGAGCTCGACCAACGTCGTGTAGACCTTGCGGTCGCTGGTCATCCAGCCGCTGTTGCTGTCGGCGACCGGTGCCACGCTGGTGACGCGCCCGGTGAACGTCTCGCCCTGGAACGCCTCGACCGTGACGTGGGCCGGCTGTCCGCGCATCACCTTGTCGACCTGCGCTTCCTGCACCTTGATGACGCAACGCATCTTGGTGGTGTCGGGCAGGATGATCATCTCCTGCCGTTCGCGCACCTGGACGCCTTCGCGCACCGCTTCGCCGCCGCCGCGGTTGCGGTCGATGCGTGCGTAGACCACGGTGCCCGGCGTCGGCGCCAGCATCACCGCGCTGTCGATCTGGCGCTTGAGGTTGTCGAGGCGCTCCTTGGCGAGCGTGAACTCCTTGGTCTTCGCGTCGATGTCGAACGCGGCCTTCTTGCGTTCGGCGTCGTTGCTCGCTTCGACGCGGTCGAGCTCGAGCGTCGCGTTCTCGAAGTCCTGCGTCGCCTTGATGCGCTCGGTGTGCAGCGTGTAGTTGATCAGCAGTTCGAGGTCGTTCCACGCGATCGTGACCTTCGACTGCTGGCTCTGCCAGGCGAGCTCGTCGCGCTCGAGCTCGTTGCGCGTGATGAACTTCTTCGCGGCGAGCCGGCGGCTGTGCAGCAGCGTGTCCTCCTTGACCTTGAGGTCCGCCATCGCGAGGCGGATCTGGTCGGCCTGCTGCAGGATCTTGTTGGCCATCTCGCCCATGTCGCGCGCGAGGCTCTCCGCCGCCGTCTCGCCCTTGCCGGTCAGCAGCTTCGTCGCGCGGTCCACGAGTCCGGCGTAGTTCGCCGGATTCACGCGCGCGGCGAGTCCGCTCGGCGCGGGCTCGGCGTCGTTTGCATCGGGCGGCGGCGTCACGAGCTCGCGCAGGCGCGTCACCATGTCCGCGTTCTTGCCCTCGGAACCGTTGCCGTCGCGTGCGCCGAGCAGCTTCTCGCGGTTCATGCGCGCGATCTCGAGCTGCGACGTCGCGGTGTTGCGCTTCGTGGTCAGCTCCTTCTCGAGGATGTTCTGCTGCGTCCGCGCCTGCTCGAGCGAGCTCCGTGCCTTCTCGACCGCGATCTCCTGGTTCGAAGACTTCTCGACCAGCTCGCTGACGTCGAGCTCGACCAGCTTGTCGCCCTGCTTCACGACCGTGCCCTCGGGCACGATGAAGATGATCGTCGACTGACCCTCGACTTCGGACCGCACGATCGTCTCCCGCAGCGCCTGCAGTTCGGCGTTCTCGCGCACCGTGATCGGCAGGTCGGCGACCTGCACCACGAACTGGTTGGGGTCCGGCGTGTTCGGCGCCGAGTCGCTGCACGCGGCCAGCAGCGCGGCCACGACCAGCAGGCGGCGATTCGATCGGGTTCTCACGTGGCTCATGGGTCTATTCCGCGGGCTTCGACTGTGGCATCGGCAGGGTCGGGTCGAACCGCAGTCCGGTCGGTTCGAGAGCGATGGCCTCCAAGTTGTTCATCAGCTGCAGGCGCGCGATCGCGTAGTCGACGGTCGCCGCGGTCAGGTCGAGCCGCGCCTGCAACAGGTCGTCCTTGGCGTCGAGCAGCTCCCGCGCCTCGACGCGGCCGGCGGTGTAGAGGTCGGTCTGGGCTTCGACGCGCTGGTTCGCCAGTTCGACGGCGAGCGTCTGGATGCGGTGGGTGTCGAGCGCGCTCTGGATGTCGCGCAGCGACGCGCGGACATCGGCCGCCACCTGGTCCTCGCTCGCCTCGCGCGAACGCAGCGAACGGTCCATCGTGATCAGTGCGCTGCGCAGCGCGTTGCGTTCGACGAGCTTGTCGAGCGCGAGGTCGAGTTCGAAACCGGCCGACCAGTTCACGCGCGACCAATCGAGGTTGAGGCCCTTGCCCGACTCGGCGGGGACGTTCAACGCCGCGGTGAAGTCGAGCGCCATGCCGAGCGCGTCCTCGGCGACCAGGATGCGGCGGCCCGCGTCCTCGACCTCGTCGACGGTCGTGCGATGGTCGAGACGCCGGGACAGCGCCAGCGCCAGCGCGTCCGCCTCGGCGATGTCGATCGCCTGCACGCCGGTCGCGACGAGCTTGTCGAGCTCGGCCGGGTCCAGATCGACCTGCGCGGCCACTGGCAGGCCGAGCGTCAACTTGAAGCGGTCCAAAGCCGATTGCAGCCGGTTCTTGGCGGCGACCCGCTGGGCATCGCCTGCGTACTGACTCTGCCGCGCGCGGCCGAGGTCGGTGATCGTCGCGCGGTCGGCGACGAACAGCTCCTGGATGCGTTCGCTGTCGGTCAGGATGCTCGCGTAGTTCGCCTCGACGTTGGCGAGGTCGGCGGCCTGGCGCACGACGTTCCAGTAGTCGCTGACGACGCCTGCCGCGAAGTCCGAACGGAAGCGCTCGAACGCCCGCATCGCGTAGACCACGTCGCGTTCGGACTGGGTCAGCGGCTCGCGCACGATGCGCCGGCCTGCGCCGCGCAGCAGCGGCTGCGTCAGCGTCAGGTTCAGGATCGAGCCGCCGTCGAAGCTGCCGCCCGAGACGACCGAGCGCAGGAAGGTGTTGACGAAGCTGGCGACGACGCGCGTGCCGTAGACGCTGTTCGCCGCCGCCGACAGATCGGTGCCGAGGTTGACGTCGGCGGTCTCGTCGCTCTCGCCGCTGACCTCCGCCGAGCCGCCGCCGCCGAATCGCCACGCGAAGTCGTGCAGGCTCCGCGTCAGGTTCAACGCCGCCAGGTAGAGCTGTTCCTTCTGCGACTGGAAGTCGCGGCTGTTCTCGGCGGCGACGTCGAGGGCCTCGGCCAGCGACAGCCGCACCGGTTCCTTGCCGGCGACCAGCCGCTGCCGCAGCGTGTCGACGGGCCGCTCGACGGTGAACGGACGCGTGGCGCCCGTGACCTGCTGCGAGGCCGAGGCGAGGATCGCGTAGACCTGCTCGTCGGCGGACTCCTTGCTGGCGCCGGGCGACCAGCAGGAGGCGGCAACGAAGTACAGGGGAAGGGCGAGTCGACTCGGGTTCACAGGGCAGGCTCGATCGCGACCGCGGTCGCGTTCGTCGAGCCGGCCTATGTAGATGCGCCCCGCTGTTTTTTCTCCCCCGCGCGGCGACTGTTACTACGATAGGACGGCTGGCGGTTTTGCGGCGTTCCTCGGCCGCTTCGACGGGGGCATGGTCTCCATCCTGATCACGGCGGGTCCGACTCGCGAGTATCTCGACGACGTGCGGTTCCTGAGCAATGGCAGCTCGGGGCGCATGGGGTGCGCCCTTGCCAAGGCGGCGCTGGCCGCGGGTCATCGTGTGACGCTGGTGCTCGGTCCCGTCGAGGTCGCGCCGCCGTCGGGCGTCGCCGTCGTGCCGGTGACGTCGGCGCTGGAGATGCAAGCCGCCGCCGAACGCGCGTTCGCTACCGCCGACATCGCGATCGCCGTGGCCGCGGTCGCCGACTGGCGGCCGGCGGTGCGCGTCGCCGGCAAGCCGGCTCGCGGACCCGCCGCAAGGCACCTCGAATTGGTGCCGAATCCTGACATCGTCGCCGGGCTCGCGGCCAACAAGGGCGCGCGCACGGTGGTGGGCTTCGCCCTGGAGTCGGCATCGGCGGGCATGCCGGCGGCGATCGCCCGTGGGCGAAGCAAGCTGCAGAACAAGCGCCTCGATGCGATCGTCGTCAACCTTCACGACGCGATCGGCAGCACGCAGGCGCAGTTCGTCGTGTGCCACCGTGATGGCCGCGACGAGGCTCTGGGCCGGCTCGACAAGGACGCGGCGGCCGCGCGCATCGTCGCGATCGCCGTCAACATGGCGGCGGCGAGGGAATCGACGTGAGCAAGAACGACAACGACTCCGATCCGGCGCCGAAGAAGCGTCCCAACCGCTTCGTGCCGCTCGACGACGCGCCGCGCCCTGGCCTGTCGCCGCGGGCGCGCGAGGTCGTCGCGCTGGCGCTCTCCGGGTTCGCGCTGTTCGCGCTGCTGTCGCTCGCGACATTCCGGTTCGCCGACCTCGACGGCCCGATCCCGACCGGCGACCTGCAGAACCTCGGCGGCGCGGTCGGCTACCACCTGGCGCACGGCTTCACGCGGTCGCTCGGGTACGCCGGATGGGTGCCGTTCGTGATGCTGCTGGCGGCCGCGGTGTGGCTGTTCTTCGGGCGGCCGCTGGCGCGGCCGACGATCAAGGCGCTCGGTGCCGTGGTGTTCGCCGCGATGCTGGCGATCCTGTTCGCGGGCGCATCGGCAGGCGATCCGATCGTGGCTTCGGCGTCGGCGCCGTTCGGGCCCGGCGGCGTCTTCGGGCACGTGGTGTCGCAGCGCCTCGAGTCGGCGTTCGGCGCGACGGGTCGCTTGCTGGTCGTCGGCTTCGGCGCCGTGATGGCGCTGATGATCGCCACCGAGTGGCTGTTCTCGCAGCTCGTCGTGCGCACGTTCGCGGGGCTCGATCTGCTGTGGCGCCGCCTGTTCCGGCGCGGCCCCGAACCTGCCGCCGCCGCGGCGGGTGTGGGTGCGACGAGCATGCCGGTGGAAGAACTCGAGCCCGCGCGTCGCCGCCGGCGGGTCGCGAGTGCGGAGCCCGCACCTCGACGCGCGGCTGCCGGCGATCCTGCTGCCGAGGCCGGGGCATCACCGGCTTCGTCCGCTGCCGCTGCCGCTGACGCGTCCGAGCGGTCGGACGACGCCGAAGAACCGTCGCCGCGGCCGAGCCGCCGCAAACGCGCGCCGGTGGCGCCCGACGTCGACGAGGACGGCGCGGGGTCGGCCGATGCGGCCGCCGAGGCGAAAGAAGAGAAGCACGAGACGGACGAGAAGGAAGACGAGGTTGTGGTGCTGCCGCGGCCGGCGCTGGCGGCAACCCCGCCGGAGTCGGCGCCGACGCCGGCAGTTGCTGCGGAGCCTCCGCCGCCGGCGACGCCGACCCCGGCAGCGCCGCTGCCGATCGTCGTGCTGAAGCCCAAGCCCCGTCCGAAGCCCAAGCCGAAACCGAAGAAGACCGGCCAGGGCGCGCTGCCGTTCGACGACTACCCGTTCCCGCCGATCGAGCTGTTCCAGGAGCCGGTGCTCAACGACGCGACGACCACGTCCGACGCGCTCGCCCGTGGCGGCCAGGCGATCGTCAACAAGCTCGCCAACTTCGACATCGCTTCCGAGGTCGTCGCGGCGTCGGTGGGGCCGGCCGTCACCCAGTACGAGTTGCGCCTCGCCGACAGCATTCGCGTCAACAAGGTCGTCGGCTTCGAATCCGACCTCGCGGCAGCGCTGAAGGCGGTGTCGGTGCGCGTCGTCGCCCCGATCCCCGGCAAGGACACGATCGGCATCGAGGTGCCGAACGCCGAGCGGCAGAAGGTGTTCATGCGCGACCTGCTCGACCAGTTCGGGCGGTCGGAGGATCTCGCGATCCCGCTCTACCTCGGCAAGGACGTCGCCGGCAATCCGATCGTCGAGGACCTCGCGCGCATGCCGCACCTGCTGATCGCCGGCACGACGGGGTCCGGCAAGTCGGTGTGCATCAACACGATCCTGCTGTCGATCCTGATGACGCGCACGCCGAGCCAGGTGAAGCTGATCCTGGTCGACCCGAAGATGGTCGAGTTGCAGGCCTACAAGCGGGTGCCGCACCTGTGCTGCGACGTCGTCACCAACATGAAGAAGGCCCCCAGCGTGTTGCAGTGGGCCGTCGACGAGATGGAGAACCGCTACGCGCTGTTGTCGGGCGCGGGCGTCAACCACATCCGCAACTACAACCGTCTCGGCCAGCAGGAGCTCGCCAAGCGCCTGCAGCGCGAGCCCGACGCCGAACGCGTGCAGTTGCCGTACGTCGTGATCGTCATCGACGAGTTCGCCGATCTGATGAACGTCGCGCAGAACGAGGTCGAGGAGCTGATCCAGCGCCTCGCGCAGAAGTCGCGCGCGGTCGGCATGCACGTGATCCTGGCGACGCAGCGGCCGAGCAGCGAGGTCATCACCGGCATCATCAAGGCGAACCTGCCGTGCCAGATCGCCTTCAAGGTCAACCGCCGCATCGATTCGCGCGTGATCCTCGACGCCAACGGCGCCGAGAAGCTGCTCGGCTACGGCGACATGCTCTACATGCCGCCGGGCGGCGGTGCGCTGCTGCGCGCGCAGGGCACGTTCGTCGCCGACGACGAGATGCAGGCGGTGGTGCGGTTCCTCGAGGAGCACGGCCAGGAGCCGCAGTTCACGCCATCCCTGATGCAGACGCAGAGCAGTTCGCGGCCCGCGGTGGCGGACCGCGACGAGCGTTACCGCGAAGCCGTCGAGATCGTGCTCGGGCAGCAGCGTGGCTCGGCGACGCTGCTGCAACGGGCGCTCGCCGTCGGCTACACGCGGGCGACGCGGCTGCTCGAGCTGATGGAAGAGGACGGACTCGTCGGTCCGTTCGTCGGCAGCAAGTCGCGCGACGTGTTGCTGACGATCGAGGAGTGGCACGCGCGCGAGGAACTGCGCGAGGCGCAGGCCGACGAGGCTGCCGCGACCGAGGAAGGCGAGGTTGGCGAGGACGGCGAGGCCGCGGCGAGCGGCGCTGGTGAGGTGGACGGCGAGCCGACGGCGCTCGCTGGGTCCACGAACGGCGGCGACGAGGAGGCCGCGGCTGCGGACGCGGGCGAGTCGGATCCGGCCGCCAACCGCCGCGACGCGCCGACCGAGTGAGCGAGCGGCGACGGCGCCGTTCGTCGGCTTGCGTGCGCCACGGCGACGCGTAGAGTCCACGCCGCAGCATCCGGTGGCGCCGGACGCCTGCAAGCCAAGCCCGGGAGGGGCGCACCACCGTGAACCTGCAGAGCTCGCCTGCGGCGAAGAGTCGCAACCGCACCGTCGCCGAGTGGCTCTGGCCGTTCGTGCCGATGGGCATTGCGGCGCTGTCGCTGTCCGCCGTCTCGTACTACCACCTGCATCGCCACGAGTTCGTGCCGCAGTCGGCGCTGCAGCGGTTCTTCGCCGGCGTCCACGGATTCCTCGGCTTTGCACCGTCCGTGATGTTCTTCGGCATGGTGATCGTGTGGAGCACCCTGTGGTGCGTGACCGGTCGCATCGATCGCCCGCTCGGTCGCCTGCTGCGCCTGGTCGCGATGGCGGTGATGCTGGGCATGTTGCTGAATCTCGGCGGCGGCGGCACTGCCACCGTCGACCATCAGGGCGCACTCGGGGCATGGTGTGCCGGCGTGCTCGTCGACGGCTTCGGCTACGTGGTTAGCCTGCTGCTCGTCGGCGTGATGACGCTGGCGTCGGTGTTGCTGGCGACGGACTTCTTCTTCCAGGATGCCTTCGAACGGTTGCGCTCGTCGGCTCGTCCCGCGGTCCCCGCGGCCGATGGCGGGGTCGAACCGGCGGTTGCCGAGCACTTGCGCCGGCTTGCCGAAGAAGTGCCCGCCGAGCCCGCAGTGCCGGTGGCAGCGGCGCCGGTGTCGGCGTCACCGAGCGAGCCCGTCGTGGATGCCTTCGTGCCGCCAGTGACCAACGAAGTCGAAGAACCACGGCGCCGGCGCTCCTACTTCGAGCGCCGCTACGAACGCGAGGCGGAAGCAAGGGAGCGCGCGCCGCGCGAAGACGAGTGGGTTCCGGCGGCGCCTGACAACCAGGAGATCGACAACCCGGAGAGCGCCGAACCAGCACTGCCGGAGGCGGCTGCGTCTCCGGGTGGGGAACTCGACGGGGCGGACCAACCTCCGATCGCTGCGCGCGCCGTCTGGCACGCGGAGCCCGAGCCCGAACCCGAGCCCGAGCCTGCGATCAGGTCGGAGCCGGAACCGGATGCGCTGGTCGCCGCGACCACGGACGAGGGAACCACGCACGAAGGAACCACGGACGAAGTCGCCGCGGACGAGGGATTCGACGCCGCACTCGGCGGTCCCGCCGAGGAGCCGCCCCTGGTCGAGCCGTTGGTCGAGATCCCGCGTCCGGATCCGCTGCCGGAACCGATCCCGGAGCCCGACCTCGCCCCGGAGCCGGTCGCCATGGCGGCTGGCGACGTGCCGCAGGCCGAGGCGCCGATGCAGCAGCAGTTGTTCGGGGCGGCGGTCGACGAGGCGTTGCTCGCGGAGGCCACCGAGGTCGTCACCCTGTGGCGGCGGGCGAGCGTCGCGTTCCTGCAACGCAAGCTCCGCATCGACTACGCAACGGCCACCGAAGTGCTCGCGGCGCTCGCCGCGCGCGGCGTGGTCGCGATCGAGGGCGACGCGACGCAGGGGCGCGTGCTCGGCTGACGATTCGCAGAAATCCGGCGACGACCGCGGCCGGCGCGGTTGCCGGACCCGGTCGCCGGCGTCCCCATTTCGTCCACGTCAACTGACAGGTTGTCCACAGGGTCGTGGCTTGCACGGCGGGACAACACCGGTAAGCAGCCAGTTCGTTCATGGTCGACTTCAAGCAGGCATTCGATGGGCGGGTCGTGCCGCAGAACCTCGACGCCGAGCGTTCGGTGCTGGGGGCGCTGCTGCTGCACGCGGACGCGGTCGTCGATGTCACCTTCCTGAAGCCGGAAGACTTCTACCTGCCGCGCCACCAGGTGATCTTCCAGTCGATCGTCGACGCGTACAACGGCCGTCACGCCACCGACCCGATCGTCGTCGGCGAGGAGCTTTCGCGCAGCGGGCGGCTGCAGGAAGCGGGGGGCCACGAGTCGCTGCTCGATCTCGTCGAGGGCGTCGTGACCGCGGCCGGCGTCGTCTACCACGCCGAGATCGTGCGCGAGAAGGCGGTCCAGCGCCGGCTGCTCGAAACCTGCCTTGATGTCGCTCGTCGCGCCTACGACAACGAGCTCGACGCCAAGGAACTGCTCGACGAGGCCGAGCGGCAGATCTTCGAGATCGCGCGGCTCGACAAGAGCGGCGACGCAGTCAGCATCGCCGATGTGCTCAACCGGACGTTCGAGCGCATCGATCGGCTGCGCGAACGCGAAGGCCGGCTGACCGGGCTCGGCACCGACTTCTACGACCTCGACGACATGACCGGCGGGCTGCAGCCCGGCGAGCTCATCATCATCGCGGCGCGGCCGTCGATGGGCAAAACGACGTTCGCCCTCAACCTGACGGAGCGCGCGTCCAATCACGGGGCCGCGATCGCCTTCTTCTCGCTCGAGATGTCGAACCAGCAGGTCATCCAGAACATGCTCTGCTGCCGCGCCCAGATCGACGGCTCGGCGATGCGCAAGGGACGGATCACCGACCAGCAGTACAAGCGGCTGCAGGACGAAGCGGCGAAGCTCTACGACACCCCGATCTTCGTCGACGACACGCCGGGTCTCTCGATCACGCAGTTGCGGGCGAAATGCCGCCGCCTCAAGCAGAAGCACGACATCGGCCTCGTCGTCGTCGACTACCTGCAGCTGATGACGGGTGGCGGCCGGTTCGAGAGCCGCCAGCAGGAAATCTCGGCGATCTCGCGCGGCCTGAAGAGCATCGCCCGCGAACTCTCGGTGCCGGTCATCGCGTTGTCCCAGCTCAACCGCGACGTCGAGAACCGCGACGACCACCGGCCGCGCATGAGTGACTTGCGCGAGTCCGGGGCGATCGAGCAGGATGCCGACGTCATCATCCTGTTGCACCGGGACGACTACTACAAACCGACCGAGCAGAACGCCGGCTTGGCGCAGCTGATCATCGCCAAGCAGCGCAACGGCCCGACGGGCGAAGTCGTGCTGCGGTTCTTCCGCGAGTACATGCGTTTTGAGAACTACACCCGCCGGGCCGAACCGATGCAGTGAACGCCGCCGCGCGCCGATGGGCCGCGCGACGGTGCCTGTCCTGCTGCTCGCCATGGTGGCGGCGACGGCGCCGGTGATCCGCGCCCAGGTGCAGGATCCGCCGCCGGCGAAGCGGGTCGACACGCCCCAGGGCGGCGAGGCGTGGATCGATCCGGCGGTCGCGGCCATGCAGGGCAAGCCGGTCCGCGTGGTGACGTTCGCCAAGGCCGAGCGGCCGGGCATGCCGGTGCGCGTGGTCGAAGCGGCGATGGCCGAGTCGTGGGGGCGAGTGCTGACGACGCGCGTCGGCGAGCCGTTCGAAGCGCGCAAGGTCTCGGCGGACTGCCAGGCGCTGTGGAACGACCGGCGCCTCGTGGTCGCTGCCTACGCCGCCGAGGTCGACGGCGGCGTGCGTGTGACGTTCGAAGTCGAGCGCGAGGTCGAGATCTACGCCGGCGTCGAATTCGTCGGGCTGTACGGCATCGATCGCACCACGGCGGATGCGCTGCTCGGTCTGTATCCGGATCGCCAGGTCACGCGCACCGAAGCCGAGGCGATGCGCAAGGTGCTGCTCGCGCGCTACCGGCGCGATGGCTACGCGTTCTGCAGCATCGCCGTCGAGGAGATGCCGGTGCCGGATGCGTTGCCCGGTGTCGCCGCCGATCCGGGCCGGCGGCTGGTGCAACGCATGCTGCGCTTCGTCGTCGACGAAGGCCCCAAGGTCACGGTGCGGGACATCTCGTTCCGCGGCAATGCGTCGTTCCTCGCCGACCCGGCGTTCGGCTTCCTCGGTGTCGACGACTACCTGCTGCGCGACTCGAAACTCCAGAGCGGTCCGGCGCGTGGCCTCATCAACGGCGGCGCCTGGAGTCGGGAGATCCTCGACGAAGACCTCGACCGGCTGCGCCTGTTCTACCGCACGCGGGGCTTCCTCGATGCCACGGTCGACGTCGCCGACGTCGCGTTCACGCCCGAGCGCGACCAGGTCGACATCGCGATCGTCATCGTCGAAGGGCCGCGCTATCGCCTGCGGTCGGTGCGCGTCGAGCACGTCGATGCGACGCAGCAGCCCCTCGTTGGCTCACCGCTCTACCCGATCGACGAACTGCGGCGCGAAGTGAAGGTGCAGCCTGGCGAGTTCTACTCGTACGATCAGCTGCAGCGCGACGTGGCAGCGCTCGAGGACTTCTACGGCCGGCGCGGCCATCCGTCGGTGCGCTTCCCCGGCATGAGTGCGGTGCCGGACGGTTGCCGCGTGTTCACGCCGGTCGAGACCTACGGCACGGCCCCGGAAGTGGACATCGTGTTCCAGGTCAGCGAGGGCGTGCCCAAGCGGCTGCGTGACGTGGTGGTCCGCGGCAACCGGTTCACGCGCGACGCGGTGATCCGTCGTCGTTTCCGCACCTTTCCCGGTGACCGCATCGACATGGTCGAGGTGAAGCGTTCGCTGCGGTCGATCGCCGGCACGCGCTACTTCAACGACGCGGTGAGCCTGAGCGGTCCGCGGCTCCAACTCGAGCCGGTGCCCGGGCAGCCCGAGTACGTCGACATCGGCCTCGACGTGACCGACGGTTCGACGGGGCGGCTGCAGTGGGGCGCTGGCATCAGCACCGGCGAGGGCGTGCGCGCCCAGGTCACGTTCAACAAGAGCAACTTCGATCTGACGCGGCTGCCGAGCAGTCCGGATCCGATCACCGTGATCGGCGAGATGATCGACAACAAGGCGTTCCACGGCGGCGGCCAGGATCTCAACATGCTGCTGGCGCCGGGCAGTCGCCTCAGCCAGTTCCAGATCACGTTCCGTGAGCCCGACGTCTTCGGCCAGCACCTCGACACCTGGGAACTGCGCGTCAGCGGTCGGCGGACGATCCGGCGGCTGACCGACGGCTACACCAGCGACATCTTCGGCGCCGACGTCGGACTGTCGCACAACTTCAGCGACGAGTTGAATGCCGGCATCGCCGCGCGCGAGGAGTCGATCGAGATCGACGACCTCGCCGCCGACGCGACGTCGCTCGCGTTCGCGTCGGAGGGGCGCACGGAGCTGCGCGGCCTGCGGCTGCACGCGCGCTACCGCGACCACGACGACGTGTTCCGGCCGACGTCCGGGTTCGACGCCGGCATCACCGCCGACCTGATCGGCGGGCCGCTCGGCGGTGAGACGAGCCTGACGAAGTTCACGCACTCGGCCAACCTCTACGTGCCGCTCGCCGAGAACTCGCACGGACATCGCACCGTGCTGCACGTCGAGCACTTCCTCGGCTTCGCGAACGCCTTCGACGACAGCAACGACGTGTTCGTGACCGAGCGCTTCTACATGGGCGGCGCCAACCTGCGCGGCTTCGATTTCCGCCGCGCGGGACCCAAGCAGTTCGGGCGGCCGCTCGGCGGCGAAGCGGTCTGGACCCAGACCACGGAGATCTTCTTCCCGCTGGTCCCGACGCGCCTCGAAGGCGATCTGCGCGATCGCGAGCTCGTGCGCGGCGTGATCTTCAACGACTTCGGCCTGCTCGGGCTGTCGGCCGAGGATCCGACCTTCGGCGAACTGCGCGGTAGCTGGGGCATCGGTGTGCGCATCGAGATCCCGGTCCTCGAGATCCCGATCGCCCTCGATCTCGGCTGGCCCTACCGCTACGAGGACAGCGACGATCGCCGGCAGCTCTACTTCTCGATCACGCGATGAACGAGCAGGAACCGTTCCGCCGACTGTCGCGCGAGGTGGTGGTCGACAACCCGTGGCACCGTTACTGCCACGACCGTTACGTGCAGACCGACGGCAGCGTCGGCGACTACTGGTACGTCGACATGCCCGGCAGCTGTGCGGCGATCCCGTGGTTCGACGACGGCAGCACGGTGCTCGTGCGCGTGCACCGCTACCTGCTCGGCCGCGACCTCTGGGAGTTCCCGATCGGCGGCATGCGGCCCGGTGACGATCCGCTGACGGTGGCCCAGCACGAACTGCACGAGGAGGCCGGGCTCGTCGCGCGCGACTGGACACCGCTCGGGCGCTTTGCGCCATACAAGGGCGTCTCCAACGAGGTCTGCCACTTCTTCCTGGCGCGCGGCCTTGCCGCGGTCGGCCAGCACCTCGAGCCGAGCGAGCGCATCCGGCCGGAGCGGCTGCCGTTCGCCGCGGCGCGCGAGCGGCTGCTGGCGCAGGAACTCGGCGACGGGCAGTCGATGGCAGGGCTGCTGCTGTTCGAGCGCTGGATCGCGGCCGGCAACCGGCCATGACGGCTCCCGCGCGGCCGTTCCGGGTCACGGTCTACGCGTCGTCGAGCGAACGCATCGCCGAGGCGCACCGGGCGCTGGCCGCCGAACTCGGCGCGCGCATCGCGCGGGCCGGCTGGGAACTGGTGTGGGGCGGCGGGCGCTTTGGGCTGATGGGCGAGGTGTCGCGCGGCGCGCGCGAGGCGGGGGGGCGCACGATCGGCGTCATCCTGCAGCAGTTCGTCGACAAGAACGTGCACTGCGAACGCGCCTCGTCGATGGCGACCGTGCACGACATGCGCACGCGCAAGCGCGGGCTCGACGAGGCCGGCGATGCCTACGTGGCGTTGCCCGGCGGGCTCGGCACGCTCGAGGAACTGCTCGAGATCCTGTCGTTCAAGCAGCTCGGCTTCCACGACAAGCCGGTCGTGATCCTGGACGCGCTCGGCTACTGGCAGCCGCTGCTGGCGATGCTCGAACGCGGCTTCGCCGATGGGTTCATCCAGCCGCACTTCCGCGGCCTGTGGACGGTTGCCCGCACGCCGGCCGAAGCGATCGAGCAGATCGTCGCCGGCTCCCCGCACCGCCCTGGTGCCGTCGACGCGCGCGGCGGCGGTACCGGCTGAGGCCGGCGCGACGAGGGGCGCCTACAGCGGCCAGATCGCCGCTGCAGCGGTGAGCCAGGGCGTGCCGACCACCGGCAGGATCGCCGCCTGGAACATCGCGGCCTGCAACCCCCACTCGTCGCCGCGCAGCGCGGTCGCGACCGCAGGCGGAAGATGCAGCGTGACCGGTTCGCCGGTCGTGGATCCGGCCACCAGCAACGGCGGCGCCACCAACGCGTCCAGCAGCAGGTCGCCGAAGCCCGGCAGCGGCGTCGGTGCGCGCGCGAGCCGGCCGATGCCGAGCAGCGCGAAGCCGTTCGCCGGCACCGCGAGCACGAGGTCGAGCGGTGCGCCTGCTGGCTGCATGCGCCGGAACTCCGGGAACTGCGCCTGCGGCACGATCTCGCCGACCGCCGGGAACGCCAGCACGTGATTCTGTGTGTGCACGCGCACGCTCTCGCTGTTGACGCGCGTGCCGAGCACGGGACCCGGCAGTGGCACCGCGGCCCACTGGCCGGCGGGCGCCCCGAAGCCGAACGCCGTGCTGCCGTCGACGACGAGCGCGCACGTGCGCCAGATGGCGACGCTCGGTGTGCCGGTGCCAGCGCGCGGCGTCGCGAGCCAGCGGCCACTTCGTGCCTCGAACGCCCACAGGTTCGCGGCGTCCCAGGCGATCAGCGGAGCGCTCGAGGGGTTGCTGGACCACGCGAGGCTCGGCGTGTTCAGCAACACGAAGGCGCCAGTGCGCCCGTCGAAGGCGAACACGCCACTGCCAGCACCCACCGCGGCGCCGGTCGTCGTGAGCGAGGGTGGGCCCGGCTGTGCGGCACCAGGTGCGCGGTGCCAGGTGCCGGTCAGCGAACTCCACAGCACCGGGTGGTTGCCGGCAGCGAGCATGGATCCCACGGCGCCGGCCGCCTGCATGCCGAGCGCCGGCCCCGCCAAGGTCGCATGGCGGTCGTTGACGGCGCTCCAACCAGTGACGCCGGCAGCGTCCTGCAGCAGCAGCGTACTGCCACTGCCGACCATGCCAGCACTGGCGCTGGCCAGCGCGGGGCTCCAGGTTGCGGTGCACGCCGAGAACGCGCGCTTGCCTGCTGGCGTGTCGAGGACCGCGAACAGGTCGAACGGGGTCGCGTTCGTGCCGGCAGGTCCTGCCGCGACCCACGCGTTCTGCAGACTGCTGTAGCCGATCGCGGTGCCGCCGCCGATCCAGATGCCGTAGTCGTCGCCACGCACGAGCGACGAACCGACCGCGATCTGCCGCGTGGACCAGGCGCCATGCACGGCGCTGAAGGCATGGACGGTGCCGTTCGCCTCCGCGAAGCCGGCGGTGCCGTCCACCGACAGTTGCCAGGGCACGGCCGGAACGGTGAGGTCGTGCCACGTGCCGGTGAACGCGTCGTAGGCGCTCAGCATCGTGCCGTAGGCGGCGAGCGCCGTGTGCCGCAGCACCACCGTCGCCGGTGGACCGGGGAACACGCGCGACGTCCACGTGCCGACGAAGCTGCTGTAGGCATGCAGCGTCGCGCCGTCGACGACGAGCAGCACCGAGTCGTTTTGGTTCGTGATGCCGTTCCGCAGCGTCGCCGTCGGTCCGATCGACATGCTCGCGAACGCGCCGCGCATCGACGAGAAGGCATGCGCGGCCCCGAGGCCGATGGTGAGCACGCAGTCGTTGAACACGCGCGTCGTCCCGACCGCGCCGCGCGGATGCACCTTCCAGTTCCGCGTGACGGCCGACCAGGCGTGCAACTGGATGCCGTCGCGGTAGGCGACGACCTTGCCGAGGTTCAGCAGGTCCGTGGCGACGACACCCGTGGGCACCGACAGGCTGGCCCAGGCGGCCGGGGCCTGCGTGCGGCCAGTGGCGACGAGGAGCAGCGCCTGGCAGGCGACGAGAACGGCGCGGCGGAGTGACGGCACGGGGCGCGGCACCATAGGCATGGTTCGTCGCGCGCGCAGGGGGGGGGCCGGCCCGTGGGACACCGTTGTCACGGCTGCGGAGCGAGCAGCGCGCCGAACCACCACACGCCGCCGTCGCTGCGATGGAGCCGATCGCGGGCCGATACCGCGGGTGCGGTGGCGCGCAGCGTTGCCGGCGGGATGCCGCCGATCACGAGGCCGGGCACGCCGCTGCGAGCGACGACGTCGCCGACGCCGAGCAGATGCGCCTGGCCGAGCACGGCGACCAGCAGGCGATCGGCGTGCTCCGCGGCGATCGTTCGCACGGTGGTGGCGATGCGCGCGTCGCGCGCGGCCAGCGGCAGCCTGGGGGTTGGCTCGAGGGCGCGGACCGGAATGGCGTGGTGGCGCGCGAACGCCAGCAGCGCGCGGTAGTGCGGGGCGTCGAGCTCTTCGTCGTCGAGCCAGGAACCCGGCCAGCGGCGGCGCATGCGCGTGCGCAGCTGCTCCTCGTTCGTGCGGCCGGCGACGTAGTCGGCAACAGCAGGCCCGTCCTGTTCGCCGATCGCCTCGAGCAGCAGCAGCAGCGGCCGTCCGCTCTGCTGCAGGAGCGTGAGCACGTCGCGCTGCAGCACGTGCAGCCGGTCGCTGTAGTGGTGGTCGCCGAGCCAGACGACCGCGTGGTCCTGGGCCATCGCGACGATGTCCGTGAGCGACGCCTCGGCGACGATCTGCTGCCCGACGGCGTCCTCGAACGACTGCCGGTAGTGCGCCAGCGAGCCGCCCGCCGGCCGCCAGGCCAGTGGCGTGCTGCACGCGGTGGCCGCGAGCAGCAGGATGGCGCAAAGCACATGGCTCGGCATGATCCGTCGAGCAAGGTCCATGGAGCGATCATGAAGCGCAAGGTCGGTGTGGTGTTGTCGGGATGTGGGTTCCTCGACGGTTCGGAGATCCAGGAGTCGGTGTTGACGTTGCTCGCCCTCGACGAACTCGGCGCCGAGGCGGTTTGCATGGCGCCGCGCGGTCCGCAGCACCACGTCGTCGATCACGAACGCGGCGAGCCCGTGGCGGCGGAGCGACGCGATGTGCTGCGCGAAGCCGCCCGCATCGCGCGTGGTCGCATCCGCGATCTGGCGACCGTCACCGCCGCGGAGCTCGATGCCGTCGTGCTGCCGGGTGGCTTTGGCGCGGCGAAGAACCTCAGCGACTTCGCGGTCGCCGGTGCGCGCGCGACCGCGCACCCCGAAGTCGCGCGCCTGCTGCGGGAAATGCACGCGGCGCGGAAACCGATCGGCGCCATCTGCATCGCGCCCGCCGTCGTCGCGTCCGTGCTCGGTCGGACCGCCCGTCCGACGCTGACGATCGGCAACGACGCGGCCACGGCGCAGGCCCTGGAGGCGATGGGGGCCCGCCATCGCCAATGCGCGGTGGACGCGTGTGTCGTCGATCCCGAGTGTCGGATCATCTCGACCCCGGCGTACATGTTCGACGCCGGCGTCGCGTCGATCGCCGCCGGCATCCGCAAGCTGTGCACGGAAGTGCTCGCGGCGATCGCGAAGCGAGGTGCGGCATGAGCAAGCCGAGCAAGGCAGCAGGGCGGCGGGCGGTCGATGCCGATCGCACGGCGCGGGAACTTGCCGGGCGACGGTGCCTCGTCACCGGTGGTGGGTCGGGGATCGGTGCCGGCATCGCGCGCGCGTTGGCTCTGCGCGGAGCCCGGGTCGGCCTGCTCGGCCGACGTCGCCAGGCGCTCCAACAAGTCGCCACGAGCCTGCCGGTTGTCGATGGCGAAGGCGCGCGCGTCGTCGTCGGCGACGTCACCGATCGCACCGGTCTGCGCACGGCCGTCGCCCGGCTGGCCCGGTCGTTCGGCGGGCTCGACATCGTCGTGGCGAACGCCGGCATCGGCGGCCCCAACCGGTGCGCCCTGCCCGGGCCCGAACGCTGGGATGAAGTCGTGCGCACGAACCTCGACGGTGTCTTCTTCACCGTGCTCGCGGCGTTGCCCCACCTCGCCGACGGCGGTCGCATCGTCGTCATCAGTTCGGTGCTCGGGCGCTTTGGCGTGCCCGGCTACACCGCGTACTGCGCGAGCAAGCACGGCGTGATCGGCCTCGCGAAG
The DNA here is from genome assembly GCA_937952215.1 of uncultured bacterium. Classification (GTDB taxonomy): domain Bacteria; phylum Planctomycetota; class UBA1135; order UBA1135; family UBA2386; genus UBA2386. The sequence continues at coordinate 68,741 of CALFZH010000056.1, forward strand.
GCACTCGCCCTCGAACTCGCGCCGCGGCGCATCACCGTCAATGTCGTGTGCCCGGGGTGGGTCGACACCGACATGGCGACCGCCGGCATGCAGGCCATGGCGGATGCGATGGGCACCGACCTTGCCAAGGCCCGCAAGCAGGCCCTGTCCGCGGTGCCGCTCGGTCGCATCCTGCAGCCCGACGAGATCGGCGAGACCGTTGCCTTCCTGTGTTCGCGCGGTGCCAGCGGGATGACCGGCCAGGCGATCAGCCACTGCGGCGGCCAGGTCATGTGGTGAAGTCCCGAAACGGGACGAGCCCGCACGCCGTGCCATGGGCAAGTGGGCGCGGCGGCTGCAGCCCAGGGCAACGGGTGGTTTTCGCGCGAGCTAGCCTGTCGAGCCGCGGGAACGCCTGCGGTTTCCCCCGATGCGCCCCGCGACTTCGCTCTCCCTGGCGGTCCTTGCCGCGTGCACCGCGGTCGACGCGTGGTCGCGTCGCGACCGGCAGGCGTGGTTCTCCGAGCCGCCGGTGACGATCGAGTTCGCCGTGCCGCCGCAGGCCTCGGCGCCACGTCCGCAGGATCCTCCGCGCCCGCGTCCCCTACCGCAGGAGCCACGCTACATCGACCAGCGGGAACCGGCGCGGGTCGGGAGCCGAACGGAACCGCGGCCGGAAATGACAGCGCGCCTCCAGGCAGGGTTCGGCCGGGTGGACGCCCGGATCGACGGTCGGCTCGACGACCGCGCCGACGCGCGTTTCCTCGGGGTCGGGCTCGAGTCGGATCGTGGCGTTGGCGCCTTCCTCGAAGCCTGGACGAGTGACGGCGAACTGTTCGCCGGGCGGCGCATCAACGACGGCATCGACCCCGTGCGCGCGGACGCGTCGTTCCACGGGGCCGACCTGTTCGTCTACTACCATCGCGATCCGCTGCGCGGTGACCTGCGCCTGCCGTGGCGCATCGGACTGTTCACCGATCTCCAGCGACTCGAACAAGAGTACGCGCCCGTGCAGCGCGACTGGCTCTCGACGGGCGCCCGCGTGGTGGTCGAGCCGACCTGGCGCCTGGTCGGGAACGACGACCGTGCCCTCGAACTCGTCGGCCGCTTTGGCGTCGACGCCGGCGCGACCTGGTTTCGTGAGCACTTCCGCAACGGCGGCGACCGCGACGAGACCTGGCGCTGGTCGGGAGATGCCGGGCTGGCGGTGCGCGGACGGCTCGGCAAACTCGACCTGGAGCTCGGCTACCGCCTGACCCACACGCAGTACGCGGCGATCGACAGCGATCTGTTCGGCGACCACGACCGCTCCGACTTCCGGCGGCAGCAGGTGTTCGTGTCGTTGGCGCTCACCTGGTAGCTGGTCCGCTGCGCGTCGGCGTCGTTCGCCGACAGCCCGCACGGGCGCGATCAGAGGGTGTGCGTGACCATGAAGTACCAGCCGCGCTGCACCTCTTCCAAGTAGTAGTACTCGGGGTGGTGCGGGTCGGTCAGGTTCTGGCCGACGACTTCGAGTGTCGTCTGCGGACAGGCCTGCCAGCCCAGCCTCAGGTCGAGCCGCCACCAGGTCGGGATGCCGGCGCGACGCTGGGTGTAGAGCAGGTTCGCATCGCACTCGATGCCGGGCAGTGGGTCGAAGCCGAAGGTGGCGCCGCCGCGCAGTGGGGGTACCTGTCCTTCGATCGTGTCGGCATCGCCGAACACCGTGTCGTCGAAGTTGCGTGAGTTGGCCTGGGTCGTCGCGAGCCACCCGGTGATGCGCAGATTCTCGCACGGGTTCCAGGCCGCGAGCAGTTCGCCGCCGAACGCGTTGGTGCGGCCGTCCGCCAGATACAGGGTGGCGCCGGTCGCGAGGTCGGTGTCGAAGCCGTTGATCTGGTCGTCGACGTCGTAGACGAACGTGTCCAGTTGCAGCAGCAGGCGCTCGCCGAAGCGGCGGCGCACGCCGAATTCCCACGCCAGCAGGCTGCTCGCCTTGCGCGGGACCAGGAGGCCGCTGTCGGCGATCTTGCGATCGGGTTCGCGGTTGGCGCTGAAGGCAGTCCAGACGCTCAGGTCGGCAGCCGGCGTCCACGCCAGGCGAACGTCCGGCTGGCTGTCGATGCCGCTGCCGTCGCGTGCGTCCTGGTAGCCGATGTTGCCGCCGAGCGTCAGGCGCAGCGTCGGGCAGAGCTGCCAGTCCCACGATGCGAACAGGTCGCCGCGTGTCTCGTTGAATTCGTTGCCGGTCGCGGCGAACACGCGGAAGTTCTCGACGGTGAGGCTTCGCGCACCGAGGCCGACGGTCAGCGTGTGACCCGGCGCTGCTTGCCACGAATGCTGCAGGGTGCCGTCGAACAACTCCTCGCGCCAGCGCAGGAACTCGTCCGGGACGTCGTTCAAGTAGTCGCGGATGTCCTGGTCGTAGGCCTCCGCGGCGACGCGCAACTCGGTCCACGAATGGTCGCCGTGGTCGAGCCGCAGCCGCGACTTGAGGTGGCCGCCCTTGATCATGTTCAGCGCCGAGAACCCCGGGGCGATTGCGTACGAGTCGCCGAGGAAGCTGTCGTGGTACAGGCCGTCGATCGTGAGCGCGCCGTTGTCGCCGAGCCGCGTGTCGAGGCGGCCGCCGACGCTGTTGTTGTCCCAACGATCGCCGGCTGTGGTCGGATGGCCGCCGTCACGCTGGGCCATCTTGCCGAACACGTAGAAGTCCGACTGCTCGCCGGCCGACGCCCCGTAGCGGAACGTGCCGATCAGGTGCTCTTCGCTGCCGACCAGCCCGCTGACGCGGAGCCCGCGCGAGTCGGCGGCCTTCTTGGTGACGATGTTGATCACGCCCTGGCTCGCCTTGTCGCCCCATCGAGCACCACCAGGGCCGCGGACGACCTCGATGCGCTGGATCACGGCGATCGGCAGGTCGATCGCCTGGAAGTACTCACGGCGCAGCAGCGTCGTGTACAGACGCTGGCCGTCGATCAAGACCAGCATGCCGGCGAACTCGTACTCGCCGAGACGGCTGCTGAAGCCGTAGGCGCCGGGCACGTCCTGCGCGATCACGAGGCCCGGCACGAGGCGCAGCAACTCGCCGAGCGAGCGCATGCCGGAACGCCGGATCTCGGGCTCGTTGAGCACGAACACCGACGCGGCCGTCGCGGCCAACGACTCGGCCTGACGCGCGCCGACTTCGACGGGCACCTCCAGCAGCTGCTCGAGTGTCAACGACTCGAGTTCGTCGTGCTGCGGATTCTGCGCATGCAGCGGCGGCGCGGCGGCGAGCGCCGCGGCCAGAACCAGGAGAGGCGTGTTCGACGTCGTCATGTCGGATTGCTCCTGCTGTCGGGATGTTGGCTGCCCTCGCTGCCGTACTTGGCCAGCACCGCACGCAGGCGCGGGATCGACACGGGCTTGGACAGCACTTCGTCCATGCCGGCGTGCATGCAGGCGTGACGGTCCTCGGGCGTCGTGTTCGCGGTCAGCGCGATGATGGGGATGCGTTGCCCGCTGCCGCTCTCGCTGCGGCGGATCGCGGCGGCGGCCTCGAGTCCGCTCATCTCCGGCATCTGCATGTCCATCAGCACGAGGTCCCAGCTGCCGCGGGACCATGCCTCGCAGCAGAGTCGCCCGTTCTCCGCGATCGTGACCTGGTGCCCGTCGCGCGCGAGGATGCGCTCGATCAGGCGCTGGTTCACTGCATTGTCCTCGGCGACGAGGATGCGCAGCTGCGAGCGGCTGGGCGACGCGTCGGCAACCTGCGCCGGACGCGCTTCCAGGGCTGTCCCGGTGGTCGCGAGCTGCGTCAACCGCACCGCGAGCTCTCGCGCCGAGATCGGCTTCGTCAGGTACCCGGCGTACTGGCGCTCACGACAACGTGCCGAGGCGCTCGGCAGGTCCTGGAACGAGGTGACGACGAACAACGGCCGCACGCCGTGCGCACCGACCGGCACCACGTTGCAGATCGCGGCGTCGTGGTCCGGATCGCGGTCGTCGAAGATGACCACGTTGCGCCCACCCGACGCCGTCGTCGGCGGCACCGAGGCGGCGTCGTCGACTGCGGTCAGCTCGACGCCGATGCGTTGCGCGGCCGTCGCCAACGCCGTACGCAGCGTCGGCGAACGGCTGACGAGCAGCAGGCGCGTGCCGGGAAGGGGCACGGGCAGCGGTGGCAGCGGGCTCTCGCACGGCGGCATCGGCAGCGTCACGAAGAACGTCGAGCCGACGCCGACGGTGCTCTCGACGCGCACCGTGCCGCCCATCAGTCGCGCGAGCCGCTCGGTGATCGACAGTCCGAGCCCGGTGCCCGCGAACCGTCGCGTGATCGTGCTGTCCGCCTGCGTGAACGGCGTGAAGATCGCCTGCAGGCGATCGGCAGGGATGCCGACGCCGGTGTCCTGCACCGTGAGTTCGAGTTCGTGCAGGCCGTTGCGCTCGGCCACGACGCGCAGGGCGACGCGAACGAAGCCGCTGGCGGTGAACTTGATGGCGTTGCCGACCAGGTTGGTCAGGATCTGCCGCAACCGGACGTCGTCGACCAGGTAGGCGCGCGCGACGCTGGCGTCGAGATCGAACGACAGGTCGAGGTCCTTGCTCTGGATGCGCGAGGTCAGCGGGCGCAGCGCGTCGAGGAACATCGACTCGACGTCCGTCGGGACCGGCGCCAGTTCGAGTTTGTCCGACTCGATCTTCGACAAGTCGAGGATGTCGCACAGGATTCCGAGCAGGTTGGCCCCGGCACTGCGGATCACGCCGAGGTACTCCTTCTGCTCCTTGCCGTCCTCGCTCTCCATCGCGAGTTCGGTCATGCCGAGGATCGCGTTGAGCGGCGTGCGGATCTCGTGGCTCATGTTCGCCACGAACGTCGACTTCGCCTGCGTCGCGGCCTGCGCGGCGTCGAGCGCCTTGCGGAGTTCGGCCGTGCGCTCGCGAACCTGCTGCTCGAGGCGTTCGGCGTGCTCGGCGAGCGTGCGGTCGCGTTCCTGTACGGCGTGCAGCAGGCCGTTGAACGCATGCACCAGGGTGCCGACCTCGTCGTCGGCGCTGGCAGTCGCGCGCAGAGCCCAGTTCTCGGTACGCCGCACCTCGTGCGTGGTCTCGACCAGGCTGGCGATCGGGCGCAGCAGACGCTGCAGCAACCAGTGCGCGGCGAGGCCGAGTCCGGCCAGCGCGATCAGGCCCGTCACGACGAGATGCACCACGTGCTCGCGCAGCTGGGCGTCGCCCATGGCTGCGGACATGCGGACGATGACCTTGCCGAGCCGTTCCTCGCCCTTGTCGTCCTTGTACGGCAGGACCGTCTCGAACATCGGGTCGGCCGGACGATCGAACGTATGCGCGCCGTTGGCCGGCAGCAGAGCCGGCGCACCGGCGAACGCGTAGCGGGTGCCGTCGCCGAGGTAGACCGCGGCCGCCTGCAGCTGCATCGTCGCCGTCACCGACGTCAAGAACTTGCGGACCTCGGCGGCGTCGTCGAACTCGACGCCGCTGCGCGAATGCACCGCGACCATGCGCGCCAGCGTGCGCAGTTTGCCCTCGGCGGCGGCATCGATCACTTGGGCCTCGCGGCGCCACGAAGCGATGCCGGTGGTCGCCAGCGCGACGAGGGTCAGCACCGACGCCAGCAGCGTGAGGCGGGTGCGCAGCGATTTCCTCGGCGCGGCGATCACGGCGGCCCCTTGCGCGAGAGCTTCTGCAACTGGGCCGCGACCTTGACGCCCTGGACGCGCAGCGCCTCGACGTTGACCTCGAAGCGGACGTTGTTGTCCTGCACGAACAACTGCACGCCGCCGCCCAGCGCGGCGAAGCCCGGACGTTCGCAGACGATCGGCACCGGCTTGTCGGCGTGGCCGCGCACGATCTCGGGCAGCGCGTTGGCGTCGACGGACGCGGCGACGAACACCAGGTCGTACTCGCCGGCGTGGTCCCCCGAACGCGCGTGCGCGAGCGACAACTCGACGACCTTGATGGCCGACGCCTCGACCTTCTTGTCCGGGAGGTGCTTCTGGATCGCCGCCGTCACCAGGTCGCTGCCGACCACGGCGATGCGGTACTCCTTGCCGCCGCTGCGGTGCGTCGTCAGGTACGGGGCGATCTTCAGCACGACCATTGCGCGCAGCGCGGCGGCGCGGCGCTCGGCGTCGCCGTCCTGGGTCGGCGTGCTACCGGCGGGCCCTTGCGTCGCAGCGGCGAGGGCGAGCAGCGGCAGCGCGAGGTATCGCGCCAACGACAGGCCCCACCCCGGTGCGACGAGACTTCGCATGGACGCCGAGGCTCATCGGCGACCATGGCAAGGTGCCTTGATGGCGGGTGGACAAACCGGAGCGCCGCGCCGGCGGCCGCTCCTCAGCTCGCCCGCCGCCCGTAAGTCCAGTTCCAAGCCCGTGCGAGACCGCCCCTTGCATCCTCGAGCACGAGGTAGAGTGCTGGTACCAGGAACAGGCTGATCAGCGTCGCGAACATCACGCCGAACCCCAGCGCCACTGCCATCGGGACCAGGAAGCGGGCTTGCACGCTCTTCTCGAGCAACAACGGCAGCAGGCCGCCGAACGTCGTCAGCGACGTCAGCAGGATCGGGCGCAGGCGCGCGGCTCCGGCGGTGCGCACGGCTTCGAACAACGAGTCATGGTGGGCGCGACGGCTGTTGACCCAGTCGACCAGCACGATGTTGTCGTTCACGACGACGCCGGCGAGGGCGACGACCCCGAACAGCGACAGGATGCTGAGGTCGTAGCCGGTCAGCATGTGGCCGACGATTGCGCCGACGATGCCGAACGGCACGGCAGTCATGATCACGAGCGGCTGCAGGAACGAGCGCAGCGGAACCGCCATCAGGGCGTAGATCAGGAACAGGGCGATCGCGAAGCCGCCGCCGAGCGAGGTGAGCAGATCGCGCTGCTTCTTCTGGTCGCCCTGGAACGACCACGACAGCCCCGGGTGCGCGGCGACCAGGGCGGGCAGCGTCTCGCTGCGCAAGCGCGCGTTGATCGCGGCGGGGCGGGCATCCGGGTCGTTCTCGTCGATCTCGCCGCCGACGCGCAACGAGCGCTTGCGGTCGACGCGTGTGATCGACGACGCGGCGCGGCCCGTCGTCGCCGTCGCCACCTCGGCGAGCGGCACCTCGGCGCCGGCCGGCGTGCGGATGCGGAGCTCGTCGAGGTCGTGCAGCGAACGCCGCCCGCTCTCCGGGTAGCGCACCATGACCTTGACGTCGTCGCGCCCGCGCTGGACGCGTTGCGCCTCCTCGCCGAAGAACGCCTGGCGCACCTGGCGCGCGAGGTCCTGCTGCGTGAGGCCCAGCGGTTCGGCGCTCGGTCGCACCCGCAGCTCGATCTCCGGCTTGCCGTCGCGCCAGGCGCTGCTGGTGTCCTTGATCTCGGGCATCGAGCGCAGCGTCGCCATCAACTCGTCGACGGCGCGCCGCAGCGTCGCCATGTCGTCGTGGTAGAGCTCGACGTCGACGTCCTTGCCGGTGCTGAAGAACGAAGTCGTGAACGTCAGCTCGACGGCGTCGGGCAGCGGGCCGACGAGCTCGCGCAGCCGCGCCATGATCGCGTCGGAGGCGACGCTGCGCCGTTCCGACGGCAGCAGCTGCACGTTCAGTTCGGCGAGGTGCGCGCCGGACTGGAACTGCGCGTCGCGCCGCCCGCCGTTGCGCGCCTGCTCGACGGCCCACGGCTGCGCGCCCACGGTCGCCAGCATGTGCTCCAGCAGCGGTTCGCCGTCGGCCCCGGCGTCGAACTCGGCGCAGGCGTCGCGCGCGGCGCGTTCGATGCGCGCGAGCGCAGCCGCGGTCGTCGACGCCGGCGTGCCCTGCGGCATGGTCAGCGACACGACGATGTTGTCGCCGTCGACCGTCGGGAAGAACACGAACCGCGGGAAGCCGCCGGCGACGCTCGCGGCCCCGAGCACGAGCAGGGCGATCGCCGTCGCGATGGTCGTGTAGCGCCAGCGCAGCGCGATCTCGAGTACGGGTTGGTAGACGGATCGCGTGAGCCAGGCGAGGCCGCGCTGGAACGCATGCTGCACGGCCGTCCAGGCGCGTGTCGGCCACCACGAACCCGCGTTGTCGGAGTCGACGCGCAGCGTCGCCAGGTGCGCGGGCAGGCACAGCTGCGATTCGATCAGGCTGATCAGCAGCACCGGGATCACGATCAGCGGGATGACGCGCCAGACCTGCGCGTCGCTGCCCGGCACCGCGAACACCATCGGCAGGAACGCCGTGACCGTCGTCAGCACCGACGCGAACACGGGGCTGCGCACTTCGCGTCCGCCACGCAGCGCCGCGAGCAGCGGCGAGGCGCCGGCCTTGCGGTGCAGCACGACGTTCTCGCCGACGACGATCGCGTCGTCGACGACGATGCCGAGCACCAGCAAGAACGCGAACAGCGAGATCATGTTGACCGAGACGTCGAACACCGGCATCAGGGCCGTGGCGCCGAGGAAGGCCACCGGGATGCCGACGGCGACCCAGACCGCGACGCGCAGCTGCAGGAACAGCGCGAGGATCAGGAACACCAGGGCGAGTCCTTGCAGGGCGTTGCCGAACAGCAGGTCGATGCGCCCCTTCAGGATCACCGACTCGTCGCGCCAGGTCGCCATCTGCACGCCCGGCGGCAACATCGCTCGGCCTTCGCCGGCGACCCAGTCGCGCACCGCGGCCGTGACCGCGATCGCGTCCTGGTCGCCGACGCGGAACACGCGCAACAGCGCCGCCGGCTTGCCATCGAAGCGCGCCGCCAGATCGTCGTCGGCGAAGCCGTCGACGACGCGCGCGACGTCGCCGATCGTCACGCGCGTGCCGTCCGGGCGGGCCAGCACGGCGAGCGCGGCGAACTCCTCGGCGCGGTAGGCCTGGCCCTCCACGCGCAGCAGCGTCTGTCCGGCATCGGACCGGATCGCGCCGCCGGGCAGGTCGAGGCTGCCGGCGCGCACCGCGCGCGCGACGTCGTCGAAGGTCAGCGCGTGCCGGCGCAGCGCGTCCTCGGCGACCTCGATCGTGAGCTCCCAGGGCCGCACGGCCGCGAGTTCGACCTGCGAGATCGCCGGCAGTGCCGCGAGTCCTTCTCGCGCGCGCTCGGCGAGGCGCTTCAGCGCCGCCTCGTCGGCGTCGCCGAAGATCGCGACGCTGATGACCTCCTTGCGGACGACGAGGCGCGCGACGATCGGCTTCTCGGCGTTCGCGGGCAGGTTGGTGATCGCGTCGACGCGATTCTCGATGTCGCCGAGCACGGTGTCGATGTCGGCGTCCTCGAGCGCCTCGACGACGACGAGCCCGACGCCCTCATTGGCGCTGGACGTCACCTTGTCGACGCCGCTGATGCCGTCGACGGCCTCTTCGATGCGCAGGCAGATGCCCTGTTCGACCTCGGTCGGCGACGCGCCGGGGTAGACGACCTGCACCGTGACGATGTTCGGCGCGACTTCGGGGAAGACCTCGCGGCGCACCTTGCCGGTCAGCAGTGCGGCGATGCCGGCGACGACGAACGAGAACGCCACCAACGTCGCCGCGACGTGGTTGGTGGTGAACCAGGCGAAGAAGCCGCGCCGTTCGTCGGCCGGGATCGTCGGATCGTCGTCGGTCACTTGCCCGCCTCGGCGGCCGGGTCGGCGAGCCGGACCTCCATGCCGTCGGCGAACGTGGCGCCCGAACCGAGCACGACGTGTTCGCCCACGGCCAGACCGCCGCGCAGCAGCACGCGGTCGGGTTCGGCTCGCAGCACGTCGACGGCGCGGCGGGCCAGGCGCCGATCGGCGCCCACGACCCAGACGGTCGTGCCTTCGTGCAGCGCCGCGCCCGGCACCACGATCGTCCTGGGGAACGTGCGCCCATGGATGACGGCGTGCACGAACTGGCCGACGAGCAGCGGCGGGCCGTCCGCGGTCCGGGCAGCGGTGATCCGGGCGACCACGGTCAACTGCCGCGTGCGGCGGTCGACCTCGCCCTCGGTTCGCACGACGTGGCCGCGGAACGACCGCCGGGTCCCCGCGAAGTCGGCGGTGACGTCGACGACCGGGCCAGCACCGTCGGGCAACTCGTCGCGCCAGGGCAGTTCGAGCCACGCCAGCGCGTTCGCAGGCACCGGCAAGCGCACCTCGACCGTGGTGTCGTCGAAGATCACCGCGAGGCGCTGGCCCACTTGCACGATCTGGCCGAGGTCCGCGGCGACGCTGCGCACGCGCCCGGAGAACGGCGCCTTGACCTCCGTGCGCGCGCGGTCGAGCCGGCGCTTGTCGAGCATTGCCGTCGCCGCCGCGAGCGCGGCCTCGGCCTCGCGGATCTGCGGCGCGCGCGTCACCAACGGCTCGGCGGCGGCTTCGCCTTCGAGCGCCTTCCAGGCGCGCAGGGCCGCGGCGGCCTCCGCGCGTTCCTGCTGCAGCCGCAGCTCGGCGCGAGCGACCGCCGCCTCCTGGTCGCGGATCGCGAAGTCGAAGTCGGTCGGGTCGATGACGACCAGCACGTCGCCTGCGGCGAACGCACCGCCGGCCCGCAACGCGTCGGCGGTGCGCACGATGCGGCCGGCGACCTCGCTCGACAGATCGGCCGTGCGCAGCGGCTCGACCGTGCCCTGCGCGGCGACGTCGAGCCGTTCGTCGGCCGCGGTCGCCTTGGCGATCCGCAGGGTCGGCGGCGGGGTTGGTGCCGTGACGACGACAGGGGGCTTGGCGCCGCCGGCGATCGCCTTGGCGAGCGCCAAGGCGCCGGCGAGCACGCCGACCGGCAGCAGGAATTGCAGCAGCGTGCGCAGCACGTTCATGGTTCTCCTCCGGCAGGCGCGCGGCGGTAGCCACCACCGAGCGCCAGGAACAGGTCGACGCGATTCTCGAGCCGCTGGCGGTCGAGAGCGATGCGCGCCGAGCCGGCCAGGAAGGCCTGGCGCTGGCTGTCGGCGACGGCGAGGAAGTCGGCGAGGCCGGCCTGGTAGCGCTCACGCGCGAGGTCGGCGGCGGCCTGCGCGTGGGTGGCGGCGGCGGCGACGTGCGTCGCTCGCGCGACGAGTTGCTGCTCGGTCGCGAGCACGTCCTCGACCTCGGCGAACGCGCGCAGCATCGCACTGCCGTACGTGGCGACGGCTTCGCCGAGGCGCGCCTCGTTGCGCGCGACGTCCGCCCGCAGCGCGCCACCGCGGAACAACGGCGCCAGCAGGTTCGCGCCGATGCTCCAGACGTGGAAGTCCTCGTCGACGAGGTCGTCGAGTTCTTCGCTCGCCGTGCCGCCGCTCGCCGTCAGCGCCAGCCGCGGCCACAACGCGGCCCGCGCCGCGTCGACGCGGCATCCGGCGGCAGCGAGCCGACGTTCGGCGGCGACCAGATCGGGTCGCCGCTGCAGCAGTTCTCCGGGCAGCGCCGCCGGAATCGGCGGCAGCGCCGTCGGCAACCGCGACGGTGCGGTCTGCTCGCCACGCGGGTAGGCGCCGGTGAGCACTTCGAGCTGGCGCCGCACACGCTGCAGCTGCTCGACCCGCGCCGTGACCGCGGCTTCGGCGTTGGCGAGGTTCGTGGCGGCGACGTGCACGTCGAATGCCGGTCGCACGCCGCGGCGGTAACGATCGCGCACGTCCTCGGCGGTCCCGCGCCACGTCGCGGCGGTCGCGTTGGCGAGCGCGAGTTGGTCGGTGGCTTCGATGGTGGCGAACCACGTCCGGCACAGCTGCGCCGCGAGGCTCTGCTGGGCTGCCGCCACGTCGGCGGCCGCGGCCTCGACGTCGGCGATCGCCGCCGACTCGCCGGCGCGAACGCGGCCCCAGACGTCGAGCTCCCAGCGCACCGCGAGCGACAGGCCGAACGTCGTCGTCGTGCTGCTCGGCACGCCGCCGCCACCGAACGGAAAGCCGAGGAACAACCGGCGCGCGCGCTGCGCGTCGAGGCTGCCGTCGACCTCGGGCCACGCTGCGCCGGCGGCGATGCCGCGCGCCGCCATCGCGGCTTCGAAGCGCGCCAGCGCCGCACGCAGGTCGTGGTTGTGTTCGAGGCCGCGCGCCACGATCGCCGAGAGGTCGTCGTCGCCGAACGCCGTCCACCAGTCATCGCGCAGAGCTGCCGTTGCGTCGGCTGCAACGGCGGTCGTGAAAGCGGCCGGCACGTCGAGGTCGGCTGGCGGTGCCGCGGTCGGCGGCGCGCTGCCGCACGCCATGAGCAGCAGCACGAA
>CALFZH010000057.1:0-30467 GCA_937952215.1 uncultured bacterium
CCTCTCCCAGAGCGAAGAGATTCCACACCATGGCGGCCGCGGCCGGCGTGGCGGATGCGCACCATCGGCTGGCGCGACGGTTCGCGCTCGACGGCGACGTGACCGCGGCGCGGCACTGGCTCGCCCTGGCGCCTCCGACCGCGGCCGCGCAGGTCACCGAGGGCTACGTGCTGTTCAAGGAGCGTCGCCACCGCGACGCGATCGCCGTGTTCGAGACGGCGCTGCGCCACCCCGGCATCGGTGACGACCGGCAGCGCGCGCTGCTCTACCTCGGCAAGGCGCTGCACGAAGACAAGCAGGATACGCGCGCGGTGCCGCTGCTCGAAGCGCTCGCGGCGGAGCGCACCGGCAGCACGTTCGAAGCGGCGGCGTTGCACACGCTCGGCCACATCCAGAACCCGCAGCACGGCCACGCGCACTGAGAGGTCTTCGAATGACGATCGCGAACGTCTGGTTCCCGCAGGGCCGCACGAAGTCCCCGGAGCTCTGGGCGAATCCTGTGGTCTGGATCGTCGTCGGACTCGTCGTGGTCCTCGTGGTGTCGCTCGTCGCGCGACGCCGGGCGAGAAGGGTGGTGTTGCGCACGATCTGCTTTGGCTGCATGCAGGTGTTCGAGGGTCCGGGGCCGCTCGATTTCGCCGGCTTCCGCCAGATGACCTGCAGCCACTGTGGCCTGCGGCATGCCTATCCGATGTCGCGCGCCCGTGCCGCGGTGTACGTGGCCCTCTGTGTCTCTGCCTGTGTGGCGCTGATCGTGATGGTCCTCACCGAGCCCGTCGAGCGATGGCGTCCTGCAGGACTGCTGATGTTCGTGGTCTTCTTCGTCACGATCGGCAGGCACTTCTCGCTCGCGCGCAGCCTCCGTGGCCTGGCGCTTCGCGAATCACCGCCGATCGTGCCGATGGAGCAGGTGAGACCGGTGGAGTTGCCACCGATGGCCGGACGCTGAGGGCGGACGTCGGGAGCTGCAGGAACGCGCGCGCTGTTCGGAGCGAGTGCGCGGAAGGACGCGGCGAAGGACGGTGCAAAGTGCGTGGTGGTCCGGCGCATCGTTCCGCGCTCCACGGCGCGCTGCTACAACCCGCAGCCAAACCCATGCGCCAGGTCGTCGCCGCGTTCGTGTTCCTCCCGCTCCTCGTCGCCCAAGACGCTCCCGTCGTACTCGGGGTCGCACCGGGCCCGCAGTACACCTGGGTGCGCGACTGGGGTCGACTGCCGGACGGCAAGGAACTCGGCAACACGCACGGTTGCCTGGTCGTCGATTCGGCCGGCAACATCCTCGCCAACACCGACACCGAGCACGCCGTGATCACGTTCTCGCCCGACGGCAAGGTGCTGGCCGCGTGGGGCAAGGAGTTCCAAGGGGGACTGCACGGCATGTGCTTGCGCGTCGAGGACGGCGCTGAGGTGCTCTACCTCGCGCACTCGCGGCGCCACGAGATCGTCAAGACCACGCGCGACGGCAAGGTGCTGTGGACGATCGGCTGGCCGGAGGCCTCGGGCATCTACGAGAACGAGGGGCAATACAACCCGACGGCGGTGGCGGTCGGTCCCGACGGCCGCATCTTCGCCGCCGATGGTTACGGCAAGAACTGGGTGCACGTGTTCGACAAGGAGCGTCGCTACGTGAAGTCGTTCGGCGGGCCGGGCAACGGTCCGGGCAAGATGCAGACGGCGCACGGGCTGTGGCTGGACACGCGCGGCAAGGAGCCGCTGCTGCTGGTCTGCGACCGCGAGAACCACCGCCTGCAGTGGTTCACGATGGACGGCGAGCACGTGCGCACGATGGACAAGGACCTGCGCCGGCCGTGCAACGTGGCGGCCTTGCCGAACGGCGGTCTGGCGGTCGCCGACCTCGCCGGTCGCATCACGCTGCTCGACAAGGACGACAAGCTCGTCGCGCACCTCGGGGACAACCCCGACGAGAAGCTGCGCGCCCAGAACGGCGTGGCGCGCGACAAGTGGAAGGATGGCGAGTTCCTGTCGCCGCACGGCATCTGCGTCGACGCGCGCGGCGCCATCTACGTGCAGGACTGGAACTTCCTGGGTCGCCTCAGCAAGTTGGTGCCCGTGGCGTCGCCGGCGGTTCCGGCCGAGCCGAAGCCCGCCGACAAGTGACGCGCGCCTCGCGCGCCCGTCAGTTATCGAGGGGCGGCCGGCGCGGCGGTGCGGCGAGCGGTCGGCCCGGCGATTCGGCGAACACGAGCGGCCCGTCGCCGCCAAGCCGCAGCGAGCCGTGCTGGCCGGTGACCCACAGTTCGGCGCCGAAGCCGCGAGCGATCGCCCCGAGCGTGGTGTCGCCATCGGCGGCCGGTGCGGAGGCGAAGCACGCGCGCGGTCGCACGGCGCGTAGCAGGGCCGGTGCGGCCGCGTTGGGGCGTCCGTGGTGGGGCAACACCAGCACGTCGTGGGGCGCGGCGAAGTTGCTCGCGAGCGCGGCGGCGACGCCGAGTTCCTGCGCATCGCCCGGCAGCAGCACGCGCGTCGCCGCCACGGTCGCGCTGACCCACAGGCTCTGGTCGTTGTCGGTGGCGGTCGCCGGCAGATCCGGCGCCCAGAGCACGAGATGGGGTGCGGGCGTGCAGCGTTCGCCAGGCGCGAGCAGATGGACCGCGACACCATGGGCGCGCAGCAGATCGACGACCGGGGAGTCGGCGAGGGACCGTGGTCCGATCGCGCTGCCGATCGCGACGCGGGCGAGCAGGCCTTCGACGCCGTTGTGGTGGTCGTGGTCGCCGTGCGTCACCACGAGCAGGTCGAGCCGGCGACGCGAGAGCGCCTCGGCCAGCCGTTCGGCAGCGACGAACGGCGCGTGCAGGCTGCCGCAGTCGATCGCGGTCGCGTGGTCGCCATGCTGCACGAGGCACGCCTGGCCGTGGCCGACCGCGAACAGATGCAGAGCGGGTGTCGGGCGGGGAGACAGCGGCAGCCAGTGCGGGAGGATCATGACCACAGCGGTGGCGAGGCACCCGGCCCGCGTCGGCCAGCACGCCAGCACGCAGGCGCCGACGAACCCCGCGAAGAACAGCGCCCACGCCGGTGCGGCGAACGCGGCGGGCACGGGAGTGCCGGGCAGCAGGTCGGCGACGCGCACGAAGGCCACGTAGCCGCCGGCCAACGCCTGCAAGGGTGCTGCGAGCAGGTCGGCGAGTGGTGCCACGACCACCCCGAGCAGCGCCGTCGCGAGGCCGAGCAGCAGCAGCAGTGCGACCATCGGGGCCAGCAGTGGCGTCAGCAGCACCGTCCACGGCGCCACCTGGCCGAAGAACGCGAGCGTCACGGGAGCGGTCGTCAGCGTCGCGAACGCCGAGGCACGCAGCGGGCCGAGCAGCCAGAGTCCCACCGCGGACTGCTGCCGGGGCGTTCCGGCGAGGGCGAGTCCGGCGACGGCGGCATAGCTCAGCAGGAAGCTCGGACCGAGCAGTGCTTCGGGTTGCAGCATCGCCGTCAGCATCGCTGGCAGCAGCAACAGCGGTCCGACGCCGCACGGGCGCCCGTTCCGCATCGCCACGGCCGCGATCGCGTAGGCGGCGACCGCGCGCACCACCGGCGGTTCGCAGCCGGTGATCGCTGCGTAGACCACGAGCAGCAGCAGCAGCGTGTTGGTGCGCGCGCGCGAACGTCCGGGCCGCGGACGGCCGTGCCAACCGGTGAGCCCGAGCAGGAACGCGAGCATCGCCGCGTGTGCGCCACTGACGGCGAGCAGGTGGCTGAGGCCGGTGGCGCGGTGGGCCTGCTGCAGATCGCTGGCCGGGCGGGTGTCGCGGCCGAGCACGAGGGCCGCGACCAACGCCGCGGTCTCGCCATCGAGGCGCGTCAGCAGTTGCCGCTCGAGGGCCCGGCGAGCGGCCGCCGCGAGGCGGCGCAGCGACCAGGGGCCGGGCGTGATGCGAGCGCTGCCGGCAACCCCACGAACGCTCGCCGGCAACCCGGGTGCGGGGGCCAGCGTGCCGTACGCCAGCAGGGCGACGTGGTCGCCGGGCAGGGCTTCGAGGTCGCCGTCGAGGGTGAGGCGCAGGCCCGACGTCGGCGGGCCGAGCACCAGAACGCAGAGTCCAAGGTCGGGCGCGCGCACGCAGCCGCTGGCGATTCCGGTGACCCATGCGGGTCCGATCGGCGGGGCTGGCGGTGGTGCGCTCGGCAGCGGCATGGCCGCGAGCAGGGCGGGCAATGCGGTGAGCCCGGCGAAGCGGTGCGGCACGCTGCGAACGAGCGCCAGCACGGTGCCAAGCGCCGCGATCGCCGTCGCCAGCGGCAGGCAGGGTTCGGCCAGCACGGCGGTTGGCAGCGCCCAGACGGCACCGGCGAACAGCGGCGGCACAACACGCGGAAGCATCGAGGCATACGTGCCTCGAATCGCGCCGCGGTTACATTCTGCCGATGGTCTCGGCCCTCTATCCGGGCAGTTTCGACCCGGTGACCCGCGGACACCTCGACCTCGTCGAGCGCGCGCTGCCGTTGTTCGACCACCTGACGGTTGCCGTTGCGCGCAACAGCAGCAAGCAACCGACCTTCACCGCCGACGAACGGGTGCGCATGCTGCAGGAGGTCCTGCCGAAGGACCGCCGCCTGTCGGTCACCAGCTTCAGTGGGCTCGTCGTCGACTTCTGCCGCAGCCAGGGCATCGGCGCGATCCTGCGCGGCGTGCGCACGGTCTCCGACTTCGAGTACGAGTACCAGATGGCGCTGACCAACCGCCACCTGGTGCCGGCGATCGAGACGGTGTTCGTGATGCCGAGCGTGCAGTTCAGCTACGTGTCGTCGTCGTTGATCCGCGAGATCGTGCGCAACGGCGGCGACGTCAGCAGCTTCCTCCCGCCGGTCGTCGAGCGTGCGCTGCGCGACCGGCTCCGTCCTGTTCCACCGTCATGAAGCTCGAACCCGTGCACTCTCCCGACGCCCCGGCGGCGATCGGTCCCTACAGCCAGGCGATCCGCGCTGGCAACGAACTGTTCTGCTCCGGCCAGATCGCGCTCGACCCGAAGACGATGCAGATCGTCGGGACCACGGCCGCCGAGCAAGCCGAGCAGGTGCTGAAGAACCTGGCTGCGGTGCTGCGTGCGGGCGGTGCGTCGTTGTCGCACGTCGCACGCACGACGATCTACCTGGTCAGCATGGCCGACTTCGCCGCGGTCAACGAGGTCTACGGGCGCCACTTCGGCGCCCACAAGCCCGCGCGCGCGACCGTGGCGGTGAAGGAACTGCCGAAGGGCGGCCTGGTCGAGATCGACTGCATCGCCCGGCTGTGAACGGGCCGCCGCGGGCGCGCGCAAGCCGCTGGCAGGTCCGCATCGGCGTATTCGCGGTGACCGTGTCGTTGCTGCTGCTGCCAGCCCTGCTGGCGGCCAGGCATCTGGGCGTGCCCGGTGACGAGGCCGAGCGGCAACGTGTCGTTCGCGCCCTCGCCGCCGAGGCCGCGCCGGGGCTCGAGACCGAGGTGGCGCGGTCGTTCCACGGCGCGTCGCTGTTCGGCGTGTCGTCCTGGCCCGATGGAGCCGAAGCCCGCCAGGAGGTGCTGACGCGCGCGCGGTTGGCGGCGATCACCGCCGTACTCGGGCTGTCGCTGGCGACCTACCTGGTGGTGCTGCTCGCCCGCGGGCGCCTGCAGGCGCTGGCCGCGTGCGGGTGCCTTGCGCTGTTGCCGCCGATCGTGCAGGAAGGGCACGTGCTGCGGCCCGAGGTGCCGGCGGCGCTGTTCGCAGCGTTCGCCGTGCTGCTGCTCGAGTGCCTGGCTCAGGCTGTGCGTTCGCAGCGCACGGGGGCGGTGCGGGTCCTGGGCTTCGTGCTGTGCGCGGCGGTCGCCAGCGGACTCGCGGTCGCCGCGTTCCCGCGCCACGGTGCGCCGTTGCTGGTGGGGGGCGTGGTGCTGACGCTGGGCGCGCTGCAGTTCGGTCTGCGCAGCGTGCAGGTGGCGCGGCGGCGCGGCGTCACGGCGCTGCCGATCCGCGCGTTGAACGCGCGCCTGCTGCCCTGGACGGCGACTGCGTTGCTGACGCCGGCGGTCACGATGGTCCTGCTCGGCGTCGTCGGTGATGGTCCGTCCGACGGGGCCCTGCCGTCCGCTGGTGCGGACTACTGGCCGGCGTCGTTCGCTCTGCGCCTGGCGTTCGCGGCGGCGTTGGCCCTCGGTGGCTTCACCATGCTGCTGCGCACCGGCCAGGCCTGGCGCCGTCGTGGACGCATCGGCCCCGACCTGGTGCTGCTGGTGGCCGCAGCGGTGGCGCTTGCCAGCGGCCTGCCGCAGCCCGAAGGTGAGGACCGGGTGCTGCTCGCCGTGCCGACCGCGGTGCTGCTCGCCGAGGCGTGCTGGGCGCTGGCGATGCTGGCGCAGTGGCGGCGGCTCCGAGCGTGAGGGTGCGCACCTGCCGCGCGGCCGCAGACGGCCCGCCGAGCGCCGCAGCGCTCAGGGCTTGATCGCGCTCGCGACGACCTCGGTGAGCTGCGCTCGGGCATCGGCCGTGCCCACGTGCAGTCCGAGGGCGGCGACCTTGCCGGCGGCGTCGATCACGTGCACGACCGGTCCTTCGACGAACCAGCGCAGCGCGACGTCGTTCTCGGGGCCCTTGCCGTCGCCGACCACCGGGAAGGTGATCCCGAGCTTCTGGATGGCCTCGGCAGTCGTCGCGGCGTCGCGGTCGAGCGCGATGCCGAGCGGCACCACGGCCTCGCCGTGCCGGCGCACGAGGTCCTGCAGCACGGAGACGAGCGTCGGGGTGTCGTGGTCGGCGGCCTGCCAGAACGCGAGCACGACGCACTTGCCGCGCTGGTCGGCGAGCGCGAACGGCTTGCCGTCGCGCAGCGATGCCCGGAAGTCGATCGCCGCGTCGCCAACCGCCAGCATCGTCGCGCGCAACCGGTCCTTCGCGACGCTGCCCCAGTAGGTCGCGGGCAGGTCCTTGGCGAGTCGCTCGAGTTCCTCGAAACCGGCGTTGTCCGGCAGGTCCTCGCGTTCGCGCATCGCGTCGGCCTTGCACCAGCGGACGAACGAGCGTGCCTCGTCGTCCGCGGCCTCGGCCAGCGCGTCGGCGAACAACTTCTCGCCGCGCGGGACCTCGCGCAGGACCGACATCAGGAGGCGACCCATCGCCAGCCGGTCGACGAGCGGCGCCTTCTTCGTCAGCGCCGCTTCGACCCAGCCGTCGCGCAGCTGCTGCAGGCCGAGGTGTTGCGCCATCGTCGCGGCGGACACCAACACCATGGCCGGCGCCTGCTTCGCATCGATCGATCGCAGCACGTCGGCAGCCGCCGCCTGGTCGCTGGCGACCTGCCAGTCGGCGAGCATCAGCAGCCCGTTCCAACGATCGTCGCCCGTGGCGTCGCCGGCGACGAACGTCCGCAGCCGCGCGAGTTGGCGGGTGCGCAGGGCGTCGCGCTGTTCGTGGGTCGGCTGCTTCTCGGCGAGGGCGCGGGCTTCGGCTCGGAACTGCTGCTGCAGAGCCTGCAGCGAAGTCTGGGCCGGCAGCATCGGCACGAGGCCGAGGAACGGGAACGCGAGGACGCGCAGCATGGACGTAGCATACGGAGCACGGCACGGCAGTGCGGGATCGCCTCTTGCGGCGGGCGCGGCTTTGCCGTGCGATGCGGCGGTGCCGAACGTGCTCGACGTGAGCGACTGCATGGTGCGGGGGCCCGGCGGTCTGTCGCTGCGCCTGCCGCGCCTGGCGCTCGGGCCGGGCGACTCGGCGGCGTTGTTCGGGCCGTCCGGCGGCGGCAAGACCACGCTGCTGCTGGCGGCGTGCGGGCTGCTGCGCCGGCCCGGCTGGACGGTCGCGGGATCGGTGCAGATCGCCGGCGTCGACGTGCTCACCGCGGATCCGGCCGCGGGGCGCGCGCTGCGCAGCTCGGCGCTGACGTTCCTGCCGCAGGACGCCGCGGCTGCGCTCGATCCGCTGCAGCCGGTCGGTCGTTGGCTCGGGCAGGTCAGTGGCGCCGACGAACCGGCGCGGCGTGCGGCCTTGGCGCGGCTCGGGCTCGACGACGCCGCGCTGTTGCGGCGTCTGCCGCAGGCGATCTCGGGCGGGGAGGCGCAGCGCGTGCTGCTGGCGGTGGCGTTGCTGCGGTCGCCGCAGCTGGTGGTGGCCGACGAACCGACGGCCAACCTCGATGGCGACAGTCGGCAACGCGTGCAGCGCGCGCTGCGCGAACTGGCGGACCGCGGAGCCGCCGTCCTGGTCGCCACGCACGACTCCGCGCTGCCGGTGGCGCTCGCCGCGCGCGTGCTGGCGCCGGCCGACGATGCCTTCCTGCCCGCCACACTGCCGGAGTTCGCCTGGCCGACGGCTTCCCGCGATGGCGCGACGGAGGACGTGCTGCTGGCCCTCGCGGACGTGCACCACACGTTCGCTGGCCGGCCGGTGCTGGCCGGCATCGACCTCGAGCTTCGCTCTGGCGAAGTGGTCGCGATCGTCGGACCGTCGGGTGCTGGCAAGACGACCCTGGCGCGGCTCGCTGCCGGTCGACTGTCGCCGACGGCGGGCACGATCCGACGCCCGGCCGGAGTCGGCGTGCAGATGGTGGCGCAGGATGCGTTCGCGTCGTTGACGCCCGGCCGTCGTCTCGACGACCTCCTCGCCGAGGCCAGCGCGCCCGGGTTCGGCATGCTGGCGGGCGTCGAAGCCGTGGCACTGCCCGAGGGGGCGCTGGCCCGCACCGCCCGACGGCTGTCCGTCGGCGAACAGCGGCGGGCTGCGTTGCTGCGCGCGCTGGCGGTCGAGCCGCGCGTGCTGGTGCTCGACGAACCGACGGCGTCGCTCGACTCGGTGACGGCGCAGGCCGTGGTGTCGACACTGCTCGCGCTGCGGGCGCGCACGGGCCTCGCCATGCTGCTGATCACCCACGACCTTGCCCTCGCGCGGGCGGTCGGTTCGCGCATCTACTCGCTGCAAGGAGGACGACTGTGCCCAGGTTGATCGGAACGGTGTTCGTCGCCGCATCGCTGGCGTTGGCGGTGAGCGCCAGGGCCCAGGCAACGCCGTGGCATCCTCTGCCGGCATCGCCTGCGACCTCGGCGTTGGTGCTGTGGGACCACGGCGGCCAGGAACGCGCCGCCGAACTCGCGGCCATGGCGCCGGCGCTGCTGCAGTGCCGGTTGGCGAGAGCCAAGGCCAAAGCCCCCGCGGTCGTGGCGATGCTCTACGTCGATGGTCGGCGCGGCGCCATCGTCGGCACGGTCCCCGCGGCCGCGGCCGCCGAGCTGGTGCCGTTCGTGCAGGCTCTGCTCGACGACAGCGCGGACCTGCCGGCGGATGCGCAGGCGTTGGCGGTTGCCCATGCCGCGTTGCGCATCGACGACGAACAGTGCGTGCGGCCCGGTGGGGTGTTGCGGCACGCGGCACGAACGGCGCTGTGGCCGCACCGGGTTCCGGTGCCGGGGGACGCCAAGGGGATCGTCGCGATGCCGCCCACGCGTCTGGGCGAACTGCTCCGCCTGCCGGTGCGGCGCGTCGTGGCCGCGGCAGGTGCGCCGTCGGCGGCGCTGCAGTCGATGCTGCAGGCGATCGCCCCGGCGCCCGCAGCCGCTGCCCACGTAGCGTCGCCAGCGGCGGTGGCAGGCGATGGCGAACTGCGCGACGTCGTGCACACCTTCACCGACCAGCCCTTCGTGCTGGTCGGGTTCCCGGTTCCCGTCGACGCCGACCGCGGCGCGCTCGCCGTTGCCGTCGCCGCCGCCCATGCCCGTGCCGCGGAACGGTGGCCGTTGCGCGGCACCGAGCTGCGCTCGCATGCGTCGTTCGCGTCCTTCGACTGGTTGGCCGGCGACGACCTCGTCGCCTTCTGCCGACGCGGCGTGGACGATGTCCAACTGCTGCCCGGCGAACGGGCGCCCGGGGTCGACGCGGAGCGGGCGGCGACGGCGGCGGAGGTGCGCGACTTCGTCGACGACCTGCGGACCCGGCCGTTGGCCGCCGCGGAGGTCGAGGCGGCGCGTCGGGCGCGTTGCCTCGAGATCGCCGTCGTTGCGCCCTCGCCCGGCGATCCGTCGTCGCTGGCGGCACGCCTGCTCGCCGCCACGCTGGCCGGCGAGTGCGGCATTACCCAGGATGCGATCGAGGCGGTGGCACCGGCGGCGGCCGGGCAGGCGCTGCAGGCCCTGCTCGCGGGCCGGGGCACCTGGCATGCCGTTTCGCCACCACCGGTGTCCCAGCGCGGCTTCCGGCGATGAAGGCCGCCGGCACCACCGGCCGATGAACGCTTCGGGTGTTGGCCGGCATCACGCCGGCGGCAACCCGATATCCGCCGATGGGTTTCATCAACGTCGCCGACCGCACGATCAACGCCAAGCTCGTCTACTACGGCGTCGGTGTCGGCGGCAAGACGACGAGCCTGCAGCAGGTGCACGGCATCCTGTGCCCGCGCAACGAGGTCCAGCTCGTCTCGATCAACACGGAAGAGGACAGCACGCTGCTGTTCGACTTCCTGCCGATCAACCTCGGTCAGGTCGGCGGCTTCAAGATCCGCATCCAGGGCTTCACGGTGCCGGGCCAGCCGAAGTACCGGCAGATGCGCAGGTACGTGCTGCAGGGCGCGGACGCGGTGGTGTTGGTCGTCGACAGCCAGCGCAGCCGGCTGCAGGAGAACCTCGAGTCGCTGCAGAGCATGCGCGAGAACCTGCGCACCAGCACCGGCACCAGCGAGGACATCCCGATCGTCGTGCAGTACAACAAGCGCGACCTCGACGACGTGTTGCCCGAAGCCGAGCTCGATCGGCACTTCCGCTTCCGCGACGACATCGCGACGTTCCCGTCGGTCGCAACCGAGGGGCAGGGCGTGTTCGAGGCGTTCGTCGAGGCTGCGTCGGCCCTGGTGCAGCGCAAGGTCGCGCAGTACGGGCTGGGCCGCGGCAAGGACGGCCCGCAGGAGGTCGCCGAGGGCGTGCGCGCGAAGTTGTGGTCGATCTGCGACGAGGTGCGCCGCGAGCGGGCGGTGGTTCCGGTCGCCGAGCTGCCGCAAACGCGCGTCGAACTGGCCGAGGAGGCGCCGTCGATCGCGTTGCCGCCGGTGGAGCGCGCGGCGGTGGTCGACCCGGACGGTGACGAGCCGTCGCTGGGATCGCTGGGCCTGCCCGGGCTGCCGAAGGCCGCGGCGCCAACGGACGCAGACGAATTCGAACTGGCCTACCAACTTCGCGACTCGGCGGCCGGCGGACCGCCGCTCGCGAAGGCGAACGCGAACGAGGTGCTGCGCGACGACGAACTGCAGTTCGACCTGGCGGCCGGCATGGCGGAACTCGGGCAGGGCTCGTCGCTGCCTGTTGGGGTCGATCACGATCCGACGTTGCTCGACAAGACCATGCAGTCGAACCTCGAGCTTGCGCGACGCTACGGCGAACTCGACGAGCAGCGGCTGCTGCTCGAGCGCAAGGTGCAGGAACTGGTCGACGTGGCGCAGCAGACGGTGCACGACCTCAAGCGTCCGCTCAGTGCGCTGCGGCTGATGCTGTCGACGGTCGACAAGGGCTACCTCGGCGCCGTCAGCGATCCGGTTCGGCAGGCGGTACAGAACGGGCAGATGGCCGCGAGCCAGATGGAGCGTCTGGTGCGCGACCTGCTCGACAGTTCCCGCCTCGACCACGACGGCGTGCAGCTCGCGATCGCGGAGTGCGACCTGACGCTGGTGCTCGCCGACGTGATGCGCACCTTGCGCTACGAGATCGAGGAGAAGCGCGTGGACATCCAGGTGCTGCCGCTGCCGAAGGTGCGAGCCGATGCGTGGGCGCTGAGCAAGGTGTTCATGAACCTGCTCGGCAACGCGATCACGTACTCGCGCGCGGACATCGCGGCGACCATCAAGGTGTTCGCCGAGGACGACGGCGACCACTGGCGCGTCGGCGTACGCGACAACGGCATCGGCATCCCGGCGGGCGACCGTCCCCGGTTGTTCCGTCGCTTCGAACGCGGCAGCAACACCGGCGGCATCAGCGGCACCGGGCTCGGCCTGCACATCGTCAAGGAGATCGCGCAGGGGCACGGGGGTGCCGTGACGTTCGAATCCGAGGTCGGCGTCGGTACCACGTTCTGGCTGTGCCTGCCGAAGAACCCTGTGCAGGCGCCGCACTCGACGGTCAGCTCGATCGCGCAACAGCACGATCTCTGATGCTGGCTGGAGAGGCCGGCGGCCGGAGCGATGAACGCCCCGGCCGCGGCAGTTGGTACCTCCGGAAGGGATCGAACCTTCGACCCGCGGATTAAGAATCCGCTGCTCTACCAGCTGAGCTACGGAGGCGAGTTGGGGCGAGGACGCTAGCGAGCACTGTCGTTGCGTGCAAGCACGCGCGAGACGCGCTCGGGTGAGCGCGCTTGACCCGCGGTGGCAGCTTCGGCAGACTCTTCGCCCCGCAGCGCGCGCGGTGGCTGTAGCTCAGCTCGGTTAGAGCACCAGGTTGTGGTCCTGGGGGTCGCGGGTTCAAATCCCGTCAGCCACCCCAACTCCTCGCTCGCCGTGCGACATGGTGCCGCGTCGGGGTCGGCGGCGGCGCGGTTCCGGCGCGGTTCAGCAGCGCAAGCGCAACTGCCGCAGGAACCGGAGCAGCGCGCCAGCGCCGGCGCGCGAACTCGGATGCAGGCTCGCCAGCACGGCGCGCCGCGCCGGGCGGTCCATCGCGTCGAGCCGCGGACCGAAGCTGGCCAATGCCAGATCCGGGTCGAGCGCGAGCAGCGCCTCCACGACATCCCGCGCGAGGCCGGGACGCACATCGGGGCCGAGGACCATGCAGTCGTGGCCGCCAGCACCGAAGAACAGGCGGCGCGCCTCGGCGAGGTCGGTGGCGACGTCGACGGCGATGCCCTCCTGGTGCAGCCGATCGAGCAGGCCCTGCATCGGCCGGGTCGCCCCGAACAGGCAGAGCACGCCGGGGGTTCGCGGCAGCGGCGTGGTCACGGGCGTTCCTTCGGCATCGGCGGCACGTGGGGTCAAGCCGGCAGCGGCCACCGGCCGATGCCAGCCATGCCATGGTGATCCGGGGATTGTCCGCGGCGCTCGTCGCCGCCGCGTTCGCGTCGGCGCAGACCACGCTGCCGGTGCCTGCCTCGCACCTCTCGCAGGAGGGGACCGGCAGTACGAACGTGCCGTTCGGGCGCAGCACGCCGACGCGGGTGCAGTACGCGTACGACGGCGCCCTGTTCTCCGCGCCGGTCACCATCACTGCGGTGGCGTTCCGGCTCGACGGCGGCGCCACTGCCGCGTCGAAGACCGTCGACTGCGAACTGCGCCTGTCGACGTTGCCGGTGCCGCTGCTCGGCTTCGGCTCCGACTTCGCCAGCAACCGCGGCCCGAACGAGACCGTGGTGCTGCCGCGCCAGATGTTGACGCTGCCGGGTGGCGGCGCGACCGCGGTGCCGAACGGCTTCCTGCCGCCGATCGCGCTCGCGACGCCGTTCCCATACGACCCGGCCGCCGGACTGCTGGTGCTCGAGATCGTCGTGCACGGCCAGCCGCCCGGCGGCTACCTGCTCGACATGACCTACGTCTGCGACAGCCCCGATGTCGCCATCGGCCCGCCCTCGTGCAGCGGCACCAACGGGCTGCCGTTGGTGGTCGAGAGCGCGACGACGCAGGTGATGTGGGGCCGGCCGTGGGTCGCCCGCGTGCGGCAAGCCGCGCCCGGTGCCACGACGGTGTTGGCGCTCGGCACCATCGAGCAGGGACCATGGGGCGGCTTCGTGCTGCCGCAGGACCTGCAGGTGGTCGGGGCGCCGGGGTGCTGGCTGTCGATCGACATCGCTGGTTCGTGGCTCGCGGTCGCGGGGGGCGACGGCAGTTCGTTGTTCCCGTTCACGGTCCCGTCGGCGCCGAGCCTCGTCGGCGAGTGGCTGCGCTTCCAAGGTGCTTGCCTCGATCCTGCGGCGAACGCGCTCGGCGTGGTGACCAGTCGCGCGCAGAAGGTCCAGGTCTGCGGCTGGGAGCGGGTCGCGCGGCTGTGGTCGAACGGGATCGGCGTGGCGACCGGAACGCGCGAGATCGGGGCGGCCGCCGTCGTGCAGTTCACCGCGCAGTGACGTTCGCCCGCGGCGGCGTGGGGCCGCGGTGGCATGGGCGAAACTGGTGCCGGGTCAAGTGGGCGCTCCGCCGCGCCGATGCCGGGGGCGCACGCTGCGTGGGGTCCGGGGGGACCTGACGCGCGGTGGCGCGCAGACTGTGCGGGATCAGGGGGTCTGCGCGGCGTGGTCGTGACCGGGTGGGGGCCTGGATGCGGCGACGAGCGAGCACTGGTGGTGGCCATGGGGGTGGTCGCCGCCGGTCGGGCGCCCGCGGTGCCTCGCAACACCGCGGGATGACCTTCCTGCCTTCGCGCGGCGCTTCGCGGTAGAACGCACGCATGCGGTCGGTCCTGCCGGTGGTCGTCCTGGTACTGCTGCCGCTGGCCTGCAGCACGAGTCGTGTGCTGCCTCCTGCGCGTGTGCGCGACCTGCCGTGGGGCGACGCCCCCGCCGAGCAGGTGGCCTTCGGGGCGCGCCAACGCGCCGAACGTGGGGACGTCGCGGGAGCGCTGCGCGAGCTCGCGGTCGTGCTCACGGCCGATCCGCGCTACGTCGACGCGCGGCGGCTGCGCCAGGATCTGCTGCGCGAACGAGGCCGCCGCGGCCTGTTGTGGGACGAAGCGATGGGCGAGTTGGCGCGCCACCCCGACGATGCCCAGGCGCACTACCTCGCCGGCCGCATCGCGCGCGATCCCGAACGCAAGCTGGCGCTGTTCGAGCGCGGCGCCGAACTCGCACCGCAGTCGGTGTGGCCATGGCTCGGGCTCGCGCACACGTTGCGCGGATCGCAGTCGCAGCGAGCGCTCGAGATCTACGACCGCCTGTTCCACGCCGCCGAGAGCCATCCGGTGGTCGGTCTCGCCTATGCCGGGGCCCTGCGCGACGAGGGGCGGCTCGCCGACGCGGCGGCGGTCTTCTCGGCCCTGCGGGACGATCCGCGGGCTCGTGCCCAGGCCCACCTCGGCCTCGCGCAGATCGCGTTCGCGCGCGACGACCAGCGCAGCGGCATGCAGTCGTTGCTCGCCGCGGTGCGAGGTCGGCCGTTCGACACCGCCGTGCAGGCGCTCGCGGCCGGCTGGCTCGACACGGCTCCGGCGCCCGACCAGGCGAACGAACTGCTCGACGCGCTGCGCGAGAATCCGGAGCGCTGGGCGGCGTTCGACAGTCGGGGCGGTGCTACGACGCTGGTGACGCTGCTGCAGCGCAGTGGGCAGTTGCAGGCCCTGCGTACGCTGCTCGAACGGCTCGCACCCGACGGGCGGCGCCCGGCACTGCGCCGGCAGTACCGCCACCTGCTGCTCACGCTCGGCGACGTGCGCGCGTTCCTCGCTGCCGTGGTCGCCGACGTGCCGATGGACGTCGTCGACCGCGAGCCCAACCGCGTGCGCGGTCGCTGGCTGACGCTGCTGCGTGGCCCGTGGTACTCCGGCGAGCCGTTGGCGGATGCGTCGCGAGCCGAGTCGCTGCTGGCAGCGCTGCGCGACGTCGGCTGGCTGCAGGAAGTGGAACTGCTCGGCGAACTGGCGCTGCGCACGTTCCCCGACAGCACCACGGTCCGCGCGCTGCGCGACGAGGCGCGTGGCCAGCTGGCGTTCGAGAACGGCCTGCGCCGCCGCTTGTACGCCGGCTACCGGACGCGCGACGGCGCGTCGCTCCAGGAACTGCTGTCCGGGCTGCGCGAGTTGTCGCGCGAGGCGCTCGGACGCGATGTGATCGGCGAGCCCGTGGTGTTCTCGGCACCGTTGGTCGGCGAGATGCTCGATCCGTTCGCCGGCGGGCTTGCTGCGCACCTCGATCGGTACAACCGCCACCTGGTGCTCGGCCGCCGCGCGGGCGGTGTCGCCGAAGGCCTGCTGGTGACGCGCCTGTCGGTCGAGGAACTGGCGCCGAGCGACGACCTGCCGCTGCCGGCCCGTTGCCTCGAGGTCGTCGGCATCGATCGCGACGTGCGTTCGCTCGGCGGCGTGCTCGGCGGCGACCTCGCCGGCGTGGCGTTGCTGAACCACTTCCTGATCGACCACGACGCCGTGCGCGAGTGGGCCGGGAGCATCGCCGACCGGCGCGCCATCGCCGAGGAGGACGGCCGGGCGCTGCTCGCCGATCCGTTGCCCGCCGAGCCCGGCGACGACCCGTTCGACGTGAGCTGGCGGCTCTCGGTGATGTCGCCCGTGCAGGACAAGGGCCTCGAAGCGGCCGTACTCGACACGATTCGCCACCACGAACGGCAGCACCTGGTCGACTCGTTCTTCTACCTGCCGATCGAGCACAACCTCTGGCGCGGTCTCGGTCTGCTGTTCGAGTTCGGCTTCTCGCCGTCGGCGATCGAGGCGGAGATGGAGCGGCGGGCGGAGCTGGCGTCGCTGGCGGTCTCGCCGCACACCGAACTGGTGCTGGCGCACATCGCCGACTTCCACGCCGACGCCACGTTGGTCTCGCCGCACCACCAGGGTTTCAGCGCCCTCGCCCGCGAACTGACCGTCGAGTTGGTGCGGCAGGGCGCCCCGCCCGAGATCGCCGTGCCGAGCCGCTGGCATCTGCTGCCGATGGCGTCGGTGCGTCAGGCGGCCCGTTCCCTGCTGGGCCGGTTGCCGTGACCGGCGACCCGCGGCGGCCGGAACGAGCGCCGCGACCCGGGGCACGGTATTTGTCTCCGTACCACCGACGCGGACCCGACCCCGGCGCCCGCGTCGACCCCAGTGGAGGTTCTCCGATGCTCACCCGACATTTCGTGCCGACGTTCGCTGCGTGCTTTCCGTTGCTGCTCGGCGGCCTGCTGCTCGCGCAGGATCCCGCACCAGCGAAGGGGCCCGACAAGGAGGTCGCGGATCGCATCGCGGTGCTGAAGGAGGTCGTCGCCGACAAGAAGTTCGCGCGCGATGCCGAGGGCGTCGAGGCGATCGACAAGCTGCTGATCAAGTCGCGCGACGGGCTCGACCCGAAGGACCGGCTCGCGGTGTTGAAGGCGCTCGCGGGTGTGCTGAAGGACGGCAAGGACCGACCGCACACCAAGACCGAGCTCTACGTCGGCGCAGCGCAGGCGCTCGGCTACTTCGAAGCCGACGGCGCGAAGATCCTCAAGGAGACCTACCTCAACAAGCGCTTCCCCGCGAGAACCGAGTGGGTGCCGTTCCGCGAGCACGTGCTGAAGAACCTCGGCCGCACCAAGGACGAGTCGATGGTCAAGTTCCTGACCGATGAGGCGTTGCGCAGCCCGGAGGCCGCGCTGGCCGCCGCCGCTGGCGAAGCGCTCGGCAACTTCGAGGAGAGCAAGGAGGCGGTGCGCAAGGAGATCGTCACCGAGCTGCTGAAGAAGTACGGCGAGCTCGCGGAGAAGGCCTCGCAGCTCGGCACCAACATCGACGCGCAGAACGCGCAGGACCGGCTCAACACGATCCAACACCGCTGGAACGGGGCGCTGGCGCGGCTGACGCGGCAGAACTTCACGACGTTCCGCGAGTGGCAGGCCTGGCACAACGACCACAAGGGCAAGCCCTGGTGAGTTCGCCGGCGCGGGAAGCCGCGTCGATCGAGACCGTCACAAGCCAGCCTTCATGCGTTCCTGGCATCTCGTCGCGTGGGTCGTGGCGTTGGCGACGATCGCGTTCCTGCTCCGCGAGACGTTCGTCTTGGCCGCGACGGCGGGAGAAGCGGAGATCGCCGCGCGCGAGGCCGCAGCCAAAGCACAGGCCGCCGCTGCCGTGCCGCCGCCGGCGAATGCTGTGGCCCCGCCCGACGACGCCGGGGCCTACGCGCGCGTCGCGCTCGAACTCGCGGCGACCAAGGACCGCCTGATCGCGGTCGAAGCGCTGCTCGCGCAGCGCAACCAGGAAGCAGCCGAGCGCGCCGCCGCGGCGGCGTTGCCACCGACGATGCCGGAAGGCGTGCGCAGTTGCCTCGTCGCCTTGCAGTCGACCTTGCGTCGCCAGGGGTTCCACGGGCCGCGCTTCCTGCGCGCGGAACGTCTCGCCGGCGGCGTGCTCGAAGGCGTCGAAGTGCTCGACGGCGATCCCGAGGGCATCGACGTCGCGTTCGTTCAGGCCGAGCGCATGACGGCGACCCTCGACCGCGGCAAGGACCGCTTCGAACTGCGGTTCTTCGAGGGCGTGCGCACGTTCGCGGCGGAACGCACGGTGCTGCCGAAGGACGGCTGGGCGCTCGTGTTCGATGGTGTCGACGGGCCAGCGATCGAGGCGGAGCTGCCGTTCCTCGTGCGTGCCGAAGGCGTCTATCCCGACGCGCCGCAGCGCGACACCCGGCCGACGACCGATGTCGATGCAGCGGTCCGTCGGCAGTGGCTCGAACGGCTCGACCGCGTTCTGGCGGACTCCGGCATGGACCCGCGTTTCCGCGTCAACCGCTTCCGCGGCATGCAGGATGGCTGGTTCCTGACGGCCGAACTCGTCGGCATCGACGACAAGGCGCGCGTCGTCGGCGGTGCGCACTGCGAACGGTTCGCCGTCGAGATCGACGAATCGAGCGGCGTGGTGTCGCTGCTGCTGCGATCCGGAGTCTTGCGCCGCGGCGCCCGCGAGTCGACCATCACCGCCGAAGGCTTGCGCATGCTGCTCCCGAACCTGACGCCGGCAACGGCACGCGAGGCCATGCTCGGCATGGTCGTGACCAAGTGACGACAGCGCCCGCCGCGGCGACGTTCTCGGCGTTTGCCGCCGCGTGGGGGCCGCGTGTCGAGCAGGCCCTGCACGCCTTGCTGCCGCCCGCCGACACCCCGCCGGCGTCGCTGCACGCGGCGATGCGCTACGCGCTGTTTCCCGGTGGCAAGCGCCTGCGGCCGTTGCTGGTGCTGCTCGGCGCGCGCGCGGTCGGCGGCGATCCGTCGCAGGCGCTGGCCGCCGCAGCGGGCCTCGAGTGCCTGCACACCTACAGCCTCGTGCACGACGACCTGCCGTGCATGGACGACGACGACCTGCGGCGGGGACGGCCGACCTGCCACAAGGTGCACGGCGAAGCGCTGGCGCTGCTCGCCGGCGACGCGCTGCTGACGCTCGCTTTCGAGGGCGTGGCACTCGCCGGGCCGGCGGCGGTGCAGGCTCTCGCGCGCGGTGCCGGCAGCCTCGGCATGGTCGGCGGTCAGGTCGAGGACCTCGCCGCGGAAGGCGATCCGCAGCACCACGACCTCGCGCGGCTGCAGTGGATCCACGACCACAAGACGGGGGCGCTGATCACCGCGTCGCTGCTGGTCGGCGCGCACTGCGGAGCGGGGCCGGGTGGCGCCCCCGCGGCGGTGACCCGGCCGCTCGTGCGCTACGGCGACCTGCTCGGGCGGGCCTTCCAGATCGCCGACGACTGCCTCGATCTGACCGGCAGTGCGGACGAACTCGGCAAGAACCCGCTCGCCGACGTGGCGCTCGGCAAGCTCACCTGGCCGGCCCTGATGGGGCTCGAACGCAGCCTCGCCGCGGCCGCGGAAACCGCCGCCGCAGCGGGTGCTCTGGCGCCGGAGATCGTCGCGGCTGCGCGCGAGTTCCGGCCGGCGGCCGGGACGCTGCTGGACGAGGCTGGTGTGCTGCTGCAAGATGCCGCACGGCAAGCCGTGCAGCGGCGTCGTTAAGACGGCGCGGCCGCTCGGCGACCGACCACGCCTGCGCGGAGCCCGACTTGGAACCAACGCCGACGCCCCTGTTCGACCAGGTCGACAACCCCGACGACCTCAAGCGCATTCCCCGTGACCAGTTGCCAGCACTCTGCGCCGAACTGCGCCGGGTGATCCTGGACACCGTCACGATCACCGGGGGGCACCTCGGTTCGGGCATGGGCGTGGTCGAGCTGACGGTCGCCCTGCACTACTGCTTCGACTTCCGCGACGACCGCCTGGTCTGGGACGTCGGGCACCAGTGCTACCCGCACAAGCTGCTGACCGAACGCAAGGCGCGCTTCCATTCGCTGCGGCAGAAGGGCGGCCTGTCGGGGTTCTCGAACAAGTGGGAGTCGCCCTACGACGTCTACCTGATGGGGCACGCCGGCACGGCGGCCTCGGCGGCGCTCGGCATCGCCATGGGCGACCGCATGCTCGGCAGGAAGCGCCACTCCGTGGCCGTCGTCGGCGACGCGGCGATGGGATGCGGTGTCGCGTTCGAGGCGCTGAACCACGGCGGCTCGCTCGAGCAGGACCGGGTCCTCGTCATCCTCAACGACAACCGCTGGTCGATCGCGAAGACGGTCGGCGCGCTGAGCCGGCACCTCAACAAGCTGCGGTCGGGCACCTTCTACAACAAGGCGAAGGAAGCGCTGCACCATCTGATCCAGGCGATCCCGGTCGTCGGCACCACGCTCGACGAGAAGCTCGGCGACGCGGTCGACATGGTGAAGAACATGGTGGTGCCCGGCCACCTGTTCGAGGCGCTCGGCTTCCGCTACTTCGGGCCGATCGACGGCCACGACACCGCGGCGCTGCTCGAAGCGCTCGAAGCGGTGAAGAAGCTCGATGGCGTCGTGCTGCTGCACGTGCTGACCGAGAAGGGCAAGGGCGTGCCGGGCAGCGAAGACCGCTACGACCGCGCGCACGCGGCCAAGCCGCAGCCGAAGAAGAAGCCCGAGAAGGTGCCGGTCGAGCCGTGCGTGCTGCAGCCGGTCGTGCCGCTGCAGAAGCCCGGCCGCTCGTGGACCGAGTGGTTCGGCGACAGCATGCAGCGTCTCGCCGAGTCGGACCCGCGCCTGGTCGCGATCACGGCGGCGATGCCGGACGGCACCGGGCTGATGGAGTTCCGCGACAAGTTCCCCGAGCGGTTCCTCGACGCCGGCATCGCCGAGCAGCATGCCGTGGCGCTCGCGTCCGGGCTGGCGACGGCGGGCATGCGGCCGATCGCGGCGATCTACTCGACGTTCCTGCAGCGCGGCTACGACCAGGTGTTCCAGGAAGTGATCCTGCAGCGGCTGCCGGTCGTGTTCGCGATGGACCGCGCCGGGCTCGTCGGCGAGGACGGCGCCACGCACAACGGGCTCTACGACATCGCCTACCTGCGCTGCATGCCGGGCATCGTGCTGATGTCGCCGAAGGACGGCCCCGAACTGCACGAGATGCTGCAGTTCGCGTTGACGCTGCCGGGGCCGAGCGGCATCCGCTACGCGCGCGGCAACGCGCCGACCGCGAACGAACTGCCGGGCTGGCACGGCCGGCACCAGCCCGTGCAACTCGGGCGCATGGAGATCCTGCGCGAAGGCAGCGACGGTGCTGTGCTCGCGTATGGGCACATGGTGCAGACCGCGCTCGAGGCGGCCGCACTGCTCGAGAAGCGCGGCCTGCGCATCGAGGTCGTCAACGCCCGGTTCTGCAAGCCGCTCGACCGCGAAGGCGTGCTCGCGCTGTGCGACCGGCACGACCGCGTCGTCACGCTCGAGGACCACAGCCAGCTCGGTGGTTTCGGGGGCGCTGTGCTCGAGTGCCTCGCCGCACACGGGCCGGTGCGGGCGCAGGTGCAGGTCATGGGCGTTCCCGACGACATCCTCGAGCACATGAGTCGCGCGCAGATCGTCGAACACTGCGGGTTGATGCCGCAGCACGTCGCCGAGCGGTTCCTCGCCGACAAGCCGAGTCACGTCGCGCGGTGAGGGGTCGATGACAAGGCAAGCCGGCAAACGGTTGCTGCTCGTCGGCGATGAACGCAAGGGCGGCAGCAAGGCGCTGATCCAGCACCACGCCACCTGGTTGTCCGGCCGCGGCTGCGAGATCGAGATCGTGATGGATCGCGACAGCTCGCTCGAGGATCGGACCGCCGACGCCGTCGTGGTGTGGGGCGGTGACGGGTCGCTGCTGGCGGCCGCCCGGCGCATGGGACAGAACCAGCGGCCGACGCTCGGCATCAACCGCGGGCGGCTGGGGTTCCTGACCTCGTTCGAGTACGAACACACGCAGCAAGCGCTCGACATGCTGCTGGCCGACGAGCTGCACGAAGAGCCGAGGCTGATGTACTGGTGCTCGATGGTCGGCCTCGACGGGACTGCGACGCCGCCCGTGCTCGGCCTCAACGACGTGGTCGTCAGTCGCGCCGCGGTGGGCGGCATGATCACGGTGCGTGCGTTCCGCGGCAGCGGCGAACTCGCGACCTACCGCGGCGACGGACTGATCGTCGCGACCGCGCTCGGCTCGACGGCGTACTCGATGGCCGCCGGCGGCCCGGTGTTGGCGCCGGACCTCGATGCGCTGGTGTTGACGCCGCTCGCGTCGCACACGTTGAGTGCACGGCCGCTCGTACTGCCGGTCGCCAGCGGCATCGAGATCGAAGTCGTCGAGACCGGCAGCAAGAAGTACGCGTACGCGCAGATCGACGGCCAGGTGCAGCTGCAGGTGCCGGTCGGCGGCCGCATCGTGCTGAAGCCGGCCAGCGTGCGCTTCCGCCACCTGGGGCTCGGGCCGTCGCACTTCTTCCAGGTGATGCACGGCAAGTTCGGCTTCACCGGCGCCTTGCGCCACCGCGGCTGAACGCGGCCGTCAGCGCGCGAGGATCGCCGGTTCGCTGGCGATGCCGGTGCGCGACACCGCGGTCAACGCCACGGCCTTGGCTTCCGGCGGGACGTCGCACGCGCCGCTGCCGGCGCCGACGATCGCTTGCGTGCGCCAGCCGTTCGCCGCGCGAACCTGCACGACGACGAAGCGTGCCGCCGGTGTCGCCGTCCACGCGACGCCGCGGTCGCGCCAGGTGCCGCGAGGGGCTGGCGGCGTCGTGCCGTCGAGCCACGGCATCGCGGGCGCCACGGCGCGTTCGGTGTAGACGCGATCGCGCAGGGCGCCGCCGACGTGCGGCGCGTCGCTGCGCAGCGCCTTGAAGCTGAAGTGCACATGGCCCGGCGCCCGATCGGCGGCGCGGATCAGCGCGATCTGCTCAGCCAGCTCGTCAGGGCGCCAGTTCTTGGCGTTCGCGAGCGCCCGGCCCGGGTTGATGCCCGGCCACAGGTGCCGCCGTCGTGGATTCTGGGTGTGCCACCACGAGAGCAGCGTGCCGAAGGCCTGGGGCTTCTGGTCGATCGGCCAGTAGAGCTGCGGCGTCAGGTAGTCGAGCCAGCCTTCGCGCATCCACTTCGGCACGTCGGCGGCGAGTTGTTCGTACTGGTCGATGCCGGCCTGGATGCCCGCGGGCACGCCTGGCCGCGCGATGCCGAACGGGCTGATGCCGACCGCGACCCAGGACTTCTCGGCGCGGACCAGGTCGTGCAGACGCCGCACGTAGTCGTCGATGTTGGCGCGTCGCCAGTCGCTGCGTCCGAGCGTGCCGCCGCCGGCGCGGTACTTCGCGAAGCTCGCGTTGTCGGGGAACGCCTGCTTGCCCTCGGGGTACGGGTAGAAGTAGTCGTCGAGGTGCACGCCATCGACGTCGTAGCGGCGCACGACGTCCTGCACCGTGGCGAGCGACCACTTGACCGCGAGCGGTTCGCCCGGGTCCATCCACTGGTACTTGCCGTACTGCACGCACAGTCGCGCGGCGCGCTGCGTGACGTGGCTGCTGTGCGCAGCGCCCTTCGCGGCGGGGTGCCAGGCGCGGAACGGATTGAACCACGCGTGCAGTTGCAGGCCGGCGGCGTGGCTGCGCTCGATGACGTATGCGAGCGGATCGAAGTCGCCGTCGGGAGCCTTGCCCTGCTGGCCGGTGAGCCACTCCGACCACGGCTCGAGCGGCGAGGCGTAGAACGCGTCGGCAGCGGGGCGAACCTGGAACACCAGCGCGTTCAGCCCGAGCTGCACGGCCCGCGCGACGATGGCGTCGATCTCGGCGCGCAGCGTCGCAGTCGGCAAGCCCGGTCGGCTCGGGAAGTCGATGTTGTCGACGGTCGCGACCCAAGCGCCGCGGAACTCGCGCGCGATGGCCGGTGGGGCGTTGCCGGACGCTGCGCGCCTCGCGGCGGAGGACGCTTCGGGAGTTCCCTGGGCCGTGCAGGCGGCGAGGACGGAGATGGCGGCGAGCAGCGGGTGGCGGAGGCTCGGCATGGAAAGGCCCCATATCATGACGAGTTGCGCACCCGCGGCCAGCACGAGCCCGAGGGCGGCAGAGGGGAGTGCTCCGGGCTTCCCGCCCTGGCGCCGCGCGTCGATGCGCGAGCGGGATGCGGAGGCCACGAGCAGCGGCTACGGTGCGCCCCCCGCGCCCGAATAGTCGCCAGCGCGGACCGAAGCCACCAAGATGTCTCGCGCGCTCGCCACCGCCCTGCTCGTGCTCGCCGCCCTGCCCGCCCAGAACGACGGACCGCCGCGAGCATTCCAAGTTGCCGTCGGTCTGCAGCAGCGCGGCCTGCACGAGGAAGCGGCCAAGCAGTTCGAGGAGTTCCTGCAGCGCGAGAAGGGCCATCCGCTGGCCGCCGAGGCGCACTACCGACTCGGTCTTGCCCGTCTCGAGACCGGCCGCAACGACCGCGCGATCGAGTCGCTGCAGATGGCCCTGACCGTCGGCGGCCCCGGTTTCGCCCTGCGCGCCGAGTGCCGTTATCGGCTGGGCGGACTGTTCGAGGCGGCGAGGGACCACGCGCGGGCCGTCGAGCAGTTCGCGCAGTTGGCGAAGGACGTGGCTGCCGATCACTACCTGCTCGCGGCGGCGCGTTATGCCGAAGGCGAGGCGCTGCGCGAACTCGGCAAGGACGATCTGGCGGCAGGCGCGTTCGCAGCCGCGGCCGACGCGGCGACCGGCGAACGGGCGAGCTTCCGGTTCCCGGCGCTGTACCAGCTCGGATTCGCGCAACTGCGGCAGCAGCAGTTGGGCGACGCGGCCGCGACGTTCGCGCTCGCGGCGACGGCGGCGCCCGACGACAACGGCAAGGGCGAGTGCAATTACCTCGGCGGCGACGCGCTGCTGCGCCTCGGCGAGTTCGACGCGGCCGAGCGAGTGTTCCAGCGCGCGGTGAAGCTCGGCGGCGACTTTGCCGACGACGCGGCGCACGCGCTGCCGTGGGTCGCCCTCGGCCGCGGCGACCGGCGCGCGGCGGCGGCGGGGTTCGCGGCGGCGGTCACGACCTTCCCCGATGCGCCGCAGGCGGCGTCGTCGCGGCTCGAGCACGGCCGCGCGCTGTACCAGGACGGCAAGCCGGCAGAGGCGGCGCCGATCCTGCAGCCGCTGCTGGCCGAAGGCGTCGCCGCTGCCGTGCAGCAACAGGCGCGCGAACTGCTCGGGCTGTGCGCGTTGGCGACCGGTGCCGGCGGCGAAGCGATCGCGGCGCTGCAGCAAGCCCTGGCGGTGGCACCAGCGGCGGAGCGGCCGCGGCTGTCGTTCGCCCTCGGCGAGGCGCACGCCCAGCAAGAGCAGTGGGCGGAGGCGGCGAAGGCCTACGACGGCGTGCCCGCCGATGCGCCCGGCGAACTGCGCGGCGATGCGCTCTACGGCGCGTGCTTCGCGTTGCACTCGCTCGGGCAGCACGAGGCTTCGATCGCGCGCGCCGACGCCGTGTTGTCGCTGCAGCCGCCGCATCGCCTCGCCACGCATGCCGCCCTCGCGCGCGCCGAGAACCGGTTCGCGATGCAGCAGTACGCCGCGGCCGAGAAGGACTACGCGCCGCTCGCCGAGGACGGCGCGCACCGTGCGACCGCCGGCTGGAAGCTCGCCTGGTGCCGCTATCTGCAACAGGATGCGGCCGGGGCGGCGAAGCGCTTCGCGGCGATCGCGGCGGATGCGCAGTCGCCGCACGCCGAGGAGGCGTTGGCGATGCAGGCGCTGGCGGAACTCGAGAGCGGTTCGCTGCCGGCGGCGCTGGCGAGCGCGGACCGGTACCGCGCCCGCTACCGCGAGGGCGCGTTCCTGGATCGCACCGAACGCGTGGCGGCGCGCGTGCTGCGGCAGAACGGCGACCTCGCCGGCGCGGAGCAACGCCTGACCCGGGCTGCCGCGGTGGCGCAGGCGCGTGGCGGGGCGCAGGCCGCGACGGGCGACCTCGTCGAGCAGGCCGAACTGCTCTACCAGCGCGGCGACTTCAAAGCGGCCGACGCCGCCTTTGCGCAGCTCGAGCGCCATCCCGACGCCACCGGCGCCCGCGCGCTCGCCGGGCGCGCGTGGTGCGCGTTCGAACTCGGTGACGACGACGCCTGCAGCAAGGCGCTCGCGGCGGCGAAGGCGCACGGGGCGGCGGTGGCCGAACTGCCGGGCCTGCTCGAACTCGAATCGGCGCTGCACCACCGCCGCGAGGACTGGCCGGCGGCGATCGCGACGGCGAAGGGCTTCCTGCGGCAGTTCGCCGCGCACGGCAAGGCGCCGGCGATGCGGTACGCGCTCGGGATTGCCGAAGCGCGCAGCGGCGACGCCAAGTCGGCGAGCGCCACGCTCGGGGCGCTCGTCAAGGACGGCGGCTACGAACGGCCTGACCGCTTGCAGTACGAACTGGCGCTGGCCTGCCGCAAGGTGGGCGACGAAGCCGGTGCCCTGGCGGCGTTCCAGCAGTCGGCCGACTCGGCCGACGTCGAGATCGCGGGCGACAGCCGGCATCAGCTCGGCCTGCACGCGTTGGCGCAGAAGGACCTGGTCGCGGCGCGGCGGTGGCTCGGTTCGGTCGAAGGCACTGCGCGTCCTCACGCGTGGTACCGGCTCGCGTTCGCCGAGTTCGAAGCCGCCGGCAGCGACCGGCAGCAACTCGCTGCTGCACGCGAACGGTTCGTCCAGGTCGCGGCCGCTGGCAGCGGCGAGTTGGTCGGCGAGGCGCGCTACTTCGTCGCCGAGTGCTGCGTGCGGCTCGACGACGACACGGGGGCCATCGCGGCGACCCGGGAGTTGGTGAAGGCGGAGCCAGCGCACCCGCGCGCCGCGGCGGCCCGGCTGCTGCTCGGCGAGTGCGCGTTGCGCCAACGGCAGCCCGACGTCGTGGTGGAGGCGCTCGAGCCGTTCCTGCGTGGCGAGGGCCAGGCCCGCGCCGATCTCGCCCGCGCCAACCTCTGGCTCGGCCGGGCCCGCGTGTTGCGCAAGGAGTACGACCAGGCCGAGGCCTGCCTGCTGCGAACGACCGAACTCAGCGACGGTCCGCTCGGCGCCGAGGCGCAGTTCCGGCTCGGCGAGAGCCGCGAGGCGCGTGGGGAACTGCGCGGTGCGGCCGACGCCTACGTGCAGCTGCCGATCCTCTACGCGCACGCCGAGTGGGTCCGTCGCGGCCTCCTGCACGCCGGGCTCGTCTACGAGCGCCTGCAGCAACCCGACAAGGCGCAGCGGTTCTTCCGCGAACTCGTCGACCAGCACGCCGGCAGCGCCGAGGCGAAGACCGCCGGCGAACGGCTGCGCCCCAACTGAGGTCCTGTGAACACGCCCAGGATCCACGTTCCCAGATTGCCTTCGGCGGCCGCATCCGCGGCGGCGCC
The DNA here is from genome assembly GCA_937952215.1 of uncultured bacterium. Taxonomy (GTDB): domain Bacteria; phylum Planctomycetota; class UBA1135; order UBA1135; family UBA2386; genus UBA2386. The sequence continues at coordinate 27,250 of CALFZH010000057.1, forward strand.
GGGGATCCGAAACCGAATGTGCCTCACCCTCCGGCAGCGAGCGAGGTGATGACGATGCCGAACGACTACCAGGCGCCGACCGTCGCGACGATCGGCGAGTTCTTCACCGCCGGCGGACTGCTGATGTGGCCGATCCTCGGCTGCTCGGTGGTGGTCGCCGGCCTCGCGCTCGAACGCTACCTGAGCCTGCGCCGCGCGCGCGTGCTGCCCCCGGTCGTGCGCGACGCGGTCGAACAGGTCGTGGCCGGTCGCAGCGAGGTGATCGAGGCCGGCATCGCCGAGGCCACGGCACCGGCGGCGCGCGTGCTCGCCGCCGGTCTGCGGCGGCGCGGCTTCCCGCTCGCCGACGTCGAGAAGGCGATGGAGGACCGGCTCGCCGAGGAGACCGCGAACTTGCGCGGCAGCGTGCGGGGCATCCACCTGATGGCGACGGTGGCGCCGTTGCTCGGGCTGCTCGGCACGGTCATGGGCATCGCCGACTCGTTCGCCGCCGTCGAGCAGACGGGGCTCGGCAAGGCCGAGAGCAACGAAGCGCTCGCCGCCGGCATCAAGGTGGCGCTCTACACGACGATCTTCGGCTTGTTCGTGGCGATCCCGGCGACGCTGGTCGGCGCCCACCTGACCGCGCGCGTGCGGCGGCTCGCCGCGGCGATCGCGGCGACGACCGCGCCGGCGATCGAGGCGCTGGCGGCGCGGCCGCAAGGTGCGGGCGCGCCGATCGCGGAGGGCACGCATGCGGCTTGAACGCGAAGCCGAGGACGAGGGCGGCATCAACCTCACGCCGATGGTCGACGTGGTGTTCCTGTTGCTGATCTTCTTCCTCGCCGCGACGACGTTCCGCAGCGACGAGGTCAACCTCGACATGCGGCTGCCGTCGGCGAAGTCCGGCGACGCCGGCAAGGGCGACAAGCCGCTGGTCGTGAACCTGCTGGCCGACGGCAAACTGCACGTCGACGGGCGCGAAGTCACGCTCGAGGCGCTGCGGCAGAAGTTGGCCGCCGCGGGCCAGCGCAACGCCGAGCAGGCGGTGCTGGTGCGCGGCGACCAGCAGGCGCAGTTCGGCATCGGCGTGCAGGTGCTCGACGCCTGCCGGCTGGCGAAGATCAAGAAGGTCGACTTCGCAGCGCTGCCGGTGAAGTGAGCCATGGCGCTGCGCGAAGGCACTCGGCGTTGGGCGATGCGCGGGCTGTGGGCGTTGCTGCTCGTGGCGCTGGCGGCCTGGTGCGGTGTGCACTGCGGGCGACCGCTCTACTACACCGACGGCGCGCACGAACGATCCGGAGCGTCGATGCCGGGAGCCGGCATGCTCGCGTGGTCCACGCCCGAGGTGGTCGCCGAGGTGCCGGGGCCGGTCGCGGGCCGCATCACCGAACTGCCGGGTGGCCGCCTGCTCTACGGTCGCCTGCAAGCGGACGGCACGGCGGACCTCGTCGTCTGGGATCCCGCGCGCAGTGCGCTGCCGCCGGAGCCGGTCTACGGCCTGAACGGGCCGCACAACGAACTGTCGCCGGCCGTCGATGCCGCGGGACGCGTGTGGTTTGCGTCGGACCGGCCTGGTGGGGCGGGCGGCTACGACTTGTGGGTGGCGCCGCGCCTCCAGGCCGCCGCCGCGGAAGTCATCGCGGTGCCGGCGACGGCCACCGCGTTCGACGAGATCGATCCAGCACCGTCGCCGGATGGCGCCGAACTGGTGTTCGTGCGCAGCGCGCGACGCGGCGACGGCAGCGGCGATGGCGGCCTGTTCCGCCACGCGATCGGCGCCGTCGAGGATCCCACACCGGTGTACGTAGAGTCACCCGGCGGCCGCGCCACGGCGAGGCGCGATCCAGCGTTCGCCGCCGACGGCGCATCGTTGTGGTTCGTCGAACGGCGGCCGGGCGATGGCTGGCGGCTCGTTCGCGCGAGCCGCCACGCGGGCGTGTTCGCCGCGCCGCTGCCGATCGACGCCGGCCACGGTGCTGCCGCGATGCGCAGTCCGTCGCCGTCGAGCGATGGCACGAACGTCGGCCTGTGGTCGGCGAACGGCGCCGACGGCGGTTCCGGCCTGTGGTATCGCAGCACTGCGCGCGAACTGGTGCCGTGGTGGCCGGGGCAGGACTGGATCGAGTGGCTCTTGCTCGGCCTCGCCGCCGCCAGCGCCGTGCTGCTGCTGCTGCTGCACTTCGGTCGCCGCTGGTCGACGCTCGATCTGGTCGCGCAGTGCCTGCTGCTGTCGCTGTTGCTGCACCTGCTGCTGTTCCTGTGGCTGATGGGCGTCGAGATCGCCGGCTCGCTGTTGCCCGGCGAACAGGACGCGGACGGCATCGAGGTGTCGGTGATCGCGGCCTCGCCGACGGCGGGCGGCGGCAATGCCGTCGGGGCCAGCGCGCAGTTCACGCCGAGCGAGCGTTCACTTGCGGCGGACGCGCCGGCGACGGCGGCGCCGCGCGACGTCGCGGAGGCTGCGCAGCTTGCAGCAGGCGGTGAGCGCACGAGCGACGCGACGGCCCGCGACCTCGACGCTCCGGTCGAGGTCGCCGATGCGGCGGCCACGATGGCCCGCCTCGAGGGCGCCGATGCCTCGGCGTCGATTGCCGCGGCGAATCTCGCCGCGAACGAGCCGGCGACCCCGGCGGTCCTGCGTGGCGCTCGCGCCGTCGAGTCGGCGACGTCGTTCGTCGTCGCCGCGCCTGGCAGCGCCGTTGGTCGCCCGGCGGTCGCCGCGCCGGCGCTGTCGTCCGCGCCCGACGCCGGAGCGGCGTTGCCCGAGCCCGAAGCCCAAGCCGTCGTGCCGCCCGCGCCGGCACTCGCCGATGCGCCGACAACCGATGCGCCAGCCGCAACGGGTGCCGTCAGCGACGCACCGCCGGCGGCGGCCAAGGCGGCGAGCCTGCCTGCCGAGTCGCTGGTGTCGCCGGCGATGGCGGTGGTGGCGGCCCGCGCCCCGGCCCCCGGGGCCGAGTTGGCGGCGTCGGCAGAACGACCGGCGTCGAGCCTGGTCCGCGGCGTCGATGGCTCGCGCCAACTCGCGGCTGCGGCGGCGAGCAACGCGCCGCCGGCCATCGCTCCGGCGTCCGCGCGCGCCGTGCCGCGGGTCGCGGTGGCGTTGCCCTCTTCGTCGGCGTCGTCCGGCCCCGTGGCCCGCAGCGACGCAGCGCCGGACCGGTCGCTGCAGCCGCTCGACGGCGTTCCTTCGTCGGCGGCCACGAACGCAGCGTTGCCGGCAACCCGGGCCGCCG
>CALFZH010000058.1:0-145906 GCA_937952215.1 uncultured bacterium
TGGTGGTGGTGGCGGTGGTGGTGTGCCGACGCCGAGTGCGCGATGGTCGGACCCGACGACGTGGCCCGATGGCGTGATTCCTGGCGACAACGCGAACGTTCACATCGGTCCCGGGCAGGCCGTGCTGCTCGACGTCGCCACTGCGTCGCTCGACCGGCTCCGCATCGAGGGCGACCTGGTTGCCGATCCGGAGGTCAACGTCGCGATCACGGCGCGCAGCATCGAGGTTCTCGCAGCCGGCACGTTGCAGATCGGAACTGGCGCTGCGCCGCATACGAAGACGGCGACGATCACGATGACCGGACCGCGCTCCGCGCATACGCCGCGCAGCGCCGACAACGCGCTCGACAACGATGGTGTCGCTCGTGGTCTGCGAGTGACGCCGGGCGGCACCTTGCGCCTGTTCGGGACGGTGCCGCAACGCACCCGCACCTGGCTCGCGGACCATGCCGCTGCCGGGGCGACCAGCTTCGTGCTCGCCGACGCCGTCAGTTGGCGCGCGGGCGACCGCATCGCGATCTCGACGACCGACTTCCATGGTGTCGGCCAGACCGAGATCTTGACGCTGGCCGCGGACACGACCGGCCCGTCGCTGCAGACGACGACGCCGCTGCAGACGTTCCGCTGGGGCCGCATGCAGTACCCGCTCGACGTGCCGGTCAACGGCACGGGCGTGAGCCTGACGCCGGGCACGTTCACGACGACTCGCGCCACCACGCCGCGCGAACTCGATCAGCGCGCCGAGATCGTGAATCTCACGCGGCGCATCGTGATCCAGGGCGCCAACGACGCGGCGTGGACGACCGATGGATTCGGGGCGCACGTGATGGTGATGGGCCTGAGCAGTTCGGCGCAGGTCAGCGGCGTCGAGTTCCGCCGCTGCGGGCAGCGCCGCGCGATGGGGCGCTATCCGTTCCACTGGCACATGCTGTCGTACAGCCCGGCGAACGCGGCCGGCCAGGGCGGCGGTGAGTACCTGGGCGATGCGCCGGCCGACGCGCAGTTCCTGCGGCACAGCTCGGTGTGGGACAGCTCGAACCGTGCTGTCACGGTCCATGGCGTGTGCGGCGTCACGGTCGACAGCGTGTACGCCGTCGACATCCGCGGCCATGCGTTCTTCTTCGAGGACGGCTCGGAGATGCGCAACACGATCACCGGCTGCGTCGCGATGAAGGTGCGTGACCCCGGTGGCAACCGCCTCAAGCAGCACGACGACTCGCCGTCGGGGTTCTGGCTGACCAATCCGGCCAACACGGTCACCGGCAACAGCGCGTCGGACTGCGACGGGCGTGGGCTCTGGAACTCGTTCGCGAATGCCTGCTTCGGTGATTCGCGCAACTGCAACGTGCAGCCCGGCATGCAGGTCGTGCACCTCTACGAGGACAACATCGGCCACGGCAACAGGCTGCAAGGCATCATCACCGAGTTCGTGGTGACCAACGAGGCTGGCGCGGTGTTCGCGCAGCGCTACGACCCCGGCCAGCCGTTCACGATGTCACGCAACCGCGTGTGGAAGAACAACGACGGCGGCTACCAGAACCGCGTTGGCGCGGCGCAGTACCTCGACTGGACGGCGGCCGACAACAACACTCGCGACTTCCAGGGGCAGTCGATCAAGGCCGTGATGCAGGGCACGCTGCTGATCGGGCGCAGCCTCAACTCGGCGACACCGTTCGCGGATCCGCGCCGCATTGGCCTGGCGAGCTACCACTACAACCTCGACATCGAGGACATCGTCGCGATCAACTACCCGTTCCAGGGGCCGACGGTCGCGCCCAACTCGCAGTTCGTCTACGGCGCTGGCGTCTTCGACTCGTCGGATCTCTACGACCGCGCGATCGGGCTGGGCAACTTCCGCAACGCGCGGTGGAAGCTCATCAACAGCAACGCGGGCTTCCTGACGCCGCCGCCGTACTTCGACGGGTTCCCGCTGACCACCGGCACTCCTGGCAAGTTCCGCTACTGGACGTTGCCCGGTGCGATCTGGGATCCGCACGGCTACTGGGGCCCGGCCGGCAACTACCTGATCCCGAACCGCACCTTCTACACGCACGGGATCGGCACGCTGGTCGCCGTGAGTCCGGCGGGTAGCAACGGCTATTCGACGCCGCACGTGTTCCATGGGCTGCACGACGTCACCCTCGACAACGACACGCCGCAGGGTTGGGGCGGCCCGAGCCTCGTGCCGATGCGGCTCGCACGGCTCAACGACTCCAACGTCGAGATCGCCGAGCAGACGATCGGCGAACCGTCGCAGTCGCTGTTCTTCCCGGGCATGCGCTACTTCTCCGTCGCGAGCGGTGGCCGCTACAAGCTGACGATCCCGAGCGGCCGCATGCCGGTGAGCGAATTGCGCGTGCAGTTCGAGAACCTCTGGCGCCCGACGGACCGCCTGCTGGTCGGACTGCCGTGGCCGGGGAACGTGCCGGTGACCGGCCGTTTCGACTCGGGCTACGACGGGTTCAGCCAGGCGCAGAAGGTCGCGAACAACACGACGCGGCTGTTCGTCAACAACGGCACCAGCATCGCCCACGTGCTCGCCGACACTACGGGGGCCCGTATTTGGCAGGACACCGCCAACAACACCGTGTGGGTGCAGCCGGTGGGCGGCATGGCGCTGAACGTGTACGGTTATGACGGTCGCAGCGAAGACAGCCTGCGGCGCATGCACGTGATCCGGCTGTGGCCGCAATGAGCCTGACTTCGAATCGTTGGCTGCGCGTTCTGTTCGTCGCGGCGACCGTGGTGGTCGGCGTCGCCGCCGGACTGACCGCGGGCTGGCAGGCGGGCGTCGAGCCCGCCGCGAAGTCGCCGGCAGGTGCGACTGCGGCTGCGGCGACGAGCCCCAAGGCGACGCGCGTCGACCTCGGCAAGGCGATCTGCGGTGACTGCTGCGAGACGAGGATCTGGCGCGCCATCGGCAACCTCGATGGCGTGAAGGACGTGTCGACCACGGTCGGGCAGTCGACGATCGTCGTGCATCACGACGGCCGCGAAGGCCTCGACGCGTCGCTGGTCACGGCGCTGGCGACCGAGTGGTCGGCGGCCGTCATGGTGGACATCGCGGGCGAGCCCGTTCCGGCCGCGCGCGAGTGGATCCGGCCGGTGTCTGCGGCGACACGGCGGTAGGCGCAGCGAATCAGCTCGCCTCGCCGTCGCGGCGGGTGCGGCGCCACGCCTTCTCCCTGCCGCGCAGCAGGCCGAAGTAGAGCGGCAGCTTCCACGCGACGTAGAGCGGCACGCGCAGCAGTTGTCGCCAAGGCAGGACCGATCGGCCGTGGCACCACCACGCCACGGCCGTCCCGAGCAGCACGGCGAGGAAGGCGCCGCCGGCCACGGCAAGCGGCAGCGTCGAACCGCCGGCCAGCCACAGGCCCGCGCTCGCGAGCAGCGTGGCGACGACGGCGGCGACGAGCAGCGCCAGTGGCGGCACCAGCAGATCGAACGCGAGCGCGAACAGACTCGGCCGCAGCCGCAACACGCCCGTGAGCAGCAGCCGCGGCGCGAACGCGAACGCGGTAGCGAGCTGGCCGTGCTCCCAGCGTCGGCGCTGGACCAGCGCATCGTCGTCGCGGGCCGGCAGTTCGCTGTGCACGCGCACCTCGGGGCAGCCGAGCGGCGGATGACCGGCGAGCGCCGACTCGAGGCCGAGCACGAGGTCTTCGACGATGTTGGCGCCGAGTCCGTGCAGCGCTTCGCTGCGCGACCAGGGCAGCGCCATGCCGCTGCCGGTGATCTGGCACGGCAGCCCGAGGCGCGCCATGCCGCGCGGCCGGACCCGGTTGCGCACCAGCACCGCGAACGCTCCGAGGGCGGCCATCGCGGCGCCGCTCCCGCCGCGCGCCAGCACGTAGTCGGCTTGTGCTGGCCGGCCGGTCGCCGCAGCCCACGCCGCGAGTGCTGGCAGCGTGCCGTGCACGATGCGGCAGTCGGCGTCGATGCAGACCACGACGTCCGGCGGGTCGGCGGCGAGTTGCGCGCGGCCGAACGCGAGCGCGTGGCCCTTGCCGCGTCGCGCTTCGTCGCGGCGCTCGACGACAAGGCACTGCGCCGCCGAGCCGACCCGAAGGGCGGCCGCGCGGGCGACCGCGGCGGTGTCGTCGCCGCAGTTGTCGGCGATCACGACCAGGCGGTCGCCGGCGCCGAGCTGGGCGAGCACGTTGGTCACGGTGCCGGCGATGCCCGCGGCCTCGTCGTGCGCAGGAACCAGCACGCCGAGACGCAGTGGCCCGGTCACCGGTGGCGCGCGATCACGCCAGCGCGGACTGCCGAGCACGCACTGCGCCGCGAAGACGAGGGCAGGCAACGCGAGCATCGCAGCGACGACGGTCAGCGCGATGGCGACGACCTCCACTACCACCGCCTCCGGTTGCCGGGCATCACGCGCGCACGCTACGCGATCGCCGGACCGACGGCATCCGGCAACCGCACCGCCGCGCGGGTCAGAACTGGACCTGCGTGCAGTTGGTGCGGAACCAGCCGGTCAGCATGTCGAAGCCGAAGGCCTGGAACGTCACCAGCTGGCCGTTCAACAGCCCGTTCGGAACCGAGTAGAGCTTCGACAGGCTTGGGTTGCCGATCGCGCCCGTGCCCGAGTAGGAGACGCCGCCGAACAGGCCGATGCCGTCCTCGAGCACCACCGCAAGTGCGTAGCCGGGGTCGATGCAGATGGCCCCGATCGGCGACGCGAGGCGCGGCGAGCCGGGCAGCGACAGCAGTACGATGTACGGCGTCTGCGCCGGCGATGCGCTCGTCTGGTTGGCGACCTGCAGCGAGAACAGCGGCGCCGAGAATGCGGTGGTCAGCTTGCGGGCGTAGAGACTGAACGTCGCGTTGTTCGCAGCACCGACACTCGTCGCGGTGACCATGATCGCGCCGCCATTGGCCGTGGCGGCGACCGTGACCTGGGCATGGCCGTTGGCGTCGGTCGTCGCCGGATTCGTCGACGTCACGGTTGCCGGTCCGCTGACGGCGAAGTTGACCAGGCCGCCCGCAACCGGGTTGCCTTGGGCGTCGAGCAGCCGCGCGACCACTGGCTGCGCGAACACATCTTGGATGGCGGTGCGTTGGGTGCCGCCGCTGATCGCGACGACCGTGTTCTGCGTGTTGATCTTGCGGATCCGGCACAGCTCGCCGCCGGTCCACGAACGCTGCGTGTACCAGAGGCTGCCGTCGGGGCCGAGCCGCAGGCTCGTCACGTGGGTGAAACCGGTGCCCCAGTTCGATGGCGACGGTTGGCCGGGCACTGCCGCTGGCGTCATCCACGTTCCGCCGACCTTCTGGATGCGGCGGAGCAGCCCGGCGCCGAAGTCGAGGCAGAACGCATTGCCCTCGTAGGCCGCGCCGAATCCGGATGACGCACCGAGATTCCGGTACAGCGCCCCGCCGATGATCGAGCCCCAACTCGCCGCGTGCGGCATTGCCAGGATCGGATCGATCATGCCGGCCGGCGGCGTGCCGCCGCACGACGGCCCCGGGATGTCGCCTTCGCGGAACGGCCAGCCGAAGTTCCGCAGCGCCAGGGCGCCCGGCACGTAGACGTACTCGGAGTACTCCTCGACGGCCGACTCACCGACGTCGCCGATGTAGATGTTGCCCGTCAGCGGGTCGATCTCCATGCGGAACGGATTGCGCAGTCCGTGGCCGATGACGAGCTGCGAGAAGTCGTTCGCGCTGCTGAGCGGGTTGTTGCCGGGATCGAGCGTCGCGAACGACGGCAAGGTCGTGCTGCCACCAGCGGGAAGGCCGGCGACGTTCATACGCAAGAGGCAGCCGACCTGGCTGGCCACGTTCTGCGCCACGCACGAGTCACCATCGTCGCCAATCGACAGGTAGAGCATGCCGTCGGGGCCGAAGCGCAGGGATCCGCCGTTGTGGAACTCGGCGAGGTCGGGCACGGTGCCGAGGACGACGCGGCGGCTGCTGGCGGCGAACGTGAGATTCGTGCTCGAGGCGTTGGCGAGGCTGCCGGTGCACGTGAAGCGGTCCAGGTGCAGGAAGTCGTCCTGGGTGCTCGCGTACCAGGCGTAGACGTAGCCGTTGTTCGGGAAGTTCGGGTCGGCGGCGAGGCTCAGCAGGCCGCGCTCGACGGTGAGTTCGACGTTCGGCACCGTGCCGACGAGTGCCGTTGCCCCGTTCGCGTGCAGGGTGACCGTGCCGTCGGCGTTGGCGATCAGCGCCCGGCCGTCAGGCAGGAAGCAGAAGTCGTTGGGTTGGTTGAGCGGACCGGAGACCAGCGTGTCGATGGTGAACCCGGAAGGGACGCTTTGGGCCGGCAGGACGCCGGCGAGCAGTACGAGCGGAAACAGACGGAACATCGCAGAGTCGGAAAGAGTACCTCAGGGGTGGTGCCGAAGCCGCAGGCTGGCCTCGGGAGGCAGGGCACCCTACGCCGAACCCCGGGGATGCGGCCACGGTCCATGCCCGGGATGGCCAGAAGTAGGACGCGCGTTGCGGCGCTGCGCATCGGGGGTTCGCGCCCGCGAGCAGCCGACGCGGTTCACCGAGCGGCCGGCACGGTTCGCGGCCGGCTTCGGGCCGGGATCCCGATCGCCGTGCTGCACGCCGGGACGTCGTCGACGACGACGGCGTTCGCGCCGATGCGAACGTGATCGCCGACCTGGATGCGGCCGATCAACTTGGCGCCGGCGCCGATGTCGACGTGGCCGCCGATCGTTGGCACGCCGCCGCGATGGTCGGCGCCGATCGTCACCTGCTGGAACAGGAGGCAGTTGGGACCGATCACGGCGTCGGCGTGCACGACGATGCCGTTCGGGTGCGGCAGGAACAGGCCGCCGCCGATGCGCACGCCGAGCGGGATGTCGGCGCCGGAGACAACGCTCCAGAATCGGTGCGCGAGCACCGCGAACCCACGCACCACGACGCGCAGCGGCCAGGGCTTGTTCGCGGCCGCCTGGTGGCAGCGGATCCAACGCAGCAGTTGGCGGCCGGGCTGCCAGGCGAACCAGCCGCAGCGTTCCCGCGACCAGTCGGGATCGCTCGGCGAGACGTACGGCTCCTCGAACGGCAGCGGTGCACTGGTCATGGCTTGCGCGCGATCATCCGGACCGAGTCGTAGCGCCGTTGCCGACCGCTCGACAGCGCGCTCACGAGCAAGCGCACCTGCGAGGTGACCGAAGGTCGTCGCGTCGCGGCGCCGACCGCAGGGTTGGCGGCGTAGAGCGCGTCCCAGACTTCCTGCTCGGCGGCGAGCCAGGCGAACTGGCGCGCGAAGCCGTCGAACTCGAAGTTCACGGCGCCGAGGCCGGCGAGCTGGGCGAGTCGCGCGAGGCTGGTTGGCGTGAAGAACCACAGATGGCGACCGGCATCGGTGTGGAACCACGCGGCGCCCGACGTGGCGAAGCCCGCGCTAGCGTGGTTGGGCACCTCGACGACGAGCGCGCCGCCGGCGGCGAGCAGGCTCGCGGCATTGCGCAGCGCGCGTTGCGGATCGCGGCAGTGTTCCAGCGAGTGGCTCAGCAGCACGAGGTCGAACGCGCCGCGCGGGCAGTCCGCCGGCAGGTCCTCGGCCGTGCCCGCGAGCACGGGCCAGCCGCCGCGGCGCCCTGACTCGATCGCCACCGGGCTCGGGTCGACGCCGAGCACTTCGTGGCCGAGTGCCTGCACTCCGCGCAGCATCGCCCCGCCGCCGCAACCGAGATCACACATGCGTCGGCCCGGGCGGCCGCCGAGCTTGTCGTGGAGCAGTCCGGGCGTCAGTGGCACGCTGCGATCGAAGCAGCGGGCGATGCGCGCGAGCACCCGCGCCGACAGGCGCGGACGAGCCGCGGTCGCGCGCCCAGCGGCGGCGCGTTCGCCGTCGCCCATGTAGGCGTCGTACGACGCGGTGTCGTAGAAGCGCTGGAGTTCGGCGTCGGTCGGCTCCGGATGGAGGCGGCCCAGCCCATCGCGTTCGGACCAGTACACGCCGAACGGGCGCGCACCGGCCGAGCCGCGCTGCGTCCAGACGTGCGGCAGGGGGTGGCGCAGTCGGAGTTCTTCGCCGCCCGCCAGTGGGGACGGAATCGTCGGAGCGAGCTGCATGCGGAGTCGCGGTGTCAGGAGCCTACCCCGCGGCCCGTGTGGTGCGAACGCTTGCCAATCCGATGACGCACGCGAGGATTCGCCGCTGCCATGGCCACGAACGACCCGCCGCCGATCGCATCCCCGCCCCGGTGGCGCGCGGCGTTGTGGCTGCTGCTCGTCGTGCACGCGGGCCTTGCGTGGTGGCTGTTCGGGTCGGGGCCGATCGGCGCGTCGTGGCGCGAGGCCGACACGCAGGCGATCGCGCGCAGCCTGGCGACCGAGGACTTCGACGTGCTGCGGCCCCGCGTCGACTGGCGCGGCAAGGGCGAGGGCTTCGTCGAGTGCGAGTTCCCGCTCTACCAGGCGCTCGTCGCGCTGGGGTTGCGTTCCGTCGGCGACGCCGAGTGGCCGGGGCGGCTGTTGTCCACGCTGGCGACGATCGCGTCCGCGCTGGCGTTCTTCGTGCTGTTGGAACGGCGCTGCGGCGGCCGGGCGGCGTGGCTCGGCACGCTGGTCTGGCTCGGTAGCGCGCAGGTCGTGTTCCTGGGCACGCGCGTGATGCCGGACATGGTGTCGACGGCGTTGGCTCTCGTCGGTCTCGCTGCGTTCGACGCGTGGATGCACTCCGGCCGGCGGCTCGCCTTCGCCATGTTCGCGGTCGCGACGCTGCTCGGCGTGATGGCCAAGCCGACCGCCGCCCAGGTCGTTCTGCTGCAGATGGCGTGGGCGGCGTTGCTGGCGCCGGCGCGACTGCGCCGCCCGGCGCCGTGGGTCGTGTGGGGCGTGGTCGCCGTCGCGGTCGCCGCCTGGACGCTGCACGCGCGAGGGCTCGGTCTGGCAACCGGACTGACGTTCGGCGTCACCTTCGGCGACACCAAGCTGCCTGGCTTCGAGCACCTGCTGCGACCGAGTGTCTGGCGCAGCCTCATGGGGGCGACCCTCGAGTACGGCGCGTCGTGGTTCGGAGTGCTGGCGGTTCTCGTGCTCGTGGTTCGTCGTCGGCTCGACCGCGCAGACCTGGCGCTGCTGGTCGTCGTCGCGGCCGGCCTCGTCGGTTCGCTGCGCTACAGCCACGACGTGCGGCTCGGACCGCAGTACCACATCTGGTCCGCCATCGCTGGCGCGTGGCTCGTCGCTCGCGCCTGGCCGACCAACGTCGCGCGCGGGGCGTGGTGGGCCGCGGTGCTCGTGGTGATGGCGCACGCGGGCTGGCAGTTCGCCCACGAACACGAAGTGCGGGCCGCGAATGCGAACGCGCCGCACCTGGTGACGGCCGCCACGTTGCAGCGGCTCTCCGCCCCCGGCGACCTGGTCGTGGTCCACGGTCCCAAGCCGGCCTTCGACGATTTCTGGCGCCGGCCGAACAACTACGAGGAGCCCGTGCTGCTCTATCTGAGCCGTCGGAAAGGGTGGGTGCTGCCGGTCGATCGCGCCGATGCCAACGAGCTTCGACGGCTGGTTGGCGAAGGTGCGGGCTGGTACGTCGACCCGGTGTCCGGCGCGAAGTCGCCCGACGTGAAGCAGTGGCTCGACGAGCACGGCGAGATGGTGCATTCGGACGAGCGGGCTACGATTCACCGTCTGCGCCGGTGAGCCCGGCGGAACGAACGCCAGCGTGTGCTGCGGTGTTCGTCACGGACGGCAGCGAATGACCTCGACCGAGCAACAGTCCGCAGCGCGCGCGCGCCCGGTGCCCCGATCGTGGCGTCTGCATGCCGTCTATCCGCAGGTCTGCGAACCGATCGGCATCGCCAGCATCCCGCTCGAGCTGCTCGACGCCGTCGAGCGCAGCGCCGAGTTGCGTTCGCGGTTCGAGGTCTGCAATTGGGTCGCCGCGGCGCGCCCGCCGTATCGCCGCAGCAACCAGCGCGGCTGCTCGCACGCGTTGGTCGCCAAGATCGCCTACCGGCTGACCGGCGGCGCCGACTTCCTGCGCCGCCGCACGGTGAAGCGCCTGCTGGCCGCCTGCCGCCCCGGCGACCTCGTGATGCCGTATCCGGGCGTGTTGGCGCCCGAAGTCGACGAGCTGCGTGGGCGCGGCGCCGTGATCGTCCACGACCCGGTCAACACCGCCCACCCGCACGGTTGGCATTCCTTGCAGCGCGCCTACGCCGCCGCCGGCATCCCGCTGCATCGCGGCCCCGACGAAGCGGCGATCGCCGACGAACGTCGGCGTTTCCGGCCGGAGGACTTCGCGTTCGCCTGCAGCCCGCACGTGCAGGCGAGCCACCTGGCGTTGGGTCTCGATCCCAGTCGCGTGATCGCCACCAGCCTCGGCTGGAACCCGCGGACGTTCCAGGTGCAGCGCACGCGTGCTGCCGAGCCGCGGTTCCTGTTCGTCGGCCATGGCTCCGTGCGCAAGGGGCTGCCGGTGCTGCTCGCCGCGTGGGCGCAGGCGGCGGTGCGGGGCAAGCTCGTGCTCGTCGGCGGCATCGACGACGAAGTGCGCCGCCACTGCGCGTCGCTGCTGGCGCGCGATGACGTCGAAGTGCTCGCGCACACCCGCGACCTCGCGGCGGTCTACGGGGCCGCCGACGTGTTCGTGCTGCCGAGCTTCGAGGAAGGCAGTCCGCTGGTCAGCTACCTGGCGCTGGCCGCCGGTTTGCCGAGCCTGCTCGGCCCCGCGGCGGCCGGTCAGGTCGTTCGTTCTGGCGTCGAAGGGGTCGTCGTGGAGCCCGACGACCAACCGGCCCTCGTGGACGGCTTGCGACGGCTCGCCACCGACGGCTCCCTGCGCGAACGCATGGGTGCTCTCGCGGCGGAGCGCGCCGCCGAGTTCACGTGGGATCGTGTCGCCGAGCGCCGCTTCACTGCGCTCGACCGGGTGCTGCGCGCGTCCTTGTGAACGGGCCGGCGGTGGCCATGATCGCCGCCGTGCAGTTGACCCTCGAGCAACGGCTGCTGCGCTTCCTCGCGCGCGAGGAGAGCTCCGAACAGCGCGCCCACCGCGAACTGCGGGCGCAGCCGATTGACCTGCGCGTGCTCGATGGCGAGTGCATCCAGGGCGCCGTGTTCCGCGGCGAACGCGACGGGGCGTGGTGGTTCTCGGTGGCCGACAATGGCTCGAAGTTCCGCGCCGGCGACACGCTGGTCGCCGGCGACGGCGTCGACCTCGAGGCAGGCGTGTCGATGATCTACGGCCGCTACGACGCGCGGCGCGGGTTGCTGGTCTGTGAGCCCGATGCGCTGGCCCGTGATGCGGACGCCGGACTGACGCCCGGGCAAGCCTACGTCGTCGATCGCAGGCCGCTCGGCTTGCAGGGGCGGCTGCGCGACGCCGTGCGCGCGGCGTTCGCGACGCCGGCGATCGCGGCCGTGCTGCGCGGCGAACACACCCCGCGGCGCGACGAGGGGCGACACGAGCGCGCGCTCGCGCGGCTCGCAGCGTCGGGGCTCGATCCGGCGCAGGTCCGCGCTGGCGCCGCTGCGATCGCCACCGAGAGCCTGGCGTTGGTCCAGGGTCCCCCGGGCACCGGCAAGACCCGCCTGCTGGCGGCCGTCGTGGGGGCGCTGGGCGCCAGCGGCTGTCGCATCGCGTTGTGCGCGTTCACGCACCGCGCCGTCGGCAATGCGCTGGCCGCGATCCGGCGCGAGGCGCCTGCACTGCCTGCGTTCAAGCTCGCGTCGCAGTCGACCGAGGACCACGCCGAACTGCGCGCCGCCGGCGTGCAGATCGTCGATGCGCGGGGCGCACGGCTGCCCGAGAAGGGCGTGGTCGTCGCCGGAACGTGCTACCAGCTGGCGAAGTTGGCGGACCGCGAGCAGTTCCACTACACGGTGTTCGACGAGGCGGGGCAGCTGCCGATCCCGCACGCGCTGCCGGGCATGCTGCGCAGCCGCCGCTGGCTGTTCTTCGGCGACCATTGGCAATTGCCCCCGGTCGTGGCCACGGCCGGCGCCGATCGTCAGGTCGCGGTGTCGATCTTCGAGCTGCTGCACGATCGGTACGGCTCGCATCTGCTCGACACGACGTACCGCATGAACGACGGCGTCTGTCGCGTCGTCAGCGACACGTTCTACGGCGGCCGCCTGCATCCGGCGCGTGATGCCGGCGCGCGGCGTCTGCCGTTCGTTCCTGGCGGCGCGTTCGACGAAGTGCTCGACCCGGAACTCGGCTCGGTGTGGTTGCGCATCGACCACCGGCAGCCGGGATCCCGTTCGCCGGAGGAGGCGAACGCCGCCGCCGACGTCGTCGACGAACTGGTGCGCCGGCACGGCGTCCCGCCGGCGGAGATCGCGGTGATCGCGCCGTTCCGCGCGCAAGCGAGGCTGCTGCGCTCGGCGATCGACCACAAGGGCGTGCCGGGCCACGAAGCGCTGGTCGTCGACACCGTCGAACGCATCCAAGGGCAGGAACGCGAGGTCGTCGTGGTGTCGTTGACGGCCGGCGATCCCGTCGAGTCGAAGGCGCGCGGCGCGTTCCACCTGTCGGTCCATCGCCTCAACGTCGCGTTGTCGCGGGCCCGCACCAAGGCGGTGCTGATCGCGTCGGCCTTCGCGTTCCGCGCGCTGCCGCACGATGCCGACGGTCTGCGCATGGCGTCGCGCTGCAAGGAACTGCGCGACCGCATGGCGTGCGTGGACCTGACGCGCCTCTACGTCGCTCCCGGCGTGCCGGGCCCCACCGTTCCTTCGTCATGATCGATCCCGCGTCGCCCTCGTTCTCCCTCGCCGCCGAAATCGCCGGTTGGTACGGCACCGCGGCCATCCTCGGGGCCTACGCGCTGTCGAGCTTCGGCGTGCTGCAGCCGCGCGATCGCAGCTACCAACTGCTCAACCTCACCGGGGCGCTCGGCGTGGCCTGGGTGTGTTGGCGCAACGCGACGTGGCAGGCGTTCTGGCTCGAGGCCGTCTGGGCGGCGATCGCCCTGGTTGCACTGGCGCGAAGGCCGGCGCGCTGACGACGAGCGACGATCAGTGTTCGCTCGTCGGAGCCGGCGAGGCACGGTGCAGCACGAAGCGCCCGCGCAGCGTCGGACCGCCCGTCGGGACCGGAATCTGCCAGGTGCCGCTGAGAACGCTGCCCGTGGCGTCGAGCGTGCCGCGGTAGACGACGCGGTGGCCAGGCGCCTCGAAGGTCTTCGCCTTGCGGTCGCGAATGCGGATGCTCGTCGTGCTCTTGCCCTGGTACTGCTTCACGAACACGACCACGCGTTCGGTGACCTCGCCTTCGACGATCGAGCGCTCCGGCAGCGTCGACAGCACTTCGGCCTCACCTTCGGCCTCGGCGCCGCCGCCGTTGGCGGCTGGGAGCGCGAGCATCGTCTCGCGACTCGCGAGCACGGTATCGGCGTCGCGCATCTCGCCGACGAAGGACTGGCCGCGTTGCGCGACGCGCATCGTGATGCCGTGGCGACCCCCGTGTTGTTCGTAGTGCCCGGACCATGCGCCCGTGAGATCGAACGTCGTCATCGTCGCGCGCAGCATCCTGGCGGCACGCGGCGGCGACAAGTCCCGGCCGCCGGGCGTCAGGGCAGCATGCCGAACGCGAGCCACGCGCCGTAGAGCAGGACGCCGAGGACGAGTCCGAGCAGCACGACGCGTGCCGCGTGCAGCAAGGGCCGTCTCATCGCGCGCTCAGCAACGCGAGGAACGCTGCTTCGTCGAGGATCGGCAAACCCAGCTCCCGAGCCTTGTCCAGTTTTCCCCCGGCGTCGGCGCCGGCGACGACGTCGGTGACCTTCTTGCCGATGCCGGCCGCGGTGCGGGCGCCGAGCGCTTCCACGCGCGCCTTGGCGTCGTCGCGCGACATCGCCTGCAGGCCGCCGGTGAACACGAAGACCCGCCCCGACAGCGGGCCGGCCGTCGGTGCTGCGGCAACCGGACAAACGCCGGCGGCGGCCAGTGCGGCGAGCGTCGCGCGGTTCTTCGGCGACGCGAAGAACTCGACGATCGACGCGGTCACTTCCGGGCCGACGCCATCGACCGCACCCAAGGCCTGGGCGTCGGCCGCGGCGAGGCGTTCGAGCGAACCGAAGTGGGCAGCGAGGTCCTTCGCGGTGGTCTCGCCGACGTGCCGGATGCCGATGCCGTGCAGGAAGCGGGCGAGCGTCGGCGTGCGGCCCTTCTCGATCTGGGTGAGCAGGTTGGCAGTGCTGCGCTCACCCCAGCGCTCGAGTTCGACCAGGCGGTCCTTCTTGGCCGCCAACGCGAACACGTCCTCGACCGAGGTCACGAGTCCGGCCGCGACGAGCTGCTCGACCTGCTTTGGCCCGAGACCCTCGACGTCGAACGCGCGGCGCGAGGCGAGGTGGACGATGCGACCGACGAGCTGGGCCGTGCAGTCCAGGGCCACGCAGTGGACGAACTTGCCCTCGCGCTGCAGCGGGCCGCCGCACGCCGGGCACGCGTCCGGTGGAAGCGCTGGCACGGCGTCGGCCGGGCGGCGCTCGGTGAGCACGCGCACGACCTCGGGGATCACGTCGCCAGCACGCTGGATCTCGACGGTGTCGCCAGCGCGCACGTCGCGTTCGGTCAGCAGCGCCCAGTTGTGCAGCGACGCATTGCGAACGGTCACGCCGGCGAGTTCGACCGGCTCGAGCTGCGCGACGGGCGTCACGGCGCCGGTGCGGCCGACCTGCGCGCCGATCTGCAGCACGCGTGTCGTCGCGATGCGCGGCGCGAACTTGTAGGCGAGCGCCCAGCGCGGCGTGCGCGACGTGCGGCCGAGCCGGAGCTGGAAGTCCAGGCGGTCGACCTTGGCGACGATGCCGTCGAGTTCGTACGGCAGATCGTCGCGCCGCCGCTCGAGTTCGTCGCGGAACGCCAGCACGCCGTCGATGTCGGCGGCCGTCGCGAACGGCTCCGCGGTGCGGAAGCCCCAGGCCGCCAGTTGCGCCCGCAAGCCGGCGTGCGTCGTGAACGGTTCGCCATCGACGTGGCCGCTGGCGAAGGCGATGAAGTCGAGCGGGCGGCGCGCCACGACCCGCGGGTCCTGCAGCTTCAACGTGCCGGCGACGGTGTTGCGCGCGTTGCGGAACTGGCCGTCGGCGGACGTCTCCTCGCGCTCGCGCAGCCGCGCGAACCCCTCGCGGCTCATGATGACCTCGCCGCGCACCTCGATGCGCGCCGGGAATGGCCCCGCACCACCGAGACGCAGCGGCAGGTTGCGGATCGTGCGCAAGTTGGCGGTCAGGTCCTCGCCCTGTTCGCCATCGCCGCGCGACAACCCGCGCACGAGGACACCGTTCTCGTAGAGCAGATTCGCCGAGGCGCCGTCGAGCTTCGGTTCGCAACTCCACGTCAGCGGCTCGTCGACCGGCAGTTCGAGCAGCCGGCGGGCGCGGTCGACGAAGGCGCGCACTTCGTCCGCGGCCATCAGCGACTCGATGCTGCCCATCGGCTGCAGGTGCGGCGCGACTGCGAACGTCCCGCCTTTCGGCAGCGGCGCGCCGACGCGCTGCGTCGGCGAGTCGGGCGTCACGAGTTCGGGATGAGCGCTCTCGAGCCGGCGCAGCGCCGTGAACAGCGCGTCGTAGTCGGCGTCGGTGAGATCGCTGGCGCCGCGGTTGTAGTACTGGTCGTCGGCGGCCCGGATGCGCGCGCGCAGGTTGACGATCTCGGACTCGACGCTCACCGGCACGGTCCTAGAGGCCGCCGCCGGCATGGTCAAGCGCGCGACCGGCCCTGCGCCGGCGGGTCAGCGGATCGCGAACGGTCGCCGCAGCGACCCTGCCGTCGGCGCCTGGTTGCTCTCGTGGAACACGTAGGTTGCCTTCGGGTCGCGGCAGGCGCGGGAGTAGCGCCGCGACGCCTGTTCGGTCAGGGCCTCGGTGACGTCCATGGCCGACGCGCCGGCGGCGACCACAGCGTGCGCCAGTTCGTCGTCGGTCTGGTGCTGGCCGTTCGCCTGCAGCGACTGGATGTCTGCCGCGGTCCTGATCCCTTGCTCCACCAAGAGGTCCGCCAGCCGTTCGTCGAGTTGGCAGGGCGTCGCGTCGCTGTCGACGATGTAGCCGTTCTGCAGTCGGAAGGTGACGCGCGTGTCGTTGCTCATGACCTCGACGACGCCGCTCTTGCGCAGGCGGCCGAGGAACTGGAACACCGACAACAGCGGCATGGTGGTGGCGCTGCCCTCGAGTCGTTTGACGGCGGGGCGCGACGTTGCCGGCGGTTGCGCGACCGTCGTGGCTGCGGCCGATTCGGCCTCTTTCCTGCCACGGGCCAGCAGGTCGTGGATCGCCTCGCCGAGGTCGCGCATGCCGTTCTCGATGCGCTCGAGTGAGCTGCGACTGCTCGCGAAGTCGATGTCGCGCATGGCGACCTGCTCGAGCGTCTGGGCGAGCGAGGCGGCGAGCGCCACGAAGTCGTCGCAGTAGCCCTGGATCAGCGAGTTGGCGGCGGCAGCCGGGAAGCGGCTCGGTTGCATGGGATGGTTGATCGGCCATCACCGCCCTGCACCGTGAACCCGTCCGGCGTCGCTGCCGCGCGCCGTTCCTCGCCGTGGCATGGCGCCGTCAGAACGGGATTGCGTCGTCGCCGGCCAGCCCCTTCGTCGAACCGCCATTGCGGCGCGGGCCGCTGGCCGGTCGCGATGGCGCCGCGGTCGACGCGTCGGCGGTGGTCCGGTCGGCCGTGGCTGCGCGGTACCCGTCGTACGGCACCTCGTTGCGGCGCACGACGTCGCCCGCTGGCGACTGGTACTCCGCCGGTCGGATCTCGACCAACGCCTGCCGGCCCTCCAGGTCGCGCGGCTCGATGCTCACCCGACCCGAGGCCGGCAGCCCGAGCGCCTGCAGGACCGTGCGGGCCCTGGCGCGGCCGCGCGAACTGAACACCAGGCTGTCCCACGCCGCCTGCTTGCCGACGTGTTGGCCCTCCGCGACCACGAGGCGCAGGGACCAGCGTTCGTCGCCGGCGCGCGTCGTGCCGGGCCGGATCTCGGCGATCCGGCAGACGTAGGTGCCGGCGGGAACGGTGATGTAGTCCGACACGCGGTCGGTGTCCTCGAAGTCGATCTCCATGCTTCCTCCTTTGGTGGTGACGAAATGCAATGTGTCACCTCGAGGTCGATCGGTCGCACTTCGGCCCACAATTCCTTACGGTGCCCGGCTGCTGGCAACGACCGCGACCGTGGCTGTTCCGACGACCGTTCCCGACGACCGAGAGCTGCGCGATCCGCGGCACCACCTGACGCTGGCTGCCCGCCACTACGAGAACTTCCCGGTCGGCTCGTGGCTGCTGCCGGCCCGCGCGCGCCGGCACCTGCACCGCATCTACGCGTTCGCCCGCACCGCCGACGACCTCGCCGACGAGCTGCGCGACGCCGAAGCGCTCGCCGCCTTTCGCGCGGCGTTCGTGGCGCACCTCGACGGGGCCGCCGCCAACGTGCCGTTGTTCGTGGACCTGACGGCGACCATTCGCGAGTGTGCGCTCGAGACGGCGTTGTTCACCGACCTGCTCGATGCGTTCGCGCAGGACTGCGTGCAGAAGCGCTACGACCGCGACGGGCTGTTCGACTACTGCCGCCGGTCGGCCGATCCGATCGGACGCCTGGTGCTGCGGGTGCACGGCTACCGCGACGCCGCGCTCGACCGCTGGTCGGATCGCATCTGCACCGCCTTGCAGTTGTTGAACCACCTGCAGGACCTCGGCAGCGACCTGCACGAACGCGACCGGATCTACTTCCCGCGCGAAGACCTCGTCCGCTTCGGTGTCGACGAAGCCATGCTCCGCCAGACGAAGGCCACGCCGCCGGTGCGCGCGCTGGTGCGCCATTGGGCCGCGTTCCTCGCCGGCGAGTTCGTCGCCGGCTGGCCGCTGGTGGCGGCCGTGCGCGGTCGGCTGCGTTGGGAGCTGCGGGCGATCGTGCGTGGCGCGGCCGCCGTGCTGGCGCGCATCGCCGCCGTCGACGGCGACGTGCTCGGCGGGCGCGTGCATCTGACGCGTGGCGAACGGCTGCGCAGCGTTCTCGCCGGCCTGCTGTGGCCGGCGGCCCCGCGGTTTGGGAGCAACCCGTGAGCGGCAACGGCGAGGCTCCTCCGAGTGCGGCGCTGCGAGCCGACGAGATCGCGGCGCGGTCGGGCTCGAGCTTCCTGAGCGGGTTCCTGTGCATGGACGCGCGGCGTCGCGCCGGCATGACCGCGATCTACGCGTTCTGCCGCGTCGCCGATGACGCGGTGGACGAAGCGGCCGACCGGGCGACGGCGACGCGCCACCTGCAGTTCTGGCGCGGCGAGCTGGCCGCTGCCGCCGCCGGCGCTGCCCGCACGCCGGTGGGGCGTGCGCTGCAAACGGCGATGCAGCAATTCGGCGTCGACGCGACGCATCTCGGCGATCTGCTCGACGGAGTCGCGACCGACATCGCGCCGCACCCGTTCGCCGACGAGCAGGAACTGCACCGCTACTGCCATCGCGTCGCCGTCGCGGTCGGGTTGGCCTGCCTGCCGGTGCTCGGTGCGACGAGTCCTGGTGCGCGCGAGTACGCCGACGCGCTGGGCCACGCCCTGCAACGCACCAACATCCTGCGCGACCTGCGCCAGGACGCCGAACAGGGCCGCTGCTACCTGCCGACGCCCTGGTTGTCGGACCCCGCCGTGCCGCCGTCGTGGCTGGACGGGCGTGGGCCCGCCGACGCCTACGGTCCGGGCGGCGCCGTCACGCGGCTCTGCGAACGGCTCGCCGACGCCGCGGCGGCGCACTTCCTGCGCGCCCGTCGGGCCCTGCAGGCGCTGTCGCGGCGCGAACGTCGGGCGTTGGTGCCGGCGCGAATCATGGCCGCGGTCTACGCGGCGTTGCTGCCGGCGCTGCGCGCCCGATCGGGGGACGTGCGTGGCCCACGCGTGCGCCTCGGCCGGGGCCGCAAGTTGTTGCTCGCGATCGCCGTGCTCGCCGGGTTGCGCTCGTGAACGCGCAACGCAAGGCGTACGTGCTCGGCGGCGGCGTGGCGGGCCTGGCCGCGGCGTTCGGGCTGGCCGACATGGGGTTCCGCGTGGTCCTGCTCGAGTCGCGCGGTTGGCTCGGCGGCCGGGCGTTCGCCAGCGTGGATCGGGCGAGCGGACGGCGGCTCGACAACGGCCCGCACGTGATGCTCGGCTGCTACCACGCGATGCGCTCGCTGCTGCGGCGGCTTGGCACCGAGCACGCCTTTGCCGGCGCGTCGTCGCTGGCCCTCGCGTGGCGACGTCGTGGCGGCGCGGTGCTGAGGCTTCGGTTGTCGCGCCTGCCCGTGCCGTTGGCGATGCCGGCGGCGCTGCTGGCCCTGCCGATCCCGTTCGCAGCACGCTGGCGTGCGTTCGCCGGCATGCTCGCGACGCTGCGGCGGACGCCACCGGAGTGGACGCTCGGCGACTGGCTGCGGCACCGCGGCCAGCTCGGCGAACCCGACGCGCTGCTGTGGCGGCCTCTCTGCCGCGCGATCATGAACGTCGAGCCCGAGCTGGCGGCGGCCCGCGACTTCGTCGCCACGTTGCGGGAGGCGTTCGGCGGCAGTGCGGGACGTGCCGCGTTCCTGGTGCCAACACGTCCGTGGGGCGAGCTGCTCGGCGATCCGGCAGTGCCGGCGTTGGTCAAGGCCGGCGTCGAGGTGCGGCTCGGCGCGCGCGTGCAGGCGATCACGGCCATGGCCGGCGCGGCGACGGGCATCGTGATCGGCGACGATTCGCGCCTCGTCGTCGGTCCGGACGACCTCGTCGTCTCCGCGTTGCCGTGGCGCTCCCTGCGCGCAGTCTGGCCGGATCTGCCAGCACCGCTCGGCGACCTCGAGTCTTCGCCGATCGTCAGCGTCTTCGTGACGATGCCGGCGAACGTGCCGCCGCTGCCCGACGACGGTCCGGTGACCGCGCTCGTCGATGGCGATCCGTTCCACTTCGTGCTGCGTACGCCGGGCGGCGACGCGCGGCAGGTGGCGCTGCTCGCCGGCGGCAACCGGTCGTTCGACGGCCAGACCGTCGAGGCGATCGGCGCGCGCGCGCTCGCGCAGCTCGCCGCCTGGTATCCACGCGCCGATGTCGGCGGCGCCGAAGTCGTCGTGCGCAAGGAGCAGCACGCGACGTTCGTCGCGGCGTGCCGGACCTGGCAGCGGCGGCCGGCGCCGGGGCGACTCGCCGGCGGCCCCTCGAACCTGCTGGTCTGCGGCGACTGGACCGCCACGGGGTTGCCGGCGACGCTCGAAGGGGCGGCGCGTTCGGCCGCGACGATGCTCGCAACGATCGATCGGCGTTGAGCGCGGGCAGCCCTCAGCCCAGCGCTTCGTCGATCATCGTCACGATGCGATCCAGCACGTCGCGCAGGCGCCGGCGTTCGGCATCGAGTTCCTTCACCACGGCGACGAGCTGGTCGATGTTGCGCACGTCGTCGAGTTGGCGGTTGAAGCGATCGGCCGCGACCGACTCGACTTGCACGAAGCTGCGGGGTGTCGCGGTGCTGGCGGCGTTCGCTGCTGCGGCGGCCGCGGCCGCTGCCGTCGCGGTCGCACGCTTGCCGGTCCCGCGCGGTTTGACCGGTACGAGGCCGAGCACCGCCTTGGCCCGGCCGTAGACGATCGGCGCCACGGACCAGCCTCGTTGCGCGCAGGCGTCACGCAGATCGGCGTAGCTGCGCGCCGGGTCCTTGCGCAGTTCGTCGACGAGGAACTCGAACGCCGCCGAGCCCTTGCGCTTCGCCGCGGGCACCCGGTCCGGCGCGTCCTTGGCGGGCGAGTCGTCTGCCGCGACGTCGTCGCCGGTCGGCGCCGATGCGGCGGCGGCAGCGGGCACCGGCAGGCCGGGGGCCGCCGCGCGCAGCGGCGGCAGGCCGAGGCTCTTGCGCGCGCGTCCGTACTGGATCGGCTGCATGCCGATGCCGGCCTCGGCCGCGAGGCTGCGCAGCTTCGCGTAGTCGAGAGAGGGATCTTCGCGCAGGCGTTCGATGGCGAACGCTTCCCCGGACAATCGGAGAGGACCGGTCATGGTGGTGGGGCGCTTCGGTGGAATCGGGGCGAGGATGCAACGGCGGGCCGCGACGGGGCGCAAGCCCAATCAGTCGCTACTCGACGTGGATGTGGCGGCCGCCGTTCTCGGTCGCGAGCCCGCCGAGGAAGTCGGTGTCGTTCTTGTCGCCGAACGTGATGCAGTGGATGGCGATCTTGCGCAGGTTGTTGGTCTCGCGCACGCGGCGACGGATCTCGTCCTTGTCGGTGATCGTGCCGGCGGTCGGGGCGCCGTCGCTGATGACGTAGAGCGTGTCGAAGCCAGCGGCGTAGTACTTGTCGTGCAGACCGCGGCCGCCGAAGTCGAGCGCCTTGTCGAGCGCGTCGTAGAGGTTGGTCGGCCCGTTCGGTCGCAGGCTGTCGAGGAAGTTGCCGAGCAGGTCGTCGCGCATCGTGTCGTCGAGCTTGACGAGCGCGGGCCGGCCGCCTTCCTGGCGCCAGATGCGTACGTCGTCGCTGAACACCACGAGGTTCACGAGCGCGCCGTCGGGCAACGACTGGATCAGGCGGCCGATCTCGCGAACCACCAACGCGGCCTTGGTCGTCGTCAGCGCCTCGCCGCCAGCGCCGGCGGTGCCCTCGCCCTTCGGTCGCAGCGTCAGCGGTTCGGCCATCGACCCGCTGAAATCGAGCACGAACAGCACGCGGTCGGATTCGACCTCGAGGTCGAAGAACTTCTCGTACTTGCCGGCCGCCGGTTTGGTGGCGCCGGCGGCGGTCGCCGGGCGCACGGTGAACGTCGCTGCTTCGCGCTTCCAGAAGTCCTGCCATGGCGCGATGCCGCCGCGCACGACCGACTGGCCGGTCAGGCCCTCGAGCAGCTTGTGCAGCCGCACGTCCATCGCCCACGGGTCCTTCTTGCGCTGCAGCTCGGCCTCGAGCCCGCGGATCAGCATCGGGATCACCGGCTTGCACTTCTGGATCGCGAGCGAGAACGCCGCGGCACTGCGCACCTGCCAGATCACATCGCGCACGAGCAGCTCCTCGAGCTTCTGGTTGGCGGTGTCGCGCATCGCCAACACCGGTGCGTCGGGTTGCTTGCCGAGCGATTCGTCGACGTGGGGCTGCAGCGCTGCGCCGATCGCGTTGCACGCGGCGATGCGCACGTTCGGCTCGACGTCGCGCAGCAACTCCACGAGCGTCGGCACGAGATCGAGCGTCGGGTCCTTGGCCATCGCGTTGACCGCCTGCACGCGCAGCTCGGTCGGCATCGTGCGGCACGCGCGCATCAGTTCGAGCTGGGCCTCCGCGCTCGGGTGGCCGCCGAGCACGCGCAGCACCGCGGCGGCGTCGCGCTGGTCCTGGTTCTTCTTCTGCGCGCGAATGCCGGGCGCTGCGAGCTTCGCCAGCAACCACGGCAGCACGTCCGCCGCCGTCACCGAGCGCAGGTGCTTGCAGGCGAGCGCCTGAACGCGCCACGGCTGCAGTTCCCGTTGGTAGTCGACGAGATCGGTCGAAGTGGTGGCGCCGGTCGGCTTCGGGTCGATGCTCGCGGCTTCGAACAACATCTGCGCGGCCGCCAGCGTGTTCCACTGCGCGAGCTTCGCCATGCTGGCGTCGAGCGCCGCCAGCGCGGCCTCGTCGGTGCGGTCCTCCTTCACCAGCCGGATCGCCCCGCTCTTGTACTCCTGCAGCCAGGCGCGGAACGACGTGATGTCGCCGGCCTGCACCGCCTCCGGCGAGTCCTGGGCCGCGGGGGGCGTCGGCTTCTGGCCGGCTGCGGCAGCGGCCAGCAGGACGGCCGCCAGGAGTCGGCAGGTCACGAGCATCGCAGACGCTTACGCGGGGACGCTCGCCGGGGGAAGGGCCGCCAGGTCAGTGCCCGGCGGCTGCGTCACCCCGCGGGTCCTCGACCCGGCCGACGAACAAGATCAGTGTGCTGGCCTGGTGACGCAGCGTGAACGCGAACGGCCGGTCGGCGACGAACGGGATCGGCGGCTGCAGTTTGCCCGGAGCCGCGCTGCCGGGCGCCAACACCGACGCGGTGGCGGCGGCGGCTTCGACGCCACGTTCGTCGACCTCGATCCAGGTCTGGTGCACGACGTCGTCGATCACCAACGCGTCCTTCGGCGAGATGCCGGTGAAGTCCGCCGCGCCCGCGACGAACGCCGTGCGCAGTCCGAGCGCCTGCAGCGGCTCCCGCAAGCGGCAGTGGCCGGCGAGGCGGAACCGCGGCAGGTGGACGTCGACGCGTTGGCCGGCCATTCCCTGCCGATGGGCCCCGGCGAGCAGCGCTTGCTCGGCATCGGCCAGGGACTTGCCCGCGCGCGGCAGCATCACTTCGCAGACCAGCTCGCCGGCTCGGAACGGCAGCACGATGCACTGCCAGTCCGGAGTCTCCGCGTACGAGCAGTGGCGTACGGCGCGCATCATCGCCACGTCGACCGGGGCGCCCTGACGCAGATGGAACGGTGCCGGCTTCGTCGCGTGGGCGTTGAACTCGTCAGCCCAGCCCGCCTTCAGCCACAACGCGTTGCTCACCACCGTCCTGGTTTCGCCGGTCACCAGGCCCGGCGGCAGCAGTTCGCGGATGCGATCGTTGGTGACCTGGGCGATGTGCGCGTTGATCTGCCGGCGAGCGCCGTCGGGATCGTCGCGGAACGAGAGGTCGTGATGCTCGGCGCGGAACGAGTCGCGCAACACCGCTGCATAGGCGGGCTCGATCGGGTGACCACTCTGCGTCCAGAGATCGTTGGCGAACCGCAACTCATGGAGGCGCTCTCGGGGCGCCTTGCCGGAGAGCCCGAGGCTGGTCAGCAACTGGCCGGCGGCCGCGTGCAGCCGTTCGCCGCGCAGGTCGGCGGGCAGCCGCAGCACGGTCGCCAGTTCGTCCCCCGTATTGCCGCGAGCGCCCGGCAGCATCATGGCCAGCGCGATGGCGATGCTGGCCGGCGAGCAGGTCGGCGTCTTTGCAGCGACCAGCCGCGGATGCAGGTCGGCAGCAAAGGCGTTGATCGCGTCGGCGAGGCGCCGCGCGTCGTTCGCCGAGGGCTGTTGCGTGGGGAGGACGGCCGCTAGCGCGAGCGCTGCGGCGACGAGGTGGGTGGGTCGTTCCATGACGTGGTCTCGGCGCGTGTGCCCGACGCGCCGGTTCCGTCGGAGTTCCCGGCCGGCGGCACCAGCCCGAGCACGGCACGCAGGGCCCATTCGATCTCGGGCTGGTCGAACACGAAGCCGGCGACGCCGAGGCGGTTGGGGGCCGCGCGCACGCTCGCCAACAGCAGCGCGCCGGCCATCTCGCCGAACAGCAACCGCAGCGCGAACCCGGGCACGGGCAAGCGAGTCGGCCGGCGCAGAACGCGGCCAAGGGCCCGGGTGAAATCCCGGTTGGTCACCGGATGCGGCGAGGTCGCCACGACCGGGCCGCGCAGGTTGGTGTTCGCGAGCGCAAAGCGGATCACGCGCACGAGGTCGTGGCGGGTGATCCAACTCATCCAGTGCCGGCCGCCGGCGAGCTTGCCGCCGAGCCCGAGCCGGAACGGCAGCAGCAATCGCGGCAGCGCGCCGCCCGCCGGGTCGAGGACCATGCCGATGCGCAGGTTGACCACGCGGATGCCGGCGGCCTCGGCGGGCGCGGTGGCGCGTTCCCACTCCTGCGCCACGTCGGCCAGGAAGCCCTGCCCGGGGGCGCTCGCTTCGTCGAGCAGTTCGTCGCCGCGGTCGCCGTAGATCCCGACCGCCGACGCGCTGACCAGCACCCCCGGCCGATGGGGCATCGCCGCCAGCGTGCGGCTCAGCGCCGCCGTCACCGGGCCGCGGCTGCCCTGGATCGCCCGCTTCCTCGCCGCGGTCCATCGCCCGGCCGCGACGTTCTCGCCCGCGAGGTGGACGACGGCGTCGATCGCGCCGAGCCGTTCGACGTCGATGGCGCCGGTCGTCGGGTCCCAACGCACCGCATCCGGGTCGTTCGCCGCGGTCCGCACCAGGCGCCGCACCTCGCACCCCGCCGTGCGCAGTGCCTGCACCAGGGCGGAACCGACGAAGCCGCTCGAGCCGGTGATCGCGATGCGGCGAGGGCTGTCCATGGCGTCAGTCTGCCGCTCGTGGGGCCGGCGCGCGACCAGCGAGCGGCGTCTATCATGGCGAACGTGCCCCTCTCCCTCTCCCGCGGCGCCGTCGTCTCGTTCGCGGCGTGCGTCCCGCTGCTCGCGCAGGATCCGCTGCGCGAGCGCGTGAACTACGCGCTCGACCAGGCGCGTCCGGCCTTGCTCGGGCACCTGCGGGCGGCGAGCGAGCCGTCGACGCGTCCCGGCGAACTCGCACTCGTCGCGCTGGCGGGGGCGCACGACGGCCTCGACGCGCAAGACCCGACGTTCGCGCAGGCGATCGAACGGCTGGCCAAGGCCAGCCCGACCGAGACCTACGACCTGGCGCTGCGGCTGATGGTCTGCGAAGCAGTGCCGTGGTTTCCGCGACGCGAGGCCGTGGCGGCGGCCGACGCGAAGGCCCTGCTCTTGCACCGCCACAAGTCGGGCGCGTTCGGCTACGGCCGCAATCCCGGCGGGTGGGATCTGAGCAACACGCAGTACGGTGCGCTCGGCCTGCGCGCGGCGACCGCGCTCGGTATCACCATCGAGCGCACGGTCTGGCAGCGGCTCGGCGCCGAGATCGCCGAACACCAGGGCGACCACGGCGGCTTCCACTACGGCCGTGCCGATTCGGGTTTCGATGCCTACGCGTCGATGACCGCTGCCGGCATCGCCGTGCTCGCGATCTGCCAGCAGCAGCTCGCAGCCAACGGCGACGCGCCGAGGATGCTCGCCGACGGGATTGCGCGCGGCTGGCAGTGGTTCGGCCGCAACACCGGCGTGCTCGGTTCGCGGAAGGAACGGTGGAGCTACTACTTCCACTACGGCCTCGAACGCGCGGCGATCCTGTGCGACGTGACCGAAGTCGGCTCGGTCGATTGGTACGCCGCGGGTGCGCGCATGCTCTGCGACGACCAGCTCGGCGGCGGCGGCTGGACCAGCACGCAGGACGGACATCCCGGCGGCCGCCTCGCGGGCGGCCGCGGCGATCTCGTGCCGACGTCGTTCGCGGTGCTGTTCCTGCGGCGGAAGTTCCAGAAGGCGATCGGCCCGCTGACGGTCAAGGTCGTCCACCTCGCCAACCTCGGGCCGGCGTCGAAGGCCGCCGACGTCGACGCGTGCGCCGCGGGCCTCGTGCAGCGCGGCAAGCCAGCACTGCCCGAAGTGCTGAACGCGCTGCGCAGCGAGGTCGAGCCGCAGCGGCGCGCGGCGGCGGCGGCGCTGCAGGGCATCGTCGGCGAGGCGTTCGGGTACGACGCGGCGAAGTCCGCCGCCGACAACCGCACGGCGGTGCGTGCCGCCGAGCTGTGGTTCCTGAAGAACCGCTGAACGGCAGGCCGTGCTTGCCGGCTGCGCGGGCCGCGCGACGATGGGCGGCCCGCCCATGACCCGACTCCACCGCGCGTTCGAGCGCACGGCCACACGCCGCGCCCATCTCGACCAGGGCAACCTGCTGCGTTCGCTGACCCTGGTCATCAACGGCGTGCCCGGCGGCATCAACCTCGGCCAGGGCGTGTGCGATCTCGACACGCCAGCACCGCTCGTCACCGGGGCGATGGCCTCGATCGACGGCGGCGATCGCCAGCTCTACACGCCGTACGCGGGCCTGCCCGAGTTGCGCGCGGCGATCGCGAAGAAGCTGCGGCGGGACAACGGGCTGCCGTTCGAGAGCAAGAACGTCGCGGTGTGCACGGGCAGCAGCGGCGCCTTCTTCGCGGCCGGCATGACGCTGATCGAGCCCGGCGACGAGGTCGTGCTGTTCGAGCCGTTCTACAGCTACCACTGGACGACGATCCCGTTGTTCGGGGCGAAGCCCGTCGCGGTCCCGCTCGACCGGCAGACGCTCGCGTTCGACGCCGAAGCGCTGCGCCGCGCGCTGACGAAGCGGACCCGCGCCGTGGTCGTCAACACGCCGGGCAACCCGTCGGGCAAGGTGTGGACGCGGGCCGAGCTCGACGAACTGGCGGCCGTGCTCGACGGCACCGACGTGATGGTGCTGACCGACGAGGTCTACGAGTACATGTGCTTCGACGGTCGCAAGCACGTGTCGCCGGGCGCCGTGCCCGGTCTCGCCGACCGCACGCTGACGATGAACTCGTTCAGCAAGACGTTCTCGATCACCGGCTGGCGCATCGGCTTCCTCGCCGGACCGGAGGCGATCGTCGAGAAGTGCGGCATCGTCTTCGACCAGATCGAAGTGTGCGCGCCGCGGCCGATGCAGCGCGGCGTGCAGCGCGCGCTCGAGCAGCTGCCGCCGAGCTACTACACGGACCTGCAGGCTGGCTACGAGAAGAAGCGGGACGCCTTCTGCGCCGCGTTGCGTGACGCGGGATTCACGTTTGCGGTGCCGCAGGGTGCCTACTACGTGCTCGCCGACCATCGAAAGGTGTTCGGCGACATCGATTCGTACCCGGCCGTGCTGCAGATGATCGACCGCATCGGCGTGAACGCGGTGCCCGGGCACCTGTTCTTCGTCTCGCCCGACGGCGTGCGCAGCATGCGGTTCCAATTCGCCGTCGATTGGCCGGTGCTCGAGGAGGCGATGACCCGTCTGCGGAGCCTGCGCGCATGAGGACGATCCTGGCGGTGGTGGTGTTCGCGACCGCGGTCGCGGCGCAGCAGGCCGAGCCCGAAGCCGGGCTCGTGGCCTTGCACCAGGCGCTGCTCGACGCGTCGACCGACGCGGTCGTGCTCAACGTCGCCGCGCATCCCGACGACGAGTCGTCGCGCACGAACACGATCCTGCGCCGCAAGCACGGCATGCGCGTGGTGACCGCGTACACGACCTACGGCGACGGCGGCCAGAACGCGATCGGCCGCGAGATCGGCCCGGAGCTCGCGTACCTGCGCGTGCGCGAGACGCTGTGGGCGGCGGCGATGAGCGGCGTCGAGGTGCGGTGGCTCGGCATGGACGACTTCGGCTTCAGCAAGACGCTGGAGGAGACCCGCTCGAAATGGGGCGACGAGAATCTGCTGGCAGCGATGCGCAAGGTCGTCGACGCGGTGGATCCGGACTTCGTCATCACCAACCACTCGCTGACGCAGGGTCATGGCCACCATCGCGCGACGTTCTGGGCGATCGACACGGTGCTGAAGGAGCGCGCGGCGGCGCAGCGCTACGTGCCGGCCCTGCTGACGCGCAGCAAGATCGAGGAGGCGGCGTGGATCGTCGACCCGGCCGAACTCGAGCCGGCGCGCGGCGAGACCTACGCGCGGCTCGCGCACCGGGCGTGGGTGCAGCACGTGACGCAGGGGCCGTGGGGGCCGCACAACCCGCTGCAGGTCGGCAAGGACTTCTGGAAGGTCGTCAATGCGCAGTCGATCGCGCCGCCGCCGACGAACGGAGAGGGAGCGCAGACGATGCCCTCGTGCTGGGTGCGTCCGCCCGTCAGGTTCAAGAACCCCAGGGTGGCGACGCTTGCACTGCGAAGCGGGGGCGAGTCGCTTGCGCGCGAGGAGCTCCGGGCGCTTGCCGCCGAGGGAGGCGAGAGCAGCACGATGCCGGCGCGCGAGGCCGGCGCCTTGGCCCATCACGTGCGTTCCATCGAAGGGGCCCTGCTTGCCCTGGCGAACGTGCGCGTCGAAGCGTGGCTCGAACGCGACGAAGTCGCCGTCGGCGCGGAAGGCAAGGTCAACATCGTCGTGCACGGCGCCGAGCGCCTCACGGGGATCGAGGTGCGATGCGGCGACCGTGTCGGCACGCCGGTCACCGCCCCGGTGCGCGCGATGGTCTTCGATGGTGTTCCGGTGACGCCTGCTGGCAGTGTGCCCGCGCCGACCCAACCGGCGACGGCTGCGGCCAGCGCGCCGACGGTGCCAGGGCCCGCCGGCCGCTTTGCAGTGACGTTCCTCGCCGAGGCTCCGACCGGCGGCCCCGAACCGCGGGCCGCGCATGTGCTGGTCGCGTTCGAGCTCGACGGGCAGGCGTTTCGCGTCGCCCGGACGCTGCACTACACGCCGGTGCCCACGATCGAACTCGCCTGGGACCGCGAAGTGCTGATGGTGCCGAAGGGCAGCACCGGCGAACGCGTGCTGAGCGTGACGCTGACGAGCCACGGCGAGACGGAGCACAGCGCACCGATCCGGCTTGGCCTGCCGCCCGGCGTGCAGGCGGTGCCGACGCCGACGCGCCTCTCGTTGTCCCGCGAACACAACCAGGCGCGCCTGCTGCTGAAGACGACGATCACCGCCGACGAGCTGCCGGACGACGCCAGCATCGAGGTCGGGTTCGGCGACGTTCGCTCGCGCATCCCGGTGCGCGCGGTCGACGTCTCGGTGCCTCCAGGTCTCAAGGTCGCGCTGGTGCGTGGCCCCGACGACTCGACGGAACGCGCGCTCGCCGATCTCGGCGTGTCGTTCCAAGCACTCGATCGCGATGCGCTGGCGCTGGCGCGCCTCGACGACTTCACGACCGTGTTGCTCGACATCCGCGCCTACCACCATCGCCCCGAGCTCGCCGAGGTGCGCGACCGCCTGCTCGCGTGGTGCCGCGGCGGCGGCCGCATCGTCGCGATGTACCACAAGTCGGGCGAGTGGAACGAACGCGCCGGCCGGCCGCTGCTGGCGCCGTTCCCGATGGTCGTCGGCGAGGAGCGCTGCACGGAGGAGGACGCGGATGTGACGTTCCTGCAGCCCGGGCACGCGATGTTGCGCAACCCGCACGCCCTGACCGCCGCCGACTTCGCCGGCTGGGTGCAGGAGCGCGGCCTCAACTTCCCGAAGACGTGGGACGGGGCCTGGACGCCGCTGCTGGCGATGAAGGACGCCGGCGACGCGAAGGCGCACGAGGGTGCGCTGCTCACGACGCAGTACGGCCGCGGCGAGTTCGTCTACTGCTCGCTGGCGCTCTACCGGCAACTGCGCGTCGGCCACGCGGGCGCTGCGCGGTTGCTCGTCAACCTGCTCGCGCGTTGATCAGCGCTTCGTGCCGCCAGCGCGCATTTCGGCGCGCAACGCCGCGAGGTCACGTTCGAGGTCGGCGATGCGGGCGAGCAGTTCCTGGTTCGGCGTCGGCGTCGGCGCCGGCGCCGGCGTCCTCGGTTCGGCGGCCCGGTCGAGCTGCTGGACGACCAGCAGCAGGGGTGCCAGCTGATCGCGATAGCCGAACAGCAGCAACGTGTCCGGTCCCGCCGCGCACGTGGTCGGCGTCCCCGGCTGCCAGGTGCCCTGCTGCGCGAACTGCGCACGCAGGGCGTTCGCGAGCTGGTTGGTGTCGAGGTTGCGAACCGACGCGATCGTCAGCACGAGCTCGCGCAGGCGGGGTCTGCGCAGGATCTCGTCGGGCGTGCGCCAGGGCACGTTGGCGATCGGCGCCGAGCGGCGATCGGCCATGAGCGGCACGACGTGGAACACGCCGCGCAGCTCGTCGATCGGCAGCACGGCGAAACCGCGCGAAGCGAGCAACGCGTAGAGCATCTCCTCGCTGCCGAGCGCGTCGAGCGCGATGGGGCGCTGCAGGCGGAACCCCGCGACCTTGCCGACCTCGTCGTGGTCGAACAGGTAGTTGCGGCAGAGGTACCCGGCGACTGCTTCGATCAACTCGACGACGGTGAACTCGCCTGCCGGCAGCGTCAGCCCGTCCTTCGTCGCCAGCACCGCGTCGCGCGCGTTGGTGGCGGGCGACACGATCTGTTGGGCGGGGAGCGCCGCGACCAGCGCGGCTGCAACGAGGGCGCGCACTACGGCCTCACTTCTTGCCGGCTTCCATCAACCTGTCCTCGAGCGCCTTGAGGCGCGCCTCGATCGCTTCGAGGCGGTTGCCTCCCGGGCGCATCCGTTCGGCATCCTCGGGCGACATCGGCACGTCGCACGCCTGCAGCAGGCGGATCGCCTGCGCGACTTGATCCTGCATGCCGAGCAGCAACATGGACGCGTTGTTGCCGACGTTGCCGAGCGTCAGCGAGCCGCCGCCCTGCGGCGCCCCACTGCTGGCGAAGAACGGCCGCAGCGCGTTCGTCGCCATCGTCGCGTTGACGTGCTTCAACGGCACGACGGTGAGAACCATGACCTTCAGGTCGGGGCGGGCCAGGACCTGCTCGGGCTGCCGCTGCACGGCGCGGTTGACGATCTCGCGGCCGCGTGGGCCAGCGATGTTGATCACTTCGTACGTCGGGCCATGGGAGCTGACGTGCGTCAAGGCCATGCCGAAGCGGTACAGGATGCTCGTCAGGAACTCCTCGCAGCCCGCGAGATCGGTCGAGATCGACTTCTGCAGGCGAACCTGGGTTGGTTGCGTTGAACCGGCTAGCTCCAGCGGGCTCAGCAGGATGTTGCAGTCGAGGTACGCAGCGCAGCGATCGACCAGATCGGCCAGCAACACCTCGCCGGCCGCGACCACGAACGGGTCCTTCGGCGGGGCCTTGGCGGGTTGCTGCGAGACGCAGGCGGGGGCGAGCAGAGAGAACGCGAAGAGAAGGGTGGCGGTCTTCATGGATCCTCGGGCGCATCCGACCCGGCATCCCGGGCCGTTCTTCCGCGCCGGTCGCGGAAGCCTACCGTTCGGTAGTGATTCGCCCTTGGCTGCTGGCCGGGATCCTCGTCGCCTGCGCGACTCCTCGCGCGGTCCCCGACCCGGCGGCCCGCGGGCCGTGGCGGCTGCACGGGCACAACGACTACCTGCAGCCCGTGCCGCTGCGGGCGGCGTTGGAACTGGGCTTCGGCAGTGTCGAGGCGGACGTGTTCCTGGTCGACGGCGAACTGCGCGTCGGCCACGAGCGGTGGCAGCTCCGGCCGGGCCGCACCTTGCACTCGCTCTACCTCGAGCCGCTGCGGGCGCAGGTCGCGGCGAACGGTGGCCGCGTGCACGCCGACGGGCGGCCGTTCGTGTTGCTGGTCGACATCAAGGCCGACGGGGCGGCGGTCTACCGGCAGTTGCGGCAGGAACTGGTCGGGTTCGCGCCGATGCTGACGCGGTTCGTCGGCGATCGGATCGAGAGCGGCGCAGTCACGGTGCTGCTGACGGGTGATCGGCCGCGTGACCTCGTTGCCGCCGACGCCGAGCGCTTCGTGGCGATCGACGGCCGCCTGCGCGATCTCGAGGCCGTCCCGTCACCGTCCGTCGCTCTCGTGCCGTGGATCAGCGATGCCTGGTCGCGCGTGTCCGACTGGAACGGCGCCGACGAGTGGATGGCCGACGAAGCAGCGCGGCTGTCGGCGATCGTGGCGCGTGCGCATGCACAGGGTCGCGAGCTGCGGTTCTGGGCCGCGCCGGATCGGCCCGAGGCGTGGGCGGCGCTGCTCGCCGCCGGCGTCGACCGCATCGGCACGGATCGACCGGCCGCTGCTGCAGCGTTCCTGCGTTCGACACGGTGAAGCGTTCGCGGGAGGCGCGGGCCTGGGCGTCACGACCTCCTGGGCGCGTCCGCCGTCAGTACGCGCCGATGCGCTTGCTGCGCACGAAGTTCGTGAGCAGGCGGAAGGCCGACAGATCGGGCACGCTCTTGTTCGCGTTGGCCGGCGACTTCCAGTAGGCGGCGGTGCGGCTCGCGCGCCAGTTCGCGAACGTGAGCCCCATGTGGTCGACCGCGTACGCCTGCCGATCCTTGTCGGTCTTGATCAGGTCGCTCGGCTTGGCGAAGCCCTGCAGGTCGAAGTGGTTGGCGCTGTCGAACAGCACGCCGTGGCCGCAGAAGCACCACGCCGCGAGGTTGCCCGTGCCCCAACGTTCGGCTGCGTCCGGACTGTCGATCAGCACTTCGCAGCGTTCGGGATCGAGAACCTGGATCAGGTGCGCGCCCTCGAGGTGGTAGATCGGCACCACCGACGGCGGGAACACGCCGGTGAGCAACGGACTGTCGGGGCGCACCGGCAGCGCGCGCACGTCGTCCATCACCTGGTCGCGCGTGCCGGCCTTCTGCATCACGTTGCCCTCGATGCGCGCGATCGTCTCCGACAGCGCCCAGCACGAACCGAACAGCGAACCGCCGGTGCGCACGAACCACGACAACGGCTCGATGTCCGTCGACGCCAGTTCGCCGGTGCAGTTCGAGACGAAGATCGCCTCGGGGTGCACGCCGCCTTCGAGCACCTTGCCCTGCTCGGTCGTGCGATAGGCGATCTCGAGCCGCTCGAGCAACTGCTCGATGTGGTCGCCGCGGCTCAGGAACACCAGCACGTCGAGGCCCTGGTAGATCTCGGAGTCGGGCACCGCGTAGCCGTACTTCTTCAGCTTGTCGAGCGACGCTTCGCGGTCGGTGAAGTCGTGCTTGCCCTTCGCGCCGTTCCACCACGCCCGCCAGGCCTTGGCGTCCTGCTTCATCGTGAACTGGCGCGACATCGTGCGCAGCCCCTCGTGCGCGGCGCGCGCGACGACGGGGTGCGAGTCGCCGAGCATGCCGATCAGCGGTTCGATCGCTGCTTCGCGGCTCCAGTGCATCAGGCCGACGATCGCGGCCCCGCGGCGCTTCCAGTCCTGGTGTTGCAGCAAGCGCAGCAACGGGGCTTCGGCGGCGTCGGCGTCGGTCTTGCCGAGCGACACCGCGCCGACGACGGCGATCTCCCACTCGGGATCGTTCGCGGCGCTGGCGAGCACGTCGGTGGCGCCGGCGACGCCCGACTTGCCGAGGCGCACGACGGCGCGTTCGCGGACCGAGCGGTCGTAGGCGCCGCCCGCGATCTGCACGAGCCACGCGATCGCCTCGGGCGTCGTCGGCGGCCGCAGTGCCGCCACGGTCTCGACGATCTGCCACTGCACGCGAGGCTCCGTCTCCTTGGGGAAGTGGGCGAGCGCCTCGGCGAGGGCTGGCTCACCGCCGATCTCGCGGAGCGTGCGCGCCGCCGCAGCGCGGGCGATGCCGTCGGATGCCCGCAGCGACGGGCGCAGCGCGTCGACAGCCGCCGCCTGGTCGAACACCGGCTTGTCGCCGTGCGCCAACAGCGCCGTCAGGTGCGCGCGACGGACCAGCACGTGCGCGTCGCGGCCAGCCTTGCCGAGCGCGGTCACGGCCTGCTGCGCGCGATCGCCTTCGCCCTTGGCGAGCACGGCGGCCAGCGCACGCACGATGCGGCGCGCGACGACTTCGTTCTGCGCGCCGCCGCCGAACGCGGCGACCAGCGGGTCGAGATCGGCGGGACGCGGCGCTTCGGCGATCGCGTCGAGTGCACGGCAGCGCACGGCGAGGAACGGTTCGTCGATCAGCGTGCGCACGGCGGCGGGCCGATCGGCCGCGCCCTCGAGCCACGCGACGGCCGCCGCTTCGCGCACCAGCGCGGCAGGGTCGCGAAGCAGCTTCTTCAGCTTGTCGGCGTCGCCGAACGCCGTGGCCGTGCGCAGCGCGAGTGCCAACGACTCCAAGGCTGCGACCTGCTGCTTGCCCTTGCACTGCTTCCAGATCGCGTCGACGGCCGCCGCCGGATCGACGGCCGCCGCGGCGAACGCGGCGGCGCGCCGCACGCGCACGACATCGCCGTCGACGGCAAGGTCGGCGAGCGCGCGAAGGGCGGCTTTGCTCTTCAGCGTGCCGAGCGCCATCGCAGTTCGTTCCTGGATCTCCCAGTCGCGGTCGGACAGCAACGGCATCAGCAAGGTCTCGGCGTCCTTCCTGCCCGACGTCGCCGTCCAGTCGATGGCCGCGAGTCGCTTGTCGATCTCCTTCGCGCGAAGGTCGGCGCTCTTGTCGCCGGCAGCGGGTGCCTGGGCGGCGGCGAACGCGCAGAGGGCGAACAGAGCGGGCAGCGCTCCGCGGGCGAAGGGTCCGGTCATGCGCCCGCGAGCATACGGGTGCAGCGGCACTCGCGGTCGTTCACCAGACTTCGGCGAGGTCGATCGTCACGGTGCGCATGACGTGCAACGTGACGGCATCGCCGGTCCGGTGGGGCTCGCCGTAGCCGAGACGCCTCCGCACGAACTGCTCGACCGTTCGCGCTCCGGGATCGACGAGCCAGAACTCGCGCACGCCCGCCCGCTCGTAACGGCCCAGCTTGATGCGGCGGTCGTAGTCGCGATTCGACGGCGAGAGCACTTCGATCAGCAGGTCGGGCACACCGGTGATCTTCGTCGCGCCGACCAGCGAGGCGTTCTTGCGGCGCAACACGACGATGTCGGGCTGCACGACGGTGCCGGGAGCGAGGTGCACGTCGATCGGGGCGATGAACACGCGTCCCTTCCCGGTCTTCTCCACGAGCCGGACCAGCTCGAAGTACAGCAGCCCCGTGGTGGACTGATGTCCGGGGCTAGGCGCCGGGTTCACGAAATGCCTCCCGTCGACAATCTCGTGCCGATTGCGATCCGGCGGGATGCGGCAGTAGTCCGCGTAGGTCCAGCGTCGCGTGCGTGCGGTCGCGGTGTTCATCGTCGGCGTGGCGGCAGTTGGCCATCGCAGCATAGCGGCTCCTTTCGACGGGCACGGGCCATCGCGGCCAGCGTCCCGCCGACTGCTTGGTGTGCGACCGGGGGCGATCAGTCGCCGACTACGACCACGCGGGCGGCAGCAGCCGCCGCTTGCCGTCGGCGCTGCGCGGCACGCTGGCGGCGTCGGGCGAAGTGAAGTCGCGGTCCCAGAGCTGGCAGGTCACTTCCTTGTGCTTCTGGTCGAGACCTTCGCAGTAGTTGGTGAACTTGCAGCGCCGCACCTCGGCGCCGCGGCCGAGCCGCATCTTCTGCCACCAGTCGGGGTCGGCGAGGCTCTGGCGGGCGGCCGCGATCACGTCGGCCTCGCCGCGCTGCAGGATGCCCTCGGCCTGGGCGAAGTCACAGATGCCGCCGGCGGTGATCACCGGGGTCGTGAATCCGGCGGCGCGCACCGCGGCGCGGATCGCCGCGGCGAGCGGCACGTTGCGCCCGAACGGTCCACGCGCGTCGCTGCGCACCGTGGGCATGCACTCGTGTCCGGACGGGCCGGTGTACGGGTACGCGGCTTCGCCGACGTTCGGCTGCTTGGCGTCGTCGAACTTGCCGCCCTTGCTGATCGACAGGAAGTGCAGCCCGGCGCGCGCGAACGCGACGCCGTGTGCGATCGCGTCGTCGAGCGGGCTGCCGCCGGGGATCGCTTCGTCACCGAGGAAGCGTGCGCCGACCGCGAAGCCGCTGCCGACCTGCGCTTGCACGGCGGCGATCACCTCGAGCGGCAGGCGCTGGCGCGAAGGGAGCGAGCCGCCGTAGCCGTCGTCGCGCGTGTTGGTGCGCGAGAGGAACGACGCCATCGTGTAGGCGTGCGCGAAGTGCAGCTCGACGCCGTCGAAGCCGGCCTCGCGCGCGCGGGCGGCGGCGGCGGCGAACAGGCCGGGCAAGACCCGCGGCAGGTCGCGCACGTGCGGCAGGTGCACGTCGGCGACTTCTTCGCGGGCGCCGAAGGCGTAGTCGCGGAACTCGCGCGGGGTCAGCAGTTCGCGCAGCGTGGCGTCGTCTTGCGCGGCCAGGCACGCACGAATGCTGCCTTCGTCGGCCGCCGCGGCGGCGCCAAAGCGCGCCGCGACCAGTTCGCGGTGGCGAGGCGTGATCGCCAGGAACCGCGCGAAGAACTTCGCCTTCTCCGGCCGACGGCGGATCGACAGGAAGTCGAGGATCTGGAGGAAGAGGCGGGTGCGGCCGCGACTGCGCGCGCGCACCGTCGCGACCAGATCACGCAGACCGGGCACGAAACGATCGTGGCCGACGCGCAGCAGGGGCCCGCTCGGCACGTCGCGGATCCCGGTTGCCTCGACGACGAGCACGCCCGGTGCGCCGTCGGCGAAGCGGCCGTACCAGTCGAGCACGTTTGGCGTGACGAAGCCCTCGTCGGTCGCGCGCCACGGCACCATCGCCGGTACCCAGGTGCGCGACTCGGCGCGCATCGGACCGAGCTGCACCGGCGAGAACAGCAGCGACTGCGCGGCTTGTTCCGGCGTCGGCCAGTGCGGCGCTGGCAGCGCGTGGCGCACCACGGGCTCGCCCGGCGCGGCCATCGTCAGCCGCGGCCCTTCGGCGGCTCGCGGAAGCCCTTCGGCGCGCGCCGCATCTGCCCCATCGTCTGCGGCGGCTGCTCGAGGCCGAGCGAGTACCACTGCACGTCGAACGCCTGCATCGACATGCGCGTGCGGTTCTGCAGGCGCAGGAGGTTGTCCCGCGACGGGGCGTTGCCGGGGTCGCGCTTGCAGTAGGCCGCGAGCAGGGCCTGCGCTTCGTCGCTGCGTTCGGACTTGTGCAGCATCCAGGCCCAGGTGTTGTGGAGCAGCGCGTGCTTCTTGTTCACGGCGCCGGCGACCTGCAGCACGGCGAATGCGCGCGCAGTGTCGCCGTTCTTCCACAGGATGCAGGCCAGCAGCAGGCGCGCTTCGGGAACGCGCACGCTCGAGCCCTCGAGCAGCTGCAGCGCCTTGTCCTTCTTGTTGCCGTGCCAGGCGAGGATGCCCATCTGCGCGAGCAATTGGCCGCGCAGCATCGGGATCCAGCGGCCATAGGGCAGCAGGTCCTCGAGGCTCTGCATCGCCGTCTCCCAGTGGCCGGCTTCGAGCTGCTTCTGCACGCGGCCCATCGCCGGTTGCAGGCGCGCGCCGAGCCTCCGCGCGATCAGGATCCAGGCGACGACGAGGGCGACGAACCCGATCGGGATCGCCCAGTACCAGCGCCAGATGTCGAGGAGGCAGCCGCCGGCGCCGACGAGCAGGGCGACGGAGAACGCGAGGAGAACGGAATACACGCCGGTGGCGACTCCAGGGGGAAGTGAGGGCGGAGCACGATACGGAGCCCGCGCGGTCCGCGCACGGATCGGGACGCCCTACTGCGGTTCCGGTGCTTCGAGCCGCCGGCGAAGGCGGGCGATGGCGCGCGTCAGGATCTGGCTGACCCGGGAGTCGGTGACCCCGAGGTCGTCGGCGATGTCGCGCAGGAAGCGCTGCTCACGGAAGTGCTCGATCATCACGCTGCGGTCGGCGTCGGGGAGGTCGTCGATCGCGGCGGCGACGCGCTGCAGGCTCTCGTGCAGTTCGGCGGCGTCGGCCGGGTCGATCGCCAGGTCGTCGGCCAGTTCGAGGCCGGGCACGCCCTCGGCGCTGCGGGCCTCGTCGAGCGACAGCGTGCGGCTCGCCGCGAGCACCTGCAGATCGACGGCGAGGTCGGCTTCGCTGCAGCCCAGCGCGGTGGCGAGCTCGGCGAGACTCGGCTCGTGATCGAGGCGTGCGCGCCAGTCCTGCTGCTGCCGTTCCATCGCGCGCAGCCGTTCGCGCCGCCGTCGCGGCACGGGATCGAGCCGCCGCACTTCGTCGAGGATCGCGCCGCGGATCGCCGTGTAGGCGAAAGTCTTGAACGACGCGCCGCGGGCGGGATCGAAGTGCGCGGCGGCGTGCAGCAGTCCGACCACGCCGATCGAGTGGAAGTCGTCGCGGTCGAGCAGGCCACCGAGGCGATGCGGCAGCTGGCCGACGACGTAGCGGACGAGCGGCAGGAACTGCGTGACCAGCGCCTGTCGGGCGTCGACACCAAGAGCCGGTGCGACGTTGCTGCTCGTCGGATTGCTCATCGCCGCGATCCGCGCCGTTCATCGACGTCGCGGCGCGGCCGGATCAAGGCCGGCGGCCGGCTCAGGAACGGCGCGGTTCGGCGGCCGGCACGGCGTTCGGCGAAGCGGCGCTGCCATCGGCGTCGCCGCCAGGTGCCGGGCGTGGCTCGGCGCCCGGCAGCACCAGGTCGGTCGCGTCGCGCACGAGGTCGAGGGCCGGCGCGGCGATGCCCGGATCCAGCGGCGCCGACGCGTTGCGCACCACGGTCCTGGTCGCGGCGCCGTCCACGATCACGGGGCGAGGCGTCATCGGGCTCGTCAGATCGTCGCCTGCTGCGGGCGATCGAGGTTGGCCTTCAGCCGCAGCATCACGTTGCTGTGGATCTGGCACACGCGCGACTCGGTCAGCTCCATGATCTCGCCGATCTCGCGCATCGTCAGTCCCTCGTAGTAGTACATCAGGATGATCAGCCGCTCCTTCTTGGTGAGGCTGCTGGTGATCATCTCGAGCGCGTCGCTCTGCTGGATGGTGTCGACGGGGTCGACCGACTTGCGGTCGGCGAGGATCTCGACCTTCTCCATCTCCTTCTCCTCGTCGCTGTCGTCCCAGCGCTCCGACAGCGAGAAGATCGCCTTGGCGTTGGCCTCGGTCTCGTGCGCGTGCAGTTCGTCGAGCGAGATGCCGAGCGCGCGCGCGATCTCGTGCTGGTTCGGCGCGCGGCCGAGTTCGCCTTCGAGCTGACGGATCGCGCGGTCGAGGCGGTGGGCCTTCAGGCGCACGAGGCGCGGCACCCAGTCCTGGCTGCGCAGCTCGTCGAGGATCGAGCCGCGGATGCGCGTCGTGCAGTAGGTCTTGAACTTGATGCCGCGCGACAGGTCGAAGCCGTTGATCGCGTCCATCAGGCCGAACGTGCCCGCGGAGCTCAGGTCGTCGACCTCGATCGACTTCGGCAGCGTCTGCAGCACGCGTTCGGCGATCGAACGCACGAGCGGCATGTGGTGCTCGATCAGGGTGTTGCGCAGGTTCTCGTCGCGCGTGCGCTTGAAGGTGCGCCAGATCACGTCGAGCTCGGCCTCGGTCAGGGGCTTCTGCGCCGCGGGTTCGGCGACGGTGAGCGGCGCGGGCGTGGCGCGCATCTTCGTCGCGGCAAGCCGGGTGCGCGTGGCAGCGGGCTGCGACTTCTGCGGGGCGGAACGGAGGGCGACCGAGGACTTGGCCATGTCAAGATTCCGGCGGAGCGGGGGAAGGGAGAGGCTCGGAGGTGCCGAGCGGTTGGCTCCAGACGTCCCGAATCGGTGCAAAGCCGAGGTCGGGTTCCCTTCCTGCTGCGCCCTGCGTGCGGAGCGCCGGAATCGAAGGCCTGCGGGGCGCGGTGGCGGCTGGTCGGGGGTGACCAGCGAGCATGCGCGCATCGAAGAACCGTCGCTTCATTTCGGGAACCAGGCTGCCATGGTCCGGAGGTCCGGACCGAAGGCCCTATGGCTTTGCGTCGCCGGCTTTCGCCGACTTTGCCGTTTCGAGAAGCTGTCTTGGTGGGAGCCGAGACACCAAAGAACACGACCCGCTGCCGGGTCGGTGGCCCATGATCGGCCGACCCTGGGGGTCGGTTGAGCGGCTTCTGGAGAGAATCTTGAGTGCTTCTCTCAAGATGTTCTCTGATCAAGACTTGTGACGTTGAGAAAAATCAAGCTGCGAGAAAGCTGCGGTGCCGGCAGGCACGGTTCGGCGCACGGCGATGGCGGCCGGTTCGCCTTCCCCGGCAGGACCCGGCCTCAGTCGCAGCCCGGCTCCTCACGGAGCAGGGCGAGGTCGTTGCATGCGTTCCACAGCATCACCATGGCCTGCTTGCAGTTCGCGGTCGTCACCGGCGGCAGGTCGGTGCGCGCGCTCAACGCCTTGAGCCGCGCGTAGAGGTCGAGCAACTCCAGGTCGTCCTTCGAGAGCGGGCGGCCCAGCAAATC
The DNA here is from genome assembly GCA_937952215.1 of uncultured bacterium. GTDB lineage: Bacteria > Planctomycetota > UBA1135 > UBA1135 > UBA2386 > UBA2386. The sequence goes on from CALFZH010000058.1 coordinate 40,335, forward strand.
GGTCTTTGGGGTCATGGTGTCCTCGCTCAGTACTTCGGCCTCAGGTCCTGGAGCCGCTTTGCCTTCAACTCGAAGCGCGGCAGTTCGCCGGTCTTCGCCTGCTCGACGTTGAAGCGCAGCCCTTCGTGCGCGTCGGCGAGATCCTTGCCGAGCTGGGCCTGCAGCCGCGGCCAGCACTCGAGCTGGTCGGGCTTCAGCTCGACCTTCACCGTGATCTCGTCCTGCACGGAGTCGACGCGCGTGATCACGATCTGGAACTCCTCGACCTCGCCGTGCTCCCGCACGACCGCCTCGACGGCGCGCGGGTAGACGTTGGTGCCGCGGATCAGCTTCATGTCGTCGACGCGACCGAGGATGCCGCCTTCGTAGATGTCGCCGGTGCGCCCGCAGGAGCAGCGCGTGTGCGGCACCTTGCAGACGAGGTCCTTGGTGCGGTAGCGGATCAGCGGGATGAAGCCGCGGCCGAACGACGTCACGACGCGTTCGCCCTGTTCGCCGTAGCCGACCGGCTCGCCGCTCTCGGGGTCGAGCACTTCCTCGATGAAGTGGTCCTCGATGATGTGCGGGCCGCCGGGCTGCTGCTCGCACTCGAAGATCATGATCGTGCCGATCTCGGTCATGCCGGCCGTGTCGCCGCACTTCCCGCCCCACATCTCCTCGATCATCTTCTTCACCGCGGGGATCGAGCCGGCCGGTTCGCCGCTGACGATCACGCGCCGGACCTTGCCGTCCCGCCGGAGGTCGATGCCCATCTTCTCGGCGGTCTGGCCCATGCGCAGCGCGTAGGTCGGCGTCGCGCAGACGACGGTGACGCCCATCTCGACGATCTGCTTCACGCGCTGCTCGGTCGTCATGTTGCCCGACGCCAGCGTGAGGCAGCCCATCTTCTCGCAGCAGTAGTGCGCGCCCCAGAAGCCGATGAACGAGCCGTACGAGAACGCGAAGAACACCGTGTCCGTCGGCCGGATGCCGAAGCCCCAGAAGCCGTAGCACCACATGTCGGCGATCCACGACCAGTCCTTGCGCGAGTCGAGCACGCGCAACGGCTGCCGGCCCGACGTTCCCGACGTGAGGTGGTAGCGGATCGCATCGCCCTGCGGCCGCGTGATCAGGTCGCCGAACAGCGGGTGCTCGGCCTGGTTCGCCATCCAGTCCTCGCGCGTCATGAACGGCAGCCGCCGGATGTCGTCGAGGGTGCGGATCTGCTCGGGCCGCACCGAGGCCTTCTCGTACAGGCGGCGATGGAACGGCGAACGTTCCCAGGCGTGCGCGACGAGCCGCTGCAGCTTGGCGAGCTGCAGCGCGCGCAGCTGGTCCTTCGGCAGCGTCTCGGTCTTCGGGTTCCAGAACGGCGAGGCGATGGCTGGCAAGGGCGGCTCCGTCGGGCGAGTGGTGCCACGCAGCGTAGTCGCGCCGGCGAACGGCGGCCACGACGGTCGATTGCGGCGCGCTCGCGCGAGCGACGGTGGGCGGGTATGGAGACGGCGGTGCCGGAGCCACTCTCGCCCTCTGCCAAGGCGCGCCGCGTGCTGCTGGTCCTGCTGCTCGTGCACGTGGCGTGGGGACTCGTCCGGATCCCCGACAAGGCGATCGCGCGGCGACGCGACGACATTGCGCGCTACGCCGAACGCGGCCAGGCCGGCTACTTCCTGAAGCACGCGAAGTGGGAAGGCACCGAGGCCATCGCCTGGATCGTGGCGAACACGGCGGCCGACGCAGCGATCCTCCACGAGGGTCCGACCCGGGGTGCGTTCGAGTTCGCGGCGGGGTCGCTGGCGCCGCGGCTTCTTGTGGCGGCGTCGGCATGGGCGCCCGATCGCGAGACCATCGCCGGTCGGCCACTGGCTCGCGCGCGCCTTGGCGATCGCGAGGGCATCGTCCACCTGATCGCGTCCGAGGCCGGGCTGCGCGTCGAGGTGCGATGAAGGTCGAAGCCGGGCTCGAAGGTGCGGTCACCGCCGCGCTCGTGGCGATGGTGGTCGTCGGCGGCGCAGCGTTCGCAGCGTTCGCGATCGGCGCGCCGGTGCCGGATGCCGTGTTGCCCGCCGCCCTCGTCGCCGCGGCCGTCCTCGCATGGCGTCGATTGCGCGGTCGCGCCGCGCCGCCGCCGATGTGCACGCGCGACGCATGGTGGTGTGTCGCCGCCGCTGCTCTGCTCGTCGCCGCGACGGCGATCCTCGCGTGGGGGGCGCTGGCGACGCCGTCGCGCTTCTGGGATGGCGCGGCGATGTGGGACGTGAAGGCGGCGTTGCTGGCCGCGACGCCTTCGCTCGAGCAGCCGACGTTCCGCGACCCGGCCGTGCACTGCCACAGCCGTGACTATCCGCTGCTGCAACCGATGCTGCACGCGCTGCTCGAACGAGCGGTCGGCTGCGGACGGGCCCTGTTCCCCGCGCTGTACGCGCTGCAGTGCGGCGTGCTGTTCGTCGCGATGCGAAGGCTCGGAGCTGCGGCGACCACCGCGGCACTCGTCGCGGTCGCGTGGGGCGTGACGCCGATGGTGCTGAACCCGACCAGCGGCGGCATCGACTCCGGCTACGCGGACGCGCTGCTGGCCGTCGCGGTCACCGCGATGGTCGCCGGCCTCGCGAGCCGGGACCACGTCTGGCTCGCCGCCGGGATCGCCCTCGGCGTCTGGGTCAAGCCGGAGGGCCTGGTCTACGGCGGACTCGTCGTCGCCGCCGCGTGGCTTCGCGCCGATCGCGCGCTGCTGCGCACGGCGGCGTGGACCTGGTTCGCTGCGTCGGGCGTGTGGGCGGTCGTGCAGAGGGATCTGCAGACGCTCGGCAGTGGTCCCGTTCCCTGGGCGCTGCTGGCGGCCTTGGCGGTGGTCGGTGGCGTGCTGCCGCACGTTCACGCGCGGCTCGGAACGGTCCGCACGCGGCTCGCCGTCGGCGTTGGCGTGGCGCTGCTGCTGCTCGTGCTCGGAGCGGCGAACGCCGGTTCGGGAACGTGGGCCACCTACGTCGCGGATCCGCAGCGTGCGTTGGGTCGGCTGACCAGCGTGCCCACGATCACGGCCGAACTGTTCGGCTCGGCGGTGACGCGTGGGCAGTTCGGCCTGCTGTTCGTGCTGCCGCTCGGCCTGCTATTCGTGCGCGGCGGCGCGCCGGACCGGCGCTGGCCCGGGCAGTGGCTGGTCGCGGCGGCGCTGGTCCTGCACGCGCCGTTCCTGCTGGCGCCGCTCGACGATCTGTCGGGTCACCTGCGCGCGACCATGCCGCGCATGTTGTTCCACCACCTCGGCGTCGCCGCGCTGGCGACGGGTCTCCTGGTCGACAGAATGCGTCCGCCCGCCGGCGAAGCCCTCGCCTGATCGGCCATGACCTCGCCCAAGGCAACGTTCGCGATCCCGTGCCGCAACGGCGCGCCGTTCCTGCGGGCGCTGCTCGAGTCGTTGCTCGCGCAGACGTGCCAGGACTTCGCGCTGGTGCTCGTCGACGATGCGTCCACCGACGATTCGGCCGCGGTTGCGCGGCAGGTGTGCGGCGAGCGCATCACGATCGTGCGCAACGACGCGCCGCTCGGGCTGATCCCCAACTTCAACCGCTGCGCCGAACTCGTGCGCACGCCGTTCTTCTGCCTCTCGCACGCCGACGACGTCTACGAGCCGCAGTACCTCGAACGGTTGCTCGGCGCGCTCGAGGCCGCGCCCGCTGCCGGCTTCGCGCACTGCCGCGCCGGAGCAATCGACGAGCACGGCCGGCCCTACGACGCGCCGGCCGAACGCTTCAAGGGTCGCTTCTGGGCCGCGCTACCCGGACCGTCGGCGGCCGCGCACTTCCGGCTGCTCTACGCCGGCAACTACATCGTCTGCCCGACGGTGCTGTTCCGGACCGCGGCATACCGCAGTGCTGGCGGCTTCCGTGCCGACCTGCGCTACGCCGCCGACTGGGAGCTGTGGCTGCGCATGGTCGCGCGCGGGCTGTTGCCGGTCGCCGTCGATGCGCCGCTGTTCCGCTACCGCCGCCACGACGACTCGGCGACGCGCGCGGCGGCGCGGGTGCTGGTGCGTTACCGCGAGGAGATCGAGATCCTGCAGTGGGCGCGCGACGAAGCGGGCCGCTCCGGCTTCGGCAACGGCTGGCCGCCTTCGTTCGCGCTGCGCAACTCGCTGCTGCAGGACGCCGGCGACGACCTGCTCGCGGGGCTGCGCGACGAGGCGGCGACGAAGTTGGCGTTCCTGCGCGACCATGCCCCGGCGACGTACGCGCACCCGACAGTGCGCGTGTTCCGGCTGCTGGCGCGGCTCGGTCGCCCCGGCACGTGGCTGCTGCGCGCCGCGCGCCGCGCCGCGCTGCACTTCGCGCGCGTGCCGTGAACGGTCACTCCATGTAGCGGCGTTTGCGCAGCACCACGACGTCGACGAGGTAGCGCCAGTACGGCCACCAGCACGAGCGCTGGCGCCACCACAGTCCGAACGAATTCGCTTTGCGATGCGGCCGCAGCACGCGGCGATCGGCCAGCAGCGTTCGCCACTGCCGCAGCGCCGCCATGCGGCCGCCGACCAGCACGCGCGCGAGGTCGCGTTGCCCGGCGAGCAGCGCCAGCGGCGGCACCAGCAGCCAGCTCACGAGGTGCCACGGCAGGTTGAGCAGGACCAGCAGCCGCGGCGCGTTGACCCAGTAGGAGTGGGTCATGTTGCGCACCGAGCGCACGCGGAACGCGTCGTCGCGCACCTTGCGGATGCTGGTGTTCAGCTTGTGGCGCACGAACGCGAACGGCACGAAGCGGCACTCGTGGCCGGTGACGATGAACCGCAGCGCCAGGTCGACGTCCTCGAAGTTCGCGAAGTAGTCGTCGCGGAACGTGCCGACGGCGCGCAGCGCAGTGACCCTGTAGAGCGCAGCGCCCGCGCACGCGCCGAGCAGGCGGCAGGGCTGCGTGAACTCGGCGACCGGGCGGTGGCGACCGCGGGGGATCGCCTCACCGGTCGTCAGCAGATCGATGCCGGCGTTCTCGGTGACGTTCGGGTCGCCGAAGAACACCATGTGGCTCGCGAACACGCCGGCCTCGGGGTGCGTCTCGGCGGCGGCGACGAGGCGTTCGATCCAGTCGGGTGCTGCCGCGGCGTCGTTGTTGAGCAAGGCGACGTAGCGCGCCCGATCCTCGGCGAGGATGCGCGCGATCGCCGTGTTGTTGCCGCCCGAGAAGCCGAGGTTGCTGCCATTGCGCAGCAGGCGGATCGCATCGCCGAACTCGCGTTCGATCTGGCCGGCTTCGTCGTTCGCCGAGCCGTTGTCGGCGACCCAGATCTCGACGTTGCGGTACGTCTGCCCCTGCAAGCTGCGGATCGCTTCGCGCGTGTCGGCGAGCCCGTTCCAGTTGAGCACGAGCGCTGCGACCAGCGGTCGGTCGGTGGATGGTCGCGAGGCCGACACGGCGGAGCAGTGAAGCGCTGCGAGCGGGTGCGCGCCACGGGCCTCGCCGTGGAATCACGCGGCGGCGCCGGCCAAGATCGCCGGCGATGCCTCTGCCGGACCGCTCGCTGCACGTGTTGACCGTGGTGGGGGCGCGCCCCCAGTTCGTGAAGGCCGCGGTGGTGGGGCGCGCGATCCGGCGCGCCGCGGCCGCCGGCCGCCCGATCCACGAGTCGCTGGTGCACACCGGACAGCACCACGACCACGGCATGAGTGCGGTGTTCTTCGCCGAGATGGAGATCCCCGACCCGGTGGTCGACCTCGGCATCGCCGGCGGCGGCCACGGCGCGATGACCGGACGCATGCTCGAAGCGCTCGAGCGGGAGATCCAGGAACGGCGGCCCGATGTGGTGCTCGTCTACGGCGACACCAACAGCACTCTCGCTGGCGCGCTGGCCGCCGCGAAGCTGCACGTGCCGGTCGCGCACGTCGAAGCCGGGCTGCGCAGCTTCAACCGCCGCATGCCCGAGGAAGTGAACCGCGTGCTGACCGACCATGCGTCGACGCTGCTGTTCTGCCCATCGGCGGCGTCGGCGGCGCAGCTCGCTCGCGAGGGCATCACCGCCGGCGTGCACGTGAGCGGCGACGTGATGATCGACGCGGTGCACCACTACCGGCAGAAGGCGGTGCCGCCGCCCCGTTCGGGGCCGTTCGCGCTGGCGACGCTGCATCGCGCCGAGAACACCGACGACCCCGCGCGGCTCGGCCGTGTGATCGGGGCGCTCGCGGCGAGTGCGATCCCGGTGCTGCTGCCGCTGCACCCGCGCACGAAGAAGGCGATGCTGGCCGCCGGCGTCGTGGCGCGCGGGGCGGTCGATCTCTGCGAGCCGCTGTCGTACTTCCACATGCTCGGCTGCCTGCAGGCGTGCACGTTCGTCGCCACCGACTCGGGCGGGCTGCAGAAGGAGGCGTGGGCGTTCGGCAAGAAGTGCCTCACGCTGCGCGACGAGACCGAGTGGACCGAGCTGGTCGCGGCCGACGCGAACCGGCTGGTCGGCACCGACCCGGCGCGCATTGCGGCGGGCATCGACTGGGCGATGCGGCCGCTCGGCGCGCGGCCGCCGATCTACGGCGACGGCCACGCGGGCGAGGCGATCGTGCAGGCGTTGCTCGCGGCCGACCTCGGCAGGCTGGCGGGTGCCACGGCATGAACTTCGTCCTGGCGCCCTTCCGCCTGCTCTGGCAGCACCGCCGCCTGCTGCACAGCACGACGCGCAACGAACTCAAGGGGCGTTTCGCGGGCTCGGTGTTCGGCGTCGTGTGGCTGCTCGGCTATCCGATGCTGCTGCTCGCCGCGTACGCGAGCATGTTCGTGTTCGTCTTCAAGGCGCAGCCGGCCGGGTTCGCTTCGTCGTTCGACTACGTGCTGCTGATCTTCTGCGGCTTGATCCCGTTCCTCGGGTTCGCCGAGAGCCTCGGGTCGGGCACGCCCTCGATCGCCGCCAACGCGAGCCTGATCAAGAACACCCTGTTCCCGATCGAACTGGTGCCAGTACGCGCCGTGCTGGTCGGTCAGGCGGTGCAGGTCGTGGGTTCTGGCATCCTGCTCGTCGCGATCACCGCCAACGGCATGCTGACGCCCTGGGTGTTGCTGCTGCCGGTCGTGTGGGGGTTGCAGCTGATGTTCACGCTCGGGCTGGTCTGGATCGTCAGCAGCGTCAACGTCTACATGCGCGACCTGCAGCAGATCGTCTCCGTGCTGGTCCTGTTCCTGATGATGGCGAGCCCGATCGCGGTGCCGGCGTACGACCTGTCCGGTTCGTTGGCCGCGATCTCCTACTGCAACCCGCTCTGGTACGTGATCGCCTGCTACCAGGACCTCGTCGTCCACGGCCGGGCGCCGATCGCCTCCGCGTTCGGCGGGCTCGCCGTGCTGGGCTTCGGCTCCTTCCTGATCGGCCACTGGTTCTTCGGCCGCATGAAACGTGTGCTCGTGGACAACGTGTGAAGCCGTGAACGACGTCGCCATCGAGATCGCCGGAGTCAGCAAGCTCTACCGGCTCTGGGCGCGCCAGTCCGACAAGGTGCTCGACGCCTTTGGGCTCGGCTGGCTGACGGCCTGGCGGCGGCAGCGCTACCAGGAGTTCTGGGCGCTGCGCGACTTCGACCTGCGCATCGGCAAGGGCGAGCGCATCGGTTTGATCGGCCGCAATGGGGCCGGCAAGAGCACGCTGCTGAAGATGATCGCGGGCAACGTCGCGCCGACCCGCGGTGCTGTGCGGGTGCAGGGACGCGTGCAGGCGCTGCTCGAACTCGGCACCGGCTTCCATCCCGAGTTCACCGGCCGCGAGAACATCCACGCGTCGCTGGCCTACCAGGGCCTGTCGACGGCGGCGATCCGGGCGAAGGAAGCGGAGATCGTCGACTTCGCCGAACTCGGCGACTTCATCGACCAGCCGGTCAAGACCTACTCGGCGGGCATGTACGCGCGGCTCGCGTTCTCGACGGCGACGGCGATCGAACCCGAGATCCTGATCGTCGACGAGGTGCTCGGCGCCGGCGACGCCTATTTCGCCGGCAAGTGCGTCGAGCGCATGACGCGGATCACCGAGCAGGCGGGCGCGACGGTGCTGTTCGTCAGCCACGATCTCGGCAGCGTGCAGCGCCTGTGCACGCGTGCGGTGTGGATCGACCGCGGCCGCATCCGCGCGCAGGGCGACGTGCTCGAGACGATCAAGGAGTACCAGGCGGTCGTGCGCCAGGACGAAGCGGAACGGCTGCGCGCGCGCGACCGCCGCAGCGTCGCCACGGGCCACGGCAGCATCGACAGCGATCACGGCGTCTACACGAGCCGGCTCTTCCGGCTGACGTGGGACGGCACCGGCGGCGCCCCGGCGCGAGTGCGTCGGCTCGTCCTGCACGACGGCGAGACGACGATCGGGGCGATCGACGTCGGCGGTGCGCTCGACAATGCGCAGAACCAGCGGCACCACCTGATCGCCGACAGCGACCGCAGCGGCTGGGGACCGACGACCGTCGGCAACGCGGCCGGTGGCCGCGAACTGGTCGCCAGCGAACGCCGCGGCGAGGCCGTGTTCGCGTTCGGTGTGCCGACGCGGCTGGCTGGGCAGGCCCTGCGCCTCGAAGTCGTCGTCGACCGCCTGGCCGACACCGCCCTTCGCGTCGAAACGTGGTCGAGCGGTGCCTTCCGCGACCTCGGTGCGGTCGGGCCGGAGGGCCGCGCCATCGTCGACGTTCCCGCCGAGGCGATGGCTGCCGCGGCCGAGCCGGTGCCGGCCGGACGCGATCGTCGCGCGAGTGCGGCCGTGGCGATCGAGCACGTCGAATTCGTCGACCACTCGGGTGCGGAGCGCCGCGCGTTCGCCGATGGCGATCTGCCGGCCGCGTGCCGGATGCGCGTGCGCATGCTGGCCCCGCGCGAGCAGGTGGTCGTCGCGCTCAACGTGCTGCGCGACGACGGGGTCGTCGTCTGCAGCGTCGTGCACCGTTGCACCTTCGCCTCGCGCGTGCAGGGCCTGGTCGAACTGGCGCACGACCTCACCGCCCTCCATCTCGGGCCCGGCCGCTACGTCGCCAGCGTCGCGCTCTACGAACGGCTCGACGTGCTCGACAACGCGCGCGAGCAGGACGTGCTCGCGATCTGGGATCGGGCCGTCAGCTTCCTCGTCGAGCAGAGCATTCACTACCGATTGCCCCGGGGTATCGTGGCCCCGCCGATCGACGTGACCGCTGCGCTGCGGACGCCCGAAGGCGGCGTCCGACCATGCGACTACACCATCGAGGATTTGATCCGGCGGGCCTGATCGAGTTCGACTGCGACGGCCAGGCCGTGAAGAACCCGTTCGAGCTGGCGCTGCAGGCCATGGCCGGCCGCACCGCCGCGCTCGACTACCTGCGCCCGGCTCCGGATCTCGTGCCGCGCCTCTTCCCGGAGCGCTACCTGCCCGATCCGCGGCTCGATCCGTCGGCGCGCGCGGCGATGCACTGGCTCGTGGAGAACGAAACGGCGCTCGCCGGACGCGCCGACGCGTCGGTGTGGCACTACCGGTTCGACTGGCTGTTCCACGGCGAGCGCATCGCCGCCCCGTGGGTCAGCGCGTTCGCCCAGGCCTACGTGGTGATGGCCGGACTCTGCTGGTTCCGGCACGGCCGTGATGTCGCGCACCTGGCGCTCGCCGAGCGCGCGGCCCGCGGGCTGCTCGCACCGCTGGCCGACGGCGGGTGCGCGTTCGCGCTCGCGAACGACGCCGTCTGCTACGAGGAGATTCCCGGCGCGCGGCCGACGCACGTCTTCAACGCGCACCTGGTGTCGATGCTCGCCCTGGCCGAACTGGCCGCGGTCAGCAGCGACCCGATGTTCGCCGCTGGCTACACGCGTGGCGAGCGCGCCTGGCAGCGGCTCGTCGACCAGTTCGACACCGGCTGCTGGACTGCCTACGACTGCGCGCCGCGCGTCGAGGTCGTGTTCCAGTTGTTGCCCGATCGCGAGGGCATGGCGCTCGGGCGCGTCGGCATGCGCATCGGCGATCGGCGCGTCGATCTCGACATGGCCCGCGACGAGGTGTTCGCGCCCGGCCCGGTGCGGGCCGCGGGCATCGACTGGGGGCCGCTGGTCGAGCACGCCGGCCGTCGCCTGCGTGGCCTGCGCCACGGACCGACGCTGCATCCGGTGCCGGTGCCGACGGGCACCCGCCAGAACACGTACCTCTATCTCGGCGAAGCGGACGTCGCGGCGGGCTCGCTCGAGTTGGAGGTCGACCTGCGTGGTCCCGTGGGCGCCAGCGTCGGGCTCGCGATCCGCGGGGCACCCGACGGCAACTGGCGCGAACTGCCCCAGCGCCTCGTCGTCGCCGCCGACGGCAGATCCCGCGTCAGCGTGCCGCTGGCGAAGTTGCGGCCGCCGTGCGGCGCTTCGTACCACCGCTTCCACGTGCTGCTGCTGCAGGAACTGGCGCGTGCGACCGGGAACGTGGCCTTCGCAGGGCTCGCCGATCGGCTGCTCGGCTACCACGACCGGCATCGCGCGGAGACGTCGCCGCCGCTGCCCGCGGTGCCGCGACTGACGCGGCTCTACCTCGGCATCAACTCGGCGTGCGGGCTGGCCTGCAAGATGTGCGACTTCGGCATCGGCAACCGCGAAGCGAGTCTCTACAAGGCGCTGCGGCCAGGCGAGGAGAAGACGGTGCTCGATGCCGACCTCGTGATCCGCCGCTGCCGCGAAGCCCGGCCCGACCTCGAGGCCGTGCACTTCATCGGCACCGAGCCGCTGTTCCATCGCGACATCGCGCGCATGGTCCGCGAGATCAAGGCTGCTGGCATCCGGGTGATCGTGACGACGAACGGTCTGCGCCTCGACCGCATGCTGGTGCCCGTTCTCGAAGCGGGCGTCGACGAACTGTGGATCTCGATCGACGGTCCACCGGCCGCCCACGACGACATCCGCGGCCACGAAGGCCTGTTCGCGATCATCTCCGCCGCGCTGCGCGCCAACGCGCCGGCGATCGCGGCGGCGAAGCAGCGGGGCTTCCGGCTGTGTGTGTCGTGCGCGATCTCGCCGCTCAACCACCACCTGCTCGCCGACCTCGTGCGCGCGACCGCGGAGTTGCCGTTCGATCTGTACTGGCTGACGCACCTCAACTACATCACGCCGGAGACGGCGGCGGCGCACAACCTCCGGCACCCCGCCTACCGCATCGCCGCGAGCACGGTGACGATTCCGGAGATGGCCACCGATCGCGTCGATCCATTCGTGCTCTACCGATCGCTGCGCGAGGCCGAGCAGGCGGCGAAAGCGCTCGGGCGCGCGTTCGAGTCGGTGCCGGCCCTCGACTGGCTCGGCGTCGTCGAGCACTACCACCGGCCCGAACGCCCGGTCGGCAAGGCCTATTGCCACGCGCCGTCGACGTGCCTCGAGGTCGCCAGCGACGGCTCGGTGACGGTGATGTCGCGCTGCTACCAGTTGTCGGCCGGCAACATCCACGGCCAGACCCTGCAGGAGATCTTCGCCGCGGCGCCGATGCGCGAGTTCCGGTCGTTCCTCGCCAAGGAAGGGCTGCAGCCGCCGTGCCTGCGGTGTTGTGGCATCATGTGACTTCCGTGCCGCCGAGCTGCTTCGGCGGGCGATCCAGGACGGCCGGCGATGCGGATCCCCATCCACTTCCGATCTCGCGACGCGCGCGCTGCGCGGTCCCTGGCGATCGCGCCGTGCCTGATGCTGGTCGCGGCGTGTTCGTCGAAAGGTGGCGGCACGCCGCCGGGACCAACGGCGCCGCCGTCGATCGTCGCGTTCACAGCTTCGACGACTTCCGTGATCCCCGGCGAAGCGGTCGTGCTGCAGTGGGAGGTGGAGGACGCCGAGAGCCTGGCGCTCGATCCGCTGGCCCTGCCGCTGTTCGGGAACGTGATCCAACTCGCGCCGACGCAGGCGACGATGTACTGCCTGCAGGCGACCAACGCGCTCGGCACGACCACGAGTTGTCTCGTCGTCGACGTGCAGCCAGAGTCGGCGCCGCCCGCCACTGCGCCGACGCTCTCGATCCGCTACTACGCTGGCGGCGGCGTGCTGCTGTACTGGCAGCCGGTGCCGCAGGCGAACGGCTACACGATCGAACGCACGAACGGCTTCGGCGGCACGACCTTCAACCCGCTGACCACGGTCGCCGGCGATCGCTACTGGATCAGCGACATCACCACCAACGCGAACGCGTTCTACACCTACCGCGTGACGGCGACGAACGGGCTCGGCAGCGGCCCGCCAGCCACGGCGTCGTCGATCTCGGCGCCCGGACCGCCCGAGGGCCCGCCCGGTCCGACCGTCACGGCGCTCGACGGCACGACGGTCGCGCCGGGCGGCACGCTGCGCTTCACGGCCTCCGAACCGGTGCTGTGGGTGGTGCCGCAGGGACCGGGAGCGGGGACGATCACGAGCGATGGCGTCTACGAGGCGCCGGCGTCGAGCGGCTTCGTGTTGCTGGCGGCAGTGGGCAACGGCACGGTCGCGTTCGGGATCGCCGTGCAGTGACGGCGGGCCGACGCTCTGGTGCGGGAGCGGCGTTGTTGCAGTGGCTCCCTCGTCCGGCATGCTAGGCCGCGGACGCTGATGCCGATGGTCGCCGACGAAACCGGGCAGTACTTCGAGGACCCTGCCCTCTGGGATCGCGGCCCCGAGCCCTACCAGGTGCAGATGCAGGGCGATCTCGCCCGCCTGCTGCCGGCCGACACGAAGATCGTGCTCGACGCCGCCTGCGGCAACGGCCTGGTCTCGAGGCTGGTCGCGACGAAGGTGCGCGTCGTCGGCGCCGACGGCAGCTTCGCGGCCTTGCGCCACTTCGCCGGCGAGCGCTGCCAGTGCCGGCTCGAGGCGATCCCGTTCGCCGACGGCGCCTTCGACCTGGTGATGGCGAACGACGTGCTCGAACATCTCGCCGCGGCCGATCTGCCGCGCGTGCGGGACGAACTGTTCCGCGTCGCCGGCCGGCACGTCCTGATCACGGTGCCGTTGCTCGAGGACCTGGCGGCCAGCGCCGAGGTCTGCGCTGCGTGCGGATTCACCGCGCATCGCAACCGGCACGAACGTCGATTCGACGTGGCGGACCTGGCGGCGCTGACGCCGCCGGGTTGGCGACTGGCCTTGGCCGTGTTGTCGGGAGCCGAGTGGGATCGCGGGTGCGCCGAACTCACGATGCTGCGCCGCGCTTCCGGCGCGCCGGCTCCCGCGCCCAGGCGGTGTTCGCAGTGCGGGGCCGCGGGCGATCCGTCGGCGGCGGGACCGGCCATGCACGAGGCGACGGCGCTGGCGGCGAGCGCCGATGTGCGGACCGGGGCGTTCACGTCGTGCCGGACCGAGATCATCGGCTGCTTCCACCGCGAAGGCGCGCCGAACCCGTGGGCCGAAACCGCCCGTTCGAACACGCCGGTTGCGCGCGTCGTCGACCCGCATGCGGTCGATCTCACCGCGGCCAGTGCCTGCCTGTTCCGCAGCGACTTCCTGCCCACGATGGGGGCCCGCGGCTACTACTGCGCTTCGGCGCGCGCCGGCAAGGAAGGCATCGAGCTGGCGGCCGACGGCAGAGACCAGGAGATCAAGATCGGCCATTTCGCGCGCGCCGCCGGTCCCTGGCTTCTCGAAGGCGTCGCGGCCGCCGCGACGCTGCGCCTGCAGTTCCACCACGCGGACGGCTACCGGCTCGAGGAGATGCTCGAGGTCGACGGCGCGTTCCGTCACCAATGCGCCTTCGGCCCGCCGTTCGGCCCGTTCGGCCGCCTGGCGGCAATCACCGTCGTCGCCGGGCGCGTGCGCCTGATCGCCTGCTCGCACCACGGGAACGCCGTCGCGCAGGAGTTCGTCGACGTGCACGGCGCGCCGTTCCTTGCCTTGCCGGCCGACGGCGTGCCGATCGCCGTCGCGACGGGTTGGTACGGCGATGCCGTGCCGCATCCGCGGGCCGTGGCCGCCGGCTTGCACCGTCGCCGCGAACAGCTGGCGTGGCAGGAGGAGGTCGCGCGCAACGACGATCGGATCGACCGGCTCGGGGTCTGCGTCGATGCGTTGGCGCAACGTCTTGTCGCCGGGGCTGCCTCGGCGACGGAGGCGCAGGTCTTGGAGGCGCAGGCGCGAGATGCCGTACAGAACGCGCGGCGGGCTGCTGCCGAGTGCACGCGCCTCGCTGCCCGGGTTGCTGCACTCGAAGCCGAGGCCGCGGTCGCTGCACGGGCGGCTGCCGAAGCCGCGGCACGACTGCATCGGCTGCGTCACGCCGAGTTCGCCGTCAACTCGCTGCGGCTCGGTTGGCAACGGCTGCGCACGATCCTGCCGAAGGGGTCGCGCACGGCGCCGGCTCCCGCGTCGGCGTGGGCGCCGCGCACCGCCGTGATGCTGGTCCCGGACGATCGCATCGACCGCCGCGTACTGCTGCAGGCGCGCAGCCTGGTCGCGGCGGGTTGGCGCGTGCGCGTCGTCGGCGCGCCAGCACCCACTCCTGGCGACCGCCACGACGAGGACGCGTTCCCCGAAGTCGAGATCGTGCGCGTCGATGCCAGTCGTGCGTGTGCGCTGCCGGCCGACCGTCTGCCGCCGCGCATCCCTGCCGGCGAGCGCGACTGGACGGACTTCTACTGGTTGACGAACCACTACTACGCGCTGGCGACCGAGCGCCCGTTCCAGGTCGTGGTCGCGCACGACCTGCCGGTGCTGCCCGCGGCGGCGATGGCGGCAGCGCGTCACGGCGCGTGGCTCTGCTACGACGCCCACGAGCTCTACCCCGAGCAGCATCACTTCGGCGCCGAACGGCAGGAACGCTACCGCCGCGCCGAGGCGCAGCTGGCGCCGCTCGCCGACTTCGTGGTCACGGTCAACGAGTCGATCGCGGCCGAGATGGCGCAGCGCTACGGCATCGCGATGCCGTCGGTGGTCCTCAACTGCCCCGAGGTGTCGAGCGCTCCGCCGAGGCCGCAGCGCGGCGAGTTGCACCGTGCGTGCGGCATCCCGGCCAACGCTCGCATCCTGCTCTTCCTCGGCGCCCTGTCGCTCAATCGCAACCTCGAGGCGCTGGTCGCGGCGATGGCCTCGGTGCGCACGCCGGACGTGGTGCTCGTGCTGGTCGGGCCGGGCGACGACAAGCGACGCGAACTCGAAGGCATCGCCCGCGGCGCTGGGGTGCTCGGCACGCGCGTGTTCTTCCATCCGCCGGTGCCGCAGGCGGACGTGCTGCGGCTCACGGCGGCGGCGGACGCCGGCGTGATCCCGTATCCGCACATCGACCTCAACTCGCGGCTGTGCACGCCGAACAAACTGTTCGACCTGCTCGTCGCCGGCGTGCCGACCCTCGCCAACGACAGCCCCGAACTGCGCCGGTTCGTGCAGGAGCAGGGCGTCGGCATGGTCTGGCCGTTCACCGATGCGGCGGCGATCGCGGCCGGCATCGACGCGTTCTTCGCGCAGGACCACGCCGCGTATCGCCGGCAGCTCGCGGCGATCGGCCCGCGGTTCACCTGGCAGAGCGAAGGCGCCAAGGTCGTCGCCGCCTACGAGCGGCTGATCGCCGCCGGCACGCCGCGCGCGGCCGGGAGCAACTGACATGTGCGGAATCGCGGGGATCCTGTGGCTCGACCGCGCGCGGCGCGCTTCGTCGCACGACCTGGTGCCGATGCTCGATGCGATCGCGCACCGCGGCCCGGACGACGAAGGTGTGTGGCTGGACGGGCCGCTCGTGCTCGGCCAGCGGCGCCTGTCGATCCTCGATCTCAGCTCCGCCGGCCACCAACCGATGGTCGCCGCCGACGAGCAGCACACGATCGTCGTCAACGGCGAGATCTACAACTTCCTCGAACTGCGCGCCGAACTCGCGCGGTACGGCGTCGTGTTCCGCTCGAACAGCGACACCGAAGTGCTGCTGGCCGCGTATCGGCAGTGGGGCGCCGCATGCGTCGAGCGCTTCGTCGGCATGTGGGCGTGCGCGATCTGGGACGTGCGGGAGCAGAAGCTGTGGCTGTCGCGGGATCGCTTCGGCATCAAGCCGATCTACTACCTGCATCGGCCCGACGTGTTCGCGTTCGCATCGGAACTGAAGGCGCTGCTGGCGGCGTTCCCCGACGAGCGCCAGGCCAACCTGCCGTACCTGCACTGGTTCCTGCCGTCGGGCGCGCTCGACGACGGCGCCGAGACGAGCTTCCGCAACCTTCGTGCGCTGCCGCCGGCGACCAACCTGACGATCGATCGTGCCGGGCGCGTCAGCACGGAGTCTTGGTGGCGACCCGACGCCGCCAGCTGCCGCGAGCGCTGGCTCGGCGACCGCGACCCGATCGCGGCGTTCGCCGAACTGCTCGACTCCGCGGTCGACTTGCATCTGCGCGCCGACGTGCCGATCGGCACCTGCCTGTCGGGCGGTCTCGACTCGAGCACGCTGGTGGCGCTGACGGCGCGCAAGGTCGAGCGGCCGATCCACACCTACTCGGGGCTGTACAGCGACGCCGACTGCAACGAGCAGAAGTGGGTCGATGCGGTCAACGCGCACGTGCGGACGTCGCCGGTTCCGATCCGTCCGGAACCCGACGGCGACCTGCTCGAGGACCTGCAGCGCATCACCTGGCATCAGGACGAACCGACGGCCGGCCCCGGGCTCTACACGCAGTACCACGTGATGCGTCGCGCGGCAGCCGACGTGAAGGTGCTGCTCGATGGGCAGGGCGGCGACGAACTGCTGGCCGGGTACCTGCCGTACCTGCTGACGCGCATCGACGATCTGTGCGGCACCGGTGTCGGCGGCAAGCTGCGCGCCGCGGGCCTCGCGATGGCGATCGGCTGGCACTGGGGTCGCAACTGGTTCGGACAGGCGCACGGGCGGCTGCGGGCCCACATGTGGTTGCCGCCGCTGCCGCGTGGACGCGCTTCGCGCGCGGTCGAGCCGCCGTTCTTCCATCCGGGTCTCGCCGGGCGTGTCGCCGGCCACGAGATCGTGCGGCAGGAGCCGGAATGGCGCGGCAGCAAGCTGCAGCGCCAGCTCTACGGGCATCTGCGGCAGTCGTCGATCCCGGCCCTGCTGCACTACGAGGACCGCAACTCGATGGCGTTCTCGATCGAGGCGCGCGTGCCGTACCTCGACCACCGCGTGGTCGAGTTCTGCCTCGGCCTCGACGACGCGTTCAAGATCCGCGGTTCGTGGACGAAGTGGATCCTGCGCAAGGTCGCCGATCCCCACCTGCCGCGCGCGGTGACGTGGCGGCGCAGCAAGCTCGGCTATCCGACGCCGTTCGCGCGTTGGCTGCGCCAGGGGCGCGACCGCGACGCCATCCGCGATCTGTTGTTCTCGCGGCGGTTCCTCGAACGGGATCTCGTCGCCCGTGAGTCGCTCGAGTTCTACTGGGATCAGCACCAGCGCGGCGAAGCCGACCGCAGCTGGCTGCTGTGGCGCTACATCACGCTGGAACTCTGGCACCGCTCGTTCCTCGATGCGTTCGAGCCGCACCCCGCCCCGAACGCGCGCGTCCGTCGTCGCGCCGCGAGCAGCACGCAGGCCTGAGTCGATGCGCATCGCCGTCTTCAACCTCAACGAGACCCACCGCGATCCACGCGTGCGTCGCGTCTGCACGACGCTGGCCGCCGCCGGGCACGAAGTGCGCGTGTTCGAGATGCGCCAGGCGAACAAGCCGCTGCACGAGTCGTTCGGCGCGTTCGACGTCGAGCGCGTCGAAATCCCGCAGTCCTACACCGTCGAGGACATGGCCCAGATCGAGCGCGCGTGTCCGGCGGCGGGGGAGCTGCTGCGTCACTGCGATCCGGCGGTGCTCGACGGGCCCGGCGGCCATCGCTTCGGCGTGATGCTGCGCCGGCTCGCGCAGCGGCTGTACTCACTCGTGCGCCGGCCGCCGCCGGCCGCCGAGCCGCCGCGCAAGTTCGACCCGACGCAGGAAGTGCTGGCGCTGCGTTCGATCCTGCTGATCGACCACGCCCTCTACGTGGCTGCCGAACGCTGGCGACCGGACGTCGCCTGGTGCAACGACCTCGACAGCCTGCTGACCGGGTTCATGCTCGCGCAGCGCTTCGACATCCCGGTCGTCTACGACGCGCACGAGATCTACCCCGAGCAGCTGGCCGAACACATGCGTTCGGACATCTGGCACGGCTTCTACACGCGGCTCGAGCGGCGGCTGCTGCAGCACACCGACGTGCGGCTGACGGTGTGCGATTCGATCGGCATCTACTTCCAGAAGGAGTACGGCAGCGGGCCGGTGACCACCGTGCGCAACGTGCCCGCGCGGCGGTTCCTGGCCGACGAGTCGGTGTTGGCGCGCCGCAACCAGCCGGTGCGGTTCCTCTACCACGGCGCCTACTTCCAGTACCGCGGCCTCGACGAGATCCTCGAAGTCGCCGCGCGCGTCGAGCGCGGCACGTTCGTGTTCCGCGGCGTCGGCGCCTATGGCGAAGTGCTGGCCGCGCGCTGCGCCGAACGTCGGCTCGGCGACCGCGTGCGGTTCGTGCCGCCCGTCGGCGTCGACGACCTGATCCCCACCGCGATCGAGAACGACGTCGGGCTCAACCCGTTCGTCTCCGTCTGCAAGAACACCGAGGTCGCGCTGCCGAACAAGTTCTTCGAGTACATGATGGCGGGCCTCGCGGTGGCCAGCGCCGATCTGATCGAGATGCGCGCGTTGACCGACCGGCTGAAGATCGGCGTGCTGTTCGACGCCGCCGACACCGAGAGCGTGGCCGCGGCGCTCAATCGCCTCGCCAACGATCCCGAGCTGCTGCACGCGTGCCGGCGCCGCGCGTGGGTCGCCGCGCGCGACGAGTTCCACTGGGAGAACGAGGAGAAGAAGCTGCTCGCGGCGGTGGCCGCGATCGGTTGAGGCGCGTGGATCGCAGGTGATGCCCATGTCGACCTCGCCACCGAAGCCGGGTGCGCCGCTGCGGGTCCTGATGCTCACCGATGACGCGCTCCAGCTCGATCGTCGGATCGCGCAGGAAGCGGAGTCGCTGTTGCTGCGAGGGGCAGCGGCTGGAGTCCCGGTGGGTGAGGTTGCCTTCTACGGGCTGTCACCCGGCTTGGCGCCGCCACCGCGCCTGCCCGCTGGATCACGCTGGATCCCGTGGCCCCTCGATACGTCGACGACGCGGGGCATCGGGTTCCGCGATCGCATCTGGCGCATGGGCTCGCGTCTTGGCCTGGCGCGAGCGATCGAGTGGGCGGTCTACCGGTTCCGCGATCCCGCAGCCGGCATCCAGGCGCTCCACGTCTCGCGCCCTGAATTGCGCGGCTTCGACGTCGTCATCGCGCATGCGCTACCGGCGCTGCCGCTGGCACTGGCGCTGCACGAACGTCACGGCAGCCGGGTCGTGTACGACGCGCACGAGGTGTTCGATGCGCAGTGGGATTCGTTGCGCACCGGTGCGGCACGGCGCTACTGGCGCGCGATCGGCGATCGCGACATGCCCCGTGCTCATGCGACGATGACGGTCACCCCTCAGGTGGCCGCCGCGCTGGCGGAGCGGCATCGTCTGGGCGTGGCGCCGGCCGTTGTGTGCAACGCGTGCCCGTTCCTCGGCACGGTCCCGCCGCGGGGCCGCCTTCGCTCGCTGTACGGGATTCCGGCGGGGCCGCGTCTCGTGCTGTGCCAGGGAGGGTTGCTCCCGCGCCGTGGCCTCGAAGACCTTCGCGACGCCGGTCGCCATCTCGACCCGGCCCGCGTGCGTATCGTCTTCCTGGGAACGGGGAACGTGGACTACGTCCGCCGCCTCGCGGCAAGCGTGCCGCCGGCCGTGCACATCGGGCGCGCAGTTGCGCAGGACGACCTGCTTGCGCACACGACCGACGCGGACCTCGGCGTGATCACCGACCGCGGCGCGGGCATCAACAACACGCTCGGTGGTCCGAACCGGCTGTTCGAGTACCTGCAGGCGCGAGTCCCGGTGCTTGCGCACGACCATGAGGGCGTGCGCGCCGTGCTGGCGGCGACCGGGACCGGGTGGGTCGAGAAGTGGCGCAGTCCGCAGGAGCTGGCGGCGGTCATCGAGCGTTGCCTCGAAGCCGCGACCGCCGTCTCGCGCGATGCGCTGGATCGTGCGGCCCGCCAGTTCAGTTGGGAGGCGCAGGAACCAGCCTTGTTCGCGACCATGCGGCGTGCACTGCTCGCCTGAGGCTCCGTAGAACCGTCGGCGACAAGCGCGCGGTGCGTTCCTTGACGGCGCCGACGCCACCGACCTACCCTCCGGAGATGCGCCGACGCCGGATGCTCACTTCGTTGCCGGGGGACCGCCGCTGAATGTGCGGGATCGCCGGTTCCGTCGGCCATCGTGACGCTGCGGCTGCTGCGGCGAACGGTGCGGCCATGCTCTCCCTGCTCGCGCACCGCGGCCCCGACGGTCACGGCTCGTGGGCCGCGCCCGACGCCCCGGCGTGGCTCGGCCACCGGCGGCTCGCGATCATCGACATCGCCGCGGGCGCGCAGCCGATGGCGACGGCGGACGGCGCGCTGGTCGTCACCTTCAACGGCTGCATCTACAACTACCGCGAACTGCGCGTCGAGCTCGAGGCCGCCGGTCGCGTGTTCGCGACCCACTCCGACACCGAAGTCATCCTGCACGCGTACGCCGTGTGGGGCGAAGACTGCCTGCGCCGCTTCAACGGCATGTGGGCGTTCGCGATCTGGGACGTGAAGAAGCGCCGCCTGTTCGCGGCGCGCGACCGCCTCGGCGTGAAGCCGTTCTACTGGCTGCTGCGCGACGGCCGGCTGCAGTTCGCGTCGGAGATCAAGGCGCTGCTCGTCGATCCCGCCAACCGTCGCGGCGTCGACCAGGACGGCCTGCGGCAGTACCTGACGTTCCAGTTCTGCCTCGGCGATCGCACGATGTTCGCGGGCGTGCAGCGACTGCCGCCGGGGCACTGCCTGTCGTTCGCGCCCGGCGACACCGCACCGCGCATCCGCAGCTGGTGGGACGTCGACTTCACCATCGACGAGGACCACAGCGCCGGCTGGTTCCAGCGCCGGCTGCGCGAACTGCTCGAGGATTCGGTGCGCCTGCGGCTGCGCGCCGACGTGCCGCTCGGCGCGCACCTGTCCGGCGGCGTCGACTCGTCGACGGTCGTGGCGCTGGCGCGCAAGCTGCTGCCCGAAGGCGCGCGGCTGCTGACCTTCACGGGCGCCTTCGACCACGGGCCGCGCTACGACGAACGGCAGCACGCGCGTCTCGTCGCGCAGCGCCACGCGGCGGAGCCGCACGAGATCGTGATGGGGCCCGCCGACTTCGCGGACTCGATCGAACGCATCGTCTGGCACATGGACGAACCGGCCGCGGGGCCGGGCGTGTTCCCGCAGTACCACGTGGCGGCGCTGGCGAGCAAGCACGTGAAGGTGATCCTCGGCGGCCAGGGCGGCGACGAACTGTTCATCGGCTACGCGCGCTACCTCGTCGCCTACCTCGAGGAGTGCCTGAAGGGCGCCATCGAGGACACCGGCCATCGTCCCGGCTACGTGGCGACGCTCGGCTCGATCGTGCCCAACCTGCCGAGCCTGCAGAGTTATCTGCCGATGCTGCGCGCGTTCTGGAAGCGCGGCCCGTTCGGTGAGCCGGCCCAGCGCTACTTCGACCTGATGGACCGCTTCGGCGGCGTGGCGCCGTTGCTGCACGGCGACCTGCGCGTCGACGAACGGCGCACGATGGACGAGTTCCGGGCCACGTTCGAAGTGCACGGGGCGGCGTCGATGATCAACCGCATCCTCTACTTCGACCTCAAGACGCACCTGCAGTCGCTGCTGCACGTCGAGGACCGCACCAGCATGGCGTTCGGGCTCGAGTCGCGCGTGCCGCTGCTCGACTACCGCCTGGTCGAACTGATGGCGTCGATCCCGCCGCGCCAGAAGTTCGAGAACGGCCGCCTCAAGCATCTGTTCCTGCAGACGGTCGAGGACCTGCTGCCGCGCGAGATCCGCGAGCGGAGGGACAAGATGGGGTTCCCGGTGCCGCTGCCCGAATGGGGTGCAGGGCCGCTGCGCGAGTTCGTTCACGACGTGCTCGGCTCGCGGGCGGCGCGCCAGCGCGGCATCTGGAAGAGCGACGAACTGCTCACTGCCGCGGGCAACGAGGCGTCGTTCGGGCGCGTGACGTGGGGGGCGCTGTGCCTCGAACTGTGGCACCGCCAGTTCGTCGACGGCGCCGGGCTGCCGGCGGCCTCGTGAACGCGCGCGCCGACGAACGGCTCGGACCGCTGTCGCGGCTGCACGTCGTCGCGCACGAACTCGGCGCGTCGTCGCCGGCCCAGCCGCGGCTCGCGTCGCTGCTGCGCTTCCTCGTGCAGCGCGGCGCTGACGTGACGTTGTGGATCGAACGCGATCCCGGGCCGTGGGCCGCGCAGATCGTGGGTGCGGGGCGACTCACCGTGCGTGTCGTCGCCGATCCGGTGCATCGCGGCTACCGCTGGCTCGGCAGTCTGTCGGGCGGCAAGGGTGCTCCGCCAGCCGCAGCACCGACGTCCGCCCCGACCGCCGCGAAGCCGCCTAGCCTGCTGCATCGCCTGTGGCGCCTCGGCAGCCGCGTGCAGTCGGCGCTGCTGTTCCCGGATCCGCAGCGATTCTGGGCGGCGCGCGTGCAGCGACGGCTGCTCGCGACGATGCGCCCCGGCGACGTGGTGCTCACCTGCTCGCGGCCCGAGAGTGCGCTGCTGGTGGGGGCAGCAGCGCAGCGACGCGGCGCGCGCTGGTGGGCGGACTTCGCGGACGGCTGGTGCTTCCAGGGACTGCGGCCGAATGCGATGACCGACGGGCCACGCCGCGATCGGGAGCTCGCGCTCGAGCGCAGCCTGGTCGGGAGCGCGGACCTGGTGTCCACCGTCAACGACGAGCTCGGCGACTACTTCGCGTCGCTGCGGAACGGACGCCACATCGCGGTCTACCCGAACATCGTTCCCGACGAACTCGCTGCGCTGCCGGCGACCGCGCGTGCGCGCGGCGACGCGCTGCCCACCATCGGCTACTTCGGTCGGTTGTCGCTCAGCGACGGCGAACGCAGCCTCTTGCCGTTGCTCGCGCTGCTGCGCGCCGATGCGGTCGCCGCCGATCGTCGTCGCGCGCGCTTCGAGTTCCTCGGCGAGTTCGCGCCGCGCGATCGCGCCGAGATCGACGAAGTGCAGCGGCTGGGCCACGAGGTCGTGGTCGCGCCGCCGTTGTCGCGCGAACGGCTGGCCGCGCGACGCGCCGACTTCGACGGCGCGCTCGTGCTCGGCTCGCCGCATCAGCGTGGCACGTCGAGCAAGCTGCTCGACACGTTGGGACTCGGCTTGCCGGTCGTCGCGTTCGTGCCGGTGCCCTCGGCGGCGCACGCGCTGATCACCGCGACCGGCTGCGGCGAAGTGATGGATCTCACTGAAATTCCGGATTGCACGCGCTGGAGGCGCTTCCTGAGCACCGTGCGGGGCACCGCCTATCGGGTTGATCCGCGTGTGCGCGAGCGATACACCAGCGCGTCGGTCTTGCCGGGCTTCCTCGCTACGATCGGCCCTTGGTTGGAGACCGCCACACCCCGATGAAAAGCGACAGCAAGGCCCCGTTCGTCCACGAGTCTGCGTACGTCGACCAGCCGTGCGAGATCGGCGAGGGCACCAAGATCTGGCACTTCTGCCACGTGCTGCCCGGCGCGCGCATCGGCACCAACTGCAACTTCGGCCAGAACGTGATGGTCGGCAATGACGTCGTCGTCGGCAACAACGTCAAGGTGCAGAACAACGTCGCGATCTACACCGGCACCGTCGTCGAGGACGACGTGTTCCTCGGTCCGTCGTGCGTGTTGACCAACGTCAGCAATCCACGTTCGCAGGTGGTGCGGCGCTCGCTCTACGAGAAGACGCTGCTGCGCCGCGGCTGCTCGGTCGGCGCCAATGCGACGATCGTCTGCGGCACCACGATCGGTCGGTATGCGTTCGTCGCCGCCGGCGCGGTCGTCACCAAGGACGTGCCCGACTACGCGTTCATGGTCGGCGTGCCCGCGCGCCAGGCCGGTTGGATGAGCCGCCACGGCCACAAGCTGGTCGAGAAGAAGGGCGAGCGCGTGATGACGTGCCCGGAGAGCGGCTACCGCTACCAGGTCGAAGGCGGCCGCTTGCGCTGCCTCGATCTCGACGAGGATGCGCCGCTGCCGGCACCCAAGGCGGTCGGCTCGCGCCCGTATCGCGACTTCAAGACGGCGAAGCCCGCCGCTCACTCGGAACTCAGCCAATGAACCCACAGCCCATGCGCACTCCCGAAGCGGCGCGGACCACGACCGGCAAGCCGGTCACCAAGGTGCCGTTGCTCGACCTGACCCGCATCGATCCGCAGCAGCTCACCGAGCTGCGCGCCGCCTTCGACCGCGTGCTCGTCAGCGGCCACTACATCATGGGGCCCGAAGTCGACGCCTTCGAGAAGGAGGTCGCGACGTTGCTCGGCGCGAACCACGCGATCGGCGTGTCGTCGGGAACCGACGCGCTGATCCTCGCCCTGATGTCGCTCGGCATCGGTCCGGGCGACGAAGTGATCTGCCCGACCTACACGTTCTTCGCCACGGCCGGCTCGATCTGGCGCGTCGGCGCGAAGCCGGTGTTCGTCGACAGCGACCCGCTGACCTACAACGCGACGGTCGACGCGATCAAGAAGGCGGTGACGCCGAAGACCAAGGCGATCATGCCGGTCTACCTGTTCGGCCAGTGCGCCGACATGGAGTCGATCACCGCGTTCGCCGCGGAGCGCGGCATCGCCGTGATCGAGGACGCGGCACAGGCGCTGACGGCGCGCTCCCGCGGCAAGGCCGCTGGCACGATCGGCACGTTCGGTTGCTTCTCGTTCTTCCCGTCGAAGAACCTCGGCTGCCTCGGCGACGGCGGGCTGGTGACGACGCAGGACGCCGCGTTGGCCGAGAAGGCGCGCATCCTGCGCGTGCACGGCGGCAAGCCGAAGTACTACCACAAGATGGTCGGCGGCAACTTCCGCATCGACGCGCTGCAGGCGGCCCTGCTGCGCGTGAAGCTGCCGGCCCTCGCCGCCGCGACGGCCGCGCGTCAGCGCAATGCCGCGCTCTACGCCGAGCTGTTCACCAAGGCGGGTGTCGCCGCGAAGACGCCGGCGGCGCCGCAAGCCGGCACGATCGGATTGCCCGGCATCCATGCCGAGCACATCGTCAACCAGTACGTGATCCGCGTGCCCGGCGGCCGGCGCGACGCGGTGAAGGACGCGCTCGGCAAGAAGAACATCGGCACCGAGGTCTACTACCCGGTCCCGCTGCACCTGCAGGAGTGCTTCGCGAGCCTCGGCCACAAGGAGGGCGAGTTCCCGCACGCCGAGCGCGCCGCGAAGGAGACGCTGGCGCTGCCGGTGTTCCCGGAGCTGTCGACCGACGAGGTCCGCTACGTCGCCGACGCGGTGATCGCCGCGGCGAAGGGCGCGTCGTGAAGCCCACCGTCGCAGTCGTCGGTTGCGGCTACTGGGGCAAGAACCTGGTCCGCAACTTCGCCGGCCTGCAGGCCCTGCAGATGGTCTGCGACGTCACGCCCGGAGGGCAGAAGACCGCGCGCGAGCTGTGCCCGACCGCGAACGTCGTCGCCGACTTCGACGCCGTGCTCGCGTCGTCGGTGGCGGGTGTCGTGCTGGCGACGCCGGCCGAGACGCACCATGCGCTGGCCAAGCGTGCGCTGCTCGCCGGCAAGGACGTGTTCGTCGAGAAGCCGCTGGCGTTGCGCCACGAGGACGCCGCCGAACTGGTCGCGCTCGCCGCCCAGCACGGTCGCATGCTGATGGTCGGCCACGTGCTCGAGTACCACCCCGCGATCCGCAAGATCGCCGGCATGGCGCGCGACGGCCATCTCGGCAAGCTGCGCTACATCTACTCGCACCGGCTCAACCTCGGGAAGATCCGCGTCGAGGAGAACATCCTCTGGAGCTTCGCGCCGCACGACGTCGCGATCATCCTGCGCCTCGTCGGGGCGCCGCCGATCCAGGTGTCGGCGTCCGGCGGCAACTACATCACCGCCAACATCGCCGACGTCTCGGTCAGCAACCTGCTGTTCGACGACGGCACGCGCGCGCACATCTTCGTGTCGTGGCTGCACCCGTTCAAAGAGCAGCGCCTCGTCGTCGTCGGCAGCCAGCGCATGGTCACGTACGACGACGTGACCAAGAAGCTGGTGCTGCACGAGAAGCGCGTCGACAGCCAGGGCGGCCAGCCGATGCCGGTGCAGGGCGAAGGCGTCGAGGTCGCGTTCGGCAGCGAAGAGCCGCTGCGCCTCGAGTGCGAAGCGTTCCTGCAGGCGATCGCCACGCGCACGCCGGCGTTGACCGACGGCGTGTCCGGGTTGGCGACGCTGCGCGTTCTGCAGGCGGCGCAGCGCTCGCTGATGACCGGCGGCGAACCGGTGCCGATGCACGCGCTCGGCTGAGCCGCTCGTCAGCCGCGGTCTTCGGCCAGCATTCGCCCCAGGATCGTCTTCTGGATCAGCGACGTGCCCTCGTAGATGCGCAGGGCCTGGATGTCGCGCCACAGCCGCTCGACGGGGAACGCCGAGCTGTAGCCGCGGGCGCCGTGCAGCATCATCGCTTCGTCGGCGGCCTTCGCCGCGGCTTCGGTCGCGTGCAGCTTGGCCATCGCCAGGTCGGCATGGGTCTCGGAGCCCGCGGCGCGGCGGGCCGCGCATCGATGCACCAGCCCGCGTGAGGCGTGCAGCGACGTCAGCAGGTCGGCGAGCCGCTCCTGGATCATCTGGAACTGCGCCAACGGCTGGCCGAACTGTCGGCGACCGCTGGTGAACGCGACGGCGGCGGCGAGTGCGGCGCGGTGGATGCCGACGGCGCCGGCGGCGACCGACAGCCGGCCGGCCGCGAGACCGCCCATCGCGACGCCGAAGCCCTTGCCGGGCGCACCGAGCATCTCATCGGCGGTGATCGGCATGCCGTCGAACGTCAGCACGGCGTGGTCGCTGCCGCGGTGGCCGAGCTCGATGCCGGGCATCGGCTCGCGCTTCAAGCCAGACCGCGTGGTGTCGACGAGGAATGCCGTGATGCCCTGGCGGCCTTGTGCCGGGTCGATCGTCGCGAACAGGAGCATCACGTCGGCGACGCCACCGTTGGTGATCCAGTGCTTGCTGCCGTGCACGCGATAGCCGGCGCCGTCGCGTCGGGCGTGCGTCGCCAGCGACGCGACATCGCTGCCGGCATCCGGCTCGGTGAGCGCAAAGCAGCCGATCGCGGAACCGTCGAGCAGCTTGCCGAGCCATCGCGCGCGTTGTGCCGGCGTGCCGAGCTTGGCGATGCACGACGCGACGAGCCCGCTCTGCACGGCGCAGAAGCCGCGGGCATTGCCGCAGACGGCGCCGAGTTCTTCGTGCGCGAGCGCGAGTTGCAGCGGCGTCCAGCCGCCGCCGCCGTGTTCGCGCGGCAGCGGGCCGCCGAGGATGCCGGCCGCGCCGAGATCGGTGACCATCGCGCGCCGGAACGTGCGCTGCTCGTCGATCGTACGGGCGTGCGGCGCCAGCTTGTCGGCGGCGAACGCGCGAATGCGCTGCGCGAAGGCGCGATGCTCGGCGTCGAGGTCGCTGTCGGGGAGCCAGAGGTCGGTGTTCATCGCCCGAGGAAGCGCGGGTCGCGCTTCTCCATCCACGCGTTGTAGAACTCGCGATGGTCGTGCGCGCGCAGCAGCAGTGCCTGCGCCTGCGCCTCCTGCTCGATCGCGGCATCGAGGTCCATCGGCCACTCGTGCCAGACCATCTTCTTGGTCATCGCGAGTGCCAGGCCTGGGCCGGCCGCGAGGCGGCGCGCGAGGGTCATCGCTTCGGCGAGCACGGCGTCTCCGGGCACGACGCGGTTGGCGAGGCCGATGCGCAGGCAGTCCTCGGCCGGGACCTTGTCGCCGAGCAGCAGCAGCTCCATCGCGCGCCCGGTGCCGATCACCTTCGGCAACAGCCACGCCGCACCCATGTCGGCGCCCGTCAGGCCGACCTTGGTGAACAGGAACGCGAACTTCGCCTGCTCGCTCATCACCCGCAGGTCGCTGGCGAGCGCCAGCACCGCGCCAGCTCCCGCCGCGACGCCGTTGATCGCCGCGATGATGGGCTTCTGCAGGCGCAGCATGTTGCGCACCACGGCGCCGGTCATGCGCGTGAACGCGAGCGTGTCGTCGAGTTCGCTCTCGAGCAGCGGCCCGATGATGTCTTCGACGCTGCCGCCGCTGCAGAAGCCGCGGCCGTGGCCCGTCAGCACCACGACCTTCACGGTCTCGTCGTCGTCGAGGTCGCGGAAGAGCCGCTCGAGCTGGCCGTAGATCGCGAAGGTCAGCGAGTTGAGCGTCTCGGGGCGGTCGAAGGTCAGCACGGCGACACCGTCGCTGCCGCGTTCGAATCGGAAGTCGTATTGGCTCATCGGAGGATCACGGTGCGGGGTCGACGAAGCCGGGCGGCTCGCGGTCGAGTTCGTAGACGCAGCCGACGGGGAGGTCGCGCAGCAGGTGTGCCGCGGCGGCGGCGACCTCGGCGGGCGTGTGCATGCGGCCGATGCGGTTCTGCTTGCCCATACGGGCGAACGCCTCGTCGGCGGTGATGCGGCCTCGCGAGGCGATCGCGGCGGCAGCACCACGCGTGATGTCGCTGTCGACGAAGCCGGGGCACAGCGCGTAGCTGCGGATGCCGGCCGCGGCGAGTTCCGCGTGCAGCGCGCGCGCGAGGCCGACCATGCCGTGCTTCGCGGCCGTGTAGGCGGCGGTGAACGGGTAGCCGCGCAGCCCGGCGGTCGAGGCGACGTGCAGGAGCACGCCGCCGCCGCCGCGCTTCATGCCCGGCACGCAGGCGCGGGCGAGAGCCAGCGGGGCCGCCACGTGCAGCAGGAACGTCTCGAGCAGCACGTCCTGGCTGGTGTTCTCGACCTTGTCCGAAGGGGCGGTGCCGGCGTTGCTGACGACCGCGGTCACCGGCCCGAGTTCACGTTCAGCGGCGGCGACGATGCGGGCGGCGGCCGCCGGATCGCGCAGGTCGTCGACGTGAACGGCCACCCGGGCGCCGCCACGGCGCAGGTCGGCGGCGACGCGGGACAACGCCTCGGGGTCGCGCGCGGTCAGCAGCAGCCGCATGCCGTCGGCCGCGAGCGCTGCTGCGATCGCCCGGCCGATGCCGCGGCTGCTCCCGGTCACGATCGCGACGCGTTCTGAGGGGGGCGGGGACGTCATGTGGGGCGCGCGGAAACCGGGGTCACGTTCGCGCCTCGCCGCGGCCGATACCAGGGGCAGGACAGGGAAGAAGGGAGTCGAGTTCGTGGACGACCCCGAAAGGGCCCGGCGCAGGCCGGGCCCTTTCTCTTTCGGTGCCGGGCCTTGGCGCCGCCCCTGGGTCGACCGGCCATGCGCCACCGGGGCGCGGCATGGGGTTCTTGCGCGGGCAGGGCCCGCCGCTACTCTCCCCCGCCCTCCAACGCGGCCGTGCACGGCCGACAGCAGCCATGGCCAAGCAGAAGAAGAAGAAAGAAGTCGTGTTCCTGGTCTGTGAAGAGACCGGCGACCGCAACTACACGCTGATGAAGAAGCCCGGCACCAACAAGCTGGAGCTGAAGAAGTACTCGCCGCGCCTGCGCAAGCACACCAAGCACGTCGAGAAGAAGAAGTAGCCGCCGCGCCTCAGCCGCCGGCCGAAGTGCCCGGCGCTCCCCCCGGCAGGCAGCGTTGCAGCAGGCCTTCGAGCTGCTGCCGGCTCGCGGCCGACAGCGGCATCGCCAGCAGCCGCCGCCCGACCCGGTCGATCGCGTTTGCATCGCCCGTCGCGGCGAGGTTCTGCAGGGCCAGCACCGCGGCCGCGAGGCGTTGCTGGTCGCCGGCCACGCCGACCTCGTCGAGGATGCGGGCCAGCGCGCGTTCGCCGAGGGCAGCATCGCCGCGCGACGTCAGCGCGAACACCGCCTGCATGCGAACGTCGAGCGACGGGTCGTTGTGCAGCGCGAGCTCGGCGA
The DNA here is from genome assembly GCA_937952215.1 of uncultured bacterium. Taxonomy (GTDB): domain Bacteria; phylum Planctomycetota; class UBA1135; order UBA1135; family UBA2386; genus UBA2386. Next base: position 70,157 of record CALFZH010000058.1, read on the forward strand.
TCTCGAGCCCGAGCGGAGTCAGGGTCATGCCGACGCCCGTCACCAGGTCGCAGCGAACGTCGGCATGCGTGTCGGCGGCGAGCAGCGCGCGGTAGTCGTCGGCGACCAGGTCGGGCGCGCGGAAGCCGAGCACGAGGTAGGCATTCGGCGCGCGCGGCAGCGTCGGTCCGAGTTCGCGCAGCAGCGACAGCGCTTCGGCCGGCGGCAGTTCGCGCGCCGCGACGCCGGCCACTTCGGCGGCCACGACCTGATCGCCACGCTCGCGCAACCAGGACAGCACGAGGCCGCGGTAGCGCGCGTCCTTCAGCAGTTTGTGGCAAGCGGCGGTGCGTTGGCTCGGGTCGGCGTCGTCGAGCAGCAGCAGGGCCAGCCGCGACAACTCGTCGGAGGAACGTTCGCCGAAGCGCTGCACGTTGTCCCACAGGGTCAGCAGCAGGTCGGTCGCGATGTCGCGCCGGAAGTTGTGCTCGCCGGCGAGACGCACGAGTGCGAGCACCGCCCCTTCGTGGGTGGCGCGCACGAAGCGCTGCCGCGTCAGCACGCGCCAGCCGGCGTCGGCGGTCGTGGCGGTGGCGGGCATCGTGCGCAGCAGCGATTCCACCAGCGTGTCGATCGGCGCACGTTCGCTCGTCGCCTCGGCATCGTGGTCGCGGCGTTCGCACTCCGTCGTCAGCACGAGCTGCAGCACGACCCGTCGGCCGGCGTCGCGCGGATCCGACGGCTCGTCGGAGAGGCCGACGAGCATCGCCAGGCCGCGTTCGCCGGCGTCGGGGAAGCGGGCCATCAGTTCGGCGAAGCGGTCGCGCACGACGCGGTCGTTGGCGGTCGCCGCGGCGGTCTCGTCCTGCTGCGCGAGTTCGGCCGTGCGCTGCCCGAGCTGCACCAGTTCGTCGACGCGCGCTTCGAACCCAGGCTCGGCCACTGGCGGGGCGACGACCTCCTCGCGAATCGCGGGCGCTCCGGCCTCCGCCACGACCGCGGCCACTTCGCTCGTGCCCGACGGTCGATGGCCATCGTCGATCCTCGGTGTCGGGCGCGGGGCGAGCAGGTCGGGCGCGAGCAGCGCGCCAGCGACGAAGAGCAGGAGGCAGACGAACGGCAGACGCCACGTACGGACGGGTTGCATGGGAGGTGACTCCTTCGTGAGGGAAAGGCCGCCGCCGAGGTGGCGGCGCCCTTCTACCTAGTGCGACGGCGGGGGCGTCACTCGGCGCGGTCGTCGTCGCACGCCGCGGTCGTGAGCCGCGGGTAGGCCCCGAAGTTGACGTCGCGCAGGTGTTCGCACGACGACCCGATCGGAATGAAGATCAGGTAGCTCGTCCGGCAGCCGAAGTAGATCAGCTTGCCGGCGGACACGCCGACCGAGACCACGTAGGTGCGCTTGCTGCTGGGCACCGCGACCTCGTGGTCGGGCGTGATGGTCGCGAACAACGGGCAACCGGTGGCCGTGGTGAGTTGCAGGCCCGGGATCGAGTAGCTGAGGCCGGCGCAGGCGACGTTGGGCCCGTAGGTGATGGTCTGCGCGACGGTGCGCGCCTCCTGCATCGGGCACGACTCCTGCGCGGGGACGAACGCGGCCGCACCCAGGGCGAAGACCGCAGCGAACAAGCTGGCTTTCATGACGACTCTCCTTGCTGTCGGGTGGTGAACACCCGAACGCGGGCCGATGCGAGCGGCGACGCGCGGCCCGCAGCGCGTTCGTCGCGAGGGCAATGTGCCTCGCGCGGCGCATCGGTCGCACTTTGACGGAAAATCCTCGCCGGCGCGCGATCAGCCCCCGCGCAGTTCGTCCCACGCGGCGCGGATGCCGGCGTCGACGCTGCCGGGGCGCCAGCCGAGTTCGCGCTCGGCCTTCTGGCTCGAGTACCAGAGGAACACGCCGGCGATGCGCAGGATCTCGCTCGTCACCGGCGGTCGGCTGCCGAACAGGCGCTCCTTCGCCGCGAGCGCGACGGCACTGGCCCGCAGCAGCCAGCGCGGCGCCGTTCGCCGCGGCGGCGAGCCGCCGACGATCGCCGCGATGCGCGCGAGCAACTGCGCGCCGGTCAGGTTCTCGCCGCCGAGGATGTAGCGCTCGCCGCGCCGGCCGCGGTCGATGGCGGCGACGATGCCGTCGCACACGTCGGTGACGTTGGCGACGTTGAGGCCGCCGGGCGGCGCCATCCGCACGTTGCCGGCGAGCACCGCGGTCAGCAGCGAGCCGTCGCCCTTGCGGCGGTCGCCCGCGCCGTACATCGACGGCGGGTTGACGATCACGGCATCGAGGCCGCGCGCGCACTCGGCGAGCACGGCCTGTTCGGCGGCGAACTTGCTGTCGCAGTAGCCGATGCGCAGCGGACCGAAGTTGAACGGCGCCCGTTCGTCGACGGCTTCGGGGCGCTCGCGGAACGCCACGGCGGAGATCGTCGACACGTGCAGGAAGCGGCGCACGTTCGCTTCGCGCGCGATCGCGGCGAGTGCTCCCGTGGCGTCGCGGTTGTCGGCGAACATCGCGGCGCGGTCCTCGCGGCGGAACGACACGCGCGCAGCGAGATGCACGACGACGTCGGCGCCGCGGCAGCCGGCGCGCAGCGCGTCCGCGTCGGCGAGGCGGCCGTCGATGCGTTCGACGGCGAGATCGGCGAGGTGTTCGGGGGACTGGTCGGGGCGAAGGAGGGCGCGCAGCCGGAAGTGCGGCGCGAGGTGCTTGGCGAGGTGGCGGCCGACGAAGCCGCTGACGCCGGTCACGAAGCAGATGGGGGGCATCGGTCGGGCGTGAAGGATGGCCGGCCGGGCGGATGGCGTCGCGTCCGTTCGCGCGGGCGTGGCACTCGGGCGCTGGCGAGAGCGGGGGAGGTCGCGCGCGCCGCCGTTGCCGGTGTCCCGCATTCCGAGCCGGGTGCTGGTGTGGACGCGGCGCCGGTCGCTACCGTCCCGCGCCCTGATGGACGTCATGACGATCGTGCTGTTCTGCGTCGGCCTCGCCGTCCTCGTCGTCGGGGCGAACTGGCTGGTGAAGGGCGCCTCCCGCCTGGCCGCTGCCGCCGGCGTCTCCGCGCTGGTGATCGGCCTCACCGTGGTCGCGTTCGGCACCAGCGCCCCCGAGCTCGCGGTCAGCGTGCAGTCGGCGTGGTCGGGGCAGGCCGACATGGCGGTCGGCAACGTCGTCGGCAGCAACGTCTTCAACGTGCTGTTCATCCTCGGCGCGTCGGCGCTGATCACGCCGCTGCTGGTGGCGCAGCAGCTCGTGCGCCGCGACGTGCCGATCATGATCGTGCTGTCGGTGGGGCTGTGGCTGATCGCGCGCGACGGGCAGCTGACGCGCATCGACGGCATCGCGATGGTCGCGCTCCTCGTCGTCTACACGGTCTGGATCATCCGCGTCAGCCGTCGCGAGACGAAGGCCGTCGAGGCCGAGTACGAAGCGGAGTACGGCGCCGCCGAGGCGGCGAAGTCCTCGGTGCTCGTGAACGTCGGCTTCGTGCTGGCCGGACTGGCGATGCTGGTGATCGGCTCGAACTGGCTGGTCGACGGCGCGGTCGCGTTCGCGCGCTGGGCCGGCGTCGACGAGGTCACGGTGAGCCTGACGATCGTCGCGGCCGGCACGTCGCTGCCCGAAGTCGCGACGTCGATCACGGCGGCACTCCGTGGCGAACGCGACATCGCGGTCGGCAACGTCGTCGGCAGCAACATCTTCAACATCCTGAGCGTGCTCGGCCTGTCCGCGGCGGTGAGTCCCGGCGGCCTCGCGGTGGCGCCGGCGATGGAGAACTTCAGCATCCCGGTGATGATCGCGGTGGCGGTGGCGTGCCTGCCCGTGTTCGCGCGCGGCTGGACGATCCCGCGCTGGCAGGGGGCGTTGTTCCTCCTCTACTACGGCGCCTACGCGGCCTACCTCGTGCTCGACGCCAAGCAGCACGCCGCCAAGGAAGAGTACGCGCGGGTCATGCTGTGGTACGTGATGCCGGCGACGGCGGTGCCGCTGCTGGGGAGCGTCGTGCTGGTGCTGCGGGGGGCTCGGGCACGTTCACGGGAATGAGGATCGCCTCGACGTGCCGCGCAGATCGCACGCAGCAGTATGGTGGCCGGCGAATGGCGGCAGCGCCGGATCGGGTTGCTGCGCCCGCACCGAGTCGTGGCCCCGGAGGCTCCCGTGGCCCGGTCTTGCGCCGCGGCAACAGCGAGTTACGTTGGCGATCATGGACCGCGCGGCAGTCGCAGCGGAAATCGATGCGTTCATCGAGAGCAACCGCGACCGGTGTCTGTGGTTCGTGCAGCCCGATCTCCGGCCGCGCACCGACGACGAGCGTCGCTGGCTGCTCGGCGAGATCCTGAGGCGCGCGGATCGCGACACGTTCGCGCGGGCAGGCCGGCTGAAACGATGCCTCTCACTGATCTCCAAAGACGGGTCTGCCGGCTCCTAGCCGACCGCCGCATCGCCAGCGGAGAGCAGTACGTCGCCGGCGGTCTGGCACTCAACGAGTCGCTCGGCGGGCAACGGCTCTCTCGCGACATCGACCTGTTCCACGACACCGACACGGCTCTCGCGTCTTCGTCGGAGGCGGACCAGCGGGCGCTCGCGGCAGCGCGGTTCGTGATCGTGCCGGGACGCCGTTCGGTCGGCTTCGTCGAGGTCACGGTGAGCGACGGCAGGGACCGCGTCGAAGTGCAATGGGTTCGCGAGAGCGCATACCGCTTCTTCCCGCTCGTCGTTCATCCGGACCTGGGGTTGATGCTGCACCCGTTCGACCTCGCGACGAACAAGGTGCTGGCCCTCGTCAGTCGCGTTGCCGTGCGCGATTGGATCGACATCCTGACGTGCCACGAGCGCTTGTCGCCGCTCGGCTGCCTGTTCTGGGCTGCCTCGGGCAAGGACCCGGGGCTCGGCCCACTGTTCATCCTCGAGGAAGCGGCGCGCACGGCCCACTACTCGGCGATGGAGTTCGACGCGATGGCGTTCGAAGGCCAACGCCCGGATCGAGCAACCCTCACCCGGTCCTGGCGCGCCGCTCTCGACGAAGCACGCGCGATCGTCGATCGCCTGCCGCCGGAGGAAGTCGGCGGTGCCGTGCTCGACGAGAAGGGAACGCCGTTCCGCGGGAGTGTCGATGATCTCGACCGGGCGTTGGCTGGCGGACGGATCGTCTTCCATCGCGGAGCGATCCGCGGCGCCCTGCCCGTCGTTCGTCCGCTTTCCTGAGCGGTGGTGCCGCAGCTCGGCAGGAACCACGCGTGTGTTGTGCCGCCGCGATGGCCCGCGGCTTCACGCGGTCATCCGCCGATGATCGCTTCGATCGCGCCGGTGGCGAGCACGCCGGCGGGATTCGCGGCAGCGAGCAGCGGGAACGTCTGCACGAAGAACGGCGCGCCGACCAGCGACGACGTCGGCGGCAACCCGATCGGCCACGTTGCGGCGTTCAGGTTCGTCGTGAGCGCCACGGTGACGGCGACATCGGTCCACAACGTACATCCGGTCACGCCGGCGAAGCCGAGGTCGAGAGGCAGCGGCTGGCTGCCCCACGTGTCGTCCTGGAACCCGAGCGCGCCGACGACGCCGGTCACCGATGCGGTGAGTCCGGTGACGCGCAGCGTGAACGTCGTGCCGATCGACGGCGTGCTGCCCGCGACGACTGCGAGGGCCGGCGTCACCCCGCCGCCGCTGCAGCCAGCACCGTAGGAACCGCTCCACGCGTAGCCGCGCAGCATGGCGAGTTCCCGCCACAGGTCTCGATACGCAGCAGTGGCCGCGGCCGACAGCGGCTGCAGCAGCAGATCGGTGTTCTCCCAAGGATCGGCCAGCAGGTCGTACATCTCCTCGCGCACGAGGCCGTTCGCCAAGCGGAAGCGCAGCAGCTCGTACTGTGCGTTCCGCACCATCTCGGTGTCGCCGCTCGCCGCCATCGCCTGGCTGCCGGCGAAGCGCTGCGAGTACGAGAACGTGCGCGGCGGCGTCTGGCCGGGCGCGGCCAGCAGCGCGCCCTGGGCGATCGTGTCGAGCGTGACCGCGGCCGGCACCGCCGCGCGCGCGTCGACCCCTTGCATGGCCGCGAGCGTCGCGAACAGATCGACGGCGTGCACGAGGCCCGGTTCGACGCGCGGGCTGCCGGCGACCGCGGGGCCCTTCACGATCAGCGGCACGCGAATGCCACCCTGGTAGATCGAGCCCTTGCTGCGCGCGGCGGAGAACGGCGCCACCGTCACTGCCGAGGTCGTGCCGTTGTCGCCGAGGAACACGACGTTGGTGTTCGCGATCGTCGCCGCTGGCAGCGTCGCGAGCAGACGCCCGAGCTCGGTGTCCATCGCCTGCACCATCGCGCGGAAGAACGGGATCGGCTGCGTGTTCGGGTTCAGGCCAGCGAGGTTCTGGGTGTGCAAGGCCCCTGGCGGCGCCTCGTACGGCGAGTGGCCGGCGTGGAACGACAGCATCACGAACCACGGTTGCGGCGTGGCCGTGAGGAACGCGAGTGCTTCGTCGACGGTGTCCGTCGTCGCGTACGTCGTCGACGTCGTGGTGGTCCCGTTCTCGACCTTGGGCCAGCTGTAGTAGCTCGGCAGTGTGCCGCTGAGCGCGCCGGTGAACGTCCCGAACCCCTCCGCGGTCGGCGTCAGCGGCCCGAGGTCGGCGCCGAGATGCCACTTGCCGATCAGCGCCGTCGCAATGCCCGCGGGCGCCAGGATCTCGGGCAGCAGCACCTCGCTCGCGGCGAGTCCTGGCTGGTTGGCCATCAGCGCCGTGCCGACGCCGGTGCGAAACGCGTGACGCCCGGTCAGCAGCGATGCGCGGGTCGGCGAGCAGAGCGGGCACGCCTGCGCGTTGGTGAACCGCACGCCGCCGCTCGCGAGGGCGTCGATCGTCGGCGTCGGCGGGGGGTTGCTGCCGAGCCCGTAGCAGGCGACCGAGTCGACGCCGACGTCGTCGGCCACGACGAGCAGCACGTTCGGGGTCTGCGCGGCGAGCGGGCTCAGCACCAGCAGCAACGAGAGCGGGACGGCGTGGCGATGCATGGGAGGCCTCTCGACGAACGACGTCGGTCGTGGCGCCAGCTACGGGGACTCGGCGGCGCCGCCACCGGCAACGCGAAGTTGCGTCAAGGCAGCGATGCGATGAGGCGTTGCTCGATGGCGGCCGCGGCGGTCTGCAGCCGACCGCCGGCTGCCGTTCGGTCGGCTGCGGCGACGCCGTCCTGCGCCAGCATCACCACGTGCACGAACGCGCCGGCCGGACCCTCGAGCCAGCCCGCCTCGACGCGCGTGATCGGCAGGCTGTCGAGCGCGCCGTCCTTGCGGAACCGCTGCCGCCCGGCCGCATCCGGGCTGCGCGCGAGGATGGCGCGGCAGGCGTCGTGGGCGTTCGCCGACAGGCCGGGAACGGTGCGCCGCGCCAGGTCGCCGAACACGGCCGCCATCGCGTGCGCGGTCGCCTCGTTGTCGCCGTTCACCGTGCGGTCGGCGATCATGTAGCGCCGCACGCGCAGATCGCACCACGACCCGCCGCGGTCGCGCAGCGCCGCGTCGAGCCCGGGCGGTCCGCCGGCGAACGCCGTGACCAGGTTGGCGGCGATGTTGTAGGTGGCATTGCTGACGCCGTTGCCGCGGATCATCGCTTCGCCGATGCGGCGCGTGGAGGCGCCGCCGAGATCGGTCTGCGCCGCGGTGCGTTGCGCCGCCGAGAAGTGCGCGACCGCCGGATGCGCGGCGTCGGCGAGCACGGCGTCGGCGCCGGGCAGCGGTGCGTCGAGCGCGCCGTCGCGCGCGTCGAACAGCTCGACCAGGTACGCAGCCTTGATCGCGCTCGCCGTCGGCATCGGCGTTTCGACGTTCCAGGCCAGCGATGGGACTTCGCCCGCGCGCCCGAACCAGACCGCCGCGCGGGCGTTGGGCCCCAGCTCGGCGACGAGTGCCTGCACGTCGGCGAGCAGGGTCGGGTCGTCGGCGCGATCGGCGACGCGCGGCGGGGAACAGCAGGCGGCGAACAGGACCGCGGCGAGCAGCGAGCGGACGAAGGTCATGCCCGCAGGATCGCGCGCCGGCGTGGCCGCGGCCAGCGGCAACCCGTAGGCGCGTGCTGGCGGAACCGGCATGCTGTCCGCTGGCGGCGGCACCATGCGCATCCTCCACACCGCGGACTGGCACCTCGGCCACACGCTGCGCGACCACTCGCGCGGTCCCGAGCACGAGCACTTCCTGGAGTGGCTCGTCGCGACCGTGGTCGAACGCGAAGTCGACGCGCTGCTGATCGCCGGCGACGTGTTCGACGCCGCCAACCCGCCGCCGACCGCGCTGCGCACGTGGTTCCGCTGGCTTGGCGAACTGCGGCGCGCGCGGCCGTCGCTGCAGGTCGTGGTGATCGCCGGCAACCACGACTCCGGCGCGCGCCTCGCCGCCCCGAAGGAGCTGCTCGCCGAGTTCGGCGTGCGCGTTGTCGGCGCGATCGAACGGCGCGACGACGGTGCCTTGCGCACCGACGACCTGCTGGTGCCGTTGCACGATGCCGACGGTCGCGTCGCGGCGTGGTGCGTCGCGATCCCGTTCCTGCGCAGCAGTGACGTGCTGGCGCTGGTGCCCGGCGTCGCGCGTGACGATGCGACGACGCCGCCCGATCGCGCCGACTTCGTGCTGCCGCGCGCGGGCGCCGCAGCCGCGCCGGCCGACGCCGAAGGCGATCCGCTGATCGATGGCATGCGCACGCTGCACGCGGAGCTGTTTGCCGCCGCGCGCGCGGCTCGCCAGCCGGGCCAGGCGCTGGTCGCGATGGCGCACGGTTACCTGGTCGGGGGTGCGCTCAGCGAACTCAGCGAGCGCAAGGTGCTCGGCGGCAACCAGCACGCGCTGCCGATCGACCTGTTCCCGCCCGACTGCGCCTACGTGGCGCTCGGGCACCTGCATCGACCGCAGAGCCTCGGCGGCCTCGAGCACGTGCGCTACTGCGGGTCGCCGATCCCGCTGTCGATGCCCGAACGGCTGCACGCGCATCACGTGATGTTCGCCGACCTCGACGGCGAACGGCTGGCGAAGACGTGGTCGCTGCGGGTGCCGCGCCTGGTGCCGCTGATTCGTCTGCCGGAGCACGGCGAGCTCGAACCCGACGCCGCACTCGCGGCGGTGGCGGCATTGCCGCCCCGCGATCCGGCGACGCCCGACGACCTGCGGCCGTTGGTCGAGGTCGTCGTGCGCCTGCCGCAGCCGTCGCCGCAACTCGCCGAACGCGTCGCGCGGGCGATCGCCGACCGCGAGGCGCGCCTGGTGCGGGTGGAGATCGTGACCACGAGTGCTCCGGCGCGCGACGACGCGGCCAGCGGTCGACCGGTCGAGCTGGCGTCGCTGACGCCCGAACAGGTGTTCACGCGCTGCTACCGCAGCCGCCACGACGGCGAGCTGCCGGAAGGACTGCTCGCGGCGTTCCGCGAACTGCTCGACCGGGTCGAGCACGGCGGTGTCGCGTGAGGATCCTCGCGATCCGCGGCGAGAACCTCGCGAGCCTCGCGCGGTCGTTCACGATCGACCTCGTGCACGGGCCGCTCGCGGGTGCCGGCATCTTCGCGATCACCGGGCCGGTGGGTGCAGGCAAGAGCACGTTGCTCGACGCGCTGTGCCTGCCGCTGTTCGACCGCACGCCGCGGCTGTCCGGACGCGGCGGGGTCGCGATCGGCGACGAAGCCGAAGACGAGGGCAGCTGGCTGAAGTCCCACGATCCGCGGTCGCTGCTGCGGCGCGACGCTGCCGCCGGCCACGCCGAGGTCGACTTCGTCGGCCGCGACGGCGTGCGGTACCGGGCGAGCTGGTCGGTGCGCCGCGCGCGACGGCGACCGGACGGTCGCGTGCAGGAACAGGAACTGCTGCTGACCGACCTCGACCGCGACATCGTCGTCGCCAGTGGCCGCCGCACCGACGTGCTCGCGGCGATCCAGCAGCGCCTCGGTCTCGACTTCGCGCAGTTCTGCCGTTCGGTGCTGCTCGCGCAGGGCGACTTCGCCGCGTTCCTGCGCGCCTCGGCCGACGACCGCGCGCGGCTGCTCGAGACGCTGACCGGTGCCGATGTCTACCGGCGGCTGTCGAAGGCGGCGCACGAACGAGCGCGGGAAGCTGCCCAACGCGTCGAGGTGCTGCGCGCGCAGCTCGCGGCGCAGGCCCCGCTGGCGGCCGAGGCGCGGACGGCGATCGAACGCGCCGCGGCCGAACTGCAGCAGCAATCGGACGTCTGCCAGGTCGGCATCGGGCTCGCGAGCGGCTACGTGTCGTGGCACGACGAAGCGGCGCGCCACCGCCAGGACGAGAGCGCGGCGACGGTCGAGCTGCAGGCGGCGATCGCGGCGAACGACGCGGCGCAGGCGCGGCGCGAGGCGCTCGCTCGCCAGCAGCGCGCGCTGGTCGTCGTGCCTCGTCACGAGTTGGCGACCCAGGCAGCCGAGGCGCTGCAGCGAGCCGAACGCAAACTCGCGGCGGCCGGAGCGCTTCGCGACGAGCAGGCGAAGGCGGTGCAGCGCGCGGCCGCGCGGCTCGCCGAGGCGCTGCACGATGCGTTCGGCGCCGCTGCCGCGAGCGCCGCCGTGCCGGCGCTGGTTCGCGAGCTGCCGTCGTGGGAGCCGTCGCTGCGGCAATGGCACACGGCCGAGAGTGCGTTGCCCGGGCTCGAGGTGGCGATGGCGGCTGCGGCGACGTCGGAACGCGATGCCAAAGCGGCGCGCGTCGCGGCCGAACCGGCCGTCGCGACGGCCCAGGCTGCCCGCGCCGACGTTGCGGCGATGATCGAGCGTGCCCAGGAGGCGAACGCTGCGAGCGACGCAGAGCAGCTCGGCCGCCGACGAGAGGCGTTGGCCCGGCGGCGCGACGCCGTGCGTGAGGTGGCCGAACGCGCGGAACGGTGGCGCCGCGACGTCGCGGCCGCGGCGTCGGCGCAGGCGGCCGTTCCCGTGGCGATCCAAACTGCCGCGGCCGCAGGGGTGTGCGCGGTTGCGGCGCGGCAACGCTGCGACGAGCTCGCGGCTGCGCGCGAACGGTTGCGCCTGCGCCGCGACGAGGCGCGGGCTCGAGCCAGCCTCGACGCGCTGCGCGAGCGCCTGGTGGCTGGCGAGCCGTGCCCGTTGTGTGGGTCGTCGGAGCACGCGCTGTACGCGGTGCACGCGGGAGCGGATGCCGACGGTCTGGCGGCGGAACTCGCCGCCATCGCGCCGACGCTGGCCGCGGCGGAGCGCGCGGCGGCGCAGGCGGCGGGGGACGAGCAGGTCGCGCGCCGCGAAGCGAAGCGTTGCCAGGACGACGTGACCGCGTGTGCTGCGGCGGTCGCCGCTGCGGCCGCGGCGTTCGCGGTGACGGGTGAGACGGCGGCGGACGCGGATGCCGCGATGCGCGTCGCGAATGCGCGCGCGGCCGAACTGGCGCCCGTGGCCGCGGCCCTGGCCGCCGACGAAGCTGCGGCCACGATCGCCGCGAAGTCGTTGCAGACGGCGTTGCGTGCCGAGAAGCAGGCGACGGCAGCGTGGGAGCTGGCAGAGCGGCGGCTCGCCGAGGCGGGGCGCGTCGAATCCGCGGGCCAGGCCGAGCACGCGCGCTTGCGCGCCGAGCATGGCGAACTGCTGCGCCGCATCGCCGATGCACGCGCCGTGGTCGCGGGTGCTTGCGCCGATTGGTCGCCCGGCATCGATGCGATCGCCGCGCTGGCGGGGGATCGCGTCGCCGCGTTGCACGCCCTGCGGCGCCTGCACCGGGATCACGAAGCAGCGCTCGCCGCCGCCGATGCCGCGGTGGTCGCGCGGGCTCGCGCTGCGGAGGACCACGAACAGGCCCGCACCGCGGACGGCGCGGCGGCAGCGGCGTTCGCCGACGCGCGGGCCGCAGCGCAGGTGAGCGCCGAGGACGTGCTCGACGCCGCCGGCCTTGGCGCCGTCGCGCTCGCCGCCGAGACCGCAGCGCTGCACGCGCTGCAGCACGCCGTCGACGACCGGCGCGCGGTGCTGCGCGAGCGGGTCGCCCAGCGCCGTCGACACGAGGCGGCCGCGCGGCCCTCGCTCGACGCCGACGAGGCGCGCGCAGCCCTGCGCGATGCCCGGGCCGCCGCGGACGCCGTGCAGAAGCGGCTCGAGGCGGCGCGCGTGCAGCTCGGCGCGGACGATCTCGTGCGGCGCCAGCGCGACGAACTCACGCCGGTGCTCGCGACGGCCGAGCGTGCGGCGACGACGTGGGAAGCGCTCGACGGGCTGATCGGCAGCAGCACCGGCGATCGCTTCGCGGTGTTCGCGCAGGAACTCACGCTCGACCTGCTGCTGGTCGAGGCCAACCGCCGCCTCGCCGAACTCGCGCGCCGCTACCGGCTGCGGCGGAACCCGGGCGGTCCGCTCGACTTCGTCGTCGTCGATCTCGATCTCGGCGGCACCAGCCGCGGCGTGCAGAGCCTGTCCGGCGGCGAGACGTTCCTGGTGTCGCTGGCCCTGGCGCTCGCGCTGGCGACGCTCGCGGCGCCGAAGTCGCGCGTCGAGACGCTGTTCCTCGACGAGGGCTTCGGCACGCTCGACGCGCACAATCTCGAGATCGCGCTCGGCGCGCTCGATTCGCTGCAGGCGACCGGCTGCCAGGTCGGCGTCATCTCGCACGTCGACGGCATCGCCGAACGCATCGGCGCGCAGGTCGTCGTGCAGCCCGAGGGCGGCGGGCAGAGTCGGGTGTTCGCGCGGGCGCGGTGACCGAGGCGCCGCTAACGTGCCGCGCGCCATGGAAACCGCGCCGTCGAAGGGCCTGTCGCTGCCGACCAAGATCCTGATCGGCCTGCTCGTCGGTGCTTCGGTCGGGCTCGCCCTCAACCTCGCCTACGCGCCGCCGCTGGGCAGCGCGCCGACGCCTGCCTACGCGCGCGTCGTCGACTGGGCGGACGGCGTCGTCAAGCCGTTCGGCGACCTGTTCCTCAGCCTGCTGTTCATGGTCGTCGTGCCGATCGTGTTCAGCTCGCTGTTCCTCGGCGTCGCCGGGCTCGGCAGCGTGCAGAAGCTGGGTTCGCTCGGCGGCCGCACGTTGGCGTGGTTCCTGCTGACGACGCTGGCGGCGGTGCTGCTCGGCATCACGCTGGTGTCGCTGATCGAGCCGGGCCGTCAGGTGTCGCAGGAGGTCGCGGCGCAGATCCAGGCGCAGTACCTGCCGAGCGCGCAGACGCGCATCGCGCAGAGCACGCAGGCGCCCGGCTGGCTGCAGATGATCGTCGACATCGTGCCGCGCAACGTCGTCGGCGCCGCGGGCGACAACACCAAGGTGCTCGGCCTGATCTTCTTCGCGCTGGTGCTCGGCGCGGCGGCGATCCGCATCGCGCCCGAACGCACGCGCGCGTTGCGCGAAGTGCTCGAAGCGATCTACGAACTGTGCGTTCGCGTGCTCGGCTGGGTGATGCAGCTGGCGCCGTACGGCGTCGCCTGCCTGATCTTCCACGCCACCGCGAAGCTCGGCATCGACGTGATGAAGCTGGTCGGCTTCTACTTCCTGACCGCGATGGGGGGGTTGCTGCTGTTCCAGGTCGTGGTGATCACGATGCTGGCGAGGTGGTTCGCCGGCATCGCGCCCGGCCGGTTCTACCGCGGCTGCCGCACGCTGATCGTGACCGCGTTCTCGACGTCGTCGTCGAACGCGACGCTGCCGACGACGATCCGCACCGCGACCGACGAGTTCGGCGCGCCGAAGGAGATCGCCGGCTTCGTGATGCCGCTCGGCGCGACGATGAACATGAACGGCACCGCGCTGTTCGAAGGCGTGTCGGTGCTGTTCCTCGCGCAGGTCTACGGCAAGAACCTCGGTTTCGCCGAGCAGGCGATGGTCGTGGGCATGGCGGTGCTGACGGCGATCGGCGCCGCCGGCGTGCCGGGCGGCTCGATTCCGCTGCTTGCCGTCGTGTTGGCGACGATCGGCGTGCCCCCCGAGATGCTTGCGCTGATCCTCGGCGTCGATCGGCTCGTCGACATGACGCGCACGGTGCCGAACGTCACCAGCGACCTGGTCTGCAGCCTGTGGCTGTCGCGCCGCGAAGGGCACGCGCTCAAGGCGTAGGCGCGCAGGCGATCTCGGGGCGGTCGATCACGTAGCCCATCGTGCGCACGCTGGCCGGCACGACCGGCAGCAGCATCCAGCCGGTGCACCGCCAGGCGACGAGCACCCGCGGCAGCGCCTGCGCGGGGCCGGGATCGAAGCCGGGGCGGGTGGCCGGCGCGCGGTGCGCGGGGGTGAGAAGGTGCCAGATCGGCCATTCCGGTGCCGCAGCGCACCCGAGCGCGATCGGGCCGGGCGTCCAACTCGCGGCGATGGGCTGCGAACCCTGTCCCGAGCAGGACTGGGCGGCTGCCTTGGGTGGGAACAGACCGAAGAGGAGGAGGAGGGATGCGGCGTTCCGAGCTTGCATGCTGGAAGTGGGCCGATGGGGACGACTGTCGGCCGCGCCACCAACAGAACCTCGGCGGCACTCGCCGCTGCCTGGCCAGCGCCGACCCATGGTCTTCCGGGTCGAGGGGGTTGGCCCGACGCCCGTCGGCCGCGACACTGCCGCCCTCCCATGACCACCATGCTCCGCGCTTCGTTCCTCTTCCTAGCCACGCCGCTGCTGGCGCAGGCCGGGTCGATCCCCGGCATCGACATCAAGCTCTACGACGTCTACGGCCCGACCGTCTACGGTCGCCGAGGGGCGGCGTATCCGAACGGCGAGATGACGATGGCCATCAGCCACGCGATGTGCAACGCCGGCACCTTGAACCTGCCCTGGGTCGGTTGGGTCAGCGGCAGCGGCAGCACGATGGTCGACACCTACCCGAAGATCGCGTTCCTGATCGCGCGCGAGAGCGGCGGCCGCATGGTGCAGGCCTCCGGCAAGAGCTTCATGAAGCACTCGCGCGTCGCCTACAACCTGGGCAGCAGCCAGTGCAACACGTGCACCTCGGGAGCGGGTGGGCAGTTCCGCGTCGGCTGCTTCGACGCCTACTCGACCGGCTTCAACGGCAACCAGTACAACCTCGGCCCGACGACCGAGGCCAATCCGTGGGAAGGGAGCTGGAACCCGCAGGGCAGCTACTTCGACCGCGGCGATCCCGCGGTCAGCGGGGCGGCCGCAACGGACAGCATCCAGTCGCTGTCGGTCACCGGCTGGGACGTCCACAAGAACCGCATCAACATCCGTGAGCAGGAGCTCGCGGTGCCGGGCGCTTCGTTCTACGGACAGGCGCAGGTTTGCATCAAGACGGAGCCGGGCACCGCGCGTGCCAACAACTTCGCGTCGCGCGGGCTCAACATCACCTGGGGCGGCTCGTCGTGGTCGTCGTCCGCCCAAGCGGGTCCGAGCGTGCAAGGCTCGGTGCTCAACCGCTGGAGCGGCGCCTCGGTCGCGACGGCGAGCAACGGCACCGACGACGGCCACTTCCACGTCGCCGTGAAGGTGACCGGCCCGGTGAACGGGCTCTATCACTACGAGTACGCGATCCACAACCAGGACAACCACCGTGGCGCTGCCTCGCTGCGCATCCCGCTCTGCGCGACCGCGCGCGTGTTCAACGTCGGCTTCCACGACATCGACGGCGACGCGCTGAACGACTGGACGATGAGCCGCACCAGCACCGAGCTCTCGTTCCTCGCGACGGCGACGAACCCGCTCGACTGGAACTGCATCTACAACGTCTGGTTCGACAGCGACGCGGCGCCGACCGCCGGCACCGTGACGCTCGATCAGGCGCGCCCCGGCCCAGGCGCCCTTTCGGTCAACGTCGCGAGCCAGATCCCGAGCCTGCTGCTCAACGAGTATCTGGGTGCCGGCTGCGGCACGCCGACGCCGGCGCTGTGGGCCACGGGCCTGCCGAACTCGCCCAACCCTGGCTACGGCCTGCGCACGATGGCGGCACCGGGCAACGCGGTGCTGTTCGCGTTCGCGACGCAGACCGCGGCCGAACCGGTCGGCGGCTGCACGATCTGGATCGACAGCGCCATGTTGCTGACCACGGCGCTCGTGACCGCCGACGGCTCGGGTCTCGCGAGCTTCGCGCTGCCGATCCCCGCGGGGGTGACGCCGATCGACCTCGCCTGCCAGGCGTTCGAGTGGCAGATCGGCGGCCCGATCCTCGGCGAGGCGAACGCGCGCGACGGTCTGCGCATCCGCGCCGCGGGCACCGGCTGCCCGTGACGGGCGTGGCCGATGCGGCGGTCGACCGGAGCCGGTGACCGCCGCAGGCCAGCCGACTAGCGGGCTGCCATGAAGCCATCGTCGCTCGTTGCGGTTGGTCTCGCCCTGCTGTCGACGTCGACGTTGGTCCGTGCGCAGGACGCCGTCGGGAGCCGCGAAGCCCGCGCGCTAGAGCTCCTGCAGCGCGTTCCGACGCGGAACTCGCATCTCGGGTCGACGCGGGTCGCCACCGCCACGAACGGCTACGGCTGCACGTTCGTCGTGCCCGAAGTCCAGGGCCTGTGCGGCACGGGCTGGCGGCCGGCGTTCGACCCGGAACTGGCGCGCCAACTCGCGGCCGAGCTGTGTGCGATCTACGGACTCACGGTGCAGCGTTCGGCCGCGGCTCCCCACGGCGTCGCTGCGCAACTCGACGCGTTCGATGCCGAGCGCGGCATCGCGCTCGAACTGCGCGGCGTCGTCGAAGCGAAGCCGCTCGAGCACGGCGGCGCCTGGCCGACCGTGGTCGAAGAGCCGGCGGCGAGCGACCTCGACGTCGCGGAGCACCGCGCGTTGCTCGCGGCGAAGCTCCGCGTGTTCACGGCCGACGTGCGTTCCTTCTGGAGCGCACCGTCCGAGGATCGCATGACGACGACGCTGTGCCATCTCGCCAGCGTCGGCGCGTTCCTGAACGAAGTCACCGACGGCGAGGATGTCGACTGGAGCGCGCTGGCGCCGCGCGACGGGAGGTGGTTGTCGTTCGCGCTGCCGAAGGAGCGGGACGGGCTCCGCGTCGAGGCATGGAGTGGCGGCGGGGGGTGCACGCTGGTGGTCGCGAAGGCGACCGAGGTCGTGCTGGCCGTGGACCCCGCGCGCTCGACGGCGTTGCGCGAGGGCGGCGTCGGCGGCGCCCTGCCGAATCACGGGCGCCCCGTGGCGCTGCGCCTGCACGGCGGCAGCGAGACCGGCGCGCCGGTGGCGATCGCGCTGCGTCAGCGCGGCACGGACGGCCGGGAGCGGGTGTTGGCTACGAGCCAGACGGACCATCTGTTCGCGCCAGGCGCGTTCGACGCCGCACAGCCGTTCGCGTTCGTGCTGTCGCTGCCGCCGGGGCGCTTCCGCCTGCAGCCCACCGGTTGGATCGGCGGCGCGCCCGCGAAGCGCTCGTGACGCTGCCGCGACCGTGGCATCCGCGGCCGGTGCGCGCTCCACTGCGCCGATGAAGATGTCAGCTGCCGAACGCATGGACCTGATGCGGTTCGTGTGTTCGTTCGTCTGGACGGATCTGCAGGTCGCCCAGGCCGAACGCGACCTGGTGATGCGCATCGCCGGCCGGCTGCACCTCACCGAAGCGGAAGTCCGTCAGGTCGCCGAGTGGCTGCGCTCGCCGCCGCGCGCCGACGACGTCGATCCGACGCGCGTGCCGCACGAGCATCGCCGGCTGTTCCTCGCGGCCGCGGAGGCCGCGATCCGCGCCGACGGCCGCGTGGTGCCGGCCGAGCGCGATTCGCTCGCGCTGTTCCGCGACCTGCTCGAGGACTGAGACGCGGTGCAGCAGGCTCCGGCTCCTTCGCTCGCGTTCGATGCGTCGGAGTGGTTCCACGCCGACGAACTGCAGGCGCACGTGTCGCCGCGGCACTGGCGTCGCTTGGCGACACGCGCGGAGGAGAACGTTCGCCGGGCGGCGACGGCGTGCGAGCAGGCCGGCGTGCACGCGACGTGGTTCGTCACCGGGGAGCTGGCGGCGCGCGCGCCCGCACTGCTGCGGCAGCTCGTCGACGCCGGGCATGAAGTGGGTCTGCTCGTCGCCGAGCCGCGGCCGCTCGACGACGTGGCGGCGGCCGATCGCGACGCGGTGGGCGAACGGTGGGAACGTGCCCTCGCGGCGATCGAGGCAGCGACGGGGCTCGCGGTGCGCGGCTTGCGGGCGTTGCGGCCCGTGCGCTCGGCCACGGGATGGTGGCTGCAGTGGGCGGCGAGTGCCGGGCTGCACTACGACGCGACGTCGGTCATCGGCGACGCGTCCCGTGCCGTGCGCGACCTCGAGGGCAAACGCTGCTCCCGCGTGACGACGTTCGCGTGTTGGCGCCTCGACCACGACCCGCCGCGCGTCGACGGTCTGCCGGCGGCCGTCGCGGCGGCGCACGCCGCGCGCTGCGTCGGGGCCGATTCCGAACTGCGCGCGCTGCTCGCGAGTGCTGGGTCCAGCATCGCGATGCGACTCGGCGTCCCGGCACAACCAGCTCCCGTGCGGGCGGCGCCACGCCTGGCCGCCACGGCAAGTGCTGCCGGCGCGGCCCGGCTCGCGATCGTCGTTCCACTGAAGGACGAAGCCGCGGGCATCGCGTCGCTGGCGCGCGAACTCGACGCGCTGACGAACGACCTCGCCGACGTCGCGGCGTGCGAGTTCGTGCTCGTCGACGACGGCAGCAGCGACGACACCTGGCGGCTGCTCGGCGAGCACTTCGGTGCGCGGCCCAACGCCAGGCTCGTGCGCCACGAGCAGAACCGCGGCATCGCGGCAGCGATCGCGACCGGCATGCGCTCCACCGATGCGGAGCTCGTCGCGTCGATCGACGGCGACCTGTCGTACGACCCGCGCGAACTGCGCGCGATGCTGGCGCTCGCGACCGCCGGCGCCGACGTCGTCACCGCGTCGCCGTACCACGGTGACGGCGGCGTGAAGAACGTGCCGGGCTGGCGGCTTCTGCTGTCGCGCACGCTGTCGGCTGCGTACCGAGTGCTGCTGCGTTCGCCGGTGCGCACCTGGACGAGCTGCTTCCGCGTCTACCGGCGGACCGTGGTCGTCGACCTGCCGCTCACCAACCCGGGCTTCCTCGGCACCGCCGAACTGCTGGTTCGCGTGCTGCGTCGCGGCGGGCGTGTGGTCGAGCATCCCTGCGTGCTCGAAGCGCGGCTGTTCGGCCAGTCGAAGCTCAAGGTGCTGCGCACCGTGCTCGGGCACCTGCGGCTGCTCGCGGCGGTCGCGTTCCGGCGCGTGCGGTGAGCCGTCGGATGGGCGATCATGGCGGGATGCGGCGCGTGCTGTCGTTCGTGTTCTTCCTGGGGCTCGCAACTGCGCTGCCGTCGCAGGAGCCTGACCTTGGCGACGAATGCACGGTCGGCGTCGCGTGCGGCAAGGCGACCGCCGACGGCCGGCCGCTGCTCTGGAAGAACCGCGACGCGCCTCGGCGCGACAACGTGGTGATGGCGCTCGCCGATGGCGCGATCCCGTACTTTGCGTTGTGCGACGCCGGCAACGCCGGCGTGGTGTGGGGCGGCGCCAACACCGCGGGCTTCTGCATCGTCAACGCGGTGTCGCGCGACCTGGCGGGCGGCAACGACGCCGGGCCCGCCAACGGCGCGTTCATGAAGCGCGCGCTGCAGCAGTGCGAGACCGTCGCGCAGTTCGAGGAACTGCTGCGCCAGACGAACGACGGCGGCCGGCGCACGCGAGCGAACTTCGGCGTGATCGACGCGCACGGCGGCGCGGCCTTCTTCGAGGCCGGGCATCGTGCCTACCGCCGCTTCGACGCGGCGGACAGCGAAGGCGGTGTGCTCGTGCGCACGAACTTCGCGTCGTCCGCCGACGGCAAGGTGGGCCGCGACCGCTGCGCCCGCGCCACCGAACTGGTGGCGCTGGAGGCGGCGAAGCCGCTGACGACGACCTTCGTGCTGCAGCAACTGCTGCGCGACCTGCAGCCGCCGGCGTCGGCGGAGCGCGGCGAAGCGGGCCGCCTCGACACGCGCGAGACGATCTGCCGCCAGAACACCGTCGCGGGGCTCGTGGTGCACGGCGTGGCGAAGGGCGACGATCCGGGTTGGACCACGATGTGGGCGCTGCTCGGGCCGCCGCTGTTCACCGTCGCGGTGCCGCTGTTTCCGGCCGCCGGCGACCTGCCGGCGACGATCGCGGGTACGCCGCGCAGCGCGATCTGCGACGCGGCGCGAGCGCTCGCCGATGCGCACTACGAAGAGCCGGTCGTCGTCGACGGCGCTGCCGAAGCCGAGCCCGAGGTGGAGCAGGCCGGGGCGCTGCGGTGGCTGCGCACCGATCGCCTGGCGCCCGTGCGCCGCGCGATCCTGTTCGCCGAGGTCGACATCATGGCCCGCCACGAGGAGGCGCTCGCGAACTGGCGCACACAGCCCAAGCCCTCGCCGGTCCACCTGCGGCGCTACCAGGAAGCGATGGAGAAGCTCGCTCGCGAGCGCGTCGCCTCGCTCGCCGACGCGGCAGGAGCCGTCGCCCCGGCCGGCAAGTGAGGCCGCGCGCTGGGCTTCGCGGGGTCCGTGGTTATGGTGCGGCCCTCGTCCGCCGCCGATGACCGACGTCCTGCACAGCCAGCTCAAGACCTCTTCCCCCGAGTTCGCGCAGAACCGCGAACACCACCAGAAGGCCATTGCGCAGATCGCGGCGCTGGTCGAACAGGCCAGGCTCGGCGGCGGTGCTGACGCCGTGGCCCGCCACCACAAGCGTGGCAAGCTGCTGCCGCGCGAACGCATCGCCGCGATCCTCGACCCGGGCACGCCGTTCCTCGAACTGTCGCCGCTCGCCGCGCACGGGCTGTACGGCGGCGACGCGCCGAGCGCTGGCATCGTCACCGGCGTCGGCCTCGTGCAGGGCCGCGAGGTGATGGTCGTCGCCAACGACGCGACCGTGAAGGGCGGCACCTACTTCCCGATGACGGTGAAGAAGCACGTGCGCGCGCAGGAGATCGCGCTCGAGAACCGGCTGCCGTGCGTCTACCTCGTCGATTCGGGCGGCGCGTTCCTGCCGTTGCAGGCGGAGGTCTTCCCGGACCGCGACCACTTCGGCCGCATCTTCTACAACCAGGCGCGCATGTCGGCGGCGCGCGTGCCGCAGGTCGCCGTCGTGCTCGGTTCGTGCACCGCGGGCGGCGCCTACGTGCCGGCGATGAGCGACGAGAGCATCATCGTGAAGGGCAACGGCACGATCTTCCTCGGCGGGCCGCCGCTGGTGCGCGCCGCGACCGGCGAAGTCGTGTCGGCGGAGGATCTGGGCGGCGCCGACGTGCACACGCGTCTGAGCGGCGTCGCGGATCACTTCGCCGACGACGAAGCGCATGCGCTGCAACTCTGCCGCACCATCGTCGGGCACCTCAACACGCACAAGCCGCGCACCGTCGCGCTGCAGGCGCCGGAAGATCCGCTCTACGACGCCGAGGAACTGCTCGGCATCCTGCCGCGCGACACGCGCACGCCGTACGACGTGCGCGAAGTGATCGCGCGGCTCGTCGACGGCAGCCGCCTGCACGAGTTCAAGGCGCGCTACGGCACGACGCTGGTCACCGGCTTCGCGCACGTGCACGGCATGCCGGTCGGCATCGTCGCCAACAACGGCATCCTGTTCTCGGAGAGCGCGATGAAGGCCGCGCACTTCGTCGAGCTGTGCTGCCAACGCAAGGTGCCGTTGCTGTTCCTGCAGAACATCACGGGCTTCATGGTCGGCCGGAAGTACGAGACCGGCGGCATCGCCAAGGACGGCGCCAAGATGGTGCAGGCGGTCGCGACCGCGCAGGTGCCGAAGCTGACGGTGCTGATCGGCGGTTCGTTCGGTGCCGGCAACTACGGCATGTGCGGCCGCGCCTACCAGCCGCGCTTCCTGTTCACCTGGCCGAACTCGCGCATCTCGGTGATGGGCGGCGAGCAGGCGGCCGGGGTGCTGGCGCAGGTGAAGAAGGACCAGCTCGAGGAGAAGGGCCAGCAGCTGTCGGCCGACGAGGAGCAGAAGCTGAAGGCGCCGATCCTCGAGAAGTACGAGACCGAAGGGCACCCGCTGTTCGCGTCGGCGCGGCTGTGGGACGACGGCGTGATCGACCCGCGGCAGACACGCGGTGCGCTGGCGTTGGCGCTGTCGGCGGCGCTGAACGCCGAGATCCCGGACTACGAGGCGCCGGTCTTCCGGATGTGACGAGCGTCAGCGCAGGCTCGCGGGGCGCACGATCGCGCCCGGTGCCGGCGCGAGATCCGGCGTCAGGACGGCATCGCCCGCGGGCTCGGCGGTGTAGGCAGCATTCGCGATGCGCCACTCGCCGCGGTCCTTCACCAGCGTGAACACGTCCACGCCCCCGTGCGAGTCGACGCCGTCGACGCGGAAGCGGTAGGGCGTCCAGACCATCGCGACCGGCCCGCGCTGCAGGATGGTCGGCTGCCAGTAGGTCTCCACCAGTCGTTCGGTGCCGGTCTTGAGTTGCTCGGCGAAGTCGCGCATCGAACGGGCGCGCAACGCGGCCCGGCCCTCGCGGATCGTCACGCTGTGCACCATGCCGTCACCGGTGGTCGTGGCTGCGCACGCCTGCGGGTCCCGCGCCGCCATCGCCTCGAAGAAGCGGTCGACCGTGGTCAGGATCGCCGCGTGGTCCTGCGCGTCGTCGTGCGTGCCGGCGACGCTCGGTGGTGCGGTGGAGCAGGCGGTGAGAGCGAACAGGGCCAACGCGACGAGTGGGCAGCGCATGGCGCAGAAGTTACCGCGTTGCGACGGGCGCCGGCGTGCGCGACAGTGTGGCGAAGCACCCGTGGCAACCCTCTTCGCGGCATCCCGTTCTCGTTCGGTCCTCTCGTGGCTGCGGCGCGCGGTGGCCGGTGCGCTGCTCGCGACCGGCGTGGTCGCCCAGGCGCCGGACCCGATCCTCGCGCGGCTGTCCGCCGAGACCACGAACGTGCTCGTCGTGCGCGACGTGCTCCCCGTGCTCGAGGGCGTGCTGGCCTCGCCCGCGGTGGCGCAGTTCCTCGACGGGACCGCGAAGCTGCAGCGCGAGACGATGGGGACCGCGTTCGACGTGCGCACGTTGCAGCGCCAGCTGCGCACGATCGCGCCGTTCGTGCCGACCGAGGTCGTCGTCGCAGCACCCACGCGCACGATGGATCGGTTGACGCACGCAGCACCGCTCTTCAGCAGCGTCACCGTGCTGCAGATGCTGGCGCGTGCCGGCGTGAAGGAAGGCGAACTCGTCGACCAGGCGCGCGCGACCGCCAACGCTGCGTTGCGGCAGTTCGACGATCTGCCGCTGCAGGCGTGGGTCACGGTGCGTGACGAACGCACGGCCGAACAGTGGTTCGACACGGTGGTCGAGACGGCGAAAGGCGCTGGCGCCGCCGCGGGCCTGACCGTGGTCGTCGGCGATGGCCGGCTCGAACTGCGGGTCGAACCGTTCGGCGCGGCCTCGCCGTTGCATGCCGTCATGAAGGACGTCGGGATCGACGCGACGGCAGCGCCGGCGTGGTCGGTCGAGGTCGTGTTGGAACAGCGCGGCCCGACGATCTCGATGCAGGTCGGGAAGCTGGCGCCGGGTCCATGCCCGCCGGCGGCGCTCGGCGAGGCGTGGGCCGAGGCGCCCGGCGCCCTGGCGTTCGCCCGAACCGAGGTGGGCGAGGGCGCCGCGGAGCTGGCCGATGCCTGGCTGCAGATCGCCGGCCTCGGCGACGTCGAACTGGCCGATGGCGATGTGATGCTGATGGTGCGGCTCGTCGAGTTCTTCGGTCGCGTCGATGCGGTCGCGACCGATCAGACCGTGGTGCTGGCTGTCGATCGTGGCATCGAGTGGACCCACGACACGCACCTGTCGGTGGTGGCGGTCGAAGACCACGTGCCGGTGCCGCCGTCGCTGACGAAGCTCGCCGATGCCGCGGCAGGACCGTTCCTCGCCAGCAGCGACGCGCTCGACGTGTTCCTGCTCTCGGCGCTGGAGATGTTCACGGACGGCGAGCCCAACTTGAGCGCCGCGGCGGCGCAGGTCGTGGAGTACCTGGAGGACGAGGACTCGTCGCGCTTCGAGGCTGGCACGCTGCTGCTGGCGCGCCCGGCCGAGTTCCGCGCCGGCCAGCAGTGGAAGCACGGGCCGATGCCGTTCGCCGCGGCGGCGCTCGTGGCCCGACCGATCGAGGTGGGCGACGGCGCGGCCTTCATGACCGAACTGTCGACGCGTCTCGCAATCGCCTTGGAGATCGAAGGCGCGCTCTGGGCCCCGCGAGAATTCGAGTTGCCGGCGAAGGCGCATGCGTTGCGCCTCGATGCCTTCGCGCCGGAACTCGCAGGCCATGGCCTCGAGCACGCCTTCGTGCCGCACTGGATCGAGAGCGACGGCTGGCTCGTCCTCGCGACGGATCCGCAGTTGACGCGGGACGTGCTGGCGGCGCTGCGTGCAGGGGGTGCGGAGCCCGCCGGGCCGCGGGTGCTGCAGAAGTTCGACCTGCGCGGGACGACGTTGGTCGACACCCTCGCGGCGATGGCGAAGTGGACGCCGCACGTGGCCGCGTTCGGCGGCGAGATCCCGGCGGACGGCGTCGCGTTCTTCGCGGCGTGCAGCGCGCTCGCCGAGCAGGTCGATTTCGTGCAGCAAGTCACCACGTTCGGCGACCACGTGCTGCGCGAACGGCAAGTGGTGAGGCTGCGCCCCGCGAAGTGATCCGGTTGCTGCGGCAAGGCCGACACGCGACATTGCCCGCATGCACGCCGACGACCTCGAACCTGCGGATCACGGGCGAGGTTCCAGTGCGGCCAATGCAGTGCGAGGGTCAACGACTCCTAGGCGGCCATGTCGTTGAAGTCGTCTTTCTCTCTGCTCGCAGTCGCCGCCGTTCTCGGCGGCGCGCTGCTGACGTGGAATGCGCGTGATCCCGACTCCGCCCCCATGGGTCGGGTCGACCGCCGGCCGGAACCGACGAATCCCGCGGCGCATCCGCCCGCTGCCGAACGAGTCGACGCGTCCCCTGAGGAGGCGACTGACTGGCCGCGATCGGAATCCGATCTACGCTCGCAACACCTCCAGAAGGCGCCGCGACACTTGCAGCTCGCCGCGGCCGACCTCTTTCGCACCCAGGCCGATCACTTCAGGGCGAAGGCGAGCGAAGTCGACGAGGCCTCGCGCACGCGCGAGAGTTCGCTCGCCCAGCTGGATGATCGGTTCTCGGAGCGACTTCGTCGTGCATGCATCGAACGTCTCGAGAACGGAGACGGCTTGCTCGTCATCAGCGGTGATTCGTACCAGCATCGAGTCGCGGGCAAGAAGCACCTGCTTTGGGCGGGTGGAGCTTCCTACTTCGGGATCCAGGCCGAGGTCTTGGTCGTGCTGGATCCACCTGACGAGGAACTCGAGCGGATCGAGCGATCGTTCCTCGACATGCGTGCGGTGATGCTGGCCGAGCTGCTGATCCCGTTCAACGCCACGAGTCTCGAGCAACGTGCAAAGGCGATCCTGGCCTTCAAGAAGCTCCGGGCGGCTGGTCCGGTGAGGGAGAGCTGGTTCGGCATCCCGCCGGAGATGCTCAAGCACGTCATGGTCGATGAGCAGAACTGGTGTGTGCTACCCGTGCCGTACTGACGCCACGAATCGTGCGCACCGGCGGCAACGCGGCTGGTGGTGGCGCTTGTTCGGCGACCACGTGCTGCGCGAACGGCAGGTGGTGAGGCTGCGCCCCGCGAAGTGATCCGGTTGCCGCGGTGCGACGGGCGCGCCACAGTGCCCGCATGCGCGTGCGCTCCGCCGACCTGCAACCCGCCGACCTCAAGCTGCTCGACGACGTCGACGAGTTCGGTGTGCACGTCGTGCACGTGCCCGAGGACGACGATGGCCCGGGGTTCTCGTTCACCGTCGGGCTGTGGCACTCGTTCCAGCAACCCGAGGTCGTGGTGTTCGGCCTCGCCGAGGATGTCGCCCACGACCTGCTGAACGCGATCGCCGACGAAGCGGCCGACGACCGCAAGTTCCTCGCCGACACGCGGCACGACGACGTGCTCGTCGGTTACCCCGTGCGCTTCTTCGCGGTGCCCAAGTCCTGCTACGAGGACGTGCTGGGATCCGCGGTGTGGGCCTACGAAGGCGACGAGTTCCCGGCGGTGCAGTTGGTGTGGCCCGACAAGCAAGGGCGCTGGCCGTGGGATCCCGACGTGCGCGAGGGCTTCGCGCGAGCGCAGCCGGTGCTCGGACGGAACGCGCCGTGAGCCGATCGAACGCGCAGCGCCTGGCGGCCGGCTGGTTCCTCGGCGCCATCCTGTGCGCGGCAGCGGTGTTCGCGTGCCTGCGCGGCGCCGGGCGGTTCGTGCTGCCGCTCGTGTTGCTGGCGCTGCTCGGCTACGGCGTGCGGCAGTTCGTTCGCGCGCTGCGCGCACCGGTCGACTGAGCGCCCTTTGCAACGACAGAGCCCGCGGTCAGGATGGGCCCATGAGCGAACGCGTCGAGGCGGCCTACGACGACTGGTCGACGAGCTACGACCGGGATCCGAACCGCACGCGTGATCTCGATGCCGAGGTCGTGCGCACCGTGTTCGCCGGGCGGCGCTTCGGCGTCGTCGTCGAAGCCGGATGCGGTACGGGCAAGAACACGGCGAGCTACGCGGCGATCGCCGGCGCCGTGCACGCGTTCGACAGCTCGGCCGGCATGTTGGCGCAGGCGCGGGCGAAGGTCGGTGCGGCACACGTGACGTTCGCGCCCGGCGACGTGACGCGGCACTGGCCGTTCGCGGACCGCATCGCCGACCTCGTCGCCTTCGATCTGGTGCTCGAACACGTCGACGACCTGCGTCCGGCATTCGCGGAGGCGGCGCGCGTGCTGAGGGCTGGCGGCGAGCTGTTCGTCTGCGAGTTCCACCCGTTCCGCCAGTACGCCGGCAAGCACGCGAACTTCCAGCGCGGGGCGGCCGTCGTCGACGTGCCGTTCTTCGTGCACCACGTCTCCGACTTCACGGGTGCTGCGGCTGCGGCCGGCCTGCGCCTGGCGGAGCTGCGCGAATGGTGGCACGCGGAGGACGTCGGCAAGCCACCGCGCCTGCTGTCGCTGCGATTCTCGCGACCTTCGGAATGACCTGGACCGTGCGTCCGCCTATCCTCGGCCGTGGAGGTGGATGCGATGCAGAACTGGTTCCCGTTCTTCTCGATGATGTTCTGGTTCGTGACCAAGGTGACGGGCCTCGGCCTCGCCTACGTCGGCGTGCAGGTGCTGGTCCTGCAGGTCTCGGTCGGCTTTACGATCACGGGCTTCCTGTTCGGCGCCCTGGTGCCGCTCGCGCTCGGCGCCCTGATGCTGCTGACCGAGATCGTGTTCGATCTCGGGACCGCCGAGATGAAGTCGCGGCACGCGACCGAGATGAAGTCGCGGAACGCGACCGTGAAGTAGGCGCGAGGCGGCTCCCGGCACGTCCCGATGGCGAACGACTCTCGCACCACGGAACACGCCGCGAGTCGTCCATGCACGATCGAGCTGCGCCTGCGCGAAATGGCGCAGCTGTTCGACTCGTTCGACCCGGCGCCATTCCACGAGAAGGACCTCGACCGCGATGCCGAGGAGTTCATCGTGTCGTGGGCGCTCGAGCATCCGCCGGACGTGGCGCTGTTGTTCCGCCTGCACCTGCCGCGCGACCAGCAGCGGCTGCAGCCCGAGCGCGTCGTACAGGAGGCGATCCGCAACTACTTCGACTACCGCAGCAGCATCGCCCGGCTCGAAGTGCGGCGCACGCTCCAGCACGGCCGCCAGAGTCTCGGCGTCGGCCTGACGTTCCTGGTCGTGTGCATCGCGTTGCGCGAGCTGTGGAGCTCGCTCGGCGTCGCCGAATGGGGGCGCATCGTCGAGGAGGGGCTGCTGATCATCGGCTGGGTGGCGATGTGGAAGCCGCTCGAGCTTCTGCTCTACGAATGGCGGCCCGTGCAGCGGCGTCGGCGTACCTACGACAACCTGAGCCGCATGCGCGTCGAGGTGCACTACTCCGACTGAGCGCCCCGGACGCCAGGCAGAACGCGCCTGGCGGCGTCAGCAGTTCTCCATCTCGAGGATGTGGTAGCCGCGCGCCGTGATCGAACTCACGACCGCCGGCGTCGCCTGCTCGACGTGGCAGAAGCGGCACTCGCGGGCGCCGAGGATCGCGCCGGTCTCGCCCTTGCTCTGCAGGTAGGCGCGGCCATGGCCGAGGATGGTCGGCATGTCCTTCTGCGTGTCGGGGACCAGGATGTCGAAGTGCATCACGCGGCCGTCGGCGCGGCGAACGTAGGTGTCGTAGACGGATACCTTCATGGCGATGGGCGGGCATGCTGGCGCGCGTCGCCGCGAACGTCCAGCGGCTGTCGGCGTCGGGTTGCCGCCTTGCGCGCGAGCGCGCCGTCGGTCAGCCGCGCAGCGCGGCCTGGGCGATCTTGCGCGCCATGGCCGAGGGCTCGAGGTCGTCGCGGTTGCAGAGCACCACGACGACGAGGTCCGCCGCCGGCACGCGCAGCAGCTCGGCGCGGTAGGCGGCCCAGGCGCCACCGTGGGACACGCACGGCGTGCCTTCGAGGTCGCCGAACATGAGCCCGGCGCCGTAGTCGATCGCCGAGCCGTCGTCGAGCTTGCCCGGCTGGCGCATGGCGGCGAGCAGCTTCTCGCCCCCGACCGTGCCGGTCGTGAAGTTGCGTGCCCACTTCAGTAGATCGCCGACCGTCGTCATCACCGCGCCGTCGCCGGTCTGCTCCCAGTTGCTGAAGTTCCAGCGCCAGCCGCCGCCGCGCGCGCGCGAGTAGCTGAGGGCGCGGCCCGGCACGAGCTGCGTGCAATCGACGTGCACGTGCGTGTGCTGCATGCCGAGTGGTTCGAACAGGCGCTTCTGCGCGAACGCGGCCAGCGTGAGACCGCACGCGCGCTCGACCACGGTCGAGAGCAGGAAGTAGTTGCTGTTCGAGTAGGCCCACTTGGTGCCCGTCGCGAAGTCGAGCTTCTCGACCTTGCCCAGCGCGCTCAGCGCGTCCTCGGCCGTGGTGCGGTCTTCGAGGTGGTGCGGCGCGTCCGCGCCGACCATCAGGTTGATGTAGTCCGGGATGCCGCTCGTGTGCAGCATCAGGTGCCGCAACGTCACCGGCGTGAAGCACGGCGGCAGTTCCTTCACGTGCTTGCGAAGGCCGTCGCCGAGCGCCAGCGCGCCGTCCTGTTCGAGCAGCAACAGGCTGGCGGCGGTGAACTGCTTGCTCGTCGAGCCGATGTCGAGCACCGAGTCGACCTGCAGCGGCACCGCGCGCTCGAGGTCGGCCTGGCCGTAGGCGCGCTGGTGCAGCACGTGCTGGCCGCGGGCGACGAGAACGACCGCGCCGGGTGAGTTCGGACGTTCCGTCGCGCGCATCAGCCGCGCGATCTGTTGCGCCAGCGGATCGGCGGGCGGTTCTTGCGCGAGGACCGAAGCGAACGGAAGGCAGGAGAGCGCGAGCCAGTGCGCGCGCAGGGTGGCGATGGTCGGCATGGCGAGCGGTGCGCGGCCGATCCTACCGGTGCGGCCTCGGCGGCGGGCCTGCTGCTGCGGCGTGGCGCGTCACCGCGCGACGAGGCGCGCCCGGTTCGGCCGTTGGTCGTCGCCAGCGCACCAGAGCCGGACGCCCTCGTCGGTCACACGCACGCGGATCGGGCCGTCGCCGAGCGGATCGCGCACCGGCGGCAGGTCGCGTCCGAGGTGGCGATCGACCGCCATGCGCAACAGGCGCAGACTGGCGATCCCCTCACGGAGGCAGCTTTCGGCGTTGGCGAGGTTGGGCACGCAGTTGGCGGCCAGCGGGTTGTCGCCGTTGGCGATCGTGGCGCACTCCTGTTCGATCAGCGCCTGCCGTTGCGGCCAAGGCAGTTGGCGGGTGCGCGCCAGCTCGGCCGCGAGGTCGGCCACGCGGTCGAAGGCGTCGGCGACCATCCACTGCTCCGAGAACAGGAACCGCCATGGCGCGCGCGTCGCGCCGTCGCCGCTCGCTGGCTGGCTGCGCAGGGCGCGCGCCAGGAACAGCAGCTCGGCGTCCTGGTCGAGCCACGGCGGCAGGCTGCGGTCGATGCGCTCGAGCCCGTCCGCGAGCAGCGACAACGCGTCCTGGTCGAGCCGCGCGAGGGCCGGCTCCGGCCAGGCTTCACCGCTGCCGATCGTGAGCATCGCGACGCCGATCATCTGCTGGATGAGCGTGCCGTGACGCGCGATGTCGGCCCCGAACGCCGCCGCATCGAGCGTGTGTTGCACGGCCTCGACGCCGCGGCCTTCGTGCCGTGCGGCGCGCGCCGCGAACACCGCGGCGTTCGCGACCCAGCGGCACGACAGCAGGCCGTTGACGCCCGTTGGCGCGCCGTCGATCGGCTGCAGCGGCGGCATCGCGCGTTCGGCGTGAGCACCGGCGCGCAGTGCGTCGACGACTGGCTGCCAGCGTGCGCGCAACTCGCCCGTCTGCTCGGCGACTTCGGCGTCGCTTCGGCGCAGCGTGGCGACCAACGCGTCGTTGTCGGCGCGCAGCAACTCGGCGGCACGCGACGTCGCGAGGTCGTAGTGGTCGAAGGCGTTGCCCGGCGCCACTTCGCCCCAGGCGACCGGCCGTGCGAACGAACGTGCGTTCCAGGCCGCCTGCAGTTCGCGCACCCGTGCGTCCATGCCGCGCTGGATGGCGTCGTTGCGCTCTTGCACGAACGCGGCGCTGCCCAGCAGGACGGCGAGCGAGGCGATGATCCCCAAGAGAACGAGGCGCCGTGGCCTGTTGGAGACGGGCAGCATGTGCGGCGTATCGGCCCTGGGGGCGGGCGGTCGTGCGACGAACGGGAACTCCCGATCGGGTGGGGTCCGCAGGCGCGGTATGACACCCCTCGTGGTGTTGGCGTCGTCGATCTCGCGTGACCGGGCGCTTGCCGCGCTCGCCGAGGATCCGTTCCGTCCGGCGTGGTGGGCGCGAAGTGGACTGCTGCAAACGCTCGCGGCGCTGCGTGCGCCGCGCGTGGCGGCCGTGGCATCCGAGATCTGCACGACGCCCGACGACGACGAGTTGCACGTGCACTTCGGTCCGGGCGGCGACAGCTCGTCGCGCGCGCCGGTCGTGCTCCTGCTGCACGGACTCGAGGGCAGCCGCGAGTCGTCGTACGTGCGCGAGACGATGCGCCGCGCCGCCGGCAGCGGTTGGCGGACCGTGGCGCTCGAGTTCCGCTCGTGCGGCGGGCGTGCGAACCGGGCGCGTCGCTCCTACCACAGCGGCGAGACCACCGACCTCGCGTTCGTCGTGGCGAAGCTCGCCGCGCGCTTCCCTGGCGCCTCGCTCGGCATCGTCGGCTGGTCGCTGGGCGCCAACGTGCTGCTGAAGTGGCTCGGCGAAGTCGGCGACAAAGCGCCGCCCGAACTCGTCGCCGCGGTCGCGGTGTCCGCCCCGTTCGACCTCGCGGTCGGCGCCGATCGCTGCGATCGTTACCTCGGCGGCGTGATCGCGCGGCACTTCCTGCGCACGTTGATCCCGAAGGCGATCGCGAAGGCGGCGCGGTTCCCCGGCTACTGCGACGTCGCCGCGGTGCGCGCGTGCCGCACGC
This sequence comes from uncultured bacterium, assembly GCA_937952215.1. Classification (GTDB taxonomy): domain Bacteria; phylum Planctomycetota; class UBA1135; order UBA1135; family UBA2386; genus UBA2386. The sequence goes on from CALFZH010000058.1 coordinate 101,534, forward strand.
TGCGCGGCTTCGACGACCTCGTCACGGCTCCGGTGCACGGACTGCGCGACGCCGCGCACTACTACCGCACGCAGAGCAGCGGTCCGTTCCTGCCGGCGATCCGGCGCCCGGTGCTGCTGCTGTCGGCCGCCGACGATCCGCTGTCGCGGCCCGACGTGCTGCCGCATGCGGCGGTCGCGGCGTCGCCGTTCCTGGTGCCGTGCTTCCCGGCGCACGGCGGGCACGTGGGGTTCGTTGCGGGTGGAACGCCGTGGCGGCCGCGTCGCTGGGCGGAGGCCTGCGCCGAGCGGTTCCTCGGGCTGCACTTCGGGGGGTGACGACCCGGCGTAGCCGACGGCGGGAACGCGACGGCCTGGGGAAGGTCGCCCGGCCGCGCCTGGGCTCGTCCCGGAGGCCGGGGCCTGGGCAGGACGCGAAAGCCGCCTTACGGTGCCGGCCGAACGTGGCTCCAACGCCGGCGCCGACCCCTCCGGCTGCCGTTTTCCGTCCACGAAGGACACGCCGATGCATCCGACCTTGCTCGCCGGTCTCGCGTTCTCCCTGCTGACGCCGTTCGCCACGGCCCAGATCCACTCCGGCATGCCGCAGCCGCTGCCCGGCACGCCGATGACGCCGCCGCCGGTCGATCATCCGGCACTCGGCGCGCAGCCCGGGTTCGGCGGCGATGCGCCGCGGCCGACGGGCGGCGGAACGGGTGGCGGTGGTGGACAGAAGGGCACGCCGCGGCCCGCTCCGCCTGCTCCGCCCGAGGACACCGTGGGTGCGAAGCTCGGCGGTCGCGACCTCAAGAAGGCGGTCGCGAAGGTGAAGGCGCTGAAGTGGGGCGCGAGCCTCGAGGAGGCGTTCGTGCAGTCGGCGGCGACCGGCAAGCCGGTGCTGTGGCTGCAGGCGCTCGGCGACATCGACGGCTTTGCTTGAAGCGCTCTCCAGAGCCTGCGGGGCGTGACCCTGCCGAACGAAGAGGTGATGGAACTGCTGGACGAACGGTTCGTCCTCGGCGCGCGCAACATCGAGCGTGAGTCGCACGTCGGCACGTCGCACGGCTACTCGCCGTCGGACACGGCCGTGGGTACGACGAACGGCGCTGGCGGCCGCAACGTGCAGATCCTGGTGCTCGCCGCGGATCGCACGGTGGTGCACGCGCTGCCGGGCTTCTGGCACGCCGAGGACCTGCTCGCCGAACTGCGGCTGGCGCTCGATCTGCACAAGCTGTGGCGCGACGACGAAGTGTCGCGCGAACAGAAGCTCGCGATGTTCCCGCTGCTGCACCGTTCGCACCTGCGGCGCCACGGCGCAGCGGCCGAACGCCGCGGCGGTTGGCAGGGGTTCGACCAGGCGCACGAGTTGATGCGTGCGCAGAACGAAACGCGCGACACCGTGATCCGCGAGGGCGACGCGCCGCCGCGGCTCAAGTCGATCCCGCAGCTCGTGCACGACCGCCTGCTGGCGCGGCCGTTCAAGAAGCTCGCCGACTTCGGCATGGAGTCGTTCGTCGACTACGGGCGGCCGTTCTACGACAACAACGCCGGCCTCGACGAGGGCAAGAACTTCCCGCGCGCGGAGCAGGCCAACCAGAAGCGCGAGCGCGACCAGGAGAAGGCCGCGCGCGCGGCGGCGAAGCAGGGGCCGACCAGCGGCGAGGCGAAGGCCAAGGCCTTCTGACCGCGCGGTTCACATCGCCGTTCGATGTGCCGCGAGCCACGCGCTCGCGAGCACCGTCATGATGATCAGCACGCCGCCGGCCGCGGCCAACGGATGCGGGGCCTCGGCGTGCACCCACCACGCGAGCAGCGTGCTGAGTGCTGGCTCGATCATCGTCAGCAACGACGCGCGCACGGCCGGCACGTGGGCGATGCCGCGCACCAGCAGCGTGTAGGCCAGTCCGACCTGGAACGTGCCGAGCACCGCGATCACCAGCCAGTCCGTCGGCGTGCCGGCGATCGGCTGCTGGCCGACGACCGGCATCAGGGCGAACGCGATCGGCAGCGTCAGCAGGTTGCCCCACGCGACCAAGGCTCCTTCCTCGCCGCGGTCCCTGCGCGCGAGCCAGCGCAGGCCGAGCAGCAGCAGGGCGTAGCTGATGCCCGAAGCGACGGCGATCCAGTCGCCGAGGCGCGGGTTCGGCGCGGTGGCGATCGCATCGGCGGGCGCCACGAAGAACGCCGTCATGCCGAGCCCGACGCCCGCGAGCACGATCACGTCGGCGCGCGTCGTGCGTTCGCGCAGCAGCAGCGGGCCGAGCAGCACCACCCACAGAGGTGCGGTCGACTGCAGGAAGATCGCGTTCGAGGCAGTGGTCAGCGTGTTGGCCACCACGAACAGGCAGGTGGCGCCGAAGTAGGCGGGCACCAGCAACAGGATGCGGCGGTTCGGCCACTGCCGCGCGGCTGGCAGCAGCAGGAAGATCACCAACGCGGCGATGGCGGCGCGGCAGCCGGCGCGCTGCAGCGCCGGCAGCGTCAGCAGCTTGATCAGGGTGCCGCCGGTGGCGAACAGCGCACCGGCGAGCACGACGCGAAGGGCGGGCGGCACGGGTGCGGGGTTGTCGCACGCTGGGAGTTCGGCGTCCATCGCGCCGGCCCCTGGAATCGCAGGCCGCTGCGCGCGACGTTCCCCTGCCGATGGCCCGCTACCAGACCCTCGAAGTCGTTCCCGACGGCCCCGTGCTGCACGTCAAGCTCAACCGCCCCGACGTGCGCAATGCGTTCAACGGCGTCGTCGTCGACGAACTCAGCGCCGCGTTCGCCGCTGCCGACACCGACGCGACTGCTCGCGTCGTCGTGCTGGCGGGCAACGGCAAGAGCTTCTCGGCGGGCGCCGACCTTGCGTGGATGCAGGAGCAGGCCGAACTGCCGCCGGCGCAGAACCGCGTCGGCGCCGAGAAGATGGCGCGCATGTTCCTGGCGATCGCGCGCTGCCGGAAGCCGGTGGTCGCGCGCATCCACGGCCATGCGCTCGGCGGCGGCACCGGGCTCACGGCTGCCGTCGACATCGCGGTGTGCACCGAGGACTGCCTGTTCGGACTGACCGAGGTGAAGCTCGGCATCGTGCCGGCCGTGATCTCGCCGTTCGTGCTGCAGAAGCTCGGCGTCGGCCGCGCGCGCACGTTGTTCCTGACCGGCGAGCGCTTCGACGGGCGCGAGGCGCAGCGCTTCGGGCTCGTGCATCGCGCGGTACCCGAGGCGGGTCTCGACGCCGAGGTGCAGCGCATCGTCGGCGAACTGCTGGCCGCGGGGCCGGCGGCGGTAGCGAGTGCCAAGCAGCTGATCGCGCGCGTCGGGGCGTTGTCGCTCGAGGACGCGATCCCGATCACCGCGGACTGGATCGCGGCGCTGCGCAGCACGCCCGAGGCGCGCGAGGGGTTCGCCGCCTTCCTCGGCAAGCGCAAGCCGTCGTGGCAGGCGTGAACGGCTTGGCGCCGCGTCAGCCCGGCGCGTAGCGGCGCCGTTCGTGGGCGGCGGCGGCTTCACGCAACGCCGCGAGCCGACGGGCGTCGGTCTGCGTCGCGCTGGCGCGGGCGAGTGCCTCGCGCGGCGTCTCGCCCGGCTGCAGCGCGAGGCCGGCGGCGCGCAGTGCCCGTTCGAGCGCCAGCACTTCGGGCGCCGCGCGTCGGCGCCGGCGCAACACGAGGAACGCGATCACGGCGACCGCGCCGACGCACGTGAGTGGCCGTTCGCGCGGCAGCGCCAGGGCAGCGGCGAGCCAGCGCGCGCGCGTCGCCTGGTCGAACGTCGTCACGGCCGTCCACCACGCTTCGAGCGTCTTGCGCAGGTCGTGCCACCAGCCGGTGGGGGACTCTGGTTCGGCGCGCACGTCCGCCGCTGGCGTCGCGTCGAACGTGTGCCACCGGCCGTCCTCGTCGAGCACTTCGACCCAGGCGTGCGCGTGTCGGCCACGCACGACGAACGAGCCGCTGCCCGCCTCCCGCTCGTGCACGAGCCAGCCGCCGACGAGGCGGCACGGCACGCCTTGCACGCGCAGCACCAGGGCCAGCGCCGTCGCGAAGTACTCGCAGTGCCCGGCACCATCGTTGGCCAGGAAGGCGCGCAGGTCGCGGGCGAAGCCGGGTCGGCCGGGCAGGCCGTAGCGACGGTTGTGCTGCAGCCAGTCGCTGGCCGCCGTTGCGCGCGCGAGTGCGTCCGGGGCCGGCGGCAGCAAGGCGCGCAGCTTGCCGGCGAGTTCGTGCACCGCGTCGGGCATGCCGGCCAGCGGCAGGGCGGTCATCACGCTGCGGACGCGTTCGGCGTTGCGAGCGGCTCCGGCGGTCGCGGCGACTTCGACGTCGAAGGCGAGCGGTGGGTGGGATCGCCCCTCGGCGTCGGTCAGGCGCAGGCAGCCATCCGAACGACCGTCGAGCAGCAACGACTCGTCGGCCGCCCCGGTCACGTGGCTCGCCGCCAGTGGTGTTGGCAGCCGCGTGCCGGCTGGCCCGGCGAACTGCACGCGCAACCGCGCGCGCGGCCCTTCCGGAAGACGCCGATGCAGGCTGCCGTCGGGGTGCCGTTCCCACGGCGGATCGCTCGCGAATCGCGAGCCGAACTGCCCCGCTTCCTGCGCCGACCAGCCAGTACCGTCGAAGCGGGAGAACGCGGTCGCGCGCCAGTGGGTCGGCACGTCGGTGGCCGGGCCAGCGGCCGGCACGATGTGGGCGAGAACTTCGTCGCCGGGACCGGACGCTCGCTCGTCGTCGATGCGGATGCGTTCGGCGAGACCGGCCTCGAACTGCCGCCGCAGCAAGGCGGCGTCGCCGAGCCAACCCTCGCGGCGGAAGTCGCGCGGCAGCAGCACGAACGCGGTCGCGGTCACGAGGCCGACGACCAACGTGCGCGGCACGCAGTCGCGGAGGGCCGCACGGAGCAGGCGCGGATCGACCACGCTTTCCCTCGTCTGCAGCGCGTAGATCTGCAGCGTCGGCAGCAGGACCAGCGCGTGGGCCAGGAACAGCAGTGACCACGACAGGTCCGGCGCGAAGAACGCGGTCACGAACGCGACCAGGAACGAGTTGAAGAACAGCAGGTCCGGGCGTTGCCGCGCGCCGACGTTGTTCAGCAGGTGCACCTGGCAGAGCACCGCGAGCACGAGCCCGTCTTCGAGCATGTGCAGCAGACCGCTGGTCGTGGCGTGGGCGACCAGCAGCGCGAAGGCGACCAGCACACCGGTGTTCCACGCGAAGCGGTGCACGCGAAAGCGCTGCAGGCGCCGCAGCCACGGCGAGGCGAGCGTGAGCGCCCACATCGGCAGCATGCCGGCGGCGCCGACGACGCCGGTTGCCTGCACGAACCCGAGATCCAGCAGCGTCAAGGCCGCCAGCAGTGCGAACAGCGACCGGCTCATCGGCGGCCTCCGAGACCCGATGGCGGTGGTGCTTCGCGCGGCAGCGGTGCGGCGGTTGCGAGCCACCGTTGCACGGCGTCGAGCGGGTCCGCCGGCCGCACGGCGAGGTCGGTGTCCTGGCTGCACAGACGGAACTCGCGCCCCGCCGCGCGGGCCGCGTCGACGTTCGCCGCGGCGGTCGCGAGCGCCGTCTCGAGGGCATCGGCGTCGCCGCGACGATCGACGACGACGAGCGCAGCGTCGGTGCGTTCGGGCTCGAGCTCCTTGACGACCGGAACGCCGCGGCGCGCGGTCGCCTTCCAGTGCACGAGACCCACGGCGTCGCCGGCGCGGAACGGCCGCACGGCGGCGAGTTCGGCCGGGCGACCACTGGCGCCGCACGGCGACAGCGAGGCGGTCGCGCGTGACGAGTCCGGCCCGGTCACGAGCTCGGCGGTGACCGGCAGATCGACGCGGGCTTCGAACAGGCCGAGAGGGAAACGCGACGCGATGCGGACCGCCGTGACCGCGGCGATGCCGCGCGGACGACCGCCCAGGTTGGCCGGCACGCGCGCGTCGGCGGCGACGATCGCCTGGGGCGCGATCGGCGAAGCCCCGTCCGCGGTGACCAGCGCGACATCGAGTGCGTAGCGCGTGCGGCGGCAGCCGAGCGTGAGCTCGACCGGCCGCATGGCCCCGGCCTCGGCGTATCCCGCCGACAGGTGCTGCAGCGTGATCGCGCGCACGTTGCGCAGCGTCCACCACGCGCCGAGGGCACCGAGCGCCGCGCAGAACACGAGCAGCAGGAAGAACAGGTTGCTGTAGGCGGTCGCGAAGAACGCCGTCGCCATGGCGGCGAACAGCATGAGGCCCTTCCAGCCGAGCTCCGTCGGGCGGATGCGCACGGCGGTCAGAGCGGCACCGGCACGGTGCGCAGCAGCTCGGCGACGATCGCGCGGGCGTCGGCGTTGCCGCGTGCGAACACGCGATGCGCAAGGGCGGGCAGTGCGAGCGCCTTGAGGTCGTCCGGCAGCGCGTAGTCGCGCCCGTCGAGCAGGGCGCGGGCGCGCGCCAGCCGCAGCCAGGCCAGCGCAGCGCGTGGGCTGGCGCCGAGCTGCACGTCGCCGTGCCGGCGTGTCGCCTGCACGAGTGCCAACGCGTACTGCGCGACCGGCGTGGCCACCTGCACGGCGGCCGCCATCGCGCGCAACTGCAGCAGATCGCTCGTCGCGATCACCGGGGCGACGTCCGCGAGCCTGGCTTCGGGGTCGTCGCCGACGTAGAGCGCGAGCTCCTGCGCGGGCTCGGGGTAGGCGAGTTCGACGCGCACCGCGAAGCGATCGAGCGCTGCCTCCGGCACCGGCCAGGTACCGTGGAACTCGATCGGGTTGCGCGTCGCGATGACCGTGAACGGCTGCCCGAGCTCGAGCGTGCGGCCTTCGACCGACACGTGCCCGCTCTCCATCGCCTCGAGCAGGCAGGACAGCGTGCGCGGGCTGGTGCGGTTGATCTCGTCGGCGAGCACGACGTTGGCGAACAGCGGCCCGCGCACGAACGAGAACTTGCCGAGGTCGGGACGCCAGACGGCGGTGCCGACGACGTCGCTCGGCATCAGGTCGTTGGTGAACTGGATGCGGCGGAACTCACCGTCGACGCACCGCGCCAGCGTGCGCGCGAGCAGCGTCTTGCCGATGCCGGGCATGCCCTCGAGCAGCACGTGACCGCCCGCGACCGTGGCGCAGACGAGCGGCTCGACGATGCCGGCGGGCAGCGACACGACCTGGGCCAGGTGGCGCTCGACGGCGGTCCGGATCGCGGCGGGTTCGAGGGTGCGGGTCGGCGCGGACACGTCCCTCTTTCGGCAGCCTGCGGGGGTGCGTCGGTAGCCAGCCGCGAGAGGCCGTTGGCAGCGCCGTTGCCGCGCCTCGCGGGCGGCTCAGTTGCGGCGATGGCGATCGCTCGCCGGGGGCTCGGGATCCTCGTCGTCGAGGTCCTCGTCGATCTCCTCTTCCTCCTCGTCAGCCGCGCCCTCGCTGGCCGGCGGCGCTTCGCGCAGCAGTTGCCGGAACCGCGGGTCCGTTCGCAGTGGATCGAGGTCGGGATCGTCGCGGGCGAAGTCACGGCAGTGCTCGTCGAGGCCGCACGCGAGCGTGAGTTCGTCGATCGCGCGGTCGTGTTCGCCGGCGAGCGCCAGGTAGCACGCGAGGTTGAAGTGCGCGACGTCCGAGCGGTGATCACGCAGCACGAGGGTCTCGAGGCAGCGGATCGCGCCCGGCAGGTCGCCGGCGCGCTTCCTGCACCACGCTTCGGTCAGGTCGATCCAGCTCTCCTCGGGTGCCGCCGTTCGCAGTTCGGCCAGGTCGGGCAGCGCGTCGCGGTAGTTGCCGAGCCGGGCCAGCGCGCGCACGCGCATCGCCAGGCCGGCGGCGCGGGCCGTGGGCTCGGCGAGCAGCGGCCCGAGCAGGGCGATCGCGCGGTCGGGGCAGCGCAGGTCGAGCCAGCCGTCGATCTGGTCGGCGAGCCGCTGCAAGGCCGGGGGAACGTGGAACACGGCGCGAGTGTCGCGTTGCCTGCGCGGCGACGCAACTCAGGCCGGTGCTGGCGGCAGGCCGAGCAGCGCGTCGATCCGGCGCCAGATCGTCGGCGCGACGGTGTTCAGCCGGTGATCGCCGCCCGGCACCAACCACAGTTCCTTCTGCGCGCTCGCGATGGCGTCGAAGAACCGTTCGCTGGCGCGCGCCGGGATCACGTCATCGGCCGTGCCGTGCACGACCAGCGTCGGCACCTGCAGCCGCTTGCCGAGCCCGGCTTCGTCGAGGGCCTTGGCATCGGCAAGCACCTGCGGCGTGACCGTGAACGCCGTGCCCTCGCTGGTCCACATTCGCCCCCGCGCATCGAGGCGTTGTGCGAGGTTGCCGAGCAGACCGAAGGCGGGTGCGAGCAGCGCCAGGCCGCGCACCAGGTCCGGGCGCGCGGCGGCGACGTAGGCGCCGACGAGGCCGCCGAGGCTCGAACCGACGATGACCGTCGGCCGGTGTCCTTCGAGCAGTCGGACCACGTCGTCGATCACGTGGCTCACCGGCACCTGGCCGAGTCGTCCCGACGAGTCGCCCTGGCCGCGCAGGTCGATGCGGCGGAACCCGCGTCCCTGCCGCTCGGCGTGCGCGAGCAGCGAGCCGCTCTTCTCGCCGGTTCGCACGGCCCCGAGTCCGTGCAGGTAGAGCCACGGCGGCGAGGCGCCTGCGAGTTCGTCGCCGACCAGGAACTCGCCGTTGCCGAGTTCGAACCGGAAGGTCCGTGTGCTCACACGATGCGTTCGATCGCTTCGATGCGCACGGCGACGGGGCCGTGCTGACCCGGGATCTCGCTGGTCTCGCCGACGCCCTTGCCGAGCAGTCCCTGCGCGATCGGCGCCAGGTAGTTGACCGTCTGGTCGTCGGTGGCGTCCCACGGCCCGAGCACGCGCCAGGTCGTGCGCGCGCCGCTGGCAGTCTCGGCGACGGTGACCTTGGTGCCGGGGGCGACGCGGTCGTTCGGCACGTCCTGGTCTTCGATCAGGCGCGCGCTGCGGATCTGCTGGTCCATGTCGGTGGCGCGCCCGGTGAGGTTGCGCTGCTCCTCCATCGCCGACTCCCATTCGCTGTTCTCGCTGAGGTCGCCGAGCGCTGCCGCCGCGCCGATCGCCTTGCTGTTCGCCGGGATCTTCTCCTCGACGATCACGCGATACTCCTCCTTGATCCGCCGCAGACCTTCGCGCGTGGTGAAGATCTGGTCCTTCTCCCAGAACGGCAGCTCGGGCTTGGCGTGCAGGTCCGGGAAGTGCTTGAAGACGACGTCGTCGATCTGGTCGACGATCTCCGCCGGGAAGTCCTCGCCCGAACGCTTGACGATGCCGAGGTAGTGCGCGAGGTCGTCGCGGGAGATGCCGTCGAGCGAGCGGTTGAGCAGGCCCTTCTTGCCGCTCAGCAGGCTGGTGAGCCGCCCGAGCAACCGGCTGTGCACCTGGTTCTTCTTGCGGTTCTCGTTCAGGATGCGCGCGAGGTGCAGCAGCACGCGGCCGATCGCGATCGGGCTCGGGCGGCGTTCGTCGGCATCGAACACGCCGTCGCCGTAGAGCTTCCCGTACAGGTAGGTCAGCAGCGGGAAACGCTTCGGGTACGGCGCGACGCGGTCCCACTGCGCGAGCGTCGACGCACCTTCGCCATGGGCGACCAAGGCGTCGACCACGTGCTCGACCACCGAGTCAGGCCACTCGCACAGCGCCGCGGCGCTCCGCTGGGCCCAGTCGTTGCCGAGTGCCTGCGGCAGGAGTTCGATCGCGTGCTCGCGCGACGCCTGCGTCGCCAACCGGTCGATGGCCGTGGGGCGCAGGCCGCCGTCGTCCTTGGTCAGCAGCGCGCGCAGTTCTTGCGCGGCCGGCACCGAGGCCTTCCGGCCGTGCTCCTCGAGGAACAGGATTCCGTCGAGCACGTGCGCATGGGCGGCCTTCTTCTCGGCGATCGCCTGCTCGACGACCGTCGTCGCCAGATCGAGGATCTGCGCGCGCATCTCGGCATCCTCGCCGCGCGCCAGGTAGTCGCGCAGCACGCCGATGCGCTGGCCGAGGTCGTTCTGGTGCGACAGCGCTGCCGTCGCTTCCTCGGCGACGCTGACCGGCTTGTCGCGCACGACGAACGTCGGCCGGGTCGTCGATCCTTCGACGCGCAGCCACGGATCCTTGGCCGCCGCGGCCTTGGCGCGCTTCCAGAACGACGCCCAGTCCTTCTCGGCGATCAGTGCCGGCGACAGTTCGTGCTTGAGCTGCTGGCTGGTGATCGTGCCGCGGTAGAGCGCCGCAGCGCGACGGATCAGGCCCGCGGGGTTGTTCTCGGCCTCGGCCTTCAGCTCGCCCATGCGCTGCAGCTTCATCGCGCGCAGGTCCTGCGCGTCGAGCGGCTTGAAGCGCGACAACAGCGTCTCGAGCGGGAACGCCTCGCGCCGACCGGTCGCGAAGTGCACGGTCACTTCCATCGTGCCCGCGGTGAAGTCCTCGACCGTGGCCTCACCCCAGCCGGCGGCGTGGTAGACGACGTAGCCCCGGGTGAAGCGGCGCAGGCGGTCGAACTCGAGGATCGAGGCGACGGTCGCGGCGGTCGCGAGCCCGGCGCGCGCCTTCATCACCGGCAGCCACTGCTCGTCGGCGTAGCGCTTGTCGATCAGGCTGGCGACGGTGCGCGCCAGCGCGTCGTTGTGGGCGCTGCGGCGCATGACGCGGAAGCCGAGTTCGAGCGCGGCGTCGGTCTGGTCGCGCGCGGCGAGCGCATCGATCATCGCGGTCGCCATGACCAGCGCGCGGCTCGCCATCTCCTTCTCGCACAGCAGATCGATGACCGCGGCGTAGCTCGGCGTTTCGGCGGCGGTCGGCGCGGCGACTGCCTTGTTCCATCCCGATTCGAGGGAGTCGAGCTGCAGGGAACGCGCGAATTGAACGAGATCGTGCGTCAACGTCGTGACCCTTGGGGGGTGAAGAGCGGACAAATGGGGCGGGGACGATACCCCGGCCACGTCCCTCCCGCCAGCCTGCCGTCCCCCGGATCCGCGCGTCCCGCTACTCGGCCAGGCGCGCGATCAGCGTGTTGACGTTGATCGCCGAGCAGGACTCGTCGTGGGAGGCCATCGGTGCGGTCTCCAGCACCTCGTCGCTGCCCACCAGGATCACGTAGAACTCCTGACCGTACTGCGAACGGAAGGACACGACCTTCTTCAGGATCGGCGCCTGCGTCTCCTCGACGGCCTCGATCACGATGCCCTTGCCCTCGCGGCCGCGGCCGCGCAGCACGATCATCGGCGCGTAGGCGGCCACCCGGTTGTCCTCGAAGCGGACCTCGTAGTGTCGCGGGCTGTGGCTGTGCACCACGCCGGCCATCCCGAGGCGGTTGCAGAGGTCCTGTTCGAGCTTGCTCGACAGCAGCCGGCCGCCGCAGCGACCAAAGCCAGCCCCGCCGCCGCCGTGGGCCATGAGGACGTCGTCGTCGTCGAGGTTGGCGACGGCGCGCGGGACGAACGGGGCCCGGGCGCTGGCTGCACGCGCCAGCACCTTGCCCTTGGCGGCGGGAGCCGTGGCGGACTTCTTGGCGGTGCGGGCAGGGGACGAAGGCTTGGCCGCCTTCTTGGCGGTGGTGGGATTCGCCTTCTTCGGCGAAGCCTTGCTGGTCTTGGAGGTCATGGTTGGAAGGGCGGCGGGCTCTGCGACGCGCGAACCGGATGCGCCTGCTGCCGTCCACCGGCATCAGGTCCCGACTCAGGGCAATCGACGGCCGCGGCAATCGCCGGGGTTTCTGGGGCGGCAGTCTAGCAGGAAGTCGCAGGCTCGAAAGTCCCGCGGCGGTGGCTCCGTTGCGCCGGACGGTGGTCGTGGCCGACACTGGTCGAGATGTCGAAAGCCGCACCCGGACCCGCCGAATCGTCGCCGGCGACGGCCCCACCCGATCGGGTGTTCACGCCTGCGCTCGTCGTCTTCCTGGGGATCGTGGCGTTGGCGCTCGCCTACTTCGCCTGGCAGCGCTGGCCCTGTCCGGACCTGCGCGGGGCCATCGTCATGCTGGCCGACGGCGACCTCGACGGCGACGAACGCCACCGCATGCTGCGGCGCGTGGTGGCCGACGCCCGGCAGGCCACCGGTGTCACCGATCGGTGGGCGGGCCTGCTCGCCGCGGTGGCCCTCGCCGACGAGCCGGCATGGCGGGAGTTGCTGCGGACGTTCGGATCGGCGGCGCTGCCACGGGAAGTGCCGCCGCCGGCGGAGCGCGAGTTCCTGCATCTGGGCGACCGCATGCTCGGCAGCGTGCTCGCCGCTGCGGTCGCCGAAGCGGCGGGTGACCGTGAGGCCGCCATCGCGTCGTGGACGGTCGCGCAGGCGCAGGCGAGGCTCGCGGCGCAGCCGTTCGCCCAGCAGCTCGCGACGGCATCCCTCGCGCGACTCGGGGGCGCGGCGACCGGTCGCTGACCCCGGCGTCTCAAGGCTCGTTCGTCGGCCGGTCGATGGGGGCGAACGGAGACGACCGGCAGCATGGACGACATTCGCTTGGGGACCCTCCTCCTGGAGGGTGGGATCGTTGACGAAGCCGGGCTCGAGCGGTGCCTGGCCATCCAGTCGCTGACCAACCACGGTCGGCCGATCGGCCAGATCCTCGTCGATCAGGGGATGATCTCGGCCGACGCCCTGCAACGCGTTCTGCAGTTGCAGCGGGAACGGCGGCAGGAGGCCGCGTCGTCCCTTCGCGCCAACGACCTGGCGGCGGACGCCCTGCTGACACTGGCTGCCAACCAAGGCGCGACCGAACTCGTGGTCAGCGAGGGCCGGCGCGCGTGCATCCGCACCGGCATGCAATGGCGGCCGGTGACCGACACTCCGTTGTCGGGGCCGGAGGTCTGGGACTTCGCCCGCACTGTGATGGGCGACGGCGTGCTCGAAGCGCTCGCCGAACGGCACTGCGTGGTCCAGCCGTGGCAAGTGAGTGGTGCCGGCCACGGGTTGGCCACGGCGTTTCGTCAACTCGAAGGCGTCGCGGTGCGCATCGCGTTCACGCCCGCTGCCGTCGCGGACCCCGCGATGGCCGGCGTGTCGCCGGCGATCGTCGACGTGATCCGTGGCGGCAAGGGGCTCGTGCTGCTGGTCGGCGAACGCGGCCTGTTGCGCGCGGAGACCGTGGCGTCACTGCTGCCGGTCGCGGCCGCCGACCAAGGGCAGTACGTGGTCGTCGTCGACGACGAACCGCTGCCGTTGCCGGCCGATCGGGCCCTGGTGGTGCGGCGCCGTTTTGGCCTCACGCCGGCTGCCCGCGCCGAAGCGTTGCGCGCGGCCGTCGACGAGGATCCCGACGCGCTCGTGGTCGCCGACATCGGCGACCCGGCGACGTTCGAGATCGCGCTGCGCGCCGCCGAAAGCGGACGTCTCGTGATCGCCTGGCTCGACGCTGCCAACGCCACGCAGGCCTTGGCGCGCCTGCTCGGCTTCCCGACCACGCACGACGCCGCGGGCGTGCGCGGCACGCTGGCGGCAGCGCTGCGGGCCGTGCTGGTGCGGCAGCAGTTGCCGGATGCGAGTGGGACCGGCACCGTCGCTGCTTCCGAACTGCTGGTCGTCGACGGCGCGGTGCGCGATGCGATCCGCGCCGGCCAACTCGGCGACATCGCGCTGCTCGTGCGCGCCGAAGGGCGCAATGGCGGCCACTCGCTCGATCGCAGCATGCTCGACCTCGTGGCTTCGGGCCGGGTGCGCCTCGAGGACGTGTTCTCACGGGCCGAAGAACGGCTCTGGCTGCTCGACCGTGCTCGCGAGATGCAGGCAAAGGCGAACTGACATGGACCACCAACGACTCGAGGATCTGCTGGCGGCGATGGCGCGGCTCGGCGCTTCGGCGCTGCACCTCGTTCCGGGCCGGGCGCCGGCATTGCGCCTCCAGCGGCGATTCGTGCACGGCGACGAAGCGACGGTGCAGAAGGCGGATGTCGACGAGATGATGCGCGACCTGCTGTTCGCCGACCACCGCGCGCAGCTGGCCGAACGAGGCCACGTCGAAGTGCTCTACGTCGCGCGCAGTCGCATGCGCTACCGCGCCGCGATCGCACAGGTTGCCGGCCAGTCGTCGGTCGTGCTGCGGCCGCTGCCGGTGACGCCGCCGCAGCTCGGCGCCCTCGACTTGCCTTCGCAGGTCGCCGGGTTCGCGCAGGCGCGTTCCGGTCTCGTGCTGGTCGTGGGATTCCCCGGCGCTGGCAAGAGCACGACGCTCGGCGGGATCGTCGACGCGCTCAACCAGGATGCCGGGCGGCACGTGGTGACGATCGAGCAGCGCATCACGTTCGTGCACCAACTCGGGCCGGCGTTGCTGCACCAACGCGAGGTCGGCAAGCACGTCGCGACCGCGGCCCTGGGCATTCGGCAGGCGATGGCGGCCGGCGCCGACGTCATCGTCGTCGACGCCCTCGTCGATCGCGACGCGCTCTTGGCCGCGACCGCGGCGGCGGAGTCCGGGTGCCTCGTGCTGGCCGGCGTCGAAGCCGGTTCGATCACGGGCGCGCTCGGCACGTTGGTCGGCATGGCCACCGAAGACGAGCGGCCGGCGCTGCGAACAGCTCTCGCGGCCGTCCTGCGCGGCGGCGTCGCCCAGCGCCTCTTGCCGCGGGCTCACCGGCCCGGCCGCGTGCCGGTCGCCGAGGTGCTGCTGTGCAACGGCGCCGCACGCGCGGCGATCCGCGACGGCGACTTCGCGGCGCTGTCGACGATCATGCAGAAGTGCCGGGGACTCGGCATGCAGACTGCCGACGAGGCGCTGCGCGCGCTGCTCGATCACCACGTGATCTCGGCCGACGAGGCGCTGCTGCACGCGCAGGACCGGGACGCCGTGCTCGCCGGCGCTCGGCCGGGGCGCTGAGACGGCCTCAGCCGAGGTCGAGCCCGCGCTCTTCCTCGTCGCTGATGCCCTCGCCGAACGAACTGCCGAGGTAGACGGCTCGCACCTGCGGGTCGTTGACGATCGTGCGCGAATCGCCTTCGGCGATGACCTTGCCCTGGTTGATGATGTAGGCGCGGTCGGTGATGCGCAGCGTCGCGATCACGTTGTGCTCGGTGATCAGGATCGCGATGCCGGTGCGCGCGAGCGCGCCGAGGATCTGCTGGATCTCCTCCACCGTGATCGGATCGACGCCGGCGAACGGCTCGTCGAGCAGCAGCAGGCGCGGTTCGGTCGCCAGCGCGCGCGCGATCTCGAGCCGCCGCTTCTCGCCGCCGGACATCGTCTCGGCGATCGAGTCGGCGACGTGCGTCAGTTGCAGGTCGTGCAGCAGCGCCTTGGCGCGTTCTTCGCGCGGTTGCCGGCGCATGCCGCGCGCCTCGAGCACGCAGCGCACGTTGTCGATCGCCGACATCTTCTTGAACACCGACTCCTGCTGCGCGAGGTAGCCGAGTCCGGCGCGCGCACGCTGGTGCATCGCGAGCTTCGTGACGTCCTTGCCGCCGAGCGTCACGCGCCCCTCGTCGGGCGTGACCATGCCGACGACCATGCGGAACGTCGTCGTCTTGCCGGCGCCGTTGGGGCCGAGCAAGCCGACGATCTCGCCTTCGCTGACGTGGATGCTGGCGTGGTCGACGACCCGGCGGCCGCGGTAGGCCTTCACCAAGTCGTGCGTGCGCAGGATCTCGGTCATCGCACGAAGCCGAAGCGCCCCGGCCAGGCGTTGCCGAACAGCCAGGCGAACGGCCGGCACGGGTAGAAGACCAGCAGGGCCCGACCCTGGATGTCCGAGCGCGGCACGAACGAGATGCCCTTGGCGTTCGTGGTCTCGGGCGCGGTCCATTCGCCGCGGCCGTCGATGGCGCCGGGGCGGAGGAAGGAGATGCGCCCCGGCCAGCCGGGCCCGACTTCGCCGCGCAGCCGCAGGATCTCGCCGAACTCGTCGATCATCACGATCGCCTTCTGGTCGGGGATCGGGATCGGCGTCTCGTCGCGGTCGGGCGCCTTGTCCAGGAACATCGCGCGCTTGTTGCCGCGCACCACGCGCGCGCCGGGCGTGTCGGGCGGCACGATGTTGTTCTCGGCGTCGACCCCGACCGTGATCGCGGTCCAGCCGCGCGAGTCGATCGACTGCAGCGTGTTGTCGCCGAGCATGTAGTAGTGCCCTTCGGGGACCTCGATCACCTCGGGCGCCGTGCTGCGCGTGTAGTGCTGGTCGCGGTCGATGCGCACATCGGTGAAGCGGACCTTGCCCTTGCCGCGCGCGGCGATCTGCGGCGTGACCTTCTGGTTGGCCGGCAGCTCGAGTTTCGCCGGGATCTCTGGGCTGCCCGGCGCGCTCGGGCTGCCCGGAGTGAACGGCAACACGCAGCCGTCGCGGCAGGCCCAGGCCGAGCTGTCGAAGCGCTGCAGCTCCTTGCCGTCTCGCCACGCGACCAGTTCGTCGTCGACGTGCGCGAAGGCGAGGTCGACGGAGCTGCCGGGCGCCACGGCGAGTTCGAACTCGGCCGAAGCGCCGAGCACGGTTGCGTCCTTGCGTACCTGCAACTGGCCCTTGCCGGCCTTGATCGCGAGCGCGTAGGTCCAGGTGTCGAACTGTGGGCGTGCGACGGCGATCTCGAACGCCAGTTCGTCGAGCGCTTGCTCGGTGGTGACCGTCGCGGCGATGCGGACGTCGGGCACGATCTCCTGCGGCTGGTGCAGGCTCTGCTTCTCGCGGATCGCGCGCGCCACGTCTTCGGGGTAGCCGTCCCAGACCCGATCGATCATGCCGCCGTCGACTTCGTCGCGCAGCCAGACGAAGGCACGCTGCCCGTCGAGTTGGAGCGAGAGGCCGTCCTGGTCTTCGCTCCAAGCACGCTGCGGCGAACCGGCGAGAACGCTGCCGAGCCACTTGGTCTCCGATCGCGCGAGCGGGCGGCACGGGAAGACGTTCTTCCACATCTGCTCCTGCAGGTCGGCGGGCTTGCGTTCGATCCGGAACGTGCGCTTGCCGCCCTCACCGTCGACGACCTGGTAGACGTTGCCGCCGCCGATCGACAGGCGGTCGCCCGGCATGCCGCCGATGCGCTTGACGTAGTTCTGGTTCTTCTGCAGCGGGTACTTGAAGACCGTGATGTCCCAGCGCTTGGGTTCACGGATCGTCGTCAGCAGCTTGTCGACCAGGATGCGGTCGAAGACGCCGGCGGCGGCGTCGCCCATCAGCGTCGGCTGCATCGACGAGGTCGGGATCTGGAACGCCTCGAGGCAGAACCACTTCAGCAGCACGGCGGCGAGGATCGCGACGCCGAACGCTTCGAGGTTGACCCGGATCGGGCCCATGAGCGGCTTCTTCTTGCCGCGGGCGGCGGTGGGAACGGCTGCGGTGGTCATCGCGCCGGCAGTGTGCGCTGCGCGTGCGCCGCACGCCAGTGCGCGGCCGGTTCGAGAGGTCGACCCGGTTCCGGGAGCCGTTCGTCGATCACTTCGCCGCGGTCAGCGGTGCTGCCATCACGACCTCGAACTCGGTGCGCAGGTCGCGCTTGACGTCGGACATCGCCTTCCACGCGGGGTCCTTCGCGAGGCCCACGCGCACCTGCTGCTTGATCGCGTCGCGCCGGCCGAGCGCCTGCACGTCGAGGTACTCGAACACCAGCATCGCGTCCCACGGCTTGCCGGTGGAGTGATGGTTCACGTAGACCGCGTAGTTGGCGACGACCTTGGCCTCGATCCACGCGTCGAACTGCGGGACGCCGTAGACCTTGATGAAGTTGACGTACTCCTCGCGGGTCCGGAACTGGTAGGGAATGAACACGAACACCGACTTGCTGCGGTCGCCGGCCGCGCCCGCGCCGAGCACGCGGTCGGCGAAGTAGCTGGTCTGCGGCGTGCCGAGCTTGAGCAGTTCCGGCGACAGGCCGCCGGGGAAGTCCCGTTCGATCGCGCGCCACTTCGCGGTCCGCGCGTACGACGCGAAGCGCAGCACGAGCGTCGCGTCCCACGTGTTGGCGTCGACGAACTCGTTGAAGACCAGCACGTAGTCGGTGAACGCGCCGGCCTGCTGCCATTGCTCGAGCTGGGCGACGCCTTCCTGCTCGAGCCCGCGGCGGAACGCGGGCCGGTCGGCGGGCCGGCAGCGGTAGTCGATGAACAGGTGGTTCGCGTCCGGCTGCTCGCTCTGCGCTGGTGCGGCGGTCGTGAGGAGCAACAACGAGAGCAGGCCGGCGGTGCTTCGGAGGGTCGGGTTCATGGTTCGGCAGGTGGGGTTCATCGCACGTGCGTCGGGTACTGCCAGCGGCCGAGCTGCTCGCGCGACCAGCGGTAGAAGAAGCGGATGCCGCGGTCGGAGGGGCCGTCGCCGTCGCCGCCCATCTCGGCGTGGGGGCCGGTGCCCTGCACGCCGCGCATGTCCTCGGCGTAGGTGCTGCGGAACAACATCGCGAGGTTCGGCGACGCGAGGTAACGGCGCAGCATCGCGTCGATGCGGCGCTTGCTCGCGGCAGTGAACAGCCCTTCGTTGCCGCTGGCGTCCTGGTCCGGTGTCTCGGTGTTGACCACGAAGCCGTGCGCGGGGATCGGCACCTCTTCGTGGATCATCACGACGTCGCAGCCAGGGAACTCGCTCGGCGAGCCCGACACGTGGTTGCCGACGATGCCGAGTTCGATGTCTTTCGCCTTGGCGCGGAACCACGCGGCCAGCCGCTGCTTCTTGGCGACGCCATCGGGCTCGCGGAACACGTCGTGGTCGATGCGGGTCGGGTGGTCGAACTCCTGGTAGAGGTTGACCATCACGTTGCGCAGCCCGCGCTCCTGCAGCAGCGCCGCCGCCGCTTGCACCGCGTGCTGCACGGCGGTCTCGTCGCGCAGGTGCTCGTCCTTGCGCGGCATCAGCAGCGTGACGAGCACGACCATGCCGCGGCGGTCGGCCTCGCGCACGACGTACTCGAGGCGGCGCGCGAACGCCGGGATCAACTTGCCGTCGGAGGTGAACGCGTTCGGACCCGCGTCGACGTCGGGGAACCCGCCGTTGGTGCCCTGCAGCGACACGCTGACGAAGTTGATGCCGTGCGCGACGAGGTTGTCGAGGTTGGCGACGAGCCGCTGCGCCGTCGCGGCACTGGCGAGCGAGTTGTTGCTGCGCAGACCCCACAGCTTGACGCGTTCGCCGCCGAGGAACGGTTCGCCGTCACGCACTTCGAACTCGCGCGTCGGTGCTGGCGTGGCGCCAGCCGGCGCCGCGACGAACGGCACGTGCTGCGGGTACTGCCAGACGCCGACGTGCTCCCGCACCCATTCGTAGAAGAACCGCACGCCGCGGTCGCTGGCGCTGGTGCCCATGCCGCCGAGCTCCGCGTGCGGCGCCGTCCCGCTCGCGTTGCCGATGCCCTGCACGAACGCGGCGTGGAAGAAGAGTGCCGCGTTCGGCGCCTGCCGGTATCGCTCGAAGTCCTCGTACATCGCGTCGAGCTGGCCCGGCGTGAACACCCCGTCGTTCTCGTAGACGTCCTGCTTCTGCATCTCGACGTTGACGACGTAGCCCGCTGTCGGGATCGGCATGCTCTTCTGCACGATCCGCACGTCCATGCCGGGGTAGCGGTCGGTCGTCTTCGACTTCTCGTACGGACAGACGCCGACCTCGATGCCGGTGCATGCCTCCTGCCACCACTGCGTGAGCCTCGCCTTCTTCTTGGCGCCGTCGGGCTCGCGCAGCAGCGGCTGGTCGGCGCGCTCGGTGTGGTCGTACTCGTGCATCAGATCGGCGAACGTGTTGCGCAGCCCGCGCTGCTGCAGGAAGCGCGCGGTTTCCTGGATCGCGCGCTGCACCGCGGCGTCGCCCTCGAGCGCCTGGTCCTTGCGCGGCGACAACACGCCGACGCAGACGACCATGCCGCGCTGGTCGGCCTCGCGAATCAGCCACTCGAGGCGCGCGGCGACGTCCTTCTTCAGCGAGCCGTCGCGCGCGAAGCCGTTCAGCCCGGCGTCCTCCTTCGGCCAGCCGCCGTGGCTGCCCTGTACGTAGACGAGGATCGCGTTGACGCCGTGCGCGGCCCAGGTGTCGAGTGCGCGCACGTGGCGTTCGGTCACCGCCTGGCTGTAGAGCGCGTTGCCGCAGCGCACTCCCCACAGGTCGACCTCGTGGCCACCGAGGAAGGCGCGGTCGCTGCGGATCTCGAACTCGCGGGTCGGCGACGCGTCGCCTTGCGCCACGACGATGCCCGCGAGGGCGAACGGGTACAGGCCGTGCAGCAGGTTCATCGGTGCCCTCAGAAGCGGTGCGTGACGCCGAGCGCGAACACCATGCTGGCGGGCGCGCCGGGGAAGATGCCGCGCGCGGTGCGCGGCTCGAAGTACTCCTCGTCGAGCACGTTCCTGCCGCCGATCGACACCGAGACGTCGGTGTGCTCGCAGACGCTCTGCTCCCAGCCAGCTCCCACGTTCCACAGCCGGTACGAAGGCCGCAGGCCGCGCGTGCCGTCGGCGGGGATGTTGCGCGTGTTGAGCGCGTCGGTGAACGCGGGGCCGACGTAGGCGCCGTCGAAGCCGATCCACAGCCCGGAGCGTTCGTGGCGATAGCGCGCGCCCCACGCCGCGGTCCACTTGCTGGTGCCGGCGAAGCGGTTGCCGTCGAACGCGCCGTTGGTGAACTTGGAGTCGTTCCACGCGGTCGAACTCCAGAGCGACACGCCGGCCAGGCCGGCCGCGGTCAGGTCGCTGTCGAGGCGCAGTTCGACGCCGCGATGGCGCGAGTTGCCACCGTTGACGAACACGTCGAACTGGTTCGGGTCCTGGATCAGCCGATCGCGGTAGTCGATGTGGTAGAGCACGACGTCGGCGCCGAACAGGCCGTCCTGGCTGCGTGTGCGTGAGCCGAGTTCGTAGACCCACGCGTACTGCGCGCTGACGTCCTGCGGGTTGGTGGTGATCGAGATCTGTGGCGCCTGCGGGGCCGCGAACGTGCTTTGCACGCCGCCGTAGAGCGACCACTGTGCGGTCAGCAGCTTGCTGATGCCGAGACCCGGCAGCACCTCGGTGAAGTCGCGGGTGACGCCGAGCCCGTTGATGCGGTTCCTGGCGTCGATCTCGACCCACTCGAAGCGCACGCCCGGCGTGATCGTCCAGCCGTCGAACTCGATGCGGTTCTCGACCCACGCTGACGCCGTGTAGTAGTCGTACTGCTCCTCGGTGCGCCGCAGCTGCACGGTACCGTTGGTCAGGTAGCGCGACACGGTGCGCACGATGTCCTCCTGCAGGTAGCGCATGCCGACGTGCAGTTCGGCGTCGGCGCCGCCGAGGCGATAGGCGTGCGTGAGCTGCGGCTGCACGGCGACCGTGCGCATCGGCCGCGGCGTGGTCTGGATGTACTGGAGGTTGTTGGTGGCGCCGTAGAAGGTCGGGCTGCCGAGGTAGAACGATCGTTCGCCGTCGTAGCCGTAGGTGATCAGCTCGAACAACGTGTCGTCGGTGACGTCCCACTCGAGCTTCAGGTTGACGCGATCCTGCTGGCCGGAGTGGCGGTTCTGCGGCGACAGCGTGACCTCGGGATTCGTGTTGTACTGATCGAGCGTGAGGCCGTCGGCGAGCTTGCTGTCGTCGTCGAAGTGCTCGATCTGGCCGAGCAGCTTGACGCGGTCGGAGAAGCGGTAGCTGGTCTTCAGCGCGTAGTTCTGCTGCGTGTAATCGCCGCCGTCGCGGAACGTGTCGCCTTGCTTGAACACCGTTTCGAGCAACACGCCGAACGGCCCGGTCGTGCTGCCGACCGCGCTGTAGTACGACTGGTTGTCGAACGTGTCGTAGCGCACGCGACCGATCCAGGTCGGCGTGCCGGGGATCGGCTGCGTGAGGAAGTTGATCACGCCCGAGACGTTGTTCGGGCCGTAGCGCACTGCGCCGCCGCCGCGCTGGATGTCGACCGCGTAGACGCGTTCGAGCGAGAACGGGAACAGCGAGTTGCCGGGGCCGCCGTACGGCGCGGGTGCGAGCGGGATGCCGTCCGCGTACATGCCGAGGTTGATCGAGCGCCACGCGCCCTCGGCGCCGTTGGTGACGCCGCGCATCGCGATGTTCGGCAGTGAGTCGCTGCCGGTCTCCTCCTGGATCACGACGCCGGGCGAACGGCGCAGCAGCTCCGGCACGTTCATCACGCCGGCCTGCCGGACTTCGCGCGGGCCGATCAGCGTGCGCGCGCCGGGGTTCTCCATCGGCACCTCGGACCAGCGCCGTTCGGCTTCGGCGGCGGTCTCGGTGATCAGCACCTCGGGCAGGCGTTCGGCGTGATGCGCCGGCGGCTTCGCTGGCGGTGGATCCTGCGGTGCCGGTGGCGCGCCCTGCTGCGCGAGCAGCGGCAGCGAACCGGCGGCGAGGGCCGCAGCGACGGCGACGAGCGAGCGAGACGCGAACCCGCGCACGCGCGGCGCTGACGGATGGCGAGGACGATGCATGCGGCGGGATGGCCGGCGTGCGAGGGGAAGCGCGCTCGGCGTTCGCCAGGGAAGCAACGTATGTGCCTTCGCTCGGCGACGCGTTCTCGCGGCGGGATGTCATCTGCCTGCGACACGGCGTTACGCAGCGACCACGCGACACCCGCGCGTGACACGCGCCGACGGCGATCGGCGCCCAGCCTGCGTCGGGGCATGTGCTTTGCGCAGCCGCGACGTGCCCACTACCGCGATGCCGCTGCGCCTGCTGCTGCTGTCCTGCGCGTTGCACGCGGCGATCGTCGCCGCGCTCGCATGGGCGATCGGCGGTGATGGGATGCGGCCGCGCCGCATCGAACGGCCGGCGCTGCTGCCGTCACGCATGCAGCTCGAAGCCCCGCCACCGGACCCGCTACGGCCGGTGATCCAAGTTCCGGAGTGCGAGGTCGAGCCCGTCGAACTGCTGCCGATCGAGACGCCCGAGCCGTCGTTCGAAGAGATCGCGCCACCGCAGACCGTGCTGGTCGAAACGCTGCCGCCGCGCCGCCCGCCGCCGCTGCGGAGCAACCCGCGCATCGTCGCCGAGCCCGTACCCTCACCGATGACGAGCGCGCCCGCCGAGCCGCCACCCAGGCCGACGCCGTCGACGGCGCCGGCCGCGGTCGCGCAGGCCGAGGTGCCGGTGGTGCTGCCCGGGCACAACCCGCCGCCGGCCTACCCCGACGCCGCCCGCCGGCGCCGCATCGAAGGCACGGTAATCGTGCGCATCGACGTCGACGCCGCGGGCGCCGCGATCGCGTGCACGGTCGCGAGCAGCAGTGGCAGCGCGCTGCTCGACGCTGCCGCCCTCGCAGCGGCCCGGCGCTGGCGCTTCGCCCGCGGACCGGGCTCGCTCGAGCAGCCGTTCCGCTTCGCGCTCGCCGGCACTTGAACCGCAGCGCGGGCGCTGCGATCCGTGGGGATCACTCCTCGTCGCTGGTGCGCAGCACCGACAGGAACGCCTCCTGCGGGATCTCGACGCTGCCGACCATGCGCATGCGCTTCTTGCCTTCCTTCTGCTTCTCGAGCAGCTTGCGCTTGCGCGAGATGTCGCCGCCGTAGCACTTCGCGGTCACGTCCTTGCGCATCGGCGCGATCGACTCGCGGGCGATGATCTTGCCGCCGATCGCGGCCTGCAGCGCGACCTCGAACTGGTGCCGCGGGATCTCCTTGCGCAGTTGCTTCAGGATCTTGCGCGCACGGCCCTCGCAGTTGTCCTTGTGGCAGAGGAACGACAAGGCGTCGACCTCGTCGCCGGCGACCAGGATGCGCACCTTGACCAGGTTGCTCGCCTCGAAGCCCTCGACCTCGTAGTCCATCGTGCCGTAGCCGCGAGTCAGCGACTTCAGATGGTCGTGGAAGTCGAAGATGATCTCGGCGAACGGGATCTTGAAGCCGATCATCACGCGCTCGCGGCCGTAGTAGTCGGTCTTCACGTACTCGCCGCGGCGATCGGTGCAGATCTTCATCACCGCGCCGATGTACTCGGCCGGCACGACCACGTTCACGTGCGTGATCGGCTCCTGGTATTCCTCGATCATCGAGCCGTCGGGCAGTTCGCTGGGCGAGCGCACTTCCTTGATCTCGCCGCTCGTCATCTTGACGCGGTAGCGCACGGTCGGCGCGGTCTGCACGAGGTCCATGTCCTCCTCGCGCTCGAGCCGCTGCTGGATCACTTCCATGTGCAGCAGGCCGAGGAAGCCGCAGCGGAAGCCGAAGCCGAGCGCGTCGCTGGTCTCCGGCTCGAACGTGAACGAGCTGTCGTTGAGACGCAGCTTCTCGAGCGCCTTGCGCAGGTTCTCGTACTCGCTCGGCACCGTCGGATAGAAGCCGCAGAACACCATCGGCTTGGGCTGGCGGAAACCCGGCAGCGCCACGTTGCGCAGCTTCTCGTCCTGGTGCGTGATCGTGTCGCCGATCACGACGTCCTGCAGCTTCTTGATGTTGGCGATGACGTAGCCGACCTCGCCCGCGTGCAGCTCGTCGACGGCCTGCATGTCGGGCTTGAGCTTGCCGACCTCCATGACCTCGTGCTGGGACAGCGTTCCCATCATCCGGATGATCTCGGTCTTCTTCACCGTGCCGTGGAACACGCGCACGTAGACGACGACGCCGCGGTAGTCGTTGTAGACGGCGTCGAAGATCAGCGCCTGCAGGTTGCCCTTCGGATCCCCGGTCGGGTGCGGGATCTTCTGCACGATCGCTTCGAGCACCTGCTCGCAGTTCTGGCCGGTCTTGGCGGAGATCGGGATCGCGTCCTCGGCCGGGATGCAGATCGCGTCCTCGATCTCGGTCGCGACCTGGACCGGGCGCGCGTGCGGCAGGTCCATCTTGTTGAGCACGGGCAGCACCGTCAGCTTCGCCTGCTCGGCGAGGTGCGCGTTGACGACGGTCTGCGCCTCGACGCCCTGCGAAGCGTCGACCAGCAGCAGCGCCCCTTCGCACGCCTGCAGCGACTTGAGCACCTCGTAGTTGAAGTCGACGTGGCCCGGTGTGTCGATCAGGTTGAGCTGGTAGGTCTTGCCGTCCTGCGCGCGGTAGTTCATCGCCACGGCGCGGGCCTTGATCGTGATGCCGCGTTCGCGCTCGAGCTCCATGTCGTCGAGCAGCTGGTCCTTCATCTGCCGCTTCTCGACGGTGCCGGTCAGCTCAACGAGGCGGTCGGCCAGCGTCGACTTGCCGTGGTCGACGTGGGCGATGATGCTGAAGTTCCGGATCAGGCGGGTGTCGGTCACGAGGTTCGAGTCGGAGTGTCCGGAGTGTGGGCGGGCCGTGCCAGGATCGGGGGCGAAGATGCTAGCGACCGGCGCGCGGGTTCGGCAGGGGCTGCCGAGGCTTCGACTGCATCGGGGCACGTAGGCGCGCCGCTCGCGGCGGCGACGGCCTCATTTCCCGGGCTGGAACGCACGCA
The DNA here is from genome assembly GCA_937952215.1 of uncultured bacterium. GTDB lineage: Bacteria > Planctomycetota > UBA1135 > UBA1135 > UBA2386 > UBA2386. The sequence continues at coordinate 126,682 of CALFZH010000058.1, forward strand.
GTTCCACGTTCACCGCCTCACTGCGCCCATTGTCGGCGTAGAGCCCGAACAGCCCCGTCGCCTTGCCGAGCATCGACCGCGCCACCTTCACCTCGACGTCGCCGCAGCGTGCCACGACGCCGCCGGCCTCCGACGATTCGACGACGAGTGGATGCCAGGCGTCGAGCCGCCACGTGTCCATCGGGATGTCGCGGCCGCTGACCGCGATCCAGTTCTTGCCGACGAAGCGCCAGACGCCGAGGCGCAGGCCGTTCGTGCGCCGCGAGAGCGCGACGATCGTGAAGTTGGTCTGGTCGACGGGACTGCGATTCCGAGACGACCCATGCGGCGGCGGATCCTAGGGGCCCAAGGGTGGCGGGCAAGGCGGCCGGGTGAGGCCCAGCCGGCGAGTCCGCGCAACTTCCGCGGGTTGGTACCAGTATGAACACCGTCGATGGCCAGTCGCACCGTGCCACCATGCAACGACGATGCTGCACTCGCCCGTCTGCTGCAGGATCAGCGACCGAGGCTCGTCGCGATGCTGCGGCGGCTGTGCGGGCCGGATGCGGAGGACGTCGTGCAGGAGACGCTGGCCAAGGTCTGGCGGCTGCGTGCCAGCTTCGACGACCGCCGGAATGGCGAGGGATGGTTGGTGCGGGCGGCGTTGCACACGCTGTGCGATCACCGCCGGCGACGGGAACGGAGTGTCCTGCGGGAAGCCGACGTGGAGCCAGCCGCACCCTTCGAGTCGTCAGCGATCGAGGTGCGCGAGGAAGTGGAGCGATGCCTTCGTCATCTGCCACGGCTCGAGCGCGACCTCCTGGTCGGCTTCCATTCTCAAGGGCTCTCGCTGCGCGATCTCGCCGAGCGCCACGGCCTGCCGCTGAACACCGTGAAGTCGCACTTGCACCGTGCGCGCGCGCGCCTCGCGCGGCATCGGGAGGATCACGATGACGCCGAGTGAGTTCGAGGACCGGATGAACGAACTGCTCGACGCGCGCGTCGATCCGCTCACCGATTCCGAGTGCATCGACCATCTCGCCGCGCACCCCGAGCACCTGGCGGCGTTCGCGGTGCAGCAGGAGCGCCTTGCTGCGCTCCCGGTCGTGGCGCCGGGCCATCGCCCTGCGCGCGGCGAACGGCGCACACTGTGGCCGGTGCTCGCCGGCATCGCGGCTCTGGGATTGCTCGTCCTGCGCCCCGGCCTGCCGGCGCCGGTCGCGCCAGCCACGGGTCCGCCCGGGGTCGTGATCGCGGCTTCGCTGCAGCCGATCCAGTCGACGCTCGGGGCGACGACCATCGTGCGTGCCCGCGCCGTCATGCACGTGCACCCCGCAGGTCGCCTCGAAGTCTTCTCGCAGTGGAGCGCACCATGAGATGTCGACTGGCTGTTGCTGCGTTCGCCCTGCTCGCCGCGCTACCGGCGCAACGAATGCCGCTAGCTGGCGGCGACGAGCGCCAGATCGCCGTGGTCGACGTCGGCGACCTGCTGCCGGCCCGGGTCGTCGAAGGCGCGCCGCAGCAGGACCCTGGGCGTTTCGCCGAGAGCCGGGCAGCCGATCTGGGTCGCCTGGCGCAATTCCTGCGAGCGTTCGCCATCCCGAGCACCGAGACCGGGGCCGACTTGCAGTCGCTTGGCGATCGCCACCTGGTCCTGCTCGGCACACCCGTCCAGATCGCTGCCGCCGAACGGATCCTCGCCCGCGCGCGTGAGAACCCGGATCAGCAGTTCATGGTCGACGTCCTGCTGTGCGACGTTCCCGCCGCAGTCTTCGACCAGCACGTGGCGCCCTCGCTGTCGAAGACCCTCGCCGTGTCGGGCTTCACGAACCAGCGAACCGCGGTGCTCGTGCCGGACACCGTCGCCGCGCTGCGGAAGTCGCTGAAGCAGGAGAAGGTCAAGTTCACCCAGTTTCCGCAGATCGTGGTTCCCGGCCTGCATCGCGCGAAGCTGAGGATCGGCAAGGACGTGACGTTCGTGCGTGACTTCGAGCTCTCGGTGGCCGACGGGGCCTTGATCGCCACCCCGATCATCGACGGGGTGTTCGATGGCCACGACGTGGAAGCCGTCTGCGCGGAGATTCGTGCCGGGGTGCTTGGCGTGCAGTTGGACCTCGTGGACCAGGTTGTCGAGCAACCGATCCCGGAGCGCACGACAACGGTGCCGGGCACCAAGCAAGAGGTGATCGTGAAAGCGCCGCGGGTCGTCGGGTGCCGCGGCGACATGACGGTCGAACTGGCGAACGGGACGACGGCGTTGATGGCGGCGCGCAAGCCTGATGGTGCGTGGCTCGTCCTGCTGATGACGCCCCAGGCAATCCAGTCAGGGCCTGCGGTTCTCCCAGCGAGGAAGTAACGCACGGTAGTGGCGGTCAGCGGTGCGACGCGGCGCCGCCTTCGACGCGGTGCTTCGGCGGCGCCCCCGCGTCGCTAGACTGCCGCGCCTCGGAGGTCCCGTGCCGCTGCCAAGACTGCTCGCCGCCTGCGTCCTGTTCCTCGCTCTCGCGTCATGCCGCAGTGCGCCGCCGCAGCCACTGACCTGGGCGATCGCGATCCACGGTGGTGCGGGCACGATCGCCAAGGACCAGCCGGCGGCCGTGCGCAAGGACTACGAGGATGCGCTCGCGGCGGCGCTGAGCTACGGCAAGGACCGCCTGCAGCGGGGCGCGTCTGCGCTCGACGTCTGCGAGGCGGTCGTGCGCATCCTCGAGGACGATCCGCGGTTCAATGCCGGCAAGGGCGCGGTTTTCACCGAGAAGGGCGAGCACGAGCTCGATGCCTCGATCATGGACGGGTCGACGCTGCGCTGCGGCGCGGTCGCTGGTGTGCGCACCGTGAAAAACCCGATCGTGCTGGCTCGCCTGGTGATGGAGAAGACCCGCCACGTGCTGCTGGCCGGGGACGGAGCCGAGAAGTTCGCCGACGGCCAACAGGTCGAGCGCGTGAAGAACGACTGGTTCGACACCGACGCGCGACGCCGGGCGCTCGAGCAGGTGCTGGAGGAACGCGCGCGCACCGGCGCCTTGGTCCGGCCGTCGTCGCCGCAGCACGACTACGGCACGGTCGGCTGCGTCGCGCTCGACGCGCAAGGCCGGCTCGCGGCGGCGACCAGCACCGGCGGCATGACCGGCAAGCGGCTCGGCCGCGTCGGCGACACGCCGTTGATCGGTGCTGGCAACTACGCCGACCGCTTCGTCGCCGTGAGCTGCACGGGCACCGGCGAGCAGTTCATCCGCCACGGTGTCGCCCGGGCGCTGTCGGCGCGGATCGAGTTCGGCCGCCAGACGCTCGACGAGGCGGCGAACGCGTTGGTGTTCCGCGTGCTGCAGCCCGACGACGGCGGCTTGATCGCCGTCGACCGCATGGGGGCGATCGCGATGCCGTTCAACAGCGACGGCATGTACCGCGGCTGCGCCGATTCGGCCGGGCGGTTCCTCGTCCGGATCTTCGCCGAGTGAAGCTCGCTCGCGCGCTGCTGTTCGCAGGCTGCTCGCTGCTGCTGCTGGCGGTCGCGCTTCGCCTCGCGTGGATCGGTGACGACGCGTGCATCACGCTGCGCACGGTCGAGAACCTGGTGCGCGGCGACGGCATGCGCTGGAACGCCGCCGACCGCGTGCTGATCAACACGCACCCGGCGTGGACGTTCGTGCTCGCGGCGGGCCGCTGGATCAGCGGCGAGTCGTACTTCACCACGATCGCGATCGGACTCGCGTTGTCGACGGTCACCGTGCTGCTGCTGCTGCGCGCTGCCGGAACAGCGGTGGCGATGCTCGCGGTGACCGTGCTGTTGGCGAACGCCCGCGCGTTCGGCGACTACTCGACCTCGGGGTTGGAGACGCCGTTGTCCGGCCTGTTGCTGGTCCTCTTCGCCCGCACCGTGATGGCAGGGCGGGAGCAGCCGCGCTTCGGCCGGCTGGTGTTGCTGGCGTCGCTGCTCGTGCTGACGCGGGTCGACCTCGCCGTGCTCGTGGCGCCGGCCGTCCTCGCCAGTCTGCGCGGCGCGCCGTTCGCCAGCCGCCTGCGCATCGCCGCGCTGGCGTCGCTGCCGCTGCTGCTGTGGCTCCTGTTCGCGACGATGTACTTCGGCAGCCCGCTGCCGGTGGTCGCGCACAGCAAGGCGATCGCCGTCGGCATCCCGGCCTGGGATCTCGCGCGCCAGGGCCTGCGCTACCTCGCGTTCGCGGCGGGCGACGACCCGTTGCTGCTGCCGACGATCGGCGTCGGGCTGCTGCTCGGCCTGCGGCAGGAGCGCACGCGTTGGCTCGCGTTCGGCGCGCTCCTGTACGTCGGCTACGTGGTCAAGGTCGGCGGCGACTTCATGGCCGGGCGCTTCCTGGTGCCGCCGTTCGTGATCGCCATGTCGGTGCTGGCGCCGTGGCTGGCTGCGCGTGCGACGTGGGTCGCGGGCATGGTGTTGGCGGCGGCGGTGGTGGGCGCATCGCTGCGTGGCGTGCCCGACTGGTTGCGCTCGCCAGCGAGCGACGTCGCGCCGAGCGAGGAGCAGATCCACGCCCAGCACGGGATCGTGGACGAACGTCGCGCCTACTTCCCTGTCTACGGGTTGTTCGCCGAACGTCGCCAGCCGCCGCAGTTCGGCTTGCTCGACCAACTCGTCCGTCCAGACGGTGGGCCGGCTTGGTTCCTGGTCAGCGGCGCCGTCGGTGCTCCGGGCTTCGGAGCGGGACCACGCGGTCACGTGATCGACGCGTTGTTGTGCGATCCGCTGCTCGCGCGCCTGCCGGCGCTCAATCCCCGCCGCTGGCGCATCGGCCACGTGCTGCGCCGGGTTCCGGAGGGCTACTTCGAATCGCTCGCCAGCGGCGAGAACCGCATCCTGCATCCGGGGCTGCGCGCCTACTGGGAAGAACTGCGGGCGGTCACGCGTGCGCCGGTGTTCTCGGCGGAACGTTGGTCCTCGGTCTGGAAGCTCGCGTCCGGCGCGTGCGACGACGGCCTGCGCGCGTTCGTGGCCGAGCACTACTACTCACCGCCGCGCGTGACCATCCCGGCGAACGAACTGCCGCCGGAGTTGCCGCTGGGCGCGTACTGGTTCGACGAACCGCGTGTGCACCTCGTCTACGAGGGCGGCGTCGCGATCCGTTGGGAGGGGCCGCGCACGGCGACGTCGATCCGGCTGCAGGCGTTCGCCGGCTTCCATCGTTACCGCTGCCGGTTCGTGCGCGACGGCGAAGTGCGCGGCGAAGCGCTGACGGCGATGCCGCTGCGACCCGATCCCACGCAGTGGCGCCAGAGCGTCGGGCTGCAGGCGATGACGCTGGCGGTGCCGTCCGAGGTCGGTGCATTCGACACGCTGTGGATCGACGCCATGGTGACGCCCATCTCGCACGCTGCGCTGGGGCCGCCCGGTCTTGGCGCTGTCGTGCCGGCGGACTGACGGTCACTCGACGCGCAGTGGCCACGGCGGGCTCGTCGGCAGCCGTGCGGGATCTTCGGCCGTCGTCGTCGGCACGCGGCGCAGCCGCAGGAACAGGTCGACGCCGCGCGGCAGGAACGCAAAGCCACCCTCGGGCAGCGTGAACGTGTCGCCGGTGATCGCCCAGGTGCCGCCGGTCCACTCGTGCGTGGCGAGGTGCACGCGGCCCGCGGCATCGAAGGCGTAGAGCGAGTAGCGCACGCCCGGCGGCGCGTCCGGGTCGTCCCAGTGCAGCGTCGGCGGCGTGCGCAGCACCCCGCCGCCGGCGTCGCGCCACCGCAGGTGCGGCGTGGTGGCCGGAGCGACGATGCCGCCGACGAGGGAGCGATGCGACGGTGGGGCGGGCGCCAGCTCGATCGCGAACGCCGGCGCGAACCAGCCGACGAACACGGCGATCGCCGCGAGCGGCGGCAGCGCGGCGAACGCGCGCCGCCATGCGAGACCGTTGGTGAGTCGCAGCAGGCCCACCGCGAGCAGGATCGCCGCGGGCGCTGCGGCCGGCAGCAGCAGGCGCGCCTGGGGTTGCGGCGACTTCCAGTTGAAGGTCGCGGTGCCGGCGAACACGAGCAGCAGCGCGAGCGCCAGCAGCCAGGACTCGTGCAGCGGCGGACGTTCGCGATCCATGCGCCAGCGCGCGAGCCCGGCCAGCGCCAGCGCGGCGACGGATGTCCCGGTCCACACCAGTGCCGACGGCGCCGGCAGGCTGAACCAGCCGAAGCGGCCGAACAACGCCGGCCCGATCGTCGGCAGGAAGCCGCTGGTGAACCACGTCCATCGATGTTCGGGCGGGATCGGCGCGAACGCCGCGTCGTGCGCGCTCGTTGCCAGCAGGTCGCCGTAGAGCATGCCGTTGCGCACGAACCACCAGCCGGCGAGCGCGGCCAGGACCAGCGCCGAGATCGCGGCGGCGACTGCGCACGCGCGGCGGCCGTCGCCGTCGCGGCGTGCACGCACGACGAACGCGAGGGCGGCGAGCGGCAGCAGGAACAACGTCGTCAGCTTGGTGAGCAGCGCGCCAGCGAGCAGGGCACCGATCACGACGCCATGCCCGCGCCGCACGCGTTCGGCACGCAGCATCGTCACGATCGCCAGCACGGCCGCGGTCGTGACGGTGATCGCCAGCACGTCGTTGTTGAGCACGCCATGCAGGAACGACCACATCGGCAGGCACGCGGTCAGCAGCGCCGCGAGGTCGGCGACGCGCGGCATGGTCGGGCAGCAGATCCGGGCGAGCCGGTGGAGCAGCACGAGCGACAGCGCGCCGAGCGCCACGGAAACGCTGCGCAGCAGCAGCAGCACGGCGGGCGGGCCGACGGCGTGGCGGAACTTCAGGTGCTGCGACGGTTGCGTCGCGTCGCCGAACGCCGGATTGCCCAGCGGGCCGAACACGGTGTCGTCGGTGCCGGTCGCGAGCAGCGGGAGTGCCAGCAGCGCGTAGTACAGCGGTGGATGGTGGGCGAGGCCGACCTGCTCGGTCTGCGGCAGGCCACGCGCCGCGGCGAGCTGCCGCGCGAGCGGCAGCTTCTTGGCGTTGGCGAGGTGCCAGGCGTACTCGTAGTGGCTGTTCTCGTCGGGGCCCTCGAAGCTCGGCGTGCGCCACGCGTAGGCGCCGGCGAGTGCGAGGTGCAGGGCGACGGCGAGCAGAAGCCACGAACGCGGCATGCGGCGCACTCTACGGCGCGTGCCCGCGGCTAACGCGAAGCTTGACCACGCCGCGGTGGCTGCACATGCTGCGCGCGCCTGTCGCAGGGAAGTCCGGTGCAACACCGGCGCTGTCCCGCAGCTGTCACCGGGTACGAACGTCCAACAGCCACTGGTGGTCCGTGTCGGATCCCCGGGAAGGCGGACCAGTAGGTCGATCCGGAAGCCAGAACACCTGCGCCCGGCCGGCCCTCGCGGGCCGCTCCGATCCTCCGCGCGGCGCGCTACACGCCGACTGGAGACCGAATGTCTGTTCCGACCGCTCTCGGGCGGCGCGCCCTTGCGCCCCGCACCCCCTTCTTCCGTTCGTCCTTCGCCGCGGCGCTGCTCGCCGCCCTGGCGCCGATCGCGGCGCAGCAGGTGCCCGAAGGACTCGCCGCCACCACGGCGCGTGTGACCGCGGCCACGAGCCTGGCGCTGCACACCGCCGCCGGCGTCGTGACGTTCGACACCGGCAGCGTCCTGCTGACGCCACCGGGCCAGCCGTCGCAGAACCTGCTGACGCTGAGTGGCACCGTGTTCGGTTCGTTCCTGCTGCAGACCGACGCCGCGCACGTGCTGTTCGGGCACACGGGCTTCGGCCCGAATGGCGCCAACGACCGCGTGTGGCTCGTGCCGCTGCAGGGCCCGTCGCCGGCATTGCCGCTGGCTGCCGTGCCGTTCAACTACGACGCGGTGATGCTGACGGCGACGAGCGTGCTCGTGTCGGCTCGCGCCGGCGGCTTCGCTGTCGCGCAGAACGACCTCGTCGTCCTCGATCTCGCCACCGGCGGCACCCAGACCATCGCGACGCTGCCGGGCGCCTCGGGCCCGGTCGTGATCGCACCGAACGGCGACGTCCTGTATGCGACCGCATCCCCGTCGTTCCCGGCCCCGCCCGGGGCCGTGGAGATCCTGCGGTTCCTGCGTGTGGACATCGACGACGCGATCGCCAACCAGACGGTGCTCGGCATCGCCGACGCGCAGGTGGTTTGCACCGCCCTCGATGCGGCGAGCGACTTCGCCATCGACGACGACGGCGATCTGCTGTTCGTCGACTGGATGAACGCGCGCGTCAGCGAGATCAGCGACGTGGACACCATGCCGACGCTCGTCCCGGCGGTCGTCGACTACACGAATGCGCCCACGTTCCCGGCGACGCTGCAGTTCGTGCCGGGCTCGCAGCAGGGTCAGTTCGAGCCGTTCCAGCCGACCAACGGGCGCCTGGTCGTCTTCGAGTCGGACTACTGGAGCACGACCCGATTGCGCACGGTCACTGCGGCCCCGGCGTCGCTGCACGTCAGCGGCGGTGCGGTGATCCCCACCGGTCCGTTCACGATCGCTGCGACGAAAGGGCCGAGCCTCGGTCTCGGTGTCATCGCGTTCACGCTCGGCCACGGGCCGGGACCGGTCGCCGCCAGCGTGCCCGGCTACGAGCAGTTGTTGTGGCTCGCGCCTGCCGTGCTGAACGGCAACCCGATCCAGGTGCTCGTGCCGTTCGACGCCGCCGGCTCGGCATCGCTGGTGGTGCCCAACCCGGGCTTCGCGTCGGCGATCACGGCGACGACGCAGGTGGTGTTCTTGTCGACCACGGCCGTGCTCGGCGCGACCAACCCGGTCGCGATCACGATCGGCCAGTGACGGCGAGCCCGCGGCGCGCGAGCAGCGCCCGCGGGTCCAGCGGCCGGCCGCAGAACGCGGCGAACATCGCGGCCGGCTCGCGCGTCATGCCGCGCGACAGCACGTGCTCGCGGAAACGGGCGCCGTTGCCGGCGGTCATGCCGCCGTTCGTCGCGCAGGTGGCGAACGCGTCGGCGGCGAGCGCCTCGCTCCAGAGGTAGGCGTAGTAGCCCGCGCCATAGCCGCCGGGCCAGACGTGCGCGAAATAGGCGCTGCGGTAGCGCGGCGGCACCAGCTCGTGGGCAACTCCGCGCGCACGCAAGGCGTCGCGTTCGAACGCCACGACGTCGGCGACTGTCGTGCCCGGCGCCAGCGAGTGCCACTCGAGGTCGAGCCAGGCCGCCGCGATGTACTCGAGCGAGGCGAACCCCTGGCCGAAGCGCCGCGCGGCCCGTAGCGCCGTGATGGTCGAAGTCGGCAGCACCGCACCGGTGACCGCGTGCCGCGCGTACTCCGCGAGCAGGGCCGGCTCGAACGCGAAGTCCTCGTGGAACTGCGACGGGAACTCGACGAAGTCGCGCGGCACCGCAGTGCCCGACAGCAGCGGATGGCGCACGCGGCTGAACAGGCCGTGCACGGCGTGGCCGAACTCGTGGAACAGCGTCGTCACTTCGTCGAAGCCGAGCAGCGTCGGCTGGCCGCGGCCGGCCTTGACGATGTTCAGCACGTTGACGACGACCGGCCGCTGCCCGAGCAGTTCGCTCTGGTCGACGAAGTCGCTCATCCAGGCGCCGCCGCGCTTGCCCGGCCGCGCGAAGCAGTCGAGGTAGAACAGCCCGAGCGGTTCGCCCGAACGTTCGAGCACGTCGAACACGCGCACGTCGGGGTGCCACACCGGGAGGTCGTGGCGTTGGCGCAGTTCGATGCCGTAGAGCGCGCGCGCCATCGCGAACACGCCGCGCGTCAGCACCGATCCGAACTCGAAGTGCTGCCGCACCTCGGCGTCGTCGATGCCGTGCTTGCTGCGCCGGACCTGGTCGGCGACCCACGCCCAGTCGGCGGCGCGCAGCCGGGTTCCCGGCCGGTGCGTGTCGAGCCAGGCCTGCAGCTCGGCCGCCTCGGCGTTTGCCTTCGTGACGATCGCCGGCGTGAGATCGGCGAGCAGCCGTTCGACCGCGGCGACCGAGCCCGCCATCTGGTCCGCGAGCACGTGCTCGGCATGGCTGGCGCAGCCGAACAGGCCGGCGCGCTCGGCACGCAGGGCCGCGAGCCGCGCGACCACGGCGCGCGTGTCGTGGTCGTTGCCGCGCGAGCATCGCGCCAGCGACGCGGCGTGCAGCGCGGCGCGCGTGCCGGCGTCCTGCAGCGCAGCCAGTGCCGACTGCGAACTCGGCAGCTGCAGGTCGAGTCGCCAGCGGCCGGGCTGGCCCGCCGCCGCGGCGGCCGCAGCGATCGCGCCGTCGTCGAGCCCGGCGAGCCGGCGCACGTCGTCGACGACGACCGCCGACGCCGCGGTGTCGGCGAGCAGCCGTTCCTGGAACGTCGTCTGCAGCGTGCTGCATTCGGCGTTGATCGCGCGCAGTCGCGCCTGGGCCGCCGGCGCGAGCTGGGCGCCGTTGCGCACGAACGCGAGGTGGTACCGCTCGACCAGCCGCCGCCGCTCCGGATCAGCGAGATCGTCGCGCGCGGCGAACACCGCAGCGACGCGCGCGAACAGCGGCGCATCGAGCCAGATCGCATCGTGGTGCGCGGCGAGTTGCGGCGCGACTTCGGCCTGGATCGCCTGGATCGCCGGCGTCGTCGCCGCCTCGGTCAGGTGGAAGAACGCCTTGCCGACGCGGGTCAGCAGCTGGCCCGCGCGCTCGAGCGCCTCGATGGTGTTCGCGAACGTCGGCGGCTCGGCCGCGTCGGCGATCGCCCGCACTTCGGTGGCGTGGCAACGCATGCCTTCGGCGAAGGCGGGTCGCCAGTGTTCGTCGCGCAGCCGGTCGAACGGCGGCGCGAGGAACGGCAAGGAACTCGGGCAGGCGAGCGGGTGGTCTGCGGGCAGGTTCGCAGTTGGCATGCGGTGGCGAGAGCCTACGCGCACGGTGACGAGCAGCCAGAAGTCCGACGGCTCTTGCCCTCGGGACGCGACCGCCGCGCGCAGATCAGTCGGGCCGCAGCACCTTGCGGGCCCGCAGCAGCAGCCCGAGCGACGCCGGCGGCAGGTCCTTGCGAAGGCGCTCGTCGATCGCGGCGACGAACGCGTCGCCGGTCTTGGCGCGGCGCAGGTAACCGGCGATGCGCTCGAGGTTCCGCAGCCCGTCGCGGGCGTCGAGCAGCGCGATCGCGCACGACTCGGCGCGCGCGGCGTCGAGCGTTTCGGGGTGTGCTTGGAACCACGCCCTGCACTGCCCGCAATCCACGTCGGAGCCAGTGTGCAGGTAGACGAGGCTCGTCAGCGCTTCGACATGGCGGCGGTCCAACGCGACGGCTGCTTCGTACGCCGCGGCTGCCTCGTCGAAGCGGTGCAGGCTGTCGAGCACGGCCCCGTAGTTGAGCCAGGCACCGGGGCCCGGTGCGGCATCGACGACCTGGCGGAACAACGGCAACGCCGCTTCGTGGTCGCGCCGCCCGTTCAGGATCGACGCCTTGGTGCGGATCATCTCGAGCGGTGTCGGCGAGCCCGCAAGCGCGATCGCGCGATCGATCGTGACGAGCCCCTGGTCGTAACTGTGCGCCACCGAGTGGGCCTTGGCGAGTTCGTGCCACGTCGAAGCGGTGGCCCGCGGCAACGCGACGGCGTCGGTGAGCGCGCTGATCGCCTCGGCGCCGCGACGCTGTTGTCGCAGCAGCCGGCCGAGTTCGGCGCGCAGGCGCACGCTGCCCGGCAGCAGGCGGATCGCCGACAGCAGTTCGCGTTCGGCGACGTCGTTGGTGCCGGCCGCGGCAGCCGCGATCGCCCGCCACGCGATCGCGATCGTCGCGTCGGGCGCCATCGCCACGGCGGCCGCGAAGTCCGACTCGGCTGCTTTCGCATCGCGAGGCAGTGCTGCGGCGCCCGCGCGCAGGTGCGCGACGAACGCGTCCTCGCCGTGCGGTTCGGCTCCGGTGAGCCAGGCGGCGAGCGCGAGTTCGCCGTTCGCGGCCAATGTCGCTGCGGCGGCGGCGAGGCCCGTGCCGTCGCCGTCGAGGTGGCATTCGGCGGCAGCGATGCGGGCGAGCCGCAGTTCCTCGGCGCGGGCGCTGCGGTACCAGTCGAGGCCGATCCAGCCAGCGAGCGCGAGCGCTGCTGCGGCCGTGAGTCCGAGCAATGGCGCGCGACGGCGCTGTGCGAACTCGGCGACCTGCTGCGACCAGCCGAGCGTCAGGCCGATCGGTCGACCGCCGGCGGCGATCAGTTCGAGGGCGCGCGCCAGGGCGGCGGCGTCGCCTGGCCGATGCCGCGGCCGGAACGCCATCGCCGAGCGCGTGATCAGGTCGAGTTCGCGCGGCACGGTGCGGTCGACCATGCGCGGCGTCGGCGGCAGGCGGTGGCGTGCGTCGCTGAGGACCTGCAGCGGGTCGTCGCCCGCCCGCGGCGGCTGCAGCGTCAGCATCTCGAAGAGGATCGCGCCGAGGCCGTAGACGTCGCTCGCGGCGGTCGCGGGTTCGCCGCGCGCCTGCTCGGGCGCCATGTAGGCGGGCGTGCCGAGCACCTCGCCGGTCGCGGTCAGCGTCGCCGCGGCGGCATCGGCGGCGAGACCGAAGTCGACGACGACCGGCGAACCATCGGCGCGCAGCAGCACGTTGCCGGGCTTGAGGTCGCGATGCAGCACGCCGGCGGCGTGCGCGGCGGCCAGCCCGTTGGCCAGGGCGCCGACGAACCGCGCGATGCGTGACCAGGCGTCGCCGGGGCCCGTCAGGATCGTGGCGGCGCGTTCGCGCCCTTCGCGCCGCGCGCGGTCGAGCCATGCCGACAGCGTGCCGCCGGCCACGTGCTCCATGACGACGAACGGGGCGCCGTTCGCCGGGTCGTCGCCGACGTCGACGATCGCGACGACGTTGCCGTGGCGCAGCTCGCGCAGCACGTGGGCCTCGCGGTGCAGTCGTTCGTTCGCGCGCGCCAGCGCGGCGGCATGCGGTAGCAGCCGTTTCAAGGCGAACGGCGCGCCCCGCTCGTCCACGACCACGAACACTTCGCCGGTGGCGCCGCGACCCAGGCGCGATCGCACCTGCCATCGGCCGATGCGCGCCGGCAGCCCGGCGTCGGGCAGCAGACCGGACGTCGCCAGCATCGCGTCGAGGGCCGCGCGCAGCCGTTCGGCGGCGGCGGGGTGTTCGGCGGCGAACGTGCTTGGCGTGACCGCCTCGCCGGCATCGCGCCGCGCCCAGAACTCGGCGAGCAGCTCCTCGAGCCGTTCGTCGTTCACGCAGGCCCCCCGACCAGCAGGGTGAGCTTCGCCATGGCCCGCGAGAACAACTTGCGCACGGCGTCGTCGCTGCGGCCGGTGCGGGCGGCCGTCTCCTGGCTCGACAGTCCTTCGAAGCGGCGGAGCTGCACGACCTGCCGCATGTCGGCGGGCAGCGACAACAGCGCGCGTTCGAGCGCCTCGAAGCGTGGGTCGTCGTAGCTCGGCGGGCCCGCCGCGACGACGCCCTCGGCAAGGGTGTCGGTCAGCGCGGTCGGCTCGCCGCGGCGACGCAGGGCGCGCGCGCGATCGATCAGGCGATGGCGCACGAGCCGGCGCAGCAGCCCGGTGAACCCAGACGCCGGCGGCTCGGCGTTCTTGCGCAGCACCTCGAACGCTTCGCGGGCGACGCTCTGCAGCACGTCCTCACTCTGCATCGCCGCGCGCAGCTTCGGTCCCATGCCCGCACGCACCGCGAGCAGCAGTTCGTCCCGGTGGCGGCGGTAGAGCACCGCGAACGCCTCGCTCTCGCCGGCCCGCAGCCGAGCGAGCAGCTCGAGGCTATGCGCACTGTCGGGGGCGTCGGGCAGGCCCATGATGGCACCGCCCGGATTCTAGGGTCGCGCCGCGGCGGATGCCTGCGGCAGGACGGGGTGCGCGCCCCGGTGACCGGGGCGCGCAGCGGCGATCAGCCCTTCATCGCCTTCTTCGCGGCCTTTGCCGCGCGCTTCTCCTTCAGCGTCATCTTGGGTTCCTTCTTCGTTTCCTTCTTGCCTTGTTGGCCCTTGGCCATGGTCGCCTCCGGTACTCGTGTTCGTGGTTGCGTGCGCCGCGCGCAGCGACGTGCTGCGCGCCGACGATCACGGCGTGCACAGATTGCGGCCCGAACGCTCGTGAGTCCAGAGGGTCGCCGACCTCGGCCGTGCTGCGGGCCTCACGCGAGCAGCACGTTCTCGTAGGCGTGCAGCGCCGGGGCGCCGCCGGTGTGCACGAACAGCACGTTCTGCTCGCGGCGCCACGTGCCTTCGCGCGCGAGTCCGATCAGGCCCGCCATCGCCTTGCCGGTGTAGACCGGGTCGAGCAGGATCGCCTCGGTGCGCGCGAGCAGCTGCACGGCTTCGACCATGCGCGCGTTCGGCAGCGAGTACTTCGGTTGCCAGTAGCCGCCGACGCAGCGCACCGCTTCGCGCGGCACGGCGATGCCGAGTCCGAGCAGGTCGCACACCGCTTGGGCCTCGCGGTGCACGATCGGCACCTGGTCGTCGGGGTCGCGGCTCACGCCGATGCCCGTGAGCGGCACGTCGATGCGGTTGCCGAGGAAGCCGGCGACCAGGCCACCGTGCGTGCCCGAACTGCCCGACGCGACGACGACGTGGTCGAAGCGCACGCCGAGTTCGAAGCACTGCTGCTGCAGTTCCTGCGCGCAGGCGACGTAGCCGAGCCCGCCGAGCGCGTTGCTGCCGCCGGTCGGGATCAGGTAGGCCTTGCGGCCGGCGCGCGCGAGGTCGTCGGCCTGCTGCTGCATCGCCGCGCGCAGGTCGGTGCCGGCTGGCACGACGGTGATCGCTTCGACGCCGAGCAGGCGGAACAGGAAGTGGTTGCCGCTGGCGTCGTCACGGTAGCTGCCGGGCACGCGTTCCTCGATCACGAACCGGCAGCGCAGCCCTTCCTTCACTGCCGCCGCGAGCGTGATGCGGCAGTGGTTGGACTGCGGCGCACCACAGGTGATCAGCGTGTCGCAGCCTTGCGCGAGGGCATCGGCGACCAGGAACTCGAGCTTGCGGGTCTTGTTGCCGCCCGGCGACAGGCCGAGCAGGTCGTCGCGCTTCATCCAGATGCGTGGGCCGCCGAGGGCGCGCGTGAAGTTCGGCAGGAACTCGAGGGGTGTCGGGCCCGGGCTGTAGCGCCGGCGCGGAAAGCGGGACAAGTCCATGCCGCGACTCTACGGTGCCGTGACGATGCCCGCGAAGCAGCCAGCCGCCGACGTCGTGGCGTTCCTCGCCGCCTGCCGCCACGCGCTGCGCGACGTGCTCGACGAACTGCGCGCGATCGTCGCGCACGCCGTGCCGCGCCTCGTCGAGGAGATCAAGTGGAACGCGCCGAGCTTCCGGGTGGCGAACGGCGAGCACTGCGTGACGTTCAATCTGTCGGCGAAGGATCGCGTGCGCATCGTGTTCCACCGCGGCGCCAAGGCCAAGGACGCGAGCGGCAAGGGGCCGCTGGTCGACCTCGACCACGCGTGGCTCGCGTGGCCCGCCGCGGATCGCGCGGTCGCGACGTTCACGAGCCTCGACGAGGTCGGGGTCGCCAAGGCGAAGTTGCGCCAGCTGGTCGTGGCGTGGGTCGCCGCGGTCGGGTGATCGTGCGCTCGCTGCTACTTGCGCGGCCGGCGACCAGGGCCGCGGCGCGCTTTTCGCGGCGTCTGCGCGGCATTCTCGCGCAACCACGCGGCGAAGGCCTCTTCGTCGAGCGTGCCGTCCGCCACGCCGAGCATGAAGGCCGCGGCATGCGCGGGCGGCGCCGTGAACCGGAGCCCGTTGCGTTCGAGGAACACCGTGGTCGCAAGGAACGCCACGCGCTTGTTGCCGTCGACGAACGGGTGGTTCTTGGCGATGCCGTGACCGTAGGCGGCGGCCAGCCGACAGAGGTCGGCCCGCTCGTAGTTGAAGAGGTGCCGTGGCCGGGCAAGAGCCGACGCGAGCAGGCCGGGGTCGCGCAGCCCATCCGAGCCACCGAACCGGCGGATGCTGTCGGCGTGCATCGCCAGGACCGCCTCCTGGCTCAGCCAGATCGGCGTCTTCACTTGGCGAGCTCGCGGAGCGTCCGGCTGTAGCGCGTCATCAGCGAGCGCGCGATACGCACCTGCTCTTCGAACTCGGCGTCCTCCACCGAAAGCTGGTAGCCCTTTTCGTTCGGCAGCAGGGTCAGGGTGCTGCCGTCCTTCACCTGCAGCGCCTTCACGACGTCGGCGGGCAGGATCACCCCGAAGGAGTTGCCGATCTTGCGCAGCTTGAGTTCCATGTTGTCACTCAGGTTATAACAAGGGACGCGAGTGGGCAACGGTGGGGGTCATCTCGGCGCGGTCCGTAGTGGCCGCCGCGCCGCGATGGGCGCACTGCCGATCACGTTGCGAGCCGGCTCAGGTCGGCGACGCGGTTCATCAGCGCGTGCAGCGCGCCGAGCAGCGCCAGCCGATTCGTGCGCAGGGCCGGATCCTCGGCGTTGACCATCACGGCGTCGAAGAACGCATCGACCGGCGTGCGCAGCGAGGCGCACGCGACGAGCCCGCCCTGCCAGTCGCCAGCGTCGAACTTCGGACCCGCGATCGCGGCGACCTTGGTCAGCGCTGTGTGCAGGTCGCGTTCCTGCGGCTCGACCAGGAGGTCGGCGCGCACCGCACCCGGGCTGCTGCCTTCGCTCTTCTTCAGGATGTTGCCGATGCGCTTGTTGGCCGCGGCCAAGGCCTCGGCTTCGGGCAGAGCCGCGAACGTGCGCACCGCGGCGAGGCGCTTGCCCACGTCGGCGAGGCGCTGCGGCCGCAGGCTCAGCACGGCATCGACCTGCTGCGCCGTGAAGCCCTGTTCCTTCAGCGCCGCCGCGAGCCGGTCGAACACGAAGTCCTGCAGGGCCGCCGCCGGATCCCGGATCAGCGCGCCGAACGCCGGCGTGGCCAGCGCGATCAGCGTCGCCAGATCGAGCGGCAGCGACTTGTCGGCGAGCAGGCGGATCACGCCGAGCGCATGGCGTCGCAGCGCGAACGGGTCCTTGTCGCCGGTCGGCACCTGGCCGATGCCGAACATGCCGACCAGCGTCTCGAGCTTGTCGGCGAGCGCCACGCACACGCCGACCGGGTTGCGCGGCAGCGTGTCGCCGGCGAAGCGAGGCTTGTAGTGGTCCTCGATCGCCTCGGCGATCGGTCCAGGCTCGCCGTCGTGGCGCGCGTAGTAGCCGCCCATGATCCCCTGCAGCTCGGGGAACTCGCCGACCATGTCGGTCAGCAGGTCGGCTTTCGCGAGCGACGCGGCGCGATCGGCGTCCTTCGCCAGCGAGTCGCCGCCGAGCAGCGCGCCGATGCCACGAGCGATGAGGCGCACACGTTCGACGCGTTCGCCCTGCGAGCCGAGCTTCTGCTGGTAGACGACCTTCGCGAGGCCGGGGAGCCGCGATTCGAGCGTCTTCTTCCGGTCCTGATCGAAGAAGAACTTCGCGTCGGCGAGGCGCGGCTTCACGACGCGTTCGTTGCCGGCGATCACCGCCTTCGCGTCGCCCGGCCGGATGTTGCTGACGACGAGGAACTTCTCGGTCAGCCGCCCCTGCGCGTCGAGCAGCGGGAAGTACTTCTGGTTCTGCTTCATCGTCAGGATGAGGCACTCCTGCGGCACGGCGAGGAACTCCGGCTCGAAGCGGCACAGCAGCACGTTCGGCCGTTCGACCAGCGCGGTGACTTCGTCGAGCAGAGCCGGGTCGTCGATCGGCGTCAGTCCTTCCTGTCGCGCCTTCTCGCGCAGTTGCCGCTCGATCTCGGCGCGCCGCACGGCGAACGACGGCACGACCGCGCCGTCCTGTTCGAGTTGCGAGGCGTAGGCGTCGGCGTCGCGCACCGTCAGTTCGGCGGCCTTGGCCTCGAAGCGATGGCCCTGCGTCGTGCGCCCGGCCACGAGCCCGAGCGCTTGCACCGCCACGACCTCGGCGCCGTGCAGCGCGCAGAGGCGATGCGCGGGGCGCACGAACGCGACGTTCGTCCAGCCGTCCGCCTGCTGGTAGGTCATCGTCTTGGCGATCGGCAGCTTGGCGATCGTCTGGTCGAGCGCCTGCTGCAGGCCCGCAGCGAGCGGCGCACCCGGCTCGACCTTGTCGAGGAACAGCGTCTCGGCCTTGCCGTCGACGGCGCGAACCAGGGAACTCGGCGGCGTGCCCTCGGCGCCGAGCGCGGCGAGCTTCTTCAGCAGCACCGGCGTGGCGTTGCCGCTGGCATCGAGGCCGATCGACGTCGGCACCAGCTTGACGCGCACGGGCTTGTCGGCGGCGCGCGCGGCGACGTTGGTCAGGTGCAAGGCGAGGCGCCGCGGGGTCGCGAACGTGGTCGCCGTGCTGTCGGCGCCGGCGAGGCCCTGCGCGCGCAAGCCGTCGGCGAGGGCGCCGCCGAACGCTTCGCCGAGCTTCTTCAGCGACTTCGGCGGCAGCTCTTCGACGAACAGTTCGACCAGCAGGCTCTTCTTGGACATGACGCGCGGCGGATGCTACGGGGCTCGCCGGGCGAGGCCAGGATCGCGTGCCGCCCGGCGCCATCGGCCGGCGGGGCGATGGCGTTCCGCGACGGGGCAATGGACGGTCGCCGCCGACCCGGCGAAGCTCGGCGCCGTGATGCAGATCCGCCGCGACGACCTGGAGGGTCCCGAGATCAAGGCGCTGCTCGCCGAGCACTTGCGCAACATGCACGCGATCTCGCCGCGCGAGAGCGTGCACGCGCTGCCGATCGACTTGCTGCGGGCACCCGACATCACGTTCTGGACGGTGTGGTCCGGGCCGGACCTGCTCGGCTGCGGCGCGCTGCGCGAGATGTCGCCGACGCACGGCGAGATCAAGTCGATGCGCACGGCGATGGCGCACCGCCGGAAGGGGGTCGCGCGGGCGATGGTGCTGCACATCCTCGCCGAAGCGGAGAAGCGTGGGTACCGGCAGCTCAGCCTCGAAACCGGCTCGCAACCGCAGTTCGAACCGGCGCGGCAGCTCTATGCCGGGTTCGGGTTCGTCGTTTGCGGGCCGTTCGGCGACTACACGAACGACCCGAACAGCGTCTTCATGACGAAGCGGTTGGGGGCGTCGTCGGTCGGGTGACGTGGGGGGGCTGTCGGCGAGGTCGATGCGTCGGCGCGGCTGCGCCCCGGGATCGGGGCGGGTTGGCGTGCGGAGTCCCGCGGATCTGTCCCTGGGTTGAACAGGTCTGGTCAACGGCGGGTGCGATTCGACGGGGCCGCGCAGGCTGTCGCGTGGACCGGGCTTGCAGCGCCGTTGCTTTTGCAGGGGTAGGATGCGCAGCGAGCAGACTGCGGGCACTCCGCTACGCGGTTCTGCCGAATGCAAGTTGGACAGCCGTTCCGTGGCCCTTCGCACCTTAAGCCTCTGCTGGCTTGCGCTC